>CANIVT010000046.1 GCA_947471565.1 Spartobacteria bacterium | reverse complement strand
CTCAACCGACTGCCGGATCAGCTTCATCACGGCACGCACATCCTTTTTGAAGATCCGCCGGATCTGCTGGTACTCGTTGGAATAAACCATCGTGCCGGAACCCTCGTGGCTGAAGATTTCGGTCAGCAAGGCCTCGTTGATCCTGCCGTCGAGCAGGTGGGCCCGGGGCACGCCAACCCGGCAGGAGCGTGCGGCGCATTCGAGCTTTGAGATGAGGCCGGAGGAGCCACCCGAGGCGCGGAGTTTCCTAGTGAGATCTTCCGCCTCATCGATGGAGAGCTGTCTGGGCAGTGGGCTTGGGCCACCCACCACGTCGTCCGCACCGAGGAAGATGATCTTAGCCGCATGAAGTGCCTCTGCCACCTCGAGTGCGATGCCGTCCGAATTGACCCGGTAGGTCCTTCCCTCGCCGTCAAAGCCGAGAGGCGGAATGACAGGGATGATTCCCTCCTTGAGGAGCAGTTCCAGGGCATGGTTGTCGACCCGCTCCACCCGTCCGGTAAAGAGCTGGTCGGTCCCGCCGAGAATGCCGGCCGGATGCGCGATGATCGCGTTGGCGTAGGCAGCCCGCAGGTCGACCGCGGAAAGTCCCTCCATGATCCCGTTGGTGAGCCGGATCGCCGCATCGATCGCAACCTCAAGGGTCGCGTCATCGGTGATGCCGGTTCCGTCGGTGTTGGAAACCTTGATGCCCCGCTTCGTGGCCAGATCGGTGATCTGCCGACTCGCCCCGTGCACGAGGATCACCCGGACGCTCAGCGAGCGAAGCACGGCGAGATCGAGCAGGATGTTGGAGAAATTCTCGGAGGCGGCCACCGCTCCATCGACGGCAATCACGAAGATCCGCTCCCGGAAGCGGGGGACGTATTGGAGAATTTCGCGGAGATCGGAGACGTTCACAAGTACAGCGATGGTGTGTCTGTCACCTCGGGCGGTGCAATCAATTTATCGGGGGAAGAGAAGTCTCCGGCGGGAGGGGGGCGAGTTCGCGGGCGAGCGCCTCGGCGACCGCATCGGGCTCCGCGAGCGGGGCGAGGATTCCGCGCGCGGTCACCTCCCTGATGGAGAAGCGGCCGACGAGCGGACGCAGATCGGCGATCGCGGCCGAGGAGTCCCGGTCATCGCCCGTGGCCAGCAGCATGGAGACGGGGGCGGTGAGGGCACGGAGTCCTGTGCGGAGGCTGCGCCAGTAGGATTTGGAGCATTGGGATAGGAAGGCATGCTCGGCGCCGTACTGCTGGGCGGTCGAGGTGATCACCGAGAGCGATTCCTCAAGCGAGGAATCCTCGGCGTTGAAGCCTGAGCGGAGTATCCAGGCGCGCAGGAAGGTTTCGGTGGCAAGTTGATGTCTGTAGACCATCCGTGCGAGCCGGGGGAACCAACCGAGCCGGTGCCAACCGCGCGAGGGATTGGCCTTGCCCAGGGCGATGTCGGGCATCCAGAGAATCAGGCGGGATGCCTTCTCGGGATGACGGGAGGCGAAGAGCAGGGCGATGTTCGCCGAGAGTCCCGAGGCGACGATCACCGCAGGCTCCCCCGGGACGATGGCATCGAGGAACTCCGCAAGCGAGCGGACCTGCTCCTCGGCCGTCGGTGCGGGGTCGGGGCGCTGGGATTCGCCGAAGCCGACCATGTCGGGAACGAGGACGCGCCATGCCTCGGCAAAGCGGGGATAAATCCTCGACCACTCAAACGAGGAGGCGCCGGGGAAAACACCGTGGAGGAAAAGCAGCGGGGGGCCGGGAAACTGGCTGTCGGCGGTATGATAGACGATCTCTCCCGCCGAGGTGTCTGTCACCCTGGTCGCAAAGACAGCAGGGGAAATGGAGTCGGGAATGATGGTGCGCAGGGTCTTTCGCCAACCGTACCGCACGGCGAGGGCGACAGCTCCCAGAAGTCCCGCCCCGAGTCCCATGCCGAGCGCCTTGCTCCGGCCGGGAGTTTCGGAGGGGTCGTCGTTCATGAAGGAATTAGCGGCCTGGTTCCGGGAAGAAGCGGACAATTCCGTTTCCCTTGATGATGCCGCCGATGACCTTGCCGCCGAGAGTCTTTGCGATCTTCTCACCCTCCTTGCCGGGGACGACAAGCACCATGCCGATACCCATGTTGAAGACCTGGTACATCTCGAGGGGATCAACATTCCCGCCCTTGCCGATGATCCCGAAGATCGCCGGTACCTTCCAGGAACCGGGATCGATCAGGGCGTCGCAGTTTTTTGGGAGTACCCGGGGGAGATTGTCGATGAGGCCGCCACCGGTGATGTGCGCTGCGGCGTGAAGGGGTTTACCCTTCATCTTGGCGAGTTTGTCGAAGGCCGGCAGGTAGCTCCGGTGGACCTTGAGGAGTTCCGCGCCAACGGTCGTGCCGAGTCCGGCTGGGCGGTCGGTGAGTTTGAGGCCAAGCAGGTCGAAGAGGACCTTGCGGGCGAGCGAGTAGCCGTTGGTGTGAAGACCATTGGAGGGGAGTCCGATCAAGGCATCGCCCACTTTGACTCGGCTGCCATCGAGAAGATCCTTGCGGTCGGCCACACCAGTGATCGAGCCGGCCAGATCATATTCACCCTCGCCGTAGAGGCCCGGCATTTGGGCCGTCTCGCCACCGATCAGGGCGCATCCGGCGGCTTTGCAGGCCTTGGAGAGGCCTGTGATGATCTGCTTCAGGACACGGGGATCGAGCTTCGCCGCGGCAATGTAGTCGAGGAAGAAGAGGGGACGCGCTCCGGTGACCGCGATGTCATTGATGCAATGGTTGACCAGATCCTGGCCGATGGTGTCGTGCTTGTCGGTCGCGAAGGCGATCTTGAGCTTGGTGCCGACGCCGTCGACGCTTGAGACAAGGACGGGATCCTTGATACCGCGTCCCTTGAAGTCGGGGCGAAAGAGTCCACCGAAACCACCGATTCCTCCGAGTACTTCCCGTCCATGCGTGGGACGCACCAGAGCGCCGATACCGGACTTGACCACATTACCAAGGTTCACGTCGACACCCGCCTGAGCGTAAGAGCTTTTGCGGGCGGTGATCGCGCGGGGCTTGGAAGACGTTTTCGTTTTCTTGGTGCTCATGGTTTGAAAATTGGCTTCTAGATTTTT
>CANIVT010000045.1 GCA_947471565.1 Spartobacteria bacterium | reverse complement strand
TGGACGGCCTGAAGGAGGCCGACATGCGTTTCCTCCTTGCCCATGTCCTGGGCACCTTCGGCTATTCCCCGCGCGGCACGACCCTCGTGGTCGAGCATGGCACGGCCGCCATCCGCCCCGATCTGGAGCGCTTCCTCCATGAGGAGACCGGCGGCCTCATCACGGTAGCCCGCTCCGGCATGACCGGAGCCGCCGCCGCCGCCCACCAATACGCGGGCCGCTCCAAGGGTAACTTCCGCTTCAAGGCCGCCCTGGAATCCCTCGGCAACCTGATCCACAACGAGATGGCCGCTCTCCCGGCCCAGACCGGCAAGGACCGCGACCACCGGCCCGAGCAGCTCCACGGCCTGCTCAAGGCCAATGACGCGTTGCTGCGCGCCATCGCCTACCTCCCCCCCGAACGGGTCGAAATGCTCCGCTGGGAGGTGCTCACCATCCAGCAGTTCCGCGCCATCGCCGAGGAGATCTACGCCCGCATCAATGCCCGCACCGACCACGATCTCGAAGGCTGGGACATGCACTATCTCCCCGATCCCCGACTCGGCGGGATGCGCCGCATGAGCCCCGCCGAGGTCTGGCGTGCGGGCAGTCGCCAGCTGCAGCGCCTGCGCCCGCAGGCCGTCGCCTCGATCCTGCTGCAGGACATGGGCGAGGAAATCACGGTGCGGGGTGGCAAGCTCGTCACCCGCGACGGATCGGTCAGCGGAGATGTCCTGCGCTATGACGCCCGGATGCTCACCGATGGGGAGCGCTACCGCACGATCCTCAATCCCTACGCCCCGGACGCCCTCTGGACCTTTGACGCCAAGGGGCGCTTCGTCGCCGCCTGCCCGCGCATCACCTCGGTCGACCGCGCGGATCTCGCCGCCGTGCAGGAGGCCTGCGGAAGGGCTGCCAAGGCCGAGGCGGAGGCTCTCGCCCCCTTCCGCGCACGCCACCTCAAGGAGGCCCGCGAGAAGGCCGCCCGCGCACGCCACAACGCCGCCGTGGTCTCCGGTGCCCCCGTCACCTCCGAGGAGCGCGCCAAGGCCCGCCTGCTGCGCCAGATCGGCGGGCAGGCCGACGCCCTGCTCGAGAGCACCGAGGAGCCCGAACCGGTCCTCGCCTCGGGCGAGTCCTACGAATCCTCCAGCGAACCCTTTAGCGCAGATGACCTGCTCTAGAAACCAAACCAACAACACCCCGAACGCATGAACGAAGAGACCACACCGACGCCCGGTCCGGACGATCAGCAGATCGTCCCAGCCGAGCAGCAACTCGCCCCCAACACGGGCAACAATGTCCGCGCCTCCTGGAACTTCTCCCTCCACGACGTGCGCGTCAACATGGCCCACTGCTCGCCCGAGCGCCGTAAACTCCTGATCGATTCCTTCCTCTGGGCGATCGATCCGCGTCACCCGGTCACCCTGGCCGAGTTCGCCGATGCGGTCGGCTATGACAAAACGACGGTCGCTCGCATCTTTCAGGGGAAATACACGGGTCCCGATGGCAAGAGGCTTGATGTCCCCGAGAAGATGGCCAAGGGAGCCCGCGAGTTCCTCGCCCGTCAGAAGAAGCGTTTCGCAGGTCGCGAGGAGTTCGTCCTCACCCCGACCGCCCAGCGCATCTGGACGCTCCTCCACCTCGCTCGCGAGAGTCACACGGTTGCCTTCGTCCTCGGTCCCTCCCACATCGGAAAAACCTGGGCGCTGGAAAACTACGCCGTCCAGAACAACCACGGCTCCACTCCCTACATCCGCATGAAGGCAGCCAGCGGCCTCGGCGGCATGGTGCGCGCCATCGCTTCTTCGGTCGGTGTCTCCGACAAGGGGAACACGGCCCAGCTCATCGCCTACATCAAGCGGGCGATCTCGCCGGAGATGCTCCTCATCTTCGACGAGCTCCACCTGCTCATGTACACCTACCGGCTCTCAAGCTTCTTCGCCTGCCTGGAGGTGATCCGCGAGATCCATGATGAGACCGGCTGCGGCATGGCCCTCTGCGGCACGCAGCTCCTCATGGAGAAGATCAAGGGTGGACAGCACACCGAGATGGAGCAGCTGGTGCGCCGGGGCGTCCACAAGCTGATCCTCCCCTCCATGCCCTCCAAGGGGGATCTCGAGAAGATCCTCCATCGCAACGGCCTCGATCTCCCCGCCAAGAAGACCGAGATCGTCGTCAAGGGAGTCGTGGAAAAGCCCTACGACCTGCTCAAGCAGCTGGCCAAGGTCGAGGGGCTCCTCGCCATCACCGAGCGCATCCGCTACGCGCAGCGCCTCGCCGCCAAGCGCGAGCAGGAGATCGCCTGGGATCACTTCGTCGCTGCCGACTTGCTCATCAAGTCCAACGCTCAACCCGAGGCCCTCTGGGACTAAGAGCCATGAAGTTCATTCTACTGATAGCTGGATGCCTCTGCATGGCTGCCTGTTCCCCCAACGGGATTTTAAGCAACAACCAGCTCCCGACGGAGCTGAACTACGCACCTCGTCCGTTAACCGTTCTGATTGTGAATGATGGGGGCATCGTTTTCAAAGATGCCAGCGGGGCCATCTACGCATACGCGAATAGTTTCTTTTTCACCGCTCCCTTCATTAAGGGGGCAAAAAAAGGAGACGTGCTGCCATGAAGCACCGACTCATGTTCAAAGCCAGCTACTCCATGGGTACTTTCACGGTGCGAGCCTGCGGATGGAAAGCCAGCTCCACGACATCAGTACCCGCAGCCGTAAAGCGACTGATCGAGAAGATGTACGATATGACTCCGTTCGATCTGAAAGTCGAAAGACTCGACAGTGTAATAGGTGTCGCCACTTGGGTGGAAATTACGACTTTTCCAAAAAAGGAGGCCGCATGACCTCGTTCAAAGTCACAAAAGAGGAGAATGCGACTATTGCTAAAATTGTCCATCGGGCGCGGCGGGATGAAATGGTTTCTGACCCGATGGACATGATGATGGATCTTGCTGCGACGCATGCTAACGGCTGCCCATTGGATTTTGAAAAGCTCCTGGCATTCGACCACTTCGATTTTACACACGACATCGCCGGGATTCGTCGCCACATCGATCGTCGGACCGGAAAGCTTCTAAATTGCTTTGTTCCGCGCTGCGCCCTGCCAGCGAAAACAAAGCGGTCACGTCGAAAGGAGGCCGCATGAGCAAGGAGACCAAGCGCTGCGACTCCTGCGAGGGCCGTGGCATCTACGTCTGGACGGATCGGGGAGGATCGGTCCACGGCATCACC
>CANIVT010000044.1 GCA_947471565.1 Spartobacteria bacterium | reverse complement strand
TCGGCATCTCTTATTTTCGGTCTGTACCACGTCCATGCTGCGGTGATCACAGGGCAAGAGCCTGTTACGGTGAATCTCGGGAGCGGATCGAATGTCTCTTACCTGGTCTTCAATGAGTCCACGCTGTCGAATGACCCGATCCGCTACGCGTGGCACTACGACGGACTCGTCAATCCACTGACCGGCACCAACTGGTCGGGAGAAGATCTTTTTCAGGGAGTTCTCTCAGCATCTCAGGGAACCGACTACGCTCTCAGTGTCAGCACGGGTGCCTACGGACTCTTCACGGACTTCACGATCGGCGAGACCAAGTCAGCGATCGTCAACCCCCTGGATTCTCCGGTATGGACCTACTGGATCTCGGGTGGGAGCGAATTTGTGGAGTATGGGGATGAAGGTTCCTTCACGTTTGACGTGCCGTCAGGGGGGTGGATTATCTCCCCCGCATCTCAACTCAGTCGTTGGATCACCAGCGGTTCGTATGATGGATGGACGCTTGCTGAGTTCGCTTGGCCTGGAGCTGATCCCACAAGCAACTATCTCGATCAAAACGGAGTGTTGCAGCCTGTGACTTTCGGCACCTATTCCGGATTGGATCCCCAAGTGATACCCGAGCCTCAAGCCGGCCTATTGTGTCTTCTATCCCTCTCTGTGCTTCTGCTCGCCCGATGGAAAAACCTACAGAAATCCTGAATTCCGCTAGAAGGGGAGCCTTCACTCTTCTCGAACTGCTTGTTGTGCTGGGCATCGTGGTCGTGCTGGCAGTGATGCTGGTCCCTGCTGCTCGAAGTGTTTATGCATCCTCAACAGACGCCACGAGCGCCCATGTCATTGCCCAACTCAATGCCGCCGCCCAGTCGTACTTGGCGGAAAACGGGATGACCTTCTGGCCTTACAGGGTCAATACGAACGGTGGGACCCAATGGTGGTTCGGGCTCGAACCATCCGCCAGTCTCTCCGCACCTGAGGGCAAGAGGTGGCTGGATCTCAATCAAGGTCCGCTCGGCCCCTACATCGCCGCTTCGGGAGGAATGGCCGTCGACCCCTCGTTTTCCCGGGCAGGCAACACCTTCAAGCCGAAGTATGGCTCCACCCATTTCGCCTACGGGTACAACCTTCTGTTGCAGGGAAAGAGCCAGTTGGCCTTATCGAGTCCTGGTAGGATCCCCGTCTTCGCGACCTGCGCCCAGGTGAATACCTTCCAGGCACCCGCTACCGCCAAAAAACCGATGGTCGAGGAGTTTTACTATTTCAACGCCACGGAGCGGACGGTCCACTTCCGGGTCGGAGGGCAGGCCATGGTTGGTTATGCCGACGGTTCCGCGGGGTGTCTTCCGATGATGCCGGGAACACTTGATTCCCGCATGCCGGGTGCCAACATCGGTCGACTGGCCCCTTCACTGATCACACCTCAATGACCCCGAACCGAATCGCATCTTCTTCTTCCGCCATGTCCGTGGCGCTTCTTCTCCTGCTTCTCGGAACCTTCTTCCGCGTGATCCGCGTCGAGGTGGCTCCCGAGGTTCTGCCAAATTTCTCCCCGCTCATGGCATCCGCTCTCTGCGGGGCGCTTTTCCTGCCCGGGTTGATCGGACTGGTTGTACCGGTCATGGCGCTCGTGCTCTCCGATGTCGTGCTCAACGCCCACTATGGCGCACCGATCTTTTCTCCCCAACTCCTCTGGACCCTGCCCGGGTATCTCGTGGCGGTCGCGATCGGGTGGAGTCTTCGTGGGCGGAGCGGGTTGGGCGCGGTGCTTGGCGGCACCTTTGCTGCCTCGGTCTTTTTCTATGTGGTGACCAATACGGGAAGTTGGCTCGGTCTCCCTTCTTACACTCAGACCTTTTCCGGATGGGTGCAGGCCCTGACTGTTGGCCTCCCCGGTTATCCGCCGACATGGACCTTCTTCCGTAACAGCCTTGCGGGTGATCTGCTCTTTGCCGCTCTCTTTGTGGTCATCGAGCGTTCTCTCCTGCAGCGCCGGGTTCCCTCCGTCGCCTGAGATGTCAGCATTCCGCCAGCCAGCACAGGGCCGGGCCGAGGCGTTCGCTCCACGAGGCGGTATCGTGCGATCCTCCCGCAGTTCGGGTGATCCGGAACTCGCGATCATCCTTCCACCCTTTCGCACGCAGGAAGGCACCTGCATCCCGATGGTACGGCTCGTAGCACTCGTCGATTCCCAAGGTGCCGTAGTCGAAACAAAGGCGTACTCCCCCCGGAAGATCCATCGTCTCCTCCAGCTCCCGGAGCAGGCGCGAATGAAGGGGAGGCGCCCCCTCCGTACCCTCAAAGGAGGTCGAGAGACAGGCCGCCCGTCCCGCCAGATCGGGGTGGTTGAGAACAAGACGCACGGCCTCGGCCGCAGAGTGTCCCGTCCCGCAGATCCAGCGAGCCTCAGGGGCTTCCAAGATCCTGTGCGTGGAGACGAGATGCTCGATCAATTCCACGGCCTCCGCGGTGGATCCCTTGGCGCGAGCCGCCACGATCATCGGAGGCAGGATGCCCTCCTCCCTCAGTCGGGTGGCGATTTCCGCGGTGGGAAGTCCGGGATCCAGCGACAGCAGCAACGCGTAACGCTGCGTTCGGGACGCATAGCCTTCGGGCAGGGAGATCGTCAGATCCTTGCTCATCTCCATTGTCATTCTTCAGCCGTAGCAGGCGCCGCCGACCACTCCAATCCCTGATCCTCATGCAGACCACACTTCCCAACCACGAATCCGACGCCGCTCTGCGGGAGCTCTTTTCCCGACGCATCGCCCTGCTCGACGGGGCTATGGGAACGATGATCCAGCGTCATCCGCTCACCGAGGCCGACTTCCGCGGCGAGCGATTCAAGGATCATGGTCATGATCTCAAAGGGAACAACGACCTCCTTTCCATCACCCGTCCCGATGTCATCAAGGGGATCCACCGCGCCTACTTCGAGGCCGGGAGCGACATTGTCGAGACCAACACCTTCAGCACCACCACCGTCTCGCAGGCCGACTACGGACTGGAAGATGCTGTGCGTGAGATCAACCTCGCCGGAGCCAAGGTGGCTCGTGAAGCCGCCGAGGAATACATGGCTGCCAATCCCGGACGCCGTGTCTTTGTGGCCGGATCGGTCGGACCGACCAATCGTACCGCCTCGATGTCGCCGGATGTGAACAATCCCGGCTACCGTGCCGTCACCTTCGACGGGCTCGTGGTCTCCTACGCCGAGCAGATCGAGGCCCTGCTTGACGGTGGTGTCGACCTACTCTTGCTCGAAACCGTCTT
>CANIVT010000043.1 GCA_947471565.1 Spartobacteria bacterium | reverse complement strand
TTCCATGAGTCACGCCCCAAAAAAGAAGAAGAACGAAGCCAATCCGATCGCCCAAGCTGCGGAAGCCCTTGCCTTTCTGGCGCGCTTCGCCGCCCGACCCACACAGGTCGGCGCTCTCTTTCCCAGTTCGAGGGAACTGGCCGAGGCGATGCTCGAAGGGATCGAGTTGAGATCAGGCGACATCGTCGTCGAGTTCGGCCCCGGTACGGGAGCCTTCACCGAGGCCGTTCTGGAACGTCTTCCCGAGGGGGCGAAGTACCTTGGCATCGAGCGGGATCCCCACTTCCACGGACACCTTGAGGACCGCTTTCCGGGAATTGATTTTCATCATGGCTCAGCCGAGGAACTCCCCGATCTGCTCTCCCATCGGGGTTGGGAAAAACCGCGACTCATTCTCTCGGGCCTCCCCTTTGCCAGCATGCCGCTGGAAATTCAGGAACTCATCCTGACAGCTACCCGGGAAACCCTGCACGAGGAGGGGGAATTCCGGACCTTCACCTATCCGGTCTGCTGGTACATGACGGGCAGCATGCGTTTCCGCAAAGTGGCCCTGAATCACTTCGGAGAGCACCGCAAGAGCAGGACCATTCACAAGAACATCCCGCCCGCCAAAGTTCTCAGTTACAGGAAGCCCACAAAAAGGCTGAAGGCTGAAGGCTGAAGGTTTCGGTGGCTCCCGAATGGGGATTGGTGCTGGAGTTATCGTATTCAAGCACCAATTCCAGCTCTCTTTGCAATCGCGTTGGTCTCCTCTCCCTAACTCCCCGTGACCCGTTAAGAGTGGCTGCCTCGCATGGATTCGAACCATGACAAGCAGATCCAGAATCTGCTGTGCTACCGTTACACCACAAGGCAGTGGTCCCAAAATGGTCGGACAGAATGCCCGATCACGATTCCGGTTTCAAGCACTAGCTAAACCGATTTCGCCAAAACCACCCGCTCGGAGATTCCTCCGTACTTCGGGAAAACATGCTTGGACGCCACCGTCTTGTCCCTGGTGATCCCGAAAGGAGTGGTCACCCCGGCCTCGGCAAGGGTTGCCAACGAGGCATGCAGAAGGCGTGATCCGATGCCGCGGTTGCGGTATTCCATCAGGACAGAGGGACCGCTGACCAAATGAAACGAGGCCTCGGGAAGGGGGTCGAGCAACGATGCGGCAATCATCCTGTTCCCCTTGGGAATCACGAGGCAGAGCGGTTCGGTGGAGTTAAAAATGCGGGAGACAGCCTCGGAAAGATATCTCTCGGCTTGGGCAAAGGAATCGTTCCATGCGGAATCCATCGAGAGCGAGAGAAGCAAAACACGGAGAACCTCCTCGCCTTCCTCGTGGGTTGCACGGCGAATCAGATCGGATCCCGAGGGAGCGGTTCCCAAGGAAGAGGAATTCCAGGAAAAACGAAGCCACGGAGAGGTGGTGTCACCTCCGCCGGGTTGGAGATCGGGGGAGAAGGATGCCCCCTGGTCCGGCATCGGAAGAGGGAAGGAAAAGTTTCTGAGCGCCATCGGAAAAGCGGAGAAGCGAACGGAAAAAAACTCCTCCGGTCAACCGCAATCTCCGAAAGGGAGTCAATGCGTGCAATTTTCCAAATGATGTTTGAAGAGACGGCGCAAAGATGAAAATCTTATGCGACATTCCCGCAGAGCGCGGTTGTCCACTTGATCCACGCCTTCACCTCCAAGCCTTCCTTGTCCGAATCCCATCGCCCCAAACATGAGTGCGGCGTCTTCGCCGTGTACGGCCACAAGGATGCGGCCCTTTTGACCTACTACGGTCTTTTCGCCCTCCAACACCGCGGACAGGAAAGCGCGGGCATTGCCTCGGGTGGCACCGATGGGAAGCCCTTCCATCTTCACAAGGGGATGGGGCTCGTCTCTCAGGTCTTCCATCAGGAGGATCTCTCGTCTCTCACGGGAACACGCGCAATCGGGCATGTCCGCTATTCGACCACCGGGTCAAGCACCCTGCTCAACTCTCAACCCCTCGGCGTCGACACGGCACGCGGCCAACTCGCCGTCGCCCACAATGGAAATCTGGTCAATGCAGCCGCACTGCGCGCCGAACTCGAGTCCCGTGGATCCATCTTCCAGACCACGGTCGACAGCGAGATTGTCCTCCACCTCCTCGCCCAACCCGATGACACGATGGGTGGCCCGATCGGGGCGTTGCGCCGGTTGGAGGGAGCCTTTTCGCTCGTCGTCATGGGAGAGCAGGAGATCATCGGTGTCCGCGATCCCAACGGCCTCCGCCCTCTCTCCCTGGGCAAGGTGGACGATGCCTGGGTGCTCTCCTCGGAGACATGCGCCTTTGACCTGATCGGCGCCGAATTCGTCCGGGATCTGGAGCCGGGCGAGGTCGTGGTCATCAATGAGCGCGGGCTCCGCTCCGAGTTCCCCTTCTCTCCCGCACGCGAGGCCTTCTGCATCTTTGAGTACGTCTACTTTGCACGCCCCGACAGCCGTCTGCGCGGCGCGACCGTCAGCAAGGTGCGCGTGAACATGGGCCGCGAATTGGCACGCCTCCATCCGGTCGAGGCCGACGTGGTCGTCCCGGTACCCGACTCCGGCATCTACGCGGCCCTTGGGTTCGCCGAGGAGCTTGGCATTCCGTACGATCCGGCTTTCGTCCGCAACCACTACATCGGGCGCACCTTCATCCAGCCGACGCAACTGATCCGCGACTTCAATGTGCGCGTGAAACTCAACCTCATCGGCGATGCGGTGAAGGGCAAACGTGTTGTCGTCGTCGACGATTCCGTCGTCCGCGGCACCACCGCCAAGGCGCGCGTCGTGAATCTCCGCGAGGCCGGGGCCAAGGAGGTTCACCTCCGCATCAGCTGCCCCCCCCACAAGCACGCCTGCTACTACGGCATCGATTTCCCCGATCCCGAAAAGCTCATCGCCAACCAGCACACCCACCAGGAGATCTGCGACTACCTCGGCGCCGACAGCATCGGCTACCTCGACACCGACGGGATGGTGCGGGCGACGGGACTGAAGAGGGACTCCTTCTGCATGGCCTGCTTCAACGGCGAGTATCCCGTCCCCTACGACGCGGCCTTTGATAAACTTGTCATGGAACGCCGACGCGGACTTGCCCAACTCCTTCCCGACCAGACCGCGCAACCGCCGCTGTTCACCCCGCGCGCCTCAGTAAAAATCTAGAAGCCAATTTTCAAACCATGAGCACCAAGAAAACGAAAACGTCTTCCAAGCCCCGCGCGATCACCGCCCGCAAAAGCTCTTACGCTCAGGCGGGTGTCGACGTGAACCTTGGTAATGTGGTCAAGTCCGGTATCGGCGC
>CANIVT010000042.1 GCA_947471565.1 Spartobacteria bacterium | reverse complement strand
GGGCCGAGCAGGACGCCGCTCATGCCACACTGCGCCACGACGGTGAAGGCTCCCTTGGGTGGTTCGGTCGCCACGGTCGTGCGGCGGTAGAATTTTCCGAGGTGCTCGGAGAGGAGGTGATCGGCGGCTTCCTTGCGGCTGTTCCAGAGGGATCCGTCGAGCTTGGCGCGGAACAGGCCATGCGTCTCCTCCGAGAGGGGGGTGAGCTTGACCGAGTAGCGGTCTGAGAGTTTCAGGATCAGTCGCGAGAGTTCGAAGAGAGGATACGCCTTGGCGCGGGAGCGCACCTGCTTGGCGATACCCTCGATGGCGGCAGGTTCGGGAATCAGGTCGAGCTTCCAGCCTTCCAGCGCCGGTGGCGGAGCAGCCGGTTCGCGCGGTGCCCTCTCCTCGTGCCTGCGCGGTCCGCGTTCGTCGCGACGTCCGCCTTCCTTGCCACGGGGTCCTCCGCGGGAATCGCGACGTGGACCGCGGTCACGGTCTCCGCCGATGCCGCCAGGACGTTCAGGTCTTGGTCCGCGATCTCTGCCGGAACGATCGTCGCGCCTCGGACCGCGTCCGCCTTGGCGGGCACGGTCTCCCTCATCGTCGCCGAACGAGGCGGCAAGTCGGGATGTCTCGGCGGGTTGCCCACCCTCCTTGGTCCAGGAGGGACGGAACATTTCGGTCAGGTCGAGGCCGAGGCTGGAAAGATCGGCGGGGGCTTTGGAGTCGTCGCTCATCGGATGGTCTGCCACACTAGCACGGGAAGGGAGTCTGTGGGGAAGCAGGAAACCAGTTGCCCTTCGTGACGATTCCGCCTCACTCCGACGATCAGGCGAGAGCGAACGGCGAGACTGACTCGCGGAGACGCGGCGGCACCGTTGCTCGGATCCTCATGACCGAGTCGAGATACTCCGTTTCGTGAATGACTCCCTCGCGGTGAAGCCGGGCGACAAGGTCGCTCCGGTCATGGGGAATCTCGAGCAGAAGCTCGCGGTTTTCCTCCCCGACGAAGTCGGCGAGCCGCGCCACCAGGGTGTCGAGCCCTTCGCCCGAGTGGACGGAGACGAAGAGTGCGTCGGGATGGGCGTTGCGCAGCATCGCCTTGGTCATCGGATCCTCCACGCGGTCGGTCTTGTTGAAGACGGTGAGCGTCTTCTTTGCGTCGGCGCCGAGTTCCTCAAGCACCTTCATCGTCGTGGCGTGAAATTCGAGGACACGCGGATGCGAAGCATCGAGGAGGTGGACAAGGAAATCTGCCATGACCGCCTCCTCCAGCGTGGCGTTGAACGACTCGACGAGCTGGTGCGGCAGCTTGCGGATGAAGCCGACCGTGTCGGTCAGCAAGAGCGGTCGGCGATTGGGGAGATCGATCTTGCGAGTCGTCGTGTCGAGTGTCGCGAAGAGAGCATTCTCGACCAGCACGTCCGCTCCCGTGAGGCGGCGCAGGAGGGAAGATTTGCCTGCGTTGGTGTAGCCGACGATCGCGGCGTTGGGAACAGGGGCGCGCTTGCGGTCCTTGCGCTGGTTGGCGCGGTTGCGGCGCACCTCCACGAGATCCCGCCGGAGTCGGTCCATCTGGCCGCGGATCTTGCGCTTGTCCTGCTCGAGTTGGCTCTCGCCCTCGCCCTTAGATCCGATGCCACCGCCCTGCTTTCCGAGGTGGCCCCAGGCACGGGTGAGCCGCGGCAGGGAGTAGTTCATGCGGGCCAGGTCGACCTGGAGCTTGGCCTCCTTGGTCTGGGCCCGGGCGCCGAAGATATCGAGGATCACCTCCTGGCGGTCGATGACGGTGATTTTGGAAAGGTTCTCCCAGTTGCGCTGCTGGGCGGGTGTCAGCTCGTTGTCAAAGATGATGACATCGCATCCGATCTCCCGCGCGTGTTCGCAGATCTCCTCCGCCTTACCCGATCCGAGGAAGTAGCGTGCCTGCGGTTCGCGGCTGTGGACCGCCATCTTCTCGGCCACGGGGACACCAAGAGTACGAACCAATTCACCCAACTCCTCGAGCAGATCCTCGGCATCCGCCTTGTCTGCAGGGGAGGGGTAGGCGCCGACGAGCAGGGCCCGCTCGACCATTTTTTCGCGGCGTTTGATCTCGAACATGAGGGAAAAGGCTAAAGACTGAAGGGGTTTAGACTGTTAGACTATTAGGGCAGAGGCGGATGGTTGAAACAGAAGCATCGTCCAAGACGATGAGGTCTGCATCTCTTGATTTCGGACTGCTGGTTTCTGGATCGGTCTCGGGTCTGGCTAATAGCCTAACAGGCTGCAGCCTAATAGGCTGCCGATGACGGCTTCAGCGTCATCGGTCTATCGTGATCGAGGTGTCGCTCGCAGAGGGCGAAGAACTCCGTCTTGGTCGTCACGCGGCGTACGTCATGGAGGAACTCCGGCCCGATACCTTCGCCGAGGAAGTTGGCGTATTTCTTGATCTTTTGGACCTGCTTCGGATCGGGGACATCGGGAGTGCAGACCGTTTCATAGAGGTCGCGGACATAGGCGAGTACGTCACGCCCGGTCGGCAGAGAGACTGGCTTTTTGTCGAGATGCTCCCGGATTTGGGAAAAGATCCATGGGTTACGCACCGCGCCCCGTCCGATCATCAGACCAGCCGCTCCAGTCGAGGCAAGGGCCTCTGCGGCATCGCTCGGAGTGGAGATATTGCCGTTGGCGATCACCGGACAGGAAAGTTCCCGGCAGGCCAGGGCAATCAGGTCGTGACAGATGCCGCCCCGGTACATCTGCAGGACCGTGCGGCCGTGGACCGTGACAAGATCGACCGCATGTTTCCGGAACAGTGGCAGGAGCACCTCGAGCGTCCGCTCGTCGTCGAACCCGAGTCGCGTCTTGACCGTGAACTTTCCCGTGATCGCCTCGCGCAGGGCCCCGAGAATTCCGTCCACACGTGGCAGGTCGCGGAGGAGTCCGCCTCCGGCGCACTTGCGATAGACGACCGGCGCGGGGCAACCGAGGTTGAGATCGATGGCGGCGGCGGGATGTTTTTGCAGTTCCTTGCCCGAACGGACAAGGGAGGGGATGTCATTGCCGATCATCTGCGCGACGACGGGGCGGCCCGTGGGATTACGGATGATCGAGTCGAGGATCGGCTTGTCGAGTCGCGAGGTCGGGTAGACTCGGAAATACTCGGTGTAGTACAGGTCCGCGCCGCCGTAGCGGGTCATCAGTTCCCAGAAGGCCCGGTCGGTCACATCCTGCATCGGCGCGAGCGCAAGCACGGGGGTGCCCGTGATAAAAAGCGCATCGAGTCCGGAGGTCATGGGCCTCTGATGCTAGCCAACGACACCATCTTGGTGAGGTCTTTTTCTTTTCATTGACGGCACTTGCCTCCCGGTAAGCCGTGCCGCCCTTTGCAGGGCTGCCTTAGGCAGTCTTCCGCGCGGCTTCCCTGCCGCTTGGTTCATCCTTCATAAATTTTCATTCATCCTTCATCCTTTCCGGTATGGCCACACTTTCGACCGACTTCCCCGATCTTCTTCCTGCAGGCGCACCGGCTCCTGATTTTTTGCTTCCCGATGTCTGCTCCGGACTCGTCCGCACGTTGAACGAGTTGGCGGGGCCTGCCGGAACGCTCGTCGTGTTTCTCTGCGCCCATTGCCCCTATGTCGTCCATGTGCGCGGAATACTGTGCGACCT
>CANIVT010000041.1 GCA_947471565.1 Spartobacteria bacterium | reverse complement strand
GAACTGAGGCTCATCGCGGCGGCGGCAATCATCGGGCTGAGTTGGATGCCGAAGAAGGGGTAGAGAACCCCGGCGGCGATGGGGATGCCGAGGATGTTGTACCCGAAGGCAAAGAGAAGATTCTGCCGGATCGTTCCTAGGATCGCACGGCTCAGTCGTATCGAGGCGACGATCCCCTCAAGCGAGGGGCGCAGGAGGATGAGCCCCGCTGTCTCCTTGGCGATATCGGAACCGGCTCCCATGGCGATCGAGGCCGAGGCCACGGCAAGCGCCGGGGCATCGTTGATGCCGTCCCCAGCCATCGCAGTACGGTAGCCCTCGGCGGCCCAGTCTCGAATCTGCTCCGCCTTCAATTGCGGCGAACAAGCGGCTTTCCAGAGAGTGATCCCAAGATCCTGTGCAAGCGCGCGCGCCGTTTCCTCCCGGTCGCCGGTCAGCATGGCTGCCGAGATACCAAGCGATCGGAGATCCGCGATGAGTGTCCTGGCTGAAGGGCGGATGATGTCCTGAACGGTAAGGAGCCCCGCAGGCTTTCCCTCCACGGCGATGGCAATGAGACCAGTAGTAGCGTCGAGAGGGATCGCTTCAAGATCACCCATCGGAACGCCGCGTTCTCTCAGGAACGAGATGCTGCCGATCAGGATTTCCTTTTCATCAACCCGTGCTGAGATTCCACCGCCGGGCCAGGCGGTGAATTCGGTCGTGACCTTGATTTTAATTCCTCGCTCCTCCGCGGCTCGCATGATCGCCCGTGCCAAGGGATGTTCGCTGCCCCGCTCCGTCGAAGCGGCAAGTGAAAGAAGTTCTGCCTCCGTGAAGGGAGTGAGGGGGTGGATGCCGGAGAGTTCTGGTCTGCCCTCGGTGAGGGTTCCCGTCTTGTCGAGAGCGAGCAAGTTCGCGGTGGAGAGATTTTGGAGGGAGGCTGCGTCACGCACCAGGATTCCTAGCCGTGCCGCACGTCCGATGCCGACCATGAGCGCCATCGGTGTGGAGAGTCCCAGCGCGCAGGGGCAGGCGATCAGCAGGACTGCTACGGCGGACTGCATCCCCATGGACCATCCTCCACCCAGGAAAATCCAGAGAATAAGTGTCAGTGCCGCGACACCGAGGACGACGGGGACAAAGACCGAGGCCACCCGGTCGGCGAGCTGCTGTATGGGGGCGCGACTGCGCTGCGCCTGGGCAACCGTGGCGATGATTCCCGAGAGGAGAGTGCCGCCACCTGATTTCTCCACGCGCAGAACGAAGCTACCCTGGCGGTTGAGAGTTCCCGCCGAGATGTGCGAGCCGGATTGTTTTTCGACCGGTAGTGGCTCGCCGCTGAGCATCGACTCGTCAACCGAGCTCCACCCCTCGGTCAGGGTGCCATCGGCAGGAATCTTCCCTCCCAGGAGAACACGAACGAGGTCGCCGGGATGGAGATCCGAAACAGGCACCTCCCGGTCTCCCTCCGGGGTGACTAGGATTGCTTTGGGCGGAGTGAGATCGAGCAGTTCACGCAGGGCCGAACCGGCGCGTGCTCGCCCGCGAGCCTCGAGCCACTGACCGAGGAGTACCAGCGTCACGATCGTGGCCGCCGCTTCAAAGTAGAGTCCGTGCGAGCCGTGACCTTGGAGGAGGGTAACAACGCTTTGTATGAAGGATGCCCCCGTCCCAAGCACGATGAGGGAAAACATATTGAGACTTCCCCGCACAAAAGAACTCAGTCCCTTAGTCCAGATTGGGGCCCCGCACCAGAACAGGACGGGAAGTGAGAGGATCAGCTCCACCCAGCCCGAGATCGTCTCCGGAAGAAGATGGAGTCCCGACATCGGGGCCATGGCGATCACGAAGAGAGGCAGGGCAAAGAGAAACGCAATCAGCGTGCGTCTGCCGATCAGGCCAGACTCGTGATCCTCGCCCCCGTGCGGAGTCAGGGGCTCCAACGGCATGCCGCACTTCGGGCAATCCCCGGGATCATCGGAGAGAACCTCCGGATGCATTGGGCAGGTGAAGGGAGTGCCTGCGCGTGTGGGAGGAGCAGCAGGACGATCTTCCTGCCGGTGATGATGGTGACAGCAGGAGCTCATGGGGAGGGCAGGGGGGCTATTATGCTTCAGGATGAGACATCATGTCTTGAGGCAGGGTGATTGCCACAAGATGCACAAAAGGCACATGGTGAAAGAGCCTCGGAACAGTTCTTTTTTGTGGTTCTTGTGCTTTTTGTGGCTACGTCCTTTTCCTGAAGGATTTCTAACAGCCTTCGGTCTTCAGCCTGACAGCCTCAACCGCCTTGCGGCGGATTTGACAGAGTTCCTGGCCTTCTCGGCCAGCAAAGGCCTTTTCCGGGATCCATTCCTCCAGTAATTCGAGATCGGGATCGAAAAGGCCCGAGATCTCCTCCCTTGTCACGCCGTGCGGTGGTCCCTTCTCGACGCCGGGATCGAGGAAGAAAATCGCAAGGTAGTTCCCTCCTGGCTTCAGCACGCGGGAGATGGCCAACACATAATCGGCACGGCGTTCGGGTGGGATCGCGCAGAAACAGGTGTGTTCGAAGACCCAGTCAAAGCGGCCTTCCCAAGCTGCAGGAAGTTGAAACAGATCACCCAGTTCGTAGGTCTCGGATCCCGCAGGGCTAAAGCCTCGGGCGATCCGAAGCGCGGTCTCCGAGAGATCGAGTCCTGTAACCTCGACCCCCCTGGCGGTTTGCGACGAGATCGCACGCACATCATGGCCGGGCCCGCATCCCGGCACGAGCACCCGTCCGGTGACGGGATGGATTGCCAAGAATTCCGTAAGAGGAGGGGCCGCACACCCCTTGTCCCAAGGGGTATCCCCGATGACGTAGCGCGCCTCCCAATTGACGGGATCAGCGATCGGATGGATCACCTGATTACTCTCGGATCCAGCAGGTCCCGAGGGCGATGCCGAGCTGATATTTGCGTTCATGCTCTCTGATCAGGAATGGCAGATCGACGCGGCGATGCAATCGGAAGTGCCCGGAAAGCCTCCGCGTGAGTTCCTCTTCACTGGAAGGCCCCGTGGTTATTCCGCCGATCCAGCGATCTCGCGGTGTGAATTCCTCGAGCCAGGTGAAGGGTGTGGTAAGCAGGAGTTGCCCGCCCGGTTTCACGAGATCCGTGAAGCGTCGGAGCAGGGCTTCCGGGTCGGGAAGACGGCAGATCAGATTAGCCGCAAGCACCACATCGTAGGGACCGAGCGGTTCCGGTAGAGCCGTGGCATCCTGCACTGAAAATGTGACACGGGAGCGGTCGACATCGGCCGGTACCATGACCGTGAAGGGTTCCGTGCGATCTCCCTCAACAAGGCGAATGGCATCCAGCTTCCCCTCTTTCTTCAGTTGGTTGGCGGCATTGATAAAGGAGGCCGAGTAGTCGCTGGCCTCCACACGAGAGCAGGATCGAGCCAATTCGAAGGCAGACGCTCCCACCGAACAACCGAGTTCGAGGGCGCTGGCATGTTGCGGAAGGAGGTCGGTGTTGAGCAACCACCGGACGCAACGCAGAGGAAAGGGCGTGTTGAAAACAAGCTGATCGACAGGCAGGGCTTCATGGCCCATCGCCTCCGCGCCGCCGTAATGAAGGAGGAGATATTCCCCCAGCAGCTTCGGCGACTCGTAGAGTGAGGACACGATCAATTCGGGAGGATCTGACCCGGATCCTCCGGTGGGAGGGTTTCCAGGACGGCTCCAGGCGGAATCTCGAGCGGCTCGTGATGGACGGCTGGTTCGTGAATCACATCCTTGGATTCCTCGGAGGGACTCGCAGACGATCCGCCTGTCTGCACGGCGCCGGCATCACCCGTGAGGGTTTCATTCATGGAGGCACCCTCGGAAACCGGGGAAGCTTTTTCCTTCTTTTGTGGTTGGGGTTTGGGCGGGGTGGCCGCCTGCAGGTTGCCCATGGCGAAGTCGAGCACATGCCCCTGGTGGAGGAGCCAGAGGAGATCGGCGCCGAGCGCCTGCTCGCG
>CANIVT010000040.1 GCA_947471565.1 Spartobacteria bacterium | reverse complement strand
CTCTGGGGTCTCGATTTCCTCTGGTGGTGGGCTTCCCACGGTGCGGTGGGAATCAACTTCCACACCGGTGAGAAGGTGGCTGAGGGAAGCAAGCTGGGAGTCTGCGCCTACTCCTCCTTCTTCATTGTTCCCCAGGGCGTCCAGGTCCAGCCGCTCTCCTACGGGATCAAGGCGTTCGACCTGTCTGGCAAGGGGAGGATTGTGCCGTTGAATCTCTCCGCTCCCGATCCCAACCTCAGGATCTCGGCCTACGCGGCGCTTGATTCCAACAGCCTCACCGTCACCCTGATCAACAGGGAGATCGGTCCCGTAGCCCGCCCGTTCGACGTGCGGTTGGCCCTCGGAAGCACGGCAGGCCCCGCCCAGTGCATGTCCTTGGCGGCGCCCGGCGGGGACTCCGGGGCAAAGCAGGGCATCCTGCTGGGCGGATCGGACATCACCGGCGCTGGCGCATGGGACGGTGCCTGGAAGCCGCTCCCTGCCACTCCCGAGGGGAAGCTGGTGATCACGGTCCCTCCCGCGAGCGCCATGATGGTGCGGTTCCCCGTGACGGGAAAGGGATGGACCCCGCCCTCATTTCTCAAGCTTCCGACGCGCGGCGCGAATGATGCCGTGACGCCCGTGGGCAATGCCCGGCACGAGCGCTTCCTCAACGAGATCGCCGCTTCCAAGGGGGATATCGGGCTGGTGCTCGTGGGCGACTCCATCACCGATTTCTGGCCCAAGACGGGCACCGATTCCTACATCGGCTTCCTGCCATGGAAGCCTCTGAACCTCGGCATCTCGGGGGAGAGGACCGAGGCCGTGCTCTGGCGTCTCCAAAACGGGGAATTGGACGGCTACAAGGCGCGGGCGGTCATGGTCATGATCGGCACGAATAATCTCCGGTTTGCCGAGGAGAAGCCGGAATGGGTCGCGGCGGGGATCAGGAAGATCGTGGAGACGATCCGGAGGAAGCAACCCGGCGCCAGGATTCTCCTGCTCGGTGTCTTCCCGCGCGGGGCCTCGCCGCAGGATCCGATCAGGGCGCGGGTCGCGCGGGTCAACGAACTCATCAAACCGCTGGCCGACGGCAAGAACGTGGTGTACATGGATCTGGCCAAGGACTTCCTGGATGACAAGGGGAACCTCAGCCCGCGGATCATGCCCGATTACATCCATCCCACGGCCGTGGGTTACCGGATCTGGTTCGAGTCCGTGAAGCCCGTGCTGGAAGGCTGGATGAGGAAGTGACCGCCCGCCCCTGCCGGCGCCTCAGCCCTGATCCTGCATCCCGGGGAACCGCATGAAGTCGCGCGCGTTGGCGTAGCAGATGTTGCGGATCATCGCACCCACGGATTCCTCGTCGTCGGGGATGAGGCCCTGCTCGATGTCGCGGCCGATCAGGTTGCAGAGGACGCGTCGGAAATACTCGTGGCGCGGATAGCTCATGAAGGAGCGCGAGTCGGTGATCATGCCGATGAAGCGCGAGAGCAGACCGAGGCTCGAGAGGGCGTTGAGCTGCCACTCCATCCCCTCCTTCTGGTCGAGGAACCACCAGCCCGAGCCGTACTGGATCTTTCCGGCGACCGAGCCGTCCTGGAAATTCCCGATCATCGCGGCAAAGACATAGTTGTCGGCGGGGTTGAGGTTGTAGAGGACCGTCCTCGGGAGCATGTTCTCGGAATCGAGGCGGTTCAGGTAGGCCGAGAGGGAACGCGCCTGCGGATCGTCGCCGATCGAGTCGAATCCCGTGTCGGGGCCCAGCGCGCCGAGCAGTCGGGCGTTGTTATTGCGGAGGGCGCCGAGGTGGAGCTGCTTGGTCCAGCCGCGCTTGGCGTCGAGATGGCCGAAAAAGAGCATCAGGAATGAGGCGAACCGGCCCTGCTCCTCAGGGGAGACCTTCTTGCCGGAGCGAACCTTGGCAAAGATGCGGCCCGCTTCCCTCTCGGTGCAGAAATCGGCGTGGCAACGGTCGAGCCCGTGGTCGGAGAGACGGCATCCCTGCTTGTGAAAGAAAGCATGCCGCGCCTCCAGGGCGGCGAGGAAATCCGCCAGCGTCGAGACCTCGAGATCGGCGGCCCCCGCGAGACGGTCGGTCCACGCGTTGAAGCCTGCGGGATCATGGACAGCAAGCGCCTTGTCCGGGCGGAAGGCAGGGAACATCTTGGTCGGGTGCCCCTGCTTGGCAAAGGCCCGGTGATGCTCCAGCGAATCGACCGGATCATCGGTCGTGCAGACCACCTTCACCTTCATCCTGCGTAGGATCCCCTGCGTAGAGAGTCCGGGGGAGGCGAGCAGGGCGTTGGCCTTCTTCCAGATCTTGGGAGCGCTCGCGGAGTCGAGCAGGTCGGAGATGCCGAAGTAGCGCTTCAGCTCCAGATGGGTCCAGTGGTGAAGGGGATTACGCAGCGTCTTGGGAACGGTTGCCGCCCAGGCGAGGAATTTTTCCTCGGGGGTGGCCTTCCCGGTGATGAATTTCTCGGCCACGCCGTTCGCCCGCAGCGCGCGCCACTTGTAGTGATCTCCCTCCAGCCAGATCGCGGAGAGATCGGCAAACGTGCGGTCCGACGCGATGTCCGCCGGGGGGATGTGGCAGTGATAGTCGAAGATGGGCTCCTTCGCGGCGTACCGGTGGTAGAGCCTGCGTGCCGGCTTGTTGCCGAGCAGGAAATCGTCGTGGATGAACGGGGGGGACTTGCTCATGGGTTTCTGGAGGATACACACCCGGACACGATAATCCACCCCCGGCTCCCTCTCCTCCATTCCGAATCCCGAATCCCACCCTCCGTGCCCCCCAACTTTTCCCTCCCGGATCCACGTTGTAACGCTTCAACTTTTTTAACAGCCTAACAGCCTAAACCGCTTCAGCCCCCCCCAGCTCCCAGCTCCCTCCCTTGGTCTCCTATTCGAGCAACGTGATATGTGCTTTCGTTGCCCTCGGTACCGCATCGTGATTGACCCCCTGATCGAACGTCACCAGATACCCTCCATGGCGGACCGCCAGCGCCAGAAGATAGAGATCGGTGATCTGCTTTGAGAGAAGCACCCCCGAGGGATCGAAACACTCCTCCGAGCAGAGACTGAGGGAATCCGGCCAGAAACGGTGATCAGGTGCCGAGGTTGCCTTGCGAAGCCTTCGCGTGATGTCTGCCACGGTCAGGCGCCCCGGATAGGCTGGTTGCGACATGATGCGGATGCAGGCGTTCTGAGTGATCGGGCAAGTGGCCCACCCTTCGCGACGATGGGTGCTCATCCACCCGTGGGCCGCCCGGTGATGCACATGGGCCTCGTCAAAGAGGGCGATCAGCACCGCCGCATCGAGCAGGGCCGTCATGCCGACTCCGACTCGTCGCGCAGGCGGGTGATCAGTTCCTGCGAGACGACTCTTCCGGCGGCAGGAAGAACCTCGAACCCATTTTGGAACTGTGGCGCGGTCGCAGGGGAGGGGAGATCCATGGTCAACGCCCTGCGGGCCAGATCCGAAATCATCTGTCCGGCTGTTTTTTTCGTGCGTGCGGCCATCTCCTTGGCAGCCTCCAGCACATCCTGATCCAGATCAAGAGTCGTTCTCATCAAGATCATCCTAACGCATCAGATGCGAAAAACAAGACCTGATGTTTCCTTGTATCTCCAGTGAAGCTCCCCAGCTCCTATCTCCGCGCCCCCCAACTTTTCCCTAACAGCCTTCAGTCTTCAGCCTAACAATCTAACAATCTGACAATCTGACAATCTGACAATCTGACAATCTGACAATCTGACAATCTGACAATCTGACAATCTGACAATCTAACAATCTGACAATCTGACAATCTAACAATCTAACAATCTAACAATCTGCCTCCCTTCAGCCTTCAGCCTTCAGCCTATCTCCCAACTGCCCCTTGAAATCCATCGCGCTGTGCAGCACGCGGACGATTTGGAGGGACTCCTCGGCCACCTTGAACAGGATCACATGCTTCCCTTCGGCTGCGAGTTGACACCCGGGGAAGAGATCGTTTCGGAAACGGTGCGCCCCGGGATTCG
>CANIVT010000039.1 GCA_947471565.1 Spartobacteria bacterium | reverse complement strand
CTTTGCTGGTCTCGATCACGTTGAAGGGAGCCGCATCGCCCCATGCCACGGAATAGGGGGCACGGATCCGGCTCAGAGGATCCATGGATGGTGCGACGTACTGCGAATTGGAGACCTTGACCATGTTGAGCGGGTCGGTCGGATCCCCGCCAAAAGCCCGAATGCAAGTGATTTCAAAATCACCGAAGATGTCGGTGTTGGCTGCAAAGGTGATGTCAGGCATCTTGGACACGACGCACGCTGCAAAGGTGATTTCCTTTCCATCGCGGGTCTGAATGATCGCCGGAACGTCGGTATCTGGCATGGCCAGCTGGCCGATCATCTCGGGCCGGTAAGGGAAGAGGAAGGCGAGCAGGGCCGAGAGGTTCGCGCTGGTGGCGATCGGTTTGCCCGAGATCTTGGCGATCACGTATTCCTCAGAAGATCCGACGATCCCGTGCAGGTTCGTCTTCATGTCGGCCTTCTGGATCTGGTGCGTGACTTTCCAGTCTTCGGCGAGCTCGATGGTGATGCCGCCCACGGTGAGGTAGGCAGGCCCGGCGGGGTAGGATGTGCGTGGCATGGTAGTTGGGGTGTTGGGTGTGTTGGTTGGTTGGGTGAGATCAGGAAGCCGGGGCGTCCGTCTTGGGGGATGCAGGGGCCGGGGTGGAGGGAGCGCTGGCTTTCTGCAGCTGGGCAGTCGCCTGCGCCTTGGCCTCGGAAAGGGGAAGGGAGCGGTTCTTGCTCTTGATGTCGTAGGCGAGGCGGTCGCGCTCCTGCTCGAACTTCACTGCATCGGCGGTGGAGGCGGCCTCGGCGGCGGCGGTCTTGGCGGCAGCCGCGACGGCGGCTTTGAGTTGGTCGGTGGTGGCTTTGGCCATGGTCGTGTGGGGTTGGGGTTGGGGTTGGTGGGGTTAGGTGCGGGTGTTTCCGTCGGCACGCAGATCGAGGGTGAAGCGCACGACGAGGGCCCCGTCCTCAGCGGCATCCAGTTCCCTGATCGGGTCTTCGGAAATCTGCGGAAAGATGTTGTCGTTGAGCGAAGCCAGCTTCAGTGCCGCGACAAGTTCCTCGGCCACCGCCCATGCTCCCGGTGGCGGAGCTTCGGCAAGCTGATGCAACGGAGACTCGACCACGTCGACAAACAGCTTCACCGGAGCCCAATAGATGCGAGGGGTTTGACTTCCTTCCTCCTTGGCCGAAAGGATGCCCACAATCGCGCAAAGGCCGGTCTTGGCAATCGCCTCAGCAAACAACGATTCGGTGTTACCAGCCTTGTGCTCGAGCACGGCATCGGCATCGAGCAATCCCAGATTGCGGATGAGTGCCGCCACGCTGGCGCGGGCTCCTTCGATGATGGATGGCCTTGCGCTCATGCCGCCACCTCCGCGTTGATGTAGTCAGCGGCTGCCGAAGCAGCTGCTGAACGCATTATTTCCGTGGAAGGAAGGACCGATGGATCCTTCTTGATCGTGGCGCTCTTGGTCAGCCAGAAGTAGACGACGCCGGTTGCCCGATCGGCGATGGCATAGGGTTTGCGATTGCGGTTAAAAAGCCACTTCCCTTTCCCGAAATCCCCGTCGAAGAATTTCGAGACAGTCTTTCCGTGGGATTCGGTGCGGGCAGGGATTGTCAGCCACCTTTTTCCCGATCCGTTCGCCCCAGCCACAACCGTGCCGCCAAGATAATGCAGCCGCACACCACCCCCGTTGCCAGGGATCGAGATTTGCCCGGCAGCGTCATCGGCGGTGACCACCGTTGTCCGGGAGGCATTGAGCCAAAAATGCGTCCGGGAGCCCCCTAGCTTGTTGGGCGTCTGATCCTTGGCCTGCAGATTTTCGATGACACGGTCTTCGACCCTAAACGCCATGGCCTTATGCAGGCCGGTGCGGTCCGAGAGTTTCGCCACGGCGGCACGCAGGCGCGGGGAGACCGCGTCGGAAATATCCACCGTGGCTGTGATCGGGGCCTCACTCATGGCTTGACCTCCCCGCCCGACGGCATGAAGTTGGGGGTGTGAAGACGGAAATCCCGAAAGTCCTGACGGCGGCCCAGAAACGGCTGATTCGTTCGGAATATGGACCTATTCCGGAGCGATTTCGGGTCGACCTGACGGTCAAGCCTCTGCGCGATAACCCTTACGCGTTTCAAACCAAGGCGTTCGTCGAGCGGGAACTGGCGAAGTTGCGCGCTCATTGAGCCTCCCTCAGGTGGACGATAATCGTTTGCCCTGATCCTTTTTCAGTCGGATCGCTGAGGGTAAATTCAGAGCGGCCTAGAAAAACCACTTCCTTTTGCCAGGAGTTCTCCGGGGCAACGATGTCAATGGCCGGACTGATGTCCCGAGCGCTGTGATGACGGTCGCAGCGAATAATCAACTTCCAAGGACCACTGTCCTTCGCAATCTGCTCGGCAGCTGACCGGTCCTTGGAAAAGCTGATCAGGTTGCCTCCCAGATGGAAGCTGTCCTTTGTAAAAGAAGCGATTCTGGCCAAGAGCGCGGTGCGGGATTCAAAGCCCTCCCCCCGCCAAAGCACTTCGTTCCCGGTTTCGGGGATCGTCCTCTCGGCATAGCGCACCGCGTGATAGGTCGCATCGGCCCCCGGCATCCATTTGATCGTGGTATGGGTCTTGGCCCATTGCTTGAGCGAGTTCCACTGCCGGGAGAAGAACCCCTCCGGCAGCTTGGCCGAAGCAATTTTCGTGAGCGTGTGTTTGTCATAGACCCGCGTCCCGTTGGGGTCGGTCATGAGAAGGCGTCCGTCCTCGGTCCACTCGGCGAATCCCTCCAGGCGGCGGGCCAGCTCGTCGCGGATCTCCTGTGAGCTGATCTCGGGGTGACATTCCACGATCTCATTGAGGCTCTTATCCTGCGGCTGCATCATCGCGCGGTGCTCGGGGGTCGACTCCGGATCCGGCAATAGTCCCAGCTCGTCAGCCTCGGATCGTCCGACCACCCGCAGGCCCATGCCGCTGTTGAAATCGAACGGAGGCCATGGCGTGGAAAAACGGGAAAGCACGACCCAGATCGGATGATTGACCAGTGCGACCATCTGTCGGGCATCCGTCGCTCCCTCATGGGGCACCTGCGAGAGAGCCTTGTTCCACCGCGTTGCCCAATCACGTTTCTTCTTGGAATTGCGGAAACGGACCAATCGGCGCGCGGGATTGGCTCCCAAGGATTCCTGAGCCCTCACCCAGCGGAGATACTCATGAACCTGCTCGTTGTGAAAATCGAGTACAAGATCCTGACGCCGGTCGCTGCGGAGATCCTTGATGCTGTCGATCTTCGGGGACGCAGCGTGCTCGGGCTTTGGCGCGTAGCCGGTGCGGCGGAGCATGTCGGCAAGGAGTTCTTTGGCCTTGGCCTTGTTAATCTCCCCGGCCACGTAGCGCTGGGTAACCTGACGGAATCCATCCAACACCTCGGCCCGCTCGACCCCGGCCATGAAGAAGGCCCGCTCACGGATCCATGCGGGGATCATTTCCTTGAGCGATCCGTCGCCGGGCTTCTTTGGATTCCAGTCCTCGGAGAGCATGTCCGAGGGGACGTTGAGCACCTTCTTGTTGAAGACATCGGAGGGGCTCTCATTGGTGCAGAGCAGCCCGGCCACGCGCACGGCCTGACGCGCTCGGTTGACGGGCATCGTCCGGGCGGCCTGCAGGGTGCGACAGATGAGGGCGTGACGGCTCATGCGTTGTCGAGGGGGGCGTCCGGGTTGGCGTAGCGGCCGTCCTGCGGGCTGAATTGCTGAGCCGGGCGGGGCACTGGGTGGGTGCGGGGCACGATCTTGTTCTCGCTGTTCCAGTTGCCGTAGCGGCGCTGGTCATTGAGATCAGGCGGCTCGACCGCCCATTCCTGGTTGGAAATCTTGGCGAGTTTTTTCTGCGCCGATTCAAACGCCGATTTCCTGCCTTCCGTCTGCAGAGGCTTGGCGGCATCCGGCAAGGTGATGAGCCAGCGCCACCGAGCAATGGCGATGCAATCGCTGTGGAGCCCCAGCGGCAGGGTGCCCGCCTCATCCAAATCGTAGCCACCCGCACGAATGGCATCGCGGACTTCCGCAATCGCGCGATCAAGGATCAGCGGCAGCGCGTCGGTACCCCCTTGCAGGCGGGTCAGCGCGGATCCCTCGCTAGCGGTGAACTCGCTGCGGACATCCTCGACAGAAGGTGCGACGGACCAGCTCATTTCTTTTTCCTCCTTGGGATCGGTGTGGTTGATGGTGAATCGGGAATCGGGGTCCTGGGTGCGGCGG
>CANIVT010000038.1 GCA_947471565.1 Spartobacteria bacterium | reverse complement strand
TTGAGGTTACTGAACCAGGGTTTCTTGGACATGGGATCGGTTGGTTTTCCGATCAAGAGTGCCGAGGGGGACCAGGAGCACTGCCGCTGATGATTGCGACCGCGCCGGGAACCTCATCTTTTCCCCGCCGTGGCGGGGCTGGATTTGGCACCTGGGCCTACGAAGTACTCCGCAGCGGTTGCCGTGACATCACCGGGCCAGTCCCTCCGTCACTCTTGATAAGATTGAAGCCGGAATATCGTTGATGGAGGAATCCCGGTCAAGGGGAACCTTTTTTGTGTCAAAAAAGTTTATTGAACGATCCTCCGGCGTCTGTTGCCCAACCTTGGACAACTCTATACCAACCCATGAAATCCCTCATCACCCTCCTCTCCGTCGCCCTGCTTGCGATTCCGAACCTCCGGGCGGCCGTCACCGCCACCTTTACCGTTCCCTCGGCATGGAGCGGCGGCTACACAGCCAATCTGGTGATCGCCAACACAGGTCCGGCTGCTGTCAACAACTGGAGCGCCAACCTCTCCACCACCGATAAGGTCTCCAACGCCTGGAACGGATCAGCCTCTCCCGCCGCCGGGGGATACAACGTCCTTCCCGCCTCATGGACCGCAACCATTCCGGCCAATGGCTCTGTCTCGGTCGGGTTTCAATTCGATGCCTCTGGCTCACAACCGGCTAATCCCACACGGGTTCTCGTCAACGGGGTTCCGGTTCCCTTGGTTGTGAATAATCCCTACGGCTCAGCCACCCCCACGCCGACGCCGACACCCTCTCCTAGTCCGACTCCAACTCCCAAACCATCACCCACACCCGTTGCGACACCGACTCCAGTACCCACACCTGTCGCAACTCCCACCCCAACTCCCAAACCCTCCCCCACACCGGGCGTGACAGCACTGAGCGGCGTCTTTCAGGTCACCTCCTCATGGGATACCGGATACAATGCCAACCTGATCATTAACAACACCGGGACAGCCTCTCTGGCCAGTTGGAGTGCATCCCTCTACACCACCGATAAAGTCGGCTCTGCTTGGAACGCCACGGTGGCTGCCGTGGCCGGCGGCTATCAGCTCACTCCGGCATCCTGGAACGCTTCTATCCCCTCGGGCGGATCCGTCACTGTAGGGTTCACCTTCAACGGCGCTCCTCCGGCCAAGCCCACCAAGCTCGTCGTGAACGGAGTTTCCATACCTCTCTCGGTCGTGGTGCCAGCCCCATCACCCACGCCCACCCCTGCACCTACCCCCACGGCAACACCGACACCCGTGCCCTCACCCACTCCAGTGCCCACGCCAGTCGCCACACCGACTCCCGTGCCCAGCCCCGGTGTCTCACCTACCCCCACTCCCACACCGGTCCCTGGCTCTGTCACAGGAGTCAGCGCCCGGACACTCATCGGCTACTTCCCGAGCTGGTATGAGAGCTATTACTACTATGCCGGTTACAGCGGCACCCCGATGACCGATGCCCAGCTCATCGCCACCAGCAAGTTGGCCGCGATCAGCAAGACTCCCTACACCGATATCTGCCTCGCCTTTGCCCAGCCGAACTTCAGCTGGTCGGGACTTGCCGCCAATACATGGTCGGGCACCGGCTTGAGCTTCTCCTCGGCACCTGCGGATGTCGTCCAGTCCATCCGCATCCTTCATCAGCAGGGCAGACGCATCCTGCTCTCCGTGGGTGGCGCCACCTATGGCAACTGGGGAGGCCTTTCCTCGGAGGCCGGCAAGCCTGCCGGAGCCGCGTCGGCGCCGATCCGCGATGCACTTGCCAGGATCATGGTCGACCTGAAACTGGACGGACTCGATGTCGACTATGAGGTCGACGGCGCCGATGCCGCCAACGTCTCCGCCTACGCCCTCTCCATCCAAGCGATGAGGGAGGCCATCGACCAGGCCACCAAAGTCGACGGACGCCCCCGCGAGTTGGGACTGGCCGCATGGTCGACAGGTGCCGACTACACCGCGGCAGTACGCGATCCCGCCAACCCGAACCGCATCTCCTACTGGGGCGGCTCCGCTGGACGCGAGCGACTCGCCTTCAGCAAGGTGGTCTCATCGGGAACCTATGCAGGTCAAAAAGCAGGCGACCTGCTGGATCTCGTGGGTGTCATGGCCTACGACGCAGGCTACCAGCACTACGACCCGACGGTCGCCTACGACCAGTACCGCGCCCTCCTTCCCGCAACCACGATCGTGGCCATCGGACTGGAGATCCCCAATGAAGCCTGGGGTGGGGCGATCCTGGTGACCAGCAACGCCGATGCCTACCAGGCCGGCACCGTCATCCAACTCGACCAGTACGGGAAAATCCTCAACACCCCCTACTCCGTGGAGCGGAGCGCCAAGCACGTCCTGAGCAACAAGGTCAATCCTCTGGACGGCCTCATGGTGTGGGAGCTTCTCAAGAGCACCCCTCTCCCCCTCACTGGCCCGACTGGGACCAGCATCAACTCCGCCGTCCCCGCCACCATCGGATCGACTGCTGTCTCCCTCTTCGGATCGGGAACGGCGACGCCCATCCGCTGAAGAAATGCAGCTTCAACCGGGATCGGGAACAAAATCCCGATTCCGGTTTGACCTGTTGCCCGTTCTCGGCTGTAATCCTCCTCCCCCTTCAAGCAGCCATAGCTCAATTGGATAGAGCATCTGACTACGGATCAGAAGGTTTGAGGTTCGACTCCTCATGGCTGCACTCTCTTTTTATCAGGGTCTACGGGCGATTGGCCCGTTTTTCAAAAAACCGCGCCCTGCACTTGCCCTGCACTTTTGCGGCAGTGTGTTTGTTGGGTAATGTGTAGCACTGACTACTTGGAGAGTCCCATACCCACTGGCTCTAGCCCCCCCTAATAGCTAAAAAAAAGGGGCAGCTGCACACGGCCACCCCCCTTTTCCGCCACACCCGAAGGTGTGACTTGCAGCCCCAGCATGCCGGACTGCTTTCCCTAAGGCATCCCCGTCTCCGGTCAGCCTACGGCCTCCCTGCGCCGGGGATGGACAAACCAACGCCAACGCCAACGCCAACGCCAACGCCAACGCCAACGTCAACGCCAACGCCGCGGACACCTCAGCCTGGAGATGAGGATTATGTACCCTCTGCGGAAGATGCTCAATTAAACGGTGTAGGTATTCCTGTGGTAGGAGGATCCGGAGCGGCACGTGCTCCTATTCGTATACCACTACAAATACCGATTATTCCTTAACAGTAATTATAACGCCATTGATTCAAAACAATGCAGCAATAATTAAATAGGGAAATATTTCAAAATAAAACACGAGTATTACTAATATGATCAGTTTATTTTGTATTGAGAAAAAAATACTGTTTGTAATATTCGCTCTTTTCGAGAAAAGGAGTCAACTATGCAATGGAAATTATTTTTTTGGTGATGTCGATAAGTTAATGCTGTTAAATGAAGCATTATCAAAAATGAATGTAAAATATAACAGCCATTTTGAGATGCTTGCTAAGCAGAAATGGTATTTTGTTCACTCTCCAATGGACAAAGCGATTTTACCACTGGTTGATATTACCATTACATGTTTCAGTAATAGTACTCTAAATAGCGATATAAATACCATAATATCCAATCTAATATATATTAGTTATTACAGAAATAACTGGGAATTAGGTTTTTATAAAACTAAAAAGAGTGCGCAGCATGCTGCGTATAAATCATGTTGCAGTTTTTTCCACAAACAAAATTTTGATAAATCCATTCAAGATCATTATGCAAATCTGGCGAAAATTGAAAAAGGGGGCTGTCATTAATATTGACATATTGACCTGATCCAAAAACAAAGCCCCTCGTCGATCAGTGACACTCATCTGCGCCCATCTGCGGATAAAAACCGGAAAAGGGGTCGGACCTTCAAAATGACACATTTTTACAAAATTGCTCCCGCGCCTGACGCCTATTCTAGATTTTCCCCTTCTTGAGTTCCTGAGTTCCATATTAATCTCACTCTGGTTTCTCCCGCTTCCCCATGAACGTCACCCTTGATCGCGGCACCCAGATCGGAAGCCTCCTTGTCAGCTCCGACAAGAACGGCACCACCTACGGCTATGCTGTCTGTGGGACACCGAGCATTACGGATGCTGCAGGGAATGTCCTGACGGTGTCTGGTTTCCAGAACCGCTTCCTCCTCACGAGCGGTGAAACCTCTGACTGGCGGAAAGAGGTTGGACTGTGCAGCAGCACAGCCCGTGAGGGCGAGCGGCGTGGGCACGCCCGAGTTCAATACATCTCACAGATCGGGCTCTATGATTACAGGAATCGGGTCTATTCACCTGGTCTGGGGAGGTTTTTGCAGACTGATCCGCTGAGATTTGAGGCGGGGGATATAAATATTTACAGGTATTGCGGAAATAGCCCGGTGAGTTGGGTGGATCCGGATGGGTTAGCTGTTATAGGCAAATATCAAAACGGGAATGCGAGTATTGATACCGACGGAGATAAGCGATACAATAAACATGGTACGGATGGCAAATTTCCGGATAAAAATCATAGGGATAACACTTCTTTAGGGGAAGCATATGATCCTTCAAAACCTGGTGTAGTAGCTCCTTATGAAGTACATGCAAAAAAAGGAAGTAAAGCGTGGATTAAAGTTGGTTGTAGATGGGTTCA
>CANIVT010000037.1 GCA_947471565.1 Spartobacteria bacterium | reverse complement strand
TGGATCGCCAACCTTTCCTCGAGCCTCGGTTCGGTGATGATCATGCTTGCCGCGTCATGGCTCATGACTTCCATGACCCGGAACGCCCTGCTGGTGGCCCTGGTCCAGACATCCGTGAGTATTCCCTTTTTCTTTTTCAGCATTCCGGCGGGGATCATCAACGACCTTTTCGGGTACAGGAGGATCCTGCTGATCGCCCACGTAGAGATGATCATTCCGACGGCTCTTCTCGGTCTGCTTGCATGGCAGGGGAGGTTGAGTCCTTGGGTATTGCTTGTTCTGCTCTTTTTCATCGGGGTTGGAACGGTCATCCATCAGTCCTCCTGGAAAACACTTCTTCAGGATCTGGTGCCGACCGAGCAATCCATGGCCGCCGTTTCACTCAACAGCCTGAGCAACAAGATCGGTCAGGCCGTCGGCCCGATGATCGGGGGATCACTGATGGGGTTCGCTGGAGGAATCTTGATTTTTGCAGCCCGGGTCGTATCCCACCTCATCATGATCCTTCAGTTGGGAAGGATTCCAAAGCCTGTCATTCCGGTGGCAAATGATCCCTTTTCGCTCGCAAACCTGATGAGGTTTTTCGGCGAGGGGTGGGGATATCTTTGCGATTCCCCTGCGATCCGCGGCCCGATGATCCGTTGCGCTCTTTTCATGGGGCCGTGTGCGGGCATGCTTGCCCTCCTGCCGTTGGAGGCGAGGGAAAACATCCAGACGGGGGTCATCGGTTACGGGGGATTGCTGGCTGCTCTCGGTTCTGGGACATCCCTTGGATCGGGGTTGATGCCGATGCTTCATCGGAATTTCAGCACGGGTCCGATGACCAGCATGGCCCTGGCGGCTTTTTCGCTTTGCGTGTTGGGGGTCAGCCAGTGGGACAGCATGCTCCTGGATGCCATCTTCCTTTTTTTGGGTGGTTTTTCCTGGAGCATTCTCACAGTCAGTCACCAGGTTTCCGTTCAGATTTCCTCCCCTGACAAGTTGAGGGGTCGCCTGACCTCCTTCTACATGCTGACTCTCCAGGGATCGATGGCACTGGGGAGCTTTCTGTTCGGCTGGATCGCGGATTGCATCGGTGTCAGCGGAAGCATCATGTGCAGTGGTCTTGTAGCCATGAGTGGGCTTCTTCTGGTCAAAAAGTATCCCTTGGTGGCTGGAATATCCTCCTAAGCGGTGCCCGTCTGCCCCGTTGATTCGCACGTTTCTGCCTTGTTGCTTCCACTATCCCATTGATGGGGAGGGAAGAGTCGGCTAATGAAGCAGGACGCATGAAGCTTTTCCGATCTCTCCTTCCGGCAGTATCCCCTGTCGTTCTGCTCCTCTCCGGATGCGCCTCCGGTCCCCAGGTGGATCCCCAGATCACGACGGCTGTGACCAACGCTCATGTGAATCAGGCCACGGCCGGCAAGATTTCCGCGGCCCGCCCTCTTGATTACTCCGACATCATGAATCTGGTGAAGGCCCGGGTTCCTTCCCATATCAGCGTTGGTTACCTGCGCAGCACGCAGCGTCCTTACAATTTCACCGCCGACCAGCTTTCCGCGCTCAAGGCCGCCGGGGCCAAGCCGCACCTGCTGACCTACCTGACCGAGACGGAGGGTTTCTATGGGCCGCCGCCGAAGGCTCCAACCGGAAAGAAGGTTCCCAAGTGGATCCGTACCAACTCCAAGCTGGAGCAGGACCAGCAGCCCTATTACTACAACGCCCCATTGATCGACGACTGGTATGACTCGGCCTACACTGAGTCCTGCTACAGTCCCTTCTCCTTCGACACCGGCGACGGCGGATAGTCGCCGTCGATCCCTCCGCTCGGATGAAGCGCCGCCGGGGGCCCAGGATCTTTCAGGAGATCGCCACGCCGCTTGTGCGTGTCGTTGGTAATGATCTCAAGGGAAGGGTCGAAGCAACGGGGCACGACCATCATCCCGATCATCTCTGGATCTCGCTCGATCCTGGATTCGGGATTCGTGTGGTCGTTTCGGTGAATACCTGGTCGCACCGCAATGGGGAGGCCGGTTTCGATCCGAGGGTGAGGCTCGGAATCCTGAGGGGATGTTGGGAGGAATTTCCCGAGCGCGGGTTCAGCGAGTGGCATCGCTTCAGCTATGATGATCTGCCGGGGCAGGAGACGGTTGACTACCGCCCGCTGGAGCGAGTCGTCCTGGAGCAGCTCCTGCTCGACCGGATGGCCTCCGCCGTCATGATCGAGGTATGGGGTGCCCCATACCATCGGGATCATCCCGGGGTCCATCAGATCCACAGCAGGAGCGCTAGTTGTGCCGTTGCGGAATCCCGCGAGGGACTCGACGGGGCCCTGCGTTTCTATTTCCGCGAGGAGCGGAGGACGGAAACCCTGCTCTTCAAATTCTGCGGCCAGTGAAGGCCGCAGACGCCGTTTCCCCATTCCGCCAGCGCCTTCCTTTCGCCGGACTGCTGCTTGCCGCGATCGCCGGGATACTTTTCTCCGACGGTCTCTCCGTGTCGCCGATCCATTCGTGGATCACGCTAGGTTGTTTCGTTCTCATCTTGGGATGTTGCGGATCGGCAGGCCGTTCCATTCCGGCGCTTGGAATCACCTTTGCCGCCTTTGCCTTGATTCATGCATGGGATTGGAATGCGAGCCCCTCCCGGCGCATCGCGGAGTGGTGGGATCGCCATCCCGGCGAATACGAGGTGAGGGGAGTCGTGGCTCAGGAACCGCACAGCTCTCCCTCGGGAACCCTTTCCTTTGCACTCCGTATTGAATCCATCGCTCCTGCAGGTGAAGAAAAAACGATCGCCGCTTCCCCGATCCGAGTGATGGTGCATTGGTCCGGGGATGCCGTGGAGTACGGCGATCAGGTTTCTTTCCGTGCGGTGCCATCCCGTCCCGAACCGCCGAGGAATCCCGGATCGATGGACTATCCGGCATGGCTCGCACGGCATGGGATCTTTACCCAGTTCCGGCTCGATCCCTCAGTTCCCGGTCACATGATTTCACAAGGCCTCGGCAATCCCCTCGTCAGGTTCTCCATCATGGCCCGACATTGGGCGGAGCAAATCCTTGGGATTGATTTGGAGAAGCCCTCGGCGGTGCTTGGTGCGATTCAGGGTATCTGTCTTGGTGTCACCGAGAATGCCCCGGAGGGATTCACCGAGGAGTTTCGCTTCACGGGAACAATGCATCTCTTTGCTGTCTCGGGCCTTCATGTCGGCATGGTTGCGGTGATCCTCTGGTTCTTCTTCCAGCTCATCAGACTGCCCAGGGTCTGGTCGGTTGCGGCCTCGATCCCCTCGCTCTTCCTCTATGTCTCGGTGACGGGATTCAAGGATGGGAGTCTGCGGGCAGCGACCATGGCTTCGCTTTTTCTTCTCGGGCTGGCTTTCTTCCGACGCTCACCTCCAGTGAATACACTGGCAGCGGCTGCCTTCCTGCAACTTGCCGCCGATACCAATTCACTTTTCTCCGCCGGATGGCAGTTCTCCTACTCGGTGGTTTTGGCGATCCTTCTCCTGGCCTCGCCGATCCGGCATCGGATCGTCACATGGCACTGTGCCGATCCCTTTCTTCCACCGAGGCTTCTGACGCATCCCGAGCGGATCCGCTTTGCAATATGGGCGGAGTTCGCGGCGCTCGCATCCGTCTCATTCGCCGCCTGGATCGGTTCACTTCTGCCGACGCTCGTCTATTTTCATCTCATCTCCTTTTCAGCGTTAGGCGCCAATCTGGCAGCCGTCCCGCTGGCATTCGGGGTGCTGTCGCTCGGGATGCTTTCCCTGCTCACGGGAGGGATCTCGGCATGGGTGGCCGGCGCGTTCAACAACGCAAACTGGCTGGTCACCAAGCTGCTGCTGCTGACCGTGCAGGGGAGTGCACTTCTGCCAGGAGGGCATTGGTTCATCGGGCCACCCCCGAAACCGTATCCTGTCATCACCTTTCTGGACCTTCGTGGGGCCTCCTGCGCAGTGATTCGCAACGGCTTTTGCACCACGATGATCGATGCGGGGAGAAAACGGGATGCCGAGAGGTCTATCCTGCCGATGCTGGAATCGGCTGGTGTCAACAGGATCGGCAGCCTTCTTGTGACCCGATCGGATGCCTCCCACCTTGGAGGGATTCCGTCGTTGCGACGCGATTTCAGGATCAGAGACCTCGTTCTGCCAAGTGATCCGGGAAAATCTCCTTCTGCCCGTGCCATCTTTTCATCACAAGTCCACTCCACCTATCCCAAATCAGGGACGCAATGGGAAGTGAGCCCGGAGATTTTGGCTAGGTCATTTCTTGCGGAGGGTGATGCCGTGACCCTGAGGCTTTGCATGGCCGGAGTGACGGTGCTCTGGGTAACGAGAACCGATGATGCTGCTCTTGCTCATCTGGAGGTGCTTGCTCCGGAAGACCTGCGGGCCGATCTGGTGGTGATGCCGCTGGGCGGTGCCCGGATGGAAACCGTCTGTGCCCTGCTTCGTCGGATCGCTCCACGAGCCCTGATCACCCCAGTCGGAGGCTTCGGCAGGAACTCCATTCCTTCTCAGGAATGGACGGGGGTGCTGGGCGATCTCGGGGTCACCCTCTTTCGGCAGGATCAGACCGGAGCGGTGATCCTGTCGGGTGATCCAAAAAATCCGACAATCCGTTCCTGGCTGCCGGCAGGTCCCGAATTAAAACTCAATCCAGAGAATCGAGAAAAGCCCGGGCCTCGCTGACAATCTTCGATCGGTCCGCTTCCGGACGTTTCCGCCATGATCGGACCGGCATGGCGGTGCGGGGATTATTCGCAAAGCGGTCGGCGTGCGTGTCGTAGAAGTGCCAATAGAGCAGGTTGAAGGGGCAGGCTCCGGATCCTGACTTGAGGTCTGGA
>CANIVT010000036.1 GCA_947471565.1 Spartobacteria bacterium | reverse complement strand
GCGACGTTCACCTACGAGGGAGCCCGTCTTTCGCTTGCGGGGCAGGCTGCCAAGGGATGGTTCGCCGTGATCGAAAGCCGCGAGCAGGTTCGTATCGCCGAGGAGACTCTGGCGAGTCTCCGCAAGACGAAGGATCTTGCCCGGGCACGCTTTGAAAACGGTGCGGTCTCCTCGTTTGACGTCCATCTCAGCAGTTCCGACGAGACCTCCGCCGAGGCCAATCTTGTCCAACGGCGCCAGAACTATATGGATGCCAAGCGTTCCCTCGAGACGCTGCTGGGACGTTACCCTGCTGCCGAATTGGAGGATCACCGCATTTCTTTTCCCCATCTGATCCCGGAGATACCGGCCGGATTGCCCTCGGAACTGCTCCTGCGTCGTCCCGATCTGCGCGCTGCTGACTGGAACCTCTTCGCGTCGGAAAACCGTCTTTTCTCGGCATCAACCGAGCGGCTTCCCAAGCTCGCCCTCACCTCCACGGCTGGAACTCCCAGCATCTTGCTTCAGGACATCACCAACGACAAAAGCTTCCTCTATACGGTGGCTGCGAACCTGACGGCGCCTATCCTGGATGGCGGCAGGATTTCCGGGAACATCAAGTCCGCAAAAGCGAGGCGCGACGCCGCCGCGGCCGTGTATGCGCAGCAGGTTCTCACAGCCTTCCGAGAGGTCGAGAACACGCTTTCCAACGAGGCCACGCTCGTCGCCCGCGAACGACTTCAGGAGAAAGCCCTCGGCGAACTTCGCGAGGCCTACCGGATCGCCATGGTCCGGTACAAATCAGGTCAGATCGACATTGTCTCCCTCCTGCAGGCCCAGCGCAGCATGCTGTCCTCCGAGAGCGTGCTGCTCAGCACACGACTGGCGAGGCTCAATAACCGGATCGACCTCTTCCTCGCTCTCGGGGAGAGTGTCGGGGAGCGGACCACCGCCATGCGCTTCCGGGACGAGGCCAGGCTCCTGCCTCTTCCCAATACCTAAAGTACGTCGAGGCGCTGCTGCGCCCGGGGCTCTTGGTGCCCCGTCTTTCTTTGCGTCAGAATGGCATCTCAAGCGGATCCCTCCGAGAGAGTTCCCATGCGAGCAGCGCCTTCTTGCGATCCAGCCCCCAGCGGTAGCCGGTTAGCTTCCCCTTGGAGACAACGCGGTGACATGGGACCGCGACAGCGAGGGGATTCGCCCCGACAGCCTGTCCGACGGCGCGGGCTGCGTTAGGGCGCCCGATGGCCCGCGCCACCTCGCCGTAGGTCATGGTGGAGGCATTCCCGCTGCGCCGTAGGTATTCCCAGACGGTGAGCTGGAACGGCGTGCCCGTGGCCATGACCGGGACTTGCAGTGGATGATCAAAGACGGCGGCCACCATCGAGGTTGCCTGCGGGGATTCCGTCAGCGCGATCCCGGGCCATTCGCCGCACAGTTCCTCGCTGACTTCCTCCTCCTTGCCAAAGCGCAGCGCCAGAAGGTGTGTTCCGTCCGATAGTCCCGCACATCGGCCGAAGGGGCTTTCATGCCATCCGAGGAAGAGACTCTCCCGCTCCCTGGGATTCCTTAAGGAGCGGATCCTGGCGTCATGGGGTGCGAGCCAGAGATCCATCGGCATTGCCTCACTCGGCCTGTTGCAGTCGGACCAGCACCTCGTTCCTCCTCAGGAACCAGAGTGTCCACGGAGGGTCGTAATAGGCAAAGATCGGGGTGCCTTCTGCCTTGAATCCCCTTGAGGAAATCCAAGCGAGCAGTTTTTTCGCCGCCGCCTCCGCGGCTGCCGGCTTGGTGGAACCCGAGTAGCGGTAAACTCCGAAACGCGCCGCCGGTTTTGTGGTGACGGTGAGTTCCGGGTTGGAGGGAGTGGGGACCCCATGCTCGGCGACCCCCTTGGGAACGACAAAGCTCATCGTGCCCGATTCCGTGCCGCTCATCAGCACGGGGGTGGTCATGGCTATCTTCTCGGCGCGGTCATTCCGTCCCTCGATGAATCGGAAAAGCTTCATGAAAGCACCGTCCTGGCCCCGATGCGGCATCGGTGCCGAGACCACGGTCAGCGTGGGGTAATCCCGGATCTCGAAGGCCTTGTCCGTCTCGATCACCTTGTAATCCGGGGTTTCGTACGACGCCTTCAGAGTAACGGGTAAGATGGTCAGCAACAGGAGTGGGAAGAAGCGCATCCGTCCAGTTCACGAAAGGAATGACGCCCCGTCAAAGGGATAACACAATCAAATCTAGGGCTCGTTTCTAATCAAGCCCCTCATAAGGAATCTTTTTGATGAACCTAGCAGAGGCAGTTGGGGCGTCTCCCGACCTTTTTGTATGAGTTTCCTAAAGAGGATCTGTTGCTTTATGATTCAGTACGCACGCGTGCGCGAAGCGTTGGGAAATGCAGTTCTAATAAGTAAAAACCGAAGCTTCCCGAACCCCTCAAGAGTTTGTCAGCATGTATCTTCATCTGAATTCTCCCCATGAGAAAGTATTTTCCCGCTCACATAGTCTTCTTCTACGTACTGTTGTCGCTGGCAAGTGTCTTTGCAGGATCGACAAACAGCATCTCGCCCGCCTCCACGGAATCCCCGCAGAAGCAACTCCTGACTCCTCAGGAAATGACCTGCGAATATTTGGTAAATCCGCTCGGGATCGATGTGGCAAGACCACGCTTCACATGGAGGTTGATTGCGGACGGAATGGAGAGGGGAGAGAAACAGGTTGGTTATCAGATCCTTGTTGCAAACGATCCCTCCCAGCTGGCCGAGGGGAAAGCCACTGTATGGGACAGCGGCATGGTGAAATCATCACAATCAGCGCTTGTGCCGTATGAAGGGAAAGCTTTGACATCGGGGGAAGATTGCTGCTGGAAGGTGAGGGTTTTTGACAAAAACGGGATTCCTTCGGCCTGGAGCCCGATTGCATATTTTTCCATGGGGCTCCTCAACCCCGAGGACTGGAAGGGTCCATGGATAAAACACCCCTCAACTCCGATTCAGAAACACATTTGGTTTCGCAAAAAATTCACTCTTAGCGCTCGGCCCGTGTCAGCCTCCATCCACGTGGCTTCCGTCGGATATCATGAGTTGTATGTCAATGGGCTCAAAGTTGATGAGAGGGTTCTCGCACCAGCACTCACCCGACTCGACAAAAGGGTGCACTACGTCACCTATGACATCGCCCGTGCTCTCCGACCTGGGGAAAATTGCATCGCGCTATGGACCGGGGCGGGATGGAGTCGTTATGCCCCCTTCCATGTCTCCCCGGCTCTCCGGGTGCAACTGAATGCAAAGCTGACAGATGGAGGGATATACTTCCTTTCTTCTGATCCAAGTTGGAGGTGTGAGATCAGCAATAGCGAGGATATCGGAGCCTACAAATACCGCGATCATGGCGGAGAGCAGATCGACGCCAGGAACGATCGCCCCAATTGGAATACAGTAGGTTATGATGATCACTGTTGGGTGCAGGCTCTGGAGACCAGCGTCGAAGCCAAGCTTTCCGCGCAGATGGTCGAGCCGACACGAATCCTGAAAACCGTGCCTGCTCAAAACATCACCGGCAGTGGACCTTATCTTGTGGATCTTGGGGAAAACTTTTCCGGCTGGGTCGAGCTCACGATGCGCAATCAATTGCCGGGAGATGCCGTGACGATCCAAGTCTCCGACAATCCCGCCACCGTAGAGGCTTTCGGCCAGAAAAGTGTTTATCTTTGCAAGGGGGGGAAGAGCGAAACCTTCTGCAACAGGTTCAATTATGCGGCCGGCAGATATATTACAATCAGTGGACTCAAAGGAAAACCTGAACTCTCCGACATCAAGGGATTGGTTGTGGGGACGGATCTCAAGAGAACGGGGAGCTTTTCCTGCTCTAACGAGTTGTTCAACAGAATCTATGAGACCGATCTGAGTACTTTTCGGGCGAACACGGTCGAAGGATTCACTTCGGACTGTCCCCATCGTGAACGCCTGGGCTACGGTGAGGAGAACTTCGCCACGGCATGGGGCTGCGGACTTCCGAATTTTGATACTGGCGCTTTCTACACGAAGCTGCTGCGGGATTGGTGCGATATGCAGGAGCCTGATGGATGGATAAGCCAAACTGCCCCGCAGACGGGGAAGGATTTGGGGGGGGCGATGTGGAGTAGTGCGCCGCTTAACATCGGCTGGGAATTCTACAAGACTTACGGTGACAGGCGTCCTCTTGAACAGTCCTACGCGACGTGCAAATCATGGTTGGAATTTCTCAATACCCAAACGAATGACTGCCTGCTACAGCCCTACCGCACCAACTACAACAAAGGGGGAAACTTTCTGGGGGATTGGGCAGCTCCCTATAAGCCGGATGACCCTCTCAAAGGGAAAGAATTCGGCAACACGAAGGAAGCTCAATTCTTTAATAACTGCGTCTATGCAATGAATCTGGGAACTTTCATCAAGATCGCGAAGCTTCTAGGAAGAAACGATGATGACGCCCTCTATAGTCAGCGACTACAGGATCTGAGAAGCAACATTCAGAGCCGATTTTTTAATCCTGAGCAGAGTTGCTATCTGGACAGCAGGCAGGTGCATCTGGCATTCCCCATGCTGGTTGGTATCACACCACCCGAGGTTAGGCCCAAGGTGTTGGCTAATTTCGAAAAGGAGAGCCTGGGAAACAGACCCTACCTAGCTATGGGTAGTTCCGGTCTGCCGGTTCTGCTGAAATTCCTGATCGAGGACATCGAGCGAAACGACATACTTTTTCAGGATCTCTCCAAGAAAACCGAGCCCGGGTACGGCTACTTTCTCAGCCAGGGAGAAACAACATGGCCCGAATACTGGGATGACAAATGTCCCAGCAGAATCCATACCTGCTACACAGGTATTGCAGCGTGGATGATCAAAGGGCTTGCCGGGATCAGGGAGGATCCCGGGAACCTCGGTTATCAATCCTTTGTCATCAAGCCATCACCCGTCGGGGATCTGACCTATGCAGCGGCATCTGTCAAATCGCTCTACGGGATGATTTTCAGCCGATGGGAAAAAAAGAATGGGAAGTTTAGCCTGAATGT
>CANIVT010000035.1 GCA_947471565.1 Spartobacteria bacterium | reverse complement strand
TGCAGCTGGCGTTGGAAATGATGCTGTGCTTGGAGATATCGAGCTTCTCGTCGTTGACTCCCATGACGACGGTGATGTCCTCGTTCTTGGCAGGAGCGGAGATGATGACCTTCTTGGCACCGGCGGTGATGTGACCCTTGGCCTTCTCCCCCTCGGTGAAGAGACCGGTCGACTCGATGACGACGTCGACCCCGAGATCCTTCCAGGGAAGGGCAGCGGGACCCTCCTTCACGGCGAGACACTTGATCTTGTGGCCGTTGACCACGAGCGTGTCGTCTTCGGCGACTTCGGGGGAGGATTTCTCGCTGTGGACTTCGCCCTTGAAGACGCCCTGTGTGGAGTCGTACTTGACGAGGTAGGCGAGGTTGTCGGCCGGAACCAGGTCATTGACGGCGACGACTTTGTAGCCCTTTTCGAGGAGCCCCTGTTCGACGATGGCACGGAAGACAAGGCGGCCGATGCGGCCGAACCCATTGATGGCGATATTTGGCATGGTGGATGATGATTTGGTTGCCGGCGTCAGGGGGTCGCGCGGAATCTCTAGGTTTATTCTCCTCAGGTGACCCCGTCAATGACAACGGCGCCAGTCCGATGTTCGGAATTATGCGCCGTCTGAAATCCCCCCTCCGATGGCTTTCAGAATCGACTCGACTGTCTGTTCATGGGAAAGGCCCGAGGCATCGATCTTCAGGTCAGCGGCCGCCTCGTAGATTGGAAGCCGTGATTTCAGCAGGGTGTTGAAGGTGGTGCGGGGGTTCTCGACCTCGAGCAGGGGGCGCTTGCGGTTGCGGGTTGAGCGTTCAAAGAGGATTTCCGGGTCGGCATGAAGCCAGACCGTGGTACCGATCCTGCGGAGGATTTCCCTGTTCTCGGGCCTCAGGACAGCGCCTCCTCCCGTGGCCAGCACGATCGAGGTGGAATCGACGAGTCCCTGCAGGGCCCTGGTCTCGCGTTCCCGGAATCGCTCCTCCCCCTCCTTGGCGAAAATGTCAGTGATGCTCCTGCCTTCAGCCGCCTCGATGATCAACTCGTCGCTGTCGAGAAATGCGTGTCCCAGGCGTGAGGCTAGCCTCCGGCCGATACTGCTTTTACCGCAGCCCATGAAGCCGATGAGGACGATGTTGCCGGTCATGATGGCGATCGTACCCGGCGCAGGGGCATGTGAAAACAACGAAGGGTTGCTGATTGATCGCCGGGACGGGTCGGGGCTAACCTCGGCCATGCCCATGAAAAAGACCGTCCGCAGCGCGTCAAAGCCTGTTTCCAAGCAACCCTCCCCGAAAGCCTCAGCCCCACTTGTCGGGGTCGTGATGGGGAGCGAGAGCGACTGGGAGACCATGGGTCATGCGGTGGCGATCCTCGAGGAGTTCGGGGTGCCCTGCGAATACCGCGTTGTTTCAGCCCACCGGATGCCCGATGCCATGGCGGCCTATGCCCAGGAGGCCGAGGGAAGGGGGCTTCATGCCATCATCGCCGGGGCGGGCGGAGCCGCCCATTTGCCGGGGATGATCGCCGCCCAGACAACCGTTCCCGTTCTCGGTGTGCCGGTAAAGAGCCGGACCATGGAGGGATTTGATTCCCTGCTCTCGATTGTCCAGATGCCTGCCGGCATACCCGTCGCCACGTTCGCCATCGGAGAGGCTGGCGCCAAGAATGCCGCCCTCTTCGCCGTCTCCCAACTCGCTCTGCTTCATGAGGAGTTGGCGGAGAAATTAAGAAAATTCCGCGCCTCACAGACCAAGGCGGCGGCATCGAGCAGGCTGGAGCCACCTTCCAAACTCCGACGCTGAACCGAGGGCTCAACGAGAATTCCGTGAGCCTGGGCGCCCGTATTGTATCCGGAGAGGAGGGGGTGGCTAAATGTGTCGCCCTGCTTCAAGAGGGCGGGATTGCCGGAGTACCAACGGAAACGGTCTACGGGTTGGCTGCCGATGCCTTCCAGCCACTAGCGCTTGCCTCAATCTTTGAGGCTAAGGGAAGGCCCCTGACTGATCCCCTGATTGTTCACCTACCCGAATCGGCATGGATTGAAAGGGTAGCTATCTTTGAATCGGACATCGAGCGCGCTCTGGTCAATCGCTTGGCCGGAGCCTTCTGGCCTGGCCCGTTAACCTTGCTTCTCAAGAAGCATCCGAACATTCCTGAGTTGGTAACTGCGGGATCGGATCGAATTGCCGTCCGGGTGACAGCCCATCCTCTCTTTCAGGAAGTCCTCCGTAAGCTTGGATCACCCCTGGCTGCCCCGAGTGCCAATCGATTCGGAAGAATCAGTCCTGTCTCGGCTCTGGATGTCCAATCTGAACTAGGCGAAGCTATCTCCCTGATTCTTGATGGGGGGCCTTCACGGCATGGATTGGAATCGACAATCGTCTCCTTATCTTCAGAGGGGATGGAAATCCTCCGTCCCGGGCCAATCACTGAGGATCAACTGAATGAATTCAGACATATTATCCATCGTGAATCGATTGTGAAAACCCCCGGAAGCCTTCCTGGTCACTATGCCCCAAGAAAACGCCTTTCTATCTTGGAATCGGACATCATGGAGGTATCCAATGCTGTTGCTCATGGTTTATTGACCTTTCGTCGGCCCTCGGAGGAAGTTGCCGCCCGGTTTCAGATGGTGAAGGTGCTAAGTCCTGGCGGAGATCTCAAGGAGGCCGCCGCGAACTTTTACGCCTATCTACGCGCCCTCGATGAGAGTGGGGTCGAAGGTATTTACTCTGAGGCGCTTCCCGAGGTTGGCATTGGGATTGCCATCATGGATCGCCTACGCCGCGCGGAATATGGATCCAAACATGGAACAGGACACCTTCATGAGTCGCGATCGCCTTGATACCAAAGCAGCTGGAGTGGTCGCCGGAGCAGTCATGCTCAGTCGTGTACTGGGTCTGGCCAGGGAGTTGATCTTTGCAGGACTCTTTGGTGCCGGGCGTGGAATGGATGCTTTTTTAACGGCATTTCGGGCTCCAAATCTTCTTAGGGATCTCTTTGCGGAAGGTGCTCTTTCCACGGCATTTGTGACTGTTTTTTCGCAAAAGATAGCAACTGAAGGCGAGCAATCGGCTTGGAAACTGGCTTCCAAGGTCGCCACCTTGACCACGGTCTTCATGAGTCTGCTTTCGATCCTCGGGGTGATCTTCGCGGCTCCGCTGATTGGATTCCTAGCACCCGGTTTTCCGGTTGAAAAAGCCGCGCTGACGATCGGACTGACTCGGATCATGTATCCCTTCATCCTGCTGGTCTCGTTGGCTGCCTTGGTCATGGGAATGCTTAATGCGGTGAATAGGTTCACCATTCCGGCGCTTGCTTCCAGTTTCTTTAACATCGGTTCAATTGTCGGTGGAATCGTTTTTGGTTGGCTGATTGATCCCCATTTTGGGGAACGGGCCCTGGTCGGATTGGCCTTGGGGACCCTATTGGGGGGACTTCTCCAACTTGGAGTTCAGATTCCAGACCTGTTCCGGGCCGGATTTAGGCTAGTTTTGGACTTTGACTGGAGGGATCCGGGCATCCGCCGGATTCTGATCCTGATGCTCCCGGCGGTGATCGCGGCCAGTGCCGTCCAGATCAATGTCATGGTGAACAGCATCTTTGCCTCCTACCTCGGAAATGGCCCGATCAGCTGGCTCTCCTATGCTTTCCGCCTGATGCAATTACCACTCGGGGTGTTCGGTGTCGCGGTAGCCACCGTCACTCTACCCGTTGTCTCGCGAGCCTCCGCGCTTGGGGACATGGATCGATTTTGCTCCACCCTGGCCAAGGCGATGCGTCTCGCCGTCTTCCTGACGCTTCCTTCCGCGGTCGGTCTGATCGTGCTGGCCCAGCCGATCATCGCTCTGATCTACCAACGGGGGAAATTCCTCGACGCCGACACCCTGCACACGGCCGAGGCACTCCAGTTTTACGCAATCGGGTTGGTCGGCTACTCCTGCATCAAGGTGCTTTCGCCGGCTTTTTACGCGATCGACCGGAAGTGGACCCCCATGACGGTCAGTTTCCTCTCGATCGGACTGAATCTGGTGCTCAACTGGCTCTTTATTTTCCGCCTTGGTATGGGGCACCGGGGACTCGCCCTCTCCACGGCAGTGGCGGCCACGGTGAATTTCACCCTGCTTTACCTCTTCATGACCCATGTCTCGGGATCCCTTGAAGCGGCAGCCATGTGCTCGACGCTCACTCGTTGCCTGCTTGCCTCGGTTCCAATCGGAGTGATCGGCTGGTGGTGTCAGCCTTGGCTCGCCTCGCTCCATCATGCACCCGTGCTCCTGAGGGCCGGGGCACTTCTAGGGGTTATTGCGGGGGCCGTCCTGTTCTTTCTGGCAGCAAGCTGGGCGCTGAAAATCGAGGGGTTCCGGGAGTTTTTGGAAATCCTGAAAAGAAAACTAGGAACTAGGAACCAAGCTCGTGGGAACGAGCGCGGAAGACTGCCTTAGGCAGCTCGCAAGGGCGGCACAGCTTCCCGGGAGCGAAGAGCCGTTAACTAGGAGCTAGGCATCCAAGGTTTTTCCAAACTGCCAACTTCTCTCTACGAACTCCCAATCACTCCCGATCAACGCTGAACTTGCCCGGTCCGATCAGCAGGAGTGATAGAAAGAGTGAACCGAGTTCGATTGCATGGGAGGCCACGTCCCACTTCTCGTAAAGATCTCCCGGGGTGGTGTTGAAGTGCATCGTCGTGGCGACTGCCATCGTGACGAAGAGGAACAGGCAGGCAGGACGAAAGCAGAAACCAATGAGCAGGAGAAAGCCTCCGAGAGACTCGGAGAGAGCGGCCATCAAACCCCAGAAGATCGGGTAAGCCCCCATGCCCACGAACTGCATTGATTTGCCGAGTTTCACCCAGAGAAGGGGTCCTGCCGTCATCTTGGGCAGCCCGTGTGCCAGAAAGGAGAGACCGATCAAAATGCGCAGGAGAAGCAGGCCGGTGTCGCGGTATTTGCTGAGGAAACGGAGAACCATCCCACGGGAATGCCTTTCCTTATGTGAAGGAACAAGAAAAAAGGGAGTCTCTTGCCTCCGTGGGGAACTTCCCACAGGCTTTCAACCCGTGAGCACCAAGTCATCAGGATCCGGCTACGAGCTGCTTGCCCTGCCACAATTCAGGGAGCTATGGATCGCCAACCTTTCCTCGAGCCTCGGTTCGGTGATGATCATGCTTGCCGCGTCATGGCTCATGACTTCCATGACCCGGAACGCCCTGCTGGTGGCCCTGGTCCAGACATCCGTGAGTATTCCCTTTTTCTTTTTCAGCATTCCGGC
>CANIVT010000034.1 GCA_947471565.1 Spartobacteria bacterium | reverse complement strand
TCCGTCCGATTCCCTAGCTTTTGTGAATGCCATCCGATACCCAGTCCGCTTCGCTGTTCTCGCGCCTGTGGGCAGGGTGCGCCGCCTGCTGGCCGAAATACGCCTCCCGGGAACATTCCCCCTTCGGGGAGGACGAAGACCATGAGGAATGGCGTCTGATGGCAGTGCTGGCGGCAGGATGCCTGATCTTTGGGATCGTGGGACTTGGCGCGGAGTTTCTGAAACTCACTCCCGGCATTTCCGTGGCACTCTACATTCTGGCTTACCTCTGCGGTGGATGGGACGCGGCAGGCGATGCCTGGGAGCGGATCCGCAAGGGACAACTCGACGTCCATTTCCTGATGCTGGCGGTGGCTGTCGGCGCGGCGGTCATAGGAGCCTGGCGCGAGGGGGCCCTCCTGCTCTTCCTCTTCTCGGCCTCCGGGGCCATGGAACACTTCGCGATGGGTCGCACCAAGAAGGCGATCGACGCCCTCTTCCGAGGCGCGCCCAAGACCGCCCGGGTGCTCAAGGATGGCAAGGAGGAGCAGATTCCCGTGGAAGAACTGACCCCGGGAATGCTCGTCCTCGTCACGACGGGTGAGCAGATCCCCGCCGATTTGGAAGTGATCCGGGGCGAGAGTGCCTGCGACGAATCGAACATGACCGGCGAGGCTGTTCCGGTCCCCAAGCATCCCGGCGACACCGCCCTTTCCGGCACCATTAATCTCTGGGGGGTCCTCGAAGGAAGGGTCCTGCGTCCCGCGAGCGAAAGCTCCCTGCAGAAGATCATCCGCCTCATCCAAAACGCGCAGAACCTTAAGGCCCCCTCGCAACGCTTCACTGACAAATTCGGAACCGGCTACACTTGGACGATTCTCTCCCTCTGCACGGTGATGTTCTTCGTCTGGTGGCTGGTGTTGGGCCTCCCTCCGTTCGACGGCGCTGATGGAAAGGCCAGTGCCTTCTACCGGACGATGACCCTGCTGGTGGTCGCTTCCCCCTGCGCCCTGGTCCTCTCCGTCCCCTCGGCGATCCTGTCCGCGATCGCGAGCGGTGCCAGGCGTGGCATCCTCTACCGCGGCGGAGCCGCCATCGAAACACTAGCCGACGTCAAGGTCGTGGCCCTCGACAAGACGGGCACCCTGACCTCGGGAAACCTTACCCTTGCGGAGATCGAGGTCTTCGAAGGGTCTGAGGAACATTTCCGGAAGGTCGCCCATTCGCTTGCCAGGCTCTCGGAACATCCCCTCTCACGCGCCATCCGTAAGATCGCCGCCTCCTGGGGAACAGCCGCCATGGAAGTCGCCAACTTCGAAACCATTCTTGGCAAGGGCGTCAGCGCCACGATCGACGGGGAGACTTTTGTCATGGGAAGCCGGAAGCTCGTGCTCTCCCTCGACCGCTTTGCCGGCCGGGAACTTCCCCCGGCTGGCAGTACGGCGGGCGCCGTCGTCTGGGTGGCCGGCGACCGGACGCTGGGCAGGATGGTTTTTACGGATGAAGTGCGGCCGGAATCTGCCGTTACGCTCGCGGCCCTGCACGCGCAAGGCGTCCGCACCGTCATGCTCACAGGAGACCACCGGGAGGCCGCGGAACTCATCGGCAAGAAAGTCGGCATCGGGGAAATCCTCCCGGAACTCTCACCCGACAGGAAAGTTGAGGCCGTCGAGAACCTGAAGGAGGGAGGAACGGTCCGCGTCGCCATGATTGGCGACGGGGTCAACGACGCCCCCTGCATCGCCGCCGCCGACGTCGGGATTGCCATGGGGGCCAGGGGATCCGATGCCGCACTGGAGCAGGCCGAGGTGGTGCTAATGAACGATCAGATAGAGAACTTCCTGCTGGCACGGATGCTCAGCGTTCAAGCCAAGGGGATCATCACCCAGAATATCGTGGTGGCTCTTGGTACGGTTGTCGTCATGGTCTGCGCCGCATTTTTCTACCCCGTGCCGCTGACCCTCGGTGTCGCCGCCCACGAGGGCAGCACCCTGTTGGTTGTTCTGAACAGCCTCCGCCTTCTCGCGGTCAAACTGCCGGACTTGGAGAAAGGCGGCGGATAGGCTGAAGACTATTAGACTGTGAGGTAAAGCTACACACCCACTCGGGTGAAAATGGCAAAAAACCACACATCTCTCAAAGGTCCGTAAGCTTGGATGGAGAGCAAGACGGACGAGCGGTATCCGTATTAAACCTACGGCAAACGAAGTCCAACGCCGCTATCCGCAAAGGTCGCCAACCTTACTGCATGGGTTGGCCTGCTTCATAGCGCGCCAACTCTTCAATGCGGTTGAGGTGACGCCCACCCTCGAATGGGGTGGAAAGCCAGATGTCGACCAAGCGCTTGGCGGTCTCGAGGGAGACCATACGCTCTCCGATGGACAAGACGTTGGCGTTGTTGTGCTCGCTGCCGAGGCGGGCCGTGTCGTCGCTCCAGGCGATGGCACAGCGGACTCCTTTCACCTTGTTGGCGGCGATAGCCTCTCCGTTCCCGGAGCCGCCGAAGACGATGCCCTTCTCGGCTTCGCCATGGGCCACTTTCTCGGCGGCGGGAATGCACCATAGAGGGTAGTCGGTGGAGTCGGCGGAGTGGGTGCCGCAATCAATCACCTCATGTCCCTGAGCGCGGAGCATCTCGGCGATGGCCTGTTTGTATTCGAATCCTGCGTGGTCGCTGCCGAGGGAAATCTTCATGGTGATTTGGTAGCCTGATCACGCTGGTCAAGCCAGCCGGAAGCAAATTTTTTTCGGGAATAAAACAAAAGGACACCCGCCGCCGTGACAAAGAGTGCCCACACCCCAAGTTCGGGAACTCCTTGGGCCGACCAAGCAAGGCCATAGTCCTGCAGGGTATAAGTACCCGAGAGATCGAACAGGTTGGTCGAGTATCCCACGCGGATACCATAGGTGCCTGGATCACTTAGAAGAAACGAGAGTTCCTGAACGGTTCCGACGGGACTGATGCTTTGGGCGATGAGCAGCTCCCCATCGGAGGTAATCCTGTAGATCATTAGGTCGAGTTCGGCTTGCGCCACATCCACGTAGTCGGCGATCTGGCTGTTCCAGGTGCGGTCACGCATCCAGGCAAGGGTCACGGAAAGTTGCTGCCCGCCGAACAACTGGTTCAGGAACTGGTAATCGTTGTGACCTCCCAAGGATGCCGTTCCGAAGGCCCACCCCACGGACTCGATCGGAGCAGTGAACCCAGTCTGGGAAATGCCTGATCCAGAAGTAATCACCGCACTGGTCGTGTATTGGGCAAACGCCGCATTGAGATTCATCCTTCCTGCTCCCATTGCCCAGTCCAGGGCCTGGGTGGTGGTGATGACTCCGTCCACGATCTGCTGGCCGTTGTCCCACCCGGGAATCTTGTCCGCAGAGTTCATCAGAACTGCCTTGATCACCTCGCTGCGCGTGGCGGCATTGGTGATGGAGGCACTGAAATAAGTCTTCGCCGTGCTGTCGAGCAAGGCGGCCCCGCCCGCAACCAGGGGAGTCGCAAAGCTGGTCCCAGCAATGCTGTAATAACTGATGGAATTCGAAGTGATCTGGACCGGCATCACGATGTCGCTGCCCGGAGCAACCAGATCCACCCCTGCCCTGGAGGCAATACCCCCGCCGTATACGGAGATATTGGTGCCATCATACCAGGCGGTTTGCAGAGGACCACGCGAGGAGAACGAAGCCACCGTGGAGTAATTCGTCGGCCCGCCAAGCGCGCCGACGGAAATCGTGTTGTAACCCGAGGCCGGACCTCCCACCGTCCCCGTGGCCGGCCCGTCATTGCCGGCGGCGGCCACCATGACAGTGTTGGGATGATCGCGGGCGAGGGAATCAAGCAGGCCGCTCAAGGTACCGACACCCGCATTGTCCGAGGAGTCGCCGATGCTCGTGGAAACAACGTCGGCACGGGAAGCGGCGTGACTGAAAGAGGTCAACGAATTGGTGGACATCTCAAAGGATCCGTCGGGATTGAGGGTGGTGGCGAGCGCGGCCGATCCGAGCGAAACACCCGGAGCAAGGCCGGTATTCACGTAATAACCCGGAGGCGCATAGCCGCCCAGCAGGGCTGCGCACCAGGTGGCATGGTTGCCCGGGGATGCCACCGCTCCCTCGGGCACATAAGTATCAGCGAGGTTGCCGAAGGTTAGCGCGGGAAAGAGATTGGTACCGGCCACCTGGGCATCAATGACCCAAGCGGTGACATTCTGCCCATAGACCCCATTGGCGTAAAAGGTTGAGGCACCGGTCGCCTCGGCAAGATTGACGAGGCTGCTGTTGCTATCGATGCCAAAGAAGGCAGGGGTCTGGGCTCCAAGCGGCTCAAACGCAAAAAACGGTGCGGCGAAGGCCGCCAGTATTCCCAGCAAGAGACCGGAGGGATGTTTCCGCGTCACATTCCAAAGATAGCCTCTCCGGCGATCAGCGCAATCCCTCCCCGGATGGGGAGAACCCTTCAGCCCTCGATCGTGTTGATCTCGACCGGCTCTACCTTCACCCCAAGTTCCTCCAGCCATGCGATGGCCCTCTTGGTCTCGCCGCGTTCGCCAATCAACTCGAGGCAGACAAGGCCGATCTCGTTGGTGACGCTGGCCTGACGGACATTCGTCGTGACGGAGAACTTGTGCCCGAGCTCATAGACGATGGGTCGCGTGATAAGCTTCGCCGGATACATGAGCCAGAGACGAGTCGTTTCCATGGAGTAAAGGATCGGCGGTTGCCTGCGCCAACGCAAGCGGACTATCGACTATCCCCCGGCGATAGCGGGAACGATGGAGATGACGTCCGCTTCCTTGACCGGGGTCTCCTTTTCCTGAAGGAAACGCACGTCCTCGTCATTGAGGAAGATGTTCACGAAGCGGCGGATCACTCCATTCTCATCGACAATGCGCTCGCCGAGGCCGGGAAAGGAGGAGTTAAGCTCGTCCAGGACAGCGCCAAGGGTTGCGCCCGAGGCGATCACCTCTTCCTGGTTGTTGGTGAGTTTACGAAGCGGGGTGGGGATGCGGACGGTGGGCATGTTTTTAGGTGTTTAGCGGTTTAGACTGAAGGCTATTAGGTAAAGGCTAGAGAAGGATGCCGCATGTTGGGTGCTCGACGCTCGTCTCTCGACCCTTGACTGCGGTTTTTTTGTCTCAGGTTTTAGCGTTTCAGGATTTCAGTTTTTCGGCACGGCGACTTCGTCGGCAACGAGGGCTTCGAACTCGCGAAGGCTGGCGCCGATGATGCGGGGTTCGCCGCACTTGCCGACGATCGCTTCCTGTGTCTTGAGGCCGTGTCCGGTAATACAGAGGACAGCGCTCTCGTCCTTCGGGATTTTGCCCGACTCGATGAGCTTCTTGGCACAGGCCACGGTGACACCGCCGGCCGTCTCGGCAAAGATGCCGGTATATTCGGCCAGCAGCTTGATGCCCTCGACGATCTCCTCGTCGGTGGCATCCTCGCAGCTGCCGCCTGTTTCCCGCATGGAGCGGATCGCGTAGTAGCCGTCGGCCGGGGTGCCGATGGCCAGCGATTTGGCGATGGTGTCGGGGTTCTGGACCGGCTTGACGATGTCCGTGCCGGCCTTGAAGGCGGCGCTGATCGGCGAGCATCCGGTAGCCTGGGCACCGTGGATGGTGAAGTCGCTCTTCTCGACGATGCCGAGATCGATGAACTCCTTGTAGGCCTTATGGATCTTGGTCAAGAGCGATCCCGAGGCCATGCAGGCCACGGTGTGTCGCGGGAGCTTCCAGCCGAGCTGTTCGGCGATCTCGAATCCCATGGTCTTGGATCCCTCGGCGTAATACGGACGGAGATTCACGTTCACAAATCCCCAACCGTACTTTCCGGCGATCTCGGAACAGAGGCGGTTCACCTGATCATAGGGGCCGGTGATCCCGATCACGTTTGTCCCGTAGACGAGCGAGCCGAGCACCTTACCCTGCTCCAGATTCGAGGGGATCAGCACATAGCTCTTCAGGCCGGCATTGGCGGCATTGGCGGCGACGGAGTTGGCCAGATTGCCGGTGGAGGCACAGGCGACGACCTCGAATCCAAGCTCACGGGCGCGGCTCAGTGCCACGGAGACCACACGGTCCTTAAAGGAAAGGGTCGGGTAGTTGACCGAGTCGTTCTTGATCCAGAGCTCGCGGATGCCGAGTTTCTTGGCGAGTCGGTCGGCCTTCACCAACGGGGTGAACCCTACCTGCGTGCCGACAGTCGGTTCGCCGTCGATCGGAAGAAGCTCGCGGTAGCGCCACATCGTCTGGGGACGTGACTCGATGAGGTCGCGGGTCAGAACTTCGCGGATGGCATCGTAGTCGTACGCGGCCTCCAGCGGCCCGAAGTCGAATTCACAGATATGGATCGCCTCCTTCTCATAGAGGCGTCCGCATTCGCGGCATTTGAGGTTACTGAACCAGGGTTTCTTGGACATGGGATCGGTTGGTTTTCCGATCAAGAGTGCCGAGGGGGACCAGGAGCACTGCCGCTGATGATTGCGACCGCGCCGGGAACCTCATCTTTTCCCCGCCGTGGCGGGGCTGGATTTGGC
>CANIVT010000033.1 GCA_947471565.1 Spartobacteria bacterium | reverse complement strand
TCAGCACTACGACCCGACGGTCGCCTACGACCAGTACCGCTCCCTCCTTCCTGCAACCACGATCGTGGCCATCGGACTGGAGATCCCCAATGAAGCCTGGGGTGGGGCGATCCTGGTGACCAGCAACGCCGATGCCTACCAGGCCGGCACCGTCATCCAACTCGACCAGTACGGGAAAATCCTCAACGCCCCATACTCCGTTGAGCGGAGCGCCAAGCATGTCCTGACCAATAAGGTCAATCCTCTGGACGGCCTGATGGTCTGGGAGCTTCTCAAGAGCACTCCTCTCCCCCTCACGGGCCCGACCGGAGCAAGTGTGAACTCCGCCGTCCCCGCCACCATCGGATCGACCGCTGTCTCCCTCTTTGGATCGGGGACGGCGACGCCCATCCGCTGACGAAATACAGTGTCAACCGGGATCGGGAACAAATCCCGATTCCGGTTTGACCTGGCGGCCGTTCTCGGCTGTAATCCTAGTCCCCTTCAAGCAGCCATAGCTCAATTGGATAGAGCATCTGACTACGGATCAGAAGGTTTGAGGTTCGACTCCTCATGGCTGCACTCTCTCCCTCAAAGACTTACAAAGGCCCCGAGAGTTTCCTTGGTTTGCCTGTCGCTGATAAGTCGCAAATAAAAAGGCTCCACTCATTGGATTCCCTGCTAGTGCCAGGTGGGTCAGAAAAGATCTCTCCTCGGGTCAAGCGGGGTGTTTTTTTCGCCCCCCTTGGAAAAAATTCAAACCGACCGAGCCTTTAATGGAGGCTGACTGGCACCTCTCGCGTGCGCGTGCGCGTAATGCGCGGAAATTGGGAACCCGGCTTCTTTGTGTCTCTGGCTGGCTCCTCTTCTCGCCACCACATCGAGTTGCCCCCTTGGTCTATTTCACCAAGAAAGTAAAAGGCACCTCTTCTCCGTTCGCCAACACCTTGAAATTGATAACGGATGACTTTTTCACAATGACCATTCCTTCAAGGAATTTATCGGGCGGAACTGTTGTGCGCGCTAAAACCTGCGAAATAGATCCAAGAACTTGATTCAAGCCATTGGCAACAGAGTTGAGTTGGCTTGTGGTGTTTGCCTGTATCGCCTGATTAGCGGCAACTTGTTGAGCTGGGTTATAGGTGGTGGCCGAGCCGTAGTATGAACCCGAATAGCTGCCATAGGGTGTGTATCCGCTGTAGCCCCCTGATCCCGATGTATAAGTGGGTTGAGCAGCGGCAAAACTTTGTGCTCCCTGTCCCATAGCAATGCACGCAGCAGCAATAGCTGCCCGTGTTCTTGCCTCTCTTTCTAGTTCTTCACCAGAGTAGATCCGCAGCTTTTGTCCCTTCGCATTTGTAGCGGTGATGTTTGCGAGACTGAAATCACACGCTGATTTGGTTTTGTTGTGGTACAGAACCCCAAACGAAACCCTCCCTCCTCCATATTCACCTACCCCTTGCATGCCGACTCCGGCCTTGTCTCCGTTTTTCTTAACCCCAACCACAATGGCGTTGCCGTGATCGTAGATTACCCGCTGCCCTGTTTGTGGAGTAATCTGAACTGAAGAACAGGCTGTGAGCGCAATGGAAGTTATAGCAATGGACAGGAGGGGGAGATTTCTCATGTCGCTGATTGTATAACCATGTGTAGGCTCGTCTATTTTTTTCTACTTTCTTCACGCTTCGCGCGTGCGCGTGCGTATTGCTCGGAAAAGTCCCTAGATCTCGATAGCCTTCTCGAACCTGCATTGCCCTGATTCCTTGCCCCCGATGGTCACGATGATGTCGATTCCTTGATTCACTTCCACTCGCTCAGGCTCATTCCATCCCATTGCCTTGGCGAGCATTTCCCCATACTTGGGAGATTCCTTGGTGTTTGCCAAAAACCTCTCCCAGCAATGCATTGCCCATTCTGCCCTGCTTGCGGAGGCCACAATCTCCGATTCTCTTCTGATGGCCGTCAGCCTTGCGCGAATACTAGCATTCCCTAGCAGCCTTGAGGCGCTGGCATCAGCCCCCCTCTCTGAATATCCAGCGTCCCTATAAGCCTGGGTTGCGGATTTCCCACTGGCGATCCCTTGGCAAAAAGCCTCCTGCTTGGGGGAAAGTGATGTTGTCATGTGTTTCATGTTCTCTATGGATTGGAGGAAACGGGAGATGCCCCGAAGGGCACCTCCGTTTCTTGTCCTCTAGTTTGCTTGGTTTCCACTTCTACAGAGTGGGGGCGCTTTTGTTTCCTGCCTGTTTCCATGTTCGTTTCCACTTGTTTCCCGTTTCCCCTCTATAGAGCGAGAATCAGAAACAAGCGTCAGGTCAGGCGATTGCATACTCCCTCCCTGTCTTCTTGAGTTGGCCGGCTTCTATCGCACGGGTCGCCATTTTGGACACCTGAGCTTTGGAAAGACCCATCGCCTCGGCAATCTCTCCGCAACTGGTCATCCCGTCCCTAACCCATTGAATTAGCACGGCCATTCCATCTGCCTCCTTCGTGGAGATGTTCACCTTGCCATCGCTGTCAGTTTGGAATGACCACTCTATGGCCGGTTGCTCCGCCTTGCTGTTTCGATCCTTGGTGAATCGTGCAATGAACCTAGCGCCTTGCTTCAAGTCGCATCCCTTGTCGGGTACTTCGTCTAAACGAATGACCCAAAAGGCTGCATCCTCCCGCCTGCTGGTTCCCCTCATGTTTCCATTTCGACCGGCGTGGGCAACGATCACTACCGAGATGCGGTGCCTCCTGAGTGACAGAAGCCACGGGAGAACCGCTTCCCACGCATCTGCCTTATCCTCGGCAATGCCGCTGAAGAGGCAACTCAGGTTATCCAGCATCAGCACCTTCTTGCCCTTCTCCAGACATATCCTGGTAATGGCATCCTGAGCCTCGGGGTCGGTCAGATTGAGAACCTTGCCCGTGAGATGGAAAAGGCTCTCATGGTTCAGCACACTCAGGCATTCATCAGCCCCCATGCCGGCAATACGCTGCTCGATACTCTCGCAGGGCATCTCCCCGTCCACATAGAGGACTTTGGCATGGTCGTGAACCTTCCACGGCCCGAATGTCCCCTTGTCGGCCACAGCGGCAGCTATGCCTAGGGAAAACCATGTTTTGCCAAGCCCCCTCGGTGCATAGACAAAGCCAAGGTCTGCCTCCTTAAACCATTCACCCATGATTGGCCGGCGCTCTTGGATACCCAACTCCTTGAGCTTGGTTGAGGGGATGGATGATCTACTGAATGCTTCATAGAGCTTGTCGGGCTTTTCTGCATCAGCAAGGGGCTTGAGAAGCTCTATCACTTCCCCTGCCTTTCTCCCGTCTTTCTCGGCACTCGTCAGGATCTCAGCAACCTTGCGGCGCTTGTAGGCATCCATGACTGATTCAGCCGCAGATTCGGCCATGCTCCATGAATGAGTCATCAGGGCAAAAACCTCATTGCCTCCTGCCTGAGACAGCCTCCCCGTATCACCCAGGTATTCCCTTATAGATAGACCATTCACCATTCCTCCAGCTTCCATGATGGAAAGCGCGGCGGTGAAGATAGTTCTAGCCCTTTCGGTCGTGAAGCACTCGGCCTTCATCTCGGGGAATGCAGAGAGCAGTTGCCCTTTATCCTCTCCCAAGTTGAGCCAGCCGATAATTGCCTCTTCTGACTCAGGTCGCGCGTAGTTCATGCTGCCTCCCTTCCATTGATGGCAAGATTGATCACCAATTCGTTCACCAAGTCTTCAAACCACTTGGGAAGACCCTCATTTTGCTTGAAGCGCGAGATGGGTTCGTTGAGATTGTTCCTGTATCCAGAATACCGGGGGGTCGTCATTGCCGTGGCGGCCCCTCTTCTGTTTTTACGGCCCTTCATTACACAGCCCCTCCAATGGTGAGCTTGGCGAGCGCTGCTTCAACCGCTGCGCGGTCAAAAACAAAGGTCTTTGCGGTCAATCGAGCAACCGGCAAAAGCCCCCTGCTGACCAGGTTCCTGATTGTCCGCTTCGATAACCGATATTCCTCCGAGAACTCGGTTAGGTTCAGTTTTTGTTTTAGTATCGTTGACATAGGTCTCCTGTGGTTTATCTAACTGGGTGTTTATGTTAGTTCACCCGCCCTGCTAAAACCCACCCCCTTAAGGAGGTGTGCCCAAGGCGCTTGAATGGTTACTAATTACCAAACCTCCCGTCAAGGGTATTTTTGGATATCAACACAATATATTGTGCCTGTAATCTCTAAAAACTCAATATGTGGTACATACCATCAGATTCTCCGCTATGTTTTAAATGAATTATCCAAGGGAAGAAAAACACCGGAATCACGCCGCTTTAAACTCAATAATTTTCTCTTTTTTCGCCTTTTCTACTTTGGGTGCTCTCAAGGCCCAAAAGCTACTGGCAAGCGCTGCCTTGATGTCCTGACGATAGTGCCGATTGAGAAGCTCACGACCGCCGGCGTGTCCTAACTCTTGCTCGGCCTTGTCCAAGCTCTCGCTCTTAGAGAGGTATGAGCCGAACGAGTGCCGTAATCCGTCTTGGATGCGCTCAACCCTCACGCCATTGACCTTGGTGGCGTTGAAGATCTCCCTGAGCTTCGTCCTGAGAGGCTCTCCTTTCTCAGGGCATACAAGCCCCGTGGTGACTCCTCCGCTGTCCTTGTGCCATTGCAACCATGATGCCAGCACGGGACGGATCTTGATCGAGCGGTGCTTGCGTGTCTTGGTCACGCTGACGGGTAGTTCGATGGTCTTGTCCCTTGTCGCCGTCAGAATATGACCCCACTCAATCTTGGTGATCTCCCCGCTGAGATGGTCGGGGCGAATGCCGGCAAACGCCATGACCGCCATTGCCGGCACAAGCTCGGGATAAAGTCTCCGAGTGGTGTCCATGAGTGCCTTGATCTCTTGCGGCGTGTAAATCTCAACCTCACCCAGCTTTCTTTTTTTGAATGCCCCCTTCTTTTTTATGGGGCTAGTCGTCAACCACTCCTCGCTGATCCCGTAGTTCAGGACGGATCGAAGCTCCCTCAACTGGACATTGTAGTAGCTCTTGGAGCTACCTCCGATGACTTCCTCGATGTCCTTTGCCGTCAGGTCAGTCAGTAGCGTCTCATGGAGTGATTTAAACCGCTTCAGCGTTCGCTTGTGGTTCTTCTGGTGGGCCTCGCTGGCCCCATCTTTCTTGAGTTGCTTGATGTAGGATGTCCAAGCAAAGGAAAGGGTCTTACTGGCGTTGCCCTGCTCCCAACTCTTGATGTAATCCCCGACGATCTCAGAAAGCTGCTTGGTGATTCCCTTCTGCCTAAGAAGTTTCAAGACAGAGACCGCCTGTTGCTCATCGGCCGGCGAGAGGAGTTTGGCGGCGGTTCCGTGGTTCTCCTTCCTCACCTTCAATCTCTGAACCTCTCCCTGGGCCAATTCCTTGGTCTTAAAAAATCTTTCCTGCTTCTTCCCCGTGTCGCTCATCCTAGGAGGGATGACGATAGACCAAGGGGAGGTCTTGCGATTCGGATGATGCCTCGGGATGAAGGATGCGGATCGCGCCATGCCTAGAGCTTGTCGCACTTGTCGCAATATGACAAGCCACAAGACGCTTTCATACGATACAATATGTTACTTTCTACTCTGTAGGATTGCTTTTCCTCCAATGACCCCTCTGACTACGGATCAGAAGGTTTGAGGTTCGACTCCTCATGGCTGCACTTTCTTTTTATCGGACTCTACGGGCAATTGGGAGGTTTTTGGGATATGGGGACTCGTTGCGGCACCTATCTTTTCGAATATCGCCAGTCAGATCTCCAAACTCCCCTCCAAATGAAGCCCTTGCTCCTCACCCTACTCTCACTCGTTCTCATTACTGCCGGCATGGCCTACGCTGCCCAGGTTGCTTCGCATCCGCTACGGCTTTCCACAACGGCCTCTATGCGATTTAATCAGCGCTTCCCTAGCCGTATTCCAGCAATGGTGCGGCATCAATGTGATCTTCAATTACGCGGAAGATATCTTCCGTTCTGCCGGGTATGACATCTCCATCGTGCTCAAGAACATTGCGTGGACCGGTTCGGTCAATCTTGCCTTCACCTTTGTTGCGCTTGGCTTTGTTGAAAGGATCGGGCGCAAGCCTCTCATGTTGACTGATGCCGTAGGGTTGGCAATTCTCTATTTTATTCTTGGCGGCTGCTACCATTACCATGTGACGGGCTGGCCGGTGCGGGAGTGTAAAAAAAGTTGTTTTAGGGTTAATTGTTACTGAAGCCTAGGCTAAAAGCATAGCTAACGGTGGTTTTGAGTTTTGCTAGTCCAGTCAATTGGATTCCGAGTGGAGAATGTGTGGCGGCACACCTTCTTATGATTGAAATACACGTTGTCTTTGACTTGGGATACTGGACGCCCACCAGCATCGCTCTGGATGTAATTATTTACTGATGTTAACGGGAGACAAAATGATAGGTTCCCGACTCAACGCGGAATACAGCGTTTCCCTCCTCCATTCTCTGAAAACTTACCCCTTTGGACTCTGAGGCAAGAGTATTCCCTTCTGTAATGAGTCTTTCAGATTTAGCAGGCACATAGACCAAGGCGCTTGAGTTCACGGGTATCGTCACATTCAGACTAAACTTCCCATTCTTTTTTTCCCATCGGCTGAAAATCATCCCGTAGAGCGATTTGACAGATGCCGCTGCATAGGTCAGATCCCCGACGGGTGATGGCTTGATGACAAAGGATTGATAACCGAGGT
>CANIVT010000032.1 GCA_947471565.1 Spartobacteria bacterium | reverse complement strand
TTCGAATCCCGTTAGGGTCGCCAGTATTTATGCGGGTCTGCAGGCAAATCCGACAGAATCCGACAAATTTCGTCAACCAAGCGGTTGCATTAGGACTGAAAAAACCTCCTAAACAGTCCTTCAGTCACTTCGTACTCAAGGATCATTGTCAGGCATTGACCTCAGGAAGAGCTCTCCAGTCTGTCGTGTAGTGGGGCGAGTGCATCTCAGATTTCATCTTCCATCTCCTCCCTGATCGATCGGTTCCTTGAGAGGCGCGGGTAATCACGGGGCTCTTGCGGTCCCCCATCCTCCGGTTGATTTCATCCACGATCTTGTCCACATCGATCCAGGCCTTGGGCTGGTCGAATAGGCCGGGCTGGTACTCATCCTCGCTCACAAGGTGGGCGAGTTGAATGCCAGTCTTCTTGTAGCGGTAGCCGGGACGATAGATCCGGTGGAGGAGTTCGCTGGCCTGAGTCATCAGCTCTGCCGTTGAATTTGTAGGGCGATTGAGTGTGATCCCGATGCCGCGGGAATACTGGGGTTCCTCCCTCTTGAATCGGTTGGTCTGAAGGAAGACCTCCATCCGTGTGGCCAGGAGACCAAACCTACGCACCTTCTCGCTGGCTCGGGCCACGTGGTTAGCAAGGGCCTCTTCTAACTCTTCCAGGGCTTCCACAGGGCTTCCAAATGACCTGCTGGCCATCACCCCCTTACGATCCGGTGGCATCTCTTCCAGCTCCAGGCAGGAGATTCCGTTCAGCTCCCTGAGAAGACGCTCCCCGATCACTCCCATGCTCTTCCTGATTGCTGCGGTTTCAAGCCCCCGTAAACCGGAGCAGTATTTTCATGGTGCAAACTCGCACCACTTCGATCAACCGCAAGCGGAAGATTTCAATCAGGGCAGTGCCGTCATCACCCGATCCCTCGTCTCGGGCAACTTGTGCAGCAGAGCACCCAGTGAGCGGTAGGCGGTCACCGAGGGATCGTGGATCCCGAGCACCTTGGCCAACTCGGTTTCAAAATGGAGGACAGCACGTTGATCGGGAGCGTTCGCACGCAAAAATCCCCAAGCCCGCTGAAGTAGGGAAAACATCTCCGGGACAGGATGCATCGGTTCCGTTGCCAGATCGCAGAGCTCGGCGAAGTAGGAGGCGGCCAGCACCGTCACGTAGGTCGTTGGCAGGGCGGCGGAGGGATCACCCGAGACTTCCGAGAGGGAATGAAGATCGCCCGACTTCTGCGGCTTGAAGGCGATATCTGCCTCGGTGAATAGCTCCAACCTACCGGCGAAGACTCCGCCCGGTTTCGTTGCGCCACGTACCGCTGTCTTTACCTTGCCGTGGCAATCAGTGAGCCAGACGACGACCAGGCTGTTCTCCGAGTAGCGGTAGCGCCTCAGCAGGATCGCGCGGGCCTGTTCCATCGAGCCGTCACTCCTCCATCGCGCGGATGAGGCACTCCTGCATGAAGCCGAAGAGGTTCACCTGCAACAGTGCCATCCCTTTGGCTGTCGAGAAATCAGCCTCCTCCTCGTCGGTAGCCATGTCGGCTTCCGTGAGGTCATGCTCGGAAGCCAGTGCAAGACGGACTGCGTTGAGCGTGGTGAGCCACGTATGGGTATGATCGGCGGGGATGGTCAACGACCACTCACCTTTCTTGTCCTGCGTCATCGCATCCAGATCGGCCTCCACCACGGAGCGGGCCTTGGAGAATCCCTCGCGCAGTTCCGGACGGACATGATCCTCCCAGTCCTCGATCAGTTCATCGTCCTCACCCGGCGAGGGAAGGAGACGGGCACTTCCCTCGGGACAACGCTCCCACGGATCGGCGGCCACTTCTCGCAGGATCGCCTCCAGCACGGGATGGATGCCGTGGAAACGACCTCCTCCATTCTCGGCAAATTCGAACGTCACAACGCCTTCTCCATCGTCGCCAGCAGCAGGAATCCGTGCAGTTGCTGGACATAATGCTCAGCCTTCTCCTTGCCGCCGCTCCAGACGACCGAGCGGCCCTTTTGATGAACCTCCATCATATGCTGTTCGGCCTTCTCCGCGGTCCATCCGAAAACTCTTCGGAAGACCATCGTCACATAGCTCATGAGATTCACCGGATCATTGTGCACGATAACCTGCCAGGGGCGGTCGAGTTCGTGCCTCAGATCGGTCTCCGGGGACTCGAGCAGATCGGGCTTTGCCATGATCAGACGACGGCGATCGCGGCGGGAGCATTCTCCTCCCGACCGATGATACCAAGGATCAGGAACTGCGAGATATCGCGACCATCAAGTCCGGCACCCGTTCCCTCCTGCAGGAGATAGGCACCCTCCATCACGCGTGGCGGCAGACTGAAGAGCCCGGCACGCAAGGCATGGATGACTGCAAGATGTCCCGGCGCATCACCGGCGAGTACGCTGGCGCGGTAGCGCTCAATCATGCGATCACCCCGCGGCGGGAGTAGTCCTCCGATGAGGCGCTTCCCCTCGGTGCGGCTCTGGAGGGAAAGATGCTTGGGGAACAGAGTCTCCAACCGGCAGTCGATCAAGGCGATCTCAAGATTCCCTCCCAGCGCATACTCCCGACGGACATCGGCCATGGCAGAGCGGATCGCAGGGGTAAAAAGGGCCGCATTCCAGTTCACCACCGAGGCGGCCACCGGACCGCAAACCTCGAGGGTCACCTCCCCGAGTGCATCGAGGAAGGGATTGCAAAGTTCCGCCGCACGCACGATCACCCCGAGATCACTCCCGGAGTCGACCTGCTCCTGCTCCAATTGACTGGTGGCGGCATTACCCATGCCGGAAAAGCTAGCACGATGCCTTCAGGGCTTCTTCTAAAATCTCCTCCTGCCGGGCATGCATGATCACCCGCTCTTTTTCCGTCAGGTCATCGTAGCCGAGTAGATGGAGCAGGCCATGGATCGCACAGAGGGCGACCTCATGATCGGCGGGATGGCGGAACTTCTTGGCATTCGCCGCGGCAATGGGAACCCCGATCAGGATCTCCCCATGTTCGAAGGTGATCACATCGGTCGGTGTTGGGTCCTCAAGGAACTCCCCGTGGACCTTCGCGATCGCCGCCTCCCCCAGTAGAGTGATTTCCACCTCAGCAGGCAGGGTCACCCCCTGCTTCCTCGGCTTCCCCACGCAAAGCGGCAACGCCACCGCAACAATCCGCCGGATCTTCGGCAGATCGACCTTCACGGAACGCTGGCGGTTGGACCAGATGAGAGCGGGGAGCATGATGCTAGGAGTTTAGGCCGTAGGCATTAGACAACTAAACTCGTGGGAACGAGTGCGGAAGACAACGACGGAGTCGTTGCCCGAAAGGGTGGCACCGTCTGCCGGGAGGCGGATGCCATCAATTAGACTGCCAAGGAGCTGGCCGAACCTCCTAGCCGAAGAGCTTGTCGAAGTCGTTATGGGAACCGATCCAGACCCAGGTCACGGTTTCACCGGAACGCTCCCCAACGGCGCGATACTGCTCATTGATACGAACAGACCAGATATTCTCATACCCGCCCAGTTTCTTGAATCGCAGGGAAGGATGCGACGGATTCTCGACAAAGAGCCGGTAAGAGCGCCTTGCAGCCTCCCTGACGCGTGAGTCCAGAAGCTGGTAGGCCCTCCAAAAGCTGGGCCGGACACGCGAAATCACAATCTCGAAAGATCAAGAGGCTCGTCGCCCTCGCTTGCAGAGGCCTTCAGAAAATCCTCAAGCTTGGGACGGGGCTTGCTGTCCGAAATCAGCTCCTCCCAGCGATGCTCATCGAGTTGAGAGAGTAGGAAGCGGGCGAAATCTACCACCTCGGAACGCTTCTCCTCGGGAAGCGCCTCGCAGACTTGGATAATCTCGGCAGTGGCTCCACTCATAACCGTAGTCTAGAAGGGGGTGTTTCTACCGTCAAGAGACGCCGGCGCAACATATCCGTCAGCGAGGTCTTTCCGGATCCATTAGGTCCGGCGAGCACCACCAGAAGAGGCTTTCTCTCAGCCACGGGCGGGCACTGGTCGCCCCACACCCTTCTTATCACGATGGAGGGCTTTGAACTGACCGAATGTCATTTTGCCTCCGTAAACCTTGGCCACAACAATGCGGAACGACTCTCCCACGGCTTTAAGGGCGGCCTGCAACTCGATCGCTTCGGCTTCAGGATCCTTGATGGGATTTGGGGACTCAGCCATGCCCTGAAGGTTATCCCTCTTTCAGTGTCTCCGCAAGACCACAACCGGATCTTCGGCAAATCCAGACGCACCGCCCGCTGACGGTTGGCCCAGAGGAGGGTGGGAAGCAGAGAAAAGCTTTTAGACTGAAGACTGTTAGGCTGTTAGAAAAGCAGGAACCAAGCTACTGGGAAGTCGCGCGGAAGACTACGATGGATTAGCAGCCCGCAGGGCGGCACCGCTTTACGGGAGGCAAGTGCCGTCAACTCAGGAAGGGGAAAAACTGAAGGGTATCCCGCAGAGGCGCGGAGACCGCAGAGGTATTATCATAAATTAGCATCAAAGATAGGAATTCATGATGGTTTGGCTTTGCACCTTACAGCGATTCCTTCTTGCCTAGTAAAGACAACAGCTGAGTATCTCTGTGTGAACATGCTGGCCCTCCACTCCTCTGCCATCGCTTGGTGGATCAAGTACCCCCTTAGCGTTATCCTCATCCTTTGGTGTTTTCAGCAAGTGAGAATGGCAATGATCTACCAAGGGAAAATCTACTCCCCGACGATTGGAGACATTAGCGACCCATCAGGATCGATGACTGCAATCGCGGCTTGTTCTTCTGCAAGATCGTTGGTCTACGCCATCATCCTACTTACCTCAACTTACCCCTCAGTCATATTTCACTTGTCAATTGCATGGCTGGTTTTCTGGGTAGTCAAAGACATCGCACACCACGCCACAAATCCTATCAAGATAGCTGGGGCTTTGTGGTCATCACTTGTCGCGTTTGTAGTTCGCGCAGCCATTGTTTGGGGGATCTGGATGCTGTTCTAACTGATGGTCTTCTGAGGCTCGTAACTCATCTCATCTTTCGCAAACTTATCCCTCCAAAATAAGGAACTCCGCCAATACCGGACCACGCAGGCAAATCCGCTTTCGGTCTAGGCTTGGAAGTCGGGATGCCGCGCTAGGCGCGCGAGCGAAGCTGTAGTGAACTACCGCGAGCGAGCAGCAACAACGCGCGGCGCACGAATCCCAAGCTTCCTCATTGGCAGATACCAATGAGTTCCGAGTCCGGATCGTATTGCAGATACGGCCCCAGCCACTTCTCCACTTCGGCTACGGACATCCCCTTACGCTTGGCGTAATCCTCGATCTGGTCGCGACCGAGTTTGCCAACAGCAAAGTAGCGGGATTCCGGGGCAGCGAAATACAAACCCGAGACGGAGCTGGCGGGATTCATCGCGAGGCTTTCAGTGAGGGTGATCCCGGTGTGCTTCGTGGCATCGAGCAGGCGGAAGAGTTCCCACTTCTCGGTGTGATCAGGTCCGGCTGGGTAGCCGGCAGCGGGGCGGATGCCCCGATACTTCTCCCGGATGAATTCTTCCTTGGTGAGGTTCTCCGTCTTGCCGAATCCCCAGAGGTCACGCGCCTGCTTGTGCAACCACTCCGCGGCGGCCTCCGCAAAGCGGTCGCCCAGGGCCTTCACAAGCAGGGCGGTGTAGTCATCGTGGTTCTTCTCGAATGACTCAGCGTACTCGCCTACCTCAGGGCCAGCCGTGACGGCAAATCCTCCGATGGTGTCGACTCTCCCACTCTCACGGGGCGCGATGAAGTCAGCCAGGGAGTAGTTCGGCTGTCCCTCAGGCTTCTTGTTCTGCTGGCGAAGCATATGAAACTTGCCGATCACTGAGGAGCGCTGCGTGTCGGCATAGAGCTCGACGTCATCCCCCACCCTGTTGGCGGGCCAGAAGCCGCAGACCCCACGGACGCGGAACTTCTTCTCCTTCACGATCGTCTCGAGAACCTTGAGGGCATCCTGGTGAAGCTCGGTGGCCTGGGGCCCGATCTCGGGATCGCTCAAAAGTCCGGGATAGCGGCCGCGCATTTCCCATGCGGCGAAGAAAGGGGACCAGTCGAAGTATTCCACGAGTTCGGCGAGCGGGATCTCGTCGAAGGTCAGGACACCGGTCTGTTCCGGAATCGCGATGTCGGCCTGCGCCCAGTCAATCGGGGTCACGTTCTCGCGGGCAGCCTCAAGGGGAAGCAACTCCCCCTTGGCGCGCTTGCCGGCGTGTTCCTCGCGGAGTCGTTTGTGATTCGCCTCAACCTCCACGCGGTAGGCTTCCTTGCGATCCTCCGAGAGAAGTTCTGCAGCCACACCGACGACACGCGAGGCATCGAGTACATGGACCACGGGATTTCCGTACTCCCCGGCGATCTTGACCGCGGTGTGGGCCGGGCTGGTGGTAGCCCCTCCGATGAGGAGGGGAATATCGAAATTCGCGCGCTTCATCTCGCGGGCGACATGAACCATCTCATCGAGCGAGGGGGTGATGAGACCGCTCAAGCCAATGATGTCGACCTTGTGCTCCTTGGCCGCTGCCAGGATTTTCTCGCACGGGACCATGACCCCGATGTCGATGACCTCGTAGCCGTTGCAGGCGAGCACGACGCCAACGATGTTCTTGCCGATGTCGTGGACATCTCCCTTGACCGTCGCCATGAGGATTTTTGACGCGGAGCTAGTGTCGGCCGCGGCCGCCTTCTCGGCCTCCATGAAGGGAGTGAGGTAGGCCACGGCCTTCTTCATGACGCGGGCGCTCTTGACCACCTGCGGCAGGAACATCTTGCCCGCACCGAAGAGATCACCGACGACGCGCATCCCGTCCATGAGCGGACCTTCGATGACGAGCAGCGGACGACCGAGCTTTTGTCGGGCCTCCTCGGTGTCCTCATCGATGTGATCGACGATCCCCTTGATGAGGGCGTGCTGGAGCCGCTCCTCAACGGTTCCGCTTCTCCAGGCCTGCTCGGTCTTCTGCTCCTTGGCACTTCCGTCACTGGACGCCTTCAGTGCCTCGGCAAAATCGACAAGGCGCTCAGTGGCGTCACTGCGTCGGTTCAGCAGGACATCCTCCACCTTCTCGAGCAACTCGGGTGCGATCTCCTCGTAGACCTCGAGCATACCGGCGTTCACGATCGCCATGTCGAGCCCCGCACTGATCGCATGATAGAGGAAGGCTGAGTGCATCGCCTCGCGCACCGGGTTATTGCCACG
>CANIVT010000031.1 GCA_947471565.1 Spartobacteria bacterium | reverse complement strand
CATCAGGGTTTCCCCCATTGTGAAAAATTCTCGACTGCTGCCACCCGTAGGTGTCTGGACCGTGTCTCAGTTCCAGTGTGGCTGGTCGTCCTCTCAGACCAGCTACCCGTCATAGCCTTGGTGAGCCGTTACCTCACCAACTAGCTGATAGGCCGCGAGCTCATCAGGAAGCGTCTTGCGACTTTGGCTTCGGGAGGATGTCCTCCCTGGCCATATGCGGTATTAATTCGCCTTTCGACGAGTTATCCCCCACTTCCCGGCAGATTGCTCACGTGTTACGCACCCGTCCGCCACTAGAATTTATCGGTATTGCTACAAATAAATTCCCGTTCGACTTGCATGTCTTATCCACGCCGCCAGCGTTCGTTCTGAGCCAGAATCAAACTCTCCGTAGAAAGTTTGCGCCACCTCGTGCTAAACGAGGGGCAAATTTCCAGCATCATCTTTTCCTCAAGCCACCGTAGTGACCGAGGGACGATCTGTTATTAAACTTCGATTAAGAAAATCGACGAAAAACGCACAATTCAGTTCTTGCTGTTTCGTATATGATCCATCCGGTTTCCAATGCTGATGCGAAACCGGACCTGCGCTGTCAAAGATCGTTACCAGTGTCTGCATCGAGGGGTGAGTCGATCCTTGTTGCTTCCGTTTTTGTCGCGGAAGCCGACATGGGATCGGCAGCACCACCCGGCACTTGTTCGAGTGCTTTCAATGGGCAGACTGGCGAAGAACAATCCCGAATCGGAAACCGAAGTTTCGCTCGGGACGGATGAATCTAGCGGAACGAGGGAGTGAGTCAACACCTTCTTTCACTTTTTTTGAAAAAAATTTCAGCGGGACCAAACCGCCTTTCGCGACCACTTCTCTCTCCGGAAAGCGAATCGCCCGCAGAAGTCCTTTTTACAGGCTTCTGCGGGCGATCTCTTTTTTCGCACTCCGCAGTATGGACTGCGGAGCAAGATAGAATGGGCCTTTGCGGCCTTCGTTATTTTCCGCGCGCCTTGCGCGATTCCACAAACTGCGAGACGGCCTCGAAGGCAACGGGGACCATCGAGACGACAATGATGCCCAGCACTACGGTCTCGAAGTGCGACTGCACCCACGGGATGCGGCCGAAGAGCACGCCGCTGATCATCATGAGGAAGACCCAGAGGATGCTGCCGATCACCGTGTGGAGAATGAAGCGGGGGCGCTCCATCGAGGCCATGCCGGCGACGAAAGGAACAAGTGTGCGGAAGATCGGCAGGAAGCGGGCCAGGATCACGGCCTTGGGTCCGTGCTTCTCGAAGAAGACATGGGTACGGTCGAGATAGTCTTTCTTCAGGATGAGCGCGTTCTCCTTAAAGATGCGCCCACCCAGCGCGCGGCCGATCGAGAAGTTCGCCAGGTTGCCAAGGATCGCGGCGACGATCAGGAGCCCCATGGCCACGGGCCACGCGAGGCCCGAGCCTGGATGGGAAACGGCGTAGGCGCCGATGGCGAAGAGCAGGGCGTCACCGGGAAGGAAAGGCGTGACCACGAGTCCCGTCTCACAGAAGACGATCGCAAAGAGGATCGCGTAGACCCAGACGCCGTAGAGCGAAACGATGTGCTCGAGACTCTTGTCGAGGTGGATGAAGTTTTGCTGGAACCAGTGAACGAGATCGATGAGGTGCATGGGATGTGGTGTATCGGGGATAGGGAATGGGTGATGGGGAAGAGTTACAACGTGAACTGTTAAAAGGTTACAAAGGTAGAATCAGAATGCGTGTACCCGGGAAGATCAAACAGGATCGGGGCGACGCGGCAACACCAGAGAACGCACGCCCGCGGCGAGCGTTTTGCGAACCGCGGATCGAGTGAGCTTTGCCCGTGTCCCCTCTGGTGCCGGGGCGATGAGTGGCAGAGTGGCCATTGCCAGGTCTAGCGGCAGCGCTGTGGCCATGAGGATCCTACCCGAAGCCAAAGAGTGCAGATACCGTTTTCCGGCGGCCAACCATTCGCGGGTCAGCTCCAGCTGCCGTGGAACCGCCGCCGCCACAACGTAGTGACGGCCGATGGCGTGGTCAGCTTCCCTGTCACGGAGGATATTGAGTAGTTGCAGTCCCTTCCCGTAATCGGAGGCAAGCGGCAGGAGTTCGTGAGGCGGTGTCAGCAAGGTGTCAGGTGCGTGCCGAGCGATGAGTCGCGTCCAACAGCGCCCGACGCTTCCCGCAACGAGATCGCAGTAGCGCTCCAGTTCCGCGTGATCAAGCGGTGCGGATCCGGGCGCGAAGCGTCGCAGATCAAAAAGTTGTCCCTCCAGGATCTCCCGCCAGAGCGCGACCAACTCTTCCCGATCCGAGCACTCCTTGAGCAAGGCAAAGAGCACCGGTAAAGAATCAATCAATTCCCGCTCCGCAGGAGAGAGTGCCTCGGGGATTTTTTCGGGAAAAAGTGTCTCTATCTGCTCCGCGGCAAGGGCGGCGTGCATTCTCTCAAACCATGCGATCCGTTCCTCCCGTGGCATCGATCCCGAATCGGCGATCGTGTCCGAGGCCCGCGCCAGCAGGTAGGCGAGCCCAAGCGGTTGGCGAAGGGCGCGGGGCAGAAGCCTCAGAGAGAGGTCCATGGTCCGGGCATGAGCACGGAGCAGGACAGGAATTTTCTCGGCGGTGCTCACGGTGCTGGACCGCCACATCGTCACAGACGCGACGAGGGAACGGGTTGCGGCGTGGAGGTTTGGCTAGGGCGGGGGAGTGATCCTGATTCCCTTCCATTCCCGATCCTCAGGAGCTTGATCATCTTCTCCTCGGCATTCCCGAGTCCTCGGGATTCCGCCTCGGCCACATGCCCTCCGTCTTCGGAGGCTTTGGGGAGCTTGGAGACAAGTCTCTGCTCGTCGAGGAGTTTAAGCGAGGTCGCATCGACGGCCACGGGATCGCGCGAGGCAAAGAGGGTGCCGTACGCGACGCAGTTTGCGGGGCTCGGGAAGGGACCGCCTGCATACTGGAGCACCATGCCATCCATGATCGTGAGGATGACTTTCTTCCCGATGCGGGGATCGGCGTAGACCTCGGCGAGCGCCGAGTCACCGTAGCCGCGCCCGTTGCCGAAGCGTCGCCAGTTGTCCAGGATCCCAAGAGTCATGCTGGCCAGGGCGCCATGAATGCCGGTGTAGGTACTGTCGCAGAGGGAGGGAATGTTGATCACCTTGTCCACCTCCCGCGAAAGAATGACGGGGAGATGGCTCCGATTGCTGAGTTGGGCCTTAGGTCCAAGGATGTCGGCCAACGAGGTGCGGTTTTCCTTGAATTCAAAATCCCCGTAGACGAGCTGGCCGATGGCCGCGCACTCCACAGTCGCACGGGGATCGAATCCGGATCCCTGCTCGACCCATCGCAGATTCAGCCCCGGGACCCCCTCATAGCCTGCCGCGATCAAATCCTCACGGCGCCGGTCCCAGACCAGAATGTCGGAGGGTTTGATCCCAGCGGCCACAAGCTGCTCAACCACCGCACGCGCCACCTGGGGGTGGGTCCCACCAATGGGTCCGGGTTGGGTAGAGACTCTGATGCCGACTTTCTCACCGGGCTTGACGAACGAGCGCCAGGCTTCGCCCGGGGTCGGCTTGCCGGTGATCGTGCAGGCAAGGCCCGCCACCATTCTGTTCACAGCGGATTGGACGGGGGTCATCCCGGGGCCGACAGCACCCTGCTCCATGGCAAAACAGACCAGTGAGGGGGTCGCCTCGGGACGCGGAGGAGGGAGATCCTCAGCGCGAAGGAGCAGGGTCGCCGGAAAAAAGAGGACTGCAAGGATGACCGGGAGTCGCATCAAACCGGCTCCTCCCGTTCGATGGTCGGTTGGGAGCCCTCCCTGCGGTAGTAATCCTGGCCGATCACGACCTTTGGGCGGCCATTGGCGAGGCGCCACTTGTTCGTATCCCTCAGGGAGTAGATGCAGCCGCAGTACTGCTGGGCGTAGAACTCCTCACGCTTGGAGATCTCGATCATTCTCTCGGCTCCGCCCCCCTTGCGCCAGTTGTGCTTCCAGTAGCTCATGCCAGGCCAGCGGGCAGCGGCCCGTTCACCGCATCCGTTGATCTGGTCCATGTTCTTCCAGCGTGAAATGCCGAGGCAGCTCGTGATGATGTTAAAGCCCTTTTCATGCGCATGGAGCGCTGTCCGCTCGAATCGCATGTCAAAACATTGCGTGCAGCGCTCGCCGCGCTCGGGAACCCACTCCAGGCCCTTCACCCGGGCGAACCAGTTGTCGGTGTCGTAGTCGGCGTCCGTGAAAGGAATCCCATGCTCCTCGGCGAAGCGAATGTTCTCGACCTTGCGGAGTTCGTACTCCTCGCGGGGGTGGATGTTCGGGTTATAGAAAAAGATCTCCAACTCCAGCCCCGAGGCAACCATCGCCTCGATCACCTCGCCCGAGCAGGGGGCGCAGCAGGAATGCAGCATCACGCGCTTCTCATCCCCGGGAGGGGCAATCACAGGTCGCTGGAAGGGCTTTGTTCCACTCATGGGGCTTTTAGCGGAAGATGATCATCCTGGCGTCGATTCCTGTGAAGGTGTCGTAGCTTACCCCGGAATACCCGGGATACCAGACGGGGACTGCGGCCGCTCCGCCGTACCAGCCGCCGCACCCTCCCCCATACCAGCCGCCGACAGGAATCCAGCCGAGGGTGGGAGGGACGCTGTAGAGATAGGGGATGGTCCAGCTCCGGGAATCCTTGATGAGCACGGCGTCCGCACCGACACGGCGCGCGTTGTACTGGATCGCGCGCATCATGAAGGGATAGCCGAGATCCGACTGGAAGCTGAAGCGTCCGATTTCCGCATAGGAACGCGGGGGGGGCTGATTCATCACGGGGATGACGGCGTCCTTGGGCTTGGGCGGGTAGACGACGTTCGTCGAGGGCGTGTAGAAGACAGCCGTTGATTTCACGCTGACACATCCGGGCAGCAGGAGAAGAACCGCAAGGGCCGGAATCAGGGAAAGCCGTTTCACGGCCCTATCCTTCCACAGGATTTCCGCCGAGACAACCTGCGGAAGACCCGATCCCCATACCGGGCTGTATCGCTCCCTAAAAATCTTTGAACATTTTTCCTCTGCCGGCAGTCTGATTCTGTCCACCACCTGCCAAAGACAGGCGGATACCATCCAAACCAAAACCCTCATCACCAAGACCAGTCATGAAAAACACCTCGATTCTGCGTCTCGCCCTGACAGCCGTGCTGATTGTCACGGCAACTTTTGCCATCTCCACCGCCAGCGCCGAGTGCGGCGGATGCGGGGGCAAGAAGGAGTGCCCGGCACCTTCCCCATCCCCGAGCCCGGCGAAGTAATTTTAACCCTTTTGTCATCCCTGGGTCGGGGGGCCCGGGGTGTCAGCCACTGCGCGGAGGCGGCGAACCTCGCCCTTCCGCGCAGTTTTCTCTGCTGCTATTGCTAAGCAACCCCAGTGAGGCAACTTGCGAGACGGGTGCCTGCGTTTTGGATAATCGGATGGCCGTGGGCGAAGAGCATCACCTGAGGTTTCAACTGGGTGAGCGCCCCCAAGGAGCGAAGCGACTGCTTATTGTCTTCACGATATTTCTCAGGAAGCAGTCGCAATCCCTCTGGTTCCAGATTGATCAGGGCATCGCCGAAAATCAGCACTCCCTGATGCAAGAAGGCCGTCTCCCCCGGGCCGAATCCCGGCAGAGCAATCGACTCCATTCCGGCCACGGCATCGCCTGACAGGAACCTCTGGTCGGCAATGATGTCATCCCCGGCATCCTCGGGTGCAAAGACCGGGATCCCGAAGCGCTTGGCGAGAGCCAGACCTTCGCGTTGGTGATTGCCGCTGGTCAGCATGACGGCCGCTGGAGCAGAGAATGACTCCCCCACCAATTCCGCAAGCGCCTCATCCGCCAGCGGAATCGGATCGAAGAAAATCAAGCCCGCATCGGTAACGATGGCTGACGAGGAGCAATCGCACTTCACCTCGGACTCGTACCCCTGCCAGTGGAAAAGCCCCGGACGGACAGCGGCATATTCGGCAACCGGTTTCACTGGAGATGAATAGTTGGCGTCACCTCAAAGTCTCGGAACTGGGCGGTTTCCCAGCGACTCGTGGCCAACCCCGTAAAGCAGGGAACGGCTTTGCGGGCCATGGCCTCCGCGTCATGCTTATCAGTGAGATTTTTAACTACCGCGTGTCCGTCGATGAATGCGGAGATCTTGTTTCCCATGAAACCGAGTGAGAGTTCGTGCCATCTGCCCATTCCCTTAGCCCCATCAAGATCACCGGAAGCCAACTCAGTATTGCATATCACATGCTTCTTCCGCTTTGGGAAGCGGTAATAAAGAACCCAGTGCCCTGCATCAGAGAGACGCAAATGGTATCCAGGAACCTCATTCTGTCCCCCTCCGGAAACACGCCCCAGCAATTCGACATAGCCGGGTTGTTCCAAAAGCACCTTGCTCTTCACCATGTAATCACGCCATGAGGGGTCGCCGATGAGAGTGCAGGGATCAGCATCGCTATTCCAATAAACCGGTTTGGTAGTGATGACCTGGCGGAGGCACTGCCCTCCCCCCTTTGCGGGCGCTATCTCAAAGGTGCCGTGCTGATCGCTGAAATATCGTGGCGTCTTTCCAACCGGTGTGTCCTGAAAGCTCTCCTTGTATGGAAGAGGAAGCGGTGAGCGAAGTGGTGGAGTAGTCACCCCCTTCGACTGCCCCTCCGTCGTGGTCACACTGTAAAGACATGCAGGATCGAAGGTCATGGTGAAGCGTCCCTCCTTGTCTGGAAAAACATCGGCTTGTTTCAGAAACCACCCATCGGGCTTTGTTTTCTCGATTCTGGTTTTCCAGACATGCAGCGGTGTCTGATTCAGATCTCCCGTGATCGAAAAAGTCGCCGTCACGGGATTTGTGGCATCCACCGTCTCGACAATCAGGCTGAAGTCTTTGCCATCGGGAGAGCGAAGCGCCACATGGCTGCCCTCCTTGTGATCCGAGTTGTAGCCGAAAGTTCCGTCCAGCCAGCTGTACTCAGGCTTATCCGTGCTCTTGGCGGAGGGTTGAGTCAACTCGCCTCTTTTTTTGCTCTCTGGAGAGAAGTATCCGCAAGCTCCGTCAAGATACTGCCAGCCAGGCTTGGCGAACTGGGTCGTGTGGGCGGTGACCCAGATGGAAAGACCGACCTCGTAGGCTCCGGACCAAGGCTGATCAGCAAGCATTAATCCGTCACCCCCGAAGGGCAGACCCGGCAGCACGGACCAGACCGTGGACCAGTTGACGTGGCCGGTCATCTTCTCGTCGATGTAGCCGCGGTTGTAGAGGCGGGCCAAGGCCGTGGCCCCGCGATTGTAATGACCCGATCCGATCTCGCTTCCCCAGAGTGGCTTGCCCGAGGAGACGCAGGTTTGCCAATTCTTCATCATGACCGGATTCGTGCTCATTCTCTCAAGAAGTGGCGGATAGTGCATCCCGATGATCTCAAAGGAAGAGGCAAAAACGGGGTTGGTCGCCATGCCCCCTCCGATTTCCCATTTGAAAGAATCGTCGGCCACTACCTTCAGCTCACGATGACCCGAGGCATCCAGGGCTATGCGAAGATTATTATACCAGGCGGGATTGTTCCCCTTCTCATTCCATCCTCCGAGATAATCAATGGTCAATCCGTGATCGCTCTTTGCATGATCGACCCAGTCAATCAGGTAAGAGATGTTCTCCTTGGTCCAGACATTGTTCGTTGACGGATTGATCCAACCGGGAGCACCCCACTCCAAACCCCAGAGTTTGACCTCGGGATTGCGCTTCTTCGACTCCTTCATCAGCCACCACTCGTAGCCGCGCTGGTAGTCATGATCATCGGGAGTCCTCATGTGACTCGGTTCGGAGCCATCGGTGGAATTCATGTCGCCGCCGATCTCCACCTTGTTGATCTGTAATGCAGCCCCGAAGTTCGGCTTGAAAAGATAATCGAGAATCTCGCTTCGTTGAGGCTCGGGATAATCGATTAGAAGCCGGGAACTCGCGCCCGCACTGAGGGCACCAATTCCATCGTAGGTGCGTCCCTTATGATGGCCGTCAATCGTAATGACATTCTGCGAAGCACAAAGTGACCAAAGCGGTATCAGGCACAAAATGACGCGCTGGCGAATCATGATCGCCTCATCACTGGTTTTGTTGAGCAAGCTTTGCCTTCAAAACTTTCTCCATCTTCCCGATCGGCAGACAGTTCACGACATCAGCCTTGGT
>CANIVT010000030.1 GCA_947471565.1 Spartobacteria bacterium | reverse complement strand
TGGTCCCGTAGGTAGAAGCCTTTTGCCTGAGTGGAGTCCTGGAGCGATGTCGTTACACCAGACCCAGCAGATCGAGGCAGCAAGGATGGATATCAGGGCGACATAGAGGATCCCCATGGTGATGCGCCTCTTGAGTGAAACGCGGTCGTAGTCTGGGGAGTGACGCTTCGCTGACTTGGCTCGAAAGAGGGAGATAACCATTGGGAGCATCACAATCAGCGCAAGGATCGGGACTGGAGCGTGCGTGTACCATGCGAAGGCACCCATCAGCAGATAGCCGGGAATCCAAAGCCATCGGGAGAGGGTGGCAGCAATATGCCCACCATCAAGAAATCCCAGTGGGATTAGGTTGAAGAGGTTCAGGAAGAATCCTAAGAGTGCCAACTCGGCAAAGTAGAAGCTACCAGTAAGGCGATGGAAAGCCAGACAGGTGAAAGCGCCAAGTGATCCGATAATGGGTCCTGAAATGCCGATGACGGCTCCCTCCCACGCATTTCTGGGCTTTTGCATGTCGATGATCGCCCCGATGTATGGGATGAAGATCGGGACGCTCGTGCGGGCCCCTTGGTAGCGGGCGGCGAGCAGATGCCCGCACTCGTGAATCAACAGCAGAAGCATGAACCCCGTGGAGAGTTCCCATCCGAAACGGGATGAATAGAAGGCGATGGAGAGCAGCATAGAACCCACTGTCCAAACGGGAGCTGGGATGTGCTTTGCAATGGCTATGAGGGCCTGAGATCCGCTCCGCAAAAGACACCAGAGACTTGAGCGAAGATTCTCCGCAATGCGCCGGTGACCCGTTTTCCGCCGATCCACCAGCCACTCGTGCAGATCGCAATGAGCTGACTCCCGGAAGAAGAGTTCTTCCTGGATCGCGTTGAACCTTCCCGTTGGTGATTCGGTTTTGTGGAAACGGCGAATGAAACCCAGCTGTGTCATGAACCAATTTTTAACCTGTTTTTCCGACAGGATGTGTCGCCGTGATTTATCAGTCTTTCATTCCAGCGACATTCGCTGTCCCCGGCACAACGCGATTCTTCAAAGCACACGCATGAAGACCGCACAAAAACAGTTCGACCCCACAAACGACATCCACATCACGACCCTCTTCCTCGATCGCGACGAGGAGGGAAACTTTCTCGATGTCGACTCACAGCTTTACCACTCGGATGAACACGGTTTCTACCTTGCCCGCACCATCATTCAGGTCTGGCAGGGCCGCACCTGGGAAACGGCGGCTAATGACGAGGCAGAATCGGCCCTTCGCGAACATCGCCGCAGCCTGAAGGTCTTCCGCCTCCTCCTACCTGCCGAGGTTATCCGGCTGATTGTGGAGCATACCGTGCCGGAGGAGGAGGGTGCTCGCGCCCTTGCCATAGCTGCTCTCGACAATGCAGGGATCCTTTGATGAGCGAACAACCTCCATCCGGAGCGAACCGCAGGCGGCAAGGACAGGAAATGTCGCCGCAATCCGCTGCATTCTCCCCGAATCGGCTCGGCTTTACCGGAAAAATCAGCTATATATAACATCATGAAATCATCGTATATTACTAATATTATTTTATCGATGGCGATATCAGCGATTCTTTGTTCCTGTACTACAGTTACTTATCCAAATGGAACAACTGTCACCACTCCCTATGTGGCTCCTGCTTACGGCACCTATTATCCGGGATATTATGGCTCACCTTATGGTACTTATGGGGTCTACGGAGGTGGATACTTCCCCGTCTATGGCTACGGATACGGGGGGTGCTGGAACCGCACTTACTGGAACAACTGCAACGTCGGTTGGAATAGCTGGAATCGAGGCAACTGCTGGAACGGAGGCGCCTACCGTGGAGGCTGCAACGGTTACCGGGTTCACTGAAATCAACCTACGACGATCAATCGACGATCAATTTACACAGACTCACATGAAAGCCCACCCACTCGCCCCAACAATCAACATCACCGACGCCCCTGTTTTTGACGAATCTTACGGTGACGACACCTCCTACCCGGTTATCAAGGAACTCGGGGACAGTTCCCTCCATCGCGTTACTCCAGACCTGCCACCTTTTGACATCGCACTGCTTGTCGAGCGATTGGGACCAAAGATTGTGAGATCCAAATCCACACTCAATGAGAATGGCGTTCCCGAGTACAAGTTCGTGCTTTTCCGTACACGAGGCGGTTGTTTCGTGCAGTGGGGGGAAAAGCTAACTCACGTTTTTGCCAGCAACCGGATGCACGCTCTGCGCGTGGCACGAAGAATATCTCAAATCACGCGCTCTCTCTCACCTCTGGCCGACATCCCTGGCTTTCACATGCTTAAGCTGGATGGTATGGAAATTGGATCTCAATTCATTCCCCTCGACGATGCGCACGCTGCAGGCGTGGAGGAGTTTGGCCTCTATTACGGGGAGGAGCACCCAGAGTGGCATGAGGAATTCCACCGTCGATTCAGCGAAGCAAAGGGATCGATCTCCCTGTTTTCAGGCCCTCCTGGCTGCGGCAAGTCCTCCTACATCCGCACGCTGATCAACATGACTGCGGCAACCCATCGCTGGTATTTCATTCCGCCTCATGACATCAGCATCCTCAGCGACGCGGCTTTCGTGGGTTTCTGGTCATCGGAGCGAAAAAAACATGCCGGACGCAAGCTGGTGCTCCTTCTGGAAGATGCCGAGGTTGCCCTTATGGCGCGAGAGACGGACAACCGCAACCATGTCAGCACCCTCCTCAATCTCTCGGACGGGATCCTCAATTCCTGGCTCCAGATCTCGATCATTTGCACGATCAACACGACGGCCGACCTCGATAGCGCACTTTTGAGACCGGGGCGACTGCTCGCCCACAAGGTCTTCCCGAGACTCTGCCCGGAGCAGGCCCTAAGACTCGCCCGTCACAAGCGGATAGAGACGCTTCGCGTCGGTCAGCGCGACTACAGTCTGGCAGAGATACTCAACCCTCCAGTCATGATCTCAGAGCAACAGCAGCGTCTGGTCGGCTTCGCCGCATGATCATGAAAATTCCACCCGTTTACGAGGAACTCCTTGCCGATGAGGATCTCGATGAGGAGACGAGAGCAATGATCCTAGAGCGCATCCGTGAGGATGAAGTGGAAGTCGCCAAGGAAAGGGCTGCGGCAAAACGCCACCGCCTCAAGGCTCTTGCTGATCTATCGGTACTGCAGCCGGATGCGCGCCTGAAGGCAGGATCACTCTCGCGGCAGCCCCCTGTGCCCGAGGCAAGCGCTCCCCGTGACGGAGAAAAGCTCCAAGACACCCGGGACATACTTTTCCTTGCGAGCCTCATGGAGCGCTCCCACGGGAGCACGAGCGTGCTCCAATGCGCACCGCTGTCGGGGCAGGCTGGCCAAGGAGGCTGGATTTATCATCTCGGAGAGCAAGCGCCCCAAGGGTATGCCATCAAACAGAAACTTTCCGCACGGGGTATCCGCCGCATCCTCCGGGACAGTTTTTACGGATTTCGCAAGGCGCTGGGATCGAAAACCACGGTGGCAATGACCTTTTCCTTGGGGGATGTGATTCTGCGACCCGCAGGCAGTCGCGGGGACAAGGCCTTTTGGGAATTCGTAGGCCGCCTTTACCACCCCATTTGCAAGCAAGGAGACGGGTTGCTTGAGAACCTGCATACCACCCCGATGGTGGACTTCGGGCCGGTGGTACCGAGCGATCTTTTCATCTGTCCGTTGGATGGTCCCGTGCAGGCCATTGGAGGCAAGCTCACCAGCCCGGGCTGGACATGGGGAAGCATGGTCGGACGGGAATGGCGTATGGCTCTCTGTCCCCTGTGTCTGGGTGAGTTGGCTCAGACGGGGTATTCAATGAGTTAAATCACCACGACAGATCCTGACGCATCCTCCATGCATGATGAAACCATAACAAGGGACGATCTTCCAAAGCTTATCCAACTCTCTCAATCACCAGCCCCATACAACACACCCATGAGCGACGACAACCACAACCCCATCTATGGCGATCCATTCGACGTGCTGATCGCCCATTTTGAAGCCAATGGAATCCGCTTCAGCAGCAGCCGTGAAAAGCGCCGCGCCTGGTTCACGATGAACTCGGGAAGCGCCTTGCAGAAGTGCACCTTCGGATTCGATCGCACCGGAGACGTGCTCCAGATCCGTATCCAGTACCCTGTCCTCGCAAAGGAGAAGTTCCGCCCCTTGGCCATGGAGTTCATGACCCGAGCCAACTACGGGCTTGTCATCGGCAATTTCGAAATGGATCTGAAAGACGGAGAGATCCGATATCACACTTCCCATCTAATGGAGGAAGGACGTCTGGAAGATGAGACCATTAAACGCCTCTTCAGCACTGCCATGGGCACGGCCGATCGCTATTTTCCTGCCCTGATGCGCGTTCTGTTCGCTGGGGAGACACCGGAAGATGCGGTGGATCTTGCGGAGCTGAATAAATTCGAGCCTGAAGAGGAGGCCTCTACGCCGAAAGCGTCCGGCACGAAAGGCAAGGGCCATCCCACGAAGGTTAAGAAAAAAAGATCCAAGCGAGACGCCAAGCCAAAGGAAACCGCTTTCGAGGGTACGTCCGGTACTCTCCCTCCCAAAGCCGAGGATCATCCGGCCTGCGACAGCCCGACTCAGGCAACACCGCCACCGATACCTCCTGCCCCGCGTTCGGAGGATCAGAATGATTCCGAGAGCGGAGGAGACGAGCGCAAAGCGGCGTGAGAATATTCACTCCCTACATACTGGCCGCCCTAACGATCTTGATCGTCACGGGGTGTGCCACCACCCGGTCGCACTGGATCCCTCCCAAGGAGAGGACCACGCAGGCAATCGTGCACCATGAGGTGGATGAAACGGCGTGCAGTTTGCATCCATCTCGTATGATCGTTGTTGTGACCGATCCGCGGTCAGGCGCCGTTCAGGGAGTCTCTGCCTATAAAAACGGGGCCATGCTCACGCGTGGAGCCTCTCTGCGTGAAGCTTCGCGGTTCCGCTTCAATCCCGGAGCTGTCCTCGATTTTTTCTCCCCAAAGGAACTTCACAAGTCCGGGATCGAGGATACCGCAAAAGTCACCACCTCTGATCTGGCCCGTCTCTACGGCGCCGTGGCCATTGGCGGGATCCTCCGACCGGAAGGACTCATCCTCATTCCCCTGGATCGGATTGAGTCGCGGCAGCATGCCCTGCAGGTGTTGATTCAGGGAAAGAAGGACTCAATCCTTTTGGCACGGGTCGATGGGATGCGAGTCGCGGGGGCTGCGGGGCACGGAGGAACGAACCCCGTTACGGCCTGCTTTGCAGGATACTTCCCGACCGATCATCCCCGCCATGTCTGCATTGTTGTGATCGAGGGTGCCGACGTGATCCTGAAGTATCAGCGCGGGGCGCTTCTGGCGGCTCCGGTGTTTTCGTTTGTCGCGAGGAAGGTTCAACGCTTGGATTTAAAATGATGAATCGTACAATCGCCATCTGCTACGACTTCGACGGGACACTTTGTCCGCGCTACATGCAGGAGTACGGCTACATTCCCCAGCTCGGGGTGAAGCCAAAGCACTTCTGGAAGATGGCGGTCGAATTGGCAAAAGCCCAGAACGCTGACCCTATCCTCTGCTACATGTTCCTCATGGTCCGCGAGGCCGGGATGCATAATGGAGTGGAGCTGACTCGCGAGTCTTTCCAGAAGCACGGAAAGAACATCGATTTCTTCCCTGGCGTCGAGACTTGGTTCGGGCGGATGAACAGATTCGCCAAGAGCAAGGGGGTGAAGCTCGAGCACTACATCATCTCCTCGGGGATCAAGGAGATGATCGAGGGGTGTCGGATCGGGAAGGAGTTCAAGACAATCTACGCATCCTCGTTCCTGTATGACCAAAACGGGATCGCGAAGTGGCCCTCCATGGCCGTGAACTACACGACCAAGACGCAGTTCCTCTTCCGCATCAACAAGGGATGCCTCGACGTCTGGGACACGGCGGGGATTAACGCCTACCAACCGATGGAGAAGCGCCCAGTGCCCTTTTCACGGATGATCTTCATCGGTGACGGGGAGACCGACGTTCCCTGTATGAGCCTGGTCAAGAAAATGGGCGGCTATTCTGTGGCTGTTCACAAGCCCGGCGCCGTTGCCAAAAAGAAAGCCAAGCTGCTACTCGACGAAGGCCGCGTCAACCTGATCTCACCTGCCGACTACACCGCAGAGTCAGTGCTGGACAGGGAGATTAGGGTGTATATAAGTTATTTATAAATATAAATTATGAGTGTAATATTTCAATTAAACCTGCCTGATAGTTTGAATTTGTCTTCGCCGGACTGGAAAAAGATTTTTGGGTTTGATGTAAAAGTAAAAGAAATCTCAGACAAAAGATTTGAGATTGAAGTTTTGGACGTTATAGATGCATTAACAATCAAATGGCGGAACTTATTTGGAGATGATTGTACGGTTTTTGAGTGCAGAGACGATGTATGGAAGGAATCAGGCTGGAGTTGGAAAGTAATCACTGAACCGGAGCCCGATTACGAGTCAATATGGGATAATATTTCAAAAAGAGTTTCTAAATTGGAAAGCAATCAAAATGATTCATTAGAAATTGAGCTTCCTATTGATTCTTGGTTAGAGGAAAGAAAAATTAAAGAAAAGAGCTTACGATTGGAGTTTTATGGTCGAGAGAATTTAGAGTTTGGTGATTTACACCTTGTTGATACTAATGAATTAACCGGACGGTTTTACAGTAATTGCAAAGAAAACATTACTAAAGGAAGGGGTAAGTTTTTTCTCCAATGTAAATCTCACGAGGCATATATCTATCATCACCTGATTCTTCGTTTAGCCAATGAACTAAAATATGATAAACCTCTGGTTATTTTCGATTTCCCCAATATACCTACTCATTTTCCAGAGAACCCTTTCGTTATCCTCAGGCTTGATGCGGAAAAACTGACGTTTGATTCGCTAAAAAATCTCATTAGATGTGACACCAATGACCACCTAGCCCAATTCATTTCAGCTGGCAGAAACCCTCTATTCATCCATCTCAGTAACATCCACAATGCACAAGAGCAGATCAATGGACTGGTAAGTTGCCTTGTCGATTGCCATTTTGGTTTTGATAGATCAGCGAGCACTGCGGTTTTTCTGACTGGAATCCACCCCCATTGCAGGGGCTCTTCCGCCCTGGATCCGGGAGTATCAGATAGATGTAATATGTATGGTGTGCTTGTATAAATATTTAAATTCGGTATCCGTCCGATTGATAAACAAAAACTATGGATCAGAAATCCCTCTTCAATTACTTGGAAACAAATCTCCCAGTGTTATCTAGATCTGCGGCCCGGAGTGGTTGTTATTTCACTTTGGAATTAACGGACCACCTGCCAAATGATCAGAAAATATGGTTTACTGCACTCCCCCCACACCTTCCGCAAGATGTTATTGATAACCCATCAGCTGTTAAGTTGAAGCTTTGTTCTGACATTACAAGCTGTGGTATGTCAATATGGATTCACCCTTCTGGAATTGGAAGTTACTACATCTGGGGTAAGACCAGGTGGAGTTTAGGCTGCAACGGTATTATCAATGGATTTGCATCGGATAAAGAGCTTGTATTATCAATAATTCAAGCCACCAAATCATTTTATACATATTCACTTGAGTCTCTTTTTACACAATGGGCAGAGGCTCATGATTACAAGATTGATTCTAAAACTGAGGTGTTCAAGTTGGAAACCGATGATAAACTAATTTCAATTGAAGTTATCCGGTACGGTATCAAATCTGACCCAGATCAAAATGGTTTACCAAAGCAAGGATCCGTGGAGGGACTAATTGCGTTTTTTCCCGGTTATTGGTGGACTCTCAAACGAGATGAATCAGGCCTTGCCATCAAAGAATTGACACGCGGTAAACATGATCCGAATGAATTCATTAAGTGGATGGATGATCACTTGGTTCTCTGAATTATCCCCACCCACTACGTGAGTATTTTTAAATCCCCGCCGCCATCCTCCGGATATCGGACACCACCTGTTCTTTGAGTTCCCTCGGTCCGATGACTTTGGCGGAGGCTCCCCAAGAAAGGATCCAAGGCTTCAGCTCGAGGTAGGTCGGCTCGTCGAAGGGAAGGGTCAGACGCACACCTCCACCGGGTAGTTTCTCGATCTTCTGCTCGGGATGCCAGACGGTCTCACCGGCACGCTGGGCCGATTCCTTGGTAAACTCGATGACGACGGGTTTCCTAGCCTTGGTCTCGCAGGGAACGACCCCGAAGCTGTAGCGGAACGAATCCTTGGGATCCATCCACAGGGGCTTGAAGGTCTCGTCGGTGAGCCTCGCATTGCTAATGCGGGCGAACTTGAGAGTGCGGCGCTCGGGCTTTCCGGCTTTGCGGCAGTAGAGATACCAGCTGCCGTTGCGCATGAAGAGGAAGAGAGGTTCCACGAGCCGTGTGCTCTTCTCCTCGCGGGCGGGCTTGTAGTCGATGGAGACGACGCGTTTCTCAAGGATCGCCTTGTGGAGGAGGTCGAAGACCTTCACATCCTCTTTCCCAGACTCTGGCTTCCCCTCGAAACGGAAATGGACTGCACGCTCCCAATCCTTCCAGTTCGTCGTGCCGGTGAGTATCCCGAAGGTGTGATTAAAACTATCGATCATCATCCTGCCGATCCCCGTCTCCTTATAGGGCTCGAGGCACTGGCGCAGGAAATGGAGGGTTAGAACGTGCTGATCCTCGACGCGGATGATGGGGAAGTGGGAAAGCTCACGTTTTAGCCTGTAACCGCCTTTGGCGTGATCGAAGACGATGTCATTGTCCTCCAAGGCTCCAGCACCGGCTGCCTCATCCCCGATACCGGTCATCAATCCGCGGATGCTGTCGAGGTCACGCTCGATGGTCTTGGTACTACAGCCACAAAGTTCAGCCAGAGCCTCCTTGTCGGGATAGCGCTTGTTCTGAAGCTCAGAAAAGATCACAAAGATACGATAAATGTGATCGCGGGAGGTATTGCCCTTGATTACCCCATTGGCAGGCTTCTTCGACACCTTGGATGCTTTTCTGGTTTTGGCGGTAGGTTTAGGCGGCTTCTGGGAGGACATACCTCATCACCTATCCGTTTACGGACCCGCAGGCAAGGAAAGGGAAAAGAAAGGGGCTCTCTTGCCGAACAAGGGTACGCTCAGCGGTTACGGGCAGAACTTATCGCGAGAGTCCAACAGCCTTCTCCCATCCAAGGGATTCCCGAAGTACTTTGCGCTGGGTCGAAACGGTTTCCCTAACCTCCCTCAACAACGAGCGGTAGTCACCCAATGAACGGACGGAGTCCTCGCCCATCTCTCTTCCTCCAAAAAGCTCTCGGGGTGATGCAGCAGCAAAATCCAATCCGGGCTGGAGGTCGCGAGCCAACAATGGCACTCCAAGATCGGCGTTGGATAGAAGAAGTCGGCGATCCGGATTTGCCTCCGTGGAACATCCGGCGATGAGATGTAGGAATTCATTTCCCGGAACAAGGTGCAGTTGGCGTATTAGCGATTGCTCCAGCTCCCAAAGACGCACTAGGCGCTCTCTTGATACGCCTAGGTTCTCCAGATCCCGTATCTTTCTGAGAAAGGCCACATAGGTACCCGGCATGTCATCCATTTTCGGCAGGGTGAATTGCCGCTGGATACCGGAGACCCAGAAGTGAATTCGTCCCAGGGTGCGTGAGAGCTCGGATAGTGTCATCGAATTCCCCAATCACTCTTGAACTTGTCGATCAGGAGGTAGACTAGGATCACCCACATCATTCCCATCATGAATCCCAGAAACCTGATGCTGGCCCAGATGGGATCGGCTTTCTGACATTCGCGCCACGCTTTGAGTCTGTTAAGCATCGGAAAGCACTTTGCCTGTGATCACAGCAAAACCGGGTGAGCATGGTGATTGTGAAATGA
>CANIVT010000029.1 GCA_947471565.1 Spartobacteria bacterium | reverse complement strand
TGAGACCATAGATCTCCTCTTTTGGAAACTCCTTGGTTTTTCGGTAAATCAGAACGGCTACTTCATCCGCCAACTCGAAGGCCCTAAGTTTGGTATGATCTCTCATCGATCCCTTCTAACAGTCTTCAGACTTCAGTCTAATCCACCTTCAATACGGCCTCGCTAAGCACGGTGATGGCCGAGTTCCTGGCTCCATCCGGTGTACCCGTTTTCCAGGCATTGGCTTCCCAGGTTTTCCAGACATTCGAGCCGTGCGCAAAGGCGTGTCGGACGGCCGCCGCGATGGTCTGCGGTGAGGTGGCGGTGCAGCCGCAGTCGGCCTTGGTCAGGAGTTCCGCGTTGCCCTCCTCTTGACCTGGAATGACCTGGCTCATGACCAGTGGGGTGGCTGCGGCGAGACATTCCTGCACGGTGGCACCTCCTGCTTTTGAAACGATCAGGTGGCTGGAGGCCAGGCGCTCGGGCAGATCACTCATCCACCCCTCGACCCGGATCGGTTTTTCCAGGGTATCGGCGACTTTCTGGAGTTCCTTGCGGAGATCTTCGTCACGTCCGCAGGCGGCGGAGAGTTCGATTCCCTCGATCTCACCCAGATGCCGTAGGATGCGGGTGGCATTCTTCTGTCCGGGATTGGCGAGGTAGAGGACCTTGGGCGGACGGCCTGGACCGGGGCTTTCGCGGCGGCCCCGCAGTTCCTCAAAGAGAGGTGGGACGGGAAAGCCAGTGACGCGGATGATGCCACGTTCCACACCGGCTTCCTCCATCACCTGGGCAGTGACCTCGTTGGGCACCAGGTAGAGATCCGAGTGACCGCTGTGCCAGAGGGAGTTGATGGTGATCGAGTCGGTGACCACCGTGACGGTGCGGAAGGGACGATTCACCCTGCCAAGCAGATGGTCGAGCAGGTGGTTGTATCCGGGATAGGTCGACGCGATCACGGCCGGACGCATCGTCTCGATGGTGCTGGAGAGCAATTGAGCACCGCGCTTATAGACGGAAATTCGTCTCGGGGCATCCTTGTCCCGGTCCAGGTAGCTGTAGAAGGCTCCCCAGAGTCCCGGGAAGTGATTGATGAACAGGAAATAGGCTTTCTGCGCGACCTTGTAGAGCCCGCCATAGGCCTCGGCAAAGAGGTCCCTGACCTCGACCGGTCGCTCGGGGTCCAAGGCGCGGAGAGCCGTGGCCAAATTACGTGCCGCCGCATTGTGTCCCTCTCCGAAGGCGGAGGTCAGGATCAGGATCGGGCGTTTGGATTTCTCACTGCTCATCTTCGGAAGTACTGGAATGGGTAATAATTCAGAGCCATTTCTTCTTGCGGAAGAAAATGAACATGCCGACTCCGATGAGCACGGCGACACCCCAGAACGCTGGATATCCGTAGCGCCAGTGAAGCTCTGCCATGTTCCACGGGCTCTCCGTACTGAAATTCATGCCGTATACCCCCGCAAGGAAGGTGAGGAGAATAAAGAAGGTCGAGACAAGCGTCAGGACACGCATGATTTCGTTGGTGCGGAATCCCAGGCTCGAGTGGTAGACATCCATCAGTCCCGCTGTGAGGTCGCGGAAACTTTCCGTGATGTCGATCACCTGGGTGAGATGATCGTTGCAGTCACGGAGGAAAACCTTGGTGGTGTCGGACACGGTACCCGAGTCGTTGCGGAGCAGGGTGCCGATCACTTCCCGGAGCGGCCATGAGAGGCGGCGGATTTCCAGCAGGACCCGCTTGTTCTGGAAGAGGTCCTTGAGCGCAGCCTTGGTCGGGTTGTGGATCAGGATTTCCTCGAGGGACTCCGACTCGTTTCCGATCATCTCGAGCACCGGGAAAAAGTGATCGATCACGTTATCAAGGAGGGCGTAGGCGAGGAAATCCGCATCGGCCTTGCGCACCATCGTTCCTTCCCGGGACAGTCTCGCCCTCACGCCTTCAAAGGGATCTCTTCCATTCTCCGACTGGAAAGTCAGCACCGTATTCCGGTTGAAGATCATGCTCAACTGTTCAACCTCCACGCCGAGTTCGGTCTTCCTTTCGCAGTAGATCATCGTGGTGACCAGAAAGATCCCGTCGTCCAGAGCCTCGGTTTTGGGACGCTGGGTCGTGACGATGTCCTCGATCTGGAGTGGAGAAAGACCGAAATGGGAGCCCAGCAGGCGGATCGTCTCCGTATCGTGGAGTCCGTCGACATTGATCCAGTTCCGTTTCGAGGGATCGATCGCGGCGATCGCCTCAGCGGCATCACGGCAGGTGACCTCCTCGTAGGAGGAGGCGTCGTATCTGATCATGCTGATGACGGGAGGGAGGGATTCTCCGCTTCCCTCCACCTCGAGTGAGGCGGGAGCTGTCCCCGGCTTGTGATAGACGAGCTTGATCATGACTTAGTCGGGCGCAAGTGATCGTAGCCGGAGGGCAGGGGAGTGGGAGTTAAATCCTCCCCAGTCATCCGACCAATGCAGGTCAGGAGGGTGTGGGGGAAACAGGTGTCCCAGCTCTTCATCAGGAAAGGCCATTCCTTGGGAGAAACCGTCAGGAGCAATTCATAATCCTCTCCGTCGGACAATGCTTCCGTGGCAGTGCATCCCCGGTGTCTGGGGAGGGAATCCGGATCAATCAGGAACGAGCAACCACTCTCTGCAGCGAGCTTGGGGAGGTCGCTGCCCAAGCCGTCGCTCAGGTCCATCATCGCAGAAACCTCTTTCCGGTTTCCGAGCCATTGTCCCTCTGCAAGCCTGGGGTGGAACGAGAGATGCCGGCCGCTTTTGAGGGAGCCGCCAAGCTTCCCGGTGACGCAGATCAGATCCCCCGGTTTTGCGCCGCTGCGGAGCTTAAGACGGTTTTTCGGAATCGTCCCGGTGAGGCTCACGGAGAGGAATGCGGGGCCCGGGGATCGGACCGTCTCGCCGCCCACGACTGAAACACTGAATTCGCGGGCGGCGCTGCCGATCCCGCGGTAAAGTCCTTTCCAGATCGCAACGGTCCATGCGGTCGGCGCGGCGACAGTGATCGTGGCATGAAGGGGACTCCCTCCCATGGCCGCGATATCGCTAAGAGGGCGGCAGAGAGCCTTCCATCCAATGCGTTCTGGGGGCGTGCCTAATGCAAAATGGATCCCCTCGACCAAAGCGTCGGTTTTGAGCAGTTGGAGATTATTGCCACGCATCGGCCTGATCACCGCGCAGTCATCGCCGATGCCGGTCAGCACCTCGGAGGAGGGTTTCGGCAACAAGGAGGAAACCAGCTCGAGCAGTTCCCCCTCGGATCGCGGTCGACCCCTTTTTTCATTTTTCATTGTGCCTTTTTCAAATTTCCTCACCCCGCCAACTCGGGGAAGAAGATCAGCGCGGCGATGGTTGTGGCATTGAAGGCCGCGTGCATCGTCATCGTGGCCCAGAGTGATCCGGTGCGTTCGTAGAGCAGGCAGAGGATTACGGCAAGCAGACCCAGCCCGAGCATCGAGGGGAGGTGGACATGGATCGCTGCAAAGAGCAGAGAGGAGGTCAGGATCGCGGGAATGCGCCCGCCAAAGCGCCGGATCACCCCGTAGAAATAGCCGCGGAAAATGATTTCCTCGGCCACCGGGGCGACGATCACGGCCATCAGGATGACCGCGATACGGTGCCTGGGATCGGGGTGTTCCAGAAAGTAGCGCACGATTTCCTGAGAGCCATCGCTTTCACCGAAAACCGCTTGCGTGAACCATTGTGCCACTAGGATCAGCGGATAGGTGATCACGAGCCAGAGAAGCCCCGTCCCTGCCGCTTTCGGAAGTCGGGATGGTTCCAGTCCGAACAGTGCCATGGCGGATTCCCTCTGAAAGCCGATGACCCCGAAGATGCCCAGGATCAGGCAGGAGTAGAGGATCGAGTTACCGAGGATGGCACGAAGGGAAATACCTCGGTCGACTCCCAAGGAGTTCCAGATAATGGAGATCATCCAGAGGGCGAGGATCCCGGCGCAGACGGCGTCGGGAATTCCAAAGGGCCTTGTCGTTAAGACAGCCCGTGCGGATGTCCGGTGCGCCAGCCGTCCGTACAGAGCGAGCAGGATGGCGAGAACAGATCCACTGATCAGCATGGCGGGATGCATAGCCGGAGAGGAGGGTGTTGCCTCTGCCAGCAGGAGCAGCATCTGCTCAGCGTGCATAGAAGGATGGCAGGAGGTAGAGGCGGCCGCTCTCAAGCTTCAGCCCGGATTCCGGCCCGATGCTGAGGTCAACCTTCAGATCCCCCTTCTCGGAATCCTCAAAGAGTTTCAGGAATTGCCCAAGACCTCTCTTCTTCTCATAGCGGACAATCTCCGCGCCGGGTGCTTTGCCCAGTGTGCGGGCCTTGGTGTAGGCATCCTCGACGTAGCCGAGTTGGTCGACAAGTTTGGCGGCGAATGCATCCTTTCCGCTGAGAACCCGCCCGTCGGCCACTCCGTTGCGGAGCAGTTCAGGGTCGAGTTTGCGTGCCTTGGAGACGATGCTGAGGAAGCGGTCATAGGTTTGCATCACGAGGGCTTGGAAGTAGGTCTTCTCCTCCTCGGTCAGGTCGCGGGCCCCGTTGAGGGCATCCTTGAACTTCCCGCTCTTGAAGATCACCGACTGCAGGCCGATCTTTCCGAAGAGTTCCTTGTAGTTGAGCGTCGAGATAATGACGCCGATGCTCCCGGTGAAGGTCGTGTCGCTGCACATGATCCAGGAGGAGGCGCAGGCGATGTAGTAGGCTGCCGAGGTACCGATCGAGTTCATGAAGACGACGACAGGCTTCTTCGCGTTGAGTCCCTGCAGTGCATGATGGATCGTGTCGCCGGCCGTGACCTCACCCCCGGGGGAATCGAGCGAGAGGATGACCGCCTTCACGCGAGGATCATTCTCCGCCTGCTGAAAGGCATCCTTGAGGGTGTCGACCATGTTCTCACCGCCGCCGCGGATCCCGTGGCCGTAGCTGATGAGGCCATCGAGGCGGATCAGGGCGATCTTGTCAGAGGAATCTCCGCCGGGAGCCACCGTCGTCTCGATGAATTTCTTTTCCGAAATCACACGGGCCGGACCGCTGCCACGCGAACCGAGGGCCACGATCAGGATCAGGTTGCCGAAAAGACTCACCCCCAATGCCACAAACAGGAAGAGGGGAAGACAGCCGGATTTCTTCATGGGGCGATGAGAGTGGAGGAAGAAGATCTCGCGCTCAAGCCGCGAAGTTGGTCATGGGTGATGGCGTTTGGGTGATCGGGATGATGCATTGATGCCACTTCCTCCCGGAAGCGGTGTCACCCCTGCGGGGCTGTTCGCTTCGCTCACAGTCTTCCGCGCTCCTTCCCGGGAGCTTGGTTCAGTCTAACGGCCTGCCCGCTGCGCGGGCTTGTGAATAACTTGGGGACAAGCGGGAAGAAGTTGTTCCCCGTGAGGTCTCGCCAGTGACGGATCAAGCGGTTAGAACATCGTTCCATGTCCAAGGCAGAACTCCGCGCCCGTCTCGACCAGATCGGTGTGCGCCCGAGCAAAATGCTCGGCCAGAATTTCCTCTTCGATCCGAATCTCGCGAAGGCCATCGTGGCCGATCTGGAACCGGGCGAGGGGGATCATCTTGTCGAGGTCGGACCTGGCATGGGGGCGCTGACGACCCACATCCTTGCTTCGCCCGCGCGTCGTGTGACCCTGATCGAGCGCGATCATCGGCTTGCTGCTGAGATGAAGGAACGCTACGCAGAGGAAATCGCCTCGGGTCGCCTCGAGGTGCGTCAGGGAGACGGGGCCAAAACAGACCTGCTTTCCCTCTTTGGCGATGGACCGGTAAAGATGGTGGGGAATCTTCCGTACAGTGCCTCCACGGCGATCATCTCTCACTTCACCGCGGCCTTTTCACCCGCATGCAGACTGGTTCTGATGGTGCAGAGGGAGGTGGCGGAGCGCCTCGCCGCGACCCCCGGACACAAAGATTACGCCGCGCTCACCGTGCATCTCGGACGCCGCTGGTCGGTGAAGAAACTACGTATCGTTCCTCCTGATGTCTTCTGGCCGAGGCCCGCCGTTGAGTCGGCTGTCATCGAGATCTCCAAGCGTTCTGTCGAGGGGCTTCCCAATCCCGATCCCGAGGGTTTCTCCTTGATCGTCCGTCAGGGATTTTCTTCACGACGGAAACAGCTCCGATCCCTTCTGAAACTCCCTGCCGGAGTCTGGGAGGAATGGTCTGCTGGCAAGGGGCATCCCGTCACTGCCAGGGCCGAGGATCTCTCCGTTGATGAGTGGGCTGATCTGGCCCTCCATGTCACCCCCGAGGGGCACGACCATCCTCATGAGATGTGCGATGTGGTCGATTCAGAGGACCAGGTGCTGGAATCCCGCCTCAGGACAGAGGTTCATGTGAATAACTTGATCCATCGTGCCGTCCATCTTTGGATCTTTAACACTCGCGGAGAGCTTTTCCTTCAGAAACGTTCACCCTGGAAGATCAACCATCCCGACCAGTGGTGCTCCAGCGCAGCCGGTCATGTCGATAGCGGTGAGACCTACGAGGAGGCCGGGCACCGGGAGATGCGCGAGGAGATCGGGGCAGACTGCCATCTGGTCAAGTTCTGGAAGGTGGGGCCTACCGAGGAAACAGGTTTTGAGTTCGTCGAGTATCTGGTCGGCATCTGTGATGGTCCCTTCCGCTTTGCTCCAGGAGAGGTTGAGACCGGGGCGTTTTTCGCTGTGGAGCAGATCCGGCGCTGGGTGGAGCGTTCGCCTCGCGAATTTACGCCACTCTTTAAGATGGCCGCCGCCAAGTTCCTGGGTGAGACGGAGAGACTCATGGAAATGGCTCGTGTCTCATAGTTGAGACATCCTGTCTCTATCTCTGGGGTATTCCAAATAGGTTAAGATTTGTTATCTCCCTTATATAAAGAGACTTAGGAAATTATCCGATCTCTGGCACGTCCTTTGCAGTAAGAAAAGAGCTATGTCAAAAATTCTAGGAATCGATTTGGGAACGACCAACTCCTGCATGTCCGTGATGGAAGGCGGCGAGCCGGTCGTTCTGGAAAACTCCGAAGGCGCCCGCACGACCCCATCGGTCGTTGCCTTCAGCAAGAGCGGCGAGCGCCTCGTCGGCCAGGCCGCCAAGCGCCAGGCCATCACCAACCCGCAGAACACCGTCTTCTCCGTGAAGCGTTTCATGGGCCGCAAGTACGACGAGTGCCGCGGCGAGCAGGACCGCGTTCCGTACAAGCTGGTCAAGGCCGCCAACGGCGACGCCCACATCCAGGTCGAGATCGACGGCAAGCCCAAGAGCTTCAGCCCTCCGGAGATCTCCGCCATGATCCTCGCCAAGCTCAAGAGCGACGCCGAGGCCAAGCTCGGTGAGAAGATCACCCAGGCGGTCATCACCGTCCCGGCTTACTTCAACGACTCCCAGCGCAACGCCACCAAGGACGCCGGCAAGATCGCCGGCCTCGAGGTCCTGCGCATCATCAACGAGCCCACGGCAGCCTCGCTTGCCTACGGCCTTGAGAAGGAGAAGGACGAGAAGATCGCCGTCTATGACCTCGGAGGCGGTACCTTCGACATCTCGGCCCTCGAACTGGGCGACGGCGTCTTCGAGGTGCGCGGCACCAACGGTGACACCCACCTCGGTGGCGACGATTGGGACAACCGCATCATGGAGTGGATCATCTCGGAGTTCAAAACCGAGTCCGGCATCGACCTCACCAAGCAGCCCGACGCCGTCCAGCGTATCAAGGAGGAGTCCGAGAAGGCCAAGATCGCCCTCTCTTCCACCCAGGAATACGAGATCAACCTTCCCTTCGTCACCGCCGATGCGAGCGGGCCCAAGCACATCCAGAAGAAGCTGACCCGCGCCAAGCTTGAGCAGCTCACAGACGACCTCTTCCAGCGCACCATCAAGCCCGTCGAGGAGTGTCTCTCCGACGCCAAGTGGAGCAAGGGCGAGGTGAACGAGCTCGTCCTTGTCGGTGGCATGACCCGCATGCCCAAGGTCGTCGAGACCGCCCGCAACATGATCGGCAAGGAGCCCCACAAGGGCGTGAATCCTGACGAGGTCGTGGCGATCGGCGCGGCCATCCAGGGCGGCGTGCTCCGCGGCGACGTCAAGGATGTCCTCCTGCTCGACGTCACCCCGCTCACCCTCGCGATCGAGACTGCCGGAGGCATCGCCACCCCGATGATCCCCCGCAACACGACGATCCCGACCAAGAAGAGCAACGTCTTCTCCACCTACAGCGACAACCAGCCCGGCGTGGAGATCAAGGTCCTCCAGGGAGAGCGTCCGCTTGCTCGCGACAACAAGCAGCTCGGAGTGTTCCACCTCGACGGCATCCCGCCGGCCCCGCGTGGCACGCCCCAGATCGAGGTCACCTTCGACATCGATGCCAACGGCATCCTCAATGTCTCCGCCAAGGACCTCGGTTCGGGCAAGGAGCAGAAGATCTCCATCACCGGATCGAGCGGACTCAGCAAAGAAGACGTCGAGCGCATGCAGCGCGAGGCCGAGACCCATGCCGAGGAGGACCGCAAGGCCAAGGAAGGCATCGAGGTCCGCAACAACGCCGACACGCTCGCCTACCAGTGCGAGAAGCAGCTCAAGGATCTTGGAGACAAGATCGACGGTGCCAAGAAGGCCGACGTTGAGAAGGAGATCGAGAACGTTCGCGAGGCCCTCAAGGGCACCGACATCGACGCGATCAAGTCTTCCTACGAGAGCCTCCAATCCAAGTTCCAGGAGATCAGCGCCGACCTCTACAAGAACGCTGCCGCTTCCGCGGGGGCTGGACCTGAGGCCGCCGCAGGAGCCGGAGCCGCCGCCTCGGAGCCAAAGAAGGACGCGGACGTTGTCGACGCCGAGTTCGAGATGGTCGACGAGGACAAGGACAAGAAGAAGTAACCGCTTCCTCAACTCCCATTCACTTCAACTTCAACTTTCACCCTTTAACAACACGTCCTCCCGCGGGTGCGGGCCGGGGCGACCGTTAAAACACCACAACCAAGGAAAAAACACACCATGGCAGTATCCATCCAACCTCTCGCCGACCGGGTGCTCGTTCAGCCGATCGAAGAGAAGGAAGTCAAGAAAGGCGGGATCATCATCCCCGACACCGCGAAAGAGAAGCCCCAGGAGGCCAAGGTCATCGCCCTCGGCACCGGCAAGCTCGACGACGACGGCAAGAAGATCGCCTTCACCGTCAAGAAGGGCGACACCGTCCTCATCTCCAAGTACGGAGGCACAGAGGTCAAGGTCGACGGCGAATCCTACCTGATCATGCGCGAGGATGACATCCTCGGCATCATCGGCTAATCACCACTCTCACCAACCAACACACAGAACACTATGGCAGCTAAACAACTCCAGTTCGACGAGACCGCACGCCACGCCCTCCTGCGCGGCGTCGAGAAACTCGCCAAGGCAGTCAAGGCAACGCTTGGACCCTCGGGTCGCAACGTCATCCTCGACAAGAAATTCGGCAGCCCCACGATCACCAAGGACGGCGTCAGCGTCGCTAAGGAGATCGAGCTCGAGGATCCCTTCGAGAATATGGGCGCCCAGCTCGTCCGTGAGGTCGCTTCCAAGACCAGTGACATCGCCGGCGACGGAACCACCACCGCGACCGTCCTCGCCGAGGCCATCTACAAGGAAGGCCTCAAGAACGTCACCGCCGGTGCCAACCCCACCTCGCTCCAGCGCGGCATCAACAAGGCCGTCGAGGCCATCGTCGCCGAGCTCGCCCGCATCTCCAAGAAGGTGAAGGACAGCTCCGAGATCGCGCAGGTCGCCACCGTCTCCGCCAACTGGGACAAGACCATCGGCCAGATCATCGCTGACGCGATGGAGAAGGTCGGCAAGGACGGCACCATCACGGTCGAAGAGGCCAAGACCATCGAGACCTCCCTGGACGTCGTCGAGGGCATGCAGTTCGACAAGGGCTACCTCTCCCCGTACTTCGCGACCAACGCGGAGGCCATGGAGGCATCCCTGGACAGCGCCTACATCCTCATCCATGAGAAGAAGATCAGCTCCCTCAAGGACCTCCTTCCTCTCCTCGAGAAGGTTGCCAAGAGCGGCAAGCCCCTGCTCATCATCGCTGAGGACGTCGAGGGCGAGGCCCTTGCCACCCTCGTGGTGAACAAGCTCCGCGGCACCCTTCAGATCTGCGCCGTCAAGGCCCCCGGATTCGGAGACCGCCGCAAGGCCATGCTCGAGGACATCGCCGTCCTCACCGGCGGCCGCTGCATCACCGAGGATCTCGGCATCAAGCTCGAGAACATCACCCTCGAGGACCTCGGCCGCGCCAAGCACATCACCGTCGACAAGGAGAACACCACCATCGTCGAGGGATC
>CANIVT010000028.1 GCA_947471565.1 Spartobacteria bacterium | reverse complement strand
GTCACCACGCAGACAAGCACCACGGGGAGTGATGCAAGGCGGCGAAACATGGGAAAAAGGATGAAACCTGAAACTTGAAACCTGAAGGATAAAAGGTGCATGGGAACGCAGCTTAGTCATGCCGAAGGCAGTCTGAGCCAAAGGCGAGGATGGCTGGTTCTGGAGCACCACCAGAAAAACTCAGTACAGTTAGGGGCGAGTTGTAGCCACCGAAGGTGGACCCGAAGGGCGATCCTCACGGGAGTGAGCGAGTATAAAAAGGAGAGGAACCCAGCTTTGTTTGCTTCGCTAAAGCAAAGTCATTCGGGGCATTAGACTAAAGCCCTGTAACTTTAAGATTTTTCCGATTTTTTAAATCAGAATATCCTCCACCACACTGGACTTCTCCACCCCGACGAGGCGTTGATCGAGTCCCTGAAACTTGAAGTTGAAGGTATTCGCATCAATTCCGAAACGATTGAGGATCGTTGCGTTCATGTCGCGTATGTGAACCGGATTCTCCAGGATGTTATAGCAGAAATCATCGGTCGCCCCGTAAGAGAAGCCAGGTTTGACACCTGCTCCCGCCATCCAAACGGTAAAACAACGGGGATGGTGGTCCCTGCCGTAGTTGTCACGGGTGAGGTTTCCTTGGCTGTAGACCGTGCGTCCGAACTCCCCTCCCCAGATGACCAGGGTGTCCTCCAGCATGCCACGCTGCTTCAGATCGGTGATGAGTCCGTAGCATCCTTGGTCGATATCGCCGCACTGAGCTCTTAAACCTTCGGGAGCACGCGAGTGGACATCCCACCCTCGGTGGAAGACCTGGACGAATCGGGTTCCTCGCTCGACAAGGCGTCGCGCCAACAAGCAATTGGCCGCAAAGGTTCCCGGGTCGGTTACCTCCGGTCCGTACAGCGCCTTGGTGATCTCGGGTTCCTTGGAGATATCGGTCAACTCCGGGACGGAAGACTGCATTCGGAATGCCATCTCATACTGGCTGATGCGCGCTTCCGTCTCGGGATCGTGAATTATGTCATGCTGCATTGAGTCGAGGTGGCCGACGCTATCGATCATCATGCGACGTGTATCGCAATCAACTCCACAAGGGTTGCTGAGGTAGAGCACGGGATCCCCTTCGCCGCGCAGGGCCACACCGGAGTGCTGGCTGGGGAGAAATCCGGAAGACCAGAGTCTGGCCGAGAGAGCCTGGGTATTTTTTTTCCAACTGAACTTCGAGGTCAGGACCACGAATGTCGGGAGGTTCTCATTGAGGGAGCCGAGGCCGTAGGAAAGCCAGGAACCAAGGCACGCCTTGCCGGCATTTTGATTGCCGGTCTGGATGAAGGTAATTGCCGGCTCGTGGTTGATCTGCTCGGTGTAGACGGACTTGATGAGGCAGATGTCATCGACAATTTTCGAGGTCCAGGGAAGAAGCTCGCTGACCCACGTTCCTGATTTGCCGAATTGATTAAACTTAAAGATGGAGGGAGCGATCGGGAAACGGGCCTGCCCCGAGGTCATTCCCGTGAGTCGTTGGCCATTAATCACAGAAGGGGGGAGATCCTTGTCGAACATGTCCCCGAGGTGCGGCTTGTAGTCCCAGAGGTCGATCTGGGAGGGTGCGCCGGCCATGAAGAGGAAAATTGCCCTCTTGGCTTTGGGAGCGAAGGAAGGGAGGCTTGCCGTGATGCCACCCGTGTCCCCGGTGGTGATGGCCTTGGCTACTTGGCTTAGGAAGGAGCCCCCGAAGAGGGAGGCGAGGGCTGCTTTGCCAAGCCCGTTTGCATTCTTGGCCAGGAACTGTCTCCTGTTGAGGCGCTGTTGGAAAATATCGAGGGGATCCATCGTGAGAGTTGAGGGAGTGGGACTATGAGGAAATGTTTACCGGCTTAGCGATTCGTCAAGGTTCAGGAAGATGCTGGCCAGCATGGTCCAGGTAGCCAGTACCGGAGGCGGTATGTCGGATGAGGGCGGGAGCTGTCCGATTTTGACGAGGTCCGTTGCAGCAGTAGGATTGGTATCGTATTTGGACTGCAACTTCTTTTCGGTCGCCAGCAAATCCGTCCTCTCGGACTCATTGAGCGGTCTGGCTAGGAGTCGCTTCGAGAAATAGTCGAGCCGTGATGAGGGATCATTGGTGGTGTGAATGGCATCCGTGGCCAATTTGCGAGCCGCCTCGACATACTGGGGATCGTTCATCAGGAGAAGGGCCTGAAGAGGGGTATTCGTCCTGACGCGGCGCACGGTGCATGTCTCACGGGTAGGAGCACCCATGGTGTCGAGTTGGGGCGGGGGAGATTGGCGTTTCCAGAATGTGTAGAGACTCCGACGGTAAAGCTTTTCGCCGTTATCCGGCTCATAGTGGGCGGTGTCGCTTTCCGGCATGGTCACCGCCTCCCACATTCCCGTGGGTTGATAGGGTTTGACGCTTGGTCCGCCGATCGCGGGATTGAGCAGGCCGCTGGCGGCGAGCGCCTGATCCCGAATGACTTCGCCCTCCATGCGGAATCGCGGACCACGCGAGACCAGCATGTTCTCGGGGTCTTTTTCTTTCTTTTCCGCAGTGATTACCGGTGATTGTTTGTAGGCTGATGAGGTGACCATGAGCCGAATCATCTTTTTGGTGTCCCATCCGCTGTCGCGGAATTCGCAGGAAAGCCAGTCAAGCAACGGCTGGTTCACAGGGCGATCCCCCATGATCCCGAGGTCCTCGGAGCTCTTCACGATCCCGCTTCCGAAGAACTGCTGCCACAGCCTGTTCACAAAGGTACGAGCGGCGAGGGGGTTCTCCTTGGAGGTGATCCACTTTGCCAGGCCAAGCCTGTTCTGAGATTGGTTCTCTGGGATCTGAGGGAAGACGGAGGGAACGCCAGCCGTAACTTGCTCCCCTTTCATGTCGTATTGGCCGCGTTTGAGCACGTATGCCGAGGGTATGGAATTTGGTTTTTCCTCGGTGATGAGGCAGACTTTTCCTCGAAGCATGAGTTCCTTCCGTTCCTTTTTGATGTCGTTTACCCTAGTCTTGGCCTTGTTCAGGGTATCGGTCAGAAGCTTCTTCTCATCCGGGGTGGCGGCTGTCTTCTTCTCCAAGTCCTTCTTCAGTTTTTTCATCTCGTCCTCGGCCTTGGCACTTTCCTTATCCAGGATTTCCGCCTGTGCCTTGTCTCCCTCGTTTGCCGGGATATAAAGGATCGGCGGCGTATCGAAGCGACGCCCGTCCATGATTGGAGTCTTCGTATTCCTGAAAAAAGCGCTCATCCTGTAGAAATCCTTCTGGGTGTAAGGATCGAACTTGTGGTCGTGACAGGCACAGCACTTCATCGAGGACCCCAAGAACACGGTTGAGACGGCATCAACCTGCTCCGCTGCCATCGTTGCGGCCACTTCCTCAAGGATGGATCCGCCCTCGTCCGTGGTTTCCTGCGAGCGGAGGAAGCCGGTGGCGATTTTCTGGTCGTCGGAGGGATTGGGAAGAAGATCCCCGGCCAACTGTTCCGTCACGAAGCGGTCGTAGGGCATGTTGTCATTGAAGGCCTTGATCACCCAATCGCGGTAGGGCCAGATCGAGCGGTAGTTGTCGATATGGAGGCCGACGGTGTCGGAGTAACGGGCTGCATCCAGCCAGGTCCTGGCTTCGTTCTCACCGAAGGTGGGACGGGCGAGAAGGTCGTCCACGACTTTCTCGTAATGCCCCCTGGAAGGATCCTTCACGAAGGCATCCACCTCCTCCGGCGTCGGGGGAAGTCCCGTCAGGTCAAGGGTGACCCGACGGATCAATGTGCGGGGATCGGCTTCTCCCTCGGGAACGAGGCCTTCCTTTTGGAGGCGCGCCTGCACGAAGGCGTCGATCGGGTTGTCAGACCACGGCTTTTCATTTGCAGGGAGGGCCGGTTTTGCCGGTTCGACAAGGGACCAATGGGGTTCGTAATGTGCCCCGGCCTTGATCCATTTCTTGAGGAGTTCGATCTCCTCGGGTTTGAGCGGCTTGTGGTTATCACTGGGAGGCATCGCCTCGTTCGGTTTTTCCGAGAGGATACGGCGGATCATTTCGGACTGCTCGGGATGCCCTGCCACGATCGCGGGCCTATGACCGGGACGCACGGCTTTGGCATCCGCTTCCTTGTCCAAGCGGAGTCCTCCTTTGCGCGAAGCGGCATCAGTGCCGTGGCAGTGGTAGCAGTTTTCCGAGAGGATCGGCTGGATCTGGTTATTGAAACTCAAGGCTTGTTCCTTTGAGTCTCCACGCGCCGGAATCGTTCTAAAGTGTTTGCCGGCCAAGAGCTTCCAAATGCCGAATGTCACGATGGCAAAGACGAAAATCCCCGCCAGAAGGGAGAGGGGACGGCTCAAACGTACCATTGTGTATAAGTTTAGAATATAGGAGGTGATTCATCCATTTCAAGGAGAACTCGGAAAACTCACGGTGCTACTGATTTGAGAATCTCCGCCTGTGTCTCGGGATGAGAAAGGAACTTTTGGCGGCAGTCCTGGCAGCAGAAGGCGATTTTCTTCCCGTTCACCTCCACGGCGGTGCTCTCAACCACCGGCTTCTTGCTGTAAGGGCAGAGGGTATTCAGAGAAGCAGGTGCCACGTGACTTGCCGCAGGCGAGGCTGCCGGGGTTGACGTCTTGAACTTTGCATGCCCCTCTTTTCTAAGTTCGGTCACCGTTGAGAGGAGCGCCTTTGCCTGATCGTATCGACCTTCCCTTGCCGCCGTTTCGATGGAGTCAAATGCTGAGGCAAGCTTGTCGAGTTGGGCACGGTAATCGGCTAGGAATTTCTCTTTGTCGGAGGCCGCGACGGTGGCGGTTTTCGTTGGTTCCACGGTCTTGGCTTCCATGGCCGCTTTTTTGAGGGAGCTGATCAGCGTGACCGTTTCGGCCTGCTTTGCCGGATCGTTGATCTGGCCCCCCAGTTGCTTCATGCCATCGGCCAAAATCCGCATCTGCTTTTCCAAAGGCGACTCCTGATGCTTGGTTTGAGATGTTGGGGTTGCCAATGAGGGTGCGGCCGGCGGGGGGACGACCTTGATCGGTCCATAGAGGGCTAACTTGGGATGGGATTTCTGAAAGGCATCAATCGCCTGCTGGGTGACTTTGGTCTGGAACAGCCCCAGTGTCCGGAGAGAAGCGCCTGGGTGGATGCCTTGCAGCCAAGAGTCGTCGATCCCCGTTCCGGTTAGGATCAGCACCTCCAGATTTGGGAGAGCGAGAAGTTTCGAAACACCTGCTCCCGTAACGGCCGTCCGGGAGAGATCGACACGTCGGAGGTTTTGGAAACTCGAAATTCTTTCCAGAGACCGGTCGGTGATCCCCGAGTCCTCCAGTCCTGCTTCCACGAGAAAGGGTGCCGCCGGAGTGATCATGGCGAACTTGGAATCGTCAAACCTGGTTCCCTGCCCGAAGGTCTGAAGCAAGAGTCCTTCCCTTGGGTTCGCCGAGATCGGCGTGATCCTGACGCCTGCACTCTTTGAGGCGACAAAGATCTCAGGCATGGACTTTGTGGGATCGGCTATCTCCGGCGGTTTCGGGCGCAAAGCACGGCGTCTGGAGGCCACGAGGTTTTTTCCTTCCGGAGGGAGACCGGAAAGGTCGGTGAGCTCCATCTCGGCCTTGGCACCCGAGGCGATCCATGTCCTGAGGATGGAGAGTTCCGCCGGCGTCAGCGGCTGCTTCGGGGCGGGTGGCATCGATTTCCGGTCATCGGGGGCGAGGCAGACCCTTTTGATCAGCAGGCTTTCGGCCGGCTTGCCCGGAATGATCGCAGGGCCATCCTCTCCCCCTTTCATGAGTCCTTTCAGACTACTCAAATCGAGTCCCCCATTGGCTGTTCCCGCATTGTGGCACTGCACGCAGGAGCGCTTGAATGCGGGTGCGATGACTGCGGAATAGACCGTTGTGTCGCCCTTTTCGGAGACGGCGCCAATCAAGGATCTGATCGGTTCGGGGGCATATTCCGTGAGGTAGGTGCTGCCATGGGTGAGTTCACCGCCGAGATGGCCTGTCAGCGAGACGGAAGCTACGGAAGCAAGGATCAGTGCAATCCGTGACACATCACGATTCCAGAGGAGAGCGGCCATCGAAAGGAGTGTCCCGGTGATGACGGCCGCCCAAGCATGCTGCATGAGCAGAGTCCCCTGAAAGCCCCCTGAATAGGCTAGTAACCAACCGAAGAGGATTGCTCCGATCAGAGTGGCGATGGCGCTGAAAACAAGGATGGCCGAGGTAACCCGACGGGCCGGCCTCTCTAGAAAGGGGAGTGGTAGTTCAAAGACTGGGACCAACAGGACAAAGGCGATCGGAAGGTGAACCACCAGGGGATGAAACCGTCCTAGAAACAAAAGGAATCCAGGTCTGATCGTTCCGTCGGGCGGCAGGAACTTCAGTAGAAGGCCCAAGGCAACCATGGCTCCTAACGCCACGGGCCTCAGTCGGACGACCCATCTGGTCAGGAGATGGATCAATTGTACCACATCAACTTGTAGAGGCAGTCTTTTCAAGGGGGGGACGGAGATGGATTGGAGTGGCTTGCGCTATCCGGGCGGAATGCGATTCAACCGTGTGATTCTTCCCCATCGGTTCCAATCCGTGACGTACAGATTGCCGTCGGCGTCGAAGCAGATTCCGTGAGGTGCGGTAAAGATACCCTCCTGCCAGGCCTCTGGGGGAACCACAAAGTTGGCCTTTTCCTTGGAGTTCAGATTCTCGCCAAGCGTGGAAATGACGGCCCCCTTCTCATCAAGGATGTCGACCCGTCCCTGCAATTCCGTGACGGCCGTTTTGTCTCCGTAGAGGGCCAGAGTGCTGGGCAGGGGGAGTCCTTTTGCAAGCTCACCAAGGAACGTTCCGTCCAGAGCAAGCCTAATGATGCGCTTGTTAGCTCGGTCACAGACAAGCAGGGTGGCGGGTGACGTGCGGGTGTCGACCATGACGCAGTGGGGACAATTGAGGCGCATTCCTCCGGCTTCCTTGATCGTGCCGAGATATTTCAAGTCGGGTGAATAGCGGTGGATCACGGAGGCGCCATACCCGTCCGCCACGAAGACCGAACCATCGGGAGCAACGCTCGCGGATGTCGGTTTCAATAACCTCAGGCGGGGGGCTTTGAGACCGAGTTTGGCGATCACCTCAGCCTGCTTCTCGGGATGGGCGTTGAATTCCTGAAGCCCCTTGGCGTCGCTAAAGCAGACCTTGACCCCTTTGAGTATCGCCGAGAAAGCGGGATCAACCGGCTTGCCTGAGTAAGGACAGATGGAATTGGTGGGGGGTGGAGGAAGAGGGGTATCGGGCAAATCATAAAGCCCCGTTTCCATCGGGGCGGTGATTGTCCAAACAATCTTACCGTCCGTGGTGAGTTTCACGGCCCGGTTACCCAAAAGATGGGCTGCGTACAGGTACTCCTTGCCGTTTTCCTCCCTCAGGATCAGGGAGTGACAACCCCGGCACTCCGGCGCGATCGTTTTGACCAACGTACCATCCGGTTTGAAGACCAGAATTCCCTTCTCGTTGTCCGTGCTCGCGTAGATCAGGCTATCCTTGCCGATAGCGACTCCGCCATGGGTGGGGCCGGGAAACTGTCCCCGAACAGGCATTCCCCAGTTGGGGACGGCGGCATAGGACCAAGGAACTATTCCAGAGACGACAGTCTTTGAAGAGCTAGAAGCAGTGGCGGTTGTGGTATTTGTGACGCTGGAGGGACCCGCCAACACCGTTGAAGCAACATTAAGTGCCGAAAGGACCAAGAGCAGAATTGGAATGTAAGCGAGGGGAAGTCTCATTCGAGAGTTCTATTCTTCCTAAGGGGGATGTCAACGTCTGCCCGGGAACGAATTTTTGAAGCTTGAAGAGGGATCCCTGTCAGTATCCCTCTCTTCAGGTTTTAGGTTTTTCTCCGGCCTATTCCTGAGGAACGGCCGCAGCCACGATCTCCGCGAAGCCGCGGGGATCAAGGCTTGCGCCGCCGACCAGGGCGCCGTCGATGTCCGGTTGGGACATGAGTTCCCCGGCATTGGCGGGGGTCACGCTCCCTCCGTAGAGGATGCGTGCCTTGTTGGCCACCGAAGTGCCGGAGAGCTTGCCGAGATAGTCGCGGATGAAGAGATGGGCCTCTTGGGCCTGCTCGGGCGTGGCGGTGAGGCCGGTTCCGATCGCCCAGACGGGCTCGTAGGCGATCACCACCTCGGCGATTTCCTCGGAGGAGAGACCTTCCAGGGCGGCGCGGAGTTGGGACTCGAGGATGTTCTTTTCCTGACCGGCTTGGCGCTCTTCAAGGGTCTCCCCGATGCAGAGGATGGGGCGGAGTTCGGAATTCAGGGCGGTCACGAGCTTGCGGCGGACCGTCTCGTCGGTCTCGCCGAAGAGGCGGCGGCGTTCACTGTGGCCGACCAGCACGTAGCGCACGAAGAGATCGCGCAACATGGCTGCGGAGATCTCGCCGGTGTAGGCACCTTTGGCTTCCGGGGACATGTTCTGGGCGCCGAGTCGGATCTTCTGGGCGCCACCGAGGATCTCGGAGGCCTTGGAGAGCGAGGTGAAGGGAGGGATCAGGACGATGTCGACATCATTGACCTTCTCGGTCTCCAGGCGGAAGGACTCCAGATAGGGGGCGACCTCCGAGGAGGTCGTGTTCATCTTGAAGTTCCCGGCGACGAATTTCTTGCGTGGGATGGCCATAGTGCGTGCGCGTTGGGTATCAGGCTTTCTCGTGGAGGGTGGCGACGCCGGGAAGGGTCTTTCCCTCGAGCAGTTCGAGGGAGGCTCCTCCGCCGGTGGAGGCGTGGGTCACCTTGTCGATGACGCCGAACTTCTTTGCAGCCGTGGAGGTGTCTCCACCACCCACGATCGTGATCGCTCCTGCTGCTGTTGCAGCGGCGACGGCGTTGGCCATGGCCTTGGTGCCCTCGGCGAAGATGTCGAATTCAAACACACCGCACGGCCCGTTCCAGACGATGGTCTTGGAGGAGCCGATGACCTTGGCGAAAAGTTCACGTGACTTGGGACCGCAATCAAAGCCCTCCCAGCCGTCTGGAATACCGCTCTCGACCGTAGCGGTCCCAGTGTTGGCATCGGGGCCAAATTTGTCGCCGGTGATGAAGTCGACGGGCAGGTGGATGCGCACGCCCTTCTCCTTGGCCTTGGCGACGAGCTCCTCGACGATCTCGGCGCCGGCCGGATCGTAGAGGCTATTGCCGATCTGCATGCCGTTGAGGACTTTCAGGAAGGTGTAGGCCATGCCGCCGCCGATGATGATGTCATCGGCCTTCTCCACGAGGTTGCGGATGAGAGGGATCTTGTCGGCGATCTTGGCACCTCCAAGGATCGCCAGCAGGGGGCGCTGGGGGTTCTCGAGGACCGAGGCAAAAGCTGCGAGTTCCTTTTCCACCAGGAATCCGGCGACCTTGTGCGGGAGATCGACTCCGGTGACGCTGGAGTGGGCGCGATGGGATGTGCCGAAGGCGTCGTTGACGTAGACATCGGCGAGTTTGCTGAGGCTGGCGCGGAAGGCTGCCACCTTCGCTGGGTCTGCTTTCACGCTGTTTCCCTCGGCGTCCTTGGCCTTGCCCTCCTCCTCGATGTGGAAGCGGACATTCTCGAGCAGGATGACCTCACCCGGATTGAGAGCGGAACACGCCGCCTCGACCTCGGCACCGACGCAGTCGTCGAGGAACTTTACCGGCTTGCCGAGCAATTCCTGGAGCTTCGCGGCGATGGGTTTGAGCGTGAATTTGGCGACACGCTCGCCGTTGGGGCGGCCGAGGTGGCTGGCGAGGACGACCGAGGCGCCATGATCGAGAGCATACTGGATGGTTGGAAGGGCGGCGGTGATACGCTGCGTATTGGTGATCTCCCCGGTCTGCTTGTCCTGAGGGACGTTGAAATCAACGCGGATGAAGACGCGTTTGCCGGCGAGGTCGAGGTCCTTGATCGTTTTCTTGGCCATGGTGTGGATGAGGTGTTTTAAAAAAAGTTACGGGAAGAGTGAAAAGAAAAGGGCAGGAAAGTCAGGAATTGCACCTGCTTTTCCTGCCCTCGTGAATCGGGATCCGTTGTTAGGCGCTGATCTTACGGAGCAGGTCGACGCAGCGGTTGGAATAGCCCCACTCGTTGTCGTACCAGGAGACGAGCTTGAAGAACTTGTCGTTGAGCTCGATGCCCGAACCTGCGTCGAAGATGCTCGAGCGGGTGTCGTGGATGAAGTCGCTGGAGACAACCTCGTCCTCGGTGTAGCCGAGGATGCCCTTGAGGTAGGTCTCGCTGGCCTTCTTCATGGCGGCGCAGATCTCCTTGTAGCTGGTGGCCTTGGTGGTCTTGACGGTGAGGTCGACGACGGAAACGGTCGGGGTCGGCACGCGGAAGGACATTCCGGTGAGCTTGCCCTTCACCTCGGGGCAGACGAGGGCGACGGCCTTCGCTGCTCCGGTGGTGGAGGGGATGATGTTGATCGCCGCGGAGCGTCCGCCCTTCCAGTCCTTCTTGGAGGGACCATCGACCGTCTTCTGGGTGGCGGTGTAGCTGTGCACGGTGGTCATGAGACCCTCCTCGATGCCGAATCCTTCCTTGAGCAGGACATGGACGACGGGCGCGAGGCAGTTGGTGGTGCAGCTGGCGTTGGAAATGATGCTGTGCTTGGAGATATCGAGCTTCTCGTCGTTGACTCCCATGACGACGGTGATGTCCTCGTTCTTGGCAGGAGCGGAGATGATGACCTTCTTGGCACCGGCGGTGATGTG
>CANIVT010000027.1 GCA_947471565.1 Spartobacteria bacterium | reverse complement strand
ATGCAGTTCGACAAGGGCTACCTCTCCCCGTACTTCGCGACCAACGCGGAGGCCATGGAGGCATCCCTGGACAGCGCCTACATCCTCATCCACGAGAAGAAGATCAGCTCCCTCAAGGATCTGCTTCCCCTTCTCGAGAAGGTCGCCAAGAGCGGCAAGCCCCTGCTCATCATCGCCGAGGACGTCGAGGGCGAGGCCCTTGCCACCCTCGTGGTGAACAAGCTCCGCGGCACGCTCCAGATCTGCGCCGTCAAGGCCCCCGGATTCGGAGACCGCCGCAAGGCCATGCTTGAGGACATCGCCGTCCTCACCGGCGGACGCTGCATCACCGAGGATCTCGGCATCAAGCTCGAGAACATCACCCTCGAGGACCTCGGCCGCGCCAAGCACATCACCGTCGACAAGGAGAACACCACCATCGTCGAGGGATCGGGCAAGAGCTCTGACATCCAGGGCCGGGTCAACCAGATCCGCCGCCAGATCGAGGAGACCACCAGCGACTACGACCGCGAGAAGCTCCAGGAGCGACTCGCCAAGCTCGCCGGCGGTGTCGCCGTTATCAACGTCGGTGCAGCCACCGAGACAGAGATGAAGGAGAAGAAGGCCCGCGTCGAGGACGCCCTCCACGCCACCCGTGCGGCGGTCGAGGAAGGCATCGTCCCCGGAGGCGGTGTGGCACTCATCCGCGCCCAGAAGGCACTCGACAGCGTCAAGCTCGAGGGTGACGAGGCTGTCGGACTCGAGATCATCCGCCGCGCCATCGAGGCTCCTCTCCGCCAGCTTGTGTCCAACGCAGGCAAGGAAGGCGCGCTCGTCGTCCAGGAAGTCAAGAAGGGCAAGGGCAACGAAGGCTACAACGTGGCCACCGGCGAATACGTCGACCTCGTGAAGGCCGGCATCGTCGACCCGACCAAGGTCACCCGCAGCGCCCTGCAGAACGCCGCTTCCATCAGCGGACTCCTCCTCACCACCGAGGCCGTCATCTCCGACGTCCCCGAGAAGGAGAAGGCCCCTGCCATGCCGCCCGGAGGCGGAATGGGTGGAATGGGTGGAATGGACTACTAAGTCCGACTCCAAGCCTAACAGCACAACAGAGAGCCGGGTGCATCAAGCACTCGGCTCTTTCTGTTTCTAGGCTTGAAGGCTTTGCCCTTTGTGCTTTGGCTGTCGTTGCCTGCCTTTGCAGTATGACTCATACAGCGATAAAGCGGCGCACCACGGACTGGCACCAGTTGACAGTGGTTCGATCCGGTTCCTGATCAGCCATCCTCGCATGAATGGGATACGGACTTTCAGGTCGACACCTGAATGAATAAACCATTTCAGCCTCTATCCTGCTTAGGGCTGGCTGTAGCGGTTGACCTTGAAGGAGTTGGAGTTTCCGGAGTGGCTGGAGTGGCTGGAGTGGCTTTTTTGATGCGAGCTGTGGTGTGAGGCGGAACCTTTTTTCTTTTTGGAGCCGAAGCGCTGGAAGAACCAAGGATGGTCGACGGTTGGCAGGAGGAAGTTTGCAGCGGGGGTAGGGACATTACGGGCGCCGCCGCCGAGATGGCGTCGTGCCATGATGAACTCGGTGGGGAGCCAGTAGCTCCGCAGGTCGCGGGTGCCTTGGGCATGGTTCACGCCGATGGAGAGGTCTTTGTGGATCTCGAAATGCAGGTGTGGGGGGTACATTCCGTGATTATTCCCGATGGTGCCGATCTGCTGGCCCCTGGTGACCTGCTGGCCCTCGCGTACGCTGATCCGATCCAGATGTGCGTAGAGGGAGTCAGCGAAGTTCAGGCTGCGGTTCTCGATCCAGGCATGGCGGACAATGACCACGTTCCCCCAAGCCACGTGAATATCCCGGGCCAGCACGACAACCCCGTTCCCGATTGCATAGACGGGCTTACCGAATCCCTTGGAGCTGCCTCCGTCAGTGACCCAGTCCTCTCCGAGGTGTCCTCCTGCCCGAAAACCACGCGATTTGTAGTAACCGGTGGCTGCGGGAGGCGCCACGGGCAGATCAAAGCCGTCGGCCGTCCTCGAGGAGTTCTGGGATAGCGCCGTGGAGAGGCATCCCGTCATCAGGAGGAAGGCCGCCGTCAAGGCGGTCATGGTCCGGTGCAAAAACACGAGCTATCCAGTTTAGAGAAGCCCGGCGGCCCTGCGCAACTCCGGCATTCTGATTGCACCGCGGGGTGCGGCGTGGTGAACTACGGGACATTTTCATGAGCACGGATTCTAATCAGCAGACTGCGCATCAGGCCGCCTTACTGGCGCTGGAGGATGGCAGGGTCTTTCACGGAATTTCCATCGGAGCTTCCGGCAACGCCGTCGGGGAGATCTGTTTTAACACCTCGATGACCGGATATCAGGAGATCCTCACCGATCCCTCCTATCGTGGACAGATCGTGACGATGACGTATCCCCTGATCGGCAACTATGGGACGGGCCCCGGGGACATCGAAAGTGCTGCTCCGCACGTGAGGGGATTCATCCTCGAGGAGCTTTCACGGATTCCCAGCAACTGGCGCTCGACCGAGGATCTTCCCTCTTACCTAAAGCGTCATGGCATCCCCGCGCTGGGTGGAATCGACACGCGCTCGCTGACCCGGCATCTCCGCACCAAGGGTGCCATGCGTGCCTGCATCTCCACTGACGGATCCGGCGAGGAAGCCGCGGTGGAGCGTGCTCGTCAGGCTCCCGGCTTGGAACAGCTGGATCTGGTCGGCGAAGTCTCCACCAAGGCCCCCTACGAGTGGGATCCCGAGGGGAAGGAGTCCGGACCGCGTCGCGGGGCTTCTGCTGGAGGCAAGGAACCGCTTGTCGTTCTCTTTGATTTCGGCGTGAAGCGAAACATCCTCCGACTGCTCCGTTCCCATGGTGTGCGCGTCCTGGTGGTGCCCGGCTCCACCTCGGCGGAGGATGCCCTCTCGCATCATCCCGACGGCATCTTCCTCTCCAACGGACCCGGCGACCCAGCCGTCCTGACAGCCGCGCACGAGACCGCGCGCCAACTCGCGGAGAGGAAGCCCGTGTACGGAATCTGCCTCGGTCACCAGATTCTCTCACTGGCCTTCGGTGCCTCGACCTTCAAACTCAAATTCGGTCACCGCGGAGCCAACCAGCCCGTGCAGGATCTTCGCTCGGGCCGCGTCCTCATCACATCCCAGAATCACGGCTATGCCGTGCACGATGAAGGACTCCCGTCGGACCTCGAGGTCACGCACCGCCATCTGAATGACGGAACCGTCGCCGGGATCCGCCATCGCTCCAAGAAAGTCGCCGCCGTGCAGTTCCATCCGGAGGCCTCCCCCGGGCCGCATGATTCCGCACCGTTCTTTGAGGAATTCGTGGCTGCGATCAGGGGGTAAGCCCTTGCAGGTAGATAGGCTGAAGACTGTTAGGAGGAAGCTGAGGTAGAATAAACCGCTGAGGTTTTATCGAATAGCCTTCAGCCTTCAGTCTAAAAGCCTACCGCCAGTGAGGCGGCTTCAGTCGCCCAATTCCACGTTCCAGTAGGCGAGGTCGACAAAATGCGACCAGCTGTCATGGACGCCGCCCGAGAAGGTGATGTTGACGAAAGGCCTCCACTTCGGGCGCTTCGGTTTGCGCAGCAGTTGCATCCTTGCCTCGTGCGGAAGGCGGTTCCCCTTGCGTGTGTTGCACGGGATGCAGGAACAGACGATGTTCTCCCAAGTCGTCTGGCCGCCACGATCGCGGGGAAGCACATGATCGAGGTTGAGGTCGGAACGGTCGAAAATCTCCCCGCAATACTGGCAGGTGTTTTTGTCCCGCTCAAAGACATTGAGGCGCGTGAATTTGACCTCTTTTTTCGGAAGCCGCTCGAAGAGGCAGAGCACGATGATGCGGGGAATCCTGATACGTAGTTTGATTGTCTGAAGCATCCGAGGCTCCGGATTCATCGTCGAAAAATCCCGCCAACTAGAAAAATCATGCGTCATGTACCCGCCCGGCCCGTCGGCGGCCACGACCTGGGCATGACCCTGGTAGAGGAGGGTGAGAGCCCTGCGCGCCGAACAGGTGTTGACGGCCTGCCACAACCTGTTGAGTACGAGGACCGGCTGATCGAGCAAAGTGTCCATGATCTGGTGGTGTGAGGTTGATGGCTTAACAAGGAGTCCGAGGCGCTGTCAACAGCTCCCCGGTGACAATCATGACACGATCGTAAATGTCCGGTGATCAGAAGTTTGATCTTTGCGTGTGGGGTGGGTAACTTTTACGGCCCTACCAGTCATGCCTCGCCGTTTCTTGATCCTCCTTTTGCTCGCTGTGACTGGCATTGTCCGCCCGCTTTGCGCTGCGGATTCCTCGGAGCAATTCCTCTCCGCCTATCAGGCGTACCAGCAGGGGGAAAAAGCTGAACGGGACGGCAGCACCGGGGAGGCCCTCAAGAATTACCGCTATGCCGAGAGCCTGCTTCAGGCCATTTCCTCCAGGGATCCTTCCTGGCAAAAGGCAGTCGTCGAGTATCGACTGAAAAAAACGCAGGAGGGACTTTCCCGGCTTCAGGGTGCGGGTGATGCAGTTCTCCCGTCCGCACCGCCCTCAGTCCCTGGGGGTGAAGCCACCTCCCAAGCGCCTCAGTCCGGACCCAGCATCACTATTACGCCTCCGGGTTCTACTGCTGCTTCGGTTAAGCAGCAGGCACCGAGCGCCTCTTCTTCGGAAGTTCGCCGCTTGAAGAAACTGGTCGACTCGCTCAAGTCCGAACTGCAGTCCGTGAAGGATGCAGCCTCGGCCGAGAGATCCCGTTCGGATGATCTCGATAAGATGCAGTGGACGAAGGAAAAGTCCCGGCTCGAGCTACAACTAGGGGAAGCTAAGGATCAGGTCGCTTCCTTGGGAGAGAAGCTTCGCCAGAGGGATTCCTGGGAGAAGGATCTGAAGGATTTACAGAAGAGGCTGGATGATGCGCTGGCGGATAAGGCCACGACCGAGGAGTATTACCAGCAACGTGAAAAGAAGCTGGCCGATGCCTCCGCGGAGCTCACCAAGCAACTGGAGGAGGCCCGTGGAAAGATCGCGGCGGGAAGCGAGAGCGGTCGCAAGGTTGAGGAGCTCACGAAGCAGATCGAAAAAGATCGCGAATCGTTCAAGCAATTGCAGGCCAAGCTTGATCATGCCGGGGATGCCGCAAAGAACGGGGAGGCAAAGAATGCCGAGTTGAACGAAAAGATCCGGGATCTGACCGCAAAACTTTCCGAGTCGCAAAAGCAGGTGGAGGAGCTCTCGCCGCTTCGCGAAAAGATCGTGCTGCTGCAGCAGGAGGCCCAAGGACTGAGGAAGGAAGCCGATTCCTCCAAGACTGCGATCGCCAAGTTGGACAAGGCGGCGGGACAGAGGGAAGCCGACCTGGCCGCGGTGTCGGAGGAAAGGGCCAAGCTGGCGTCGGAGGTTCAGCGATTGGGTGAGGCCGTCAAGGAGGCCGCCAAGGTTAAGGGTTTGGAATCGCAGTCCGAGGAGCTCAAAAAAACCATGTCATCCTTGCAACAGCAGCTTGAGGCCGCATCCAAGGAAGCGGAGCATTCCAAGGCTCTGCTCGCCGATTCCGAGAAGGATGCAAAGGCCGCGAAACAGAAAGCGCTTTCCGTCGCTTCTGCCGCCGCCGCCGACCGATCCGTGCTGGAAGAGGAGCACAAAAAGCTGGAGGCAAAACTGACGGAAGCGGCCCAGCGGATCGATGGAATGGGAAATCAGCTCCAGTCTCTCGAGCCTTTTAAGAAAGAGGTCCTCGACCTGCAGGCGAAACTTGCCGAAAGCACGAAGTCGCTTCAGGCAGCCGATGAAAGGATTGCGAAGATCCAGCATGATTCCTCCGTTGATAAGGAAGAATCTGGGAGGAAGTTCTCAGCCTCCGAGTCGCTCAAGAAATTGCTCGAAAGTCAGAATGCTACCCTTCAGCAACAACTCAAGGACGCCCTCGGTCAGATGGGTGCCTTGATTGACAAGAAGCCAGAAACAGCGGCCATGCAGGATCAGTTGGCGAAACTGCAGCAACAGCTGGCCGATAATTCCAAGAACTACGCCGATTCCCAGAAGAAGCTGGCAGAGATGGCGTCGTCGCGTCCCGAACAGGAGAAACTGATCAGGCAGCGTGAGCAGGAATTGGCGACTGCTCAGGCGGAGGCAAAAAAACTCAAGGGTGACCTTGAGAATTCAAACAAGAAGATCACGGAACTTCAACAACAGGCCCAGCAGGGACAGGATCGGATGAAGCAGCTTCAGGACCAGTTGGCGGATTTTTCCATCAAGGCTTCTTCCGGGGACAAGAATACCGAGACTCTTCAAAAGGAAGTGGATCGCTTGAAGGCGGAATCTGCTACCTCCAAGGAAAAACTGGCATCCCTGAAGGGTGATTCCGAAAAGGCCAAGGAACTTCAACAGCAATTGGCTGACAAGGAGACCGAGTTGGCCCGCTTGAAAAAGAAAAAGGGAATCAAGGGTGCGGTGGCTGATGCCAAGACCGCCGACGAAAACACGGTGCTGCGCGGAATCATTCTGAAGCAGGTGAAGGAGGAAGCGAAGCGCGCCCAGGCGCGTCGCCTCATGGAGGAGGAGATGAAACGTCTGAATGTGCAATCCCAGACGCTTAGCGACCAGATAGGTGTTCTCTCTTCCCCCGCGCTGGTTCTTACTCCCGAGGAGAGGGCGCTTTTCAAGGAGGGGCAGTTGGTCGTGGTCGACGATGGATCGGGTGCTCTTCAGGCCGCGGTCGCAGCTCCCTTACCTACCCAGACTCCCTCAACCGAAACCAACGCTTCCACCACCAACGCCGCGTCTCCTGCCGATGCCTCATCTCAGTCGACCAACAAGGCAAAGACTCCCGAGGAGTCGGGCAAGGAGATGGCGTGGCAGGGAAAATTCAAGGAATGCCTCGCCCGGGCCAAGGATGAGTTCGACAGGCAGGATTATCTTCAGGCCGAGAACTCCTTCAAGGAGGCCCTCGGGTACTCCCCGGACGATTACTTTGCGCTTTCCAATCTCGGTGTGGTGGAATTTCAACTGGGTAAGCTGAAGGAAGCAGAGGAAGCGCTAGCCAAGGCCTCTCAGAAAAAGTCGGATAGCTCCTTTGCCCTCACCACCCTGGGTATTGTGAACTATCGTCAGGAGCGACTGGAAGAGGCTGAGAAGACCCTTAGAAAGGCCATTGCCGTCAATGATCAGGACTTCACTGCCCACAACTATCTTGGAATCGTTCTGGCCGCGTCAGGAAAAGGGAAAGCAGGAGAAAGCGAGATCATGAAGGCGATTGAGATCAACAAGAACTACGCCGACGCCCATTTCAATCTCGCGGTGATCTATGCCACGGGCAAACCGCCCTCCAAGATGATGGCCAAAAAGCATTATGCAAAGGCCTTGGAACTCGGAGCTCCTCCCGATCCCTCGCTTGAGCGATTGGTTCAATAAGGTTTTAAGGTGTGGGTGGAAAAGTCCTTTCCCCATCCGTCACAACCTTGACCATTTCCTGTGGTGCTCATGATCCCCGGCGCCGAAGGCGCGGTATCAGCGTGACTTAAAGTGCTTCCCTGACAATCCGGTGGATATCGGTCAGGTCCAGAAATCCATGGATGCGGTCGGTTCCCTGTCCGATGCCCGTTGCTAGGACATCACCCGCCGTCGGGATTCCTTTCGGAGTAAGATACGCGGAGGGTTGTGTAAGGATTCCGGGGGCTGACTTTTTGCTCTTCCCCTCCTGTGTTGGTTCGATCGCGTAACCCGGTCCGGTGGACCAGCAGAGGGAGGGGTATCCCAAATTGTTCATGGCGATGACGGCTACGCCTTTGTCATGAAGGAAGGGGTGGCCGTTGAGTCGGAGTCCCCCGATGTTTTCACGGCCCGTCACCACAATCATTGCCTTCTCGCCCGCATAGCGCCTTGCGGTGGCCACTGCCTTATCAAAGGCCGCAATCCTACGAAGCATTTTCTCCCCGTCGTTCGAGGCGGCGGCGGCGGCGATACCGGGATCATCCACCACAAGCAGATAGCCCTGCCCGTTGAGTTGAAGGCGCCGTATTGCAATCCGCACCAAATCCGAAAGCGAGTCGGATTCCTCCGCGTTGACGGAATCCTGGCTGGAACGTGTCGGCAATTGAGCCGCCACGGGGTTTCTTTTCCAGAAGGGAAAGGATTCCAGATCACCTGGTGAGCGGATCAACTGAGTTTCTTTGGGGAGGGAATTCGTGGTGAGTTCCTGATCCCCGGAAAAGCCGATGGTCATGTCAAAGGGAGGATGGGCGCAGAACTGTTGCTGGATCTCCTTGAGATTCGAGGGGTCGGCTGTTTTCGCGTAAAATGCGGCGACCGACGGGGAGGAAAGCACGCCCGTGGTAATAAGGGCTGTCGAGCGACCCTTGAGGGAGGCCGCCTCGAGAAGGGAGGGGAGTTTAGCTCCCGATGCATCCATGCAGAGCTTTCCATTGGGCACTTTTCCGCCTGTGGCAATCTCCGTGGCTGCTGCTGCGGTGTCGGGAACCGAAAAGTCCGAGGAGGCGTTGCGGCAGAGTGCCGTGTTGGGGAACTCCTCCAACTGCAGTTTTGAATCGCCTCCACCCGAATAAATCCGGGCCGCCGTCAGGCAGGCTGGATTGATGTTGTCTGCTACAAAGAGGATGACGGCAAAGGGCTTTCTGGGGCCTGTGGTGAGGAAGATCAGTCCACCCAGTGTGAGGAAAAGAAGAAGACAGGCCAGGGCGAGCAACCTGTTACGCAGTTTCATGGTCATGGCGATTCACCAATGAACTAAAGGCATGTCTCAAAGAGAAGGTTATTTCCCGAAGGTTGGGAGGTTTGTCGTTGCCCCTGCCGCCCATCGCGGATAGACACATGGGTCGGCTTTAGCCCTCTGATTGCCCTGTGGTGTAACGGTAACACATCGCCCTTTGGAGGCGAGTTTCATGGTTCGAATCCATGCGGGGCAGCCAGGATCTTCAGTTAAAAAAGAAGAGTTTTATCGGGAATTGGCCCAAAAGTTGCTTGCTCTTGAAGGGGGGCGGCGTTCCTCTGAAGGAATGGCTGGCATGGAACTCATCGCGGGGGTCGCCCAACAGCAGGTTCTCTCTCCGCAGATGCAGCAGAGCCTTCAGTTGCTGCAGGCTCCCGTTGCGGAACTCCGCCAATTGGTTGCGTCCGAACTTGCGTCCAATCCGATCCTTGAGGAAGAGGTGTCACCCGGAAAGGACTCCCTGCCGGATCAGGCCGAAACGCATCGGGAACAAGGCGGGTCCCTTCAGGACGAATGGCGGGACTACATGCCTCAGAGCCAGTCGCAGGGGGGTACACACGGAGGCTCAGGTTCCTCCTGGTCCTCTGAGGACGAGGAGAGAAGGAATTTCCTTTTCGAGTCGCGTGTGGCCCGTCCCACGCTACGAGCGTTTCTTCTCGAGCAGGCGGCCGGATTGTCCCCCGCTGAAATCGGTTTGGTCGAACTCATCGCGGGGAGTCTCGACGAGGACGGCTACCTGAGGGTGCCCGTCGCGGAACTTGCGTTTTCCGGAGGGGTTCCCGAAAAGGATCTGGAGAAGACCCTTGGCAAGGTGCGCTCCTTCGAGCCGGTAGGGGTAGCGGCCTCGGATCTTTCTGATTGCCTCCTTCTCCAGCTTGAACGCCGGGGCGAGGGGAATTCGCTCGCGGCCCGCATCCTGCGACATCATCTCCCTCAGTTGGCACGCCACCGGTATGAGGAAATCGCGAAGGAAGTCCGCGTCCCCCTTTCCGATGTCTCGGCGGCGGCCCGCCATATCGCGACACTGGAGCCGAATCCCGGCAGGCCTTATGCCGAGGCTGACGAGCAGGGTGTTATTCCTGATCTTCTCATCATTCCTGAGGGGGAGGGGTTTGTTGTTCGTCTCAACGAGGACGAGCTTCCGCGCCTCAGGATCAGTCAGGAATACAAGGAGATGCTGGCCGGACGAGGAGAGAACGAGGAATTGCTTCTGTATCTCCGCGACAAGCTCAAGGGAGCGCGCTTCTTTCTCCGCAGTCTTGAACAGCGCCGACAGACGTTGCTTGCCATCGGTAACGAGATCGTGGCGCGGCAGGAGGACTTTTTCCGCGAGGGGCCGCAAGCCCTCAAGCCGCTTATCATGGCACAGGTGGCCGACGCCGTCGGGGTGCATGTGACGACGGTGAGCCGGGCTGTTTCGGGAAAATACGCCGAGACGCCGCAGGGCCTTTTCGAGTTGAGATATTTCTTCACGCCGGGTTTCCAGGGGGCCGACGGATCCTCGGTGAGCAATGAGACCGTGAAGAATGCCATCCGTGACATGGTGGATGGCGAGTCCCGCCGCTCGCCGCTTAGCGATCAGGAGATCGTGGAGGTTCTCTCGGAGCGTGGCCTCAAGGTTGCGCGCCGTACCATTGCCAAATACCGCGAGCAGCTCGGGATTCTGCCGAGCCATCTGAGAAAGTCCTGTTAGTATTGCCGACATGCCCGCACCCATCGATGAACAGCAGGTCAAGGCCCTGCTCTCCAAGGTTTCTTATCCCGGTTTTTCCCGCGACATCGTCTCCTTCGGTGTGGTCCGTGGAGTGAAAATCGGCGAGGAGATCTCCGTGCAACTCGTGATTGCCACGAACGATACGGGTGTTGCCTCCGAGTTGCGCGCGAGGGTTGTGGAGGCCCTTGGACAGCTCCCCGGCAATCCGCCGGTGAAGGTGCTCGTCGACGTGCAAGCCCCTGTCCAGTCAGGGGCACAGGGCCCCGTGAGCATTCCTGGCGTCCGGCATGTCATTGCCGTGGCGAGCGGTAAGGGCGGTGTGGGCAAATCCACCGTTTCGGCAAATCTGGCCGCTGCTTTTGCCGGTAAGGGGCTGAAGGTCGGCCTCTGCGACTGCGATCTTTATGGTCCCAGCATGGCCCTGATGTTTGGAGCCACGGAGCGCCCGATGGCCGACGAGGAGGGGCGGATTCTTCCGGTGGAACGGCACGGGGTAAAGCTGATGTCCATGGGGTTGCTCCTCGAGGAGGATTCCCCGGCCGTTTTGCGTGGCCCCATGGTGACGCGCTACACCCAGCAGTTTCTGCGCAATGTTCTTTGGAATGATGGGGGAGATCTCGACATCCTGATCCTCGACCTGCCACCCGGGACGGGGGATATCCAGTTGACGATCGTGCAGACCGTACCACTGGCGGGCGCGGTGATCGTGACCACTCCGCAGGAAGTCGCCCTGATCGATGCGCGCAAGGCCGTCTCGATGTTCGCCAAGACAAATGTCCCGATTCTCGGGATTCTGGAGAATATGTCGGGATTCGTTGCTCCGGACGGTTCGCGTCACGAAATCTTCGGAAGCGGGGGAGGTGAAAGGGAGGCCGCTAGGCTCGGGGTTCCTTTCCTCGGCGCCCTGCCACTTGATCCTGCACTCAGGATTGCTGCGGATGCGGGGACGCCCTTGGTCCTTGCGAACCAGGACTCCCCGGCAGTGGTGGTGATCCGCGAGGTCGCTGCGAACCTTGCGTCCCTTGTTCGCTGAGTAAGTTTCCAGCCAAAGAAAAGGCCCCTCCTCCGAAGAGAAGGGGCCTTCCTGTTGAGGGTTCCTGAATGCGTTACAGGCGGATGACCTTGGCCGAGGAGATGTCGGCGTCGGAGGTCACCTTGGCCAGCAGTGCCTCGTCCGGAGCGGAGTCGAGGTTCAGCAGGGTGAGCGCCTGTCCGCCCACTTCGTTGCGGCTGAGGGACATGCTGGCGATGTTGACCTTGTTTTGGCCGAGGATGGTGCCGAGATGGCCGACGATGCCCGGGCGATCCTTGTTCTCGAGGAGCAGGATGACTCCCGAGGGCACACCCTCGACGAAGCGGCCGTTGACCGTGACGATCCGGGGCTTTGACCCGTAGAGTGT
>CANIVT010000026.1 GCA_947471565.1 Spartobacteria bacterium | reverse complement strand
TGCACGATGATCCATGAGGCCGGGGGACAGGTTTACATGGATGGTGCCAATATGAACGCCCAAGTCGGCCTCTGTTCGCCCGGCGGCATCGGGGCCGACGTCTGTCACCTCAATCTTCACAAGACCTTCTGCATCCCGCATGGAGGGGGCGGTCCCGGAGTGGGTCCGATCGGCGTCGTCGAACACCTCGCCCCCTTCCTTCCCGGTCACTCGGTCATTCCGACGGGAGGCTCCTCAGCCACTGGCGAGGTCAGCGCCGCTCCGTGGGGCAGCTCCAGCATCTGCGTTATCAGCTGGATGTATCTGAGGATGATGGGACCGGACGGACTCGCCATGGCGAGCGCGCTAGCCATCCTTAATGCCAACTACATGGCCAAGCGCTTGGAGTCCTATTTCCCAGTGCTTTACAAGGGTTCCAACGGCACCGTCGCGCACGAGTGCATCCTCGACCTGCGTGAGTGGAAGACCCGCGCCGGCATCGAGGTGGAGGATATTGCCAAGCGTCTCATGGATTTCGGATTCCACGCCCCGACGATGAGCTGGCCCGTTCCGGGAACCCTCATGGTCGAGCCGACCGAGAGTGAGTCCAAAGAGGAACTCGATCGCTTCTGCGATGCCATGATCGCCATTCATGGCGAACTCATCGCCATTGAGAAGGGTGAACTCGACAAGGCCGAGAATCCCCTCAAACGTGCTCCTCACACCGCCGCTGTGGTCACCGCCGACGAGTGGACGAGACCCTATTCGCGCACCCAGGCTGCCTGGCCAGCCCCATGGCTCAGAAACCACAAGTTCTGGCCGAGCGTTTCGCGGGTGGACAACGTCTACGGAGATCGGAATATTTTCTGCACCTGCCTACCTGTAGAGCAGTAGGGCCGCGATCTTGGCGGATAGCTGTGTTGGTCTGCGTTCGCAGTAGGTAAACTACAGCATCGCTTGACTGACTTGCTCTCCATCCAAGCTTGCGACCCTTTTTGAAAAAAACTGAGCAGAACTGGGCGCCTAGCTATCTCCTAACAAATACCGTCGCCTTGGTGTGGCAAAGGTGACTATCGGGGACTGCACCTCTGCTTCTTTGTTTCTAAGATGGTGACAGCTTAAAGTCGGGCCACTGTTCAAGGCTATGCGGGATAGCTGACCTCGTTCAATTTGCCCGAATCAACATCGTAGATGAACCCTCGAACAGTAATCGCATCTTCTCCTGTCGTGGGAATCCATGGGTGGTTGAGAATCGTTGAGATGCCCTGCCGCACGTCCGATTCAAGACGCTCTTGGGCCTTGTGGTTATGCTCGTGATCAAGAGCTTCGAGTTCTCCCTTAAAGGCATGAAAAACCGCCGGCGAGTCAGATGACTTCTTTGGTGACACGAATTTGCGTCCCGTTGCTTGAGAGAGTAAATCGCTTGCCGCCGGATCGCCCTCCAAGCCTGACTTGAGGAGGTCATCGGTGAATGCAAGCATGCCGCAACGGGTATGGTGGATCAGGATAAACTCCTTTGTGTTTAGTAAATGGTGCGAAATGATGAGTGATCGGATGGTATCCGCGTCGACGATGCCGCCGGCGTTGCGGATGATGTGAGCTTCCCCGGTTTGCAGTCCCAGCATGTCTTCAACATCAAGCCGGGCATCCATGCAGGCAACAACAGCCACCTGTTTTGAGGGCTGGATCGGCTGAACGCCGGGATGCTTTGAAAGATGAATGCTTTGGCCGAGGGCGTAGCCTTTGTTGTTTTCTAGCAGGTGGTTTACTTCCGTTTGGTGTGCCATAGGTCGGTGTATTTTTAGGATGAGATCGATTCTCTTGTTTGGTTTCTAAGAGTAAAAAGCATGAACACGGGAAAAGTCGTCACTAAAATGCTAAACCAATCATCAGAAAAGCTTCCCTCTAAGCGGTAAAACCATCGTTGTCATTGTGCGTTTCCTGTCAGGGAGAGCCTTGCATCCAAACTTCCAAGCCTTTGGAATTTCATTCCTGCAATCCCCAGAGGCCGATCAAGATCCGTCAGATGCTTATGCTTGGGCGCCTAACGATCTCCTTAAAATCCTGGCGTGCGCAGACTAAACCGATTCGATTGTCAGGTGAACGAAGTCGGAGGGGCTGATTTTTTCGATGACCGCCATGATGCTAGACGATCCTGCTTGGATGGAGTGCCAGTCGTTGGTGGAAAGTTCCAGAATGGAAATTGTACGTCCGGCGAGATTCTGTTGGTAGCGGAGGTTCTGATCCGAGGTGATGAAAAGGTCAAACTCGGCATCGGCCAACTTGAGGAGATCACCATTCTTGATGCCGCCCCAATCTCTTCGTTGTGGGCTAGTGCAATCGTGCCCCTGCAAAATATTAGCCAATGGCCAAGGCACGCACTCATCCAGCAGAATCCTCATGGAGCGAGGCAGGAAGTTCAGGCAGCAAGAAGAGCTGCCTCGGAGCGCTCAAGAACTTGGCAGGCAATCTCCTTGGAGACGGAAGGGAAGCACTCAATGAACTCTTCCAGAGTATAATCCTTCTCGAGATAGTCGAAGAGGGATTTCACGGGAACGCGGGTTCCTTTGAAGACAGGAGTGCCTCCAAGGATATCGGGGTCGACCGTGATGAGATCCGTTGAGTTCATAAAGCCTCTCTTAATGCGGATCCGGTGGGAAGTCTACGGGAATAGTGTGCTCCCTAAAACGGTGAGCTCTCTTTCTGGAATTTCTTGAGCTTGGGCTGATGACTTGCCCTGTCCTCGGGGGCAAGGTGGTCAATGAAGAGGATGCCGTGAAGGTGATCGTGCTCGTGCTGGGCGGCGCGTGAGAGGAGTCCCTCGGCCTCGATCTCTAGGGTCTCTCCACTTAAGTCCTGACAAATAATCCGGACGCGGGTGGGGCGCTCCACCTCGTCATGGAGGCCCGGCATGCTGAGGCAACCCTCGGTTTCCACACTCCGTTCCTCGCCGACGGGATGGATTTCGGGATTGATCATCACAAGCGGCATGAGGGATTCGAGTTCGATCTCGCGTCCTCCAACCCATGCCTTGCTGGGACGGTTGTCCTGCGCCGGAAGCACGTCGATGACGGCCATCTGGATAGGTCGACCGACTTGATGGGCGGCCAGTCCGCACCCATCCTCCTCGTACATGGTGACGATCATTGCCTCGGCTAGTTCCACCAAGGAATCATCGATTTTTTCGATCCGGCGTCCCTTACTACGCAGGGCGGGGTGACCGTATTTGACCACCTCCAGCGGCTTCGGGCCCTGTTTTGTGGATTTCTTGCGGCTCATTTTCCTGCGGGTCTGGCCACTGCCGGGATGTTCTTGATGCCGGCGGCCTGAAGCGCGTCGAGCACGGAGACAACAGTGCCGAAGGGAGCTTCCTTGTCGGCCTGCATCGTGATGGCGCAGCCCGGATAAGTCTGCTGGATCTGGCGGATGGCTGCGGGAAGCTGGTCCGGGGTGGTCGCCTTGCCATCAAAAGTGATCTGACCCAGACCTTTGATCTGAAGCAGGATCGTCTTCTTGGGCTCCGAGGTGGAGACCGCGGCGCTTTTGGACTCGGGGAGATTGATCTGAAGCTGGGGGAGCTTGTCCTTAAAGGTGGTCGTGACGATGAAGAAGATCAGAAGGATTGCCAGAATATCGATTAGCGAGACGATCGTGATCGAGGGCATCTTCCGGCGCTTGGTATGAAATCGCATGATGGGGATGATGATAGGAGAGAAACTGGTGTGGCAGAGAGGTTCAGCATTCGTGGAATGCCAATTGGGAATTTATGATGCCTGAGGTCTTGGTGCCACTCGCATTCTTTTGGGGAAGAGTCATTCCTTCGATTTGGAGTTCCATGCGTTTTTGAGGTATATCATCCGTATTTTCTAATGCCGCCCAAAAGAACGGATGCCGCATTAAATCGCTATCAAAACCCTATAGGATCCGCTGTACACTCACCTCGACGACCATCTGGCGGGTTCCCCGGCCGCGGAACGTTCCCCCGACAGGTCGGATGTCAGAGTAGTCGCGCCCGACGGCGATTTTCACGTAACGAGTGTCGCTCGGTCGCCGGTGCGTGGGATCGTAGCCCTTCCAGCCGTAGCCCGGGATATAGACCTCGATCCAGGCGTGGCTCGCCTCGATTTCACCGGGCAGTTTGTGCTGATTGAGGAAGTAACCGCTGACGTAGCGGGCCGGAATTCCGTGGGTTCGGCAGAGTCCCAGCATGAGATGGGCGAAGTCCTGGCAGACACCCTGCTTTTTATGAAGCACCTCAAGGGCGCGGGTGTTCACGTTGGTGGCGAGAGGCGTGTACTTGTAGTTGCGGTGAATGTGCTCGCCGATCGCCATGGTGTCCGTCCAGACATCCCGCTGGCCCTCCGGCAGGGCGTCGACCGCCTCGCGCCAGATCTCGGCACCCATGGAAACGAATTCCGAGGAGTGAAGGAAGTCGAAGTGCTGTTCCTTGATTTGCGGGGTGGCGAGCGTTTCGGGACCGGCCTCGGGGATCGCGCCACGCGGATCGGGAACGGTTTGCACCGTGGAGATTGCCTCCACCTCAAGGGACTCGTGAGGCTGGGGCACGTCGAAGTAATGGACGCAGTTGGAGTAGAAGTCGGGATAATCCCGCACCTGCGAGTCGGGATTGATCCGGAAGCGGAACTCTCGCACCTGCTGGAGTTCTTCGGAGAAGGGCTGGAGCCGCGCCTCGTTGAAGCTGTCCTTCACGGGCCCCTCGTAGGTGTAGCGCGTGAGATGGGAGATCCCCAGAAGCAGCGGTTCGCTCCAAGGGGTCTGCGGCACGGACTGGGCGGGTTTGTCGCTCTGCGGGATCATTGCTGCTGCTGCATCTGCTGCTGGTGAAGGAGGATCTCCGCCTGGATGTCCACGGGAGGGTGGTACATGTATTCCTGGTAGATGTGATCGTCGAGACGATCGAGGGTGGTCTGAATCTTCTGGAGGAACTCGTGCAGACCCTCAGCGAGGATGTCGTCGATGGTCAGGAAATTCAGATCGGAAAGGAGCTTGCCGAACGCGCGCTCCTCCGCGCTCTTGTACTCACGCTTCTCCCTTCCACTGAGGCGGTGAAGGTCATTGTCGAGGTGCTCCATGCACGAGCGGATCGAGCGGGGGAACGTGGTGGAGAAAATCAGGAACTCCGCGACCTTCCTGGGCAGGATGTCCTCCACGTGGAAGCGGCGATAGGCCTCCAGCGCGCTGGCGGATCGCAGGATCGCCTGCCACTGGGCCGCGTCCACGGCCCCGCCCACATCAGCGACGCTCGGAAGCAAGATATGGTACTTGATGTCGAGGATGCGCGTGGTCTTGTCGGCGCGCTCGAGGAACTTACCGAGATTGATGAACTCGTATCCCTCGTTTCTCGTAAAGGTGGATCCTGTCAGGCCCTGGAAGAGATGGGAGTATCTCTTGATCTGCTCGTAGAACTCGTGGGCGCCGCTCTGCCAGACTTCGCGGGCATTCTTTGACTTGAGGAAGAGGTAGCACTCGTTGAGCGTCTCGAACATTTCCAGCGAGATCTGGTCGCGCACCTGGCGGGCGTTCTCGCGGGCCGCGAAGAGGCAGGAAATGATCGAGTTGGGGTTCTCTTCACGGAAGGTCAGGAACTCGGTCACGCTCTCGCTGTCGGCGCGCTCGTAGAGCTTGAAGAAGGTCTCCTCGTCGCCCGCCGAGCAGAGAATGGGCAGCCAGTGCTCCTTGAGTTGCTGATCGTTCAGATCGGCGAAATCAAGCATCAACTGGAGATTCACATCGAGAAGGCGCGCGACGTTTTCCGAGCGCTCGATGTAGCGGCTCATCCAGTAGAGGGAGTTGGCCACGCGCGAGAGCATGACATGGGAATCGCGCCGGTCGTTGATCGGTTTCTGCGCGGTGGGGAGGGGAAGAGTCGTTTCGCTCATCGAGAAAGGGAGTGAGGGTGCCTTTTGTGCGTTCTCAGTTGTCGCCGTGCAGTACCCAGGTATCCTTGGAGCCGCCACCCTGCGAGGAATTCACCACGAGCGACCCCTTCTTCAGTGCGACGCGGGTGAGACCGCCCGGCGTGACCGTCACCTTCTCACCGTAGAGGATGTAGGGGCGTAGGTCGACATGGCGTCCCTCGAAAGCCCCGTCCGTTTCGCCGTGGCACCAGGTCGGATGTCGCGAGAGCGAGATCGGATGCTGGGCGATGAAGTTGCGGGGATTGGCCCGGATCTGCTCGCGGAAGCTCTCGATCTCCTCCTTGGTGGCCCAGGGACCCATGAGCATGCCGTAACCTCCGGCCTCGTTGGCGGATTTGACGACGAGCTTTTCCAAATTCTCCATGATGAAGACTCGGTCCTCGGGTTCGCTGGCGAGGAAGGTGCCCACGTTCGGTAGGATCGGATCCTCCCCGAGGTAGTATTTGATGATCTTGGGGACGAAGTAGTAGACCACCTTGTCGTCGGCCACCCCTGTTCCGATGCTGTTGGCGAGGCTGACGTTGCCGGAGCGGTAGGCATGGACAAGGCCGGGGACGCCCAGCAGGGAATCGGAGCGGAAGACTGTGGGATCGAGGAAGTCGTCGTCAATGCGGCGGTAGATCACGTCGACCGGGACAAGGCCCGAGGTCGTGCGCATGTAGACGCGTGCATCGCGGACCACGAGGTCGCGGCCCTCCACGATCGGGATGCCCATCTGGCGGGCTAGGAAGGAGTGCTCGAAGTAGGCGCTGTTGAAAACGCCCGGGGTCATGAGCACCACATTGGGCTGGGAGGTGGTGAGCGACGGAGGCGAGACATACTGGAGGACCTTGCGGAGGTCTGCGGCGTAGCTGTCGACCGGATGAACGCGCGCGGACCGGTAGAGATCGGGGAAGGCGCGCTTGAGCGCGGCACGGTTCTCCAGCATGTAGCTGGCACCCGACGGACAGCGCAGGTTGTCCTCCAGTACCAGGTAGTTGCCCTGTCGGTCGCGGATCAGGTCGGTCCCGCAGATGTGGACGTAGATGTCCTTGGGCACGTTGAATCCCATGAACTCGCGCCGAAAATGCTTCGCGCCGAGGATGTAGTGGGGCGGGATGACGCGGTCCTTGAGGATCTTCTGCTCGTGATAAATGTCGTGAAGGAAGAGATTGAGCGCGGTGATACGCTGGATCAGTCCCTTTTCGATGGTCTGCCACTCGGTGTCGGGAATGACGCGCGGCACGAGGTCGAACGGGAAGATCCGCTCGGTCCCCTGATCGTCATTGTAGACCGTGAAGGTGACGCCACCCCGCATGAAGGCCAGGTCGACCGCAGTCTGCTTCCGCTTGTGCTCTGCTTCGTGGAGATGTTTCAGGTGCTCGGCGACTCGAGCGTAGTGGGGGCGGACAGCCCCCGATTCATCGAACATCTCGTCACAAAAATCACCGCGGTCGTAAGTCTCTAGAAGCATGGGAAGGAAAAATGGGGGTGGGTGGCGGGGAATAGAAAATGGCGGGAAAGAATAGGTTGCCTGAGAGGAAGCAACTACCGGGCCAGCCTTGAGGGAAATGGCCGCCTCACTTACTGAGGAGTAACTCGTTGATCTTCAGTTGGTAGCTATCGCGGGCATTCAGGAAAGCCAGATTTCCTTTCCTATCGATCAGCCACAGGGTGGGAAGTGTGTTGATCCCGAACTTCCTGGCGATGGCATTTTGCCACCCCTGGCCGTCGAAGGCCGTGGGCCACAGCAGATGGAGAGTCTTCATCGCCGCAGCAAGATCCTCCTTGCTTCGATCCAGGCTCACGGCCACCACCCTAAGGGACGGAACGCTGTCGGCGTATTTTGCAAAGTATCCCATCCAGACCAGGCTTGGCGCCGACTCCGCCGACCAGAAGACAACGGCCGTGACCTTGCCTCGCTCCTCGGCCAGATCGACCTTGGTCCCGTCGGTTGCCGTGAAGCGGAGATTCACGGGGTTGCCGAGTTGCTGGAGTTGCAGTTGATCGTCCTTGAGGCGCTGCAGGAGCGACTCCTCGGTGCAGAGCGTGAGGGCGAGCTCGATCAGCTTCTTTTTCTCTCCGGGGTGATAGTTGCTGAGGTCCGCTGCTTCCGCGAGCAGGCGCGCGGCGCGACGATCCTGCGGATAGTCCTGGGAGAACTGCATCGCCAGGGCACGCGCGTTCTCCCTCCTCGTGTCGGGTGAGTCGCCGAGATCCTGCCACTGGAGGGTGATCCTGCGGAACATCGCCTCCGCACGCAGGTTCCTGTCGGGAACGGACCGCTCGAGTTCCTTGAGCTTTGAAACGGCCTTCTGTACGCCTGCCATGTCGGATTGCAGCGAGGCAAGTCGCCCCTGCGCGGAGGCCAGACGGATCCTCGACTCCCAGACGTGCGGGTCATCGGGGGACTGGCGGAGGAAACTCTCGTTGGCCGCGATCTGAGCGGTGAGTTTCCCGATCATCGCCTCCTTTGCCTTGGCCTGATCACGGGAAAGGGCGACCGGCGCATCGAGCTCGGTGACGTGCGCCCAATCCGCCCGAAGTCCCTGCACCATGGGTATGAGGGCTATCAATGCCGCTGCAAGGCGGCATATCCAGGTATACGTTGTCATGGTGAGGTCTGTGGTTTGGGGGACTCTGCAGGTACGGTTTGTGTTTGCCTGAGGGTGAGAACAAGGGGGCAGTGATCGCTTGCTTCCCTCCAGAAAGGGAAGCGTGCGATAGACGACTGCCCGGAGTCGATCTCCGGTTCCAGTCTCTTGGAGACCATCATGTAGTCAATCCGCGAGTAAACGTCGGCACCTTCCCAGCACTCCGTCCAACTTTCCCCATTGCGATCGGTCAGCGGCACCGCTCTCAGGGTATCGGGCCACTCGGACTGGCCGATGATTTCCCGCAGGGTACGACTGTTCTTGGTGTCGTTGACATCGCCCATCACCACGAGACGCGTCGCAGGATCCCGTGAGAGGATTTTACGGACATGCTTCCGCAGAAAGACCGCCTCCGCCTCCCTGAGAGCCGTCGCGTCATAGTCCGCCACCTCCAGCTTCGCCTTGAGGTGCACGCAGAGGACACGAATCCGATGGCCCGGACTGGGTTCGATCGTGACATCAAGGAGTCCTCGCGGACTGTGCAGCGTCACTGAGCCGACCTTCAGGGGGATGTCGCCCAGAGAGTGGCGCTCCAAGATCGGAAAGCGGCTCAGCAGTGCCAGATGACGCAACGGATCCGCTCCGCTCAAGTATTCGGCATCCTCATAATCAAGCCCCGCCTTATGAAGTCGTCTGCGCAGATCCTGAAACTGCGCCGGCGTTCCGATCTCCATCAACCCGATGATGTCGGGGTTGATCTCCGCGATCGATTTGGCGACGGCGTTCCTTTCCGGTTCTGGTTTGCCGGCTTCCGCAACCATCTTGCCATCGATGACGCGGGCCATGGTGGTATAATTCTCCACATTATAGGCGGCGATCCGAAGCTCCCCTGAACCGGGGGAGGGAAAAAGATCCCCGGCCGCGGAATACGGGGCAAAAAAACCCCCGATCAGGCACAACGAGGCGCAGAGCAGCGCCTTCATGGCCCGTCGAACGTAAGGTCTACCGAGCACAAACTCGGGCGTTTGGTCCGGTCTTCCGTCTCTTCCGGGCCCACGACACTCTGCTCTCGTCTTTTGACTTAAGTGTGAGCTTTTCAGCTTTTTCAGGATGCTACCCCAGCCCGGGTCTAGGCCTGCTTATGCTCCTCCTTCGAGGGCTCGGGAGACGCCGGTGCCGTGGGAGTGGCGGGCTTTGCCACTTCCTTGTCGAATTCCTCCTTGGCCTTCTTGAATTCATTCACGCTCTGGCCCAGACCACGGGCCAGTTCAGGGAGTCGCTTTGCGCCGAACAGGACCAGAACGATGATCAGGAGAACTATCAGGTCCGGGCCGCTCGGCATGCCAAAGGCGAGAGGGAGGGAGAGGCCGTGCTGGAGAAGAGAAGCGGTCATGCTTCTTTCCTACCACTCCGCCGCGCAGGTGCAACAGACTTTCTTTGCCGGTGAGTTGATTCCTGCCTGTCTCCGCGTGCATCGTGTGGACCATGCCTTGGGTCACCGGGGGACGGGATGGATCGCTTGGTCATCACTGCCTTGGTTCAGCCATCCCTCCTAAATCCTGATTTCCGAATCCCCTTCACTCCTTTCAGGGTTTTCCTCCATGCTTCTCTCCCCCTCATGAATCCTCTCTCCCTGCTGATCCTGCTCGGTGGATGCCTTGTCTCCGTCTTTCTTGCGGGGGGGCCTCGCCAGGGAGGGGAGGGCGCCTTCCTGCTGACGGCAGGGGTGGTCTTGATTCTTTTTCGACCGGCGCGGACTACATCATGGTGGCTCTGGCTGGGAGGGCTGCTAATCCTGCTGACCTGCTCGGCATCTTTGCTGCCGTCGGATCTTCTTCCTGTACCCGCTTGGAAGCAGGCCATCTCTGCTCTCCCTGCCATCACCCTGCCTCCGACGATCACCTGCGATCCCTATGCGGTGGCATACTGGGTGGCGGTGCTGGCCGCGAGTATCGCGACGGCGCTCTTCGTTTTGGGACAGCCCATGCAAGGTGGCGCGCTGCGGATCATTGCGCTCGTAGCCGTGGCCGGATGTTGCGCCTATGCCGTCACGGCCATGGCGGTTTGGAATTGGGGATGGCATTATCCTTTTTTCAAGCAAGATCCCGTGATACCGGCCGCCTTCGGATTTTTTACGAACCGCAACCAGACCGCTGGATTCCTGCTGACCGGTGCCATCCTGGCGCTCGGGCTGATTCGTCGTGGGTTCATCGGAAGACGCTGGGTCTATGTCCTGGCGGGAGTCGCCGCCTTCACCGTGCTCTGCTACTGCCTACTCTTCCTGTCGGCGTCACGCGGGGGTTTTCTATTCTTCGTGCTCGGATGTGGCATCTGGCTTGCCGGTCTGGGGGGATATCGCTCCCGGGGGCTATTATTCATCAGCATTCTAATAGCGATCATTATCGGGATCTCGTTTGTTCGCTCCGGCAATGCCTTGGTGGAGCGATTGCTTGGGGGTACCCAGAAAGCCTCTGAAAAGATCTCAGGGCAGATTGATCTGCCGGAATCACCTCTGCCCTCGGATGCCCGGATTTCCATTTGGAGAGATACTCTCGTGATGATCCGCGAACAGCCCTTGGTTGGTTCCGGATTGGGTTCCTACGCCTACTCTTACCCCTTCCATGCCAAACGCAGTTTTTCGCAGGCAACGGCGCTCCACGCCGAGAGTTCTTGGCTGACGCTTACTGCCGAGACTGGAATCCCCGCGCTTATTGCAGTCCTTGCATGCCTAGCATTGCTCCTCTCGGGAATTCCACGATTGGAGCGGCTCTCGGGCCGCGATTGGCCGCTGCGGTGGGGCTTCCTCGCGGCGTTTTTCGCCGAGCTTCTCCATGGACTCGTGGATGTACCCTTTCACAAGCCCGAGTTGGGATGGTGGCTTCTCCTGCTGGGAGGGATCGGATTCGCGCCTCTGGCGGAGACTGCTGTTCCGGTTCGCTTCGGTATCGGAGGATGGCTCCAGCGGATGGTGCTGATGCTGCTTGGGCTGGGATCGCTCCTGCTTGGCGGCTGGATGATTGCGGCGCAATTCGGCAAGGCACCGGCGCTGCCTCCTTTTGCCTCAGCCGCTTCAGAGAGGCAGATCGAGTCACTCTACCGCGATGTAGATGATTTTTCTCCGGAGAAGGTCGCCTCGGTTATCCGTAGGGAAATGGCGTGCCAACCCATGAACCCACGCCTCCACTTTCTGCTTGGTCGCATGCTCCTAATGACCCCTGGTGGAGTGGAAGGGGCCAAGGCCGAGTTTCAAGTCGAGCAGGTGCTCTCGCCTAGTGACCCGATGTTCTCACTGGCTGAGGGATCGGAAATCGCCCCTTACGACACGGAGGCTGCATTGGCGTATTGGAAAGAGGCCATTAGGCGCCGTCTGCGTATTGACGAAGCAATCCATTGGTCTGTGGTAGATGCCGTGTTTGGAAGAATAATTACAGATTCCAAGGAGTACCCTGAACTGGCTGGTCGTTTGAATGAAATCGCAGCGGCCTCACCGACACTCCGATTTCAGTTGTTGGCGCGGCAGGGCGGTGATCCGGCGTTGATTGCCTCCGCTGCGGATGATGCGGCATTCATGCAGGGGCTTGCTCCGAGCCAGAGGCAAAGGCTTTTCAGCCTTTGGTATGAGCGTGGTGACAGGGCCGCCCTTGGCAGCTGGCTCGCAGTGCATCCTGCCTACGACCGGGAAACTCTCCCCGTCAGGGCATTGATTCTGGCAGACGGATCCGATCCGAGGCAGGGCTTTGATCTGCTGGTAACGGCATTTTCCATCCCGATGTCCGAGGCCCGGGGCGATGCGGTGATCCATCCCTCGGATGATGCAGCCCCTGCCGACCCCGTGGAGGCGGCTGGATATTATCTTCGTCAGGGGAACATCGTGACTGCGCGCCGTTTGCTCTCGCAGCCCGATGTCCTTGGCAAGGCCGAGGGGCAACGCCTCCGCGCAGCTCTTGATGCCCGGGAAGGCAAGTGGCGGGATTCAGTCCAGCACCTGCTTGCCTATCTTCGGGCAACCAAGACGCTGTGACGCTCACTGCGGGCTTCTCCCGTGGGACCGAACGTTCCGCCCTGTGACACAAGGACACCGGGAGGTTGCTTTGGCTGCCCAAGCCCCGCTTGTGACTGGCAATGAAAAGCATTATCCGGCGCGGCGCCGCGAAGGAGTCACAGTCTATTCTCCTGCGGGATTTCTTGAGATTCTCAAG
>CANIVT010000025.1 GCA_947471565.1 Spartobacteria bacterium | reverse complement strand
GAAAAAATCCTCGCCTCCGACAGCGGATGGCTCCGCCTCAGGGACCGAAGCGACAAGGTGATCTACTGGGCCAAGGGCCAGACGACGGGATGGAAGCTCGTGCTCGAGGTGCCCTATGCGCTCATCGTCGCCCCTGCGCGGAAGCTGGCCGAACAATCCATCCTTATCGGAAGCATCGGCTTGATCCTGCTTCTCGGCGTGATTTTCTACACGGCACGGCGTGTTTCCGGCCCGATCACCAGACTCCAGAAAGTCGCCTCCGATTTCGAAAAGGGCTCCTACGATGAGGGAAAGGAGTTTCTCGAACACGTCGGAAAACGGCAGGACGAGCTGGGCCGCTTCGCCCAGAGCTTCTCGACGATGGCCCGGGAGATCCGACTGCGCGAGGAGCGCCTCTCCGAGTGGAACGCCAACCTCGAGGAAACCGTCCGTCAGCGCACCCAGGAGCTCGAGAAGGCCAACAAGGCAATGGCCTCGGAACTTGCGGAGGCCGCCGCGTATTCGCGCGCCGTCCTTCCGGAAAGGCTCAAGGGAGCCGTGACCACCGACTGGGTCTTCATTTCCTCCTCACAACTCGGGGGTGACTCCTTCGGCTACCACTGGATCGACGACGACACCCTCTCCCTTTACCTGCTCGATGTCTGCGGGCACGGCGTCGGTGCTGCACTGCTTTCCATCAGCGTCGTCAACATGCTCCGCTCCGGCTCTCTGGCCGACACCGATTTTCGCGATCCCTCGGCGGTACTAGGGAACCTGAACACCGCCTTCCCGATGGAACAGCATAACGAGATGTATTTCACCGGCTGGTACGGGGTTTACAACCGTTCCGAAGGCACCCTGCACTATGCCTCCGGAGGCCATCCCCCTGCAGTCCTGATCGCCCCTGACGGTGACGTGCAGCATCTCGCAGCCAAGGGAGCCGTGATCGGAGCCTTCCCCAAGGCCGCTTACGAAACCCTATCCGTGGCAGTGGCTTCCGGTTCTCGCCTCTATCTCTTCAGTGACGGCACCTACGAGGTCGACCGCCCAGACGGTGAAATGATGACGCATGAGGAATTCTCGGCGATTCTGGCGGATGAAAAACGCCCCTCGGGCCTCGAGCCAATCGTTGAGGAAATCCGACGGCAGCAGGGCACCGATGCCTTTGCAGATGATTTTTCGCTGGTCGAATTCGTTTTTCCGGAAAAAGAAGGTGGGAAGGTGAAGACTCCCCCCGCCCCCGAAGATTCCCCAGGACTGCTCCTGCTGCGATCGGATCTTCCTGAATTGGCAAAGCTGAATCCCTTCCTCTCGGAGTTTTGCACCCGGGAAAGACTTCCCTCGGACCTCGTGCCGGATCTCGAACTGATTCTGGAAGAGCTTGCCACCAACGTCATGAAATACGGGGGCGTGGAGATCGGCGCCGATTGCTGCCGCATCGAATTGGAACGCAGGCATAACGAAGTGGAGATCCGCTTCAGCGACGCAGGAGCGCCGTTCAATCCGCTTTCTCGCGCGGAAGTGGACACCTCGCTGCCCATTGAAGACCGCCCGATCGGCGGACTAGGGATCCATTTCATCAAACACCTGACCGACACCCAACATTACGAGTTCCGCGACGGGCGGAACATCCTGACCCTCGTGAAGAAGGTCGACCCGGCGGTCGACTTCGAGGTGTGAGGGGGAGAGAAGGTTAAAAACGTTTCAACGTTAAAAGAGTTAAAAAGGGGATTGCAGGGGACAGTCGCCCTAGGGAAGTGCGGATCAGGTCCCTCTTGACCCTCCGGATCTTGCACCAATCCTGCCTGAATTTACCTTTTAACATTTCTAACCCTTTTAACTCTTCTCCCCCACTCGCGCCTTATGTCGGGCGAAGAGGTCGAGGGTCCTGTCGCGCTCGGTTGAATGATCGAGCATCGGCAGGGGATAGCCCGGAGCAATAGGACGCCCGTCGACCGGAGGATCGATCAGCGAGGCATTGGAGACATTGGCGAGTTCCGGCACCCACTTCCTGATATAGAGACCCTCGGGATCGTAACGCTTGGTCTGGCTCCATGGATTCTGGATGCGGAAATAAGGAGCGGCATCGGCCCCTGTCCCGGCACTCCATTGCCATCCTCCGTTGTTGCTGGCGATCTCCCCGTCGACGAGCACACTCATGAAGAAGGCCTCGCCGAGGCGCCAGTCGAGGTGGAGATCCTTGGTCAGGAACATCGCGGTGATCATCCTCGAGCGGTTGTGCATCCAGCCCGTCGCGGCCAGCTCGCGCATCGCGGCGTCGACGATCGGAAAGCCGGTCATGCCTGCGCACCAACGGTCGAAGGCATCCGGAGTTTCGGGCAAGCCAGGCCACTCCATGCCGCGCCATGTCTTGTTAAATTCATGCTCCAGCAGTTCCGGATAGTTCCAGAGCAGCTGCATGTAGAATTCCCGCCAGACGATCTCCGCGAGGAATTTCATGACACTCTTGCGCCCGTCGGGAGGAAGGGTCTCCTCGACCCTTTTGCCAGCGGAGTAGATCTGGCGCGGGGAGATCAGGCCAAAGCGTAGATCCTGCGAGACCCGGGAGGTTCCCTCCACACCCATCAGATCGCGACGTTCTCCATAGGTCCCAATTGGGCCGGCGAGGAATTTCTTGAGTCGTTCCCGCGCGGCACGTTCACCGGGTTCGGGAAGCGAAGCCCCCGCGGAAACAAGCCCCCAATCGGAGAGCTGCGGAAGCGGGAGGGAGGCAATATCCGAAGGGGTTAGGAGCTTTTTGATCGCGCCGGTCGGCTCCGGCTTGGGCTGGGCAAACCATGCTTTGGAGTACGGGGTGAAGACCCGGAAGATCGTTCCCTGCCCCGTCAGCACCTCGTCACGTTCGTGGACGCAGGCATCCTTGTGCAGTGAAAGGGTGATCCCCTGCTGGCGGCACATCGTTTCCAGCCGGGCCTCGACGGCACGGCCGAAGGGATCGGGATCACGATTGGCAAAGATCTCGGTGGCGCCGGTCTCCGCCGCGAGTTTTTCGAGTTCCGCCACGGCATCTCCCCGTCGGATGATCAAGCGGCCTCCGATCGCCTCCAGGTTCTTGGAAAGCGAGCCGAGGCAACCGCAGAGGAATTCCTGTCGGATCGGGCCGGTCCATTGATGCGAACCCTGCCAGTTGCTCGCGATATAGACGGGGATGACTTCCTCTCCAGAGGCGACGGCCCCATTGAGGGCCGTATTATCGGTGATCCGGAGATCGCGGCGGAACCAGTGGATGACACGCTTTGGCATGGAAAAATGGTCAGGGGCGGACCATGACGGGCCATGCGACGGTTTTTCCGGGAGCCTTCCCCTTCTCCCACGGACGCACATAGCCAAGCGTCAGGGTGATCCTGCCGGCCTTTTCAGCACGGAAAATCCAGCTTTCCGTGCCTCCCGACCCGACCAGATGAGACGAAGTCCGGTTGGCCAGATAAAAGGCCTCACCCTCCGGTTTGAGCACTCCCTTCGCTGAATAGGACGGCTGCCAGCTGTAACCAGTGGTCCGATTGGCCGGAAGATGGACAACCAGAAGGTCCCCCCGATCGAGAAGGAGATCCTTTCCGTTTTCCTCCTCGGTCACATCGAGTCGAGCCGCCACGGAGGATCCGACCACAAGAAGCCCTAGAAGGAATCCGCAAAGGAGGTGTTTCATCCCGCCGATCATGCGGCGGGCTCCGGAAAGCTGGAAGCGTTTTCAGGCTACCCCCCGCGCCTCCAAGGGGATAGGCTCATGACTTCCGCTATGACGGCCCCGGACACCCTCTTCTTGATCGCAGGCAACGGCGACTACCCGCGTCTTGCCGCACGCGGAGCCCGTGAGGCCGGCGTGCTCCATATCGTGGCGGCGGCTTTCGAGGGGGAGACCGACCCGTCCCTTGCGAATTTTACCGACGAACTTCACTGGATGCGTGTCGGCCAGCTGGGACGAATGCTCGACACCGCCAAAGAGAGCGGCGCCACCGCCTCGATAATGGCGGGCCAGATCGCCCCAGGGAATCTTTTCGACCTGCGGCCCGACTTCAAGGCGCTGCTCCTTCTGGCCAAGCTCCGCGAACGCAACGCTGAAACCCTTTTCGGTGCGATTGCCGGGGAGTTGGAGAAGATCGGTGTCCCGCTCCTCCTCGCCACCGCCTTCCTGGAGAAGCACCTCGCTCCCGAGGGCCACATTGCCGGCCCAGCCCCCAAGGATCGCCTGCTCGATGACATCGCCTACGGCCTCGGCATCGCCAAGGAAGTGAGCCGCCTCGACATCGGCCAGACCGTCGTGGTCCGTAACGGGACGGTTCTCGCCGTCGAGGGATTCGACGGGACAGACGCCACGATCCGTCGCGGGGGCGAACTCGGAAAGGGGAAGGCCGTCGTCGTGAAGGTCTCCAAGCCGCGCCAGGACATGCGCTTCGACGTCCCAGTCGTCGGCCCCCGCACGCTCGAGACAGCGGCAGCCGCGGGCGTTACCTCCATCGCTATGGAGGCCGGCCGAACACTCCTGCTGGAGGCAGACCGCCTCCGCGAACTCGCTTCAACCCATCACATCACCCTCTGGGGCACAGAATCATGAAAACCATCCGCGCCGGCGTCGCCGGCCCAGGCAGCATCGGCATCAACCACGCCCGCATCTACTCCGAACTCGAGGGTTGCGAACTCACCGCGATCTACGACGCCAACCGCGCCACAGCCGAGAAGGCGGCCGCAAAATACGGCGGTAAAGTCTGCGACACGCTCGAGGAATTCGCCTCACTCGTCGACGTCGCCTCGGTGGCAACCAACACGGAGTCCCACCATGAAATCGGCACCTCCCTTCTGAAGCACGGCAAGCACCTCCTCATTGAGAAGCCGATTGCGACCAACACCGCGCAGGCGCTCGACCTCGCCGCCACCGCGGCTGCGAACAACTGCATTCTGCAGGTCGGCCACATCGAACGCTTCAATCCCGGACTAGAGGCCCTCGAGCAGCAGCTCAACAACCCCCGCTTCCTCGAGGTCACCCGTCTTTCCCCCTATCCGAACCGCAGCATGGACATCGGGGTCGTTCTCGACGTGATGATCCATGACCTCGAGATCCTCCTGCATCTGGTCCGCTCACCGGTCATCAGCGTGGACGCCGTCGGCATCGCTGTCCTGAGCAAGGGCGAGGACATCGCCAATGTCAGGATCCGCTTCGAGAATGGATGCGTGGCGAACCTCACCGCCAGCCGCATCAGCCGCGACAAGGTCCGCAAGATCCGTATCTTCCAGGAGGACACTTACCTCTCGCTCGATTACCAGCGCCAGAGCGGCTACATCCTCCGCCTCAAGCAGGGATCGATCAAACGGGAGCGCGTGAAAGTCATCAAGGGGGAGCCGCTCCAGCGCGAACTCGCCTCCTTTGTCACCTGTGCCCGCGACGGCATCCAACCGCGCGTCACCGGACGCGAGGCGGCTGCTGCCCTCGATCTCGCCATCCGGATCACCAAGCAGATCGAGGAAGCAGATCCCCGCAAGCAGAAGGCGCAGCTTCCCGCCTGATTTGCTCATGAGCGGAACCCGCCATCTGGCGATCGTAGCCGGCGAGGCTAGCGGCGACACCCATGGCTCTGCGCTCATGAGGGCGCTTCGAGTGGAGAATCCCGGTATCCGCTTCACCGGGAAGGGCGGGCCGAAGATGGCCGCTGTCGCCACGGAATCCGGCTCTTCGGAAGGATCGCTCGACAACTGGATCGCCGAGGCCGGCGTCCTAGGACTCTGGGATGTCCTGCGCCAGTACGGCTACTTCAAGCGCAAGTTCGAGGCCCTGCTGGACGAACTCGCAGCCAATCCTCCCGAGGCGGTCATCCTCGTTGATTACCCAGGCTTTAATGTCCGCCTCGCCAAGGCAATCCGCCGACGCCGTATCCCGACGCGAGTGATCTACTACATCAGCCCGCAGGTCTGGGCCTGGAACCGCCGCCGCATTCCGGAGATGGCCCGCGCGCTTGATCTGATGATCTGCATCTTCCCCTTTGAAAAGGCGATCTACGAATCCTCCGGGCTGCCAACCATCTTTGCCGGCCATCCGATGGCGGAGGAACTGAGGCACGTCCCTCCCGTCGATCGGGAGGAAAACCTCTTCGGCCTCTTCCCCGGGAGTCGGGAGCGCGAGGTGCGGAAAATTTTCCCCTCCATGGCGGGGGCTGCCGCATTGATTAGCAAATCCCGTCCCGAGATCCGCTTTGAGGCGGCTGCCGCGACACCGGCCCACGCGGAGATGATCCGCGCCATAGCCGCTGAAGCCGGTGTCGAAATCACCATCACAACGGGTGCCGCGCGTGATCTGATGCGCCGCGCTGCGGCCGGACTTGTCTGTTCGGGCACCGCGACGCTCGAGGCCGGATGCCTTGGGCTTCCCTACGCGCTGGTCTACCGGGTTGCCACACTCACCTACGAAGTCGGGCTGAGGCTCATCCGGGTCAAATACCTCGGCATGGTGAATATCCTCGCCGATCGCCCCGTCATCCGGGAATTCATCCAGCACGACGCAACCCCCGCGGCACTGGCCGACGAGGGACTCCGCCTCCTCAACAGCCGCGAGGCGCGCGAGCGGCTTTCCTCTGAACTGGCCTCCGTCACTTCCATCCTCGGCGGGGAAAGCGGCAATCCCGCCTCACTACGTGCCGCCCGGGCAACGATTGATTGTCTGGCCAAAAACAACGCCATCCCCCATTAACAAGAACATGGAGACCACCAAACACCTTGAGTCTCTTTGGGCCCCGTGGCGTGTGGAGTACTTCTCCCGCGAGAGAGTGAGCGGCGAGGACTTCCTCGGGGAGGCCGCCACCGCCTCCGACGACGCGGCTCATTTCGTGGTTTGCCGCAGGAAGAACGCCTTCCTGATGCTCAACAAGTATCCCTACTCCTCAGGCCACCTGATGGTCGTGCCCTACCGCCGCACGGGATGCATGGAGGATCTGACCGACGAAGAGACCCTCGATCTCTGGCACCTGGCCACCCATGCCCAACACCTCCTGCGCAAGGTCGTGAAGGCCGAGGGATTCAATGTCGGATTCAACCTCGGCACCGTGGCAGGCGCCGGATACGAAGAGCATCTGCACCTCCACATCGTGCCGCGCTGGACGGGCGATCAGAACTTCATGCCGGTGATCGCCGGCACAAAAGTCATTCCGGAAGGCCTCCAGCCACTCTACGAAAAACTCGTCGCCGCCGATCAGGCGATCGCGAAATCATAAAAAGGCTCGCGCAGAGACGCAGAGGCGCGGAGAGAATCATTAAAACGTATATCTGAAAATTCTTCTCTGACCTAACAGTCCAACAGTCTTCAGCCTAAAATCCTTCCTATCATGCTCATCCCCCTCGGAGCTCTCGGAGCGGCGCTGCTCTACGCAATCGGCTACCTTGAGCTGAAGGGGTCGATCCATCACGGCGCGACGAGCAAGCGGGTCAACATCTTCTCCAACTACGCAATGGCCGCGTGGTCGCTCCCGCTGGCCGTGCTTCCGCTTTTCTTCCCGAAGCAGTTTGGCTTCCATCCCGACCTCGCTTCGGCGCTAGCCGCCGTGGGAGCAGGACTTTCCCTTTTTGTAGGGCGTATCTGCACGGTCAAAGCACTTGCCAAGGCTGATCTCTCGATCAGCGCCCCTCTGCTCGGCACCAAGACCATCCTCGTCGCCCTCTTCTCGATTCTGCTCCTCCACACGCCTGTCGGCTGGAAACTCCTGACCGCGGCCGCCCTCACCGTCATCGCGCTGACACTCCTGCAGACCGGGCCGGATCACAACAAGCATCATCGCCGCGCCGCCGTCGGCTGGGCAATGGGAGCGAGCGTGCTGTTCGCGCTCGTCGATGTGCTGACGCAGGGCTATGCGCGGAAGTCCGGGGTCGCTTTCTTTCAGCCGATGATGTTCGTGGTGCTGGCTGGGATGACCCCATTGCTGGGTTCCACGCCACCGGCACCCCCTGTCGCCAAAAAGCGTCTTCTGCTGGGCAGTGCCATCATCGGCTTTCAGGCACCGCTCGTGATCATGCTGATCGGACTCTTCGGAGAGGCCACTCTGATCAATATCCTCTACGCCACCCGCACCATCTGGTCGGTGGCGATCGACGCCTGGAAGGGCGAGGGAAATGCCCGCGAGTATTGGATCGCCCGGCTGGCAGGATCGCTTCTGCTGCTTGGGGCGATCATCCTTGCGTTGGTGAAATAAGGGACACATTGCTTATCCCATGAAAGAACCCCTTGCCATGTCGCTAGAGCACTCTCTGGTGGTCCACTTTGAGCCCCATCAACTGATCCTCATCTGCATCATCGGGCCGATCCTCCTCGCCGTGCTGGGACTTTTCCTCCTCCGCAAGGTCATCAAACCCGACACCCTGAGGCAATATCACGATATCGCCGGCCCCTTCCTCAACACCATCGGCGCCCTCTACGGGATCTTCCTCGCGCTGATCGTGGCAAGCACCTGGCAGTTCTACTCGACCACCGCAGGCAACGTCATCCAGGAAGCGCGCTGCCTCCAGAGTCTCTACCTTGATTCCGAAGCCTTTCCGCCACAGTTTCGTGATCAGGTTCGTCCCCTGATGAGGAAGTATCGGGACTCCCTCGTCACCCGGGAGTGGACATCCCTCCGCAAGGGGGAGGCCGATTCGGCCTGCACGGAAATGCTCCACCGGATCGCCGAAGCCTACGCTCACTTCAAGGTCACCGACGCCTCAGAAGGTGCCTACTTCCACGAGTCGGTGAAAAACATCAACATGCTCCAGTCCCTGCGATCCTCACGCATCGAGGATTCTGGCACGGGTCTCATCCCCTTCCTTTGGGGGGTCCTGCTCACCGGCGGGGTGGCCACCGTCTGCTTCTCCTACCTCTTCGGTGCCAGACAACTCCATGCCCACGCCGTGATGACCGTGTTGCTCACCGGTGTCGTCTGCCTTGCCCTCTACACCATCGTGAACCTCGACTTCCCCTTCACGGGACTTGTTGCCATAGGGCCTGATGCCTTCTCCAGGCTCATCATGAAGTAACCCCATGCTGGCGCAACACCTCACCCTGGAGCAGTGGCTGGGATTCAACTTCCCGACGCCGTTACTGACGCTCCTCTGCCTCGGAGTACCCTGCGTGATTGTCCTCGTGGGACTCTTCGTGGCGCGGCGGTTCATCTCGCACGCCCATCTCAAGAAACATCATGACATCTCAGGGCCAATCTTCTGCGCACTCGGCACGGTTTACGGAATTTTCCTCACCCTGATCGTGACGAACACCTGGAACGCCTACGACCAGACGGCAATGAATGTGGTGCAGGAAGCCCGCTGCGTGGAGGCAATTGACCAGTGTGCCCGCTCTCTCCCGCCGGAACATGGAGCAACGATCCGCCCTCTTATCCGCAAATACCGGGATTCCGTGATTTCCAACGAGTGGCCCCTTCTTGCTCACGGGCAGAGGAGCCCCGAGGTCGGGCAGATCCTGCAGCAGATCGTGAGGGCTTTCTCCGATCCTTCTCATCCCATCAGCTATTCCAACCCGTTCTACGCGGAGTCGGTGAAGCTTCTTCAAAAACTCGACAGCCTCAGATCCTCACGGATCAATGATGCCCAGAGCGGCCTGCTTCCCTTTCTCTGGATTGTCCTGCTCGCCGGAGGAACGCTCACTATCAGCTTCTGCTTCCTCTTCGGTGCCGAGGACTTCCCGACCCATGCGGTCATGACCCTCATCCTGACACTCGTGATCTCACTCGGCTTCCTGACGATCGTCGTTCTCGACTTCCCCTTCACGGGAGCGGTCTGCATTCCGCCTACAGAATTCCAGATTCTGGATCTTTGAGAAGCTAGGCTGTTAGCCGTTTAGGCTGATGTCTATTAGGGAAAATCAACCGAAGGATTTCGCGCAGAGGCGCGGAGAGCTTATCATATTCTTCCAACTGAGGCATTGATGACTCTTGCCTCTTCTAGGTTTATACGGAACCTATACCCAAACTTCTCCAATAAACCTAACATCTGCGATCCGTTAATAAGAGTAATAGGCTTATCTTTAACGAAATTATAAGAGTCATGCCCAAAATGACTTGTAGTAACCAGAATGCCTTTCATTGCTCCTTCATGCATACAGGTACCATAGAGGTCTCGAACTGCTGAAACATCTACTACATTAGTATACCGCTTGGCTTGAACAACAATCTTGCCACCCGTCAGAGGGTCGGGATCAAATATTACTGCATCGACCCCTTGATCTCTACTGGCCTGGGTTACTTTCACTTCAGCTCCTTTTTCAGCAAATGCTTTTTCAAAAAGTTGCCGGCATAAATGTTCAAAATCTTCCCAATCCATAGCAGCAATATTTTCCCCCTGATTTAAATTACCTAGAACTTCTTTTGCATCAACAAACCGGTCATCGCTTGTGCTAATGCTAAGCATCGGCGCGATTGGTGTAATTTCAATATTTTTTGCGGCATTGCCTTTCAATGCCGAAAAAGCGGCTATAGGATCTAGTTCGTCGAGGTTCCAAGATAATATTTGTTCTTTAGAAACATATAGAGAACAACAATAGGCGGTTTTTTGTTGCCCTGTAGCTTTGTCTATATAATTTGCCCATCCATTAATAACCATAGCTTTTATACTTTTATTATCATCCAATCGCGCTATTTCAGCTGCAAGCCTAATGGAAAGCGATGGATATATTCTGCCTACGATATCTTTTTTCTCTATTTGATTTAAAGGCTTTTTAGTTACACCTGATTTGAGGGGAACCAATTTAAAAAATTCCAATGCTGACAGATCCGGGAACTGGTGTTCGTAAATCAGTATTCCACTTTCCCGATCATATTTGGCATCGCCATTATTTTCTACAAAGCTGGATATACTTATATTTTTAAAATGGTGCTTTATTTTTAAAACAAGTGCTTCTTCTTTATTGAAACCATCCTCTCCTGATATTTTAAGTTGAATGGTTTTTTGTTCTTCTGCTAGTTCATCGAATTTTTTCTTTGCCTCATTTTGTTCTTTCAGAAATTCAGTTTTATCAGCTTTGTACTGCTCTATTTTTGCTGTCCACTCATTATTTTGTCTTTCCGCCGCTTGAATGTATTTAATTTCAGCTTGTTCCCATAAACGCTTTATTGCCTGATTTCTACCTGAATATACATTGTTAATTTTTTCCCATAATGACTGAAGATCCTTGAGGCGATTAATTTCATTTCTGTAGGCAAAATCTACACAGTTGTTAAAAACTGAAAGTATCCCTTTGTAATATGGCGGTTTAAAAAATGGTCTTTTTTCTGATATTTGCCAAGGAGTCCATTCGGGTGGTGGATCAACCTCCGATGGCTTGCTGGGCAGGGGTACAGGATAATCTTCTAGTCGAAATGATTTTACTTCATTTTCATGAGCATTAGATAATACAAGTATATCTTTGACCGCATCATAATCTACTTGGTTTGTTTTTGTGATTTCTTGTCGGTTGTATATAACTGGCTTATAGACTGCTTTTTTATACGGCTGATAAACGCAAACCCTTGGATTGTAATTTGTGAGTAATATTTTTTGTTCGTCGTAAAAGCCTTTGTTTTTAAATTCTATATCTTTTTCAAAGCTAGACGGTATCTGTACTTGTAGATTCAGGCTTTTTTTCCCAATACCTAGAATTAAACATTCTGCCGCATTTTTTACACCTTTAATGACTAAAGAAAGTACGCTATATAATACAAAACATGCTAAAATAACTACTACTCCTATCAATTCGAACTTTATCATTCTTTTTTTATTGGTATTGCCTCGAATGATTTGTTTTTCTCACGGCTGCGTCAATTTTATAGTACCCCTCGTTCTATGAAGGCTCGCAAGCTTGGATGGACAGCTAGGCGGGCAAGCGAAGCTGTAGTGAACTACTGCGAGCGCAGACCAACAACGCTCTCCGCCAAGATCGCGAGCTTTCCCCTAGGCAATGCAGCAGGCGCCGTCGTTATACCCCTCCTTCAGGAACGCCGCATACTCCGCCCCTCCGCGCGCCTGCATCAGAGCCAGGAATTTATTCCTCTCCTCGACGCTCATCGGCTTGGCATTGAGCGCGGCGGCCACGGCCTGCTGGGCAAAGGTCATCGAGTCGATGCCGATGCACTGGGTCGTGACGGCAGGATAGCTGAGCGCGTAGTCGACAACCTGCTGGACGGTGACCATACCGTGGAGGCTCGCGCGCTTGGAGCCGCCGAAGCCCTTCATGCCGATGGCGGCGATCCCTTTTTCCTGCATGAGGGGCAGGACGGTCTTGTCAAATTCCGAGGCATGAAGCGTATTCCCCAGTACGGAGACGGGGAGCAGCGAGGCATCCCATGGGTAGCCGCTCTCGATCATGCGGACATGCGCCTTGGGGCTGGTATGACCGGTGAATCCGACGTAGCGGACCATGCCTTTCTTCTTGGCCTCGTCCATGGCCTCGAGGGCACCATCCTTCCCGAGATGGAAGTCGACGTCGGCATCCTGGATCTCATGGATCATCCAGAGGTCGATGTAGTCGGTGCGGAGCCGCTTCAACTGGGCCTGCAGCATCTGGAGGGCCTTCTCCTTGTCGGTGCCGGTGAAGGGGGTGTCGTACTTCTTGGCGTGGTGGATGCAGGCCTTGGTCATGATGAAGGCCTTCTCGCGCCATCCTCCGGAGAGGGCCTGTCCCATCCACTCCTCGGCGCGTCCGTTATGATACTCCCAGGCGTTGTCAAAGAAGTTCACCCCCTGGTCGATGGCGTAGTGGGCAATGTTGGTCGCCTCCTGCACGGTCGGTGCGAGGGCAAGGGTATGGCCGCCGAATCCGATGCAGCTCAGCATCTCCTGATGCCGGCCGAACTGGCGACGCGGCACCGTGCCGGTCGGGACGCTGCCAGCCTGCGCCGAGGGGACGCGTAGGGCGGTGGCGGCGGGAACGAGGCCGAGCAGGCCGAGGAAAGAGCGTCGGGTGAGGGGCATGATCAGAAGGTTGAATTATGAATGATGAATTATGAAGCAAAAGAATCTCAAGCCAGCTGCTATGGAAGATCAGGGGGTGGGGAGGGTCTTCTCGGTTTTTTTGACCCCATCCCAGAGGGCGTTCATCTCGTCGAAGCTGAGTTCGGAGAATTTCCCGCCCGAGGGGAGGGCGGCCTCCATTGCGCGGAAGCGTCTCTCGAATTTGCGGGTCGCCTCGCGCAGGGCCGACTCGGCATCGATACCGAGCGTGCGGGAGAGATTCACCACGGCAAAGAGCAGATCACCCACCTCCTCGGTGAGACGGTCGGTCATGCCCTCTTCCTTGCGGAGCGGGATTTCGGCCTCGACCTCGTCGGTCTCCTCGCGGATTTTCTCCACGACATCCTCGGGTCGTCTCCAGTCGAAGCCGACCTTGGCCGCCTTCTTCTGGATTTTCTGTGCACGGACAAGCGAGGGGAATCCCAAGGCCACGCCATCGAGATGCGAGTGAACGGGGGAAAGTCCCTTGGCGGCACGCTCCCCTTTCTTGATCTCATCCCACTGGGCGAGTACTTCGCCGCTGGTCTCTGCCGTCGTTTCTCCAAAGACATGGGGATGGCGGCGGATGAGTTTCTCGTTGGCGGTAGAGGCCAGCGTCTCGAGACTGAAGCCTCCCTGCTCCGAGGCGATCTCGGCCTGCATGAGGATATTGATGAGCAGGTCTCCAAGCTCCTCGCCAACGTCCTCACGGGTACCGCGCTCGATTGCGTCGGCCACCTCGTGCGCCTCCTCGAGGAGTGAAGGGACGAGTGTCGCGGCCGTCTGCTCGCGATCCCAGGGACATCCGCCAGGCGCACGAAGGCGGGCGATCGTCTCCCGGAGTTGCTCGACCGCGAGGCTCATGCGTGGTCAGCGCCCTTCCTCGCGCTTGATCATGGCGCGGCGGGCTTTCTCGAGCGTGTCGCGCTCGGCGGCATCAAGGCTTCCGATCCCCTTGCGGGCGATCTTCTCAAGCAGAATGTCCATCTGCTGCTCGGGATTAAAGGAATCACGGGGCGTCTCTGCGGAGGTTCCTCCCTTGGCGGAACGGCTTGCTGCCGAGAGGCCGCCGTTCTGGACGGAGAAGCCGGATGCGGATGATTTCTTCCAGGGAAGTTTCCACGAAAAGCTTCCGTCGAGGAGCAGCGATTCAGTGAACCCCGCCTTGCGCAGGAGGAGGACGGCAAGCGAGCAGGTGGAGAGCATGACGACGATCCTGGGTCCCTGATGGTCTGCCAGTAGTTGCAGGGAAGAGATCGTAAGTAGACCGAGGAAGACCCAGCGGGCAGCGACCCCGAAAAAGAACCGGGCACCGGGATGCATCGCCGTGAAGGCGGCAAAGACGGCAAAGTTGATCTCCTGCGCCCCGGAATAGGTCTGTGGGCGCCCAGCATAGCCAAAGGCCTGAAGAAGCATCGGACCGATGAGGATCAGTCCCGCGTAGAGGATCGCGAAGCGCTTCCAACCGAGTCCGTTCTCCACCTCCTTGCCGAAATACCAGAGCATGAGCATCTCGAGCAGGAACCAGACTGAGGGAACTGAGACGAAGGCGTAGGTGACGAGGCGCCAGACCTGACCGTGCGACACCGCCGAGCTGCTGTAGGCGAGCAGATCGATGAGCGCCCCGTGACCCGTGGCCAACAGAATCGAAACCGTGATCATCGCGGCACTGTGCAGCGCTACCAGAAGCGTGATCAGACGGACGGGAAATTCTCCGAGATGGAACAGGGGCTCCTCCTCACCGATGCGGAAAACGACGGACATCCGGTCAAGATAGAGGTGGATGCGCAGTCGCGAAAGTGTAAACCGGTTGCCGCGTCGGGAGATTCATCCGAGCCCCTTGAACCCGATGCATGGCCACAAGATGCACACAATGCACAAGGGTATGAAGGGGGTATCAAGGATGTGGATCACCTCTCCTGTGCTTTTTGTGCCTTCTGTGGCTAAACATTCTCTGACCCTATTTCCGCTCCCTATGCCAAAAAAAGGACGGCCCCGAGCGGATTTCTCCACTCGGGGCCGTTAAACCTGGCGACGTCCTACTCTCGCACAACCTATAGATGCACTACCATCGGGGCTGCAGCGTTTCACTTCCGTGTTCGGGATGGGAACGGGTGGGTCCACCGCGCTATGATCACCAGAGGACGGAACCAATGAGCTTGCGCTCAGGATTCCGGGTCTCTGGGGACCCAGCATAGCCTTTGTCGTTAGTCAGGTTTTCAAGGAACGAACCGCGGGACCGGATCTTGCGATCCAATCCGCCAGTGTTCACTGACATCTGCAGATAGTAGTAAAAATACCCAACTTCTCAAGTATGAGTCATGAAGGAATCACTGCTTAAGGTGATTCCGGAATGAGCGTATTAAGCCGAACGATCATTAGTATTGCTAAGCTGAACACATTACTGTGCTTGTACCTGCAACCTATCAACGTGGTGGTCTACCACGGATCTTCAGGGAGAACTCATCTTGGGATAGGCTTGGCGCTTAGATGCTTTCAGCGCTTATCCTTTCCGAACATAGCTGCCCGGCAATGCCGTTGACACGACAACCGGAACACCAGAGGTTCGTCACTCTCGGTCCTCTCGTACT
>CANIVT010000024.1 GCA_947471565.1 Spartobacteria bacterium | reverse complement strand
GGTGCCAGTGGATGGATCGAGCTCCAGAAAATCAGTGAATCCCGCGAAACTTCCGTGCCGGAGAGCCCCCTGATAGATGACGGGGGCCTTCTTGGCGATGGCCTCAAGGGTAAGACGATGGGCCTGATCAAGGTTCCGGTCGTGAATCTCGACCAAGGAAGGTTCCTTCGACCTCCAGTCTTGAAGGACAAGGGATTCATGGACATTTCCAGACTCGGCGATGAGCTTCATGTCCTCAGTTGGCTCATCCGGGATGAGCTGTCCCGGATTTTCCAAATGATGGCGATCCATCCAAGAGGCAAACGGTGACTCCAAAAAGCGAACAAGGTCGCTTGGGGAAAAAATCAGTTCCTTGGTGGTCGGGTGTAAGCGCATCGAATTCCCGCCATTCTAACGCGTGAAATGTAAAAGTAAGCCGTGAGTTGGGTAATGGCCGCAAATTGGGTCGACACTTCCTGTCGTGGGGTGTCGGTAAAATCGGGGAAACACAACCCATCTTACCCACGCAGTCAGACCACCAACCCACGCAATGCCCATGACCAACACAACCGAAATCGCCTTCATCCTCGACCAGTCCGGCTCCATGCAGTCCATCAAATCGGGCACTCTGGAAGGGGTGAACGCCTTCATCACCCAGCAGAAGGAGGAGAATGACAAGTATCCGGTGCGGTTGAGCCTCACGCTCTTCAGCACCGACTTCGAGATCCGCCATAGCTCCGTGCCGGTCACGGAGGTGCCTGTTCTTACAGAGAAGACCTACCTCCCGAACGGCGGAACCGCCCTAATCGACGCGATCGGAAGCACGATCGATGAACTCGGCAAGCGTCTCTCCGAGACCCCCGAGGCGGAGCGTCCTGGGACGGTGATCGTGGCCATTATGACCGATGGGGAGGAGAATTCCTCGAGGCACTTCAACTGGCTACAGATCAGCGATAAAATCAAGCACCAGACAGGGGCTTATAAGTGGCAGTTCCTCTTCCTGGGAGCCAATCAGGACGCCATTGCTACGGCAGCCCGTATGAACATTGCGGCTGAGAACAGCGCCAATTTCTACCAGCGTGACAGGAGCAGCCGCAGTGTCCTCAGGGCGGCCGCACGATCCGTAAGCTCAAGCAAGGAACGAAACTATTTCAGCCTTAGGGATCCTGATCTGGGCGAAGCCCTCCATCCCAAGAAATCCCTTTCCGAGCTGTACGCCGAGGAGGAGGCCAAGCCGGACTCCGGCAAGTAATTCCCCCTGTTCAAGCGATGCCGGGCGGTCCCCATGGAGATGGAGGATCGTTCGGCATTCGTCGTTTTATGACACGGGGAGAGATTGATGACCCGATCCCGCTTCCATAGATTCAGTGCAGACATCAGGAATTCCTCCGCGAAAGGGGGGGGTGCCAACCTGGGAGGAGACAAACCCCAAGGTGGCTGGATGAGGCAACTCATCCGATGTGCGGAGGGAGAAATCCTCCGAACAAAAACCGTCTCCCGGAATCAACCGCCGCTTCCTGATAGGAGCCGGCGGTTTTTTCGTTTCGTGATGTTCCAACCCCTAATCAACCCACAATCCACCATGAGCAAGAACATCACCTTCCGTCCCATCCCTGCCTCCGGATGGGGTTTTCAACCCCTTGAGCCGCTTAGTGAGGCCTGGGGCGTCAACGCACAGGGAAAACCGTGTCGCCTCGGCGTCCTTCACAAGACCTATCGCAACGAACCGGGCCATAACCCCGGCAAGCCGATCTGGGTGTATGCCATCGACGGCAAGGGAGGCTGGGCCGCCACCAGCGAAATCTCCGAGGATGATCTGAGGTCCAAGGTCCTGAAGCTCCGTCACCCGAAGAAAACCGCATCCTCCAAGTAACACCCCTTTCGGCCCGATTCCCTATCACCTAACCCCGATCTCCTACCCTCATGGCAACCATCCGCATCCCCGCCCCTCTCAGGAAGCTCACCGACAATCAGGAGGAGGTGCCCGCAACGGGCTTCTCCCTCGGTGACATTCTCAACGAACTCAACAGAACCTATCCCGGCTTTGCCGAGCGCATTGTGGACGAGCAGGGAGAAATCCGTCGGTTCGTGAATATCTTCCTCAATGACGAGGACGTACGGTTCCTTCAGGAGAAGCAAACGCCCGTCAAAGACTCCGACGTGATTTCCATCGTCCCGGCCATAGCGGGGGGCTAGGCCGTCGGCTCATTTCTACGATCCCCGAATCAACTCCAAAGCCCCCTCGTCATCATCCCTTGAAACGAGATACTCCACGGCCCTGACAAGGGTCGGCTCCGGCCAGATCGTCCATCCGGCGTAAGGCTGGCTGAGGGTTCCCTGGCCCTGCCTCATGTAGGCCCATGATCCCCCGAAGTGCCACGGCTCTTCCGGAGTCCTGAGTTCCGGGTAGGTGAAAAGATACCGCAGGGGCACAACGGTTCCTCCAACCCCTCCCTCGGTGATCTGAAGATCATCGATGCGGGCGAGGCAGATGAACCGTTCTCGATAGATGACCTTGTTTTCGTGAAGGTTTTCAAAGAATGGTCCCCACACCGATCTCCGGAAAACAGGGTCGCCTTGGTTGATGCGCAGTTCGGGATGTTTTTCGAGAAGTTCTTTCAGGGTCATGATCGGACAAGTTTGATGCATTGGAATGGACAGGAGCTGTCCATGGGTTGGTGGCAATTGGAATGAGGAGAATCACTCCCCCTTGGCCAATCGGGAGGAGTTGTGCGCCGGTAGACCCGCCTTTTTGTAACGGGCCTGGGCTTTCTTGAGGTCGTACTTCACCCGTCGCATCACCAGAAGGTGCTGCTCGTAGTCGTAGAGGGCGTAGGAGGCACGGGAATCACCATCCCGGGGTTGCCCGACCGATCCCACGTTCACGCAGTACCGCTTCGAGGGATCGAGACGCACCGGCTTGTCGCCCGGAGAGAGGCATCGGACCCCGAAGGTTTCGGGGTTTTCCTCCCAGATGCCGGGGACGTGGGTGTGCCCGTTGAAGCCGATGAAGGTGGTCTGGGCGGCGAAGTGGGCCTCGGCCTCCGTGGTCTCGTGGATGTAGTGAAACTCGGGAGGCTCGTTCAGCGACGCGTGGGAGAGGGTGATGGGATCGAGATCCGCCGTGATCGGGAGCTCCCTGATCCACTCCAGTTCGCTCTTGCTCACCTGGTCCTTGGCGATCTGCAGCGGCTTGCGGATCGGAACCTCCCAGTCCTCTTCGAGGATCTTGTCTGCCAGCAGGAGCATCGCCTCATGGTTTCCCAGAACCGACACCGAACAGAGATCCATGACCCTCCCGACACAGGCGCCCGGCTCAGGGCCATACCCGACGATATCCCCCAGGCAGAAAATCCCCCTGACGGGAAAGTCCCGGATGTCCGCAAGGACGGCCTCGAGGGCATCGATATTGGCGTGGATGTCACTGATAATGGCAAAGAAGTTGGTCTTTGCGGTGGTGGTGGATTTCGGGGTGGATGTGGTGGTTCTGGGTTTGGGCATGGATGGTTGGGTTGGAGTTGCTGTGACTGGGGGAGGTTTTGAGAAAAAAACACCCCTCTACACTATAGAGTCTCCGTTGGGCGTCTCTTCCTCTGAGAAGAGATCATCGATGACGAAAGCCATGCCCACGGCTTCAAGGAAGTCCTGCTCGTCCTCGGTTCGGTCTTTTTTCTGAACCAGTACCCTGAAGAGGGCCTTTTGCTCCTCCCAGTTCATTGGCTGCGGTGCATTTGCGATCGGGGGGTTCTCCTTCGTGCTTCGGGTGTCGTCGGTATTGCTCATGAGGTTGTTTGGGTGGGGTGCAGTTCACTCTCTATTGCGTGGGTCGGAAAATTAGCTTCCGGAACGGTCACCTTTCCCATGAGTGGGTGGTTTGGGCGAAGTAGCCGCCCAGCAGGTCGGCCTGCCAGTCGCGTTCCGTGAGTTCGAGATCCCGGATACTGTTTCGGATCGCAAACCAGTCGTCGGGGGGGAGTTCCTGCCTGGGAAGGCGGATGCGGACCCCTCCCTCCACCGTGACCGCATCGATCAGGAACGGGGCGTCACCCCCCGGTGCCCACCCGAGGGTGACGGTTGCCTCGTCGACCCCGTGACGAACGAGGTGCTTGGCCAACTGGCGTGCCCTCAGGGCACCGCATTTGTCGACTTTGTGAGGATCCTTCCCGGAAAGGGCTCCGCCACCGATCGGAACCGAAGGGCCGTAGTGATCGATCACGAGTTTCTTGCCCGAGAGCCCGTTGTCTCCCTCCGGGCCTCCGGTGGCGAATTCCCCGGCACCGTTGAGGATCAGGTTCGCGGCATCGAAGCTCGTGATGGCGCCGGTCACCCCCTCCGTTTCCAGTTCGGAGAGGATTGTGGAGAGCAGCGGCAGGAGAAGCCGATGCTGTTCCTCCTGGGGGAGTCCCGGCAGGTGAAGGATGCTCAGGACGAGGCGATCCCAGATCACGGAGTCCCCCTTTGTCTCCAGCGAGGATAGAATCTTGAAATCGGGTCCGAAGGTGGAGGCAAGGTTGACATCCCCGCGCACCAAGGAGAAGAGGCGGCGCCCAAGTTCCCCTGCGATCCAGTGTGCCGGGGGGAGGTGGTTGGTGGCGGCAGTACCGCAGGCGTAACCGATGACGATGTTCTGGTCGTCGGAAAAGGGCCTGATGTCGGCCTCCTCGGCGGGGAGTTCCTCCTCGCAGAGATCGGAGGTGATCCGGAGTCTTTCCGGCTCGGGGATCCAGGGCCCACCGTATCCGGCCTTCCTGTAGACATCCCTGACGATGCTCTCCGTGTCGATCCTCCGGGGACCGGTCGCGATCCTCCCGTCGATGAAGACGGCGTCACGGTGGACGGCTACCTCGACCCCGACCAGGGAATCGGGCCTCTGCCGGATGGCGGCGGTGACGATGCCCTCGGCGATGGCGTCGGCGAGGCGGTCGGGATGACCCGGGGAGACATATTCGGCGTGGTGTTTCATGGATGTTTTCAGGTTGAGGGCAGATGGATGATGTCGCTCACCCACGGACGGAGATCGTCGTCGTAGGAGGGGTGGGTGACGGCGGCCACGGTACGGATTCTCCCCAAGGATCGGAGGAGTTCAGCCGATGGCCTGCCTACATAACCGTCCGTCGCCAGAAGGATCACCTTTGGCCGCCGACGCGGAGGGATGGAGGTCACATGGGAGAGGACGCAGTTGATGTCGGTGCCTCCGGTGTTCCGGATCGGGATCCGGGATAGGTCGGCACCCTTCGCCTCACTCACGACGGTTGAGAAGGCGAAGATCCGCAGTTCCCCCCGGCGGAACGGCTCCCTGCAGACGGAGCTCAGGTAGGGGAGGCATTCGTTCATGGAGCCGCTGACATCGAGGTAGAGATGGACGACGGGCACCCTCGAGGAGCGGATCCTCGGCTCGTTAACGCTGGACCTGTAGATCAGCGGACTGGCTCCGGTGATCGTGCGGAGAGCCGGAATTCTCCGATCCCGTTCGTCGGGCAGGACGGTTTCGATGACCCGATCGGCTGTCACCAACTTGGGACGGTAGACGGCGGGGCCGCGTCCCGAATGAATCCCGCACCGGCGAAGGACTTCACGAAAAGATTTCCTGAATGCCGTGCCGGGATCGCGATTCTCCTTCAGGAAATACTCGTGGGCATCCTCTCCCTGATCCCGCCCGGAGATCCGCAACGGGGGAGCGGGCCATCCCTCCACGATGCGTCGTAGCACCTCGGCCAGAAGCGGTGGATCGGAAATCTCGCCGTCGTGATTGCCTAGAAGTGTCAGGTCGATGTTCTCTCCCACCTTCAGCGTCCCTCTCAGGACCTCGTAGATGTCGTGGTAGGTGAGGGTGCCGTCGTCGGGCCCGTAAAGCAGGGTGATGACCTTTTTCTGGTCGGCTGGAAGATGGGCGATGGAATCCCAGAAAGGACCGGGCCATCCCGGTGGAGGCCGCAGAAGGCGTCCGGGGAAGTTCTCCCAGGAGTTGGCCGCGGTGAAGAGCCGGGTGCCCACGCTGTGGCCGACTGAGCGGCAGAGCATGGAGTTGATGACGGCGTCGAAGGCGATGTTGTCGATGACGTTACCACGAGGGAAGAGGCGGGTGTGCCCGAGGATCACATGGTGGAGTTCGTGGAGGATGAGCAGGAAGAGATCGCCGTCATCGCGGCAGAATTCGTCGGTGAATTCCCTGTTGAGCAGGAGTCGGGGCGTGACGGAGCACTCGACGCAGGCCGTCGACGTCCTGTCGCTGAAATCGATGTCGAGCAAGCCGAAGAGCTTCTCCATCTGGTAGGAGGCGGCCGGCAGGACATTGAAGATCCGGTCCCGGATGGCGGCGGCCTCGGGAGACCGGGGTTTGTGGGAAAGAAGGTTCATGGAAGCGTGGCAATTGGGTCGTCGAAGGCGATCGGTAGGGCGAGGAGCCTTTCCCATGTGAATGCGGGTGCCCTCCGCGAGAGGTACAGGTTCCCCGCGCAGCGGGAGAGGACTCCCGCGCAGAAGTGCGGGTCGCAGCAGAGACCGGCGCCGAATTTCTCCGGATCGTGCAGTTCCTCCTTGTTCAGGCGATATCCGATCAGGAAATCGGTCTCCCACTCCGGCAAGACCGGCTTCCCGACGGCCTCGAAGAGTTCCTCCGGACACGAAAAGTTCGAGCGAATCGCCTGCGAGAAGAGGTCATGGTTTTCCCGCTGTCTCCAGACCACACCGGGCAGCAACTTCTCGGACTTTTCCCAGACAAAGAGCGCGAAGGTGTAGGAAAAGACATTGATCCCTCCGGTCACAGCCCGTCCGGTGAGGGTGACCCCAGTGCGGGGCGGAGCGCTCATGTTGTGATAGAGTCCAGCCCTGAACCTGTTGCTGTGGATGGAGATCGCCATGGTGTGCTCAGACCTTGTTGCCGTTCGGGAGAGCGAAGCGTTTCCAGAGATCCTCGAAACGCCTCTTGAGTTCCTGGGGGGTGATGTCCCGATAACCGTCGGGCAGGAACGCATTGAGGAGGTTCCGTGTGTAGGAATCTCGGGTTCCATCACCGAGCGAGCTGCAGATCCCGGCGACCTCGCGGCATTTGGTCAGAGCATTGCCGTAGACCTGATGGGTTGCGGAGGCGGGTCGGATCACCCGTGTGAGCTGAGAGGCGAGGGTCTCGGCCGCCGTGGCTGCGATCTTCCTTCCGGAGCGGAGTTTCAGGTAAAGGGGCAGGGAGACCGCCGCACGGAGCTCATCGCAGGGCTGCGAGGAAACGGCTTCCAGCACGAGGCTGGAAAGCTCGGACTCGGAGAGCGGGAAATCCGCCTGGGCAGCCCTGATGACCCGTTCGACGGGGTCGGGAATGTTGAGGAGTTCTTTCCACGGGTCGTCGTCCTGCAGTCCGGCGATGCTCCAGGCCTGCCGGTGCAAGGCAAGCAGGGCGCCACGGTCGATGGGTCCGGAGGCTAGTCCCGGATGTCCGTGCGCCAGGGCGAGGAAGAGACTCGATTCCAAATCGGGAGGGGGAATTTCTTCCCCCTCCGTGGAGGTGAGCGTGATGCGTGCGGCATGGATCCCGAGCGCCGTCCTGAAGAGCGTGGAGAGTCGGCGGCTCGAGAAGCGTGTCCCCGCCCCACGAAGCTGGGACTCCAGGGCGATGAAATAGGCCGAGAGATCGGGAGGGTTCTCGCAGAAGCTTCCGAAGAGGGAGGCCGTGCGGTCCACCAGGTCGGCGACATCGACGGGGAACTCGTGCCGACCTCGAAATTGGTCGATGAGGAGGATTTTCTTCTCCGACTCGGAGAGATCGCACCAGTCGGGCACCTCGATGAGGAATCCGAAACGGTCGGCGAGAGCCGGATCCAGAGGTTCCGCGCCGAGGTAGACCTCGTCCTGATCCTGATCCTGGGAGGGAGGCGGATTCATCGCCGCCCAGCGGTAGCGGAGTTTCTCCAATCGGACACCCTGCACCCGCCGCTCGTGGATGATGGAGAAGAGCTTGTTCTGCAGGTCGGGCCGTGTGCGGTTCAACTCGTCGATGAAGACCACCTCGGCATCCCAGATCGCCGTTGGGGTGCTGATGTAGCGAAGGGCCGTCTGCCCCGCATCCGGAACGGGGATGCCGACCAAGTCGTCGTAGTTGACGAGCGAGGCGTTGTAAAAGCGGTAGTTCAGGTCGAGTGCCTGGGCGAGACGCTCGAGCAGGAAGCTCTTCGCCGTACCGTGCTTGCCGATGAGGAGAAGCGGTTCGTCGGTCGCCAAGGCCGCGAGCAGGACGGGTTCGAGATTGTCCCATCCGAGTAGGCCCAGCGGCTTCGTCAGGTAGACCGAGGTGTTGGTAAGACCCGGCGAGTGCTCAGGAGCATGCGCGGGCTTCTTTTTGACAGTGGATTTTGCGGTCATGCTCGCTCCTTTCAGGCAAGTTGCGGGGTGTGGTTCTCGGTGGCCCTGAGATAGAGCCCCCTGTGAGCGATGCCGATGCCCTCCTGCCTGAGGGCTGTGCGGATCGCGGCTGCAGCCTCCGCCACCTCCTGCGGGGCCGTGGTGGCGATCCAGGCGACGAGGACCGGTTCGCGGGTTCCCCTGAAGAAACCCGTTCCTTCGGTCACGGTGAACGAGGGAAACCTCCCGGTAAGAAGGCCGCTGGCCGTTTCACGGGCTTTTTCAGGGTTGTTATCCTCCTCCGATGTCAGGCCGATGAAGAGACCGATCAGTTCGGGAATCGGGCTGTGGGTGTCGGGTGCGGTGCTCATGAATTGGATCGACAGGTTGAGGTTTTAAGCGGGATGCCCCTGCTGCGTGCGATGCGCTCGGCGATCACTTGCTGGGCCCCTTCGGCGCGTTTCCGTAGGGCTCGGGCCCGGGCTTTGCGGGCCGCTTCCCTATTGGCGTAGATGATTTCCTGGAGTCCGTGCATGGTCGTGTCCTCCGGTTGATCAGGCTGCGGCCAAGAGTGATTCCTCTTCCTCGAAGACATTCGCCTCGAAGAGGATGGAATCTCTTAGCACACGCGCGATGCCGCTGTCCTTGGTGTGGAGATTCCGGCGGACACGCCTCTTGGTGTAGTCCGGCAGATGCTCGGTGTAGTGGCACCACCAAGTGCCGCTGTTGTTCCAGAGATGGTGGAACGGGTTATCGGTGATCCTGACGGCCAGTGTGGGTTTCTTGCTCATGTCGGTGTTTCCTTTCTCGGTCGGAGGTTGGAACACCAGGAACCCGGGCAACAAAAAAGCGCCTCTCCTCAGGAAAGGCGCTTAAAGAAGCCTGGAGAGATTTTTGTTCGGAGGATTTCTCCCCTCCGCACATCGACCGGCTTTCGCCGATCAGCCACCGTAGGATTTCTCCGTCCCCGGTTGGCAGCCCTTGGTGTCACCCAAAGGCATTCCTGATGCTGATACTTGTATATCAGAACGAAGGTGCCGTTGCAAGACCACGGGGTGGACTTCGTGTGTCATAAAACACCTCCGAGATCCCCGGCGTGGCCGGAGCCAACGCCGTAAATCTCTCGGGCGATTAGACGGGAAGCCGAGAATCAACCCTGATGGCAACCTCCCTGAAGGAAGATCCCAATAGTCAAAGCACAGGCCCGTCAGTCTCAGCCACAGTGGGGCGGACGATACCGGACTCCCCTCAGGCTGTAGCTAAATGAGAGCTCACACTTCCCTCTCTTTCAACATGGGTAAATTCAGCATTGCTGCAAAAAGCACATCAATGCGGTGTCTCGATGGATTCACCCTGCCAGCGCGTCTTCAACGATTTTCGCCAAGCGGCTTTTGGCACTGGTCTCGGTCTTGATCCTCCAAGCTACGGCCATCTCCCGCTTGTATTTCCTGAGCCACGGGGGCTGTATCGAGGGGTATCCCTTCATCACGTCGGCTGCGAGGTCGGGGAGGACCGTGGCGGCTACTCCCTCCTTCACGAGTAGGGCGCACTGGGAATGACTCTGGCATTCGTAGGCCACAGCCATGGGGATGCGGGCGGAGGCCATCAGGTCTTCGACGCTGCGGCGGAATTCGCCCGAGCCCATAAGGGCCATGGGGAGCTTCAAAAGGTCGGTTTCCGTTGCCCCCGCAGGACCGTAGATTCGGTAGCCGAAGGATCCCGCCTTCCGCTGCTTCAGCGGGTGGGTAACGGTGTTGGCGCGCAGGACGCCGAAGTCGACCCGGTGCTCCCGGAGCGCCTCGACGATATCGGAGGAGCGCATGTCGGTGAACCGGAAGGTGATGCCGGGGTGTTTTCTACGAATCGCGGCAAGCCGGGGAATGACTGTCCACTCCAGGATGCTGTTTCCTGCGGCGATGTGGAACTCGGTGCTCTGCCCAGAATGCTCCGTGAGGAAGTCCTCCAACTGCCGGAAGTGAGCCCGAGCTGTGCGTGCCAGTTCCCGGCCGGCCTTCGTGATCTCGATGCCTCGACCGCTCCGGGTCACGAGCTCCACTCCGCCGAAGAACTCTTCCAACTCACTGATCTGGCGGCTGAAGAGGCTCTGGCGGGCGCGGTCATCGGGTGCGATCCTGGCATAGCTCCCGGCGGCCTCCAGATCGCAGAGGGTGCGTAGGCGGTCCATGGAAAGGCCGCCTTTGCTGAAGAGTCTGGAGAAGTGCTGTTGCATCGTGTCGTGGGGGTCAGGGGTTCATTTTCGCCGTTTTTCGTCCGCCTTTTGCTTGGCCACAAAGTGGCGGAAACGCCGCCGCTGCCGATCCGTCACGAGGACGGCGGGGGCCGCAGACTCGCTCCCCTGCTCATAGAGCCGGATGGCCCGGTCGAGAGGGGTCTCGATCCCGAGCAGATCCTTGCGCAGGGCGCGGGTCAGGGTGGAGGTGGTCTTGATCACCGACTTGGAGATGAGGATTGCTTTCATGGCGTTCATTGATGCCACGGTAAGCATTTTACATCATCAGCTCTGAATACAGTAATGACGACTATAAAGTCATCATAGAATGAAGGTCATGACGGGGTTCTGCCATGATGTATTCATTGGGATTCACCGGGATGACACGGTTTATCGGCGTTCTCGGTGGACACATCCTGTCGTGTCGGATCCGCTAGCTTCCAACCATGTCCCGTATCGCCATCATCTCGGATATCCATGCGAACAGCGATGCGTTGGAGGCCGTGTTTGCCGACATCGATGCGATCGGTGCCGATGAGATTGTCTGCCTTGGCGACATCGTGGGCTACGGAGCGGCTCCCTCGGAATGCCTCGATCTGGTTCGCGCCCGATGTTCGATCTGCGTGAAAGGAAATCACGACCAAATGTCCTCGGAGAAAGGTATCATCCTAGCTTTAGAGCGGGTCTCCGCACCGATTCGTTACGCCCGTGAGAAGCTCACCAAGGATCAAATCCAATGGCTCAGAGACCTGCCCATGGTCGTGGAAAAAGAGGGGCTCACGTTCGTGCACTCCAGCCTGCATGAACCGGAGGAATTCAACTACGTCCTCTGGAAGGAGGATGCCAGGTTGCACTTTCAGCATCAGAAAACACCCTTCTCCTTCATCGGGCACAGCCATTCCCCGCTTCTGGCTGTCCAATCCCAAAGCGGAATCATGCTTGATGTGCCGGGGGTGGCCTCAATCCACCTTGATCCGAATCTGCGGAGCATCGTCAACGTGGGTTCGGTGGGGCAACCGAGAGACAACTACCCCAGGGCCTGCTACGGGTATCTGGACACGAAGAACCATTCCTTCTCTTGGAGAAGAGTTCCGTACGACATCAAACGGGCCCAGGAGCGCATCAAGGAGGCGGGATTGCCTTGGGATAATGCCGCCCGCCTCGCAACGGGTCGGTAAGATCTCCTCTACGATGATCCTTCCGGAATACCTCACCACGTTCTTTTTGGCCACGAAACCTGCAGGTGGATGGCCGAGGAATTTCCACATCATCACGGCTCATAACCCCGGCATCATCCTCGGAGCCGAACTCAACGCCAAAGCGGACGAAAATCTCCGCAAGGAGCTCAACCTTTCGGGCTCCCGGTGTTTTCGGATCACGGGATGCTCTTCGGATTTCACTCATCGGGAGGAGGGTTGGGGAGTGGCCGGATTGACCGATGAGGAGGCTCTCACCATCGGAAAAAAGTACGGTCAGAACGCCATCTTCAGCGTGACCGACGGCATACTCTCGGTCATCGGTTGCCTCTCGGAGGAGCGCATCAGGATCGAACCTTGGGAAAAGAGGTATCTCGGCCCGGCTATGGAAACTCACGTTCACCCAACCTCATCATCATGAAACAACCCAAAGACCTCGGAACCTTCACCACCTCATCGGGCAGGAACGTCAGTTTCGAAGCCCTGCATATCGAGGTTTCAACCCTTGGGTGGTTGGAGGGGGATCTCTTGATACATCGTGAACGCTTCCTGGAGAGGCTTCCCAAAACAATCGAACAGAAGTTCGGCCGCACCGGTTTGCTCCTTCTCGAACCGCCTCCGGGCCCACTCCCGACCTATGCCTTCCTTGCCCAGTTTCACTCCGAAGAACCAGTCCACGAGGGAGCCGATTGCTCGTCCCTGACGCTTATCTGGTTCACCGAGACCATGCCTGCCCACCTCCGAACCGAACTGCGGTCCCGATTTGCTGACATCGACTGGGAATCCCACGCCGAGGATGGAATCTACTGACACTGAAATCGACTTTAGCAGTCTCTGGGAGATCGTTTCCGGCCAATTTCGGTGCGGCCGGTATACCGACCATGGCCCCGAGCATTGGAGGAGAGTCGAGAGGAATGGTCTCCTCATCGCAGAGCATACAGGGGCCGATGTCGTCGTGGTGCGCCTCTTCGCTCTCTTCCATGACAGCAGGCGCGAGAACGAGTTCACCGATCCCGATCATGGAAAACGCGGAGCGGCGTATGCCAGGGAACTCCATGGAAGCCATTTCCAGATCTCCGAAGCGCAGTTTGGACTGCTGGAGTTCGCCTGCACCTCGCACACGGAAAGTAGGCATCATCCCGATCCCACCATCGGAACCTGCTGGGATGCCGATCGTTTGGACCTTGGTAGGGTCGGCATCTTGCCTGATCCGAACTACATGAACACGGATCCAGGCAGGCAACTTGCCAACGACATTGCGGGTGAGAGAATAAAGCCGTGAAAGTCGAACCGCCCATCCCGTTCGAGAAACGAACGAGCCTAAAGCTTCCGCTTGTCTCCGCTTCCGTGGAGGCGGGCTTTCCATCCCCGGCTGATGACCACTTAGAGCGGGGGATTAACCTGAACGAGGAACTGATCCGCAATCCTGCCGCCACGTTCTATGTGCGAGTAAAGGGTGAATCCATGAGAGATGCAGGGATTCATCCCGGGGATATCCTGATCATTGATCGCTCCGTGACCCCGGCTGATCGGCAAATCGTGGTGGCCATGATCGATGGTGAATTCACCGTGAAAAGGTTCAGAAAGCGTAACGGCAAAATCACCCTAGAGGCTGAGAACCCAGCCTTTCAGCCAATCGAAATCGGAGAGAACCAGGAACTGACCATCTGGGGAGCCGTCACCTACATCATCCATCAGGCGAGGTAGACACTTCCTGTCGTGTCTCGCCTTTTAGGCTGGGCGGGTGAAAATGAACTCCCAGCCCATGAATGTGATGAATCTGATCAGTGCCTACCGCACGCCCACCGACCGTAACCTCTGGTGCTTTGACGAGCCGCGATTCGGGCTTGTCCAGGAGTTGTTCATGCACGGGGCCAGCGCCTTCATCTCCGCCGTTGTGGGGGATGAATGCGAGCGGGCCGAACTCATCTTCTCCACGATCCACTTTCCCACGGCCAACTGCATTCTGAGCCGGATCTGGTCAGGCGAGAGAGTCAAGGAAGGGGGCTGCGAATATCTTGCCCAGTATCCGATCCTAAAGGATCCCAGCGATCCTGATCAGAAAATCATCGAGATGGAGGCCGTCTGGCTCTGTCCAGCCATGATGTTCTACTTCAGTGGGGAAACGGCCCCTGAGTTCATCTACGGTCAGATCACACCAAAGCCCTGATATCTATGGAGATCACAAATGGCGATTCGGAGGGAAATGAAACCAGGATCAGACCCGTACGGGTAGAGAGAGACCCGTTTGCTTATTACATTCCGTCCACTTTTTCCTTTCTTGAAACCACGGTTACCCTCGACGTGGAAACGGATGTATTTGAGTACGAGGAGGGAGGCTGTCTCCTAGTCGAGCGGATCGTCGTGAACCTGGAAGAGGATATGGATATCGATGGGTTCCAGTTTCTTAAGGACCGTGCGGCAAGGATTCCTGGGTTCAATCTGAATCCGGTAACACTTGTTTCGGGATTCAGTATGCTCTCGTTCTCGGAGCCCTCTCAGGAATGGGATGATTACGTGGATCTATGCTGTGAGCTTTGCGCGGTGCGGGATCGTCGGTTGTGCTCAATCGGTTTTGTAGCGACCGTAAAAAAAGACGCAGTTGATGAACCGATAATCTTTTTTAATGCACGAACCATCAAATCGTTTGCTCGAATGACTGACTGGATGGATCGCCCTGCCAGAGAGTGAAAATCCGCAAGTGATATGCCCCGCATTGCCCTTATCTCCGACATCCATGGCAACATCGATGCTCTTGAAGCCGTGCTTGCCGACATCGAGCGACAGGAGGTCGATGAGATCGTCTGTCTGGGGGATATCGTTGGGTATGGAGGGGCTCCTGCGGAATGTTTGAAGCTGATCAGAGATCGGTGCCCCACAACGGTAATGGGTAACCATGACGAGTACCTCGCCAAAGGTCTTGAGAACTTCGTTCTGAGCAAACGGATCGAGGCGCCCTTGAGATATGCCATAAAGTCCATCACCACCAAAGAGATGGAATGGCTGAGGTCTCTACCGTACACCGCCGGGGTTCATGAGTTCACTGTCACTCATGCGAGCCTCGCCATTGCACCCGAGGCCTTCAACTACCTCAACACGGATATGGTTGCCGCACACCACTTTCAGCAGCAATCCGCTGCGGTCTGCTTCGTCGGCCATACGCATCGTCCGGAAATGGTTACCGATATCAAGGGCAGGATTGGATGGGGGCTGATTTGGGAAGGCAATACTCTGCTCGATCGATCCAAGAAGTGCGCTGTCAACGTCGGTTCCGTGGGTCAGCCCCGCGATGAAAATCCCAATGCCGCTTACGGCATCTATGATTCGGGCATGGGTTTGTTCAAACTCCGCCGTGTCGCCTACGACATCGAGGCAGCCATCCGGAGGATCAAGGAGGCAGGCATTCCTGAGGAAAATGCCCTCCGACTGCTCAAGGGGGAGTAGCCCAAGGATCTCCAACACTTATCAACCATGACCCACCAAACTTACGAAAAACTCATTCTGAACGGGGGGTCTGTGTTCATGGTGAATTTTCCCGACATTCCTAGGGATCATCCAAGGATCCTGCATGAGTTCCATATGGAATACGATGCTCGCAACCCCTTATCGGTTTTTTCTGAAATCGGTTCCACGGCTTGCCACCGCAATTATATCGGCACATGGGAGATTCGGGACGGACAGTTCTTCCTCAAGGAGGTTTATGGCCAATACAAGATCGACGGACCGGATCCTGTGCCAGCAACGTGGTTTTCAGGAACGATCAGGCTTCCTCAAGGGCCCTACGTGGAAGGGTTTTCGTTTTCGCTGGATCCACTGCAAGAAAGAGAACTCCTGATCAAGATGCGCAAGGGTAAGGTTGTGAAGCAGGAAATCAGGGTGAACTGTCGTGGTTTCTTCCGAAGGCTTTTCTCACGTATCCCTCTCATTGGAAAACTGGTGCTAAAGCCCTGACCCATGACCCGACTCGCCCTCGTCGACTGCAACAACTTCTTCTGCTCCTGCGAGCGGGTCTTCAATCCTGCCCTGATGGGAAAGCCCGTGGTGGTTCTCTCCAACAATGATGGCTGCATCATTTCCCGTAGCGACGAGGCCAAGGCCCTAGGCATACCCATGGGTGCTCCTCTGCACGAACAGCAGGCAGTGATTCGGAAGCATGGGGTGCATGTCTTCAGCAGCAACTACACGCTCTACGGCGACATGAGCGCCAGGGTGATGAGCATCCTCAGGGATGAGGTACCTGCGATTGAGGTCTACTCCATCGACGAGGCTTTTCTTCAGCTCCCAGAGGGATTCACTGAGGAAACCGCCCGTGCTCTCAGAGCCAAGGTGCTCCAGTGGACCGGCATTCCCGTCTGTATCGGCATCGGCTCTACGAAACTCCTGGCCAAGGCAGCCAACCGCCATGCCAAAAAGAACAAGACCGTTACGGGCGGAGTCTTTGATTTCACGAGCTACTGGGATCCGGATGGGATTCTCTCGGGAATGGAAACCGGCGATCTTTGGGGAGTTGGAAAGAACCTTGCCCAGCGTCTCAGGGGAATGGGGGTTAAGACAGCCCTGGAGTTCAAGCAGGCCGACCCAGCAGCCATTCGCAAGAGCATGGGTGTGATCGGCGAGAGGATGCTCCGGGAACTCAATGGCATTCCCTGCATGGAACTGGAGGAAATGCCACCGGATCGCAAGGGAGTGATGGCCAGCCGTTCCTTTGGAAGCCCTGTGGAGGGCCTAGAGGAGCTAGAAGAAGCCCTTGCCAATCACGTTGCCCGAGCCAGCGAGAAGATCCGCCGCTACGGACTACTGGCCACAAGCATGGAGGTCTTCTTGAGGACGAATCGCTTTAAGAAGGACGACCCGCAGTATTGCCCTGGCATCGGGATCACCTTGGATCGCCCGACGAACTCGACGGCAGAACTCATGGCTCAGGCCCGTGATCTGCTCCAACAGATCTACCGACCCGGATACCGCTACAAGAAAACCGGCATCCAACTCGCCCACCTTGTGGCAGAGGATGAATACCAGCCGGAGCTTTTCGACCGTCCCAAGGCATCGGTTATCCACGTGGATAAGATCGTGGACGAGATCAACCGCCGCATGGGTGATCCCAAGAACCCCGTGATCACCCGCGCATCCCAAGGAACCCTCCGCTCAGGCAAGGGCTGGCAGATGCGATCAGAGAGACATTCCGCCCACTATACGACAGACTGGAAGGAATTGCCCGAGGCGAGAGTATGATTTGAAGTTTGCGGATTTCAGATTGAAATCACTCGCAACCTCCCTCACAAACAATCATGCGCTGGGCACCCTCCTGTTGCGAGGGAAGCTTGAAGTCATCCATGGCGGAGGCTTGAGTATCCTCGGCTTTGGTGGGCTTTTCTTCTGGGGTGGGATCAGTGGTCTTGTGTGGTTCCAAGATTGGGTGACCTACGTTGCGAAAAGGGTATCCAAAACTCCAGTCGATATTCCCTTGAACCCCAATCTTCGGGAGCTGCTTCTGGCACTGTCAAAAGCGCATATTCTGGTTGCCTCGTGGGATTAAGGGGGCCATTAAAGATAAGCCCCATCGCTTTCATCAATATGCCTACCTCCAAACGCGCTTTTATCAGTTTTGACTATAATCATGACCTTGATCTAAAAGTTCTACTGATCGGGCAATCCAAAAACGAGGATACCCCCTTTAGTATTCAAGACTTCTCCATAAAAGAAGCGATCGACAAGAACTGGAAAGATAAGGCGAGAACTCGAATTAAAGGATGTGATGTTGTCATTGTGATTTGCGGGGAACACACAAATGCCGCTACCGGAGTTTCTGCGGAGGTTCAAATCGCTCAGGAGGAGGGGGTTGCTTATTTCCTCTTGCGGGGGCGCAGTGATAAACAATGCCTCAAACCCACTGCCGCAAAATCCACTGACAAAGTTTACACTTGGACATGGGATAATCTAAAAAAACTGATTCATGGATCCCGCTGAAGAAGGAAACCAGCTTGTAGCATCACT
>CANIVT010000023.1 GCA_947471565.1 Spartobacteria bacterium | reverse complement strand
AGGGCTGAAGAGAGATCGGGAACAGGGAATGTGTTAAAAAGGTTAGAACCGTTACAAGGTCAATCCGCAGAACTCTCAGGAAGGATCATGATTCCCGATTCCGCGAAGAGTCGACTCATTCAACCCTTCGTAACCTTTCTAACTCTTCAACGGTTTTAACTTTCTCAGGCCTTCCACCTCACTTGCTCTCCGCCCAAGCGATGACGTTCTGGGCATCGTTGAAGATCTGCGGAGCGTGGCTGCCTAACTGAACAAGGATCAGTTCCCGCCCTCCCCGGCTGTAGCTGGTGATAAGACATTTACCGGCGCTTTCGGTGTAGCCCGTCTTCATGCCGTTGTAGCAGGGCGAGATCTGGAGAAGCTTGTTGGTCGGATCAAGGAAGCAGAGGCGGCCGTTCGCGTAATGGAAACAGTAGGAGCGCAGGGCCATGGCCTGGCGCAGGTCGGGATTGCGGTAGGCCCTGAAGGCGATGCGGGCCATGTCGCGCGCCGTGGAATGCTGAGAGGCGGGCAGGCCATGGGGATTGACGAACCGCGAGCAGGTGGCGCCGCAGCGGCGGGCGATCCCGTTCATCTCTTCGGCAAAGGCCGCGATGCTTCCGGAGTGGGAGCGAGCCAAGGCTGCGGCGCAGTCATTGGCGCTCTTGACCATCATCGCGCAGAGCAATTGGCGACGGGGGTAGGTTTCCCCAGTGCGGAGCCCGACCTTCGTCGGTTCCACCCGGGTGTCTTCCGGCGCGATCCTCACGGGGGTATCAAGGGGATCCTGTTCCGCCACGATCAGGCCGGTGACCAGTTTCTGGGTGCTGGCAACCTGCCTCGGGGCATCGGCGTTCTTTTCGTAGAGGGTCCTGCCCGTGCGCGCGTCGATCAGGATCGCGGAGACGGCCCGGATCGGCGGGGCGTCCGAGGGCCACAGTGAACGGGGGGCCGACGGGGCGACCTCAAGCGGGGCGGCGGAGGCCTGCGGGGCTGGTTGACGGGAGACGGACGCTTCGTCCAGGGCGCAACCGGTGAGGGCGAGCATCGTGCCGCTCAGGATCAGGGAAGAAAAATGTCGGGGCATCGGGATGTGGTAAACGTCCGCCGTTCTTCGAAAAAGGCAAAAGGAAGAATCCGACTTGGTTTCATCCATCCCTTCAGGCCACTGGCCGCAGAAAGTGGTGCTCGGGGGGGGACTTGAACCCCCATGCCTTTCGGCATACGCCCCTCAAACGTACGTGTCTGCCATTTCACCACCCGAGCATTGATGGGTCGGGCATCATACGGACGAAAGGCCCCGGAGCAAGAGAGAAAAATCGAAAAAATTGATGGACGGCCCGCGCGGGGCGTGGCATGCTCCCCATCCTTTTTCCACAAATTTCCCATGTCCTACGCAATCATCCAGACCGGCGGCAAACAGTACCGCGTTTCCGAAGGCGACGTCCTGAGCGTTGAGAAGCTCAACGTCGAGGCCGGCAAAGAGACCACCTTCAGCGATGTCCTCCTCGTCGTCAACGGCGACAAGGTCAACCTTGGCACCCCTCTCGTTTCCGGAGCCTCCGTGAAGGCCGAGGTCGTCGAGCAGTACAAGGACGACAAGGTCATCGCCTTCAAGTTCAAGCGCCGCAAGGGCTACCACCGCACCGTCGGCCACCGCCGTCAGCTTACCGAACTGAAGATCACCAAGATCTCCGCCTAATTTTCACCCACTCACCAACCCCTACGAGCCATGGCCCATAAAAAAGGACAGGGAAGCGTCAAGAATGGACGCGACAGCATCAGCAAGCGCCTCGGCGTGAAGAAGTTCGGAGACCAGAGCGTCGTTGCCGGCAACATCATCATCCGCCAGCGTGGCACCAAGTATCTGCCCGGCCGCAACGTCGGTCTCGGCCGCGACTACACGATCTTCTCGCTTGTGGACGGCAAGGTCCGCTTCGACCGCGCCGGTCGCCGTGTGAACGTCGACCCTACTGTTGATCCAGTGGTCGCCGCGAACTGATCCGGTTCCTTTGAACCTCTCCCCGCAAGGGATGAACAACCCCGGTCCTTCCAGGCCGGGGTTTTCTTTTGCCCCTGAAATCCCGGGACCACGCTTCGGCGTCCTCGGCTCCGGAAAGGGATCGAACTTCCGCGCTCTTGCCGAGGCATGGAAGGAGGGAACTCTGGGCGCCACACCCGCCATCGTCCTCTCCGACATCGAGACAGCGGGGATCCTCCCTCTTGGCAGGGAGTTCGGAATCCCCACGCACTTTCTCCCTCCCGGCCCCTTCCGTACGAAGATGACTCCCGAGGCGGAGGAGGAACTTGTCCGCCATCTCCGTGAGGCGCGGGTTGATTTCGTGGTGCTGGCCGGATTCATGAGGGTCATCAAGGCTCCCCTGCTCGAGGCCTTCCCCGGGAGGATTCTGAACATCCATCCCTCCCTCCTTCCGGCTTTCCGGGGACTCGAGGCGTGGCGTCAGGCGTTGGAGGCCGGGGTACCCGAGGCCGGTTGCACCGTCCATCTTGTCGATGCCGGCGTCGACACCGGCAAGATCCTCGGACAGAGTCGCGTGCCGGTCCTGTCCGGTGATACGGCGGAGAGCCTTCATGCGCGGATTCAGGTCGCCGAGCATGAGCTCTACCCGCGGATTGTGCGTGAATTTGCGAAGCAAATTCAGGGATAAGGCAAAAGGCAGAATGAAAAATGAAAAAGGGGGAAGTCCGGGAAATCGGATGTTCCTAGCGAGGCGCTGATCCCCTAATTTTTCATTCTTCATTTATCCTTCATCCTTTGTCTTCTTTCCGCCTCTTTGATCTCAATCCCGAGCAGTACCGTGCCGCCACGCACGGTGAGGGGCCGCTTCTGATCCTGGCTGGAGCGGGCACCGGCAAGACCCGTGTGCTCACCGCGCGCATCGCCTGGCTGGTGGCGCAGGGGACGGATCCCTCCTCGATCCTAGCGGTGACCTTCACCAACAAGGCCGCCAAGGAGATGCGTGAGCGCGTCGGCGGCATGGTGAATCCCGAACAGGCCAAGCAGATCACACTCTCCACCTTCCACTCCCTCTGCGTGCGGATGCTCCGACGCCACGCCCACCTGCTCGGCTACAAGGAGAACTTCAGCATCTTTGACGAGTCCGACCAGATGGGTCTGATGAAGAAGCTCGCCGCGCGCATCCACGACAAGGAGAACCCGCTCGACCCCAACCTCGCCCGACACGTCATCAGCAAGGCCAAGAACCTCGGTGTCGGTGAACCCGACGAGCCCGGCACCGCGCTGGGCAGCCTTTTCTCCAAATATCAGGACGGTCTTCGCACGCTTAATGCGATGGACTTCGACGACCTGCTGCTCAATGCCCGCGTCCTGCTACGCGACCATCCCGAGGCGCGCGAGGAATGGCGCGCACGCTACCGGCATATCCTCGTCGACGAATTCCAGGACACGAACAAGCTCCAGCTCGAGCTCGTGAGCCTGCTGGCGGGCGAGGAACGACCCAACATCTGCGTGGTCGGCGACGATGATCAGAGCATCTACGGATGGCGCGGGGCCGAGGCCTCCAACCTGCTGGAATTCGAGCGGCACTTCCCCGATCCCGAGGTCATTAAGCTCGAGCAGAACTACCGGAGCACCGACGTCATCCTCAAGGTCGCCAACCGACTGATCAAAAACAACGCCCGCCGACGCGGAAAAAACCTCTGGAGCGACGTCAAGGAAGGGGAGGTCATCCGCATCCTCTCGGCGGCTGACGACAAGACCGAGGCCGAGTTCATTGCCGACGAGATCCAGGCCGCCGGCCCACAGAGTTCGAAGGCCCGCCCGTGGACCGACTTCGCCATCCTCTACCGGATGAACGCCCAGTCGCGGCAGTTCGAGGAGATGCTGCGCGAGCGGCGCATCCCCTACCGCGTGGTGGGGGGGAAGAGCTTCTTTGACCGGCGCGAGGTGAAGGATGTGGTCGCCTACCTCGGCGCCCTCCTCAATCCCGACGATGACAACGCGCTCCTACGCGTGCTGGCCAACCCGCCACGCGGCATCGGCGCGGCCACCCTGCAGCTTGCAACCGAGGCCGGGGCCAAGAACGGCAAGGGACTCCTTGCCATTCTTAATGATCCCGAACATCTCGACGTCAGTTCCTCGCGCACCCGAGGCGCGATCCAGCGCTTCACCGAGGAGTGGGGTGCTTACCGCATCCAGTTACAGACCCCGGGGGCCGATGCAGCAGCCATCCTCCGCACCATTCTGGAGGAGTGCGGCTACTTCGAGGATCTCAAGAAGAGCTGCAAGACCGAGGAGGAGGCCGACAACCGCCAGGAAAACGTCCGGGAGCTCCTCAATGCCCTGACCGGCTACTGTGAGAAACATCCCCGCGACGGAGCCCGCGGCTTCCTCGACGGACTCATGCTCGAGCAGGAAAAAGAGGAGGAGAAAGCCGAGGAACGAGACGGCGTCACGCTCATCACCCTCCATGCGGCCAAGGGACTCGAATACTCCCAGGTCTGGCTCGTCGGCGCCGAGGAGGGGCTGCTTCCCCACGAACGCTCCAAGAGCGAGGGAACCGTCGACGAGGAACGCAGGCTTCTTTATGTCGGCATCACGCGTGCGCGGCATCGGTTGACCATCACCCACTGCGCCACGCGGAAGAAATTCGGGACGACCCTTTCCTGCACTCCCAGCTCTTTCCTTAAGGAACTGGACGGGGAGGGGGTCGAATCAGGCTCGATGGAGGAGATTTTGACCGCTCCGCTTGAAGAATCAGAAATTTTGGATGGGTTTGCGCAAATGCGGGCCATGCTCAACTCCTAGACTTGGAAGGCTTGGGATTTTTGCGCCGCGCGTTGTTGCTGCTCGTTCGCAGTAGCTCGCTACAGCTTCACTCGCGACGCCTAGCGCGGCATCAAAACTTCCAAGCCTTTAAGAGCGGGGCAAGTAGCTTTCAAGAACGTTGAAAGCTATTACTAGAATAAAACACCCTCCGCAGAGATTTCTGTAGCGATGGAATTCGCGAACTTTATCTAAAAGATCTTCGTGTTTGGGTGCCCAATGAGGAGCGCCTAAAATGATATCAAAAAAGAGCCAGCGACTTTCTGATCCACCCGTTAAAAAGCCCTTCGGCTTACCCAAATGTATCCATAATTCCTGATAATTTGAGCGCAGAAGTGTAATGAGTTTTTGAAAATAAATTATCTGCAGCACAAAACTCACATTCGCAATTACGATTAGCACATCTTCAATTTTCGAGAAAACAGCAGCCTGCATCTGTTGTAAGTTTAGGATCGAGGCAGAATCCCAAGCTCCAAACTATTGAGGCTCGTAGAGAAGCCTCCCACACTGCGGGCAGCTGACAATCTCCATCTCGGCCTTCACCTCGAGGATCGACTGGTGGGTGACCTTCATGTGGCAGCCTTCGCAGGTCTCGTGCTCGACGGTTGTCAGCGCCAGTCCGTTCTTGGTCTTGAAGAGGCGCTCGTAGCGGTCGAGGAGGTCTTCGTCGATGTCCGTCGTCAGACCGGGGCGTTCAGCCTCGAGTTCCCTCTTGCGGGTCTCGAGGGTCTCCTTGCGGGCGGTAAGGGAAGTCATGTGGCTCTCGACCTTTTTCTTTTCCTCGGTGTGGGCGTCGAGGGCGGTCTGGAGCGCGGGCTTGAGGCTCTCGGCCTCTTCCATCAGGACGAGTTCCCTGTCCTCGATCTCGATGATGATCTTCTCCGCGACCTCAATCTCGTGGCGCAGGGCGGCGAATTCCTCGTTCTTGCGGGTCTCGAGCTGCTGGTTCTTGTAGCGGGAGATCTGGTCCTGCTTGGCCTTGACCTCGACCTCGAGTTTCTTGCGCTCGACCTCGATTTCTTTCTGGCGCGTGCGTGCAGCCTCGAGGCGGTCGTCGGCTGACTTGAGTTCGCGGTCGCGGGCAGCCTTCTCGGCGGGGAGGGCGGCGATCTCGGTCAGGACGGCCTTCAGCTTCTGGTCACGATCCTGGAGGATGAGGAGTTTTTCGATGTCGGGGCGCATGGGGAGAGTGTGGGCGCCCGGTCAGCGCCAGAGGTAGGATTGGGTCAGGCCGACGATTTTGCCGTCGACGATGAGAAGACAGCGCCAGTTGGTGATAGGGCCGTTCTCGAGGTAGTCGTCGCCGACGATCGTGAACTGTGTCTTGGTCGATCCCTTGACGCCGGTGTAGCTCTTCTCGCGAGCCATGACGAAGTTCCCGAGATTCGCCTGACGGTATTCCAGGCGGACCGTGACGTCGGCGGGTTGGCCATGGTTCCACCAGTAGAAGTCGAGGTAGTTTCCGGTGAGGGCCTGCCTGTCGAGCTTGGTGGTAGCCGGCCACATGTAGTAGCGGCGCTCGAAGTCGATCGCCTCGCTTTGATTGGCCAGGGCTTTCGGGAACGTGGCCGGGTCGTTCAGGAACTGGGTCTTCTTGCGGAGGACGAAGTCCGGATTGATGGAGAGAGGAAGGACATTCGCCTTCTCGAGCTTGATCTGCGGAGGTTCGGGGGCGGCGCATCCGGACATCAGGAGCACGGCGGCGATGCCGGCCAGTCCGAGGGTGAGCCTGAAAGTGAGTGCCATGCTGGAGGGATCAAAGCGGTTGCCCTGCAGGGTGTCAATTGTAGGAGCTGGAAGGTAGGAGTTGGAACTTGGGGAATGGGGGATCGGTAATGGGGAAGGAGAGGGTTAAAAGTGTTAGAACAGTTACAACGAGGATCCAAAACAGAAATGGCTCTTGATTTTGGGTGCTTTCTTGGCGGGCGCGTCAAAAAGGGAAGAAAGGAAAAGTCAAATTCGGACGCTTCCTTCGTACTCTTGTAACCTTTTTAACGCTTCAACGGTTTTAACGAGTCCGCCGCCTAACCCCTCCTCCCTTGACGGCGGGGCGTGCTCCCGTCCAATGTCGCTTGCGATGAGCCAGTTCCAAAGTTCCCTGAACGCCCTGCAGGAGGTTCTTTCCTCTCTCACCCCGTTGCAGGCTGATCTTGAGAAGGCCGCCGCCGCCGTGGGAGATGCCCTGCTCGCCGGGAACAAGCTGATGTTCTGCGGCAACGGAGGCAGCGCGAGCGACAGCGCCCATCTGGCCACGGAGTTCACCTGCCGGTTCAAGGAGGATCGCCGCCCCTACCCTGCGATGGCCTTCACGGTCGACGCGGGGCTGCTCACGGCCATCGGAAATGACTATGATTTCACCGAGGTCTTTTCGCGTCAGGTCGCGGCCTTCGGTCAGAAGGGAGATGTTCTCGTCGTCCTGACCACCAGCGGAAAATCGCGCAACATTCTCTCCGCTCTCGAGGAGGCCCGCCGTCGCGGGATCACCACGGTCGCCTTCCTGGGCAAGGGTGGCGGCTTCACCAAAGGAGCGGCCGACATCGAGTTGGTCGTTCCCGGAACGGAGACGGCCCGTATCCAGGAGGCGCAACAGTTCCTGCTTCATGTCCTCTGCGAGATCGTCGAGGAGCGTCTGCCCCGCGAGTAAATCCGACCCTCGTTGAGCTACACCGCGCTTCCCGCTGTTTCCTGGATCGCGGTCGGTCTGCTCGGCCTGATCACCGGATCTTTTCTCAACGCCGTCATTCATCGGCTGCCGCTGGGGATCTCGCTCCTGAATCCGCGACGCTCCTTCTGTCCCTCCTGCAACAAGACGATCCCGTGGCATGAGAATCTCCCCGTTGCCAGCTGGGTCCTGCTCAGAGGGCGCTGTTCGGGGTGTGCGATGCCGATCGCTCTCCGCTATCCGCTGGTGGAGTTGCTGACCGGGGGGCTGTATCTCCTGGCCTGGGGACGGTTCGGCCTGCCGCTGGCACCTGTCTTCTGGATTTTCCTGTCTCTGCTTGTTGCGGCCACCTTCATCGATTTCGACCATCTGATCATTCCCGACGAGATCACCCTCGGAGGCACGGCGGCTGGCGTGATCTGCGCGACGCTACTGCCCGGATTGCTCGGTGAGGCGGTCTGGTGGCGGGGACTGTTCTGGTCGGCGGTCGGCGCGGCCAGCGGCTATTGCGTCCTCTGGGGTGTCGTGGAACTGGGCAAGCTGGCCTTCGGTCGGAGAAAACTCTGCCCAGATCAGCCGATGGCTCTCGAAATAGCCGGGGCGGAAGAGGATCCCGAACTTCTCCTCGGGGAGGAGCGCCTGCCTCTGGCGGAGTTCTTCTACCGTGAAAGCGACCGGATCGAGGCGGAGTCTGCCTCTTTGGAGATCAACGGCGAGTTGCTCGGTCCCGGCCGCCTTTCGATCAGCCACTCGGTCTTGCAGCACGGGAACAGGGAGTGGCCTCTGAACGGACTGGGTGACCTGATGCCCATCCGAGCCTCGGTAACCGAGGTCATCCTGCCGCGCGAGGCGATGGGATTCGGTGACGTGAAGTTTCTCGCCTGTATCGGGGCTTTCTTGGGATGGCAGGGCGTCTTCTTTTCGCTCTTTGCCGGATCCGTGATCGGGGCGGTGATCGGGGTGGCCACCATGGCGCTGACGAGCGGTCGCTCGGGGGTGAGGATCCCCTTCGGCCCATACCTCGCGCTGGGGGCTCTGCTCTGGGTGATGGCCGGTCCCGAATTGATGGCATTTTATTTCTCGCATCTGCGCGGATAGTTTTTTTGCCGAGATGCCGGGAAATTCTCCCCAATCATTGAACTCCTCGGAGGTTTCCTCCAACCTTCACTGCTTCCGGTTCACGCATACCGCGTGAACACAAAGAGCTTTCCTTCATGAAAATCCAACGCGCCCTCCTCTCGGTCTCCGACAAGACCGGTCTCATCGACTTCGCCCGCGGCCTCCATGAATTCGGTGTCGAGCTCCTCTCCACCGGAGGCACTGCCAAGGCGATCGCCGCCGCCGGCATCCCGGTGAAGGAGATCTCCGATTTCACGGGATTCCCCGAGATGATGGACGGCCGCGTGAAGACCCTCCACCCGAAGGTCCACGGCGGACTGCTCTTCCTGCGCGACGACGCGAAGCACGCCGCCCAGGCCGCGGAGCACGGCATCCTGCCCATCGACCTCGTCTGCGTGAACCTCTACCCGTTCGAGCAGACCGTTGCCAAGAAGGGCGTCACACTGGAGGAGGCCATCGAGCAGATCGACATCGGCGGTCCCTCGATGATCCGAAGCGCTTCCAAGAACAACCGCTCCGTCACCGTGGTCGTCGACCCCGAGGACTATCCCCGCATCCTGGACGCGATGAAGGCCGGCAACGGCGAGACCACCCCCGAGCTTCGAGCCCGCCTTGCGGTGAAGGCCTTTGCCACCACCGGGGCCTACGACCGCGCCATCAGCTCGTGGCTCGATAACGAGAGCGCTCCCGCCGGTAACCTCTCGCTCGAGTTCCCGCTCGAGGGACGCCTGCGCTACGGCGAGAACCCCCACCAGGAGGCCGAACTCTACGGCGGCTTCTTCGACTACTTCGAGAAACTCCATGGCAAGGAACTCTCCTTCAACAACATCCTCGATATCACCGCGGCCACCCGCCTGATCTCGGAGTTCGCCAAGCCCACCGTCGCCATCCTCAAGCATACCAACCCCTGCGGCGTCGGCAGCGACGAGAACCTGAGCGAGGCCTGGGAGAAAGCCTTCGCGACCGACCGCTCCGCACCCTTCGGCGGCATCATCATTGCGAACCGACCGGTCGACGAGGCTCTCGCCCGCGCCATTTCCGAGATCTTCAGCGAGGTGATCATCGCCCCCGAGTTCTCGGCCGACGCCCGTGCCCTCCTGCAGAAGAAAAAGAACCTCCGCCTGATGCGTCTGCTCAAGGAGATCCCCTCAACCGACCGCGACATCCGATCGGTCATCGGCGGGCTTCTCGTTCAGGATGCGGACGCAGCAGCTACGCTGGGTGCCGGGGCCATCGAACACCAGGTCGTTTCCTCCCGCCCTCCCACCAAGGACGAGATCGAGGCGATGGAGTTCGGTTGGAAAGTTGTGAAGCACGTCAAGAGCAATGCCATCGTCTATGCCGGCAAGGATCGCACGCTTGGGATCGGCGCCGGCCAGATGTCGCGTGTCGATTCCTCCCGCATCGCCGTCTGGAAAGCCGGTGAGGCCGGACTCTCCCTCAAGGGGAGCGTCGTCTGCTCGGATGCCTTCTTCCCCTTCCCCGATGGTCTCATCGCTGCCGCCGAGGCCGGGGCCACTGCAGCCATTCAGCCGGGTGGATCCATGCGTGACGAGGAGGTCAAGGCAGCCGCCAATGAGCGAGGCATGGCCATGGTCTTCACGGGCAAGCGCCACTTCCGCCACTAAATACCGTGGGAGCCGTTCTCGGGGTCAATATCGACCATGTCGCCACCGTGCGGCAGGCGCGCTACGCCAAGAACAGTTCCTCGATCAACGTCGAACCCGATCCCGTGGAGGCGGCCTTGGCCGCTGAGCGAGGCGGGGCTATCGGCATCACCGCCCACCTCAGGCAGGACCGACGCCATGTCGTCGACCACGACATCTTCCGGCTCAAGGAAGCCATCGGCACAAAGCTGAATCTCGAGATGGGGAATTCCCCCGAGATCGTGGCGATCGCCCTGAAGGTGCTGCCCGCGGATGTCTGTCTCGTGCCAGAGTCGCGCGAGGAGGTGACGACCGAAGGAGGTCTTGATTGCATTGCCCACCGCGCCGCGCTGGAGTCGACGCTGAAGGCCATGCGCGATGCCGGAATCCGCGTCAGCCTTTTTATCGACCCGGAGCCGGGACAGATCGAGGCCGCGGCATCACTTGAGGCACCCGTCGTGGAACTCCACACCGGGGCCTACGCCGAGGCTTCGGGTGTCGCCCGTGATGCGGAGCTTGCACGCCTCATCGCGGCCGCCCGTCTTGCCTCCGAAGCTGGCATTCAAGTCAACGCAGGTCACGGGCTCAACTACGTTAACGTGAAGCCGATTCTGGCGCTGCCGAAGCTCGTCGAGTTGAACATCGGCCACTCGATTGTTTCGAGATCGTTGTTTGTGGGAATGGAACAGGCTGCTCGTGAGATGGCCGCCTTGCTTGCATAGCCCGCGATCTTCTAAGAAAAAGGGCTTAGCCACAAAAGGCACAAGGGGCACAAAAGCTGAGCGGAAGGCCGAACTGGGCGCGGCTTTTATCAGACACACACGATAGGGTAGCTCAATCCTTGTGCATTCTGTGGCCATGAAAATCACGGGCATCAGTGAATCCGGCGATTTCATGTGAGCGAAAAAAGTTGGGGGGATTTTGTCCCCGGCGGTGAATCACGTTCAGGACGGGAATGATTCCCGCCCGTAACAAAGGACAACACACCATGAAGACACTGATCAAAGCGGGCGCCCTGCTCGCCGTCATCGCCGGACTCGGACTCGCTGCGGCCACAGCCGCCGAGGGAGTCTGCGGAAAGTGCTGCAAGAGCACCTGCTCGGCCTGTGCCAAGTGCACGGACGGTAAGTGCGGCTCCTGCTGCAAGTAACCGGATGGACGCGCGACGGGGGTCATGCCTAGAAAAAGCCTGCCCCCGTCGCTGTCTTTCGATCACCATGAAGCCTGCCACCGAACGATGAATCCGGACCACCAACTCTCCTCCCTCCTTCGCGAGTGGAAGGAAGTTCCCGAAGCGGGAACGGGCTTTCGGCGTGAAGTCTGGTCAAGGATCGAAAGTCGTCGCCATGGATCCCGTTCCGAGGGATGGCTTTCCCTTTTCGCTTTCCCGCGCTTTACCACTGCGGCCGCTGTTGTTGCGGTGTTCGTCGGTGTGGTTGCCGGTAACCTCCAGGCCCGTTCTGCTGGTGAGGCCCTCTACCTCCGCTCGGTCGATCTCCTTTCCCTCCACGTGCACGGACGATGAAGCGGGCGATCCTGACGCTGCTGGTCATCCTGCTCGCCGGGGTGGCGGCTTTCTTCATCACGCGCCGATGCCTCGTTCCGGCCACGCCCTCCTCCTGGATCTGCCGTGAATACGGGCTCCCTGCCTCGGAGGAGGAACGGTTGCGCGATCTCGAGCGTTCTTATGGCAGTCGATGCGGTTCCTTCTGTGACGCCATGTGCGATGCCAATGCCCGCCTCGAGACTCTCGCTCTCGGTTCAGGAAGCATCACCTCGGAGATCAGGACTGCGGTGGCCGAGACCGACCGCATCCGCACCGAAACACGGCTAGCCATGCTCGATCATTTTTATGCTGTGGCCGCACAGCTGCCTCCTGGCAAGCGCCGGGACTATCTGTTGAAGGTTCTGCCTCTGGTCATCGATTCCTGCGGCCGCCACTGATGGAAGATCCCGGGAATTTCGGTGAGTCCGGCGAGAGCAGGGAGATCGCCGCAATGAGGGCCCTTGCTGGAGGAGACGATTCAGCCCTGAACCGCCTCATGGACGATTGGAGTCCCCGTGTGACAGCCATGATCTACCGGATGACCGGAAATGCCTCCGTGGCTTCCGACTTGGCCCAAGAAACCTTCGTCCGTCTCTATCTCACCCGGGCTCGATACCGCCCTGGTAACTCCGCACGTCCTTTCTCCACCTGGCTCTTCGGAATCGCCGCTAACCTCGTCCGCAATCATCTGCGCTGGCGTGGCCGCCATCCGGAATCGCCGTTGGATGACGCCGACGAGCAGACGGCACCGGGAGATCCAGCCAGATCTGCGGATGCTCGAGAGCGGGGGGAAGCGATCAGGAAAGCCATCGCGACCCTTCCTCCGGACCAACGTGAAGTGCTGGTGCTGGCGGAGTACGAGGGGCTCTCCCACGCCGAGATTGCGTCGGTTGTGAGATGCTCTGTGAAGGCCGTGGAACGCCGACTCAGCCACGCCCGGGAAATTCTGAGGAGAGAGCTCGCACGCTTCCTTCAGGGGTGATCGGAATACCGGGGAAGTGGCAGCCAAGGTCACAGGGCCGAGCGTCTCTCGACGACCGGCCCCCATGTGACGACCAGCGTGATCAGTGGTAGGTACAGTGCGTGAGGCTGCCTCCGCAATGCGAGCAATGGTGCTTGAGTTGACCGGTCTTGAAGAAGGTGACGACAGCCGATTCGCAATCGGGACAGACCATGACTTTGCTTTTCACGGGGATGTAAACCCCGGGGTGCTTTGCATAGCCCGCATTGTAGGAGTGCTCCACCCAGACCATCTTGCATTTGTCGCAGGTGACGGCATTCGCAGGGGGTGCCGGCGGAGCAGTCTGACAGGCGCTCAGCAGGGCTGTGATTCCCAGAGCTCCGACAAGAAGCAGGGATTTTGAGGTGTGTGGTGATGTGTTCATGACAGGGATAATCTTGATCCCTTTCCCTGCCTCCTCAATTGGCCAAAACGCTTAGCTACTCGTAATGAAAAGCATTACCAACCCTGTTGTTGTGTCATGAAAAACGGGGGGCGCTTGCACGCCCCCCGTTCACACAAACAGGCCTCCTGACGCAGAAGCTAGAATATCAGGTTACCTCACTGAGGTTCTCCGACGGTAGGCCACCACAAGAACCGCAATGCCGCTTCCCAACAAGCCATAGATGGAGGGTTCCGGGATCGCCACCACGGAGAGGGTAGCGTTGAATCCGAAGGAAGCGGTGGAGGTTCCGCTGATGTCGGCTCCTCCCACAAAAATGGAGTAATCGCCGGGTCCCAGAATGAAGGACGACTTGACGAATCCATCTGCAACCCCGTCGCTGCGGATCCCGGCGGCGTTGCCATAGTTGGCGGCAATGCCGTCCGCTGCATTCGCGACATACGTGAAATAGGACAATGGAGAGTCCGCCGCAGCGCCGTCGACACCGACAGCCCAATCGCCGAGGGCGTTGAAAGATCCCTCCCAGTTGCCGACACCATAAGTCGCGTTGTTGTATGCAGTGCTGGCCGCACTTTGGTCATGCGATCCGCTGGCTGCCAATCCCTTGAAGATGGAGAATCCCGGGTGTGGCAACGAGCTGCTGGGCACCCCTGAACGGATGATGTCGAGGCCTTGTATTTCCAGCGTGACCAGACCCGTGGCGAGCAGGCTGAATTTGAATGCCCGGGTCTTGTGGCTGTCCCCGAGATTTGCATCGGTACCGCTCGCCCAGCCAAAGTCGCCTGTGACCGTGTTGCTTGCGATAAGCTTCGGTGTATCGGATCCGTTGCCGGTAAAAGTCCCAAAGTCTCGTCCCGTGTAGCCGATATGGGCCGAGGTAGTGGAAACGAATGCAAGCAGGAAGCCCGCGACGATGATATTGCTTTTACTGAAGAAGTTCATCATTTGAGGAAGTTGATTGGTTAAAAGTCTGTCTGTTTTGAGAGCTGCCTTTTACAGCATCGGTTTGATGAAGCAGGAACCGGCTTCGTTGAGCATCCTCTGGGCATCATTCCATGGAATGGATTCCATATGGGCGTCGGCAAAGATGTAGTTCGCTTTTTTCCCGGGATGACGCTCCACCCCGACCAACGATGCGAATGTCGTCGGAGAGATGGATCCCTCATTTTCACCCATGTCAGCCAGGTGAAGGTGATCGGGAGTCCCTGCTGTCTTGGATAGCTCCATGAAAAAGACCGTCTGACTGGGCTTTTGCACGCATACCAAGCGCGACTGATTCAATGCGGACAGGTATTCCGCCCCGCAGGGGGCTCTGGTCAGATAGTCATTGATCACATAGGTGCGAGTCCTGGTCTTTACCTCGTCGACGGGGCACCTGAAAGTCAGGGTGCCACCAGCGTACGGTTGGAGTGAATTGGTCCAGGACTCGATCCCATGACTGCTGTCCGGCAGGCACATCTCGTTATCCTGGGCATAAAGCAGGGAGGCTTTCCCCAGTTGCTGCATGTTACTGGCGCATTTGACAGCAAGTGACTGGGCTTGGGCGTTTCTGATGGCCGGTAGACCCAAGGCCGCCAATACGGCGACGATGGAGATGACAACCAGAAGTTCGATCAGGGTGAATCCGTCTTGGGGTGATTGAATGTTTCGGGACATGGGTTCTTGGGTGCACTGCTGCCGCAAGATGGGTTGTTGCGGACTGCAGTTCCCCGCCCGCGATAGGCAGGCGAGGATTTGTGATCAGTGATGGAAGGGGCCGGTCATGACCGGAACTCCTTCCGGAGCGCTAGGAAATAAGCGCGCTGATCGGCACCGGAACTGGCGGAGCAAAAAAGCGCTCCGGGACATTCACGACAGGATGAGGGGGATAGGCAAAACGACGGACAATGGGGAGGGGGACAATCGCAGATTTCGAGGCAACGAAGGCCTCGGCTTTCTTCTCCGCCTTCACGGTGACGGGAGCCTTCTCCTCATGGGAACGCTCGGCGGCAATTTTCTTACAAAGTGCGCAGGGATGCTGGCCGTTGAAGGTCTTCTGCACAGCAGTTGCCACTGATCCCGAGCGGGAAAAGTCCTTGATCATGGTGGCCCAAGCCACTCCCTGCAAAAGGGCCAGGTGACCACCTGCCGAGAGGAATAGGGCTGCAGTCATCACGATGCATCCGAGCAGGCGGCGGATGTTGTGAAGAGCAACCATGGGTGTTTTGAATATCATTCGGCTTTCATGCGCTCAAGAAATTCCCTCAAACCGATTGGAAACCACGAAAAGCACGAACGACACGAACCAGAGAACAGAAGAGTCTGCCCGTGTTTTTTCTCAGTGGCTACAACTCTTAAAAGATCAAAATCTGGCAGATCTGCAAAATCCAAGCATCCGATGTGTTCACCCTCTTTCGTGTTCTTTCGTGCCTTTTGTGGTGAATGATACTTCCCTTCGATTCCCAGTGGCGTTGGGCCTGATCCGTGGTTAACTAATCGAATCATGAAACACCTCCTCGCGTCTCTGGTTCTGATGCTCGCTCCCGCCGTGATGGCGGATGTCTCCACCTGCCCGGTCTCAGGGGAGAAGGTCGGCGAGATGGGGCCTCCCGTCTCGATCGACTATCAGGGCAAGAAGGTCTCCTTCTGCTGCGATTCCTGCATCGCCAAATTCCAGAAGGATCCTGCCAAATACCTCTCCAAGCTTCCCTCCAAGTAGGGTCACAATCTACTCCAGACAATGAGGCCTATGGGCGGGGAGGGATGAACTGCCTCAGGGGGGAATTAACAAACAAAGGGTCAGGCCCGATCGAGTATCAGTAAGGACTAATGGCTCGCCTGCGATGCTGAACTGGAACGGCAGGTGTGGTCAGAAGTTTCTTAACACGCGGCTTCAGCGAGAAGGAGAGAACCATCAACCCCAAAACCAATCCGACTCCAGCGGTCGTCGGATAAAGGGGGTGTGCGTGCCGGGACTCATCGGTATGCCCGGCTTCATACAGCGCCTTCACTTCGCTTGGGTTCATGGCGGCATCGTAAATTTCAAATCCCCCGAGTCGCCCTAGTTCGGTATCGGCAGGTGCTCCCGAGGCGGAAGCCTCGCTGCCAAACATTACCGACAGGGCGGTTCCGGGAACGATCTCGATCTGCTTTCCCGTACTGGTCGAAACGACCGGCTGCCCATTGAGATATTCGGTGACGCGCCCCGTTGGCTCGATGGTTGTCACCAGATGATTCCAGCACCCGCTGGGACAATCAATGACCCCCCCGCTTTTTCCCACTCTTTTCCTGTTCCAAAACAGGTCATGAGCCGTTGCTGACCTCCATTTTTGGAACGTTCCACTCCGAAAACCAGCCCATGAAAAAAGGCGTCGTTTGCGGCAAAAAAGCTGCTGTGTGGGGTGCTGAGCCATATCCATGCGGAGATCGTCAGCGCGTGGGACTTGCACTCCCTGATCTCATAGCGCCGGGAGGTATTGGTTTGAAAAACAGCACTGTGAATTTTGCTGACTCCATGATTCGCACATTTGACAAGCAGCGATTCATGACCCCAGGATTGGGCGGAACCGGCAAACAAAAAATTAAAGCCACAAGGCGCATTCTCAGGGGAAAAAGCCTGTGGGGGGATCAGGTTAAGCAATCAAGAGGTGAATGGCTTTCGGTGTCAACAATCGGGCTGTAATGTGACGAAGTTGTTACCGAATTGCATTGCTGGGAAATCCAGCCGGCTTCGTAATAAGTTCGATCCTTCAGAAAATACAACAGCATCAAGACTATGAGCGAGACCTCGGCATCAGTAGGCACAATCCTCGAGCACATCGCCCAGTTGCTTGAGCTGAAGGGGGAGAATCCCTTCAAGATCCGCGCTTACACGAATGCCGCCCGTGCGCTCGAGTCTCTCAGCGAACCGATCGAGAAGATCGTGGCTGAGGGGCGTCTCGGGGAGATCGAGGGGATCGGCAAGGCGATCACCGAGAAGGTCACCGAACTCGTGACCACCGGAAAACTGGACTATTACGAGGAACTCAAGGGCTCCTTTCCCGAGGGAATCTTCCAGCTTTTTGAACTCCAGGGACTCGGCGCCAAGAAGATCAAGGCACTTCATGATCAGCTCGGGGTCTCCTCCGTCGAAGATCTTGAGCGGGTCTGCAAGGATGGGAAAGCAGCCGAGCTTGCCGGCTTCGGCGAGAAGACCCAGACGAAGCTGCTCAAGGCGATCGAGGATCGCCGCAAGCATGCCGGCCGGTTCCGCATCAATATCGTGGCGGTGCTGGCCGAGCGGCTTCTTTCGGATCTCCGGGCCCATGAGGCGGTCGGGCAGATCAGCGAGGGAGGGAGCTTCCGACGACGCAAGGAGACGATCGGCGATCTCGACATCCTGGTCTCCTCGAAGCACCCCGAGGAGGTTTCCGAGTTTTTCATCCATCATCCTCTCGTGGAGGAAGTCATCGTTCACGGGCCGACCAAGTCGAGTGTGCGCCTTCAGGACGGGGTGCAGTGCGATCTTCGGGTGGTCAAGCCGGATGAATTCCCCTTCGCGCTCGTCTACTTTACCGGGAGCAAGGAGCACAACATCCGTCTCCGTAGCCGGGCGCTCGAGCGCGGATGGTCGCTGAACGAATACCGCTTCACGGTTACCGAAGGGGCGGAAAAACCGCCCGCGATCCGCGACGAAAAGGAACTCTACAAATCTCTGGGGCTCGATTTCATCCCTCCCGAGCTTCGCGAGGACAAGGGGGAGATCGCGGCCGCCGAGGCCGGGGAACTTCCCGATCTCATCGAGTGGAGCAACCTGCGAGGCACCTTTCACTGCCACACGACAGCCAGCGACGGGAAAAATTCCCTGATCGAGATGGCTCGTGCCGCAATTGATCTCGGGCTCGAATACCTCGGCATCGCCGATCACAGCAAAAGCTCCTTTCAGGCCCGTGGCCTTGATGCCTCCCGCCTTGCGGAGCAGGTGGCCGAAATCCGTGAACTCAATGCCTCCAAGGAATTTCAAGAAGCCGGCTTTCGGCTCTTCACCGGGACCGAGTGCGACATCCTCAAGGAGGGTGAACTCGACTTCTCGGACGAGGTCCTCTCATCGCTCGACTACGTGGTCGCCTCGGTCCACTCTGGCTTCACTGCCGATGAGAAGACGATGACCGAGCGGATCATCCGGGCGATCAGGAATCCGTATGTCACGATGATGGGACACTTAACGGGTCGGCTCCTTCTCTCCCGTGAAGCCTATCCGGTGAATATCCCGGCCGTCATCGAAGCGGCTGCCGAGACCGGAACGATCATCGAGATCAATGCCAGTCCCTGGCGCCTCGACATGGACTGGCGCTGGTGGCCGCTTGCCAAGGAGAAGGGGGTGAAATGCTCGATAAACCCAGATGCCCATACGGTCTACGGTCTGCAGGATCTGATCTACGGAGTCGGCATCGCCCGCAAGGGGTGGCTCACCAAGGCTGATGTCGTGAACTGTCTGCCGATCGGGAAGATGGAGAAAGTTTTGAAGGCAAAGCTTGCTCAACAAAACCAGTGATGAGGCGATCATGATTCGCCAGCGCGTCATTTTGTGCCTGATACCGCTTTGGTCACTTTGTGCTT
>CANIVT010000022.1 GCA_947471565.1 Spartobacteria bacterium | reverse complement strand
GCAGGCAGTTTTTCCGAAATAACGATGAAGGCTCACTGGAGAAGGATAAAAATCAACACTTTGTCGGTAGTCGGATGATCCCAGCCTATGGCTGGGCTCTGGAGAGAGGCTTCGCTTTGAAGAAATGCCGCTGATCGCGGCATGCCAGTTGAACAGAAGTTCTCATCCGCACCGTTCCATCAACAAAGTTGATGGAGCCGGCAGACGGATTCGAACCGACGACCGCCTGATTACAAATCAGGTGCTCTACCAGCTGAGCTATACCGGCGACTCAGCGGAGAAGTTGTCATGAAGCTCACTTTCCGACAAGCAGGATCGAATTTGATTCAACGTTTCGGGGAGCGGATGAGTCCAACGACATGAAGCAACCCGCTTCCCTCCCCCATGAAAAAGACAATAACCCCTGAAAGGGATTGGCTGCTAGTTGGCAGCCGATCCATCACCACCTGCGGCATCCATTCGCCACCGGAGCCGATTTCCGGAGCGGTCGAGTCGAATCATCCTCACGAAAGCCTTCTCCGTGATTATGGAGACGAAAGCGCTTGGTCACAACGCATCGAGGCCGAAGCCTGGATCCATGACCTGCTAGCCGACACTCCGGACAACCATGAGGAATAAGCCTTTTGATTACGCCGCAAAAGTTGAGCGCGCTCCTCCTCCGGCCGAGGATGTAACCAAGATGAGTACTACCTCCCACAAATCGAACACACGGATCCAAAGTGAAGCAGCCATGAAAAACCGGGTTCACACCTCGAGGCTGAATCGCGACCTGACCGCGGATGGACTCGACAAGCATCATCATGAAGCCAAGACCCTCAAGGTCCTGGCCAAGGCCGCGAAGGTGAAGGCCGTTGCGGGGAAGTCCCGCTGAAACCCGCTTTTCATCCGGCAGTCCGGGTGTAGGATTTTTCCATGAAGTCCCCCCTTGCCCTTCTCTCCATCCTAACGGTCATCCTCGCGACTGGATCTCTCCAGGCGCAGAATCTGCTTAAGAATGGCGACTTTTCTTCCGGCCTCGACGGCTGGACCATCTCCAAACCCGTCGGCACGCCAACGCCAGGAGCAGTTCTCAAAGCCGAGGCCCTGCCCGATGCCGGCGGGAAGTCGGGCAAGTCCGTACGGATCACTGACGAGGACGATAAGGCGGGAATTTCCATCCTCCAGAACGTGCCTGCGCAGGCTGGCAAGGCCTACACCCTGACCTTCATGACCAAGACAGCGGTTCCCGAAGGCCAGAAAGGGAACCCCGGCTATGCGATGATCCAATTTCTCGACGCCAAAGGGGGCTGGCTCAACAACCCCGACGCCCCCACGGCCTCCGGCACGCCCACCCCGGAAGAAAGAAAGATGATCAAGCGAGACGTCTCCAATTGCGCGGCACCAGGAAAGGGCTGGCAAGCAGGAACTCTGACCGCCACCGCTCCCGTCGGAACCATCAAGATGTGGATTGTTTTTAAGGCGGGCAACGGGGGGCGCGGCGTCATTGATGTGAGTGACGTGACGCTCACGCCTGCCACTCCCTGATCAAGAAGCAAGGCTGGCGGATCAATCTAATAGCAGGACGGTCAACCGCTTCGGGCCGTGCGCGCCCAGAACAAGGATCCGTTCGATGTCGCCCGTCCGTGAAGGACCTGTGATAAAGCCCATGAAGGAGGGGAAGGCCTTTCCGTACTTCTGCTGCACATACTGAAAAGCGGCGGTGAGATCCGGGACCATCTGCGATGTCCGGGCGATCACCACATGATGGGGAGGCAGGACCGAGAGGGCGCGGCCTCCCGCGCTCTGCACCGAGACCATGATGCCGCCTGTCTGAGCGACAAGCACCTCACAGCCGGTCACACCCGCTTCGCACGACTCGAGATCGTCCACGGCATAGCCATTCTCCGTCCGGACCACCGGGAGAGGAAAACCCTCCAACAGGAGATCGGTGTCATGGTGGGAATGGGTGGCGATCTTCTTCCATCCGTTCTCGGAGGCGAGCTTTGCTAACACCTCACGTGCGGCCTCGGCTGTCGGCACGCGGTGAAACTCCGTCGTGAGTCCCGCCGAGATCTTCGCAAAGAGATCGATCTGCTCCGGCAGGGTAGTGCCGACCTTCGGGAGCCATTCGCGCTGGGCATGCCCGTTGTTCTCGGCCGAGGCCTCACTCTGGGAATGCGAGGTGTGGGGATGAGGTGCGGGATTGTTCCGCAGGGCCTCGCGGATCCGGTTCAGGATGATGGCGCGTCCCCCGTTCATTGCTTCCCCCCCCGTTGTTTCTTCCACTCCTCGTGGAAGGATTTCGGCGCCAGCATCGGGAATTTACGGGTTCCCGTCCAGGGACGGAGAGGGTCGAGAAGTGTTCCGTCGACGAGTTTGTGGAGCGGTTGGAAGATCCGACCAAGGACCACAGCCATCCGGTAGAGGACGGGACGGCCCATCAAGAAAGAGAAACCTCCGAAGGCGATCTTCTCCTCCGGAGCAGGCGAGGCCTTGGCCCCATTGCGGCGGTTCTGCAGGAGATGGTGGTGGAGATCGATCTTCACCGGGCAGGCCTCGGTGCAGGCACCGCAAAGGGAGGAGGCCGCCGAAAGATGCTTCCAGTCCTTCAGTCCGCGCAGGTGGGGCGTGATGACCGATCCGATCGGACCGCCGTAGGTGGTGCCGTAGCTGTAGCCGCCGACATTTTTAAAAATGGGGCAGACATTGAGGCAGGCGCCGCAGCGGATGCAGCCCAGGGCATCACGCTGCTCGGCGTCGGCCAGCAGTTCCGTGCGGCGGTTATCGAGGAGCACGACATGCATCTGCTCGGGACCGTCAGGCTCTCCCGGCTGGCGGGGACCGGCATACATCGTGTTGTAGCAGGTCATCGTCTGCCCGGCTCCGGCGGTGGCGAGCATCGGCAGGAAAAGGGAGAGATCCTCGAGCTTCGGAAGCACCTTCTCGATGCCGAGCAGTGCCACATGGATCTTCGGCAGCGAGGTGGTGAGGCGGGCGTTCCCCTCGTTCTCGGTGATCGAGATCATGCCGGTCTCGGCGACGGCGAAGTTCGTGCCGCTGATCCCCATGTCGGCTTCGCAGTACTTCCTGCGCATCACCTCGCGTGCAATCATGGTCAGCTTCTCAGGCTCGTCGGTGGCCTCGGAGCCGAGCTCCTTCTGGAAGAGATCACTGATCTGCCCGCGCGTGAGGTGCATGGCGGGGAAAACGAGATGGAACGGGGCCTCCTTGCGGAGCTGCACGATGTACTCGCCGAGGTCCGACTCGAAGACGCCGAAGCCCTGCTTCTCAAGGGCGTCGTTGAGGTGGATCTCCTCGCTGGTCATCGTCTTCGACTTGATGATCGAGCGGACATTATTCTCCCGGGCGACTTTCAGGATATAGTCGCGGGCCGCCTCGGCATTGGGGGCCCAGAAAACCTTGGCCCCGCGCGCGGCTATCTTCTCCTCGAACTCCAGGAGGTACTTGTCGAGGTGATTGACCGCCTCGTACTTAGTCTCGGCGGCGAGATCTCGTGCGCCCTGCCAGTCCTGGAAGTTGGCTTTGTTCTGATCCCGCTTTTTGTAATAGCCGCTCAGCCCTTTCTGGATGAAGGCGCGGAAGCCCTTGTCCGCGGTGTAGCGGCGGGAGAGACTCTGGAAGTCTGCGGCTTGCGTGGCCATACGTTCGGTTAGTTGGAAAACATCCACCCTGAAAAAGGGAAGAGATGAAGTTCTCGCGCAGAGGCGCAGAGGCGCGGGGAAAAGAACGAACGGGAAAAATAATTCAAGATGATCCGATGCCAACAGGTAGGCGAGGATTGGTAATCTCCGGTCGTCTCGGAAACTTCCGGATCCCTCCTCTGCGTTCTCCGCGTCTCTGCGGGAGACCATACTGTAGCTTGCGTGGCCATCTGTTATTTGGAGGCGAGGATCTCGGCGAGGTGGAGGCTCTTCACGGCGCTCCCTTCCTTCTCGAGCATTCCCCGGATCTGCATGAGACAGCTGGAGTCGTTGGAGATGACGGTTCCGGCACCCGTTTCCAGAATCGAGGCGCACTTCACCTCGTCCATCGCGGTCGAGATCGGGGCGTACTTCACGGCAAAGGTCCCTCCGAAGCCGCAGCAGGTCTCGGCCTCAGCCATCTCGACGAGTTCGAGGCCCTTCACGTGGGAAAGAAGGGTGCGGGGCTCGCTCTTGATGCCGAGCTCGCGGAGTCCGTGACAGCCGTCGTGGAAGGTCACCTTCCCGTCGAACTTGGCACCGACATCGGTGACGCCGAGCACATTCACCAGGAAGCTGGAGAACTCGTGGGTCTTAGCCGCGAGTTCGCGCGCCTCGAGTTCATCAGGCTCCCCCTTGAAGAGGTCCGGATAGAAGACCTTGATCATCGTCACGCACGATCCCGAGGGACCGACGACCACCTCCGCATCGCGGAAGGCCTTCATCGTGACGCGGGCCGCCGAGCGGGCCTCGTCCCAGTAGCCGGAGTTGAAGGGCGGCTGACCGCAGCAACTCTGGTTCTCCGGGAAAACGACCTCGTGGCCCAGTCCCTCCAGCACGCGCACCACCGACCAGGCCACATTCGGGTAGAGCTGGTCGACGAAGCAGGGAACAAAGAGGGAGATGCGCACGTAGGATCAGGGATTTAGGCTGAAGACTGTTAGACTATTAGCACAGAAAGGGGTCACCCGGAGGATAATTCATCCGGGCAACCCACAAATCTCCTACCTTAGGAAGGCCTCGTGGAGACCGCCGTCGACCGTGATGACCTGGCCGGTGGTCTTGCTGAGACGCTGGCTGACGAGGAGGAAGTAAGCCTCCGCCTGGTCGGCCGGGGTGATCGGGGCCTTCGTCAAGGTCCTGTCGGCGTAGAACTGCGCCAGCTTGCTCACGAGAGACTCGGTCTCCTCGGTGTCGGAGTACGGGATGTTGTACTTGGCCAACGAGCCTATCACGCGGTCGCGGGGGAACATCGCGCTGCCCTGCACGACGGTCGCCGGGGCGACGCCGTTGACGCGGACGAGCGGTGCGAGTTCCATCGCGAGCTCGCGGACGAGGTGGTTCGCGGCGGCCTTCGAGGTGTCGTAAGCAAGGCTTCCCTTCTTGGCCACGGCGGCGTTGGCGCTGGTCGTGAGGACCATGGCCCCGCGGAGCCCCTGCTCCTTGAAAGTCCTGGAGGCCTCATCGGCGACGAGGTAGCTGCCGGTGACGTTGATGTTGAAGGTGAGGGCCCACTTGTCATCGGGGATGTGGCCGGTCGTGTCGCTCGGGACGAAGATGCCCGCGGTGATCTCGATGGCGTCGAACCCGCCGTAGGCGAGGGCGACCTGGTCGAGCATCGCGCGGATGCTGGCGCGGTCGGTGATGTTGCCGCCGAGTCCGAGGGCCGGACCGCAGCCGCTGAGTCCCGTTCCGGCGACGCCGATACCGAGACCGTACTTGTCGGTGATCTCCTTGGCAGTCGCCTCCGCAGCGGCCTGGTTGAGGTCGACGCAGACGATGTGGGCGCCTTCCTTCACGAGACGGTGGGCGGTCTCCTTGCCGATACCCGATCCCGCGCCGATCACGATGTGGATCTGGCGGGCGAGTTCCTTCTCGGCGGGCATGCGCTGGAGTTTGGCCTCCTCGAGGAGCCAGTACTCGATGTCAAAGGCCTCCTGCTGGGGCAGGGAAACATACTCGTCGATCGCCTCGGCTCCGCGCATGACCTCGACGGCGCAGTTGTAGAACTCGGCGGTGACGCGACTTTCGCTCTTGTCCTTGCCCCACGCGATCATGCCCAGTCCGGGGATGAGGATGACGGTCGGGTTTGCATCGCGCATCGCGGGGGAGTTCGCATGCTTGCAGCGGTCATAGTAGGAGGCGTAGTCCGCACGGTAGGCGTCGAGGCCCTTGGCGAGCTTCTCCTTGAGGGCGGCGACATCCTCGGTCTGGGGATTCCAGTCGACGAAGAGGGGCTTGATCTTGGTGCGGAGGAAGTGGTCGGGGCAGGAGGTGCCGAGTTCCGCGAGGCGGGCGGCATCCTTGGAGTTCACGAAGCGGAGGATCTTCTCGTCGGACTGCACGGTGCCGACAAAGCGCTTCTGCTGGCTGACCTGGCCGCGGAGCCAGGGAAGGATGGCGGCGAGGGTGCTGTTGCGGGCGGCCTCGTCGAGGGACTGGTATTTCGCCCCACCGAAAGCGGCGGCGTCACCACCCTTGGCCTCGTACTTGGCCTCGATGAAGGCGGCGGCCTTGTCGATGAAGGCGAGGGTCTTGGTGTAGCAGGTCTTGGCGTCGTCATCCCAGGAGATGAAGCCGTGCTGGCCCATCATGATCGCCTTGATCGCGGGGTTCTTGCGCTCGATCTCCTGCATGGCGAGGCCGAGCTCGAAGCCGGGGCGCATCCAGGGAACGTACTCCATCTCGCCGCCGAAGATCTCCTTCGTCAGCTCCTGGCAACGCTTGCTCGCCGCGACGGCGATGACGGCGTTCGGGTGCATGTGATCGACGCACTTGCCGGTCAGGAAGCTGTGGAGCGGCGTGTCGATCGAGGAGGGGCGGGGATTGAGGTTGAAGGTCGTGTGGGCGTACGCGCCGACCATGTCGTCCTCGGCCTGGGACTTGAGTCCCTTGTCGGCGCGGGCACCGTAGCTCTTCTGCAGGCCGATGAGCTTCTCCTGGTAGAGGGAGGAGAAGTTCTCGCGCTTGGAGGTGCGGAGATCGCCGCCGGAACCCTTCACCCAAAGAACCTCGACCATCTCACCGGTGAGGGGATCCTTCTCCATGATCTTGGAGGAGGTGTTGCCGCCGCCAGTGTTGGTGATGCGCTGGTCGGAGCCGAGGAGGTTGGAGCGGTAGACGAGCTGGTCGACGGCATCGAGCTTGGAGGCCTTGGCGTCATCCCAGAGGTTGGGGAGCGGGGTATGTGGCATGGTGTTGGTGAGGTTAAAAAGTAAAAGGTTAAAGGGTTAGAACGTGAGGGTGGGTTGCTGTTTTTTGGTTTTCAGTGGTTGTTGGGTTGGCTTTTGAACTTTGTAACGATTGAACAGTTTTAACGTTTTAACTCGCTTCACGGCAAAGCCGTGAAGCGAGCGTATGCGGCCTCCCAGACGGAAGGTTCCTGCGGTTCGTAGGTATTCTGGGGGAAGGAGCGGGCGACGATGGCACGGGCCTCGGTAAGGGAGGCGACGCTGCCCCCGGCGATGGCCTGGATGAGAATGTTCCCCGCGGCAGTGGCCTCGACCGGTCCCGTGATGACGCGGCGTCCGGTGGCACTGGCAGCACACTGGTTGAGCAGGTCGTTGCGGGTGCCGCCGCCGACGATATGAAGGCGGGTGATCGTCTGGCCGGTGAGCTGTTCTAGCTCCCCGAGGCTCTGGCGGTAGAGCAGGGAAAGGCTCTCTAGGATACAGCGTGCAATCGCGCCGACAGTCTCGGGAACCGGCTGAGAGGTCTCGCGGCAATACTCGGCGATGTGCGCCGGCATCCCCCCGGAAGCCGTGGTGCCTCCGGATCGGAGGAAGCGGGCGTCGCCCGGATTGATGAGCGACACGAGGGCGGGCGCCTCAAGGGCCAGGTTCACGAGATCGGTGTAGGTATGGTCATGGCCGCTCTCGCGCCAGAAGCGCATGCACTCCTGCAGGATCCAAAGGCCCGCGATATTCTTGAGCAGGCGGACCGTGCCGCCGTAGCCGACCTCATTGGTGAAGTTGAGTTTTCTCGCCTCTTCGGTCAGAACGGGAGTCGGGGATTCCACTCCCAGCAGCGACCAGGTGCCGGAGCTCAGGTAAGCCCAGCCAGACTCGTCGGTCGCAGGGACAGCCGCAACCGCGGCACCCGTGTCGTGAGAGCAAGTGGCGACGACCTTGACCGCTCCGAGTCGGGTCTCGGACTGGAGTTCCGGAGTGAGCGTGCCGATCACGGTGCCGGAGGGGACGACCTTCGGGAAGATCGACTCTGGAAGTCCGAGGCGCGCGAGGAGCGGGCGTGCCCAGTCCATCTTCGCGGGATCAAACAGCTGGGTCGTGCTGGCCAGCGAGGCCTCGGCCACCGGATCTCCGCCGAGAAGGTAATTCACCGTATCACCGATCAGCAGGAAGCGGTCGGCGAACTTCAGGATCTCGGGACGCATCAGCAGATCCGTGTGGAGCTGGCAGAGCGTGTTGATCGTCATGAACTGGATGCCGGTGGCCGCGTAGATCTCCTCACGGGTGACATCGCCGAGACGCTCGTAGGATCCGTCGGTTCGCTCATCGCGGTATTGGTAGGGGGTCGTCAGGAAAGGCTCGGAGCCCTTCATCAGCGCATAGTCGACACCCCAGGAATCGGAACTGAGCGAGCGGATCGGCAGATCGCGCGCCCCTGCCTTCCGCAGCCCCTCAACGATTTCAGCGTAGAGATGCAGGAGGTCCCAGCGTCGCGATCCCTTGATCACCACCGCTCCGTTGGAGAAGCGGTGAATCTCCTCGAGCGTCAGTCGTCCTTCCCAAAGCGTGCCGAGCATGACGCGGCCGCTCTCGGCACCGAGATCAATCGCGAGATAGTGGGAGTGGGTGGACATGGGGAAAGGGGTTTAGACTGAAGGCTGTTAGTCTATTAGGTCAGAGGCTGGGCAACTGATGCGCCGAGGTAATGTCGGTAGGATGTGTTTGGATTTTGGATTTTCCTAACAGTCTAATAGCCTCTCTCTGTCAGAGCTTGAGCACCTTGCGGCGGTAGTGTTCGTCGGAGCGGCCCGAGATGCGGGCGACATTCTCCGGGGTGAGGAAAACGGGTCCGCCAAGCGCCGCGGCGCCGACGAAGATCTTCGCGGCTTTCTCGGCCATCATCAGCGAGGCCATGACGCCGGCAGGGCTGCCGCCGAGTCCGATGATGCCGTGGTTCTGGAGCAGGATAATTCGAGGGGCCTCGCCGTGGCGCTCCATGTACTCCTTCACGCCTGCGGCGATCGCGCGGGCGAGATGGACGCCGGGATCGGTGTAGGGAACGAGTACTGACTCGGTGCCGCAGCAGACAATCTCGTCAGGGAAGGTACGCTTCGTCGCGTAATCCTCGGCACGGGGTGAGCAGAGGATCTGGTTCACCGCGATCGCGTGGACATGACCGACGAAGGAAACTCCAGGAAGCGAGAGCAGGTAGGCGTGGAAGAGTCCCTCGACGGAAGGCTTCGCGGCGTTCTGGTCGACGCGGCTCTCGAGAAGCAAACGCTCCACATCCTCGTCGGCCCAGGTTCCCTCCAGGAGAGGGAGCAGGGTCTTGAAGCGGCAGAGCGTGAGGCCCGGCTCACCGAGTGTACCAAGGCAGTGTCCGCTCGCCTTGACGAGGAAGGTCTCCTCGTCGACGCGGGTGGAGGCGTTCCCCTCGCCGAGGATCGCCATGCCTCGCTCCTCGCGGCCGAGGTCGTGACAGAGACCGATGAGTTTCTGGGTAAGTTCGGAAGCCATTTTAGATCTCTCCGCAGATGGCGACCTTCATGCCGAGCTCGCGCATCGCGGCGGCCTTGGCGTAGAGACCCTTCTTCGCCCCTTCCTTGTCGGGGGCATAGACGACCTGGATGTGGTTGGCCTTGTGGCGGGCCATCATCTCGTCGCGGCTGATGCCGGGCAGAATGGTGTGCATGATCGGCCACTGCGGCGTGGAGAGCTTCCAGCGGTCCTCGGTCTCGGCCTGCGGCAGCTCGACGATCTCGCCGAGGCCGGTGTCGTAGCAGAGCTCGCCTCCGTCGATGAAGATGCGGCTCCAGACGATCCAGCCGGGCTTGCTGACACCCTTGACGGTGCCGCCGCCGAGGCGGAAGTACATCGAGGGCTGACGCTCGCTCGAGGTCCCCTTGAAGCCGCCGATAAAGTGGGCCGGGGGCGCGGCGCCGGAGATGAGGAACACCCAGACGTAAGCGTCGAGGGTCTCGGAAAGATTCTTGCCGCCGGGGCCCGTGTAGTGGCGGCCCCAACGCAGATCATGGAGCGTGTTCTCGGGAGCAAAGCCGAGCTGGCGCCAGAGCTTGTAGGTGATGAGGCCGTCGAGGCCGGAGCACTCGTCCACCTCGTTGAAGTGAGGGAGCGCCTCGCCGGCGAAAAGCTCCGCGCCGGTCTCCTCGTCATAGACGGGGGGACGCTCGACGTTGTTGAGGAGTCCCTCGACGAGGTCGGAGGCGGGGGCGAGGTCCTTGAGACCCTGCTGGTACTGGATACCGATCGTGGCACAGCCGAACTCCGCGGCGATGCGGACAGCGGCGATGTACATCTTGCACTGCTGGAGGACCTGGTTCTCGGTGAGATCCTCCTCCTCGCTCGGACCGATCTTGAAGGTCATGCCTCGGTCGAGGAGCCACTGGTAGACCTTGCGGGCCTCGTCGTCCTTCACGGTGAGCATCTTGGCGTAGAGGGCCGACTGGCTGAGGCGCTCCTTGAAGACGCCGGTCTTGTGGATCAGCTCGTCGGGGATGATCGCGTTGTACATGCCCATGCATCCCTCGTCGAAGACACCCATGATCTCCTTGTGATCGCGGAACTTCTTGGCGAATTCGGTGCCGAGCTTCTCGGCATCAGCGGGGACGCCGGCCTTCTCGTAGGCCTTCACGTGAGGAGTGGCATGGGTGACGGATCCGGAGGTGAGCCAGGAGCGGAGACCCTTCAGGAAGGCCTCGTCGCTGAAGTCATCGCTCCAGAGGGTGCTGTACTTCACGCCCGCCTTGGTGAGGGAGCCGTTGAGGTTGAGCATGCCGACCAGACCGGGCCAGGTGCCGCTCCAGTTGGCGACGGTCAGGATCGGACCATGGTGGGTGAGGAGACCCTGGAGGAGGTGGTGGCTGTACTGCCAAACCGCCTCGGCGACGATGATCGGGGCATCCTTGGGAATGTTGCGGAAGACCTCCATGCCGTACTTCTGGCTGTCGATGAAGCTGTGGCCTTTCTTGGCGTCAAAACCGTGACCGCGGCGGATCGTGCGGCCTTCCTTCTCGACGGCCTTGATCAGCAGGGCCTCCATGGCCTGCTGGGCCTCCTCGCATTTCTGGTTGGCGGAGGTACGGAGATCGCCGTTGGCGATGAGGATGATGTCTTGGGTGCTCATGATTTAGGTTTTTAGGCTGTGGACTGTTAGGCTGTTAGGAGTGGGTGGGAAGGAGGGTGCCGGGCTTGAGCGTGATGCCGGCCTGACGGAGTTCGGGAAGGGAGAGATCGCTGATCAGCGTGCCGACCTTCGTCCATGCACCGAGATGCTCTGGGGCCGTGCGGCCGAGCTTGGAGCGGTCGAGGCAGAAGCAGGAGCGACAGGCCCGCTTCATGACGGCATGCTGGAGGCGGATGATGTCGCGCTGGGAATTCCAGAGGCCCGTGTCCGTCATCCCCTGGGCGCTGAGGAAGGCGAGGTCGATCTCCTGCGCCGCTGCGGCCTTCACCGCCTCATTGCCGAGCAGGACCGACTGGCGCTCGAGGAGTTGGCCACCCAGCACGATCGTCTTGGCACCGGGAAGGGAGCCGAGCGTTTCGAGCAGGGCGAGATTGTTGGTGATGATCGTGAGACGCTCGGGAAGATGACGCCGGAGTTCCTGTGCGATCGCGAAGGCCGTGGTGCCCGCGTCGAGATAGACCTTCATGCCGGGCTTCACAAGGGCGGCAGCCGCGCGGGCGATGCCGCCCTTGGCCTCGGTGCCATGGCGCAGACGCTCGCGGAAAGAGGTGAAGGTCGCGTTGAACTCCCCGAGCGCGCCTCCGTAGGTGCGGGTGATCCGGTCCTCGCTTTCGAGCGCGGAGAGATCCCGGCGAGCCGTCGCCTCGGAGACCCCCAGCTCCTCGCAGAGCTCGCTGATCGGCAAATATCCCCGCTCCAGAAGGAGCTCTGTCAGGCGGGAACGCCTGGCTTCGACGACATGTCGGGGAACGCGCATGGCCCTCCATCATCCCTTGGATATGATTGAAGTCAATCATTTATGAGTTTCCAGCGCCTAACCGGGAGTTATCTCCTTGCCCGCGCGCCGTTAAAAAGAATTCTTAATCCAACCAGAAAATCGGACGCGCTCCACGAGCGCCATGTGAGGGACGGTCAGTGTGGCCAGTCCCACAAAAACAATCTGAATCAGGCGTTCATCCAGGGACTTTCCCTTAAGGAACCACCACGCAAGGGCAGAAACCACGACAACGCCGATCATCGGCAGGAGAGCTGAAAGAGCCAGCAGGCCTCTCGACAGGGATCCCGAGTAGCCGATTGTCCTGAGGATATGGCGCGCGCTGTGCATGCCGCAAAAGAAGAGGGTGAATGCAATGAGCGGAGGTGCCGCAACACTCAGCAAAACGACGGAGGCTATCTCCATGGCCCCCAGCCAATCACTACTGGCAAGCAGGATCACTCCGAGCACGACGCACGGCAGCCAAATCCAGGCAATCAGCTTGATCCACGGCACTAGTAAGAGGGCTGGCGCATCACCCACAAGAAGCCCAAAAAGGCGCGCCATCTCCCCCGAGTGAAGGAGGGCAGGCAATAGAAGCACGCTTCCCCCATAGAGGATTCGAGTCGCATGCGGGGTTCCCTCCTCAGGATCCCCCGAGAAATGGGCTGCTGAGATTAAAAGAAACAAAATCAAAAACCCCATTGGGGCCCACCACCAAAACGCCACAACAACTGCCGCCAGAAGAAGATAGATCATGGTGAAGATCATCCAGTCCGTCGGCTTCCGAAGATCGTAAAGTCTGTAAGCAAAAATGGTGTCGAACGCACCGTGCGGGACCCCCAGAAGAAGAATCAACGTTGCAAGGATGATGAGTCCCGATTGCCCTGTGAAATTTCCCACCTGGAACCCAGCACATGTGAAAAAAGCAGCCGCACCAAGTGCGCAGAGGCTAAACAAAAATCCCTGGATACGGAGTGAGCCCATCGGTTTCATCGCCCCCCTCTTCGTTTTTTAAGGTCGTAGGGCAGCCCAATGGTCTTGGCCAATTCGCTCAGAAATGGCACCGGAGGAAGGGATGCCATGATTCTGAGGCAATCGGCGAGACCTGCGCGGTCACTCATGAAGCGGGCCACGCGGACCGAGTCCACCTTGGAAAAAAGTGAAAAGAAAAGTTCGGGAGCAAGATCGGGACGGGAGTAAAGCACTTGCAGAAAAAGAGCGTCCATGGTGCGGATGATGAAAGGATCTTGCGCATGGGATATTGGAGGACGGCCCGTGGCCAATACCATGGCGCACTCTTGAGACCACTTCCAGATACGCTGGAAGGCATATCCACTGCTTGGCCTGGCCCCTCCGGCCATGAGTCCCGCATGAACGTAGCTGGGATCTTTCTGCCGATTTTCCAGAGGTGCCCCCATGGGGAGGATTCCATGCTCCCTCCTGCCGCTTGAGTAAGGGCACCCTTGAAGGCGTTGTTTGACGAGCGCGCCGAATGACGCCTCCAAATCCCCTGCATTCAAAGGCTCCGGTCCGAAAACCGTAGCCTCCACAAGGGCTTTCTTCTTGGAGAAAGGAAGAACGTAGAGGAAGAGGATCCTTTCGGGGGAACTCCCCCAAAAATCCATTAACTCCGCACAACCGGGATCAAAGATCTCCTCCTCCGTTGTGATCTCTTCCCCAAGGAACGACTGCCAAAGAAGGGGGTGAAAATCATTTAATTTGGGAACCTTGGGACGAGTGTCCACGATCCTCGGAGCCTTGTAGACTCCCGTGGGAGTCTCTACTTGCCAGTACCCGTCTCTCTTCAAAATCTCACCCGAGACGATGCTCTCCATCTTCAAATGAATCTGAGAAGACTGGGTGATCACCCCTTGTGCAGACTGATAAAAGTCTTTGGAGGCGACCATGAGGTAGGGATTATCTTTGCATCGGCGGGTGATGCGATCCTTGGCTGTGGTGATTGAAAAAGATTCCCAACGATGGGTTGAGAGCTTTTCCGATTCGGATCCAAAACCACCCCAAAAACACCAGGTGCGGTCATTGGTATATTCCTTTCTGCCCTCGAGAATAAGCGTCCTGGGGCTGGCTTCTCCATAGTTTGCAAGATTCATACCGAGGCTCAACCCGGCACATCCTCCTCCCAGGATGATGAGATCGGTTTGATGAGTCATGGAGAGATCACCAGGCCTGCAAGGGCGACATGGAGTTCCGAGCGGTGGCAGCAGCAAGGCGACCAGAACGATCCTTTGCTTGATCCTTTCATTGTGACGCTCAAGAGAGCCTTCATCGTAATCAGAGCCTTTTGGGCAGAGGATACCGTTGCACGCCCGGAACAGCAGTCTCCCTCGCGTGAAATAAGCTCCATCCCAATGCCATGGTAGACTCTGGAGGCGATCAAGATAGCCCCGCGTGCACGCAAGGGCAGGCAGGAGAGTCCCTCTTCGCCGCTTCGATAATAGTCTTCGGAGAGTTTTAAGAGTTCGAGGACGCGCGAGGCAATCTTAGCACGCACGGTAGAACTGGGGTTGATCAACTCTTGGGGAGAAAGATCTCCGATAAGGGTCGAAGGAAGGTATCGACGCCCCATAGCGGCATCCTCAAGGACGTCGCGACAGATGTTGGTCAATTGCATGGCAATCCCAAGGTCAACGGCATGGGGGTAGGCTGATGGCGATCTGACGTCGAGAACACGGCACATCATGAGACCCACGGTGCCGGCAACGCGGTAGCAGTAGCGGATGAGTTCATCCATATCAGCGATCCGAACCTTCTCCAGATCCGAAGCGATTCCATTGATGAGTTCAAGAATCGGCTCTTTTGAAATACCGCACTCTCGTGCCAGCGAGAGTCCGTCGCTGAGCGAGGCATCAGCGGATTCTCCGCTCAGCACATCTTCCCGTGCCGCTTCGATTTTTGAGCGCGCTTCGTGCGGGGAGGAGGAATCATCGGCGAGATCGTCTAGATAGCGACAAAATGCATAAAGCCTTGTTGCTCTCTCCGCATGCCGACTACCTAAAAAGTGTCGCGCCCAATAAAAGCTACGCCCCTTCTTCGAGAGGACCTCGTTGGCAGAGGGGGCTGCGCTCATGCCCGACTCATGCCGGGTTGAAGGCTTCGGCATGTGGAAGGAGGGAATCCACGACTTTTGCCGAACAGAGAACCCCCGGCAATCCAGCACCGGGATGCGTGCCTGCTCCGGTGAGGAAGAGATTCCTGATCCCCTCTCCTTTATTATGAAAGCGAAACCATGCAGACTGACGGAAAATAGGGGCGATAGAAAAACCTGCCCCATGGATACTCAGGTACTCATTCCTAAAATCCTCCGGGGTTTTGAAAAAATCTGCCCTGATCGTGGAGGAAAGATCTGGCAGAATCGTTTCTTCCAAGGCCTTGACGATCCGATCCCGAAGTCTCGGTCCCTGAATGCTCCAATCGATGCCGGACTGCAGGTTCGGCACTGGGCAAAGGATATAAAAGCTATCGCACCCCGGAGGGGCAAAGCTTGGATCCGTGGCTGTCGGACGATGCAGGTAAAGCGAAAAGTCATCAGCCAGGATTTTTCGGTCGAAGATATCCTTGAGCAACTCCTGATACCTTGGGCCAAGCCAGATCGTGTGGTGGGCGACCTCCGGGTAGATGCGCGTCGTACCAAAATAGAGTACAAAGAGTCCCATGGAGTATTTTGTCGCGGCAAGCTTGAGTCGCGAGGAGAGCGCCTGTTTCTTGGAGTTGATCATGTTGCCGTACAAGTGGGCCGGGTCGGTGTTGGTGACGACGAGGTCGGCCTTGACCATCTCCCCACCCTCCAAGAGTGCCCCTGTCGCCTTCCCATCCTCCACGACGATCCGCTCGATCGTTGTGCCCAACCGGGTCGAGATCTGATGCCTCTCCATGAGGCTTCCGAGTGCAGAGGTAATCGCCGCAGTGCCACCCATCGCAAAATGGACGCCGTGTGCCCTCTCAAGATAATGGATCAGGGAATAAATGCTCGTTGTGTCGAAGGGATTTCCCCCAACAAGGAGGGGCTGGATTGAGAAGGCCTGCCGCAGCTTAGGGCTGGAAAGATAACGGCAGACCATTTGCCAGACCGTTTCATAGTTACGCAGGCGAAGAAGTTTGGGAACCTGCTGCACCATGGTTAAGACGCGGTGAAAAGATACCGAGGAAAGCTCCTCAAAACCTACTTTGTAAATTCGCTTGGAATGCTCCACGAGGTTCAAATATCCCTCGCGGTCCTTGGGTTCGATGCGCCCAATTTCTTCAAGCGTCTCCTCGAGCGTCCCGCCGTAATCAAAGGTGGTGCCGTCGCAGTATCTGAAGCGATACCACGGTTTCAGTGGCACAAGTTTCACGTGGTCGTGGAAGTTTTCTCCAAAAAGCGCAAAAAGCTCTTCAAAAAGAAACGGTGCCGTGATGACCGTGGGGCCGGCATCGTGACGAAAACCCTCCCTTTCATAAATCTGAGCACGACCTCCGAGCCCGGGAGATCGATCAATAAGCGTGACCTGATATCCTTTTGCCCGAAGTCTGAGTGCCGCCGCCATGCCTCCATAACCGGCTCCGATAACGAGCGCATGCATCGGCGGATGATAATCAGTGCATCCCTTCGAGGCGATGAGAGAGTTCCTGGGCAAGCTCGCGAAGCAACGCTCCGGAGCCGTTGGGAAGTGATCCGGCAAGGGAGGTTGCCTTGGACAGATGCTTGAGCGCGTGACTGCGCGCCTTCTTCGATGCCTCGTTGATCTGGCATCGGCTTGCCGCTTCGATTACCAGCAGTGCATTGACGGAAAGATTCTCGCGATCTTGCTCCAGATCCTCCATATCGTCGGCGATCTGATATCCGATGGCAAAGTGCTCCGCCGCGCGGCACGCATCTTCCGACCACATCCCTTTGGAGGAACCCTTCAGGGCAAGCTCCAACGGAAGACTCAAAAGTGCACCCGACTTCGCGGAGGCAATGGCATCGTATGCGGCCATGTCGCGCTCTTCATCTCCGATTGGAACCAGTCGCGCACACTGACCTCCTATCACGACCGCAATTCGCGTGTGAACAAGGGAGAGCAATTCGGGAAGGAGAAGGACATTACTGAATCGCGCTAGAGCTGCATAGGCGGCTGAGAGAAGCAAATCCCCGGAACACAGAGCGACGTGGACGCCATAGGCTGCGTGGACGGTTTCGACTCCACGACGGAATTGCTGGCGATCCTCCAGATCATCATGAACAAGGGAAGCGTTATGGATGAGTTCGACACAGGAGGCGATGGCCACCGAATCCTCTGGAGGAAGCCCAAGGGCGGTGCCTGCAGAGAGTGCAAGCTTGGCACGAATACGCCGACCTCCCGAGGAGAGGTGATATGCCGCCGCGCGGGTAGAGTCCGAGCGACCTTTAATCAAACCTGCCAATCCCGAGAGCGATGCATGGACTGCTTCCGTCATCCTCTCCTCCACCACACCGAGGAGAGACTCTCCATAGAGTCCTGCTCCGACTCTTATTTTGGGAATCGTGAACATAGAGGTATCTCTAGAGGATATATCCCGAGAACTTTCCTTACTTCATCAAGGTGCCGTGCGCCGGGTAGGCCGACGCACGGGAAAACCCCTAAACCTTACTTGGCGTGGGCGTCTGTCTCGTTGACAGCTGCAGCCCAAATGATGACACCAAAGGCAATTTTGTTGAGCACGTCGGCCAAGTTATAAACAATGTTCAGGCCTTTCATGCTATCGTCGTGGCTCATTCCGGTGAGGTAACCGACGAAGTAACCGATGGGATAGATCGCCCATCCGAAGGTGACAATCAGACGCATGAGGTTGAAGGCCGTCTTGACTGCAGGAGGTGACTGGTGAGCGTTGATACGGCTGGCTTCACCGAAGAAAATCTCGAAAAGGATGTAGGCCCAACCGAGCATTCCAACAATGAAGGCTGGAAGTGCGGGAACATAACCGGCCTCGCCCACATATCCGCCGACAAGCATGACAAGGGTTCCAATCAGCAAGCGCCAGAAAACTCCTACGGGAACCTTGGTGATGGCCGAGAGGATCAGGAAGAACTCTACCATGAGGAGTGGCACAGTGATAAGCCAGTCAATGTAGCGGTAGACGGTCGGGGTGTCGTGGGTGGTTACCCAAACCTCACGCATGTAGAAGTAGTGAACGGCGGCAACCAAGGTCACGAGTCCGGAGACGGTGAGGGAGGTCTTCCACTTTCCAGAAACCCGTTGGGTTTCGAGGAAGAAAAACGCGGTGGAGGCGACAAGAGCCATGGAGATCAGCCAGAAAGAAATTCCGACAAAGTCATTTGGCTCAAGGACAACTCCTGCGGAAGCCTGGGCTTTCGCGGGAATGAGGAGGGCCGCAAACGCTATCAGCGATAGCTTGGGGAGATGGGAACGTAACTTCATTTTATTGGGGGGTTGGTTATTGAATTACCGACATATGAGATTACACACCTAAAAAATAAAAACTCAAAAATATTTTAATCTCCACACCTGAATCTTCTGACCCGTCTGGTGTCAAACACTGGGGTGGATTAAGCGGGGTTGAGAAATTCTTGTTGGATTCAAGATTTTTTTGGATACCTCCAATCTGCTTGCGAAGCAAAATGGCAAGGGTACAATTCTTTTTGCAAAGCAAGCGCCCTTCCTCAGGTAGCGCTTTTGCAAGCACTTTGCAATAAACAACATGCGCGATTAGCTCAGCGGTAGAGCGCTTGCTTCACACGCAAGAAGTCACAGGTTCGAACCCTGTATCGCGCACCACTTCAAAATCAGCCCCAATTACTCTTTCAGGCTGATAAATACAGACTCCACGGGCGATTGCTCTCCTTGGTTCCTCCTCGCGGATTTCCGCGGATGCCGCATATTTTTTGTTACCTTTTGTTACCATTCCAGAGGGATCGACCAACCAATCTTGCTTCAACACCTGCATTCGGAGGTGCGAAAATCTGCGCTTCGGCGACGCCCCCGGCCCCGCCCCTTGATTTTTTATCGGAAGAGGCTGTTTTTACCCGCCAGTGAAAATGCCCCTTACCAGTCAAACTCATCTTCAGCAGCATCCTGCTTAACTGCCTGGCTATATGGATTTCTACTCAATACGTCGTCTAGTTCACAGATTGCCCTCATGGGGTTCACTTAGACGGACGGCGTTGCATTTAAAGAAGTAAGGCTCTAAAGATAAACATCTTACGAAGATATCATGAAGCTATGTTGGTTTGCGTTAAAACAGGCGATTAGGCCCAAAATGGGACGTAGCTCCGGTATCGCGTGGATGTTTGCTCTGGATTGGCGAGCTTGATCTTACCCACATCAACAGCTCCAGAGATGATTTGCGAAACGGTGGCTGTCTTATCCTCTGACAGCTTGAATCTCTCCCTCAGGCTCTGGTTCGTCATCTTTTCATTCATCACGTACCGAAGGCAGCAGTGCTGATAACAAGCGCGAATACGGTCCGCCTTATCCATTTCCTCAAACTCCGTATGAGCAAAGAGAACCACGGAAGTTCGTCTTCCGCTCACTCGAAAGTCTGGAGCCGGCAGCTGGAATATCTCTGCCGCTTCAACGACCTTATCCACACCGCTTCCTTTCTCTTCACAAATACCAAGTCTCCTCATGAGATCTGCTAGGCGCTCATTGCGAGACTGGTATTCATCAATAAAGCGATCTGCTGGGATAAATGGCATGCCAGGATTCGAAATCTCCATCCTGTCAGAATAAATCTCAACCATCACTGAGGTTCCTGACTCCGTGAAATCTTGGTGGATGAGCGCATTGGCTACCAACTCCCGAACCGCAACTTCCGGGAACATTTTTACCTCTCTTCGAAGAGCTGGAACGACCACTTCATTCGACGGAAGGAGTCCATTGATGAACTCTACAAGACCGAGAAAACCAACGGCATATCCCTTGGTCCCACGCTTATCCAGCCTAGTATGCTGTTTCCCTTTTCCCTCGTAGACAATAACCCTGGCAGATTTCCGAGACAGCCGGTCAAAACTTTCCAAATTCTTGGCAAAGAGAATTCCCCCAAGGTTCGTGATGATCCATTCCTGCCCTTCTCGCTGAATTAGCTTTTCCTTCTCAAATCTCTCCAGCACTCCTGCTCGCTCCATGGGATACGGGATCTGCAGAAGATCAAAATAACTTTGAGTGTCGAGAAGCTGCACCACCTTATCGTCATCACAGTCTTTCATCGCAGGCTCGGATAACCAATCCGGTTGTCCCTCTGCGAAAATAACACGCAGCCTATCTTCGCTCATGGGAACTAGAGACTGCCCTGCTCGCATCCAATAGGATCCTTCATAATCATAGACCGAGCCTCGCGAGCGGGGGGGAATATGAAAAATCAGGATGCGACCATCCGGGTGCTGGACCTCTTCGATTTCTACTCGGAAGCCAAGGGTCCTAAAAAGCTTCCCTTCCATCTCGACTGGATTATTGAAAGCCGCCGTTCCCACGACCTTTCGTGGCGGCTCATCCTCGATCCCGAGAAGCAGATGCCCTCCGCCTTCGTTTGCCAAGGCCACGCAGTATTTGTAAAGCTTGTTACTGTCGAATTGAACCTTGGCTTCCTTGAATTCCAGGCGTTGGTGTTCAGAAGGAGAAGCCCTCCAAGAATCAATCTGTTGAACGCTTGTAGCCATGGTTCAGAACTTGGAATAGTGCGTCTTATTGGACAGTTCGTCAGCTACGAAGAAACAAGCCAGATTTTTTGTCCTGCACTTCACAAGCGTCCGGTTATAAGTCCCACAGCGTCAACTGGTTATTTTTGTGAGGCATATAAGATTTGAAGTCTGTTTCTGTAAGTAGTTCATGGATAGGCACCTTCTCAAAGGGATGAATGCTCAAAAGCTGGCCGTAACGGATGCGCAGCAACGGCCGGGCAAGCCATGTTCTGTGGAGTCTGCCGGGGAGTTGGAGCTGCTTGTGAAGGATGGCCACCATGAGGTAAACGGCCACTGCAATCCAGATCTGGGTCTTCACCGCATTGGGGCTCGTACCGAAGTAGTGTTTGATGCGCAGGTGGCCTTTGATCCATTTGAAGAAGAGTTCGATCTGCCATCGCGCCTTGTAGAGCTTGGCTACGGTGAGCGCCGGGATCTCCAGGTTGTTGGTGAGGAAGACGAGATGCTTGGAAGACTCTGCATCGAAGTAGCGCACTCTGCGCAGAGGGTACGGGAAGTCGGTTGCTGCTTTGGGAAGCGACGGACACCCAACTTGATCGCTGAGAAT
>CANIVT010000021.1 GCA_947471565.1 Spartobacteria bacterium | reverse complement strand
CATCCCTCTGAGCTGCGAATTTCGGGGTGATCGTCTTGTTATAAATCCCCGGTTGTTCCAGATCAGAGAGCATCTGCTTGGCAGTTACATTGCCAGGGTTGATGGATGGTAGTAGAATGGATTTCAGGACGCTCTCCGCGGAGAGGGGCGGTCCTTGGGAATCAAGAATACTGTTGTTTTCCGCAATGCTGTCGGCGAACACTCCGTCGTTGATCAATTGCTTGGCATATTCGATGGCAATCGTTGTGTAGGAATTTACCAGTCCCATCCTGATTTTTGAGGAAGCGCTACCGGTGGGGGCCGTTGATAGGGCCTCGGAGGCGAGAAGGAAGGATTGCTTCAGATTCTTTTCCAATCGAATTTCCATGGCCTGCTTCATCAGTGACTGTGCCTTGGCAAGATCCTCTTGGCTTCTGACGACCGCTCGCTCTGAATCGGCTATCAGGACAGGATTTAGAATGGGGTTCTGACCAGTCTCCGCAGACATGACAGTCAGCGAGGGTAACAAAATCAGATGCGTTAATAAAATAAAACGCGGAAACATTGCGAAGAAAGGTTTTTAGGGAGGAATCAGCGGGAATGTTTTGATGCCGTAGAGGGATCCCCGGGTATCGCTTCGGAGGTCAAAGCCTTGGCATCTGGAACAAGAAGCTCCTGATCCTTTTCGATTGATTTGATCAATGGTTGACCGGCAGGATCAAGAAGTCCTGCCGACACAAAGATAAGTAGATTTCGCTTGATGCGCTGGTTAGATGAACTCCGAAACAAGGCGCCGGCCAAAGGGATATCGCCAAGAATAGGGGTCTTGTCCTGTACTTTCTGGACATCCTCGCGCATAAGGCCTCCCAAAACGACTGTCTGCCCATCGTAAACAGTCACCTGCGTGTCCACTTGCCGAACGCTAAACACTGGCTGGTAAATATTATTTTGCGTGAGAGTCACTACTTTTGTCGGCAGATCAATATCAACAATAGTAGAGATAGAGCGGTAAGGAGCAATTGTATTAATCGGTGATCCGTAGTTAACGAAACCTTGGAATTCAGTGATCTGCGGAGAGAGACTCAACTCAATGGTGTATCCGTCGGGACCCACGGTTGGTTCCACCTCGAGCTGTACGCCCACATTTCTGGTTTCGAATGAGGTGGGTGTGGCGGGCGTAGCTGGATTGATACCTGAGCCCTGGGACTGTGGTACTTGAGGAGGAGAGTAATCCCTAGGGTAGGGGAATTTGCGCGTGATATTGATGGTAGCCTTTCGTCCGCTGGTAACTGTCACCTTGGGGGCGGAAACGAGATCGAGTCCCTTCTGCTGATTGATGGCCCGAAGTACGACCTGAAATTGGGGGTTGGTGAAGACTCCTGCGAGGGCAAGGACTCCTGCCGCCGGACCCGCCGGGGATCCGAAGAGCAGTCCGTCGAGAGCATTGGCTTTGACCGCTGCGGAGCCGGTCCTGTTCCCAGCGGTCAAATTGCCGGTACCATTGCCCGCGATGCTACCCACTGGGGCACCACCCGTAGGAATAAATGGCCATGGGCCATTCGCATTTTTCTGATTGCCGACGGTTCCTCCTCCTCCATAGACGCCGCTACCGCCCGTAAGATTGAAGGCCCCCAACAGCCAATCAAAACCAAGTTCTTGAAGATTATTCTGCGAGACTTCCAGGAAGCGTGCCTCGATCTCAACTTGGCTGGGAGGTGTTGCAAGAGAGACTTCGACGAGGGAGTCGATCAAGTCGAGATTGGCCTGGGTGTTTTTGACGAGCAACTTGCTGCTGGAGGCCAGGTAGGTGGCACTGGCTCCAGCGGGGAAGGTGACGCCTTGGGATTCCAAGAACTCCTTGGCCCCGGCTTTGCCTGTCGTTTGAGGGAGTCCGGGAGTGCCAGGGGGCGGCGTGGTTCCAGCGCCAGAGGAAGATGAGGAGGCCGAGGAAATGAACCCCGGAGGCACCTTGTACTCCTTGGAAATCAGCGTTTCGGTCGGCTCCGAGAGAGGGACGATCGCCACGGCGTAGGGTTCAATCTTGACCTTGAGATTGGCGGCCGAGGCGATGTATTTGAGGGCCTCGCCAAGAGGCAGGTCATTGAGGGAGAGGTTGATTTTCGTGCCCCCGTCTACTGCCTCCTTGGCCGGATCGAGTTTGAGGACGATATTTACTCCCCGCTTGGCGGGATCCGTTTCCGTGGTATCGAGGGTGCGGGATTTTTTCTGAAGTTTTTCAACCGCATCGCGCACGCTTTCATCCGACAAGGTCAACTGGGGAATGCGGATTTCCTGAAGCTTGCGGCTGATGGCCCCCGTGTTCTTCACCTCAATGGGGCTCTGCTCTACAATGGTGGGGGCACCGGTATCGAACTTGGGCACGGGGAGTTCCCACGCCTTGGCCATCTGCTCCAGCATCTCTCCACGGCGCTCGTTGTAAGCCGTTTTGGCGTAGTCGGTCCGCTGCTTGTTCACCTGCTCCATGCCGAGACGGGCGGCTGTGTTTTGGGGATCCAGATTGAGAACCTTCTCGTAGGCCTTGAATGCGGCGTCAAATCGTCCCGAGTCGTAGTATCCCTGAGCATCGGAGAGGAGTTGCTTCAATTCCTCGACCTTGGCGATGAATCCAGGTGTTTCGGTCCGGTTGAATCGATCGGGGTTCTGGAGATCCTTCTTGAGAGCCAGCAGGGGTGCGTAGGTCGAGGAATAAGGTTTTTCGGTGGCTGCGGTCACGACCTGCTCGGCATCCTCGAATCTCCCTTGGGAAATCCGCATTCTGGCCAATCCCAAGGCTGCCTTGGAAAAGGTGTCCGTCGCCAAGGCACGAAGTCCGGTTGTGGAATCACCGCCTGTGGGCAGAGCATCGCACGCACTCTTGGCAAGGGCGAATGCGGACTCGTAATCAGGTCCGTTCAGGGAGGATGAGGAGAGGGCTTCCTGGGCCTTGGCGATTTGGCCTTTAGCCCACTCGCTCCGCTCCTGCAGGATGCGGATTTGGCGTTCGGACATGCCGACAACGCCACTCTGCTGGGCAACGAGTGAGGAAGGGTTCTGCAGGCAGAGGGTGAGGAAAATCCATCCACCCGTTCTCATGCCGATGCAGCGGGGGAACGGCAACAATCCGAGGGCTTGGTTGAAAGAAGGCATCGACGGAGGTGCGTCAGGGAGTTGGTGTGTGGGTTGCATTCTGCACTGCTGCGGCCTGCTTGATGGTGAAATTCTTGCTATCCTTTTCCAGGACGACTCCATCCTTGGAAATGTCGACGAGTTTGTAGGTTTCGGTGTGTGTTTTGTCGAGGCTGGCGAGTTTGAAGTCCTTGCCCCGTTCGACGGTGAACGTTTCCGGTGCCCCGCCGCTGAGTTGATAGTTGAACTGGATGCTCTCCACCAACTCGATGGGTGTCTTCCTGTATTCGCGAGAGGTGCTCTTCTTGACCAGGACAATGCGCTCGCCCGTGAGCGTGTTCTGCAAGGTCAGCTCGGAGACATCGTACTCCGTTTCATTGATAATTTTCTTCTTTTCGGAGATGTCGATCACCTTCAGGAAGGGCGCTCCGGGGATGGTTTCTCCTCTCTGGACTCCGCGTGTGGAATTATCGGGACGGTTCCCCTTGGCGGGGTTCGGCAGCGGCATCGCGGGTTTGATCTGGATTTCTTTCCGCCCCTCGTTCTCCTCCTCCCCAAGGAATTCCAGAAGATAGGAACTCTTCCTGATGCCCGATTCCTGATAGGTCAATTTTCCAAACAACGGGGGGAATTGGGCCGGATTATTCGGGTCGGTGCCCGCCTCAAATTCCTCCCTGACGGTGAATCCCTTCCGCAGCGGATCGCGGTCGAGGATATTCATGTCCGTGTAATCGAGATGATGGTCGATGAGCCACTGGTTGGGCACAGGCGGATAGAGTGGCTCGCTTCCCGTCATCGGGTCGACGAGTTTGGCGTCCTTGAGCAGATAGGGGCGTGAGACATAGGCTGAAGCCCCGTCTTCGCGGGGTTTCCAATCCACCGGTTTTTTCAGACGTGCAATCGCCGCGGAGGCATCGGGAAACACCTCCGGTATGTAAGGAGCTCCCCCCAAACGCCCCGTTTGGCTCTTGAGGGAAGTTTCCAGTTGGGATGATTGCAGGAACAGGACGGTTGCCGTCGCAATGGTAGTCAGGACGGCTACCCCCAGCAGGACAAAATGGTAATAGCGGGGAAGGAACGATTTCATCTTCCGGTCATTTGGCTGCTTTCGAGTGATTTTGCTGGCGATCGGGGAACTCCAAAATACGGATTCGGAGCGATGCATTGATCTGTTCACGTCCCACGACGATCGGTATTCTTTGTACTGAAGACTGTCCATCCTGCGGAGCGCCAGAGGGAGGCTGGGCGGGTTGCTGTCCTGCGGAATCGCGTCTGGGCGGTTCCGTCACGGTGTTCTGAAGCTGCAGGAAGTCAATCACCAGAAAATAAGGGGATTGGCTAAAGGAATTGAGGATTTCACGGAGCGAGCCCTGGTCGGAGCGAAACGAAAGCTTCAAGGTTGCCGTGGTTTCGTAGGGAAGCTCGGATTTCTGTGATGTTGTTGGAGGAAGCGCCTTGCGGTCTGTTTTGGGATTCTGGGCGGTAACCGAAACAACCTTCGAAAACTCCGCGATGATCAAACCGTTGTGTGAGATAAGATGTTCCGAAATCCAGTTGAAGACCGTGAGTTGTTTTGCCAGAGAAATCGCATCATCGGGTGCAGGAAGACGGTTTTCGTATTCATCCAACGCGAGATAGAAGCCCGAGGGCAGCGTGGCTCCGTTGGTGGTTGCCACGCCTTTGAGTTTCGTGACCTGAGCTCTCAGGGCATCCTGGAGAAGCTGGGGTGCGTCCTGAGACTTGGCTTTCTCAAGAGAGGCAAAGGGAGAGATGACGTATTGATGGAGCGTTCCAAGCAGCTGGTTTAACGCGGATTGTTCATCATCGATCGTTTTTCCGAGCTTGTAAAGGTTGACTTCTTTCGGAGGGGGGGACTGCTTGGCCAACTTGGCCAACTTGGCCGCCGCATCGGAATAGGTCTGGGTGGCAGCTGAGTAGTCGTCCCACGAACCGTAGGCAAACCACCCTCCGACTCCGGCCAGAACGACAAAGACCGCCGCAAAAACCGAAGGCCCCTTGTTGTCAGCAAACCATGTCTTGATCTTGTTCATCGAAGTCAGGGCAAGGTGGATGGAATGGGTGTGCGCAGCGGTACCCGGAGGGCAAAAGGATAAGCCCAGAATTCGCCGTTGGGACTGCTTCGCTGGGTAATCACCTTCGATTTTTCCTTCTCGTCCACTGCAAAGAGTTCCGAGGATTGCAGATTGGTCACGAAATCGTCGATGACGGAGGCCTGCCGGGGGTTGTCAAGATATAGTCCCTTCACGACCACCGCCTTGAGGGATGTATCGGCCGATTTCGCGGGGGCTCCCTTTTGAGGTATGTCGCCGACGGGTTGGATTTCGGTGATCCAGAGGAATCTCTCCGGCACTTTGGCAGCAAGTTCGGCAACGATTTTCGGGTAGGCCTCCCGGAGTAAAACCACGGAAAGCAAATCGGTGCTGGTCTTCCGGATCTCGGACTGTTTTTTGAGCAGTCCCTCGATCTTTTGGGAAACTTCCACCATCTGCTTTGATTCCTGAGTAAGCCTGTCTGCCTCCCGTCGTGTGGCTTGGGCGGCACTGTTGCCATATATTCCCCAAGCCAACAGGGAGAAAATGAAAAGGATGGCAGCAGCCGCAAGGGCCGGCAGTTTTTTGGAAAACGATTGTTTTCGCGCGACCGATGGGGGCAGCAGATTGACGGAGGTGTGCACGCTACCCGGCACAAACTGGAGGGCTCCACCGATGAGTTCCCCGAGGTTGACCGGATTGGCTTCCACAAAGGAAGTCGCCTCGGGACTCACTGTGATCCCGTTCAGGGGATCAAAGAAAACGGTTTCTTTCTGGAATTTCTCATGGATGAATTCCGCCAGATAAGGCATGGAGGCCATGCCCCCGCTCAAAAGAATCATCGTTGGATCGCTGCCTCCCAGATTGGTGCGGTAGTAACCGAGGGAACGGGCGATATCAGCCTGGGTTTTGATCAGCGTTTGGCGTGTGATTTTCGCCAGATTGGCCTCGACCGGATCTACGGGAGGCTCAAAACCGGGCCCAAGGCCGACGCTGCCTCGGGTAATTTTCAAATGCTCTGATTCCTCCAGAGTGGCGTGGATGTCCTTGGAAATGGAGGCCGTGACAGCCAGTCCCCCGGATGGGATGCTGCGGCAAAAGAATGGTCCTGTTCCGGCAGTCACCATGTTGGTAGTCCTTGATCCAAGATCGAGAAGGAGAGAGGTGTGTTCCCCACCCGTCTGCCCGAGCCGGCAGGAATCATGCAAAGCAATGGGGGCGGTCGTGACCGAGGCGATCTGCAGGCCCGCACGACTTATCGCGGAGCAGAGGGATTCGAGGAGATCCGTTTTGACGGCAAGAAAGACCATGTTCACGGCGCCCGAGGGCAGCTCGCCCATGACGACGTAGTCCCAGACAACCTCTTCCAACGGGAAGGGGATATTCTGCTGGGCCTCGAAGCGTGCCACCGCATCGACCTGTCCGGAAATCCCCCCCGGAACATCCAGGGGAACAACCCTCGTGAAGACCGTATGTGCCGGCAGCACGCAAGCGACTTTTCCAGATTTCAGCTTCCAAGATTTGAGAATGTCCGCCAAGGCAAGTCCGGCTTGATCGGGGCGTGAGGGGTCAAGGGCGGGATCGATGAGGAATTCCCTTCTCGCCCCCCTCAGGAGCTTGAGTTTTCCATTCCCGCCAACTGCGAGCTCTGCCAGTCGGAGGGACTGCATGCCCAGATCCAAAGACAGGAACTTTTTCTCCGCGGCCATGAAATTCAGCGGGGGTGTTTGGTTTGTCCGAAGCCTTTAGGTTCGAATCTCAGGTTTTTTTGACGCCCTCATAATAATCCCAGTTCAAGGGTGCAAAGGGGGTATCGGCCTTGTTAAGAAGATAGCCGGATACCTGTTGGAACTGGGGCCACCATGCACCGCCGGCGCTTTTGAGGCTTTTTTGAAAGATCACCTGCCCTTGTTTGGAAAATGTTACTCCAATATCGGTGATGGCGGAGTTGATATCCGTAGGTGCCTTGCCACCGAAAAGGCGTTCCAAGGTGCGGGGGCTGATGTAGATCACGGTCTTAAGTTGGCCATTACCCGGATCCAGTGACTTTGCAGGCACTGAGGAGAGCGCTGTTTGGCCTGTCAGTAGCGCCCCCTGCGGGTATTGAGCCCCCTTGTTATTCAGAAGAATGTAATAATTCACTACCAGATCATCGTTGTATTTTTCGGCGGGATTCAACGGTTGCCAGGAAAACGTAGTCTCGATTTCGGCCCATTTTTTTGGAGGGACAACTTTGGATCCTGCTCCCGAGTAGGAAATCGCCGGCGCCGTAACCAGTTGGGGATCGATTTTGGAGACCGTGACTTCTGATGCTGTCTGGGCAATTGAAGCCGTCGTGCAACACAGCATTAAGGCAACGGCTTGGACTGCGGACAAAAGATAGATAGGGCGAGTCGGATGGGGCATGAGTTCTGAATAATGGGGAAGGTTGACTCTAAAGGAATTGAGTCCAGAGATCCAGAAAGAAACGATACACTGCACTCGGTTTTCACGATGAAAAATAGGATCACTTCCTTGGTTATCGCCGGGGATCGACCGACAGGGGGGCGGGATTACTTGGCTCCCCGCCTGAAAAGAACCGCTGGGACCGTCTGGATCATGATCCAAAAATCAAGAAGCAGGGAGGCATGTTCGATATACTCAAGATCCAGACTCACCCAGTCCTCGAAGCTGCGGATCGAGTTTCTTCCGCGGATCTGCCAGAGGCAGGTTAGTCCTGGTTTCACGCTTAGCCGCCGGCGATGGGTGCTTCTCTCGATCATCTCCGTTTCGTAATCAGGGAGGGGGCGCGGGCCCACGATGCTCATTTCTCCCTTGAGGACATTGAGCAACTGCGGAATCTCATCAAGGCTTGTTCGCCGCAAATACTCTCCCAGCGGGGTTACCCTGGGATCTTTATCGATCTTGAAGACGGGGCCCTCCATTTCGTTGTGTCCGGAGAGTTGGGCGTGGAGGTCGGGGGCATTCGCGACCATCGATCGGAATTTGAGGATTGTGAATCGCCTGCCCCTCTTGCCGCTACGGACCTGCTTGAAAATCACAGGCCCAGGGGAGGTGAGTTTGACAGCAAGCGCTATGGCGAGCGCTGGAATCAGCAGGACGATGATCCCGAATGTGGCTCCCAGAATATCAAGACCGCGCTTAAGGAAGTAATACCAGAAATCGGAGGTGGAGCGCCGGAATGCCAAGATACGGTTTCTGCCCACCTGCTCGAATTCCGGCATGCTGTGGATGTCGTGGAAATCGGGTGCTGAGATCCAGACATCGAGACCCTCGCTTTCGCAGGAAGCAGGCAGATCGGAGTTTTCGGCGGATTCGGGCGAGACGAAGATGACCCTGCCGGCGGAATGCTGTCTGATCGCTTTCCGTACGGCAGAGGCATCCGTTTTTTTCAGGTCATAGGTCTCCACGATCTGGAGTTCCAGGCGCTCCCATTCCGTCAGTCCCTCCAGAAATAAGCCGATCCGTTCCCCGGACCCCACGATGATGCTTCGCTCCCCCAAGCTCCCCTTTTTGTATCTGCGGATCAGGATTCCACGGGTGAGGTAGACCCTGGCCATCAGCGTCAAGGGGGCCAGTATGAGAAAGAGGATCAGAACCGAGCGGCTCGGGACTTCCAGTCGGCCGAAGATCGCCGTGACACCGAGGAAGAGGAAGAGCCAAAAGCCGGACCTGGCGATTTTAGCAAGGAGGCTTTCGTATCGCTGTGAAAGAGGATGCGAGTAGTATCCGTGAAGATCGAGCAGAAGAGGCGAGAGGGGGATCACGAGAGCTATGATCCAGAAAGAGTGGGAAAAGCTCGGGATGTTACCAAGCCTTTCGCTGCCAAGGGGGCCACTCCTCAGGTAATGGCCAAGTGCTAAACACCCTCCCATGAGGAGTCCATCAAGGATCATCTGGAGATCCTTGGAAATGTTCTGCCCCCTGTTCATACTGTGAGCATGTTTTGCAAAAAGCCCAACCTATGCCCCGTATGAAGAGGGGTCAAATCAAGAGCATCCAGGGATTGATTTCTGCAGGCCTTCCCCTTGTCGTGGGAACGCTCCATGAAAGAACCGGCTTGCAACGCATTCGTCGCGGTGGAAGCGCTCTCTCGGGCCTGGATCTGCTTGAGGTGCGGTTGGATTGTCTTGATAGGGCTGCACTACCTGAGGATTGGCCATTGCCGGTCATCGCAACAGCCCGTCATCCTGACGAGGGCGGGAGCAATTGTCTTTCCAAGGCTAGGCGAGGCGCTTTGCTTCAGGATGCGGTTTTCTGGTCGGCTGCCGTCGATGTGGAACTGCGTTCTGCACGGGCATTGGCTCCCATCATTGCCGAGGCTCATCAGCACGGGCGCACAGTGATTCTCTCACACCATGATTTCAAGGCAACGCCCACTCTAAAGTCCCTCAGAAGTCTCGCCGCCAAGGCGGCTGGATCGGGTGCCGATCTGTTCAAGGTGGCAACCTTTCTGCGTGATCGGAGTGACCTGATGACCCTGATTGAATTCCAGGCTGGCAGCTCGCCGGTGCCAGTTGTGGCGATGGGCATGGGGAATGCCGGTCGGTTTTCACGGATGGTTCTCGCGGGATTCGGTGCCCCCCTCTGCTACGGCTGGCTTGGTAAACCGCAGGTGCCGGGCCAGTGGCCCGCTGCGGAATTGAGAAGTCTGCTCAACGGGGTTCTTCCGGCGTGAGTCCCGGGGCCTGGTCCCTGCCGATGGTCGCGGGATTCGGATACGCCCTGGGGGTGGTCGTCATCCGGCGATCCCTGATGCAGGGTGTTTCGGGAGCCAGTGTCAATCTGGCGTGCAATGCCGTGATGGCCTTGCTGTTCCAACTGTTCTGGTTTGTGCCCAGTCATTCCTTCCCGTGGAGGGAGGTGATGTGGCCGCTTCTCTGCGGAGCGATCTTTTTTCTCGGGCAGATCCTGACGTTCCGAGCTATCGCTGCGGGTGATGTCTCGGTTTCGACGCCCCTGATGGGAACCAAGGTTCTTTTTGTTGCCTTGTTCACCGTCCTGATTGCTCGCACTCCTTTGCCGGGCAGTTGGTGGTGGGCCTGCCTGATGGCGAGTTCCGGAATCGCCCTGATTTCCTATGATCGGCACGGACCTCATCACGGGATCCGAGAGGCCATTCTGTGGTCCCTTGCAGCAGCAGCCGTTTTTGCCATGACGGATTTGTTTGTGCAGTTAGGAGTTCCAAAGGTGGGATATCCCCGTTTTGCACCGATCATGTTCGGCACGATGGGAGTGCTCTCCTTATCGTATCTTCCGGCAGTCCTGCGTACCACCACCTTCAATGCTCATCCGGGTGCAAGTTCCTCGGGCAAGCGAATCGACCCCTGGTTGATGGCCGGTGCCATGGTGCTGGCTTTCCAGTCCCTTGCCATGTACTCCGCGATCGGGCTCTATGGCAGCGCAACGCTCACCAATATTCTCTACGGCTCGCGCTGTCTCTGGAGCGTTCTGTTGGCTTGGCTGTTGGCCGTACTCCATCATCGGCAGGGCGGAGTGTTTCCTCACAGGATCATGGGTAGGCGGCTGATCGGTGCCATCCTCCTTGTTTCGGCGATGGCGCTCGTCCTCGCCTCATCGCGACGCTAGTCTTGGTTCCGCGATGAAGACGCCCTTTCCTGATCCAGAAACGGTTCCCGTCCTGAAGGATGGCGAAATTCGCACGTGTCTTGATCTCCTGCTGGATGAATCAGTAGGGGCCTCTGAGAAGGCAGCTTTTCTGGATGCGCTTCATCGCCGTGGTGAAACAGCCGCCGAATTGGCCGGTTTTGCCAGTTGCCTGCTCGGGAAAGCTGTCAGGCCTGTGATTTCGCATGAAAACTGCGGCCCTTTACTGGAACTCTGCGGCACTGGAGGAGACCGGGCCGGATACCTGAATATTTCGACGGCCGCGATGTTTGTGGCGGCGGGTGCCGGAGCCTGTGTCGTCAAGCACGGTAATCGTGCCTTCAGTTCCAAGTGCGGCAGTGCCGATGTGCTTGAGGAACTTGGAGTCTCCCTGCACCTCGATCCCCGATGGGCGGGGGATGTGCTCAGGGAGGCCGGTTGTGTGTTTTTGCTGGCTGGTGATTACCATCCGGCCTTGGCTGCACTTTCCAGCATCCGCCGCGGCATGGCTGCCGAGGGGAAACTAACCGTCTTCAATTTGCTGGGCCCTCTACTTAATCCCGCCCATCCGGAAGTGCAGTTGACCGGTATCTACCGTCCCGAAATGCTGCCCGTCTACGCTGAGGCGATCAGGTTATTGGGGAGAAAAAAAGCATGGGCTGTCCATGGGGAAGGAATGGGTGACTCGGGTGGCGTTGATGAGCTTTCCATTCTCGGATCCTCGACTATTCACGAAATTACCACGGGCGCTGAGTCTCTTGTATTTTCCATTCAGCCCGAGGATGCGGGGCTGAATACGGCTGACAATGATTCGGCATTGGTCGGAGGAGACGCCCGGACGAATGCCGCCAGAATCGTCTCGATCCTTGGTGGCCACGAGGAAAGTTCCGCCACCGACATGATTCTTCTCAATGCCGGTGCTGCGCTGCATTTGGCTGGGATGGGGACCTCCTTGGCCGAATCGGTTTCACTGGCCTCGGAGTCTCTCCGAGCAGGGAAAGCTTTCCGCGCACTGGAGTCTCTCAGGAAAGCCTCGGGTGTAGCTACGGTCGCAAGCTAAGCCAGAAATCCTGGGAGCTCCTCGGGGCCGAAATCGGCCAACACGCGACCCTCTTCGGTCACCAGTACCGGGGCAAGGGATTGCCCCGAAATCTTTTTCATCGAAGCAAAATCCCCGGGTGAAGAGAGGACGTCGATTGCCTGATAGGGATGGCTGTTACGTGAGAGCCATTCCTCAGCCATATCGCACCAGGGGCAGCCGCGCTTGATGTAGAGGGTCATCATTCGCTTCAGTGTACCCGATCATCTCCTTGCTTGCCAGAGCGGTAAAGACACCTTATTTTCCAAAGCTCACGTCGCCATCGTCTAACGGTTAGGACATGCGGTTCTCATCCGCATAATCGGGGTTCGATTCCCCGTGGCGATGCCAGTTTTTTGACGATCTCCCTTACTGGACTGGAGACAACGAATGGCTTACCTTTGATGGAGCCATGCCCCCCGTTCCCGAATCCATCGAGCTCTACTGCAGTGCTGCAAAGGAATACAAGGCTTCGGACCTGATTCTGCAGGTCGGAGAACCACCTGTGGTGAGGGTTTCAGGAAGTATCACGCCAATGGAGGCGCCTGCCATACCCGCAAGCGATCTTAAGGCGTTTCGCGAGGCTTGCGGAGTCCCTAGTGGTTTTGCGGATCATGACGCCAGTTTTCTCTCAAGGGACGGAGTACGCTTCCGTGTGAATTTTCACAGAAGGCTTGGAGGGGATGGGGCCGTTCTTCGCCGGATCAATACCGCTCCGCCGCCGCTGGATTCCATCGGGGTTCCCTCGGAATTATTGAGTGACATGGTTCAGCGGCGCTCCGGCATCCTGATTGTTTCGGGACCCACGGGTTCCGGTAAAACCACCACGCTAGCCTCACTGTTGGACTGGGTGAATAAGAATCATGAACGGCACGTGGTGACGATTGAGGATCCGGTCGAATTTGTTTTTGAACGGGAAAAGTCTGTTTTTACGCAGAGGGCTGTCGGTCTCGATACGCCCGATTTTGCCGAGGGATTGCGCCGCGCTCTTCGGCAGGCCCCTGACATCATCCTGGTGGGTGAGATCCGAGATGCAGAGACGGCTGCCGTAGCACTACAGGCCGCTGAAACGGGACACCTGGTTCTGGCGACACTTCATTCCTCTGACGTGAGCGAAGTGATCGAGCGACTCCAGGCATTTTTCCCCGAAAGTGAACGCAAAGGATTGCTTCAGGTGCTTTCCGGCCAGTTATTGATGGTCCTTTGCCAAAAACTTGTCCCTTCCACGGATGGATCCCGGGTACTCGTCTGTGAATACCTGACCAACGCCGGCCTTTCCCGACAGTGCATTTTGAACGGCGACATGGCGGAGCTTAGGGATTATCTCGCCAAGGCCGATCCGGGGGAAACCGCTGATTTTCTGAGATCTTTTCATCGACTTGTTTCCGATGGTCGCCTTGATGCGGAAATGGCGTTTCTGGCCTGCCCTAATCCTGCTGAGTTAAGACGTCGCCTCCGTGGTATCTCCAGCTCCTTTCTGACATGAATTCCGAGACTTCAGGTATTCCCGATGTCGTCGACCTTCTTCGCGATGCCGTGCGAGCGGGAGCATCGGATGTCCATCTCTGCGGAGGAATCTCTCCCTCGATGCGGGTTAGGGGTGAGATTGTTCCGTGTTCGGACCGGATTCTCAACCGTCAGGAATGCAGGGAACTGATCCTTGGCATTCTAACCGATTCCCAGCGTGCCAGACTGGAGCGGGATCTTGAGTTGGATTTCGGTCTTCAGGTTGAGGGTACGGGGCGTTTCCGAGGGAATGCCCACTACAGCAGGGGGGCTTTGGAGGCCGCGTTCAGGCATATCCCCGAAGGGATCCCTCAGATCATGGATTTGGGTCATCGTCCCTCGGTTGTGGGATTGTGCGAAATGCCCCGGGGGCTTGTGCTCGTGACAGGAATGACCGGATCGGGAAAGACGACGACTCTAGCCGCAATGATCCGTCGTATTAGCGAAACGAGACAGTCCGTTATCGTCACGATCGAGGCCCCCATCGAATTCTATTTCCCTAGCGGAAGGTCGATCATCAAACAGCGTGAATTGGGATCTGACACAAAGTCATTCCATGAGGCGCTCCGTCATGTCCTGCGTCAGGATCCCGATGTTATTATGGTCGGGGAGATGCGTGACCCTGAAACCGTCCGAGCTGCCCTCACGGCTGCCGAGACCGGACATTTGGTTCTCGCCACACTCCACACCAATGACGCCCCCCAGGCGCTTGACCGCATCATTGATAACTTTCCGGGAGACGAGCAGGAACAGATCCTCGGTCAGTTAGCCAATGCCCTGACAGCGGTGGTCGCCCAGCGACTTGTTCCCTCCGAAGATGGGCTCAGCAGAGTGATGGTCAGCGAATTGCTATTCAACAACAGTGCTGTGGCTGCATGTATCAGAGATCGGCGTTTCGAGCAGATCGTAGGCCTCATGGAGATCGGACGTAAGGATGGCATGCATACCATCGATGATTCGCTCGAAGAACTTTATCTCACGGGTCGAATCAGTAAGGAAGAAGCAGTGGCGGGATGCAGGGATGCGGCTAGGATGGAGGCTTTGCGTAGAGCTCCCCAGAAGGCGTGAACGTCCTCCTCATGCCGCTTTGCGCAGCGGTGGTGATGATGTCAGCCTCCTTGAAGGGAGAGGAGCGATTCGATCTCTCCAAGCCACCAGATCGGGGGATGGTGATTGCAAACTGCACACCTGAGCGGATCGGCGGGTTCAGGCAACAGCTTGCCGATGCGTTGACCGGTGCGTGGGAGCCGGTCTCGGGCCGCTCCTCCGGGAGTTCTGCCCGTCCGGAGTTCGCTCGCTGGGTCGAGTTGTCCAAGTGGGTGGGCTTGCTTGCTTCGGAGGAATCTTCCGTCACCAAGAGATGGCTCTCGCGCCATATCTCGGCTGAAAGCGAGGATGCGGGCGGTAAATCCGGGATCAGGCTGACGGTCCATGAACCCGGTTCTCCGGTCGTGATCAGGTACGATGACTTTCAACATCAGGCCGTCGAGCATCTGGCGGCTGATTCGGTCCTTCTCCCTTGGGCCATGAATTCCTTGGTGAGCAAGCCTTACTCTCCCCGGAACGGCGCACTGATCACACGCCTGGAAAAAGGGTTTATGGAGGATGCATCCGGCGACCCTCGGTTTCTAAAGCTCTGGTGCGACTACTTTTCGGAAGATGACTTTGCCCCGAAGGTGCTGACTGACCTGCAGTCGATCTGGAAGTCCTCTCCCGCGGATTTTCGGGAATTTCCGGATCTTGCCCTGGCCATTGCGCTGGTCAGGGATCAGCCGGCACCCGTTTTCTGGCCCCATCATCAGGTTTCCTCCTCCGGTTTTCACCGTGTGGATCAGTCTCCGGTTGAACTCTTCTCAGGACTTGTGGCGGCCCATCGCCGGGGAAAGCTGCGAAGGGATCTCCGCACGCTCGGGGTGCGCAATTTGATGTTTGTCGTGGATGCCCCCCTCGACCCCTCGGAACTCCAGTGGGTGCGCAACGACCGCCGTAGATGCCGCGAAGAGCCGCCTGCCGCGCTAGCCTCCGTTAAGTATGACGAGGGACGGATGCTCACGCAGAGCTATGTCTGGCCATGGGGGGAGTACAGGCTGGAGTCCATCAGGCGCCGTGGCGGCATTTGTATCGATCAGGCCTATTATGCCGCAGCCTGCGCCAAGGCGCTCGGCATTCCCTCGATGATGTTCGCGGGACTCGGTAAGGACGGTGGTCATTCCTGGGTGGGTTATCTGCGTCGCATCGGCGGGTGGGACTTCTCAGTGGGACGGCCTCCCGGACAGGGATTGGCAACCGGTGGGACGATGGATCCCGAGAACTGGACTCCCGTCACCGACCATGACATGGAATCGATGATCACCGCTCATGATTCCCTCCACAGTGCGGCGGCTGGCAGGGATCTGGCTATGGCCGGAGTATTCCGGTTTCGCAACAACGCGACCGGTGAGGGAAACGCCATCCGCAGCGCTCTCTCCCGCGACCGCCGTTGTCCTGAATTCTGGAATGCCTACGAGGATTGGCTTTTCAGGACGGGCGCTTCATCCGGTGAACTCAAGGCACATCACGAGGCTGCGATCAGGAGCCTATCTTTCTCACGCGATCTGAAGGCTAGGCATCAAGAAGCCTTGGCACGACTCGATGTGAAAACTGGCGACCGTGCCGGAGCCGAACTACTCGATCGCCGGATCCTGGAGGAGAACAAAAAGGGGCGGGTTGATTTGAGTGCTGCAGCGACTGCCCGGTTGCTGAAAAGTAAAATGGAGGCTGGTGATCCCGAGGCTGCGCTCCGTGAGTATCGGAAACAGCTCTCGGTTCAGGGCAACGGAGGAAGTGACTTCTTTTACAGGGTAACCACACCCCTCTGCGGATTCTTGATTTCCAAAGGACGCCCGGATCTCTCCAGACGGGTGCTCAAAGAGGCTTATGATGTGATGAAGCCTCGTAGGGGGGGCTTGCTGGATCACGATTTTCGGAATCTCTGGAAGCAGGCAGGCGGTGTGGAGTAGGAGAAGATTCCGCGATAATTGCCTGCGGGAAGCAATCTAACTTAGCTTCCGCGAATCCCTTCCTTCCGTTTCTCACGCTTTTCCTCGATGGAAGCCAGTTCCGATACGAGTTGCTTCTTTAGAGACTCGGTTGCAAGGGGATCTCCGTATGAGTTGGCGATCTCGGATTCTAGGAAGATTTTTCTTTCGGCAACCTTGGCATCATATTCCGAATCAATTTCACGAATCGCGGCTTTCTGTTCTTCAGTCAGGACGCGCGAGGGTTGTGATTGCTCAAGTCGGCTCATGGCGAGTTCGTAGGCGGATTTCATTCTGTTCTGAGAATAGCATGATTTTTTGCGGAATCGGGACAAATTGCTGGTTGCCATTCCGTATCCCGTACGGGGAAAGTTCACTGATGATCAGATTGCTGAGCACGGATTTTGACGGAACCCTGACACTGGCCTATCCGGAAAGCACCCGCTGCGTCCCATCCCTTGCCGCCGAGTTGTCCGCCGTGTGTTTGGCCGGAGGACTCTGGGCGGTGAATACCGGACGTTCACTCGCGAGTGCCTTGGATGGGATCCGGGAACTTCAGGCACCTGTTTCTCCCGATTATATTCTCACGAGCGAGCGGCACGTTCACAAACCGGATGGCCGCGGCGGATGGCATGACTACGGCGAATGGAACGCCCTCTGCCGCACGCATCACGACCTGCTTTTCAAGGAGTGCGGAGCTTTTTTTTCCAAGATTGAAACACTCGTCGAACGCCATCCTGGAGTCGTCTTTCAGGATAATGTCGACGGTGTGCCGGGTGGACTGATCGCACCCGACGAGGCGATTCTCGACGAGGTGTCTCGGGAGCTGGAGTCCCTTCCCGGTAGGCCACCAGAGTTCCATTACCAGCGCAGCAATGTCTACCTGCGCTTCTGCCACCGCGACTATGATAAGGGAACGGCCCTTGCGGAATTGAGCCGCCTGTTGGAAATGCCAACTGACGGGATCCTGGCCGTAGGTGACCATCAGAACGATCTTGCGATGCTCTTCGGTGATGTGGCGGCGATGGTGGCCTGTCCCGCCAATGCTCACCAAAGTGTGAAGGAGATGGTTGCGGCGGCGGGGGGGCACGTCTCCGAATTGGAGGCAGGCGAGGGGACCGCCGAGGCGATCCATCTCTACCGGACGGGCAAGAAGAGTCCGGCTATAAAAAAACCGGGGAGCGACCGATGACGGCCTGCTCCCCGGTTGGGAATCGTATTACTGTTTAAGGGATCAGGCTTTCTTCTCGGCTAGCTTGAAGTGACCCTTTCCGACTCGCTTGATCTCGGGAAGTTTCTTGCCGGTGCTGCTGAACCAAACATGAACGTTGGCATTCTTGACCCCGATCTTCTTGGAGAGATCGGTCACCTTCATGCCAGCTTCTCCGGCTGCTTTGAGGGCGGCGAAGATCTTTTTCTTAAGCGTGCCGCGGGGGGCGCGCTTTGTGGAACGTCCGGCTTTGGGAGTCTTGGCGACCTTTCCTTTTTTCGCGGGACGGCCGCGGCGCTTTCCGCTGGTGCGGATGGCCTTGCCGGAGATGAGGGAGGCGAGCTGGCCCTCGATCTTCTCGATCTCGGCAAGGAGGCTTTCCTTGCGTTCGGTAAGTTTGATGAGGTTGCGCAGAGCGCCGCTATTGATGTTTGTTAAGTTCATAACAAATGTGTTTATTCGAAAAAGCTAACGGCATGACAAGTATTAATTTTAAGGAAAAACAAATATTATGCAGCGGAGTCGAGGATCTTCCTGAGTCTTGTAATGAGGGGTGCATCCTCCTGATCACAGCAGGTTTGGGGGATCTCTCTGGAGTTGAGCTTCCCGGCACCGAGCGAGAGCGAGCTTCTAAGATGGAGGGCCTGACAGCCCGGAGGTTCCTTGCAGCCAGACGGGTGGTTCGAGCGATGTTCTCCAAACTTTCTGGAATACCTACTGAAAAGATTGCCTTGGATCTTGATGCCAATGGCAAACCATTCCTTGATGGAAGGGACTATCAGCTCAGCGTGGCTCATTCCGGAGAAATGGTTGCCGTTGCTGTTTCCCGATCACAGATAGGCGTCGATCTCGAAATCGAGCGTGAAGTTGATGTCCTGGCGTTGGCGCAGAGATTTTTCTCCCCTGAGGAGGCTTCGATCCTCGGGCGGAATGCGGATCCAGCTCTTTTTTTTAGACTCTGGACCTGTCGGGAGGCAGCCGCAAAGGCCGACGGGAGGGGGCTTGCAAAGCTATTGGGTCAGACCAGGGTGGCCGAGGAAGCAAACTCTACGGGTGGAATCGATGTGACGATCGGTGGCGAGTCCTGGATCGCATGCCATTGCAGAGAGTCTGCTCGGGTTCACGTGGCCCTGGCTTTCCGAGAACAACCTTCCCTAATTAGCTGGTCTGATCTTCGTCGGGAGGTCATTCTTTAGCTTCATGTCATTTCAGGAGTTTGGATTAGATGAGGCCGTGGTTCACGGCGCACAGAGAATGGGCTATGTGGAGCCGTCGCCGATTCAGGCGCAGGCGATACCGATCGCTCTGCAGGGACGCGACCTGATCGCCTCCGCGCAAACGGGTACGGGCAAGACAGCCGCATTCGGCTTGCCGATCCTCAGTAAGCTCAAGAATTCGAATGGAAAAATCCGCTGCCTGATCCTGGAACCTACCCGCGAACTGGCTCTTCAGGTCGAGGCCGCTTTCAAGGAATTCAGTGCCTTCACAGACCTGCACACCGTCGTCATCTTCGGCGGCGTTGGTTACGGTGCACAACGCGAGGCCCTGCAGAAAGGGGCTGACGTCATCGTCGCCACGCCGGGCCGACTGCTTGATTTCATGCAGCAGGGTGAGATTCGTTTCGACGATCTCGAGGTGCTTGTCCTCGACGAGGTAGACCGGATGCTCGACATGGGATTCCTTCCCGATGTCAGACGCATTATCGAGAAATGTCCGAAGGAACGTCAGACGCTTTTCTTTTCGGCCACCATTCCCGAGGAGATCGAGCGTCTCTCTTCCTGGTGCCTGCGCAATCCGGAAAAAATTTCCATCGGCGTTCGACGCTCGGCCGCCGAGACCGTCAAACATGCCTTCTATCCCGTGGCCGCTGCCCAGAAATTCGACCTTCTCAAGGCGATGCTCGACCGGACCGATTACCACAGCGTCATCATCTTCTGCCGCACCAAGGACGGAGCGGACCGCATCGCCCGCCAGCTTGAGCATGAGAGCCACAAGGTTGCCGTCATGCATTCCAACCGTTCCCAACAGGAGCGGGTCGATGCTCTGGAGGGATTCAAATCGGGCCGCTACGAGGTGATGATCGCCACCGATATCGCCGCGCGCGGTATCGACATCGCCGGGGTGAGTCATGTCATCAATTACGATGTTCCCCAGCACCCCGAGGATTACGTTCACCGCATCGGCCGGACTGGTCGTGCGCAGGCCGAGGGTGACGCCTTCACAATCATGACTGCCGAGGAGCTTCCCCATGTGCAGGCAATCGAGACGTTCATCGCCCAGAAGGTTCCCCGTGAGAAGCTCGAGAATTTCCCCTATCTCTTCACGATGCTCTTTCAGGAAGAGGAGGCGGCCAAGGTCCTTAAGAACCTGCGCGGAGCCAAGACCTTCAAGGGCTACAGCTACGGTGCCCGTCGCAGGCGCTAGGGAAACCCTAGGGAGTTTCCGCTCGGAATGTGGCGGAAATGTCACGGAATCTCGGTGGACTTGTCGGGGAGCTCTTGGAATGAGTTTTCCATGGCGGTTTTGCAACAAAGCACTCCCGAACCGACGCTGTCCGCAACCGAAGCCGAGCGGAAACGTCCCACCTACGTCGTCCGTTTTGCCCGCAATGAGGGGGAGATACGCGCCGCGTTAAGACTCAGGTACGAGGTCTTCAATCTGGAGCTCAACGAGGGATTGGCCAGTGCCCATGCAACAGGCATGGACGAGGATGAGTTCGACGAGGTTTGCGACCATCTGACCGTCGTCGAGGAGGGTTCCGGCATGATGGTGGGAACATACCGGATGCAGACCGGAACCATGGCCGGGCTTCATCTTGGCTATTACAGCGCCTGCGAATTTGATTTTACCCCTTTCGAGCCTTTCAGGGATTCCCTTGTGGAATTGGGGCGGGCCTGCGTCCACCGCGATCATCGCTCGATAGCTGTGATCTCGATGCTCTGGCGCGAGATCGTCCGCTACGCCTTGGACCGTAATGCCCGCTATCTGATCGGGTGCAGTTCGCTCACCTCCCAGGATCCAGCGCATGGCCGGGCCTTGTACAACCGTTTTGTAGCCGAGGGGCATCTCTCAGATCCGGAATTCCGGACAGTGCCGCTTCCGGCCTTTCAACTCGAACCCGTGAAGCCGCTGGCCGAGTGCCCGCCACCGCCGAAACTCTTGCGTGCGTATCTCGGGATCGGTGCCAAGATCTGCTCTACCCCCGCGATCGACCGATCCTTCGGCACCATTGATTTTCTGACAATGATCGACTGTTTCCATGCCGATGCAACGGCCACGAACCGCTTCATAGAGCGGCCTATTATTACGACGCCACCAGCCGGAGGGAACAGGATCTCTTAGATGTCTCAACCCTCCCTGCGGGTATTTTCGCGTTTTCTGAGACTCGGTTGGGTCATTGTCTCCGGTATGGTAGCCCTCGTCTGGTTTCTTCTCCGGGTCAGCGGTAATGAGACTGCCGGAAGGATAGCCTGGATGCAGTGGATGAGTCGACGATTTCTCGCCCTACTTCACTGCCAGGTTACGGTGTCAGGGGATATTCCTAGTGAGGGACTCATTGCGAGTAATCATCTCGGCTATGTCGACATCCTGGTGATGGGTTCGCTCTGTCCCGCTATCTTCGTCGCCAAGAGCGATGTGAACGGGTGGCCCGTCTTCGGATGGCTCACTCGCAATGCAGGTACCATCTTTGTGAGCCGTGATCATCCTGCTGAAGTTCCAGCCCAGTTGAGCGAGATGAAGAAGCCGCTGAAGGAGGGCATCCCGGTTATTCTTTTTCCCGAGGGAACCAGCTCGGACGGATCCCGTGTTCTGCCATTCCGCAGTTCCTTGCTGGAATCGGGGGTTCGGTCGGGGAAGTTGGTCACACCTGCCGGCATCGCCTACGATTTGCTCGAGGATGGAGATCCCGGGCAGGAAATTGCCTATTGGGGAGATCATACCCTACTGCCGCATCTGCTGAATCTTCTTTCCAAATCCGCTTT
>CANIVT010000020.1 GCA_947471565.1 Spartobacteria bacterium | reverse complement strand
GCCAGCTTCCGCGCAGGGGCGACGATGAGCGCATAGGGCACCTCGAGCACGAGCTTCCATCCCGTCGTCTGGCCCTTGGCCCAGTAGATCACCTTGTCGCTTCGGTCCCTGAGGCGGAGCCATCCGCTGTCGGAGGCGAGGATTTTTTCCAGACCCGGGAGGCTGGTGACGAGTCCCTGGCTCAGCAGATCCTGCAGTGCGGCCTCCGGGCTTTTCTGAGGATCGGAGGGCTTGGGGGCCGGCTCATCTTTGGTGGCCTCGGGGCTGACGATGATCGCCCCGGTCTGGGAGATGAGGTAGGCGGACTCCCTCATTTCCTTGGGAATTCCGGTAAGAACGGCGGTGTTTTGGTTCTTGGTGGAGACGACCCCCTCCTCGGCATTGAGATCGGTGCCGAAGTTTCGGATATGCATCTTGCGGACGATCTTGCGCATCTCATCCAGGGCGACGTCGGCTCCGGCCACGCCGAGGAATTTCCCTGACTGATCGTAGATCGGCTTGGTGATGCTCACCATGTCGATGTCGGACCCCCCCTCGTCGAAATAGGGTTGGGTCACGTGCACTCGGCCGGATGTCTTGGCGCCGTGGTACCAGTCCTGATCCTCGTCGTGGAAGTCGTAATTCAGCCGCGCCCCCTTCGGCCAGCTCTTGCGGTCGACCCAGATATCGGAGGCGGGATCGCGCCAATCTTTTCCGTCATAAACCATGTAGAGACCGTAGACCGCATGGATGGGACACTTTTCCAGAAGGGAGGCGAGCCATGACACCGAGACCCTCGACATGGGATCCGTATCGGTCTCGGTCGCGCCGATCACATAGGGGAGCATCGCCATCCTCTCGACGAGATCGTCCATGGCGCGCATCTCGTCGTTGACTTCCTTGAGCGCCTCGCTCGAGGTCTGCTGCAGCAGGAGTTCGCGACCGTTGTGGTAGTTGGCCAGCGCCAGCACGATCATGATGATGCCGGCGCCCGCCCCGATGGCGACGGCGAACCTCTGGCCGATCGACCGAGGGGAAAACAGTGACTTGATCGCCTGGATAGTGGCCATGGGACCCCTGAGCGATAATTCAACATGCCCCCGCTGCCAAGCTCAGCGATGAGGTCGTAGGGAACCGGACTTGACGGCATGCCGCTCATGCCGCTTCATTCTTGCAACACCCCATGGACATCCGATTTCACCAAGCAGGCCCCCTTCTGGTCGTCTCCCTCACGGGACGACTCGATGCTGCGGAGCAGAATGCCATCAAAGAGACCGTCACCCGCGAGATCGACGCCACTGGTACCAAGGGTGTCGTCTTCGACCTGACCGGGTTGGAGTACGTGAGCAGCGCCGGATTCCGTGAGTTTTTCCTACTGGGGCGTCATCTCCAGCGCCTCGGAGGAGGCCTTGCCGTCTGCGCCCTCCAGCCCGCGGTAAAGCGGATTTTTGACATCGCCCAGTTCCAGACCGCCTATCCTGTCTGCGCCACTCTTGACGAGGCCCTCGTGGCGATCGGCTCCTCGGTTCCCTGAAGACGGAAGAGGGAATCTGAGCGGTTCCTTGCAGGGTGTTCGGGTCGGAGGATAACCTCCCCGGATGTCTGCCTCCATGCCTCTGAACATCGCCGGTCGTGAGTTTTCCTCCAGACTGCTGTTGGGTACCGGGAAATTCCCCTCGGGGGAATCGATGGCCAGGGCGCTCGAAGCCAGCGGTGCCCAGATTGTTACCGTGGCGCTCCGCCGTGCCGACCTGAGCGGGGCCAAGGATCCCTTCGCCAACATCCTGGAGTTCATCGATCCGGCGAAATATCTCCTGCTCCCCAATACAAGCGGAGCCAACACCGCCGAGGAGGCTGTCCGCCTGGCACGTCTCGCCGCCGCTGCGGGACTGCCGAAGTGGGTGAAGCTCGAGATCCATCCCGATCCCCGCTACCTCCTGCCCGATCCCATCGAGACGCTGAAGGCGACCGAGATCCTTGTCGGTGAGGGGTTCACCGTCCTTCCCTACATCAATGCTGATCCCGTGCTTGCCAAGCGCCTGCAGCAGGTTGGTGCGGCGACCGTCATGCCGCTCGGCGCGCCGATCGGCAGCAACCGTGGTCTGGAGACCCGTGCGCAGATACGGATCATCGTCGAGCAGGCGACTGTTCCCGTCGTGGTGGATGCAGGGATCGGGGCACCCAGCCATGCGGCGGAGGCGATCGAACTCGGGGCCGATGCCGTGCTGGTCAACACCGCCATCGCCGTCGCAGGTGATCCTGTCCGGATGGCCCGGGCGTTCCGCCAAACCGTTGAGGCCGCCGCCGAAGCGGTCTCCGCCGGACTCCCGATGCAGGCTGAAACCGCGATCCCGACCAGTCCGCTCACGGCCTTCCTGCGAGAGAGTTAAAAGGGTTAAAACCGTGAAACGTTAAAAAGTGAAGACGAGCTTTTGCCACCAGGCACCCGATTCCATGGTGCCTTTTCACCTTTTCACTTTCTAACCTTTTTAACTTTCACCCCCCCCTCTTTCTCATGTCCGCCGAAGCGACACCGATGATGAAGCAGTATCACGCCCTGCGGCGTGACCTGCCTCCCGGGACCTTCCTTCTTTTCCGACTCGGGGACTTCTACGAGATGTTTTTCGACGATGCCAAGGAGGCCTCGGCGATCCTGAACGTCGCCCTGACGAAGCGCGGTGAGGTGCCGATGTGCGGCGTTCCTTATCACGCCGCGCGCGGCTACATGGAGAAACTGCTGGCCGCCGGGCGCCGCGTCGCGCTGTGCGAGCAGGTGGGTGAGGTCCAGACGGGAAAGCTCGTCCGCCGCGAGATCACCCGGATCGTTAGTCCCGGAACCCTCGAGGACGCGGGACTCGAGGAAAAGAGCCACAACTTCACAGCCGCCGTCCTCCCCCCGCAGAAGCCGGGAGGGGCTTTCGGTCTGGCCTGCGCCGACCTGAGCACCGGCGAGTTCCGTGTCACGGAACTGCCCTCGGCTGAGGCACTGCTCGATGAGGTGGTCCGTGTGGCACCCGCCGAGATTCTTGTGCCTCAAGGTGGTGCTTATGGTGGGGGTGTCTGCCTTGGCGATCTTCCCCTTGGGATGGCCCTCCCCGAGGAGGTAGAGTCGTATCTTTTCGATCCTCTGGCCGCGACAGAGTTGCTGCTTTCCCATTTCAAGGTTCATTCCCTCGACGGCTTCGGTGTGGCGGAATTCCCACGCGGTGTCGCTGCGGCAGGTGCTCTTCTTCACTATCTGACCCGCTCGCTGCGGCGGGATGCCTCCCACCTGCGCTCGCTCCGCGTCCATCGCCATGCTGATCACCTGCTGCTCGACGCCTCCACGCAGGGGCATCTCGAGCTGGTGGTCTCGCGCGCCGGCCGCGGCATGACGCTGATGGGAACGCTCGACAGGACCGTGACGCCGATGGGTGCCCGCACCCTGCGTGACTGGATCCTCCACCCGCTGGTGATCCCTGCCGCGATCGCCGCCCGTCAGGAGGCCGTGGGGGGCTTGATCGCCTCGCCGATGAAGCTGGGGGATCTGCGCGACCGGCTTGGCGGAATTCGCGATATCGAACGGGCTGTCTCCCGACTCAGCCAGAACTCCGGGACCGCCCGCGATCTCCAAGTCCTGGCTGCCTCACTGGCCGCCATCCCGGCGATTCGTTCCGTACTGGATGGATGCGGGGGGCTTCTCAGTGAGTTGGCCTCTCTGCTCTACCCTCTCCCGGAGTTGTCCTCCCTGCTTGGATCGGCCTTGGTGGACGAGCCGCCGCCCACGATCCGCGAAGGGGGGATGATCCGTTCCGGATACGATCCGGCGCTCGACGAGCTCCGCAATGCCTCGACCGAGGGGAAGGCCTGGATCGCGGCCCTTCAAGAGAGGGAGATTGTCCGCACCGGGATCAAGTCGTTGAAGGTCCGTTTCAATGCCGTCTTCGGCTACTTCATCGAGGTGACGACCGCCAATCTCGGCAGCGTTCCCCGGGACTATACCCGCAAGCAGACCACCGCGGGCGGGGAACGTTTCGTCACGCCGGAACTCAAGGAGATGGAGGGAAAGATCCTCGGCTCCGAGGAGCGTGCCCGTGCCCTGGAAATCGAAATTTTCCAGCGGCTCCGCACAACGGTGCTCGCTCAGGTCACCTCGCTGCAGGAGACCGCCGCCTCGGCCGGAGCGCTCGACGCGCTCGGGTCGCTTGCCGAGACGGCACGACTCTTCGGCTACACCCGTCCCGTGGTGGATCACTCGACGTCACTGGAGATTCGCGACGGCCGTCACCCCGTGCTGGACCAGCGCACGGGGGGCGAAGCCTTTGTCCCTAACGACACCGACCTTGATGCCTCGGGGCTGCGGATGGGAATCATCACCGGCCCCAACATGGCCGGAAAATCGACTTACCTGCGCCAGGTGGGCCTCCTGACCGTGATGGCTCAGATGGGGAGCTGGATCCCTGCCGCCTCCGCCCGCATCGGCGTGGCCGACCGGATCTTCACCCGGGTCGGTGCAAGCGACGACCTTTCCAAGGGGCACTCAACCTTCATGGTCGAGATGAACGAGACGGCCAACATCCTGCACAACGCCACGGCCCGCAGTCTGGTCCTGCTCGACGAGATCGGCCGGGGTACCGCGACCTTCGACGGGCTCTCGATTGCCTGGAGCGTCGCCGAGCACCTGCACGACGTGACGGGTTGCAGGGCCTTCTTCGCCACGCATTATCACGAACTGCCCGATCTGGCGCGCACTCGAAAAGGGGTGAGGAACCTCAACGTTGCCGTGAGGGAGCAGAACGACCGCATTATTTTCCTGCGTAAGATCGTGGAGGGTGCTGCCGACCGGAGCTACGGCATCCAAGTGGCGCGTCTCGCGGGCCTTCCCGCGACAGTCGTCGAGCGTGCCCGTGAAATCCTGACAAATCTCGAAAAAGCCGAACTCAATGCCGAGGGGCGGCCCGCACTGGCCGGAACGCGCAGGAAATCACCGGGTGCCCCCGACCCGACGGCTGAGTTACCGCTGTTCAGCTGACCCCCGGCGCATGAGCTCTCCTGTGAGGCCAGGTTTTGTCGAGGCGGTGCGGCTCTGGATCAAGATCGGATGCATCGGGTTTGGCGGACCATCCGGCCAGATCGCCCTGCTGCATCGGGAAACGGTCGAGGATCGGCAATGGATCGGCGAGGAGGAGTTCGCCCGGGCTCTGAAGTTCTGCATGCTCCTGCCGGGACCCGAGGCGCAGCAACTCGCCACATGGATCGGATGGCGTCTGCATGGCATTCGCGGCGGTATCGCCGCCGGGGTGCTTTTCGTCCTCCCTGCCGCACTGCTGCTCTGGGCTTTCAGTATGCTCTATGTCATGGGTCACGACCTTCCTCTGGTCCACGGCTTCTTCGACGGAATCAAGCCGGTGGTCGTTGTGCTGGTCCTCTCGGCCCTCTGGAAAATCGGTCGACGGATGATTTCCTCTTTGGCGCTCGGGATCATCGCGTTTGCGGCCTTCGGGTTGTTTCTTCTCGGGGCTCCCTATCCCTGGGTGGTTATTGCCTTCGGTCTGCTGGGGGCGTTCTTCCTGAAAGGATCTGAGAGAGTCACGGCAGCGGTCCCCATAGGCCGTCCGATGGTGGCCCCGATACTCATGATCCCGGTTCTCTGGGCGATGCCGGTGCTGGCCATGGCGCTGTGGCTCGGTTGGTCTTCGGTACCCATCCGCGTGGCGCTACTCTACGCCAAGGCGGCTGTGCTGAGTTTCGGGGGAGCTTATGCGGCACTCTCCTATGTCGCATTCCATGCCTCCGGCGATTGGGGTTGGTTGACACCGGGTCAGATGCTCGACGGGATCGGGCTTGCCGAGACAACGCCGGGGCCCCTCCTGATCGCCTTGCAGTTCGTGGCCTTTGTCGCTGCTTGGAACCATCCAGGTATCCTGTCGGGACTGGCGTCGGCGACATTCGCCTCCTTCACCGCCATCTGGTCACTTTTCCTGCCGAGCTTTCTCTGGATCTTCTCGCTCGCTCCTCACATGGATCGTATCGCCGCCAATCGCCGTATGGCGGGAGCTCTCTCAGTGATCGGGGCTGTCGTGACTGCTGTGATCGCAAAGTTGGCCCTCTGGTTCGCAGCGAGTCTCTTTTTTCCCTCAGTCTCTGGAGGGGTTGTCTTTCGATGGCTTCCTCTAATACTTGCCTTGGCCGCATGGGCCCTGCTGAGCAGCAAGCGGATCGGCATGGTTCCAACGACTCTCCTCGTCGGAGGAGCCGGCGCCCTTCTCCGAATGCTTGGGGTTGGCTGAGGAGGCTTCCTACTTGTGATGGGCGCGCAGGTGGCTGGCGCCGAGCAGCAGAAGGTAGGTTGCGGTTCCGCCTGAGAGGGCGATGAGCATGTTCACAAGGGTTGTGTTCATGCTGATTCGACAGGCGTGATGGCAGGTTTGTTCAAAGTGGTTTGATCGCGGGAAAGGAGGACTTCCGCAGGAGGGCTTTTCCAAGGAGCGAGAGGTACTCTTCCCGGCTGATCTCGATGGCCCCGAACTGCTCGAGGTGATCTGTTGTCCACTGGGTGTCGAGCAGGATGAAGCCGTGTTCCTTCAAAATCCGGACAAGGTGCCACAGGGCCACCTTGGAGGCATCGGTGACGCGGTGGAACATCGATTCCCCGAAGAAGGCCCCGCCGAGCGCCACGCCATAGAGTCCCCCGGCGAGTCGACCCTCCCACCAGATCTCCACGCTGTGGGCATGGCCCGCCTCAAAGAGTTCCCGGTAGGCCTTCCGGATCAGAGGTGTAATCCAGGTTTCGTCGCGGGCGGCGCAGGCTCCGACGACCTCGTCAAATGCCGTGTCCGTGCGCAGCTCCCACCCTGGGCGTTTCAGGGCCCGTTTCAGGCCGTGCGGCACATGAAATTGCTCGAGAGGTAGGATTCCCCTAGGGTCGGGAGAAAACCAGCGAATCGTCCCGTCCTCCATTCCCATCGGAAAAATCCCGGAGCCATAGGCCTCGAGCAGGAGTTCGGGTGGAAGAGGATCCTTCATGGAGTCCGACAGCTTAACGAAAAGGACCAAAGGAAAAATGCAGAATAGAAAGGACGGGAAAAAGGACGGATCCTGTGGACGAGGTCCCAGAGCCGATTTCTACCTAATAGCCTAAACTCCTCTCCATCATCCTTCCCTGATTGCCTTCTGCGCCGGATGTTTTAGGGTCGATCGGTGAATCCCGCCCGGATCCTTCTGTTCCTTGTGACGGCGGCCTGCTCGGCCTGCCTCATCGGATGCGCTTGGTCGGAACAGGAACCCAACGAGGTCGCCGACAACCTAGTCAAGGGGATGTCCGGTCAAGGAACAGTCACCAATAACAGTCCTTCGGATCTTTCCGCCTGGGAGCGCAGAAACTGACGCGCCCGTTTTATTTTCACCCGCAGAATCATTACCCATGCCCATTCGCAAGAAATCCTCCAAGCCGGCCCGGAAGGCGCAGGCAAAATCCGTCCCAGCCAAGGCCGCTAAGTCCCCGAAAGCATCGTCCAAGATCGTCATCCTCGACTTTGGCTCCCAGTACACCCAGGTGATCGCCCGCCGCGTGCGCGAGTGCCGCGTCTTTTCCGAGATCGTTCCCCACACCACCAAGGCCAGCGAGATCATCGCCGACGGCACCGTAAAGGGGATCATCCTGTCTGGCGGTCCCGCCAGCGTCTACGCCCCGAAGGCTCCGAAGGTCGATCCCGCGATCTATGAGCTTGGCCTTCCTATCCTCGGCATCTGCTACGGCATGCAGCTTCTCTCCCGCGATCTCGGCGGTTCGGTCGCCCGCTCCACCCACCGCGAGTATGGCAAAGGAGTGCTCTCGACCCTCGGCGCTTCGCCGCTCTTCAAGGGGTTGCCCAAGAAAATCGATGTCTGGAACAGCCACGGCGACCGCGTGGAAAAGCTGCCCAAGGGCTTTGCCGCGATCGGCACCACGGAGAACGCCCCGCACGCCGTCATTGCGGATGCGAAGCGGAAGATCTACGGCATGCAGTTCCATCCCGAGGTGCACCACACCCCCAAGGGCAAGGCAATCCTCCAGAACTTCCTTCACGGCATCTGCGGCTGCAAGAGCGACTGGACCATGGGCTCCTTCATCGAGCGGATCTGCACCCAGATCCGCGACCAGGTCGGTGACGGCCGAGTCATTCTGGGCCTGAGCGGAGGAGTTGATTCCTCCGTGGCGGCCGCCCTCATCCACAGGGCGATCGGCGACCAACTCACCTGCATCTTTGTCGATAACGGCCTCCTGCGCTTCGGCGAGCGCGATGCGGTCGACAAGCTCTTCGGGCGTAACTTCAAGATCCGCCTCAAGATCGTCGACGGAACAAGCCGCTTCCTTGGCAAGCTCAAGGGGGTTACCGATCCGGAGAAGAAGCGCAAGGTCATCGGCACGGAGTTCATCCGCATCTTCGAACAGGCTGCCACCGATCTCCAGAAGTCGGCCAAGGGCTCCAAGCATCCCTTCAGGTTTCTCGCCCAGGGTACCCTCTATCCCGATGTCATCGAGAGCGTGCCGATCGCCGGCAATCCCGCATCCCTCATCAAGAGCCACCACAATGTGGGTGGCCTGCCGAAGGATATGAAGTTCGAGCTCGTGGAGCCGCTCCGCCAGCTTTTCAAGGACGAGGTCCGTGAGGTTGGCCGCGAGTTGGGTCTTCCCCAGGAGGTGGTCGATCGCCAGCCTTTCCCGGGTCCCGGTCTCGCCGTCCGCATCGTGGGGGCGATCACGCCCGAGCGTCTCCGTATCCTGCGCGATGCCGATCGGATCGTGCTCGAGGAGATGAAGGAGTCGGGCTGGTATTTCAAGGTTTGGCAGTCCTTCGCCGTTCTCCTGCCCGTGCAGTCGGTCGGGGTCATGGGTGACGAGCGCACCTATGACTACACGATCGCCCTGCGTGTCGTGGAGAGCCAGGACGGCATGACCGCCGACTGGGTGCGCCTCCCGTACGACCTGCTCGCCAAGATCTCCAGCCGCATCATCAACGAGGTGAAGGGGGTCAACCGCTGCGTGCTCGATGTCTCAAGCAAGCCGCCGGCCACCATCGAGTGGGAATAGGTCGTTCATGAGTCGTCGCCGCGCCATCTATCCCGGGAGTTTCGATCCGGTGACCAATGGTCATCTCGACCTGATCACCCGTGCGCTCGGACTGTTTGACGAGGTGATCGTCGGGGTGGCGGACAACGAGGCAAAGAGCCCTCTCTTCACCACGGCCGAGCGGGTTGATCTGATCCGCCGCAGCATCGGGGATCAACCGGGTCTCTTGGTGGAGCCGCTCAACGGCCTTCTTGTCGACTTCTGCACTCGCCGGGAGGCTTTTATCGTCATCCGTGGACTGCGCGCCGTTTCGGACTTCGAGTTCGAGTTCCAGATGGCCCTGACCAACCGGCGCCTCCAGCCCAAGATCGAGACCATCTTCCTCACCCCCAAGGAAGACTGCATCTTCCTGAGTTCACGGATCGTGAAGGAAGTGGCCCGTCTCGGTGGGGATGTCGCCCCGTTCGTCGCTCCACCCGCCTTGGAGGCACTGAAGGGGAAATTTCCCATAGACTAAGCGAGGCTTTGATCCCATCCCTCCGCGTGAGCCTTTTCTTGGGATCCGCGACAACTTGGGTTAGGATATCCTTATGAAAGTCCATCTGGCGCAGATCCCTCAGGGAGAGACCCTTCATCTCGAGGGGGAAGAGGATGCCGCACCTCTAGAGCTGGAGGCCGCCGGGGCCATGCCGGCCGGGCCTTTGGAGTATTCCCTTCATGTCGGTCTCTCCGACGGGGGGCTTTTCGCCACCGGTCGTCTGGCCGTTCCTGTCCGGATGACCTGCGTTTCCTGCCTCGAACCCTTTGAACGGGAGGTCGTTTCGGATCCGTTTGCCCTCCAGATGGAGTTACCCGGGGGTGAATTAGTGGACTTGACCCCCGAGGTGAGGGAGGATATTCATCTCCTTCTGCCCGCGCATCCCAAATGCGATCAGGGCGGAGACAAGACCTGCCCCGCCCGTTTCCCTTCGGGTGCCCGCACCTCTCCAATGCCAACGGAGAAAGCGGCGCGCCCGGCGATCTGGCAAGCGCTCGACCAACTCAACACACCACCATCCGATGGGAGTCCCTAAACGTAAAACTTCGAAGATGCGCCTGCGCACCCGCAAGGCCGCCAATCGCTGGCATGCCCCCAAGCTCGGCAAGTGCACCCAGTGCGGCGCCACGCTCCGTTCCCACACGGCCTGCCCCACCTGCGGAACCTACCGCGGCCGTCAGGTCCTGGATGTCGAGGTGGCGTAAGCCGCCCGATGCCTTTCGGGGATCCCGGCGGCGGGGTCCCTCATCCTCCAGCAAGATCGGATTCCCAAGGTTTCCAAGATTCCCTGTTACGGATCATGAGGATCGCCCTTGACGCCATGGGTGGGGATTACGCTCCCGCCAATACCGTGGCAGGTGCCGTGATGGCGCTCCGGGAGTACCCGAAGATCACCAAGATTTTCCTGACAGGCGACGAGCAGGCCGTCCGGGCCGAACTCGCCAAGCATGGCTGCACCGACCCGCGTGTCGAGATCGTCCACACCACGCAGGTCGTGGAGATGAGCGACGCCGCCGTCGAGGCAGTCCGCAAGAAGAAGGATTCCTCCGTCTCCCGCGCCGTCGACCTCGTCAAGAAGGGAGAGGCCGACGCGATTGTCAGCGCCGGCCACACGGGGGCTGCCGTCGCCGCGACCACGATCAAGCTCCGCACCCTCGAGGGAATCGAGCGTCCCGGAATCGCCTCTTATCTTCCCACCGAGAAGAATGTCTGCGTCCTGATCGACGCGGGAGCCAATATCGATGCCAAGCCCCTTCATCTGCTCCAGTACGCGATCATGGGATCGGTGCTCTCCAGCCAGGTGCTCGGTTACAAGAATCCCGAGATCGGTCTTATGTCGATCGGAGGCGAGGATGTGAAGGGGAGCGAGTTCACCAAGGAGGTCTTCAAGCTTCTCAAGGGCTCCTCCCTCAATTTCCGCGGCAATATCGAGGGGCACGATCTCTTCGAGCATCCCGTCGAGGTGGTGCTCTGCGACGGCTTCACCGGCAATGTCGTCCTCAAGACCGCCGAGGCCACGGCAAGCGCTGTCTTCCGCTGGCTCAAGCGTGAGTTGAAGAGCACCCCTCTGCGGATCATGGGCGCCTGGATCGCTCGCAATGCCTTCCGGGCCATCCGCCGCAAGACCAACTACGAGAACTACGGCGGCAGTCCCCTGCTGGGTGTTGACGGCATCTGCATCATCGCCCATGGATCGAGCAGTCCGTTGGCCATCAAGAACGCCGTCCGTGTCGCCGTGGAGTTTATCGAGCAGCAGGTCAACCCCAAGATCGTCGAGGCCGTCCGGGCCTACAACCAGCAGAACCCTTCAGCCCGCCCAGCGGAATCCGTTGCCGATGCAGCCTGAGCAGCTTCGCACCGCCTCCATTATCGGAACCGGCAGTTATGCACCGGACCGAGTGATGACCAACGCCGACCTCGAGAAGGTCGTGGAGACGAGCGACGAGTGGATCACGACCCGCACCGGCATCAAGGAACGCCGCATCGCCGGCCCCGAGATGACGACGAGCGAGATGGCCGCACGGGCGGCGCTTGCCGCAATGGAGAACTCCGGCGTGAAGCCCGAGGAGATCGATCTCATTATCTGTGCGACGGTCACCCCCGACATGTTCTTCCCCAACACCGCCTGCTTCGTCCAGACCAAGATCGGCGCGGTGAACGCCGTCTGCTTTGACCTCTCGGCGGCCTGCTCAGGATTCCTCTTTGGGGTTGAGACGGCCCGCGCCTACATCGCCGCCGGGACGGCCAACACGGTGCTGGTCATCGGGGCCGACAAGCTTTCCTCCATCGTTGACTGGAAGGACCGCAACACCTGTGTCCTCTTCGGTGACGGAGCCGGCGCCGCCATCCTCCGCCATCGCGAGGGATCGCGCGGAGTCATGGCTACCCGCATGGGCAGCAACGGTGCCCTTGCCGAGATCCTCTACATCCCCGGCGGCGGCAGTGCCCACCCGGCTGGCGGGCCGACCTCCGCCGAGCATCCCGTCACCATCCGGATGAATGGCAGGGAAACCTACAAGCATGCCGTCACCGCCATGGTCGAGGCCTCCCAGCAGGTCCTCGCTGATGCCGGCGTCCCTTCCACAGAGGTTGCCTGCTTCATCCCCCATCAGGCCAACCTCCGCATCATCGAGGCCATCGCCAGCCGACTCGATGTCTCCATGGACCGCTTCATGATCAATCTCGACCGCTACGGCAACACCTCCGCCGCCGCTGTTGCCATTGCCCTCGATGAGGCGAATCGCACCGGCCGCTTCAAGCAGGGTGATAAGATCCTCATGGTGGTGTTCGGCGGGGGGTTGACTTGGGCTGCCTCCGTCGTCGAGTGGTGATTTGACGGGCGCTTTGGGCGCGGTGCGTTGTCACTGCTCCCTTGCCGTAGGTCCTGCTACGGCTGCGGGCGCGTTCCTAGCTCCGCATCCCAAATCTCATCGTCACCTCTTTAAAACGGGTTTTCTCCTTTGGGTGTTGTTGCCCTGCGCTTGCAGTATGGCCAGAAATGAGAATTGGAAGTTTTACGCCAATCACTCTACTGCCTCTTAAGGACGGGGCTTCGGTATTCGGTTCTAACAGTCTTCAGTCTTCAGCCTAAAACCCTTTCTAGCCCCTTTCTCCTTGCCTTCTCTGAAGGAAGTGGCGATTTTTGACCACTCAGCCGGACACTGAGTCCGGCTTTTTTGCGTCAACAGAAGAAAAACACCATGGCAAACACCATTCTCGTAGGGTCCCAGTGGGGGGATGAAGGCAAAGGCAAGATCATCGATGTGCTGACTGGCAAGGTCGACATCGTCGTCCGGAGCCAGGGGGGCAACAACGCCGGCCACACTATCGTCGACGGCGACAAGAAGTATGTCCTGCACCTGATCCCCTCCGGAATCCTCCGCAAGGGAAAGCTCTGCGTCATTGGCAACGGCGTTGTCATCGACCCCGTCGGTCTGGTTTCCGAGATCAAGGGACTCGCCGCACGCGGGATCAAGGTGAATGCCAAAAATCTCCTGATCAGCGATTGCGCCCATCTCGTGATGCCGTGGCACCGTGAACTGGACGGCCTCCGCGAGGCGCTCAAGGGGAAGAACAAGATCGGCACCACCAAGCGTGGCATCGGCCCTGCCTACGGTGACAAGGTCGCCCGCACCGGCCTGCGTGTCTGCGATCTGGCCAATCCTGCTGTCTTCCGCGAGAAGTTCGCCCTCCGTCTCAAGGAAAACAACGCCCTCATCCGTGCGCTTGGAGGCAAGCCGCTCAACGGCAAGAAGATCCTCTCCGACTACCTCGCGGCGGCCAAGGTGCTCACGCCGTTGGTGACCAACACGGTCACCCTGCTTCACAAGGCGATGCAGGCAAAGAAAGAGATCCTGTTCGAGGGAGCGCAGGGAACCTTCCTCGACATCGATCACGGCACCTACCCCTACGTCACCAGTTCCAACACGACCTCCGGCGGCGCCTGCACCGGATCCGGAGTCGCTCCCAACCGCATCGATCGCGTGGTGGGCGTCGTCAAGGCCTACACGACCCGCGTCGGAGAGGGGCCCTTCCCCACCGAGGAGGATGAGATCGGCGACATGCTCCACGCCATGGGCCGTGAGTTCGGGGCCACCACGGGGCGAGCCCGCCGTTGCGGATGGTATGATGCCGTGGCCGCCCGCTATGCGACCATCGTCAACGGGGTCGACGACCTGGCCATCACCAATCTCGACGGATTGGACGGCCTGGACGAAATCAAGGTTTGTACGGGATACCGCCTCGATGGAAAAGGAACCGTCCTCGACACCCCTCCAACCGATGCCGGGGAACTCGCCCGCTGCCGCCCGATCTACACTTCCTTCCCTGGTTGGAAGACCCCGACAGACAAGATCCGCAAGTACAAGGATCTTCCACCCAAGGCCCGCCGCTACGCCGAAACCTTGGCTAAACTGACCGGGGCACGGCTTTCCATCGTTAGCACCGGACCAGGCAGGGACCAGACCATCCATCTGTGATCCGCAGGCCGTGAGTCCGGAGTCTCCTGCCGTCCCAAGGCACATCGCCATCATCATGGATGGCAACGGCCGGTGGGCGCGTGAGCGCGGATGGCCCCGCCTAAAGGGTCACGAGCAGGGGGCTGTGAATGTCGAACCTGTCTGCGAGGCCTGTATCGACGAGGGGGTCGAATACCTGACGCTTTACGCCTTCTCGACTGAGAACTGGAAGCGCCCCGCCCATGAGGTTTCCGGCCTGATGCTGCTGCTCGAGCGGTTTCTTGCCGACAAGGTCGCCATGATGAACCGCAACGGGGTCCGGTTACGTACGATCGGCCGCACCGCCGACCTGCCTGTTTCCGTCCTCAAGCGCCTTGAAAGGGCGATGAACGACACTGCGCATAATCGCCGTCTGACACTCACTCTGGCGTTGAACTACGGTGGGCGCGACGAAATCGTCGATGCGGTCCGGGCCGTTGCCCGTGAGGTCGCCGAGGGACAGATCACTGCCGACGGTATCACCGCCAACACGATATCCAGTCATCTCTACACGGCCGGCATGCCCGATCCCGATCTGCTCATCAGGACCTCGGGCGAGATGCGCCTCTCGAATTTCCTCCCCTGGCAACTCACCTACACCGAGCTCCACGTCACGCAGGTTCTCTGGCCCGATTTCGGTCCCGCCGAACTCCGCGAAGCCATCGCCGACTTCGGCACGCGCGACCGCCGTTTTGGGGGAGCCGTGGAAAATCCCGTCACCGCACCGACCAAATGAAATTCGAAGCTCAGAGCAACCAGACCGTCCTCGTTGTCGATTCCGAAACCGACTTCCTCGACTGGGTGAAGCAGCAACTCAAGGCCTCCGGCGTGCGCGTGATCACCGAGACGAACGCCACCAACGCCTTCAAGGTCTTCTGCCTGGAGAAGCCCGATCTCGTCCTGACGGAGCTCCACCTGCGTCCCGCCACCGGACTAGAACTGCTGGCCAAGATCCGCGCTGAGTCCGCCAACGCCATGGTCATCGTGATGAGTGCTTTCGGGACGACGCAGTCCGTCATCGAGTCGATGAAACTCGGTGCCTTTGATTTTCTTCGAAAGGAATCCGCTCCCTTCACCATGAAGGTGGTCGTCGATTCGGCGCTCAAGGCCGCAGCCGAACTCCGCGCAGCCGCCCCGACCAAACCGTCGCTGACGGTCGAACAGTACCGTGATGACATCGTCGGTCGTTCCGAGGCGATGCAGTCGGTCTTCAAAATGGTTGGACGTGTTGCCATGAGCGACGCCCCTGTGCTGGTCACCGGTGAGAGCGGGTGCGGCAAGGAACTCGTTGCCCGGGCCATCCACACCTACAGCGAGCGCAACAAGAAGCCGCTCATCGCCATCAACTGCGCCGCCATCCCGGAGAACCTCCTCGAGAGCGAGCTCTTCGGCCACGAGAAGGGGGCATTCACCGGCGCGGCGACGCAGCGTATCGGGCGCTTCGAGCAGTGCAAGGGCGGGACACTTTTCCTCGATGAGATCGGGGAGATGCCGATGCCGGTGCAGAGCAAGCTCCTGCGCGTTCTGCAGGAGGGTGAATTCTCAAGGGTCGGGGGCAACGCCACCATCCGGGCTGATGTCCGTATCGTGGCGGCGACGAACAGAAACCTGGAGCAGGCGATCACTGCCAAGGAATTCCGCGAGGATCTCTACTACCGCCTCAATGTCGTGGGGATCCATCTCCCGCCTCTTCGAGCGCGTGTCGAGGACATCAGGCCGCTCGCCGAATATTTCCTCTCCCGCATCGCCCAGCAACAGCACCGCCCCCTACTCCAACTCTCCGAGGAATCGATCCGCGTCATGGAGTCCTACCCGTGGCCCGGCAATGTCCGCGAACTCCAGAACACGCTCCAGCGCGCCGTCGTACTGGCGACCAGCGACGTTCTCCTTCCGAAGGACCTTCCCCTCGGTCAGGTTTCAGCGGGTGGAGAAGCAGTAGCTGCCTCGCCTGCCTTACCGGTCGATGGAGCTTCGGGGGATGCCCTCACGATTGAGGAGGCTGCATCCGCGCTCTTCGATGCATTCCAACGCGAGGGAGACGGCCGTGAACTGCTTCCGTGGGTTGAGGAGGATTTCACACGCCGTGCCATGGCAGTGACGTCGAACAACCAGGTAAAGGCCTCCAAACTACTCGGCATCACACGCGCGACCCTACGTAAGCGTCTGGAACGACTCAACGGCACCGCCGGTCAGGAGTGAAGTGACTGCGATGCGTCGCATGGCATTCCAAACCTGGCGTCTGGACGGATCGCACATCGTGCCGTGCAGAAGCGGGATTCCGCTCTCTGACCGGGGATTCCGCTACGGGCAACATTTCTTCGAGAGTCTGGCGGTACGTGACGGAAAGGTTCTTTTGTTGGGGGAGCATCTCGCGAACCTTTCCGAGGCGGCGTCCGCGAGTGGATGGCCCTTCCCCAAGAGGATCCGTACTGCCCTTCGATCCTTCTGTGCCACAAAACGGCTTCCCGACGGGATGCTCCGGATCTATCTGACGGCTGGTGTCGGTGCTCCAGCTGCTCCCGTCACGAATCCAGAGTGCTACCTTACCTGGGAGGAAATCCGATTCCCTTCGGAGAAGGATCTCTCCAAGGGAGTCAGCCTCGTTGCCCTGAACGAGTCCGTCATTGGAGACACCTGGGGGCCGGGTTGGGGCGTGAAGAGCGGCAACTACCTTCCGCATCTCGAGGCGCTCCGTGCGGCGCGTACTGCCGGGGCCGGCGAGGGTATCGTCCTAGATGACAGGGGTTATGTCGTTTCATGCACGATGGGGAATCTTCTGGTCTGGCTTCCATCACGTCGCGGGCCGCTTCTTTGCACGCCGGCGAGGGGGGCCCGTCCCGGTGCCGTTCTCGCGTGGGTCCGTCAGAACGCCCTCGTGACGGATCGTCCCCTCAGACCCCCCGATCTCCGCCGGGCCGTGGCACTTGCCGTCACCAATTCCCGTCTTGGGGTGATGCCCGTGGCCTCGCTTGATGGAAAAGCGCTGTCTGGTCCGAACTCGGCCACGGAACTGGCCTTCGCCTATCTTCGTTCCCATGGATTACTCCGGGGCTCATGACGATCTGCTGGATGCCGTCGCACGGCATCCGCTCATGGATGGCCTGTTTCAAGGGGGGCGTGGAAGTGATCCCGTCCTGATAGGCGACGCCAGCGAACAGGCTTGGCCCTTTCTTGCCGCGGTAGCTGCGCGTCATGCCGGCGTAGGTGGACGCGTCTGGTTCGTCTGCCGCGATGTGCGCTCCCAGGAGGAGTTTGCCTCGGAGCTTTCCACATGGATCAGGCAGTCGGTCCTTTTTCCCGATCTGGAGATTCCTGCAGCAGGCTTGGGGCTTCCCGATCCTGAGACGGCCTCCGAGCGGATTGCCCTGCTCGGCCGTCTGGCCCGCGGTGAGCGGATCGCCCCCGTCATCACGGCAGCCCAGTGGGAGGAGTCGGTCTCCGCTCCCGGCGACCTGACGGGAGATATGCTTCTGCTGCCGCGCGGGTGGCGAGGGGCGCCCGGCGGGATTGCCGTGAGGCTGGAAGAGTCTGGATACGAGCGCGTCGCTCAAGTGACGCGGCGCGGCGAGTTTTCGCTCCGGGGCGGTATTCTGGATCTCTTCTCCTGGCAGCAGGCGATGCCGTGCCGGTTGGAATTTGGAGAGGAGGGAATCGAGTCGGTCCGGGAATTCGATCCCGACACACAGACCTCGGTTGGGGAGGTCGATGCCTGCGAGGTGCAGTTCGGAGACACTGACAAGCCCTCGGTGCCTCTCTCCTCGTATCTGGCTCCCGAGGACCTCGTGATCGAGGTCGGTTGGGAGGCATCCCCGGAACAAACCCTCCCCCCCCAGTTGCCCGCAGCGCGCCGGATCGTGATCTCCTCATCGTGCGCGATGGAAGAGTCATCCCCGGGGCAGGAACGGGTGGCATTCGATCCAATTCCCTTCGCCGCTTTTGGGGCGGGTGATTTCGTCGTCGACGAGGCAAGACGGAAGGAGTTTTTCCGCCAGCTTTCCGTATGGCATGAGGAGGGATGGAAGATCGTGCTCCTGAGCACCACCGAGGGGGAGGGGGAACGCTTCCGGGAGCTTGCGGGTGCGGCCCTTCCGGGGCGGAGGGATCTCGCAGAGGTCCGGATCGGTGCCGTTTCGCGCGGATTCTGTTTTGCAGCGGGCAAGATCGCGCTGCTCTCGGACGCCGAGTTGTTCGGTCGCTCCGCCAGCCAGCGTCTGCGCCGTCTTCACCTTCGGCGCGAGCGTCAGCGTGCCTCACGGTCTGCCATCGATTTCACGGAATTTACCGAGGGTGATCTTGTCGTTCACGCCGAGCATGGTATCGGCCGTTATCTGGGGCTTCAGAAGCTCCCCTCTGCCGACGGGAGCGAGGGAGAGGTGATGGCTCTCGAATTCGACGATGATTCGAGGCTCTTCGTGCCGATCGATCAGGCCTGGCAGGTCTCCCGTTATGTGGGCGTCGGAAAACATGCACCCGATCTCTCCTCTCTGGGGGATGACAAATGGTCCAAGATCCGCCATGCCGCGGAGAAGTCGGTCTTTCTCTATGCCGGCCGGTTGCTAAAGCTTCAGGCGGAGCGTGAGACAGGTCAGGGGTATGCTTACGGCCCCGATACCCCGTGGCAGCGGGAGCTGGAACAGAGTTTTCCGTACCGCGAAACTCCCGATCAACTGCGTGCGATCGCTGAGATCAAGCAGGATATGGAATCGCGCAGGCCGATGGACCGGCTTCTTTGCGGCGATGTCGGCTTCGGAAAGACCGAGGTGGCCCTCCGCGCCGCTTTCAAGGCGGTGATGGGCGGGAAGCAGGTGGCTTTCCTTGCGCCGACCACGGTGCTGGCCCAGCAGCATGCCCGGACGCTGAAGGAACGGATGAGCGAATACCCGGTGAAGATAGAACTGCTTTCCCGATACCGCAGTGCCGCCGAGCAGCGCGAGGTCGTGAAGGGGTTGGCCGACGGCTCGGTTGATCTGGTCGTCGGGACGCATCGTCTCTTGTCCCCCGATGTCGCCTTCAAGGACATCGGTCTTGTGATTGTCGACGAGGAGCAGCGCTTCGGGGTAAAGCACAAGGAGAACCTCAAGGACCGGTTCCGTCTCATCGACGTGCTCACCCTTTCGGCAACGCCGATCCCTCGCACCCTGTATCTCTCGCTGATGGGTGCGCGCGACATGTCGGTCATCGAGACTCCTCCGCCCGACCGCCAGCCCGTGGAAACGGTGATTTGTGCCTACGACGAGCGGGTGATCCGGGACGCGATTCAGCGTGAACGGGCACGGGGTGGGCAGGTTTATCTTCTCCACAACCGGATCGGGACCATCGAGAGGGTCGCTTCCCGCATTGCAGAACTCTGTCCCGGCGTTCGTGCACTCGTCGGTCACGGGCAGATGGAGGAGGGGGAACTCGAGACGGTGATGAAGCGGTTTGTCGACGGGGAGGCGGATGTTCTTGTCTCCACCACGATCATCGAGAGCGGCCTCGATATTCCCAATGCCAACACGATCATCATCGATCGTGCCGATCGTTTCGGATTGGCCGATCTCTACCAATTGCGGGGGCGTGTCGGCCGCAGCCGTCAGAAGGCCTACGCCTACCTGATGCTTCCACGCGACATGATGATGGTGGGTGAGGCTCGGAGACGGGTGCAGGCGATCCGTCAGTATTCGCAGCTCGGGGCGGGTTTCCGGATCGCGATGCGCGACCTTGAGATCAGGGGCGCGGGAAACCTCCTCGGCACCGCCCAGAGCGGTCACATCGCCGCCGTTGGGTTCGATCTCTACTGCCGGATGCTTCGACAGGCCGTGGAGCGAATGAAAGGCGATGCCTCAGCCGCCGCGGTGGCTGCTGATCCGCAGCAGGCGATGGTGCGGCTTGATTTCGCGGCACAGTCGCCGGAGGAACTCCGGCTTCCGCCTCCCGCCCCCGATCCGGGAAAAAAGCCGGTCACCCGGTGCGGGGCATTCCTTCCAGCAACGTATCTCCCCGAGTCGAAGCTCCGGATCGAGGCTCATCGTCTGCTGGCCTCTGCTCCAGACTCGGCCGCGCTGGAGGCACTAGCCTCTTCTTGGCGAGACCGCTTCGGCCCCCTTCCTGTGGAGGTCCTTCATCTGCTTGCCCTGGAGCGGATCCGGCGTGCCGCAGCCGCCCGAGGGATCACCAAGGTCGAGACCCGTGGCGACCGGCTTATGATGACGCGCCGCGGGGATTTCCTGCTGCTCGGACACAGGTTTCCACGCTTGACGGCCTCCAAGCCCGCTTCCAAGCTCACAGAGATTTTGCGCTTTCTGGAGGCCTTGAAAGCATGAGCTCCCACTCCGGGAACCGCTCCGCCGGTGGCCTCTTTCCAACCATGATTCTTCGTAAAACATTCCTGACGATACTTCTGATCGCCACCTCCCTGCACCTGCGTGCGGCGGAGCAGGTGGTGAACGGTATCGCGGCCGTCGTGAACGGGGAGGTCATCACCTACTCCCAGGTTCGCGAACTGGTCTCCGCCCAGGAACGATCAGCTTCCGAGATCTATCAGGGGGAAGAGTTGCAGAAGAAGGTGGCTGATATGCGCAAGAAAGCCGTACAGGAACTCATCGACCGTGCGCTGATCCTGCAGGAGTTCAAAAAGAAGGAATTCAACATTCCCTCCTACGTGATCGACGACAGCATCCAGCGGATTATCCGGACCGATTTCGGTGGTGATCGCACCGCTTTCGTCAAGACCCTGCAGGCTCAGGGTTACACCATGGCCCGCTTCCGCGAGGTGCAGAAGGACAAGATCACCGTCCAGGCGATGAGGCAGTCCAAGACTTCCGACAACGTGCTGGTCTCTCCTGTGAAGATCCGCGAGTACTACAACAAGCATGCCGGCTCCTACACGACGCCCGAGCAGGTAAAGCTCCGCATGATCGTACTCAAGGATGGTGGATCCAACGGCGACACACCTGCCGATGCCTCGGTGGGCAAGAAACAGATGGCTGCCGAGATCCGCGAAAAACTGGCCGGAGGCGCAGAGTTTGACCGCCTAGCCCAGATGTACTCCGAAGATTCCACCAACGAGGCCGGAGGAGATTGGGGGTGGATCGAGCGCAAGACCCTGAACGAGGAACTGGCGAAGGTCGCATTCTCTCTAAAGCCCGGTGAGATCAGCCCCATCATCCCTCTCGACAATGCCTACTACATCCTGATGGTGGAGGCCAAAAAGCCCGCTGTGACCAAGTCCCTTTCCGAGGTCCAGCCCCAGATCCTCGAGGCACTTGCGCAGGAAGAGAAGCTCAAGGGACAGGATCGCTGGCTGCAGGAACTCCGTCAGAAGGCCTACATCCGGATCCTTTGATCCGATGAAACCACCCGTCATCGGACTCACGGCCGGTGATCCCGCCGGGGTCGGCCCCGAGTTGCTTGCCACCGCCCTGAGGCATTGTCCCGAAGGGGTTGTGCTGGAGGTCATCGGAGATGCCTCGCCCCTGGATCCAGGCAGATCTTCCCGCGAGGGATCGCACAGGGCCCTCGGCGCACTGGAGGAAGCCGCCCGCAGGGCCATGTCCGGTGAACTCGCCGCCGTGGTCACCGGGCCTGTCAGCAAGAAGCACCTGCATGAGGTCGGCTTCATTTTTCCCGGTCAGACCGAGTTTTTTGCAGCGCGAGCCGGGGTGGAGGATTTCGCGATGCTCCTGACCGGAGGCCCGCTGACCGTGGCGCTGGTCACCGCCCATGTCCCGCTGCGCGAGGTTGCTCCGATGCTCACGACCGGAGAGATCGTTCGCGTAGGCAGTCTGCTGGCCGATTTCCTGCGCAGAAGGGGGATTGCCTCTCCCCGGATTGCCGTGGCGGGACTGAATCCTCATGCAGGCGAGGAGGGAGATCTCGGCGACGAGGAGGAGCGCCTGATCGCGCCGGCCATTCCGCAACTGGCGTTGGCCAACCCGGACGTCTCTTTCACCGGCCCTTTTAGTCCCGATACCGTCTTCTGGCGCGCCTCTCAGGGAGAGTTCGATGCCGTGCTCTGCATGTACCACGACCAGGGACTTATCCCGCTGAAGCTTCTCGGCTTTCATGACGGGGTAAATGTCACCATCGGGCTGCCCTTTGTCCGCACGAGTCCCGATCACGGGACGGCCTATGCGATCGCGGGAACAGGCAAAGCCCGTCCCGACAGCTTCCTCTCCGCCCTCCGTCTCGCTGCCAATCTGGTGACAGGAATGGAGTCTTAGGTTTGATTCATCCTTATGAGTCTTTTCTCTTTTTGATTGATCAGAGGGGACTCTCCGATTGCCCTATTGTGATGGAATCGTCACCGCAGACCCAGCATTCCCCCTTGGGGGAGCTCGTCGCCATCCGTCGCCAGAAGCTCAAGGCCCTCCGTGATCTTGGGGTCGATCCCTACGGTGGTGCCTTTGACACCACGGGCACAGTTGCCGACGTGAGGGAAGTCTTTGCCGAGGGCAAGTTTGTTTCGCTAGCCGGACGCATCACCGCTTATCGCGATATGGGCAAAAGTCGCTTCCTTGATCTCTCTGATATCGGGGGACGGATGCAGGTTTATCTCAACGGCAAGGAACTCGACGAGGCGACCCTCGCGGTCGCCGCCCAACTCGACATCGGTGATTTCCTGGGAGTCGAGGGGGAGTGTTTCACGACGCGCACCGGCGAACCGAGCATCAAAGTTTCGAGGCTTGCCGTTCTCTCCAAGTCCCTCCGACCACTGCCTGATAAGTGGCACGGTGTGCAGGATTCCGAGACCCGTTACCGCCAGCGCTACCTTGATCTGATCGCCAACGCTCCTTCGCGCGAGACGTTCCGCCAGCGCAGTTTGGTCGTCCGTGAAATCCGTAGATTCCTCGATGAGCGCGGTTTTCTCGAGGTCGAGACCCCGATGATGCAGGCCATCCCGGGAGGTGCTGCCGCCGAACCCTTCAAGACCCATCACAACGCCCTTGGGATGGACTTTTATCTCCGCATCGCTCCGGAGCTTTACCTCAAGCGCCTGCTGGTCGCCGGGTTTCCAAAGGTGTTTGAACTCAACCGCAGTTTCCGTAACGAGGGTATTTCGCGTCGTCACAACCCCGAATTCACGATGCTCGAGGCCTACTGGGCCTACGCCGACTTCCGTCTAATGTCGGTGATGGTCGAGGAGTTGATCTGTCACCTGGCCGCAATGCTCGGATGCGAGGATCATCAGGTGCATCACCGGGATATGGAGGGAAATGTCACCAGGACGATCAATCTCTCCCGCCCCTGGAAACGCGCCTCCTACCGCGAACTCATCGAGGAAGCCGTGCCGGGATGGTTTGCTCTCGATGCAGAAGGAAAGCGCTCCCGCTGCGCCGAACTGAAGCTCGATATCTCCCACTGTCCCGAGGAGTTCGAGATGACCCAGCATGTCTTTGAGAAATTGGTCGAGGAGAAGACGATCGATCCGTGTTTTGTCACCCATGTTCCCAAGGAACTCGTTCCGCTCGCGCGACTCAACGACGCAGACCCCTCTACGGTCGATGTCTACGAGCTCATCATCAACGGCCAGGAGATCTCCCCCGGCTATTCGGAACTGAACGACCCCGACCTCCAGCGCGAGCGACTTGAGCACCAAGCGGGTGAAGAGCAGCAGAAGATCGATACAGAGTTCCTGGAGGCGCTCGAGTACGGCATGCCCCCCGCGGGCGGCATCGGTATCGGCATCGATCGCCTCGTGATGCTGCTGACCGGAGCGGAGTCGATCCGGGATGTCATCCTTTTCCCCCATCTCAAGAACCGTCCAACCGGAGAATGAGCGGAGCAGGGTCGCCCGGCGAGTGCGGTTACAGGAGCCCCTGGGGACTCTTCCCTGTTCCCTACGGGAAGGGTGTGTTCGGCTTCCATTGGTTTAATTTCTACAACGCGATCTGCTTCCAGATCATCCTCGGTGCGCCCACGGTCCTCTTGGCCAAGGACCTCGGAGCCAATTCCACGATTCTCGGCATCATCGCGGCCTTCACCCCGCTGATGACGACGCTCCAACTTCCGGCCGCCCGCTATCTGGAGCATTACAGTTACCGCTCCTTTGCCCTTGCGGGATGGGGGCTGCGCGCCATTTTCATCGCCAGTTCCGCATGCGTTCCCCTTCTGTTTTTCTGGAGCAAAGAGGTCAAACTCGGAATCCTTCTCGGGAGTCTCTTTTTCTTCAACGTGCTGCGGGGATTTTCCTCCGCGGCCTTCCTTCCGTGGATCACGGGGTTGCTGCCTTCCTCAGCGAGGGGCCGGTACATTGCCGTCGACTCACTCTTCGTCAACGGAGGCTCCGTTTTCATCATGCTTCTTTCGGCACTGATGATGAGCGGTCATGTGGAGCCGTGGAGATACTCCTCGGTCCTCTGGATCTCCGTGGCAGGCTCCGTCATCAGCCTGTTTTATCTGCGCAATATTCCCGACAGCCGGCATTCCGAAGCGGTCAAAAGCTCCTCGGTGGCGGTGACCTGGAGCCAGATGTTCGGGAATCTCCCGTTCCGCAACAGCATCCTGTTCAGCCTCCTCTTCACCACCGTGGCCGGTGGGTTGGGGGTGTTCCCCGTGGAGTATCTCAAGGTTCAGGCGCACTTCACCCCCTCGGCCATCTATGCACTCTCGGCCGGGACCTTTCTGGCACCACTGTTCATCATGCAGCGCATCGGTTATCATATCGACCGTACCGGAAGCATCCTCATCCTGCGCGTCTCAGTCTTCTCCTTCGCTGCCGTCCTGGGTCTCTGGTTCGCGATGTCGGCGGGGATCCTTCCCCCTGACTGGAAGCTGGTGCTGCTTCTCAACGTGACGGGAGGAATGGCAATGTCCTCCTTTAACATGGCCAACCTGCATCTCGGCATGGAGGTCGTGCCGGCGGAGGGGAGGAACCATTATTTTGCCGTCACGACCGTGATCACCAGTTTCGCAATGGGGGTTGTGCCCGTCCTGTGGGGAAGGGCGCTTGATGCTCTGGGCACACTCGATCTGGCTGAGGGACCATTTCATCTAAGGCGGCACAGTGTCTACTTCCTGGGCATCTGTCTCCTGAGTTTTGCCACTCTCCTGTGCACGAGGATCCTGATCGAGCCGGGGAAAGCGCCGAGGGATAGTCTGAAGTAACCTCACTCAAGGCGTCTTTTTAACGATTCCCCCTTTTCCCCTTTCACGTTTCACTTTGGAGATGCCCACAAGTCTGCCGGCCCCTCTCTTCCTTGCCGCCCGTTACCTGCGGCCGAAGCGCACCTTTCTGGCCGTGATCACCCTGATCTCTGTGCTGGGTGTCACGCTCGGCATCACGGTCCTGATCCTCGTGATGTCGGTGATGACCGGATTCGAGAGGGAACTTCAGCGCAAGGTGATCGGTTTCGACGCCCATCTGCTCGTCAGCAACAACGGACTGCTCGACGGATGGAAGGACCTTGCGGGCAAGGCCTCTGGTGTCCGTGGTGTGGAGGCGGCTGCCCCCTTCGTGCAGGGACCGGTCATCGTGGAGTTCAACCATCAACGCATGGCGCCCAAGATCCGGGGCATCAATCCGGCGCTGGAGCAGAAGGTGAGCGACCTTTCCCGCTTCATCGTTTCCGGGAAGCTCGATCTCGACGGGGACACGACGGTCATGGGTTCGGAACTGGCCCGTGCCCTCGGGGTGAGGGTCGGGGACACCGTCACCGTCTACTCACCCGGCAACATTGGCCGTGTGCTGGAGCAACTCGATAAAATGGAGGGAAAATCGAAGTCGGGAGGCAAAGGTGATGTCGAGTCGCTGCGTCAGATGGTCCTTCCTACGGAATTGCTGGTTTCCGGGATTTTTGAAAGCGGGCGCTATCAGTACGACAGCGAGTTCCTGCTGGTACCACTGCACATCGCCCAGGAACTCTACGGGCTCGGTTCGAGCGTTCACGGACTCTCGGTCAGGACCTCAGACCCCGATCGAGCCGCCGAGACCCGTGAACTCCTCCGCAAGGTTCTGCCCGAGGATCTCTCCTGCGAGACCTGGATGGAGATGAACCGCCAACTCTTCGATGCGATTGCAATGGAGCGCCATGTCATGTTCTTCCTGCTGATGTTCATCATTCTGGTGGCTGCCTTCGGCATCATGAACACCCTGATCACGGTCACCGTGCAGAAGACTCGTGAGATCGGGGTCCTGAAAGCCCTCGGGGCCCGCACAGGTCAGATCGTCTCCGTTTTCCTGGCACAGGGAATGGTTGTGGGGGCGATCGGGGTGGTCTGCGGTCTCGTGCTCGGCATGACCCTTATCCGATGGAGGAACGAAGTGAGCGCCTGGCTCTCCTCGGTTCTGCACATCGAGATCTTTCCCCGTAGCATCTACCAGTTCAGCGAAATCCCGGCCGAAATCGTCCCCTCCGATGTGGCGCTGATCTGCGTCAGCGCTTTTGTGATCTGTGCGCTGGCGGCACTGATTCCCGCGTGGATTGCTTCCCGGCTTGATCCGGTTCGAGCGCTCCGGATGGATTGAGGTATTCGCCGGTTAAAACGTGACTGCAAAGACTCACCGGACTTTTGCTATCCAATCAGGCTGACGGAAATCAGGAGGAGACCGTAGAGAAGGCCGGCCCAGCAGGCCGCATTCCAACGCCAGCGCTCGGCGCAGACCCACCCGATCAGATCGCGGTGGAGGTAGGGCATCCCTACTAGAAATAGCCCCGCCAAGGCCCAACCGTAGGCGAGGAAAGCCAGCAGGAGTTTGAGCGTGCCATGCTGGAGAAAGGTGACCTCCAGCACGGGATGAGCCGCCAGCAGCAGGAGAAACCCGAGCGAGCGCGAGGGGAGAAAATCCGGGACAAATCGCCACGTCAGGATACCTCCGGCGGCCACCCCAATGACGATCAGGTGGCGCATGGGGGAGAATTCCCCGAGATCGGTCGTGGCGGCGATCCCGAGCGTCCAAAGCACGGCGATTGCCAGGAGAGCAGTTCCCCAGAATCGGGAGCGTGGAAAGGCCTTGGCTGCCGTGATGACGTTGCCTCCCGAAAGCAGTCCCGCAAGATGGCTTCCCGCGACGATCAGTCCCACGATGAGACCCGTGGCGGACAGGGAAAGGGGAGCGGCATGAGTCATCGGTTCCATGGAGTGGAGATCATGCAGGATTTGATCGGGAAAGCCATGCCTCGCTTTCCAAGGCGGCCAGGGCGGCCGTTACCTCGGCCTCCTTTTTGTTGCGCCCCTCTCCCTCGCCGAGGACGATTCCCTCCCAAGCCACACGGCAACGGAAGTGTTTCAAATGTTCCGGACCGCTCTCCTCAACAATTTCGTAAACAGGAGCGCTCGGGGCTAGTGACTGAAGCAGTTCCTGGAGTTTCCCCTTGGGGTTGATCTCCTCCGGATCGCGGGAGATGGCCTCCAAATCCTTGGCGGCCACGCGCAGAATGAACTGTTGGGCGGCTCGCAGGCCGCCATCCATATAGATCCCTCCGACGAGTGCCTCGAAGGCATCCCCCAGTGTCGATGAGCGGTCGCGGCCACCGCCTGCCTCCTCGCCGCGTCCCATCATGAGGTGCTCGCCGAGTCTCAGGGTGAGTGCATGTTCCCGAAGCGCCGTCCGCGAGACGAGGCGTGTCCGCAGTTTGGTGAGCTGCCCTTCCGTGAAGTCGGGAAAGCGGCTGAAGAGTTCCTCCGTGATAACGACTTGCAGGACGGCGTCGCCGAGGAATTCGAGGCGCTGGTTGTCAAAGGGGTAATCCTTTCGCTCCAGTGAGATGCTCGCATGGGTCAGAGCCTCCGCCAGAAGCAGGGAGTTGCGGAACTTGTAGCCAATCCGCTCCTCCAGCGGGTTCATCAGGTGACTGGAATGGAGATCGGTAGGATCCATAAAGCTCTCCAGTAATGCGGCAGCGCCGGACCGCCGCAAGATTCTTTTGGAGAAGAGAGCCTATCTTCACCAACCACCCTGTCCCTGATAACCTCCACGATAGGGATACGGCCCCCCTTGAATTCCCGGACGATAGCCATTCCAGCGGTAGCCGTTGTAGTAGCGTCCTCCCCAGAAACCGCAGTTCGGGCGGTAGGGCCAGTAGCGGTTTCCATACCAATAGCCCCATCCGGATCCCCCATAAAACGTGGGTGCCACAATCACCTGAGGCGGGGCATAGGTGTAGGGAAAAATGGGAACGGCCCCCATGGTCTGCATCATCACCGGATAGGGTGGATATCCCCCGGAAGCTATCGTGGTCTGAGGCGCCGGAGCCCCGTTGTAGGGATAGCCAGGCGCCATACATCCCGAAAGGATTAGGGCGGTACCTACCATCACTGGGAAGAAGAGGAATTTCAGGAACCTCATGAGGATATACGGACAGGCTCTCACGGGATCCCTTCAAGACAACCTGTTTTTTCTTTTGCACCGGAGGCAACAGCCCGCTACAAAAGACGCCCCGTTTCCAAACGGGATCGAATGGATCGGTAGCTCAATGGTAGAGCAGTTGACTCTTAATC
>CANIVT010000019.1 GCA_947471565.1 Spartobacteria bacterium | reverse complement strand
CTTGAGGATAGATATTTTGTATCCCCACAGGAATTGAAGCAGTAATTGGCAGGAGTAATCCTTCCTAGGAGAGAAGTATCTTTTAGAGTTGTTCATAAATTCTTTTTCATTCCGCAGGGAACGGGATTTCACAAGGGATCGTCTTGCTCTATCGATCCTCAACCCTCAGCCTAATAAATTTAAGTCCTAAAACCCTCACCCGATGTCCGATTCCCGCTACGATTCCCTAGCCAAGGTCCTAGTCTCTCACTCCACCAAGCCCAAGAAGGGGGAGAGAGTCATGATCGACGTCTCGGAGACGCCCGAGGAATTTGTGATCGCGCTCATTCGGGCCGTGCGCGCTGCCAAGGCCGAGCCTTTCGTTGTGATCCATTCCAACCGCGTCAGCCGCGAGTTGGCCCTTGGGGTGACGGCCACGCAGGCCTCGACCATGGCTGAGATCGATCTGGCACGCCTGAAGAAGATGCAGGCCTACATCGCCGTGCGCGGTTCCCACAACATCGCCGAGATGGCCGATGTCCCGCAGGAAAAGTCAGCGCTTCTTTCCTCCAAGCTCCGCCCCGCTCTCGACTACAGAATCAACAAGACCCGTTGGGTCGTCCTGCGCTGGCCCACGGCTTCGATGGCCCAGCAGGCACAGATGAGTTCGGAGGCCTTCGCCGACTTCTTTTTCCGCGTCTGCACGCTCGATTATTCGAAGATGATTCTCGGCATGAAGGTGCTCAAAGCACTCATGGACCGCACCGATCGCGTCGAAATCACGGGGCCGGGCACCGACCTACGCTTCAGCATCAAGGGGATCGGTTCGGTCATCTGCGGGGGCGAGCACAATATCCCCGATGGTGAAGTCTTCTCATGTCCGGTGAAGGAATCGGTGGAGGGTTATGTCACCTTCAATGCCCCGACGCTCAACCGCGGGATCGCCTTCGACAACGTGCGGCTGGAGTTCTCCAAAGGAAAGGTTGTGAAGGCATCCGCCAACAACACGAAAGCTCTCAACGAGATCCTCGACACCGACGCCGGCGCACGCTTCATCGGCGAGTTCTCGCTGGGCTTCAATCCGCACATTCTCCACCCGATGCGCGACATCCTCTTTGACGAGAAGATCGCCGGCTCCTTCCATTTCACTCCTGGCCAGGCCTACGAGGTGGCCGGCAATGGGAACAAGAGCGCGATCCACTGGGACATGGTCTGCATCCAGCGCAAAGACTACGGCGGTGGCGAGGTCTGGTTCGACGGAAAGCTCATCCGCAAAGACGGTCTCTTCGTCCCGGCGGCGCTGCAGGCACTTAATCCCGACCGGCTCCTCGGAAAACGCGTCCGGCGCTGAACAACCCGGCCCATCGACCGATGATTCGCCGCCACATCCAGGAATATATCCGGAAGTTCCATGAACTTCTGGATGCCAAGGACGCCCCCCACTCGGTGGCGGGCGGCACTGCGATCGGCGTCTTCTTCGGATTCATTCCGATTTTCGGTCTCAAGACGGTGAGCGCCATGGGCGTCTCGCTGCTGACTCGTTGCAGCGTCGTGGCCTCGGTGATCGGCGTGTCACTCCATGACATCCTCATTCCGATCTGGCCTCTCATTCTCCGATTCCAGTTCCAGATCGGTTTCTGGCTTCTGAGTCATCCCCACCACTTCGCTCCTCCTCTCAACAGGGATGATTTCAAGATCTCCGAGCTTCTCCAATGGGATAACTTCGTCGACATCGGTCTTCCTTTGCTGGTGGGTGGCATTGTTTTCGCGATCCCCTTTTCCCTGCTTTCCTACGGAGCCGTCCTGCTCATCATGAAATGGCGCCAGAATAGCCGTGCCGCACGCGCGACACCTGATCCCGAGGATCAGGCTTGGGAAAATCCCTGAAGAACCCCTGAAGGGAGGACGCTTCCCCTGCACCTTTAAGCTTGTGGGGTCGGCTTGTCGGGGCCTATCGTCCCAACCCCACAAATTTTATGGCGGACGGCATTCTCAAACTCGGACTTCCCTCAGGCAGCCTCATGGAGGCGACTATCTCCCTTTTCCAGAAGGCGGGATTCTCCATCTCTGGCGCCAGTCGTTCCTATCGCCCCGTGATCGATGACCCGGAGATCCGGATCAACCTGCTCCGGGCTCAGGAAATGAGCCGCTATGTCGAGGGAGACTTCCTGGATTGCGGGATCACCGGCCGCGATTGGGTCGAGGAGAACGGCTCTCAGGTCGAGGTGCTCGCCCAGCTTCCCTACAGCAAGGCGACTTCCAACCCCACCCGATGGGTCATTGCCGTGCCCGAAAACTCCCCCTACAAGTCGGTCAAGGATCTCGAGGGCAAGCGCATCGCTACGGAGGCCGTGGGCCTGACCAAGCGCTACTTTGAGAGCCACGGAGTGAAGGCCGAGATCGAGTTTTCCTGGGGTGCCACGGAGGTCAAGGTTCCCGATCTCGTCGACGCGATCGTCGACATCACCGAGACCGGTTCCTCGCTCCGGGCCAACAAGCTCCGGATTCTCGAGACCATCATCGAGTCCTACCCTGTTTTCGTCGCCAATAAGGCCGCCCTCTCCGATCCTTGGAAGCGTGCCAAGATGGAGCGCCTCACCCTTCTTCTCGAGGGTGCCCTGAGGGCCCGTGACAAGGTGGGTCTCAAGATGAATCTCCCCCGCACGAAACTGCAGAATCTCCTCGACGCGCTACCCGCTCTGCGTAATCCTACAGTTTCGCCTCTGGCCCAAAACGACTGGGTGGCTGTGGAGACGGTCATCGACGAGAAAATCGTCCGGGAGATCATACCGCAACTGAAGTCACTCGGTGCCGAAGGCATCATCGAATATCCTCTGAACAAAGTCGTCTACTAACGGACCGCTTCGACAGAACCACACAAAAAAGCCCGATGGGATCCATCAAGAAGAAACGCAAAGCCAAGATCGCCAAGCACAAGCGCCGCAAGCGCATGAAGCTGAACCGTCACAAGAAGCGCCTGCGGTACAAGTCCTAAACGGCCTTTCCGGGCCACGGGCCCCACGACAGTTTTCTTCCACGACAAGGCTCCCTTTCCGGGAGCTTTGTTCGTTCTAAGCGCTTCCCTAGCGACATTACGCTTCCTCCATGGCCGCCACGAAAACCATTCCCAAGGATCTCTACCCGCTCCTCGGTTCCCACGTGCCGACCGTGGGCGGGGTGGCCGCCGCCATCGAACGCGGGGTGGGCATCGGCTGCACGGCGATGCAGATCTTTGTGAAGAATAACATGCAGTGGTTTGCCAAGCCGCTCTCGGACGAGGAGGTGTCCGCCTTTACCAACCATCCGCTGCGCGAAAAACTCGGAGCGGTCGTGGCCCATGCCGGCTACCTGATCAATCTGGGTGTCGAGGGGACGGAGAACCATGAGAAGTCGCTCCGCTCCCTCTCGGACGAGATGCTGAGATGCGAGCAACTCGGTGTCCGCTCGCTGGTTCTTCATCCGGGCTCCCATCTGGGCAAGGGAGAGGATCACGGAATCGCCTGCGTGGTGCGCAATTTGGACCGGCTTCACGCCGAACATCCCGGCCTCAAGGTTCGCATTACCCTAGAGATCACAGCAGGTCAGGGCGCCTGCCTCGGGGCTCGCTTTGAGGAGATCGCGGCGATCCTCTCCGGAGTGAAGGAGGACAAGCGGCTGGAGGTCTGCTTCGACACCGCCCACGCCTTCGCGGCGGGGTATGATCTTTCGGCTCCGAAGGGGGCTGAGCAGGTCTTCGCGGAATTCGACCGGGTGATCGGGCTTCGTCGCTTGAGCGTCCTTCACCTCAACGATTCAAAGGTGGCCCTCGGATCACGCGTCGATCGCCACGATAACCTGGGCAAAGGACTGATCGGCTTGGAAACTTTCCGTTGGATCATGAATGCACCGGAGTTGGAGCGGATTCCCAAACTGCTCGAGACCCCCAAGGGAAAGGATCTCGCCGAGGATGTCGAAGCGATGGCCTTGCTGCGCGGTTTTGTGGGGCGCAAACGAGTTTGATTTTGGTCCGCCGACACCCTAAAACCGCATCCGCATGTACGAAGAGAACGACTCCTCCTATTCCCAAGCCTACCGCCAGTATTCCCGCGACAATGTGCTGGAGTCCCGCGAACTCCAGGTGGAGAGGAAGTTTTTCCGCTTCGAGGTCCGAGAGAACGATCGTGGCCGCTTCCTCCGCATCACCGAGGAGAACCAAGGCCGTCGCAACACAGTGATCGTTCCCGACTCGGGATTCGCCGATTTCGCGCGCGTCGTTTCGGAGGTTTTGGCGGGTCAGTAGGCCTCCTGAACACGGGCGGGGGTGCCTTTCCGGAGACAACAATCCTCGTGACCCTTTCCTTTGTGGAGGGCTATACTGAAGACTCATGCCCTCCAAGAAAACCAGTTCTCTCAAAGTCGGCGGTTTCCGGATCGGAAACCTGACCCTGGGGGGCAAGGAACCGCTATTTATTCTGGGTCCCTGCGTGATCGAGAGTGAGAAGCATCTCCTCAAATCGGCCAAGGTCATCAAGACGATCTGTGACGACCTCGGTGTGAAATTCCTGCTTAAGGCCTCCTACGACAAGGCCAACCGGACTTCCGGCACCTCCTACCGCGGTGTCGGCGTGCTCGACGGATGCCGGATGCTGGCTGAAGCAGGCGATACTGTCGGTGCCCCGGTGACAACCGACATCCATACCCCGGAGGAGGCCGAGATCGCCGTCGATTTCATCGATCTCCTACAGATTCCCGCCTTTCTCTGCCGCCAGACCGATCTCATCGAGGGAGCAGCCCGCGCAGCCGCTTCCGCAGGCCGTGCGGTCAATGTGAAGAAAGGACAGTTCCTTGCCCCGTGGGATATCGCTCCGATTGCGGCCAAGCTTCGTGCGGCGGGATGCCCCCGCTTCTGCTTCACCGAACGCGGCACCACCTTCGGCTACAACAATCTCGTGGCCGACATGCGTTCTCTTTACTGGATGCGTGAGCAGGGATTCCCCGTGATTTTTGACGCCACGCATTCCGTCCAGCGTCCCGGAGGAGGTGGCGGTCACACGACGGGTGACGGACATCTGGCTCCCGTACTCGCGCGTGCCGCCATGGCGGCGGGAGTCGACGGCATTTTCCTCGAGACCCACGAGAATCCAGCCAAGGCACCCTCCGACGGCCCCAATCAGATCCCGCACAAGGAGCTTCCCGGACTGCTCCGGTCGCTTCTGGCAATCCGCCGAGCCCTTGCCTGAAATGAGACCTGTCGTTGTGCTGACAGCCCTGGTCCTGCTGGGGGCCAACCTGCGTGCTGCTGATCCCCAGTCCGCCCCCATCGACATTCCCATTCCCGTCGGAGAGCCTGTAACCGGCATCAAGATTCCGCAGTACGACGAATCGGGGAAGGTTTCCATGACCCTGCTGGCCGGTAAGGCCCGCAAACTCGATGACTCCAAGGTCGAGTTTGATAACCTCAAGATCAGCTTCACCGACAAGGAGGGTAAGGAGATCCTCGTGGAGATTCCCCACGCCCTTCTGGATACCCAGACCAAGCTGCTTTCAGCGGATTCCAAGACCATCATCACGCGCGACGATTTCGACATCAACGGCGAGAAGGCAGAGTTTGACACCGTGTCACGAACAGGCAGATTCAAAGGCCGGGTGCGGGCCTCCTTCCGGAACGATTCCACATCCGGCCAACCTTCCTCATGAGAAGCTTTCTTCCAATCTCTGCAGCCGCACTCCTGATCGTGTCGGCCATCGCACAGGATTTCGGTCCGCTTGCCCAACCGGTCGGCCCGGTCCAGGGAGGAGCGCCCTTGGCCATGGCGGGTAATGTCGACCGTCCCAAGAATGCCCGCACGGTGATCGAGAGCGATGACGGGGCCACCTTCGAGAACACGAGCAATTCCGCCGATTTCACCGGGCATGTCTCGGTGAAGGACTCCCAGTTCGACCTCAACTGCGACAAACTGCACGTGGTCATGCGTCCCGATCGGAAGGGGCTTGAGAAGGTCGTCGCCACGGGCAACGTCGTCATCGTTCAGGAAAAGAGGAACGATCGTGGGGATCTGGTCAAATCGGTCGGCAAATGCGGCAAGGCCACCTATGACGCGTCCACGGGTGATGTCACCATGGAGGAATGGCCTCAGATCCAGCAGGGTATCAACAACCAGGTAGCTACTCAGCAGAACACCGTCATGATCCTTAACGCCAAGGGAAAATCCCGCACCATCGGCGGCCAGCGTACGATGATCGTGGACCAGGGAGGCGATCACTCCGTCACCCCCTGAGTATTCCCGGAACCATCTGCCGTATCCCATGAGCGAATCCACTGTTTCCAGCGCCCCGACTTCCACCGAGGAGCCGATCCTACAGACGGAGGGGCTCGTGAAGATCTACAATGGCCGCTCCGTGGTGAACGGGGTCGACATCCATGTCCGCCCCGGGGAGATCGTCGGTCTGCTCGGGCCCAACGGCGCCGGCAAGACGACCACTTTCTACATGATCGTCGGGTTGGTTCGCCCTGATGGAGGACGGGCTCTATTCCGTGGCAACGATGTCACCCAAGAGCCGATGTACAGGCGGGCGCGCCTGGGCATGGGATATCTGCCTCAGGAAGAGTCGATCTTCCGCAAGCTCACCGTGCGAGAGAACATCATGGCGATCCTTGAGACTCGTCCGATGAGTCGGGCCCAGATGAAGTCGCGCTGTGACGAGCTGCTCGAGCGTTTCGGAATCGCCCACATCGCCAACAACGAGGCCCTGACCCTCTCCGGCGGCGAGAAGCGCCGTCTCACCATTGCCCGATCGCTCGTCACCGAGCCGAAGCTCCTGATGCTCGACGAGCCCTTCAGCGGCGTGGATCCGATCGCCGTTTACGATGTCCAGCAGATCGTCTCCGACCTGCGGGACATGGGCCTCGCCATCCTGATCACCGACCATAATGTCCGCGAGACGCTGGCCATCACCGACCGTGCCTATCTGATCTACGAGGGACGCGTGGAGAGCCAGGGGGACAAGGACTTCCTGCTGCACGATCCGATCAGCCGCAAACTTTACCTGGGCGAGTCCTTCGCCATGTGACCCGATGGCTCGGAAGACCACCCAGAAAGCGACCCCTGCCAGGAAAAATTCCCTGACGGTCGGGCGATTTTTCGCCGATCACGGTCAGGCCCTCGGCATGGAGTTGATGGGTGATTCGGAGGGAATGGACCGCTGCATCGCCGAGCCGACGATCAATCGTCCCGGCCTCGCGATCGCGGGCTTTTTCCGCTACTTTGCATCTAAGCGAATCCAGGTCATCGGGCATGCGGAGTTGAGTTATCTCAAGGGACTTTCGTCCGCCGAGCGTACCGAGCGGATCCGCTCCCTCTTCGCGCAGAAAATTCCCTGCGTCGTGGTGGCCCGCTCCCTGCCCCTGCCCCCCGGACTCCTCGATCTGGCTGCCAGGGCCGGGACGCCTGTTTTCCGGACCCCTCTGGTGACCATGAAGTTCATCAACGCCGCGACCATCGCGCTCGAGGATGACTTCGCTCCGATTGCCTCGGAGCATGGAAGCATGGTCGACATCATGGGGATCGGGGTCCTCGTCAAGGGGGCGAGTGGTATCGGAAAAAGCGAGTGTGTCCTGGGCCTGATCGAACGGGGATACAGTCTGGTCAGCGACGACATCACCAGATTCCGGGTGATGGAGGGACGCGAACTCATCGGCACCAGCAAGGAGTTGACCCGATTTCACATGGAAGTCCGTGGCATCGGCATCATCAACGTGGCCGCCGTTTTCGGAGCCGGATCGGTGCGCCCCGAAAAGCAGCTCGACTTGGTCGTGACGTTAAAGGATTGGCACGAAATGCCCGACATCGATAGGCTCGGCCTCGACCGGGAGAGCTATGCGATCCTAGGAATCCCGATGCCTCACATCACCATCCCTGTCCGCCCCGGACGCGATCTGGCCCGCCTCGTCGAGGTGGCCGCTCTCGACCAGAAGCTCAAGGCGATGGGTCACGATACGGCACGCGAATTCAACGAACGCCTGCTCCGGGCGATAAAACCCTCTTCCTGAAACTATTCCGATGACCACCCCGAACCAAGGTCTGCAAGCCTCCAAGGATCTCGTGATCGAGAACCGTAACGGACTGCACGCGCGCCCCGCCGCGCTTTTCGTCAAAACGGCCAGCCGTTTCCAGGCCGAGGTCTGGGTCGAGAAGGATGAGGAACGGGTCAATGGCAAGAGCATCATGGGGCTCATGATGCTGGCCGCCGGCAAGGGCTCTGTACTCAAGGTCACCGCCGAGGGGCAGGATGCCGGCTCGGTGATCGCCGAACTCGATGCGCTGATCAGGACGCGCTTCGGCGAAGAATAGAATCGGCACCCCGGCGGCTTGAAGCCGCTTTGTTTGTGCTCAGGTGGATCGTTCCTTCGGAAACCATCCGCGTGTGGCATTGCAGGCACTGCAGACCGAAAGCATCACGGGCACTTCCACAAGGACACCAACAACAGTAGCCAGGGCAGCCCCGGAGGAGGGGCCGAAGAGAGTGATGGCCACCGCCACGGCGAGCTCAAAGAAATTGCTGGCCCCAATCAGGGCGCCCGGTGCCGCTATGTTGTGAGGAACCTTCAGCCATTTCATCATCAGGTAGGTCAGGCTGGAGTTAAAATAGACCTGGATGATGATTGGCACGGCCAGCAGCAGCACAGCCAGCCACCGATGGGTGAGGTTTTCGGCCTGAAAGGCAAAGATAAGCACCAGGGTCAGCAGCAGTGCCGCCATGGTCACCGGCTGGAATTTCGGGAGGAAAGATTTCTCAAACCACTCGGCGCCATGTGTTTTCAGGAGCGCTGTCCGTGTGAGCCATCCGGCAGCTAGGGGGATGACGATAAAGACCAGCACCGAGGTAGTCAGCACGGCTGAAGGCACCACGACGCCGGAAACCCCGCAGAGAAACATCACGATCGGGGCAAAGGCCACGAGCATGATGAGATCATTCACCGCAACCTGGACGAGCGTGTAGGCGGGATCGCCATCTGTCAGGTAGGACCAGACAAAGACCATCGCGGTGCAGGGGGCGGCAGCAAGAATGATCAGACCGGCGGTGTAGCTCTTGGCAGTCTCCACATCAATCCACTTGGCGAAGACGTGCTGCATGAACACCCATGCCAGGAAGGCCATGCTGAAGGGCTTCACGATCCAGTTCACGAAGAGGGTCACCATCAGTCCTTTCGGCTTCCGGGCAACTCCTCCGATGGATCCGAAATCGATCTTCAGCATCATCGGGTAGATCATCAGCCAGATCAGGATGGCGATCGGGACATTCACATGGGAGTCGTGTCCGAACTCCATGCTGCTCAGGGACGCGATGGCTTTAGGAGCTGCTGTTCCCAAAATCACCCCTGCAACCATGCAGAGAAGAACCCAGAGGGTCAGGTTACGCTCGAAGAAGGCGAGCCTCTTCACTGGAGTTGCAGGAGTTTGATCCATGGAATGAAAGGGTTTTCTTGTTAGAGGGACTTTCCGCGCTTGAGTCCAGCGGCGTAGGCCTCGAACACGAGCTTGATCTGATCACGAACGCGGCGGAACTCGTTGAGGACTTCCTCCTCGGTTCCCGTCGCATGCGCCGGATCATCAAAGCCCCAGTGAAAACGGTGTAACTGACCCGGGAACATGGGGCAGGCCTGATCGGCATTGCCGCAGACGGTGATCACGGTATCAACGGGACGGTTCAGGAACTCATCCATGTGTTTGGAGTGGTGAGCCGAGATGTCGATACCGATTTCCTTCAGGACTTCGATCGACTTGGGATGGACATATCCGGCGGGCTTGGATCCTGCGCTGGCGACATCGATGAGGTCACCGGCTGCGGCTCGAAGGATGCCTTCGGCGAGGTGGCTGCGGCAGGAATTGCCGGTGCAGAGGATGAGGATGAGAGGTTTCATGTGGGAGTTCAGAAAATTAAAAGGGAGCAGCGGTGGAGGGTCTCAGCAGCATCCGGTTCCTGAGCAGCAGGAGGAACTTTCCTGTGGTTTGGGGAGACAGATCTCCTTGGCCAGGCAGTCGGTGTGCTTCCTGCCGAGGGTGAAGGTGAGCGACTCTCCCTGAGCGGCAGCTGATTCGATCGGGAACTGGGATATGAAACCGTCCTCATACTCGATCTCAGCCTCCAGATCATCGTTGCCGAGGATGGGTGTCGCCCGATCGATGATGTCTGCCAACTTGGCGGCATGGAGTCGGTGGTCAACGTCGTCTGCCACCCATGTCTGGAGACAGAGCGAAGAGGTCCTGCGGGCCGTGCCCCCGCAGTCGAGAAAGGTTTTGTCCACCCGGCCAACTTCTGTGACATGGGCATGAGCCGGGATGAGTCCTCCATCGGGAAGCAGGAATCGGAGTTGATGGTCCGGGTGAACGCGGAGGATGTGCAGGATGGTTGAGGTGTTCATAAATCAAGAATCAGCAGGCGCAACGGAGGCGCGAGTTTTGGGAGGAGGCGATCAGGTCGATGCAACGGAAGAATTCCACAAAGCAGGGGCAGGCGATTTGGTAAAAAACCTGGAGACCGCGCTTCTCGGAGACAAGAAGGCCTGCCTTTTTCATCACGGCTAGGTGCTTGGAGACCGTGGTGATGTCGCATCCCGCCGCTTCGGTCAGTTCACAGACGCATTTCTCGCCATCTAAGAGCAACTCCATGAAGAGAAGCCGCGTCGGGTGGGCCATGGCTTTCACCACGGAAGAGCGCTGGGACGCCGTCGCTTTGCGGTGAGGAAGGCGTATGCGCATAGTTGGCAAATATGCCAAATAGTGAACCAAGTCAACTCTGGGGGAAGAGTTTTCCTGAGGAAGTGTCTCTTAGAGACCCGCCAGATAACGCTCCGCGTCGATGGCGGCAGCGCAGCCCATGCCGGCGGCGGTGATCGCCTGGCGGTAGACCGAGTCGGCGCAGTCACCCGCGGCGAAGACGCCACGCACATTGGTTCTGCTGCCTTCGCCGAGGACGATGTATCCGGCCTCGGTCATGGTGAGTTGGTTTTGGAAAATCTGCGTGTTGGGTGTGTGCCCGATGGCGACAAAGACGCCGGCACAGTCGAGCGTGCTTGCCTCGCCGGTCTCGGTGTTCTTCAGGCGCACTCCTGTGACCTTGTCCTGAGAGACATCGAGGACCTCTTCCACGACCGAGTTCCAGACGGGGGTGATCTTCTCATTGGCTAGGGTGCGCTCGGCCATGATGCGCGACGCACGGAGAGAATCCCTGCGGTGGATCAGATAAACCTGCGAGGCGAAGCGGGTGAGGTACATGGCCTCCTCGCATGCGGAATCACCCCCTCCGACCACAACAAGAGTCTTATTGCGGAAGATGGGAAGCGCCCCGTCACAGGTGGCGCAATAGGTGACGCCCTTGTTCTCAAGCTCATGCTCGCCGTGTACCCCAAGGTGGCGGTGTCCTGCTCCGACGGCCACGATGATGCTGCGGGATTCGATCACCTTGCCGTCGACAGTCAGCTTCAGCGGGGTGCCGGAAAAATCAACCGAATCGACGCGACTGAGATACTCGACGCGGGTTCCGAAGCGGGTTGCCTGCTCCTGCATTTCCATCATCAGAGCAGTTCCCTCGACTCCATTGCGGAAGCCGGGGAAGTTTTCGACGATCGAGGTGGTTGTCAGCAGTCCTCCGGGTTGTTGGCCGGTAATGAGGAGGGGATTGAGGTTGGCGCGTGCCGTGTAGATGGCGGCTGTCCATCCGGCACATCCGGATCCGATGATGACGACGTTTTCCATGGGGTGCGGGTTCAATGGGTTAAAAATACAGCGAAGGTTGTGGTGAAAAAGGAGTGAGGACAACTCGCCGAAGCCGCCTCATTTGCCAAGCAAAAGCCGCAGATAGGCCTTTTCTGGCCGCTTAGTGACCCGAGGAACTCCCATCAGGAATGGAGATCCCTTCCACCTCCACCTTGATGCCCCTGCCGTGGGATTCCATGATGAAGTCCCCGAGGGTCTCGATGATGTCCTGATCGACGAACTGAGCTCTCTTTCCGTCGAGGGTGACGTGGGAATCCCGCTTGATTGAGGAGAGGAGCTTGCGAAGGTAGGCCTTGTTGAGGAAGGAGACATCCTTGTTGAGCCGGAGCAGGTAGCTGGAGCCGTGCTGTGTCAGCGAAATGGAGCGGTGGAAATTGGCTCTCAGCACGAAGAGAAGGCCGATGGCCATGCCGATGGCAATGCCGACCAAGAGATCCTCCACAAGGATCGCCACGATGGTGATCGCGAAGGGAAGGAACTGATTCCACCCCCGCGCGAACTGATCGCGGAACAGCGAAGGCTTGGCCAGCTTGTACCCGGTCTGGAGGAGGATGGCCGCGAGGCAGGCGAGGGGAATCTGGTTGAGCAGACTGCCCAGGAAGAGCACCGCCAGAAGCAGCAGCACTCCGTGCAGGAAACAGGAAATACGGGTGCGGCCACCGAAGTTGATATTGGCGGAACTGCGAACAATGACCGCGGTCAGCGGAAGTCCCCCGATCAGCCCGCTGAGGATGTTGCCCAATCCCTGAGCCTTGAGTTCCCTGTTGGTGGGAGCGACGCGCTTGTGCGGGTCGAGTTTGTCCACGGCCTCGATGCTGAGAAGTGTTTCCAAGCTGGCAACCACAGCCAGCACGACCGCCGTCTTATAGATCGCGGGGTTCCCCAGCGAAGAGAAATCGGGGAGCCGGAACTGTTGGAAAAATTCCATGGGAGATCCCAGCGGCGGGAGCGTGACGAGATGCTTCGGATTGATGGCGAGTGCCGGGAAAAAGTCCCCGGCAAGCAGGTTGAAAAGCACCCCCCAGATGACTGCCAGCAGAGGAGCGGGCACCATGCGCAGGAAGGGGTTGCGCCGGATAGGTTGCGACTCCCAAGCAAAGAGGATGACCAGCGCCACGATGCTGACGATGCTGGCCCCGAGGGAAATTCCGCGCAGGGATTCGAGAATCTGATGGAGGGTGGCCGAGGCCGTGTCACCCATGTACGACTCATCGCCCTCGAGCTGGGCGTCGAATCCCGTGGCGTGCGGAATCTGCTTGAGGATCAGGATGAGCCCGATGGCTGAAAGCATCCCCTTGATCACCGAGGAGGGAAAGAAGGCCCCGATCGTTCCGGCCTTGGCATAACCGAGTGCCAACTGGATGACGCCGGCCAGCACCACGCTCATGAGGAAGGCCCCAAACCCGCCGAGTGCCTCGATGGCACCGAAGACGATGACGGTGAGGCCGGCCGCCGGGCCGGAAACGCTCAGCTGGGAGCCGCTGGCCCAGGCAACCACAAGACCGCCGATCATGCCGGCGATCATTCCCGAGAAAAGCGGAGCACCGGATGCCAGGGCAATTCCCAGGCAGAGAGGCAGTGCCACAAGGAAAACCCCGATACTGGCGGGGATGTCGTACCTGAGGTTCTCGAGATAGTTGTTGGAAACGGATTTCATGGTCCTTGGCGTCTTGACCCCCGGAGAGAAGGGGGACCCACTGTCAGTCAATGAAGCGGTAGATCGTCTCGATTGGGGCGTTGTAATCGAGAGTGATGAGCTCCTCGATCAACCCGTTTTCCAGACCATAAACCCAGCCGTGGAGGGTCGGTGCCTTTCGCTGTTTCCAGGAGGTCTGGATCATGGAGGTGTGTGCCAGGTTGTTCACCTGCTCGATGATGTTGAATTGGATCATCCTACGGAACATCTGCTCGGTCGGGAGGCTCTCGAGCTCCGTTTGGTGAAGGCGGTAGATATCCTTGATGTGAAGCAGCCATTTGTTGGCGATCATCATTCCGGAGTTCTCACGGCTCAGGGCCGCCTGCACGCCGCCGCACCCGTAATGGCCGCACACGATGATGTGCTCCACGTGAAGCACCGAGATGGCATACTGGAGAACGCTCAGGCAGTTGAAGTCGGTGGTGATGACCTGGTTGGCGATGTTGCGGTGGACGAAAATCTCGCCGGGGTTTGCATTCACGACCGTTTCCGCCGGAACACGGCTGTCGGAGCAGCCGATCCAGAGGAATTTCGGCCGCTGTTCCTTGGCCAGGTGATGGAAATATTCCGGGTCATGACTGAGGATTTCCTCGGACCAAGCCTTGTTCTCGAGGAGGAGGCGGTTTGTAAGGGTGTTTGGATCGTTGGTCATGGTGGTGAGGCCGGGGTGACGGCGCGGAGGCAAAGGTTACAGAAAACCATGGGGCGACAAGAGAAAATGCGGCCGGTTCAAGCGCCCAAAAGGCCATTGCGATGCTCCGCTTCGCGGCAGAGAGAGGCATAGAGCCCACCGGCAGAAAGCAGTGTGTCGTGCTGCCCCCGCTCGACGATGCGGCCGCGTTCCATGACAAGGATCTGATCGGCGTGCTGCACGGTCGAAAGACGGTGAGCGATCACGAAACTCGTGCGGCCTGCCAGCAGGTGACGGAGTGCTTCCTGGATCAGGCGTTCGGTCGTGTTATCCACGCTCGCAGTCGCCTCGTCGAGGACAAGGATCGGTGGATTCTTCAGTAGGGCCCTGGCGATGGAAAGGCGCTGTTTTTCTCCGACGCTGAGTTTCACACCACGCTCGCCGAGCTTGGTGTGGAGTCCTTCCGGCAGCCTCCTGACAAAGGCCTCCGCGTTGGCGGCCGCGAGCACCCGCCAGAGTTCCTCCTCGGTGGCTTCTGGTTTGGCAATCAGGAGATTCTCCGCTGTGGTGCCATTGAAGAGGAAGCTTTCCTGGGTGACCATCGCCACGGAGCGCCGCAGTTCGGCGAGCGGGATCGACCTGATGGGCATGCCGTCCAGCAGGATCTCGCCCTCGCTCAGTTCGTAGAAGCGGCTCAGCAGGTTGACGAGCGTGGTCTTGCCCGCACCGGTCGGGCCCACCAGTGCGATCATCTCACCAGGTGTCGCATGGAGGGTGATGTCGTGAAGCACTGGCTGGCCCGTCTTGTAGGCGAATCCAACTCCCTCGTAGCGCACCTCTCCTCTCAAGGCGGCGGGGAGGGCTCCTGTCGGTCCTTTGTCCCGCCATCCCTCCTCAAGGGGGGAGTCCAGAATCGAGAAGACCCGCTCGCTGGCGGCTCGGCCTGATTGGAGAAGCTGGTTGAGCGAGTGGAGACGGCCGACCGGCTCATAGAGGAAGGGGGCGAGGACCAGGAAGGCGACGAAGCCGCCAAGGTCCATGGTTCCCGCGAGCACCTGGCGCCCGCCCGCCAGCAGGATCATCATCAGTCCGAGATTGCCCAAAAAACTCATCGAGGGACTGTAAAGGGCCCAATACCGCATCACCACCAGCGTGGCTTGGCGAAGCCGTTCGCTGGCGGCATTGAAGCGGGCATGCTCCCGCTCCTCGGTGGCGTAGGTTTTGATCTGGCGTATCCCGTCGAGATTGTCGTGAAGGATGGAGTTGAGATCCGAGGTGGCGACCCGCGTTGCCCGATAGCGTTTTCCGGCGGTCAGCGTGTAGGCGAGCGCCCCAAGGGCGAGAAAGGGCACGGGTGTCAGTGCCGCCAGCGTCAGTCCCGGGCTGTAGTGTGCCATGAGGACCAGAACGATCGCGATCTGGAGAACGGCGACGCTTCCCTGCTCGATTCCGTCGATAAGCATCCGCTCCACGTTGGTCACGTCCTCGACCAACCGGGTCATGATGTCTCCGGTTGAGCGGTTGTCGAACCACGGCAGCGGGAGTTTCTGGATCCTTGCGTAAAGATCGCTCCGGAGGTCGAAGATCACGCGCTGCTCGAAATGGTTGTTGAGAAGAATGCGCAACGCATTGAGCAAATCCCGGGCAAAGAATGCGGCCAATCCCGCGAGCACCAGCGGAACCAGTTTCTCAGGGTGATGCTGCCTGAGAACCACATCGACCACCCGCTGGGTGACGGCCGGGAAGACCGCTACCATCAAGGTTCCCGTGACGGCGCAGAGTAGGGTGCCCAGCGCGAGGAACGGGTATCGGGCTGAATAACCGAAGACGCGCAGGAAGATTCGCATGGGGTTTTATAGCAGAAGGGGCAAGAGAGAGAGGGTTCCTCTTTGAGGGGCAAAAAGGGTGGCAAAAAAGAACCAGAATTTGCGCACCTGGGATCAAAGGACAAAAATAGCCAAAAAAATTTCTTCACAGAGAAAACCCATCCCAAAACACCATCGGAAGAAAACTTGGCATGGGGATTGCTTGATTGCCTTACCGCCCTCAGGGGCGACACCAACAACACAACCCATGAAGAACAAAACAACCTCCGTGCTCCGGTTGCTTGCGGCGGTCGCCTCCCTGGCGATCCTCGGCGCCGTCACTTCCACCCTCCACGCCCAGGATGCCCCTGCTGCCCCTGCCCCCACCCCGGTAGCGTTCACCAACGCCCCGGCTGCGGCTCAGAGCGCCTACCTTCTGGCGGCCCTCACCAACGGTGACCCGACCCCGACGAATATCGCCCCGGTCGCCGTTGCCGGCCATACGGCTTGGATGATGGTATCCGCAGCCCTCGTGCTCCTGATGACCCTGCCTGGTCTGGCCCTCTTCTACGGCGGGTTGGTCCGATCGAAGAATGTCCTCTCGATGCTCGCCATGTGTCTGGGCATCACGGGGTTGGTAGCCATTATCTGGTGGGCTGTGGGTTACAGCCTGGTCTTTGGCACCAACTTCGCTAGCCCCTTCATTGGCGGCAGCGAGTTCTTCTTCCTCAAGGGAATCGATTCAGCACCCAACACCAGCTACGCTTACTGGATTCCTCAGAACGTCTTCTGCATCTTCCAGCTGACCTTCGCGATCATCACTCCGGCCCTGATCTTCGGGGCCACGGCTGAGCGCCTCAAGTTCACCGCCCTGATGGCCTTTGTCGGCCTCTGGATGTTCGTGGTCTACTTCCCGCTCGCCCACATGGTCTGGGGTGCGACGGGTCTCATGAACGGCGTCTGGAACGCCGACGCCAAGATCCCCGCGATCGACTTCGCCGGCGGTACCGTGGTGCACATGTCCTCGGGCTGGAGCGCCCTCATCCTCTGCATCCTGCTCGGCAAGCGTGTCGGTCACGGTAAGGAGCCGATGCCTCCCCACAGTCTCGTGCTGACCATGATCGGCACCGGTCTTCTCTGGGTTGGCTGGTACGGTTTCAATGCCGGAAGCGCCCTGGCTGCCGACAGCGTCGCCGCCAACGCCTTCCTCACGACCACCCTTGCGACCGCCGTTGCCGCCTTCGTCTGGCCCCTGCTCGAGTTCATCCTCAAGGGCAAGCCAAGCGTCCTCGGCATGTGCTCCGGCGCGGTCGCCGGCCTGGTGGTGATCACCCCGGCCTGCGGTTTTGTGAACACTACGGGGGCTGTCATTATCGGCGTCGTGGCCGGCGTGGTGCCCTACTTTGCGGTCACCGTCGTGAAGCACCTCTTCAAGTACGATGACGCGCTCGACACCTTCGGAATTCACGGTGTCGGTGGTACGGTTGGTGCGCTCCTCACCGGGGTGCTGGTGAACCCCTCCGTCAACGGAAACCTGGTCAGCGACGCCTATGCCGCCAAGAATGGATTGAAGGCGGCCATCGAGTCCCACTCGCTCATCGTGGCGCAGGCCAAGGCTGCCGGCATCACGATCGCCCTCGCCGTGGTCGGAACCATCATCATCACGTTGATCGTGAAACTGCTCATCGGTCTGCGTCCCACGGACGAGGCAGAGCACCAGGGGCTCGACATCACCGACCATGGTGAAGAGGGCTATACCCACTAAGACAGCGGTTCAACCAACACCCATCCACACCCATGAAAAAAATCGAAGCTATCATCAAGCCCTTCAAGCTGGAGGAGGTCAAGGACGCCCTCAGCGAGCTGGGGATCGAGGGAATGACCGTCACCGAGGTCAAGGGTTTCGGACGCCAGAAAGGGCACACCGAGATCTATCGCGGCAGCGAGTACACGGTCGACTTCCTTCCCAAGATCAAGATCGAGATCGTCGTGGCCGACGGAGCCCTGGAGGGCGCGGTAGCCGCGATCGTCAAGACCGCCAAGACCGGCAAGATCGGTGACGGCAAGGTCTTTGTCCTCCCTGTGGAGAACGCGGTCCGCATCCGTACCGACGAGACCGGCGACAAGGCTGTTTAGGCGATCAATTCAATAACGGGACGATTTGCTTCGTCTCTGAAGGGGCTTTTCTGAAAGCCCTTCGCGGAAAGGCGGGGACTCATGTCCCCGCCTTTTTCCGTTTCCGAGGCCGGGGAGTGGTGGAGCGCGGGTTGCCGAGCAACTCCTTCACCAGAGGATTGGGGAACTGCCGTGCGGGCGTGATCGCGTAGAAGCTCTCCTTGATCCGTCTGATGCGGTGGAGTTCCACCAGGGTTCCCGAGCGGAGTTCGTCACGGACGACGACCCGGGGTACGAGCGTCACGGCCTCCGCCTCGCGGGCCAGTAGTCGCAGCATCGCCATGTCGGTGACCTCCGCCACGATCTGAGGGCGCACCCCGTGCTGCTCAAGCAGCAGGTCAAAAGGGCCACGGATGCTGCTCTCCAGCGTCGGCAGGACCATCGGCATCCCATCAAGTGATTCGGGGAAGCGGAAGCGGGTGTTCTTCCGGTGGGCTACGAGGCTCACTTCCTGCTCGTCGAGGAGATGGCTTCGCAGATCGGTTTCTGCATCGAGAGGAACCGGAAGGTTGGAGAGTACGATGTCGACCGCGTGGGCCTCGAGCATCCCCAAAAGGTCTCGCAGGGCACCGGTCCGAAGCACCAGTTCCACATCGGGCCTCGTGAGGAATGGTCGAAGTAGTTCGAGTTGGAAGTTTCGCGAGAGGGTGGCCACGGCACCGACACGCAGGATCTGGCGCTGCTTCGGCACGCGGTGCTTGAGAGCGTCGAGAAGTTCCTCGCCGCTGCGGAAGATCGTCTCGGCGTAGTCCAGGGCAAGGCGGCCTGCCTCGGTGAGTTCCAGGCGCTTTTTGCGCCGCTCGAACAATGCCTGGCCGAGGCTCCCCTCGAGCTGGCCCAGCTGGATGCTCAACGCCGAGGGGGAGATGCGCAGATGCTCGGCGGCGCGGGTCAGGTTGCCCGTCTGAGCGATCGCCCGGAAATAACGGAGATGATGGTAATTGAGGAAGGACACAGCGTATTTGATTTAATCAAACGATCTATTAAAAATCATCTATTGGATCAATAATAATGAAGGCCCTTACGATGGGTGCATGAATCAAAACGCCTCGTCCGCCTTCCTCCTCCCACTCCTCGTACCGCTGCCGCTTCTGGCTGTGCTCGTGCTACCGAGGGGAGTCGCCAATGCCATGCCTGCATGGACAGGCAAAGCCAGCCAGATCCTCGGATTGATTTCCCTCCTCCTGGCGCTCGTCTCGGCCGGAGCCCTGGTGCTTGCGGGACATCCGTTGGAATTCACAGCGGCCTCGTATGGGCCGGTTGCTCTTTCCACCTACTTCGACGCCGTCTCCTCGGTGATGCTCGTGCTGGCGGCCTTTCTGGCAGTCGCCGTGATCCGTTTCTCGGGGAATTATCTGGCCGGCAATCCCGACCAGGGCCGCTTCTTTAAATGGCTCTCGGTGACCGCTGGATGCGTGCTTTTGCTAGTGGTCTCCGGGAACCTCGCCCTCTTCGTCCTCTCATGGATGGGGGTTAGCATGGCATTGCACAAGTTGCTCACCTTCTATCCCGACAGGCCCGCCGCCATGATGGCCGCACGGAAGAAGTTCCTTTTCAGCAGGCTCGGCGATATCGCCCTCCTCGCCTCGCTCTGGACCGCTTGGCGTTCTTTCGGAACTCTCGACTACGCACCCCTCTTTGCCGCGGCATCCGGGGATGCGGGGGGGCATTCGGGAGCGATCCAAGGCATCGCGCTCCTTCTGGTACTGGCAGCGGTGCTGAAGTCGGCCCAATTTCCCTTCCATGGTTGGCTTCCCGACACCATGGAGACTCCCACGCCGGTCTCGGCACTCATGCATGCGGGGATCATCAACGCCGGCGGCTTCCTCATTATCAGATTCAGTCCACTGATGGCCAAGGCTCCCCATGCCCTCGAGTTGCTCGCCGCCGTGGGTGGATTCACCGCCCTCTTCGGTTCCCTAGTCATGATCACGCAGACCAGCGTGAAGCGGACGCTCGCCTTCTCCACGGTCGCGCAGATGGGCTTCATGATGCTGCAATGCGGCCTTGGCGCTTTCGCGCTGGCCCTGCTCCACATCGCCGCTCACTCCCTGTACAAGGCCCATGCCTTCCTCTCCTCGGGAAGCGTGATCGCCGCGGCCCGTGCAGTCGGATCCCCGCCCGCACGGCGCTACCGGGGGGTCCTCGGCGCCCTCGCCGCTTTCTCCGTGGCGGGTGCGCTTGTCGGACTTCTTTCCCTCGTGTCGGGCGGCGCTCTCTGGGCCGACTCCGGTCGGTTCGGCCTGGGACTGATCCTCGCCGTGGCTCTTGCCCAATTGCTCTGGCACTGGTGGTCGACTTCCTCCGGAATCATCGGTCTCCTCTCCGGACTCGCCGTCGCCGCAGGCGTCGGTCTCCTCTCGGTCGCGCTTCACGAGGGGACGCGGCATCTGCTCGGCACCTCGGTCGCCCCGGCCCCCACGTTCACGCTTGCCTGGCCGATCGCGCTGGTCACGGCGTTCTCTTTCCTACTGCTTGCCCTCCGGGCCTTTCTTCCACCGACATGGGTCTCGACCGCCGCGGGGCGGGCGCTCTTCGTCCACGCCTACAACGGTTTCTATGTCAACACGGCGGCCAACCGCCTGATCGCCTCTCTCTGGCCGCCCCGATCCCGAAAATCCTGATCGCTCTAATCCGAGCACCTCACCTCTCCATCAACCTTCATCACCATGAATTGCAACGATTCCACCCTCTCGTTCAAGCAGCAGGCCGACAAGGCCATGTCCCGCATCGCTCCACTCTGGCCGCTCTCGAGGTTTGTCGCCGTGAATCCTTTCGTAGGACTCTCCGGCATGCCCTTCGCCGAGGCCGCCGAGGTGCTGGCACGGAATGCCGGCACGCCCCTTGCACTCCCTCCCTCCTTCTATCGGGAACGACACCTGGTCGGAAGGATCACCTCCGAAGATCTACGGAGGGCGATCAGTGAGGCCAATGCCGACCTTTCCCCGGAGGATCTCGTCGCTGCCCTCCGCGCGGATGCATGGGAACTTCCCCCTGCTTCCCTCGGCTTGCCGAGCGCACGGATTGACGCGGAGTCGGGAACCCGGTGGGGTGCGTTTGTCACCGAGGAGATTTCCAAGTGGTGCACGGCCTATTTCGATGGCGGTCAGGCGCTCTGGGGATTTCCCTGGAAAGGACAGCCACTCTTCACAGCGTGGCGGCAGGCCGCTGCGCTCGATAGGAATCCCGAGACGGCTGGCCTGAAGGGATGGCTGAACTTCGTCGGGGGGATCGGTGATGATCCCGCCATCGAGATCGACCGGGCGGCAAGGGAGTTGGGACTGGATGGTGAAGGGGCAGTCGAGGTCTTTCACTCCCTGCTGCTCGGCATTGGCGGATGGGCCGGTCACCTGCAATTCCTTGCGCATGAAAAACGCCTGCAGGGTGAAGCTGACGACACGCTGAAGCATCTGCTCGCCATCAGGCTGGTCTACGAGTGCGCGCTGCAACACGCCTTCCCTTCGTCCGCAACCTCCGCCCAGGCGGATCCAGCAAAGACCGGGCTCACGGCAGCCGCCCCTCGGTTCCTCTGGCAGCGGGCCCACGAGATCGCCACCCGGCGGAAGCTCTTTGGTCAGCTTGCCTCGCTCGGCGGAGGCAAGGACTCGGGAACCCCCGACTTCCAGGCGGTCTTCTGTATCGATGTCCGGTCGGAGGTCTTCCGGAGGGCGCTCGAAAAGGTCGCGCCAGCGGGAAAGACGATCGGGTTTGCTGGATTCTTCGGGTTTCCGATCGAGGCGGTGCCTGCGGGCGAGACAAGCGGCACCCCCCAGTGCCCCGTGCTCCTGAGCCCCGCCGTGAAAGTCCCTGCCCATGGTTCACCGGGTGAACTCGGCGCGATCGCGAGGCACAAGCGGTTCGCCGGGGCTTGGAAGTCATTCAAAAACTCAGCGGTTTCCAGTTTTGTCTTCATCGAGACACTTGGACTCGGTTTCGTCGGCCGGATGATCCGGGATTTGACGGGGCGCTCGCATTCCGAGCAGGGCTGCGGCTGCGATGTCGATGTCTCGGTCCTGCCTTTGGAAACGAAACTGACGCTCGCTGCAGGTGCCCTGCGGCACATGGGCATGGCCAAGGGAGGCCTCTCTCGGTTGGTCCTTCTCTGCGGCCACGGGAGTAGGACGGAGAATAACCCCTATGGCTCGAGCCTTGATTGCGGTGCCTGCGGCGGCCACACCGGTGAGGCCAATGCCAGGACAGCCGCCGACATCCTCAATGATCCCGCGGTCCGGAAAGGGTTGTTTGACCGGGGAATCATCATTCCGGAGGAAACTCTCTTCCTGGCAGGCCTCCACAACACGACCACCGACGAGGTGACGCTCTTCGGCCTCGGCTCGGTTCCTGAATCGCACGCCGAAGCTGTCAACTTGCTCGCAGCCTACCTCAGGCTTGCCGGCGGAATCGCCAGGAAGGTGAGAGCGCCGCTGCTAGGAATTGATCCTGACGTGACGGAGCTAGAAGCCAAGGTCGGATTGAGGAGCCGGGATTGGGCGCAGGTCCGTCCAGAATGGGGTCTTGCGGGCAACCATGCCTTCATTGCCGCGCCGCGGGAGCGGACACGGGGGCTCGATCTTAATGGAAGGGTCTTCCTGCACGACTACCGGCATGATCTCGACGAGGGTGAGGCGACGCTGGAGCTGCTACTCACCGCTCCGGTGGTCGTGGCGAGTTGGATCAATCTCCAGTACTTTGGATCCACGGTGGATAACCGGCTCTTCGGCGCAGGTGACAAGGTGATCCACAACGTGGCGGGTCTGCTCGGTGTCCACGAGGGGAATGGAGGCGATCTCAAGAACGGCCTGCCCTTCCAGTCGGTGCATGATGGACAGGAATGGCGCCATGAACCGCTCCGGCTTGCCGTCATCGTGGAGGCTCCGGCGGAGTCGATCGATAAGGTACTTGCCAAGCACCGGCATGTTTCCGATCTCGTGGCCAACGGCTGGATCGACCTCTTCGTCATGGACAAAGACGGTCGGATCAACGGTTGGTCGGATGGCCGGGGTGGATGGAGGCCCGTGATCGCGTGAGCCCTCGCATGGACAAATCCAAGGAGTTTCGGTAAAAACCCGAAACTTCTTTCCCATGCATTCCCCTCATTTGCTCTCCCGTTGTTTCCTTGCGCCGCTAGCTGCAGTCATCCTGCTGATGGCGCCATCGGCCATCCTGAACGCTACGCCTGCGGCTCCCGCCCCCACTCCGACGCTGGAGCAGCGCGTCGCGTATGCCGAGGCTGAGAGGAACAATTCCGATCCTTCGGCCACGGGGATCGCTCCCTCGGCCTCCCCCGCCCACACAGCATGGATGATGGTTTCCGCGGCCCTGGTTCTCTTCATGACTCTCCCGGGACTGGTCCTCTTTTACGGCGGGCTTGTCCGTCAGAAGAACGTTCTCTCCATGGCCGCCCTCTGCCTCGGGCTTACGGCGCTGGTCTCGGTGATCTGGTGGGCTTTCGGATATAGCCTGGTCTTTGGGAAGAATTTTGCCACCGAGGGTGCCTCGCCTCTCGCCCATGCCCTCAGCCCTTTCGTGGGAGGAACGGAGTTTTTTTTCCTGCACGGCGTGGGTGGTGAGCCCAACACCGACTACGCGTACTGGATCCCACAGAATGTTTTCTGCATCTTCCAGCTGACCTTTGCGATCATCACTCCCGTCCTGATCTTCGGAGCCTCGGCGGAGCGCATGAAGTTCACCTCAGTGGTTCTCTTCGCCTTTCTCTGGTTCCTGCTGGTTTACATTCCCCTGACCCACATGGTCTGGGGTGCCACCGGCCTGCTCAATGGTGTCTGGAACCCAAAGGCCGCCATCCCCGCGATCGACTTCGCCGGCGGCATGGTGGTCGAGATGGCCTCCGGGTGGTCAGCCTTGGTTCTCTGCCTGATCCTGGGCAAACGCCGCGGCTTCGGTCGTGAGCCGATGATGCCGCACAGCATGGTTCTGGCCTCCGTCGGCACAGGCATCCTGTGGGTCGGTTGGTACGGTTTCAACGCCGGCAGTGCACTTGCCGCCGATGGGATTGCAGCAAACGCCTTCCTGACCACCACGCTTGCGGGAGCAACGGCCAGCCTCGTCTGGCCCCTGATTGAGTTCCTGCAACGTGGCAAGCCGAGCGTGCTCGGGTTCTGTTCCGGTGCCGTGGCGGGACTCGTGGGGATCACCCCTGCCTGCGGATTCGTGACCGCCGGGGGCGCGGTCATCGTGGGTGCCGCTGCGGGGGCCATCTCCTATGTGGCCTGCACCACGATCAAGCGCGCCTTCCGCTACGATGACACGCTCGATGTTTTCGGCGTCCACGGCGTCTCCGGAACGGTCGGGCTTTTGCTGACGGGTTTACTGGCCTCAGTGGCCGCCAATCCCAACCTTGCGGCGTCGGTCGCGGGGGCCAACGGCCTCAAGGCGGCCGTCGAGGGGGGCACCCTCTGGCTGGTCCAACTCAAGGCGATCGGCATCACGCTTCTCCTCGTCCTGCCGCTCACCCTCCTCATCACCCTTGTCGTCCGTGCCGTCGCCGGACTGCGTCCCGGCGGTGAAATCGAATCACAGGGACTCGACATCCATGACCATGGTGAGGAAGGATACACCCTGAACGGTTAAGCACGCTTTCCCAACCATCCATCCACCATCAAGAACCGCCAGCCATGAAAAAAATCGAAGCCATCATCAAGCCTTTCAAGATCGAGGAAGTGAAGGATGCCCTCAGCGAGATCGGCATCGAGGGGATGACCGTCACCGAGGTAAAGGGATTCGGCCGCCAGAAGGGCCACACCGAGATTTACCGTGGCAGCGAATACACCGTGGACTTCCTTCCTAAGATCAAGCTTGAGGTGGTTGTGGCGGATGATTTGGTCGAGGCCGCGATCAAGGCGATTTCTGATTCAGCCAAGACCGGCAAGATCGGCGACGGAAAAATTTTCGTCCTCCCAGTGGAAAATGCGATCCGTATTCGTACCGGTGAGACCGGCAATCAGGCGGTCTGATCTGCGTTCCTGATTGCTCCCGGAAAGGAAAAAAGCACGGTATGCACCTATGTGCATGCCGTGCTAGTTCCTGAGCGAAGCGGTGAAGTTTAAAATAAGCGTTTGATTTTATCAAAAACTCCATTTGATACACTCTAATTGATCAAACGGAAGCGCCGGTCTATATTACTTGCTCTTATCCGCGACATGTCCCACCCGCGCCATCATCCCGACGAAGGTTCCTGGACGCGACTCAGGAACGCCCTCGATCTCGATCCCCGTGACGTGGGGATGATCCTTGTCTTCGCGCTCTGCGTGGGGCTGCTTTCGATCGTCGCACCCGCCGCCATCGAAACGCTCGTGAACACCGTCGCCTTCGGAGTCCTGCTCTGGCCGGTGATCGCCTTGGCGTTGGTGATGCTGACGCTGCTGATCATCTCGGCCGCTCTGAAATCCCTTCAGATCCTGGTCTCGGAATATCTCCAGCGACGTCTTTTCGTTCGCTACGCGGAAAGGTTTTCGGCCCGTTTTTCGCGAGCCGACGTCTCCACGTTCGAGGGGCGCAACGCGGGAGATCTGGCCAACAGGTTTTTCGAGGTTGTATCCGTCCAGAAGGCACTTGCCGGCCTCCTAGTGGATGGTGTCGGCATCGTCATGATCACGCTTGTCGGCCTTGTCCTACTCTCCTGCTACCATCCCTACCTGCTCACCTTTGCGGTGATCCTCGTGGTTGCGGTGATCGTGGTGACTCTCGTCCTCGGAAGGGGGGGCGTCTCCTCGAGCATCGAGGAAAGTTATGCCAAATTCGACCTTGCGGGATGGTTGGGAGAGATCGCCCGATCACCCTCGCTTTTCCGAACAGGCACCATGCAGGAACTGGCCATCAATCGCGCCCGCTCCCACACCGCCAGCTATGTCGATGCCCGCAAATCCCATTATCGGATCGTCTGGCGCCAGACCCTGTTCGTGATCTTTCTGGAGGCCGTGGCGAGCACCTTGCTCCTGGGACTCGGAGGATGGTTGGTCATCAACCGCCAGCTCACGCTGGGGCAGTTGGTCGCCTCCGAATTGATCGTGACCCTTGTCCTGGCAGCCCTTGCCAAGAGCGGGAAGCATCTGGAGTCCTTTTATGATCTGGAAGCCTCGCTCGACAAGCTGGGTGTGATTGACAGTTTTGCCCTGGAATCAGAAGGGGGTGAGATTCTGAAGCCATCGGAGAAAGCCCTGGCCGTGAAGGCAAGCTGCCCGGGTGCCGATGGTGAGATCTCGCTGGATGCAGTTGCCGGTTCGCGGATCGCTCTGCTCGGTGGTCCTGGAAGCGGCAAGTCATACTTTCTGGAGACAATCTCGCTACTCCGTTCCCCCGAAGGAGCGCAGGTCTCCTTCGACGGGATCGGATCTCATTCGCTCGATCGTGCCGCCGCCCGGAGCCTCATCGCCCATGCCGGCCGTGGTGAGGTTTTCTCCGGAACCATTCTTGAGAACCTTCGCGCCGGGAACGAAGGGATTGGGATTGAGGAGATCCGAGAAGCTCTGCGCGATGCCGGGCTCTCCGGGCGCATCGACACCCTCCCCAAGGGGATGGCGACTCCTCTTTCCTCGACGGGATCCCCCCTCTCCGCCTCCGAACTGGTCCTACTCGGAATCGCCCGATCCATCCTTGCCAAGCCGCGTCTGATGCTTCTCGACGGAACGCTCGATCTGCTCGATCCGGCCCTCCATCCCGCCCTGATCGCCAGACTTTCCTCTCCCGATGCCCCCTGGACCCTGATCGTGGCCACGACCAGGCGCGATGTCGCGGAGCGCATCGGCACCACCGTCACGATCCCATGAGCCTCAGCCAATCACACGAAGAAGCTCACGGTGGAACTCCGGTGACCCGGGAGGATCTGACACGTGCGACGGAAACCCCGGACGTTGTCCGTCGGATTTCCCGTATCGTGCTCTGGTGCATGGCCGCCTCGCCGTTCGTGCTGGCCTTTGTGCCGTGGCAGCAGACCGTGCAGGGTCGCGGCACCTTGATCGCTTATTCTCCGGTGGAGCGCTCCCAGGTGCTCACGGCACGCATCCCGGGACAGGTGCGAAAGTGGCACGTCGTCGAGGGAGCCGTGGTGAAAAAGGGTGACCCCGTGGTCGACCTCGAGGACAACGATCCCGAACTCGGGCCCCGACTCCTGGCCCAGTTGGAGTTCCTCCGCGGACGTCTTGCATCCGGAAAACAGGAGGTCGAGGAGTTGCGCGCTGCAGCCGTGGCCACGGAGGCCGCCCGCGAATCCGCCGTCAACGCGGCGAAGGCCAATCTCGAATCATCCCGTCAGTCCGTGGAGGTGGCCGATCATGTCCTCTCCAACGCGCAGTTTTCGAAAAACTTCGAGCAGACCCGTTTCGACATGATCGATAAGCTCCATTCCAGCGGTACGCTCGGCGCCATCGAGAGCAAGCTCACGCGCGAAGAGGCCAAGCTGCGGATCGACAGGGCTTCCATCGACCGGCAACGTTCGGCCGCCGAGCTCGAGAGGGCCAAGGCCGCCTACGCCACCCAGCAGGCGCAGGTTCTTCAGACGGATGCCGCCGGACTTTCCTCAATCGCTGTCGCTAGGAGCAACCTCCGCAAGGGAGAGCAGACCCTTTTCTCCACGGAGAGGGAGGTTCAGGACCTCGAGAACAGGGTCGAGCGTTTTAAGGCTCGCCACGTGGTGGCACCTTGTGACGGATTCGTCTTCCGAGTCCATGCCAATGTTGGCGGCGGAGGACAATACCTCAAGGAGGGGGACGAACTCTGCACCATCATCCCCGACACGAAGGACCGGGTTGTCGAGCTGACGCTGGACGGTCGTGATGCACCTCTTGTCCTGGCGTACGCACATCGCAAGGGGAGCCTGCCGCCGGCCCGTCTCCAGTTCCAAGGGTGGCCAGCGATCCTGTTTTCAGGATTCCCCGACGTTTCCATTGGAACGTTCGGCGGGAAGGTCCGGCAGGTTGATCAGGCAAGTGGGCCCACGGGTGATTTCCGGATCCTGATCGAACCGGAGCATCATGTGACCGGCGACGAATGGCCCGACGCAAAATTTTTGCGGCAGGGGAATCAGGTCGTGGGTTGGGTCTTCCTGAACCGGGTGCCTCTCGGTTACGAAATCTGGCGCCGACTCAACGGCTTCCCTCCCGTTCTCCCACCGACCTCCAAGGAGAAAAAATCGGGTGAGACTCCAGGCAAAGAAGAAGAGAAGCCCAAGGCCCCAAAGGTCAAGGTGGGTTGAACCAACCAGGCCTCGGGTAGGCAAGGATGCCGCCCTGAGATCGAGTGTCCTTCCGTCGCTGTGAAGTTTCGCGATGATTGCCTTTTGGAAAGGAATGCTTATGCAGCCTCTTCTTCGCCGGGGAGTAATTCCCTCGCGCAAATCGTTACCTCATGGGCCTCCAGCAGATCGTTTTCGCCGCAGTAAGACCCATCCACCGGTGGAATGTCCCCCGCCGAGAGGGAGGTCGCCACGGCCACATGATGGGGGCCTGCCAGAATGCCGTTGGTCGGATCAAACCCCCTCCAGCCCGCCCCGGGAAGATAGACCTCGCACCACCCGTGGGTGTGATCCTCTCGAGTTGATCCAGGCGACGAGCAGAGATAACCGCTCACATATCGGCCGGCCAGACCGGCCGTGCGCACCGACTCGATAAAGAGATGGGCGAAATCGCGGCAAGTACCCTCCCGGCGCGTGATCGTCTCCTCCGCGGTCTGCACGCCCGGTTCGTGGCGGAGCGAGTAACGGAAGAGAGCCGGGATGGCGCGGTTGAAGGCTGTCAGAAAATCGAGTGTCAAATCCCTCGCGCTGACGCCTTTTAGAAAGGGTTCCAGTAGCAGGGAGACTTCCCTTGCGGATTCGGGGTCGCTCGATTGCAGAAAGGGAGTGAGGAATTGTTGCTCTCGGTCGTCATACGAGACCGGGAGACGGAGGGCGCGGGTCTCGAGCAGAAAGTCGAAGGGATTGCTGATCCGCTGTTCCAGCAGCAGGGTGCTCTCGACCCGAAGGCGATCGCATTCGCCTGGGAAAGTCACTGATCCGATCACGTTACCTTCCGCATCGAGGCTCCATCTCAGGGCATGCTCCCCGGGATCGATCCGGAGTTCGGAACGCAGGATCCTGAGGCCGGGGACCCCGCGCGGATGAAGGCGTAGGCGGTGGGGCGTCAGGCCTACTGGCCTGCGGTACCGGTATTCGGTGATGTGATCAATCCGGAGTAGCACGAGAATCTGGTTCTGAAAGTCACCGGAACATTGAGGCGATCACGACCCAGGGGAAAGGCCTGTTTGCAAGACCCGGCAGCTCCACCTGCCGGCGAAGCACGGCTTTTTGGCTGAGGTAGGGAGCGTGGATTTCGGACATAGGTGGTTTTAACCGAGCAAACGGAGTGCCAACAAACGCTTCCGATGGCAGGTATTCCTGATTTTCAGGAGGAACGGTCCCAGAGTAGACTTTCTTTCATGGAAACCATTCTTGTCACAGGCGGTGCGGGATACATCGGCAGCATTTGCGTCGAGCAGCTTCTCAATGAGGGCTATGGGGTTGCGGTTTTCGACAACCTGAGCGAGGGGCACCGCCTCGCCATTGATAGCCGGGCGACCTTTTTTCAGGGGGACCTCGCCGACATCGAGGCAATCAAGCTTGCCCTCCGTGAGTCAAAGGCTTCCGCCGTGATGCATTTCGCGGCCAATGCCCTGGTCGGGGAATCGATGACCAATCCCGGGAAGTATTTCCGTAACAATGTGGCCAATGGAGTCAATCTCCTCGAGGCCATGGTTGCTGAGGGTGTGAAGCGCTTCGTCTTCTCCTCCACCTGCGCGACCTTCGGTATTCCCGAGTCGATGCCGATCGACGAGACCCTGCCCCAGAGGCCGATCAATCCTTATGGCGAATCCAAGCTGATGTTTGAGAAGGTGCTCCGCTGGTACGGCGAGCTCCACGGCATCACCTTCGTGGCCCTGCGTTATTTCAATGCGGCCGGCGCCACCAATCAGTTCGGGGAGGATCACCGCATCGAAACGCATCTCATCCCAAACGTGCTCAAGGTCGCCCTTGGCCAGAAAGAGTCCGTCGATATCTACGGCACGGACTATCCCACCCCGGACGGCACCTGCATCCGCGACTACATCCACATCGTGGACCTCGCCCAGGCCCACCTGCTCGCCCTCAAGGCCAAGAAAAGCGCCTTTTACAACCTCGGCACCGGCGGAGGAACCTCGGTGAAGGAGATCATCGACTGCTGCCGAGCCGTCACCGGCAAGGAAATCAAGGCCGTCGAGAAGCCGCGCCGTGCAGGCGATCCCCCGAGACTCATTGCCGGTTCGGACAAGGTTCGCCGCGAACTCGGCTGGCAGCCCAAGTATCAGGACATCCGTGCCATCATCGAAAGCGCCTGGGCCTGGCATGTGAAGCACCCGAACGGTTACGGGGACTAGGTGAAAATGAAGAAACCAGGAAACGGACGTTGAAGAAGCATTCCCTGGCCCCTTTTTTTCATTCTTCATTTTTCATTTTGCATTTCCCTCCATGGAACTGATCGAGACGCACGCCCATCTCGATTATCCCGATTTTGAGGCGGATCTTGAGGAGGTCATCGCCCGGGCCAAGGAGGCGTCTGTCACGAGGATCATCTCCATCGGCACGGGGCTTCGGAGTAGTCGACGGGCTATCGCTCTCGCCGAGCGTTTCCCGAATGTGTATGCCGTCGTCGGCATCCATCCTACCAATGTCATTGAAGAAGGGCTCGATTTTCTGCCTGCGCTGCGGGAACTCGCACTCCATCCCAAGGTCGTCGCAATCGGAGAGACGGGAATCGATTACCACCACATTCCGGAGGAGCTGCAGCCGCCGAAGGTTGCCTCCGTCGACTCCACCCTGTTGGCTCAGAGCAGCAGAGATCAGGAGCGCATGATCGCCGAGGGGGCGTGGAAGGCCGCTCAGGCCGATGCCTTCCGTGTACAGCTCGATCTGGCCGTGGCACTCGGACTCAACGTCGTGATCCATCAGCGTTCCTCATGGAGCGACACGCTTGAAGTATTGAAGGACTACACTGGGAGGGTCCGGGGAGTCTTCCATTGCTTCGGCGGAACTCCCGAGGAGGCTGCCGAGGTGGCGGCACTCGGGCATCTTGTCTCCTTCACCGGGATCATCACCTTTAAAAATGCAGATCAGGTGCGCGCCACGGCTGCGGCGGTCTCGGCCGACGGCTACATGGTGGAGACCGACTGTCCTTATCTGGCGCCAGTTCCACATCGGGGCAAGCGAGCGGAGCCGGCCCACACGCGTCTTGTTGCTGAGAAAATCGCCGAGGTGCGAGGGATTTCCGTTGATGAGGTGGCTGCAGCCACGACTGCCACGGCGGAGAAATTTTTCCGGTTCTCCCGCTGATTTCGATGAACGGAACGGCCCTCTTCCTCGAACGATCGGGTCACTCTTCCCCTGTGTGGATCGAGAGGTTGTGGGTCTGCCTGCTCTTTGCCCTGCTGGCGCTGCTGTGCAGTTTCACCCTCGGGGGATCGGCCGTCTTCACCGCGGGCGGATGGGAGGCCGTCTGGAAATTTCGTCAGGTTTTCTGGCAAGGCTGGCTGCTAACCATTGTGATCTCAACGACCACCCTGATTCTGAGCATTTTGATCGGATCCGTGGCCGCCCTCCTGCGGCGATCCGCCATCTTGCCTCTCTGCTCGGCCTCCATCTTGTATGTCGAGCTGATCCGGGGAACCCCTCTGCTCACCCAGATCCTGTTTCTCTATTATGCGGTTGCCGCCTCGGTCGGATTGCAAGACCGGTTGGTCGCCGGGGTACTGATCCTTTCGCTCTTCAGCGGAGCCTATCTCTCGGAAATGATCCGGGCTGGAATCGAGGGTGTACCCGCCGCCCAATGGGAGTCTGCCCGTGCCATCGGGTTGACTCCCTGGCAAAGCTACCGCTTTGTGATCCTCCCGCAGGCGCTGCGTCAGATCCTTCCTCCGCTCGCCGGTCAATTCGCCTCCCTGATCAAGGACTCCTCGCTGCTGTCGATCATCGGCATCGGGGAGTTCACGCTGGCCGCCCAGCAGGTGAATTCCGCGACCTACCGGACGCTGGAGAGTTATCTGCCGCTCGCGCTCGGTTATCTGGCGCTCACACTGCCCGTCTCTCTCCTTGCCAAGGCGCTGGAGCGCCGTCTTCGCCATGAAGCTTGAACTCCACGCCGTCACCAAAAGCTTCCTCTCGGCAGGAAAGCCACAACGGGCCCTCTCCGGCGTGACCTTCACTTCGGACTTCTCCCATGTGCTCGCTCTGATCGGCCCCAGCGGGGGAGGAAAATCAACCCTCCTGCGGATTCTGGCGGGCCTGACCGCACCAGATTCGGGAGCGGTGCGGATCGATGCCGCATTGCTGCCGACAGCCGAAAAGGAGCTGCGCTCTTACAGGAGTCGGCTCGGCATCGTTTTTCAGGCCTACAACCTCTTCCCTCACATGACCGCCCTGCAGAACGTAATGCTCCCCCTCGTGCAGGTTCATGCAATTCCTGACGCGGAGGCAAGGGAGAGGGCTTTTCAGATCATGGAGCGGCTCGGTCTCGCCGATCACGCCGAGAAGCGTCCGCTGCAGCTCTCCGGCGGTCAGTCCCAGCGCGTGGCGATCGCCAGGGCACTCGCGCCTAAGCCCCAGCTCTTGCTTTTTGATGAGCCGACCTCAGCGCTTGATCCGGAGATGACTGCCGAGGTGCTGGCGCTTATCGCGGAGCTCAGGGAGAGCAACACGCCGATGATTCTCGTGACCCACGAGATCGGTTTTGCCCGCAAAATCGCCGACCGCATTGCCTTCCTTGCTGAAGGCCAGGTCTTGGAGGAGGGAGCGGCCGGGGAGTTTTTCAACGATCCCCGCTCGGCAGAAGCCCGACGCTTTCTGGCGAAGGTCTTGGCTTATTAAAGAGCAGAAAGAACTCGCGCGGAGGCGCGGAGCTGCGGAGAGAGGCAGGCAAATGGGGTTGGGGCTGACAGAAGTCCTGCACTAAGGGTTGTTGGAATCACTTGAGCCAAAACACTCTGCGCCTCCGCGTCTCTGCGGGCAAATCCAGTGACGGGAGAACTCTCCCCGACAAAAGCGAAAGGCCCCGGAGTTGCCTCCGGGGCCTTCGTGTCAGTTAACCACTAAAGGTTTAGAAGGCGTATCCCACGCTTGCACCGCAATAGAACTTGCTGATCGGAGTCTGAGTCAGCGTGACCGAGTTCATGAGGTCGGGCTGGTAGGTGTAGGCGGCATACGCGGTGAAGGAGACGGCGCTGGTGATCTTCCAGGTCACAGGAGCGACGAGCTGCCAGTTGTTGAACCCGAATACCTTCTGACCGGCCGTATTGATATTATAGCCGAAAGAAAGGTTATATTGGGTAACCGGATTAAAGCTCACGATGTCCTTGTAGAGGGGTACCGAGGCGGCGAGGGCAGGAGTGAGGAAGCTCGAACCAGCGTTGATGCTGGCATAGCTTTTGGGTGCTGCTTGCCCAAGCTCGTAGAAATAGGTGACGGAGGGGGTCCATGCCACGGCACCGGTCTTGACGGTGTAGTTGGCTGTCACGTTGATCTCGTGCTGAATACCAGTGCCTCCGGGAGCATAGGTGCCCAAGCCAGGATTTTGTTGCTGCACCTTAGGGAAGCCGTAGTTGAAGTAGTTGTACATGGTGTAGCCGCAACCGAGACCGAAGTTGCCAAAGGTGTGCAGGTAGTTGATCGGGATATCCAGCTCGGTGTAAGGCTTGCTGTTATACGACTGCGGGTAGTTGTTCTGGGCAACGGCCACACAGAACCAGAGTGGCATGCTCAGCGTATCGTTCGCCGTGATGTGCCAGGCCGGGGCGAAGGTGAAATCGAACATTCCGGTATTCGGGATCCAGTCGATACCGCGGAAGTTGTACATGCTGTCGTAGGCTGCGGTGACAGTGCCGGTGAAGGCGGGGGTCGGAGCTTCGACGGGGATGGGTTGCTTGGCATTCTTGCCAGAGGCGACGGAGTTGGTGTCCGCCTTGAGGGTGGTCCCGGCGGCCGCCATGAGGGCGATCGCGGAGACGCAGGAGATGATTTTCATGGTTGGGTTGTTGGTTAGTTGGGTTGAGGAGTTGCCTGCAACTCCGTGAGCGTTAAAAAGCAAAGGCCGTGCCAAGATGGGAAAGCTCCTTTCTACAGAGTAAAATGGCTGATCGGCAGGCAGTTTTTCCGAAATAACGATGAAGGCTCACTGGAGAAGGATAAAAATCAACACTTTGTCGGTAGTCGGATGATCCCAGCCTATGGCTGGGCTCTGGAGAGAGGCTTCGCTTTGAAGAAATGCCGCTGATCGCGGCATGCCAGT
>CANIVT010000018.1 GCA_947471565.1 Spartobacteria bacterium | reverse complement strand
TGGACCTGGACGCCCTGGGGAACAATGAAGAAGGAGGAGTAGGCGCAGACTCCCAGCTTGCTTCCCTCAGCCACCTTCTCACCGGTGTGGAAGTTGATTCCCACCGCACCGTGGGAAGCCCACCACCAGAGGAAATCGAGACCCCAGAGCGATGCGGCGTAGGAGTCGCTCACGCCACGGCACCCGCCGTTGAAATAATTGTTGCACTCCTCGATGCGCAGGCCGAGGTTGCGGGAGGCAGCGGCGGGAATGACGGTCTCCGACGTGCCCCGGTATCCCGGCTCAAACTCGCCCGAGAGCATCCGGTCGCGCCCGATCTCCGGGGTGGCGACCATGGCGTTGCCCGGACCACCCGGGTAGAGATGGGCGGTGACGAGCGAGAGACGCCCGTCCTTTGCAAAGTCTTCCAGGAAACGCAGGGGCCAGTCCGTCTTCTTGTAGACGCTCGGACCGGCGATCCTGACGTTGGGAATGCTTTTGCGGATCCCGTCGTCGAAACGGAGCCACTCCGCGGCAAAGTCCTCGTAGCGGTAATGTTCGTGAGCCTCTCCCATCCGCTGGTCGGCGCGGCGGGTGTCGACGGCCTCCACCGGGTAGGCGCTGGGCTCCTGTCCGATCGTGAAGCAGTCCAGCAGGGGCTCGTAACGATCCCAGATGTATTTGGCCACGCGCGCCTGCTCGGCGACATCCCCGTGATGAAGCCGGAGGCAATAGATGACCTTCACACCCGCCTGTTTGGCAAAGGCAAACAGACTGTCGATGTCAGCCTCCGAGGGGGCGGTCTTGAAGTCCCGGTCACCCAGATTTCCCCCGACGCGCAGATTGCGGATGCCCAGGGTTCGGAAAATCGCCAGGAGCGGGGCGTTGTCGGGACGGAAGTACCGGATCCCGTCGGGACCGGGAAGGAGCGTCGCAAGCTCGTAGCTGAGTCCGCAGAAGGTCGATGGGATCTCAGTGCCCGGAGCCCCGTCAAAGAGAGTGACCGTCACAGGGACTGATTTGGGATCCGATGCCGCGGAATTGGTCGCGACGGCCGCGGGCACGGACGACGGGGCCGAGGGTGTGACCGCGGAGTTGGAGGAGCCCTCCCGGGCTACCGAAAGCCGAGACACCGCACCCAGAGTCAAGAGGGCCGTGAGCATGAGAGCCGCGCCGCGACCCCGGAAGATGGAGAGATGATTCATGGTATGCACGGGGTCAGAGAAGGATTATCCCAAAATTTCCATTAGGAAACTTAAGATCAGAGGGGAGTGGGTTAAAAAGGTTAGAATTGTTAAAAAAAGTTACAAGGTGGCTCCAAGGCAACATGGGTCCGGGATTAGGCGAAATTACGAAGAGTGTATGTCAACAGATGAATGGAGAGGAGAAAGGAGAAATCAAACTACCTGCTTCGACTCTTTGTGACTTTCTACCGCTTTTAACCCAGATTTTGCAATCTAAGGGTGTTTACAGATTCGGAGGCTTCACCTGAATGGTGAGTCCGTGCGGAGTTAAAATGGGAAAACGTTAGAAAGTTAAAAAAGAACTGAATCAAAACAGAGTGACTCGGGAATGGCACCCCTCCTGTGCTTCCTGTGCATCTTGTGGCAATCTGCTTCCGCCAGTCCGCAGGCCCCACATCTCACCGTTGTAACCTTGTAACGATTCTAACCCTTTTAACCCATCTTTCCTGCTCGGATCCCAGTTTCTAATGCAAATTTTGGGTTTAACGGTTTTAACTCCGGGTAAGAACTCACCACCAGTGTGAACCATCCAAGCCTGATAAAATTGCTCCATTGCCTAATCTGGCATTATTTGGTGAGTCCCGGCAGGTCGGAAGAGATCGTCACCTTCCCCTCGCCCGCCGTGACCGAGGCGGCGAAGTCCTTGGAGAGAACCGTGCTGCCGAGTGTCCTGAGATCCACCTGCTTGCCGGGGACATTGTTTTCCAGAAGGTTCACGGGGCCGGAAAAGGCAAAGGTGCAGCCGATCATGGTGAGGGATGTCCTGCCGTAGTCGCTCATGCCCTGCTTGGCGTTGAAGACAATGGGGCTCTCACGCAGTGTCGAGTTGACGACACTCACCGCATCCACCGGAGTCGCGATTTTCATGAACGGCGTGGGGCGATCCTTTGTCCGGTCATGAAGCACCATGACATGATCGAGCAGAATGCCCTGCTGGACGGGAACGACCGCTCCCGGGTAATACGCACGGCAGTAACGGTCGCTGTCGAAATGGATGGAAAAGGCGGGGCGGTCCTTTTCCAGGAAGATATCGCGGAAGACCACGTTGCGCACCCCCGCCGAGTAGGTGACATCGTTCTGAACCACACCCCACGGGATCGAGTCGAGGATCTTCTGGCCCGCAGCATGGGTGGGCCGGGTCACCGACTTGTAGACCGTGCCATCGGGCTTGGCCTGGACACGGTAGAGGCGCCCCTCGGAGACGACCGTGTCCGACTGCTGAACCTCCATCCCGGGCTTCCAGTCGATCCAGGCACCGGCGGCAAAACGGCAGAAAAACCCGACGCTGGACTCCGCGGCCAGATCACGGCAGTTCTCGACCACCCCGTCCTCGACCCAACCGAGCTCGGGGTTCCCGGTCGAATAGTCGCATCCGTTGAGCGCGATGGCATCGTCGAAGGTCTGGAAGACCCCGTCCCGGATCGTGAACCTCTTGCCCCTGCCAAGGTGAACGCCGTCCTTCATCCCCTTGATCACCACATCGTGAACGGAGAGATCCTCGAATGTGCAGACCTGGACCCCGTACTGGGCCTTGCCGAGATCGAGGCACCGGAAATGCTCGATGCGTATGTCTCGGGCGTAGAAGAAGGCGACCTGCCCGTGGAGTCCGTAGGCCACCTTGAAGTCGCGCACATCCACCCCGTTGACGAGGAGTTGGAGCCCATCGAGGACGATATGTTCGTCCCAAGTCCGTGCGACCGCCCCCTTGTTCACCAGGACATGGGAGAAGGGACCCTGCTCCTCGACCTTCTTGAGGAAGACCCCGTTGCCGAATCGCAGGGTCGTGTTGCTTCCCAGCATGACTGTTCCCGCGATCCTATAGGTTCCGGGACGAGTGACCGTCACCGTGCCTCCTTGATCGACGGCCTTTTGGAGGGCAGAGGTATTCTCAACACCCGAAGCCTCCGGAGAGAATCCGAAGGCCGAGGCATCAAGGTAACGGGTGGGAGCGGTTGGTGAGGTTGATAAAGAAGATTTTCCGGCAACAGGCGTTGCAACAACAAAAGCCATACCGACCAGTAACAAGCAAATAAGAAAGCGCTGGCGAGCCGTAAATAGGCAGTAATCAGCAAAACAGCACACTAGCGAAAAATATATTAAGCCAGAAGATTTATAAGTTGCCATATATCAGGATTTCACATCGCCTCTTTTTAATTTGTTAGCATTTTAGGGATGACGATTGATTCCAGTAGTAAATGGTTTCAGCGCTTCAGCACGTCTCGCTAAGTAATTTTTTGCCTCTATTGGAAGCTGAAGGGATGATGGCGGAGGGAGTATCTTGTAGCTGTAGATTGATCCATTCTCTTTAATGTAAATGGGGAATCGATTTTTAAGATCAACCCAAGCCTCTCTTATAGGTGGTTTAACTAATTTTGAAGATGCAACCTTGGGTGGTTTTGGTTCGCAAAAGTAAAGTGCCTCCAATCCATTGAATTTGACTTTGCCGACATAATTATCGGCAGAAACCCAAGATCCGTGGCAGTAACCGTATTTTCCAAAATCAATATTAAATCTATCGCGATCAGGAGGGTCTTCATCAACATAAAATCCAGTACCCTCCGGGGGACGAACTAACTTGCACGATCCATCAATCCAGATCTGACCCTTTTGCCCGGATGGATTTGTTATAACAATAGCAATGATATTTTTAAATTTTGAGATTTCCCAGTGATTGATCTCAATCGGATTTGCGAAGATTGAATTATCTTTAAAATTTTTACGAGCTACCTCATCGCTTGCAGAAGAGGAGTCTATTACAAAAGAAAATTCAGTTCCGGTAGAAACCATTGCCGGTCCATCCAATGCGTCCTCAGGTGCCCCATTAAGTTGAAATAATGGCAATAAAACTATGACTAAAAAAATAACTTTGCAAAAACCTATATAATTTCTATTCGTTTTTTTAGTATAAAATAAAATCATTTTTTATTCAATAACGGGTTCAATTTGACAGTCAATCACCGCTCCAGTGAAGCGATCGATCGCCACATGAATCCAGAAGCGGCGCTCCCCCTCCACGAGGAATTTTGAGAGCGAGTCCGCCGAGGCGGGAAAACGGCCCGTCTGGGCAACGAGGTCGATCATCAGATTCCAGACGCGTGTCTGACCGGAGTTGGCCAGACTACGGATTGCCGACTCATGGAAACGCTGGATACAAATATTGGCCGGGTTGGTGTAGCAGTTTGTTAAGTCAGCAGAGAAGCCGGAATAACCAATGCTAGTACTCCCCCCCCACTGGCCAACTAAGTCGCCAAGGTGCGTGAGAGGTGATGTAGCTGTTCGCGCGATGAGATTCGTGGCGATATTGTTCATCTCGACGGCGCTTATTTGAACGGCATTGTTAGTAAAAGGAATATTGTTAGATCCAGATCTAAGTAATTCATCAATCTGGGTTCCAGCCAGCAGGGCACGCAGAACAGGAGCCTGTCGGGTGTTGAGATTCACCCTTCCGGCCATGAGGGCATTCTGATCACCGAAGTCATGCACGCTGAAAGTATCGAGGAGGCCGACATCGCCGCTTGAGGGTGTAAAGAAGTCGAGGTTCTTCCACGGGATGTCACGAAAGACATAGCCGAGTTCCGCGACACTGAGGAAGGGACGGTGGAGCATCATCGGGCGATTTTGACTTATTGAGAGTGGGCGATTTGTCGTGTTAATATTCCAATTAGTCGTCGCCGTAAAGGTGGGTGAACCAGGGTTTGTTGAGATCACGCCGGCCGCATTAACCGGAACATATGCTCCCATGGCAGGTCTTACAACCCCATCAGGATCAGTATAAAAACCGAATGTACTGGCAGCTGAACCGCTTGACCTATTGATAAACAAAGCTGTATCCCAACGCCAAGCTTCGTTTGATGGTATAGTAAACCCTATTGTATTACTATACCGAGTGCCATAACTTGAACTCTTACTCTGATATCCGTTGGTACTGTAATGCCATGTTCCGAGAATGTTATTGCTGGATGCAAATGATCTATACATCGCCCCAAAACGGGCGTTCGTAGTTGATCCGGAAAGAAGGTTGGTTACTGAAATTCCATTTGGTTGCAGGGTAAAAGGATTAATGTTATCTTCAGTAGATCCGAAACGTGCAGTCCTTGGATCATTCATCCATGCTACTCCGCCGTCTCCGAAATAAGTTCCTTTGGAATCTGAATAAGGATAATATGGTATATTTGTACTAAAATAATTATCTGCTCCAGATTGATTCTGCCATGCCCAATCAGGCATAGCTAATCTAAAATAATAAGCATAATCTCTCCAAGTTGGGCTAGAAATATTATTATCAAGATATTGTAATCTAAATGTCATTACATTGGCTGAATGCCTGGGGCTTCCCCAGTGATATTTCATGCTATCAGTGCCTCCGTAGTTTCCTATACCAAGCGCATCTTTGGAATAATCATTATTCAAATCAATAAAATAGTTGGTTTTCATAACTGTTGTTTGCATCGTGATGGGAGTAGCGCCGAGCATTATACCTGTGAAGTTATTTGACACGGGATCTCTCCAATCCGAAATAAAACCACTTTTAATCAATGCAGCACCATCTGAATTGTTTTTTAATAAACTTCCACCTGTACCCATGAGAAGGTTTGTATCGCTGATTACACTAAATAACGTTGGATTAGACGCCATCAAACAAATTGGCTCAGTAAAATTAGTCCACGAATTAGTTGAGTAAGTAATTGTTATTGCTGAATTGCTTGGATTCAATGAAAATGTAGATAATGGAGTGCTATCATTATGACCTGTAGTTCCCGCGTTCAATTTAACATTTAGATTAGGTGTGGATGGAAATAGGGGAATTGATCCATCCGGGCTTTGGCTACCCGGTAGAGCAATAATATTATCAGCGACAATCCTTAATGAATTCGGTATAAATCGAGCATTTGTAGCTGGTCTACAGTTGTAATCATATGGATCCCATAGATGTGGTATTATGAGCAGAACACTGTAACCGGGATAAAAAGTGTCCGTAACTGGATAATTAAAACATCTGTTTGATGAACCATCACAATAATAAAATGGGGGAGTGTTAGGAGGCGTTTTGAATACACTGGCATTAGTTCCTACTGTTACATTTGTGCTGTTGCCATTTGTATCAAATCCCGTCATGGTGTTGGATAGTTGAGGATTTGTAAGTTGACTTGTACCATTGCACGCCGGAGATACTTGGATGGCTTGGTTATGCCATCGGTAAAGATATGGAAAATGCTCTGATCCAGAAAAAGTGAAAGTGTGGGTTGAATCAGGGGAAAATCTTATTCGTACCGGAAAGTAATCCATTTTGGCCTGTTCAATAATATTTGCGGCCAACTGAATTACGTGATTATCCGTTGAGCTGTAGTACTGGTGTATACCATTCTGATTAGTCATCTCGCTCGCTCCTCTTACATTTATTGCGCCAGTTGATTTGCCTAAAGAACCTGATTTAATTGAGGCTTTTAGCAACTCGATAAAGTTGGGCTCCCTAGTGCCGGTCAAATCGTTCAGGTAGCAAAGGTAGTTTGTCGTGGGGACACCTGTGCTTGTATTTGTGGAGTATTCCCAGAGCTTGTCAGTGCTATTCCAGACAAGACCGAAGTATTTCAATATATTATTGGAAGTACCCATTTGAAGTGTTGCCCAACTGATGCCATTGTTTGTAAAGTAAATCCCCGCGAGTGCTCTCCTTGCCCCGATGGTGTCATCCGAAGTTAGGTTGGCAATGTCAGCGGGACTCGTGGCGAGTCGCGGAATACCGTCCGAAATCGGTCCCCAAGCTGTAATCCATGTGAGATATTCCAGCGGGAAGCGCCTCTTGACCAATGGTTCCCCAACAATTGCCTGAGAACCGTTATTCCGGATAAAATTGGTATTCACACGTACGGCTAGGAAATTGGTATTGATCTGAAAGTCTTTTCCAAAATCACTATTACCACCTGCGTAGTTGGTAAAATTATCTGCTAGATTACCAATGTCAGATTGAACAACAGGTATGTTACTAGGCCAATAGAGGGAAGGTTGGTTCAGGGACCTAGTGAAGGTGGAAAAATACTGAAGCGCCTGAAGTGTATTCGTATTCGTGCTTCCCCCGAGTTGGCGAGTGACGTAATTGACCAGTTGCTGGCGGGTGGCGAAAGGGTGGTCGCTGTTGGTCATGCCACTGCTGATGAGCAGGCTGGTATTCCCCGCCGAAAGGAAGTCTGGGAGGGAGCGGGCATAGTTGCCATAGCTGATGGCCGTGGCCACCACGGAGCTTGTATTTGTCAGGCTTGCCGTGTTGCGCCAGTTGATCAATCGGTCGATCTGGTTGGTGGTCAGCAGTGGCGTACCCCCGGCGGTGGTCAACTGGCTGAGATCCGCATAGGCGAGCGAGATTTTGGCGTATAGGCTATTCGTGCGGGGCCACGTGGCCAATGTGTTCGTCATGGCGGGAGGGAAACCGGCCGCATTGATATCCAGGAGTCCTCCCTCATCGTAGATCGCATAGGCATAACGCCCGATCACCGAGGAGGGATTGGTCGGGGAAAATCTCAGCGAAGTACTCCATGTCTTGGGATTCCCCCCCGCCCTGTCTATGTAGATCCAGGAGGGAGGGGTGAATCCGGACGTGGCCACCGGGGTGTAGTCGGTCGCGGAGGTGGGAGTGATGAAGAGGGGCCTGTTCCACCGGGCGGCGCTGATGGAGCGGTAGTTCAACGAGGCATTGGTCGTGGAGATGCTGCTGACGCGATTCGTTCCCGAAACCATCCCTGAGGGCCCCAACCGGCTGTAGAAAGGAGCATTGGTGCTGATCTTGACCAAATTCTGGAGGCCATTGGTGCCGGAGGATCCGACCAAAGCCGGGACGGCGTTGCTCCAGACATTGGAGCCACTGTTCACCACCCAAGGGAGATAGATGATGTTGGTAATAGAACCCGTTACATTCGTGGTGGCGGTCGATCCATCGGCGATTTCCTGTCTGAGATCCCCGATGATGGTGTCCATGGCACCCCTGGCAAAGAGTTCCGCGCTCGTCTGGGAGGCACTGGAGTCGGCGACCTGTCGGTCATTGCTGGCCTTCACAAAGAAGGCGACCACCACCCCGACCAGCATGACCATGAACGCGAGCACGATGACCAGCGCCGCTCCCTGCTCGCGGGAGCTTCTCAAGACTCGATGCGGAGACAGGAGGGGGTTCACAAAAATTAAGTTAGCAGGTTTCATTGCAGTGGGAAAGTTCTCTGGAAGATCCTGACCTGGGATGCGGCGGCGCGTGGGATGCCGAGCGAGCCCGCGAAGGAGGAGTTCGTGACGGCGCTCATCCAGGATGTCGCAACAGGATTTGAAGAGGAGGAATCGGCCAGCGCCGTGCCGTTGATGGCCGTACCGGCTGGGATGATTTTCCGACTGGTGGCATCGAGGATGGCGAGGGTCACCACCAGGGCGGTCACATCGCGGGTGCCGATCGGGCTCCAGACGGCGGCATTGGAGGCGGCACTGGTGCAGAGATAGCCGCGCTGGGTGGAGGAGTTCCACCAGCGCGAACCGGTCGTGTAGGTCGGGGTGGCGCTGGTTGTGGCAGGATCGGAGGTGGTGGCGTTGAAAAATGTGGGGCCAGTTGGCCAGTTGCCCGGAGCATTGGACAGGATCGGTCGGTCGGAGACCGTGCCGTCGGTGAGGAGGAACTGGATCTCCATGCGGCAGACGAGGTCCCCGAGGGTCTGGAAGCAGTTGGTATCGGTAGTGTTGGTGTAGCCGCCGGCCGCCGTCCCGAGGAGGGAAGCCCAGTTGCCCGCGAGGGTGCTGGGGTTGGTGGGGATCGCGGATCCCGATGGCGTGGTCAAAAAGATGGGGATATTGGTGGATGCGGCATTGGTCCAGTAGAGCCCCTTGCCAAGTCGCTCGAGGACGGGGTTGTTGGTGTACATGGCATTGGTGGCCACACGGTATCCGATAAGCGAGACAGTTCCGTTGTTGGAGGCGCCCGCAGAATTCGTGTTGGTAAAGTAGGCGGGGCCCTCGCTGTAGAAATACATCACGTCGCTGGCATTGTTGGTGTTCTTGTAAAAGAGGCAGTCCGCGTCGGGACGCCGCACCATCCTCGACAGATCACCGGCCATACGGTCAAAGACCATGCGGGCCTGGCTGTCGGCATCGGTCCGCTTGCCGCTGGAGCGGGAGGCCTGCGAGGCGCTCTCCAGGAGCTGTGCCATGAGCACGACAAACATGGCGAGGACCGCCATGGCCACAAGCAACTCGACGAGGGTGAAGCCGTCCGAGGAGGGGGTGCCCCCGGAGACGGTCTGATCCATCGCTCCGGATGACCGAGAGGGGAAGGGGTAAGCGGTCTTCATCAGGGGAAGCGGCGGTCGACCGCCGTCATGACCTCGTAGCGGCCGGGAGCGGTGTTGGTGGCCGCGGTGTGGGGCCAGGTGATGAGGAGACTGACTGTCATGACGGGGGAGCTGTTCGAGGTCACGGTCACGGTGGACCTGTATTTGGTCAGGATGGAGTTCGTGGAATTTGTGGCTCCGGCATCATCCCAATAGTTGGTGGAGATCTCAGGGGAAGCACCGGAGGGGAAGGTGATCCCGCAGAGTGAAGACGTGGAGTTGGTTTTGGCGGTGGCCCGGAGGTCCGAGAAGATATTGCGGGCTATGTTGGCGGCGGCCGTCTCGCCGGAGCTGTCCTTATTGGTGCTCAGGCCCGTCGGGATAAGACCCAGCATCACGACCAGGCAAAAGGCGGCGATGCCGACCGCGATGACCACCTCGACCAGGGAAAATCCTGCACGGCCCGATCGGGAGCCTGTCGCCAGTGATCCGACCGGTGCACGATACAGGGGTGCGGTGGATGCCGAAAGGTTCATGGCAGAAAGGTTCATGGTCGGAAGGTTCTGACGGCGCCGGAGATGCCGGTGACCTGAAGGACGAGAACATTCGTCGGGGGGGAGGCAGGGGCGGCGTTGGTATTACGGGATGGAATCAGTCCCACCTCGATGTTCCGGGGAACGGTTTCGAATCCCTGCGTGACGGCGATGCCCTGGGAGTTGAATCCGATGGTGTTGCTGAAGGTGTGGGTGACTCCTCCCTTGGTTAGGGAAAACGGGACCGAGGATGAGCCCGAGATCAGGATGGTGTCGGCGGTCGGGCGCCGGAGATTCCCGTTGGTGCTACTACTCGTGTTTGTAGAAAGGCAGACATTCTCTATACTGATGAGTTTGCCGAGCGGGATTAGATTGGTCGATGCGGCATTGGAGGTGCCGTCCCTGGAATAGACGGAGGCGATGGCAACCGGCCCGCCGGGATTCACATTCCTCAGGCCGACCCAGACGCAAGTGTTCCGGGCCATGGCATGGGCGCGGGCCTGCTCGAGGATGCCCGAGATCCGGCCGCCGGCGATGCCCAGGTCGCTTCCTCCCTGGATGAAGCTGACAGCGGGTACCATGATCGCCGCCATCGCCAGGATGATCCCGATGACGACCAGCAGCTCGATCAGAGTAAAGGCCGCCCTGCGCTCCCCGGTCGTCAGAGACGGGTGGTGCGGGACTGGCGGGGGGCATCCTGTCATGAAGACAAAGTAAGGGAACGATCCTCGGATAAACAACTCCAATTCATGGAGGGAGGCAGGAGTATGGGGCATCCGGCAGTGCGGGCGGGTCATGGCACGGGCATGACGGGGAGAGGTTTTTTGAAATTGCTTGCCTTCCGCAATCGGTCATTCACGCTCCGAAGTTCTTCTCATGACACCATCCATGACACACCCCCTCCGCTCAACCACCTCCGTTCTCGGACTCTCCCTCATCGCCCTGTCGCTGCTTGCGGGTCAGGCCCACGCCCAGTCAACGAACAAGCCCTCGCCACCGGCCGCCTCAACCAACCCCGAGCCAAGCGCCACCACCCCGACGGTGATGCCGACGCCTCCCCCCGCCGCCGATCCCAACCACCCCGTCTCCTCCGTCCCCGGCGAAACCAAGGCCCAGCGCGACGCACGCATGGGATGGTGGCGCGACGCCAAGTTCGGCATGTTCGTCCACTGGGGTGTCTATTCCGTGCCTGCAGGATACTACAAGGAGAAGCCGGTCGGCGGCATCGGCGAGTGGATCATGAACAAGGGGAAGATCCCGATGTCCGATTACCAAGCCTATGCCAAGGACTTCAAGGCGGACAAGTTCGACGCAGCCAAGTTCGTGGCGGCGGCCAAGGACGCGGGGATGAAGTATATCGTGATCACGGCGAAGCATCATGACGGCTTCGCGATGTTCGACACGAAGGTCAACGGCTGGAGCATCGTGAAGGCGGCCCCGTTCCAGCGGGATCCCCTCAAGGAACTCGCCGAGGAGTGCCGCAAGCAGGGCATCAAGCTGGGCTTCTACTACTCCCAGGCGCAGGACTGGAATAACGGCGGTTCCGCCGCCGGCGGCAAGTGGGACAAGGCTCAGGAGCATGACATGGATGACTATATCGACAAGACGGCCATTCCCCAGATCACGGAGATCCTGAGCAACTACGGATCCGACACGCCCGCGGTCGTCTGGTGGGATACCCCGACGGGCATGAACAAGGAGCGGGCCGCAAGGATCGATGCCGTCATCCAGAAGCTCCGCCCCGGCCTCATCCAGAACAACCGCCTCGGGGGCGGCTACAAGGGCGACACGGAGACTCCCGAGCAGCACATCCCCGCCCAAGGCTTCCCCGGTCGCGACTGGGAGACCTGCATGACCCTCAACGGCACCTGGGGATTCAAGAAGGATGACAAGAACTGGAAGTCCCTCGACACGATCATCCGCAATCTCTCCGACATCGCCAGCAAGGGAGGCAATTACCTGCTGAACGTCGGCCCCGATTCCCATGGCGAGATCCCGCCCGAGAGCGTCAAGAGGCTCGCCGAGGTGGGCCAGTGGATGAAGGTCAACGGAGCGGCGATCTATGGAACGACGGCCACGCCCTTTGGCGAGGAGTTCGGAAAGCCTGTCGAGGGCAAGAGCGGCTACGGCACCAAGGTGCAGGTCTCCTCGCAGAACGACTGGCGCGCCACCAAAAAGCCCGGCCATGTCTACCTGATCCTCTTCAAGTGGCCCGCCAACGGCACGTTCAAGACCCCGCCCTATCCCGGAAAGATCGCCGGCGCCACCCTGCTGGCGGATCCCTCCGCGAAGCTCAGCGTGAGCCAGGATGCCACGGGCATCACCGTGTCGGGTCTTCCCGCCAAGGCTCCCGACGCGGTGGCCACGGTCATCGATCTGAAGGAGTAAGAATCCTCGCAGCATGATGCGCGGATCCATGCGAGCCGTCGCCCTCCGGGCGATGGCTCTCCTTCTGGCTCCCGGTTTTCCCGGTATCGTTGCCGCAGGGACCGCCGAGACATCGGCGGCATCCCCTACCCCCGCTCCGCCCATTCTCTCCTCGGTTCCCGGGGAGTCCAAGGAGGCTCGCGATGCGCGCATGGCGTGGTGGAGGGATGCGAAGTTCGGCATGTTCGTCCACTGGGGGGTCTATTCGGTTCCCGGAGGCTCTTACAAGGGGCGGACCGGTTACGGCGAATGGATCATGCTCCATGGAAGGATCCCCGTGGCCGAATACCGCGAGTATGCCAAGCAGTTCAACCCGGTGAAATTCGACCCCGCGTCCTTCGTGGCGGCCGCCAGGAGCGCCGGGATGAACTACATCGTGATCACCGCCAAGCACCACGATGGGTTCGCCATGTTTGACACCAAGGCGAGCGACTGGAACATCGTGCAGGCAACCCCCTATGCCAAGGATCCCCTCAAGGCACTGACCGAGGAGTGTCGCAAGCAGGGTATGAAGCTCGGCTTTTATTACTCCCAGGATCAGGACTGGGTCAACGGCGGCAGCGCCCAGCGCGGAGGTCACTGGGACAAGGCGCAGGACCGCGACACGGACGAGTACGTGGACAAGGTCGTGGTGCCTCAGGTCACGGAACTCCTCTCCAACTATGGCAAGGACACCCCCGCCGTGATCTGGTGGGACTCGCCCACGCTCCTGACCAGGAACCAGTCGACGAGGATCGATGCCGTTATCCGCAAGCTCCATCCCGGACTGATCCAGAACGACCGCCTCTACTGGGGTCGCGATGAAAAAGGCAAACCGTGCTTCCCGGGCGATACCAAGACCCCCGAGCAGACCATCCCGGCGCAGGGATTCCCCGGTCGCGACTGGGAGACCTGCATGACGCTCAACGATCACTGGGGATACAATGCCGTCGATAATCACTGGAAATCGACCGAGATCATCATCCGCAATCTCTGCGACATCGCCAGCAAGGGGGGTAATTACCTGCTCAACGTCGGACCCGATTCCCAAGGCGAGATTCCTCCCGAGAGCCTGAAAAGGCTTTCTGATGTCGGCAAATGGATGAAGGTCAACGGCGCCGCGATTTACGGTAGCGGAGCCACGCCCTTCGGTAATGAGGCCGGTTCCTACGTCACCGTGGAGAAGGACGGCAAGAGCCGGAAGGTCTTCAAGCCCGACTGGGAATGGCGTGCCACGACCAAGCCGGGACATGTCTACCTCATCATCTTCAAGTGGCCCACCGACGGAAAGTTCAGCGTCCCCGCCTTTTCCCGCACCGTTACCGGAGCGAGTCTGCTGACCGATCCCCATGCCTTGGGCGAAGTTCCCAAACTCACCGTCTCGCAGGATGACAAGGGCGTGACGGTCTCCGGCCTGCCTGCCCAGGCTCCCGATCCGATTGCCTCGGTCATCGACCTGAAGCTGTAACATCCCCCGATTCACCCCATCCCCCCGAACACCCCCATCATCATGCACACCCTGATCTCCAGATCCGTCGTACTCACCATCTCGCTGCTGCCACTTGCCGCCGCATCTGCAAAACCGGCCGCCGAGGCGGGCCCGTCACCCACCGTGCAGGCGGCCTCCCCTACTCCCACGGCCAAACCGACGCCGACCCCCGACCCCGAGCACCCCGCCTCCTCGGTTCCCGGGGAGTCCAAGGCCCAGCGCGACGCCCGCATGGGATGGTGGCGCGACGCCAAGTTCGGCATGTTTGTCCATTGGGGCGTCTACTCCGTTCCGGCCGGTACCCACGGCACCAACACCAATTACGGCGAGTGGATCATGAACAGCGCCAAGATCCCGGTCGCCGAGTACCGCGGGTATGCCAAGGAGTTCAATCCGGTGAAGTTCGACGCCGCGGCATTCGTGGCGGCCGCCAAGAGCGCCGGGATGAATTACATCGTGATCACCGCCAAGCACCACGATGGCTTCGCGATGTACGATTCCAAGGCCAGCGACTGGAACATCGTGCGTGCCACCCCCTACGGGAAGGATCCCCTCAAGGCCCTGACCGAGGAATGCCGCAAACAGGGGATGAAGCTCGGTTTCTATTATTCCCAAGACCAGGACTGGAACAATGGCGGCAGCGCCGCCGCCCACGGGGGGCACTGGGACAAGGCGCAGGACAGGGACATGGATGATTACGTGGATCATGTGGCCATTCCCCAAGTACAGGAACTTCTCTCCAACTACGGCAAGGACACCCCCGCCGTCATCTGGTGGGACACCCCGATCTCGCTGACCAAGGAACAGGCTGCCCGGATCAATGAGGCGGTCCAGAAACTGCGCCCGGGCCTGATCCAGAACAACCGTCTCTGCCATGACAAAAACGCCGACGGCGTGCCGATCTTCCGCGGCGACACGGAGACACCGGAGCAGTTCATCCCTCCCCAGGGCTATCCCGGAAGGGATTGGGAGACCTGCATGACGCTCAACGACCACTGGGGCTACAATTCCCATGACGACCGCTGGAAGTCGACTGAGTCCATCATCCGCAATCTCTGCGACATCGCCAGCAAGGGGGGTAATTACCTGCTCAACGTCGGACCCGACTCCCACGGGGAGATCCCGCCCGAGAGCCTGAAGAGGCTCGCCGAGGTCGGCAAGTGGATGAAGGTCAACGGCGAGGCGATTTACGGAAGCGGTCCGACCCCCTTTGACATCCTGCAGGGAAGCTATGATCCCGTGAAGAAGGACAAGAAGGGCAGGCCCATCTTCATTCCTGAATGGAACTGGCGCATCTCGAGCAAACCCGGTCACTACTACCTGATGGTTTTCGCCTGGCCCACCAACGGCAGCATCACCATTCCGAAGATTTCCCAAACCCTCAAGGGGGCCTCCCTGCTGGCCGATCCCTCGGCCAAGTTGACCGTGAAACAGGATGCCGGCGGCACCACGGTCTCCGGTCTGCCGGCCAAGGCTCCCGATGCCATCGCCTCGGTCATCGACCTCACATACTGACCGGGTGAAGCGTCCCTGCCGGTTGCCGGCAGGGCATCAACTCTCCCAGACGCCATTCATCCCATGAGATTCTACGGACTGCACCCCCTGGATGCCCTGCTTCTGGTCCTCTACGTCGTTTCGGTCATCGGCATCGGTAAGCACCTCGCCTCCCGCAACAGGACCGGCGAGGATTTCTTCCTCGGCGGCCGCAAGATGGGCAAGTGGCTCCAGTTCTTCCTGAATTTCGGAAACATGGCCGATCCCACATCGGCCCCGGCCACCGCCGCCTCGGTCTACAAGGAGGGAATCGGGGGTATCTGGCTTCTCCTCATCACCCTGTTCCTGACCCCGTACTACTGGTTCATGAACGTCTGGTACCGCCGCGTGCGCCTCACCACCATGGCGGATCTTTTCCAGGACCGGTTCCGGTCCGGCTTCCTAGGATCCTTCTATGCCGTGATCGCCCTCGCGCAGGCCATCTTTCTGATCGGCTTCGGCAACATCATCGCCCTCAAGACCCTCCAACCGATCATGGTGAAACCTGAAGCCAGTTACTCCGTGGCCGATCGGGCGATGCTTGCCGACTTCCGCGAATATTCCGATCTGCACAAGGTGCGCGAGCAGTCCCCCCTCCCTCCGGCGCAGGCCAAACGCTACGACGTGCTCAAGGGACTCCATGACCAGGGGAAGATCCATCCCTATGTCTCCTATCTCCAGCCCGTCTCCTTCTATCTTCTGGCCAATCTGCTGGTGGCGGTTTTCATCGTGCTGGGCGGCCTCACCGCGACGGCCGTGATCAACGGCGTGCAATCGGCCCTGATCATCCTGGCCTCGGTGATCCTGATCCCGTTCGGGCTCATGAGGATCGGTGGTTTCGAGGGGCTTCATGCCAGGGTCTCCTCGCAGATGTTCGACATGTTCGGCAACAGCGACCTGAGCGAGTACACTTGGTATTCGATCGCCTCCTTCCTCCTGGTCAGCTTTGTCTCCATCACGGCCGCGCAGGGAAACATGAATGTCGGCGGATCCGCCAAGGACGAGATGGCGGCCAGGATGGGCGCGGTGACCAGCGGCTTCACCAAGCGCTTTCTGACCATCGCCTGGGGCTTCACCGGTCTGGTCGCCCTCGCGCTCTGGGGTGCCCACCAATCGGACGCCGACCAGATCTGGGGAAGACTCACCCTCACGCTCCTCCCCGTCGGCATGATCGGCGTGATGATCATCGCGATCCTCGGCGGCAAACTCGCCAATCTCGGGTCGACCTCGGTCGTGCTCTCCGCACTCATCGTGAAGAATCTCTACGAACCATGCTTCCCCGGTCGCTCCGAAAAGCACTACATGGTCGTGGCGCGCCTCTCGGTGCCGCTGATCCTCGCCCTGGGCATCGTCGTCGCCCTGACCATGGGAAACGCCATCTCCCTGCTCAAGCTGACGATCGTCATGTCGGTGATCTGGGGCGCCCCGATCCTGCTGATTTTCCTCTGGAGGAGGCTGACCAAGCCGGCGGTGACGCTCCAGGTGATCGTGACCCTTCTGCTCATCCTGATCATTCCCTATGCGGTGACGGCCATCCCAGCCCTGCGACGCTCCCCCAAACTGACCGTCAAGACCCACGAGATCGTGACCATGGTCGACAGGAAGGCAACCCGGGAGGACGTCGGGGCGGGACTGGCACCCGCCGTCGGGGCAACCGTCCGGAAACAGCACCGCTCCGAGCCTGTGGCCCTTTACTTCGAGGATGGAATCGCCGCGGTCGATCCCTCCGATCCCGATTCCCCCAGGCAGGGGATGGGACGGTTCAACGTCGAGGTCTACCTGCTGCATCTCCTCGGTGTCAAAGTCGCCGAGTTCACTCCGCCGATGATCCTGACGGCGCGCCTGCTCACCGACACGGCGGTGCCTTTCCTCCTCCTCATCGTGGTAAGTCTGCTGACCCCGCGCGGGGAATCCCTCCGTCTGGCACGCTTCTATGCGCGTCTGAAAACCCCCGTCGGGGCAACACCCGAGGAGGAGGCCGAGGAGATAGCTCACAGCGAGGAGGATCCGGGGCGTTTCGATCACCTGAAACTCTTCCCTCGCTCGGACTGGGAATTCACCAAGTGGGACCGTACCGACACGGTCGGTTTCCTCTCCTGCTGCGCCTTCGTGGCGTTCGTGCTCGCCGTGTTCCAGGGACTTCTCCGTCTGGGATCTTGAATCCCGGCCCACCACCGTTACTTTTCCTCCTAACCAACGCCCCCATCACCCCCCCATGAAAACCCAAACCACCCTCCTGCTCCTCTGTTGTTTTTTCCTTTCCTGCCTCCGCGCGGCGGATACCCCCGCATCGGATGCCCAGGAGGGAACGCCCGCCGCGACGACTCCCGAGGAGGGCAAGGTTTCAGCCGCACAGCTCCCCGATTATCCCACGCTGGCGCAGCGCGAGAAGGCCACGGTCGATGCCGCCCTGGCGGATCTGGAAGCGGTGAAGAAAAGCTACTCGCCCATGGTTTGCTGGACCGCCCAGCTTCTCTACAAGGCCGGGCGCATCGACGAGGCCAACGACATCATGCGCACCTATGTCGGCAAGCTGATCAGCGGCGCCAAGGCACGCATCGAAAGCACCGAGAAAGCCAAGGCCAAGGGGACTTACACCAGCATTCCCGTCGGCAACGGCCAGGTCTGGGGCGAGCCCCATGTCAACGGGTTCGGTCTCTGGGGCATCCTGACCGCCTATTCGCGTTACAAGGACAAGATGGATCCCGCCCTCAAGAACGATATCGAGTGGATCTGCACGAAGAACACGAGCTGGGCAGGCTCGACGGGAAACCTCAGCTTTCTCATCCCCTTCAATCTCTATCTCGCGGACAGGATCTGGGGACCCGACAAGCTTCCCAAGGACGGACGTTACGGTGCCCGCGGGGACGGCGCGGTGAAGATGTTCTACAAGCGCATGGATTACACGGTTTCGAGGGGCTCGCCGGAGTTCGCCTCGAGGCCTTACATGATGTACAATGTCGGCACCCTCCTCAATTTCGACAACGCGTTCATCGATCCCGAGCTCTCGAAGCGCGCCCGGATGGCCTACGAGATGTCCATGGCCCATGCCGCCGGTTCGTGGCTGAAGGGAAACTGGATCACTCCGGCCGGAAGAAGTTATCCCGGCTACGTGAGCCAGTCTCCCGGAGGCAGCGCCGGGATGCTCTGGACTTATTTCGGGGGCAAGACGCCCAAACTGAGCGGCATGAGTCCCGTGGTCTTCAGCGTGGCCGAGTCCTGGCGCCCTCCCGAACTCATCGTCAAGGCGGCGACCGACCGGAGCAAACCGTATGTCCACAGGTCGCGCTTTGACGGGATCCACCACTTCCAGACCTCTTACATCAACAAGACGTACGGGGTCTTCAGCACCGCCCTGACCCACCCTCCCACCGGCCGCAAGTCGTCGATCTGGGGGCAGTGCTATCCCTATGGTGTGATGTTTGACCAACCCGACACCTCCAAGGCGAGCATCTGCTGGATGACTGTTCCCTGCTGCGATGACAACCCACTGACCAACTGGACGCAGGGCGTCAGCAGCGGCTTCTGCGAATATCTCCAGCGCGAGGGCACCCTCCTGATGGTGGCCAATGATCTCCGCAATCCGGCATTTCTTCCGAAGATCCGGGCAGACATCAGGGGTCATCGCCAATTCTCGCTCGAGACGAGGTCGATCCTGGCTTACATCCCGGACGGCTATCTCGCCATCATCGACGACGCTTCCAAGGACGGACGCGTTTTCCTGGATTACGGCAGTGTCCTGGTCTCCTTTTGTGCCAGCCAACCCTTTACCTGGAAACAGCACGGCGGAACCTTCTCGGGCAATTCACCCTCCAAGCAGGACAGCGAGTTCCGGATCGCCGGTGACAATGCCGCGCTCGCGATGGAAACCGCCTCGCCGGACGAATTCCCCGGAATGTCCCCCGAGCAACGTCTGGCCGCCTTCAAGGCCGCGGTGGTGTCCAAATCACGGATTGCGCTCGGCAGCGAGGTCCTCACCCCCCCCGCTCCCCAACCCGACGCCAAGGGAAGGACTCCGAAACCCGAGGCACCGCGCACCGTGGCCAAGGCCACCTACACCGACCGTCAGGGCCATGTGCTTGAGAAAACCTTCCAAGGTCCTGCCAAGATCGATGGCAAGGAAGTGGACTACGAATCGTGGCCTCTCGTGGACAACCCCTGGGTCCATCAGGACTGGGACGGCAACATGCGTGTCACCGATGGCACCACCGAAAGGCTCTACGACGTGAAGAACTGGACCATCACGGAACAACCCGTGAAGCGCTGACAATCGGGAGGATTACCTCCCGACTGCAGCATTGGTGGAGACCGTGTTGGTGACCGGCGTATTTGTAATCGGCGTGGTCTGGGGGTTCTTCGCACTTCCCGCCTTGAGGGTCCTGTAGGCGTCAAAGAGTCTCTCCCCGTGGGTCACCAGACCCTCGGGGCGGAGGTGGGTCCCGTCGGCCTTGGGGAGACCGAGCATGCTGGTACGGATGCAGTTGGGCAATGTGGCGGCAAGGTGCTCCTGTGCCGTGATGACGATGGGATTGCGCTGGACCGCGCTGTGCTTCTCGTCGCATCCGAGGATCACCAGAAGATTGGGATCATGAAAGACATTGGTGCGCATGTCCTCGATCAGGGTCTTGAGCCGTTCCTCGTAGGCGGCGGCATTCTCGGGCTTAATGGCATCGCTCTCGCCCTGGATCCAGATGAAGGCGCCGTTGGTCACGCGGTCACCCCGGTCTTTGAGCAGCTGGAGGGCATGACGGAGGTCGGTCACCATCGCGTCGTAGAGCTTGCGGGACCCGGGCCCCTGCCAGTTGTCGCCAATGCTGGTCGATCCGCGGCAGAATTTGAAGACGGCCGGATTCTCCCCGCTTTCCAGAACTTTCCTTGAGAAGGTCACCTCAGGTCCGAAGTGGCCCTCCGGAAAACGGCCGTTCTGCGGCTGCATCGTGGTCCAGTCTGGCTTGACCCCTTTGTCCCGGGGATTCCAGTAGTAAAGGATGGAGGGATCCTGGTTCTTGGTGTCCGCGGGATAACCTGTGGCGCGTCCCATCCATCCCTCGGCATTGGATTGCCCCGCGAGCACAAACAACGTGACGTCCTTGGATCGTGCCACAGGGAGTGATATCAGCAGGAGGGCGAGCAGGGTGAGGGTATGTTTTTTCATTCTGATTGGTGGAGGGGATGAGGGGTATTTCCGAGGCGGATCCGGTACTTAGTCGTTCGTACCCGGCTTGTCCACCCCCTTTGCCGGGAGAGAAACCCATTCCAACCGAAATCTCGGCAATCGATCGCATCCTGGATCCTTGCGTTGCGGACTCGGCCCGGATCACGCGCGGGTCCCTCGCGTGAAGAAAGTCATGGTGTGAAACCCCGGGACGGCTACCATGACTGCCGATTCAGGATGGACTTATCGCGTGGACAAAACGTTGTGATTCAGACTCATGTCCGCAGGACAACCGGCGGACACGCCCTGCATTTCCATGGACGATAGCAATTCCGCCGGTTCGAAACCCAAGACCGGGATATCGCACATCCGGTGGATCGTGTGTCTCTTGCTCTTTGCGGCCACGGCTCTGATCTATTCCGACCGTCAGTTCCTCTCCCTGCTGAAGTCGACGCTCGCCCTGGAAATCCATTGGACGGACTCGCAATTCGCCATGGTAAATTCCTTTTTTCTCGGAGCGTACGCCCTGGGTCTTCTCTTTGCCGGTCGCCTCATTGACAGGGTCGGGGTCAAGGTAGGCTACGCCGCCACGCTTCTTTTGTGGAGTATTGCCGCGGTCTGCCACACACTTGTCTCCTCGGTGTCGGGGTTCGTGTTTGCCAGAATCTTTCTGGGCTTCAGCGAGGCGGGCAATTTCCCCTCCGCGATCAAGGTGATCGCCCTGTGGTTCCCGAGTTCCGAGAGGGCCTTCGCAACCTCCATCTGCAACACCGGCGCGAATGTCGGCGCCATCGCGGCCCCCCTGCTTGTCGCGTGGTTGCTTTCGCACTGGACCTGGCATGCCCCCTTCCTCGTCGCCGGCGGTGCGGGACTGGCATGGGTGGTGCTCTGGATTTTCTTTTACAACAGGCCCGATCGTCACGGCGCCGTCTCACCCTCCGAACTCTCCCTGATCCAAGGGGGTGAGGGGGACCGTGGAGGAACTCAGGCCGAGGAAAGCAGCATGCCCGTCCCGATGCCCGTCCTTCTGGGACTTCGACAGACGTGGTCCTTCATCGTGGCCAAATTCCTCACGGATCCCGTCTGGTTTTTCCTTCTGTTCTGGCTGCCCGATTATTTCAAGAAGACACGCCATCTCGACATCAAGTCCAGTTGGCCCCATCTGATGGGCATCTATGCGCTGGTCACCCTGATCAGTCTGCTCGGAGGGTATTTTCCGGGTTATCTGCTGCGTCGCGGATGGAGCGTCACGCGGGCCAGAAAAACGGCGCTCCTCACCTATGCCGTGATGGTGCTGCCCATCCTCGCCGTCGGCGAGGCCGGCGACTGGACGGCCGTGGCCCTGATCGGCCTGGCCGGAGGAGCGCATCAAGCCTGGTCCTCCAATCTCTTCACCACCGTTTCGGACATGTTCCCGCGCAGGGCCATCGCGACGATCATCGGCATCGGCAGCACGGCGGGCGCCCTCGGCGGCATGCTTTTTCAATACTGCTGCGGAAGCCTGCTCGACCATTACGGCCCCGACCACGCCGGGACCGGGTACCTCGTGCTGTTCGCCTACGCGGCCTTCGCCTACCTGACGGCTTATTTTTTCAACAACCTGCTGGCAAAAAACTATCAGCCCATTCCACTGGATGAGGCCCGGGCTCACTAAGTGAGGGATGTTACCTTACTGACCTCACGGCACCCGGTGGAGCGCAATTCCTTGGAATAATGATCGGGGGCGTCACCATCGGCGAAGAGGGTTCCAACGCAAAAGGATCCTACACGGACCGCGGCGGAAATGTCCTGGAGAAAACCTTCGGAGGCAAAGCACTGGTGAATGGCAAAACACCCGAATGTTACGACCATTGGCCCTTGCTGGATAACCCATGGATGCATCAAGAACGCAACGGAAACCTGGTCATCACCGACGGCCGCGCAACGAGGACCTATGACCTGACGAATTGGAAAATCACGGATTCCGGCGTCTCCGCAACCTCCAAGTAATCCCGAAATCACTCACGCGTTCCCCCGATGTCCTCAAGGCTTACTTTTCAACAACCGGCCGGCAAAAAACCTTCACCCCATGCTCCTTTGACAATGCCTGATCATTCCATCCGGCGGAGGCGGTGTCTTTGCGCGTTCGCTACGCTGATTCTCGGCACGATCGCTTGGGCCGGAGCCCTGGGTCAGGAACCTCCCAAAACATCCGATGGACCGCAGGACCAGGTCGGATCCGCCGAATCGGCTGTCCAAACGGCATCTTCCTATATCGACGGAACGACTCCCGGGGAAAGAAAGGCCGCTTTGCTCGGCTATATCGCTTCCCTCCCCCTCGAAACGAAAGACCGTCATCAGGCGGAGGCGCGCAACGCGATGATTCCCGTCGCCGCCCGCATTCTCACTGGCAAGGAAACCGCGGCCGCTCTGGAAAAATGGGGGAAGATAGCCTCCTCCGTCCTCGATGGAACCAAAGCCATGATAGCCCGCAATCCCAAGGACGGACATGCGTTCAACCCGTTCGAAAAACATGCCCTGATCCATTGCTACATGCTTTGCCGTGACAAGGTCGCCGTCCCCCAATCCATCGCCGATGCGATGAAGTCGTCTGTCGGCCTCTATCATCACCGCGTCTGGTCCGGTTACGGGGCCGACAATTACCGCCTCATGGGCGACGGGGCCGGCTTCATCGCCGCGGAGCAATGGCCCGACCTGCGGGACGCCGACGGGCTTGATGCCGAAGGGATCAAATCGGCGACGAAGCAGCGGCTGCTGGGATACTTCAAGGACTATGTCCACCGTAATCTGAGCGAGTATGGCGCCCCCACCTACCTGGGGGTCGATCTCATGGCCATCAAGCTTCTCGCCGACCACGCCAGGGATCCCGAGGTGAAGAACAGGGCTTCGCTGGTGCTGGACACCATCCTGCTGCAGATTGCCTGCGCCTGGAACCAAGGCTACTACGTGACGCCGGCCAGTCGCGCAAAATACTGGGGATCCAGTGTCACCTCGCCCGACTCGATGGACATCACTTCCTCCGTGGCGTGGCTTTACTTCGGGGGCAAACGTCCCGTCAATGCGGCCGGCACGGGGATCGGAGCCACGTTTTTCTTCACCGTGGATCCCGGCGCGGATTCCTACCGCATGCCCGAGCTCATCGCGGAGATCGCCCGCGATCGCTCCGGGTCATCCCTCCACCGGGGAAGTGCCGGCGACTCGATCCGCTTCACCATCCACCACACCCCTTTTTACTCACTGGCCAGCCAGTGGGAGAATTTCGGGTCACCCACCGCCGGCAACTACAAGGAGGAGCGGCGCACCATGTTCAAATGGCTCTCCGACAAGCCGGACAGCACCTTTGTTCCCCTGCAGGAAAACATGCTTCGCCCCTACAGGCCGCACGACATCGTCCCCAATGCCTTCGGCTACGGGGAAAATCCCTTCACACAGGTCCTTCAATCGGAAGGAACGCTCCTGGGCATCTCCTCCGTCCCCAAGGACTTCCCGTTCTGGAAGTCGTACGCACCCTTCACCCGAAGGGGGGCGATCGTCAAACGTCTCGAAAAGGATGGCTGGGTATTCTGTCACGGAGGCTCGGTGCTCTTCGCCTTCCGTTATGCCCGACCCTCCGCGTGGGGTCCTCCAAAACAGAGGGAGAACTGCGATGTGCTTTGGAGTGAGGACAGGAACAACGGCTGGGTCCTGGAAACCGCCGCGGTCTCCAAGTACGCGGGAGGGGGCCAGGAAGCGGAACTCCAGCGCTTCATGGAGGATGTCCTGAACAGGACAAAACTCGACGTCTCGATGCTGGACAAATCCGTTCCCTCCCTTTCGTACCGCTCCCTCGGGGGCCGTCAACTCGAACTGACCTACCGCCCGCACGGCACCCCTTACTCCGATCAAAACCGGATCGACGGCCATGCAGTCGATTACCGCTCCTTTCCGCTCCTCGGAAATGACTGGGTCAACCAAACGCTGGGGGGCGACATTCTGTCGGCAAAGCATGCGGGCAAATCGCTTGTCTATGATTTCAACAACTGGACGCGGAAGGAGACGCGGTAGAATCAAGGGAAGGTCGTTGGACCGCATCTGCAGTCCGTTTTCATCCGCGCCCGCCAAAGGTTGATCCCTCCCACCGCCGGCAAGGGTCTTTCTCAGGAAGCTGGCCTTTCCCGGATGGGGGTGAGGATGAATCTCCTCGCAAGCAGGGGACGCAGGTCGGTCATCTCGGAACGGAATTCCAGCGCCTGAAGCCCCGGGTGAAGCCTCATCACGCCCAGTTCCTTGATCGAGAAGTCATCCATCCCCTCGCCGGACGCATTGAACGCCGTGGTGACTGTCGTGCCGTGAGGCCCCAGCAACGAAACGGAGAGCCGCTGATAGGCGCCGATGGCCAGTTCCGCGGAAACCAGCCAGAGCCCGCCCTCAGGCACCTCGAAGTTGTAAATCACACGCCACTCGCCGCTCCGCGTCAGGTTGGAAATCGTGGCATTTCCGTCAACACCCGTGACCACGGGCTTGGCATCATCCGGGCCCGAGAGTTCCGCATCGAGCGGACTCAGGACAATCCTTCCCAGTTCGTCGAGTTGGGGGCGGTCGGGCTCGATCTCCGGGATGCCCGGGAGCTCCAGCACCGCAACATCAATCAGTTCCCCGCCGTTCTTTGCCGGAAGGACCACGTCGACGCCGGCTTCCGACAAAACGGCCGTCACGGGAATGCCAGTGGACAGCATCCGCCCGGAAAGCGGCTCGAGGCGCAGTCCGGGCAGGGAGATCACGCCCGTTTCGGGACGCTGCCAGACATGAAGGTAGAGGGTCACCGAACCGTCCGGATTGAGACGTTGCGTGGCCCGGCCCCATTCCATCCTGCGGGTGAAGGGACCGGCCTGTGTGCCGTACACCGAGTCGCCGTGACGACCTAGCCAATCGCCTATGGAGCGTAGGCTGGCGGCGTTTTCTTCGGGAACGGAGCCATCGCCCCTGAGTCCCACATTGAGAAGGAAATTCCCCCCCTTGCTCGCGATGTCCACGAGGTTGCGGAGTAGTGTCTCCGTGCTTTTCCAGTTCAGGTCGCTTTTCCTGTAGCCCCAGTTGTCGTTGAACGTCATGCAGCTTTCCCAGTCCCGTCCCGGGCAGCCGTTGGCCGGGATGAAGTTCTCCGGCGTCTCGGTGTCGCCGGGTGTCACCGCCGCCCTGGTATCGAACGACACGAGGCGGTTGTTGACGATGAGTTCCGGTTGCATCGCGTGGACGGCCTGGAAGCGCCCCGCCCGCTCCGCTGTCATGAATCGGGGCGTGTCATACCAGAGAACCGAGACGGGGCCGTAATTCCCCAGAAGTTCACGGACCTGGGGAACGGCCACGGTGTCGAGGTAGGCGTCATAGTCCCCCTGCTGGGACGGGTCCCAGAAATTGCCGGCACCTCCCGGATGATGCCAATCCTGCGAGTGGGAATAGTATAACCCGAAGCGGATGCCAACCCGGGCACAGGCGGCTGCCAGTTCACCGACAAGATCCCTCGCGCACGGGGAGGCATCCACGGAATTGAAGGCACTCACCCGGCTTCTGAACAGGGCGAACCCCTCATGATGTTTGGCCGTGAGCACGATGTAGCGCATTCCGGCCTCCCGGGCCAGGCAGACGATCGCATCCGCATCAAATGAACGGGGGTCGAATCCATCCGCAAGGAGCGCGTATTCCGCCACGGGGATCTCGGCCTTGTTCATGATCCACTCGCTGTAACTCCCGATCTCCCTCCCCTTCCATTCCCCCGCCGGGATGGAAAAGAGCCCGAAATGGATGAACATCCCGAACCGGGCCTCCCTCCACCACGCCATCCGTTTGTCCCGGTTCAAGGGAATTTTTTCATTAGTGTCGCTCATGGCTCAACCTATCACGCCCGGGGTCTTCGGCGGAAGCCCGTTCCCCTCACCCGCTGTCGATTATGAAAACGAAACAAACTCCGGATCCATCACACGTCTCCGGCCGGATGAACGTCTTGCCAGACACTGTTCGGGATCACTATGGTGTCCCGATGCATCCCCCCAGATTCACGGCCCTTCGAGCCTTTTATTTGCTCATTTTCGCCGGCTGCCTTGTCCGGGCCGAGGAGAGGCAAAAGACAAACAGCAGCATCGATTCCTCGGAGTCTGCGGTACCCGCCGACGCATCCGCTCCGTCCGGCACAGCGCCCCAAGGAGCGCTTTTAACCTTTGAGGAACGCCGAAAAGCCATTCTGGAAACCTTCTCCAAGGGCGGCAGCGGGCATTTTCAGAACGCCGAATGCCTGTTTGCCCTCGGCAAGGTTCAGGAGGCATTGGTCGAGGTCAACAAGGGTCTCGATCCGCTGGTGCCCGGCAACAAGCAGAACCGCTGGATGCACGGAGGCAACACGGGCTTCATCGCGTGGCCCGGCATCGACTGTTACATACGGTTCGAGAAGTTTTTGGATCCGGCGACCAAGGAACGCTACCGCAAGATTTACACCGGCGGGGTGTTCTACCAGAGACTCTCCACCAGCAATCACAAGATCATGGCCGCCATGATCCGGTATCTTGCCACCCAGGTCTGGGGACCCGACGCATTCCATGCCGATCCCTGGTTCATGCAGAACGATCCCTACATCCAGATGATGACGGCCAAGATCAACAAGCCGGGGGTGGTCTGGGGAACGAGTTTTGCCGCCCCGGGCGACCCGACCGGCGAAAAGTACCTCAATCAGATCATCGCCGCCACGGTGGTCGGGGGACCTGGTGAATTCGCCTCGCGGCCCTACGGAGCGCAGAACATTCTCCCGCTCCTAACCCTCGCCGACTGCGCCAAGGACCAGACCATGGCCCGCAAGGCGCGCATCGCCTACGAAATCTGCATGCTGCAGTTGGCGCCGGCCTGGCTTCGCGGCCATCTGGCGACTTTTGCCCCCAGGTCGTATCCCGACACCGAGTGCCAGCGCCCCTGGGGAATGGCCGCCCTGCCATGGATCTATTTCGGGGGCGTCGCCCCCGGTCTCGAACATGCCAAGGCCGCCGCTGAGGCTGCAGTCAGCACTTACAGGCTTCCGGAGATGATCGTGAACGCCGCGAACGACCGTAAGGAACCCTATTTTTACAAGGCTCTGATCAACGGCTTCGCCCTCAACCACTACATTAACAGGACATACGCCCTCTTTTCCCGTTCGGCCAAGGTGGGAGGCAGACCATGGCAGGGGCAGAGCTATCCCTGCGGCGTGATGTGGGAGCAGGATCCCGAGAAAGGAAGCCACCTTTGGATCACCGCTCCCTCGGAGGACATACCCGGCCAAATGGGAAACCACACCCATGGAGTACGATCCTATGAACAGGAAATTCTGGGCAGGGACGCCCTTCTTTTTGTCTTCCAGATCCCTCCCGGAACGGACTTTCCCTATGCGCTCGGCTATGTTCCGGGAGGACATCTCGCACTCGTCAATGACAGCAAGACCTCGGGTCGCATCTTCCTCCATTACGGAAGTGTCCTGATCGCAGTCACTGCGACCGAACAGTTCGATTGGAACACCGCGGGGGGAATCCTCGCCCCGGCAGCCAAACCCCGCGAAGGGGATTCGGAATTCCGGATCAAATCACTCTCCTTTGCCGTGGCCATTGAGACTGCCCAACCATCCGAATTCCCTGGGGCGACACCGGCGGAACAGTTGGCCAAATTCCGCGAAGCCATCCTCGCAAAGAGTTCCCTGAAACTCACCTCCCAACAACCGGCCTCGGCCGAGTACAAAAACCGCCTGGGCGATTCGCTCTCCTGTGTTTTCGACGGGTCGGACACGGTGAACGGAAATACCGTGGATTACAAAGCGTGGCCCGTATCCGAAAGCCCATGGACATCGCAGAAAACCCGTGAAATCCCGATGGTGCTCACCGACGGCAAGATGACACGGACCTATGATTTCACCTCCTGGACGATCACTGAACAGGAAGTTCACGCGGCCAAGGCCAAGTGACTCCGGAGACCGCGGATGCATACCCACAGATCCGCGGGCAACCTTCATGAGACCACCCAGTAAGCGACTCCCTTTGCCGAGGTTCTTTCTAAACATCCCCCAACCATGACAAGCACCCCCTCCATAGCCGGCCTCGACTGGTCACTCATCGCCCTTTATCTCGCCGCCGTTGTCGGACTCGGCTTGGCTGCGGGGTTCATTCACCGCCGCGGCGAGCGTGGCGGCGAGGGTGGCCACTACTTCCTGGCTGGGAACACGCTGGGTTGGGGAGTCATCGGCTTGGCGATGTTCGCCGCCAACATCTCGACAGTCCATCTGGTGAGCCTTGCGGAAGCCGCCTACAAGTACGGGATCGTTTTCGGGAATTTCGAGTGGATGGCCGGATTCACGCTGATCCTCCTTTCCCTCTTTTTCGCCCCGCTCTACCTGCGGTCCCGGGTCACCACGCTCCCCGATTTCCTCGAGCGGCGTTTCAACCGGGGTTGCCGTGACATTCTTTCCGTCGTCTCGCTCTTCTCGGCCATCGTCATCCACATGGGGGTCGCCCTCTACACCGCGGCTTGGGTCCTGAGAGGCGTCTTGGGAATGGCTCCGGGTTCGACGATCCTGGGAGTGGATGCCCTGATGGTTTTCATCACCGCACTGGGACTGCTTACGGGCTTATACACCATGTTCGGCGGTCTTCTGGCCGTGGTCTGGACCGAGAGCGTCCAGACGGTCCTGCTGCTGGTTGGTGCCGTTGTGATCACCGTCGTGGGGTACGTGAAGGCCGGGGGATGGCACGGCATGGCGGCCACCCTTGCCTCACACCCCCACCCTCTCGCCTCCGTCGAGGGAAGCAAGATCACTTGGGGAACGGCGAATTTCCTCCATATGCAGCGCCCCCCCGGAGACCCCTCCGGGCTGACCTGGTACTCGATGCTGCTGGGCTATCCCGTGATCGGCATCTGGTATTGGTGCTGCGACCAGACCATCGTCCAACGCGTGCTTGCCGCGAAGGACGAGCGTCATGCGCGCCTCGGCCCCCTCTTCTGCGCCTTTCTCAAGATCTGGCCCGTCTTCCTGTTTGTCCTTCCCGGCGTGATCTGCGTCGCCCTGGTCCAGCAGGGAGCTTTCGGAGCGGAGGCCCCGGCCGCTCCGGCGGATACATTCACCTTCCTCGTGACACATCTCCTGCCGACGGGACTGAAGGGTCTTGTCCTTGCAGCGCTTCTCGCGGCCGCGATGCAGACCTGCTCCGCGGCTCTCAACTCGACGGCAACCCTCGTTTCCTACGATATCTTCAAGCGTTACCGTCCCGACATTGGGGATCACAAGCTCGTGCAGATCGGCAAGATCACCACCGTGGCCGGAACGGTGCTGGCGATCGTGTTTTCGCCGATGTTCGGCCATTACAGCACCCTCTTCGAGGGAATCAACAAGCTCATCACCTATGTCGCTCCCCCGATCACGGCGGTCTTTGTCTGGGGTGTTTTCTGGAAGGGAGCCTCGGGCAGGGCGGCTTTTGTCACCCTGATCGCGGGAATGATCCTGGGAGCCGTCACGTTCTGGCTGGATTGGAACAATATCTACAGGGGGGACTTCATGATGATCGCCTTCCTTCTCTTTGTTGCCTGCTCCGTGATCCTGATCCTCACCAGCCTGACCATGCCCGAACAGGTCAGGAAGGAGGCGCTGCCGCTGATTTGGGAGGACTGGAAAGAACCCCTACGCGGGAAGGCGGACGGACACGGCCTGGGCAACTACCGCTTTGCCTCCGTCGCCGTGGTCGTGGTCTTCGCGGCGCTTTATTTCCTCTTTCGCTGATCAAACACCCCAACCCGTCATCATACCCATGAAAAAGTCGCTGACATCACTAGCCCTGCTTCCCCTGCTGTTCACCGGATGTGTTTCCCATCCGGTTGAGCGTCATGCCTGGGTCACCGGCCTGCGTCCCGACAAGGCCGCATATTACGAGAAACTTCACGCCCATCCCTGGCCGGGTGTCTGCCGGATGATCAGGCAGTGCCATATCCGCGATTTCTCAATCTACAAACGGGAGATCGGGGGCAAGACCTACCTCTTTGCCTACCTTGAGTACACCGGCAAGGACTTTGCCGCCGATATGAAGAAAATGGGTGGCGATCCTGAAACCCGACGCTGGTGGAAGGAAACCGATCCGTGCCAGCAACCGCTCCCGGATGCCGCCGCCAAGGGAAAAATCTGGAGCGATACCAAAGAGGTGTTTCACCTGAACTGACCCAGGGGATGCTGCTTTCCGGAAAAATCATCTTCCTCACGGGGGGGTCCACCGGCATAGGACTCGATTGTGCCAAGGCGTACGCCTCGGAAGGCGCCTCCGTTGCGATCGTCGCCCGCAACGGAGAGGAAGCCGCACGGCAGGCCGCCGAACTCGGCGACCGGCATCTCGGGTTTGCCTGCGATGTGTCCAGGGACGATCAGGTGAAGTCGGCCATCGGGCGCGTCCTTCAACGCTATGGCCGCTTGGACGCCATCCATAACAACGCAGGCATCGCCACACCGAGCAAGCCGCTGCATGAGACAAGCGACGCCGAGTGGGATGCCCTCTTCGACATCAACCTGAAAAGCGTCCTTCACACGACGCGACACGGTCTTGAGGCCCTGAAGTCATCCCGGGGATGTTTCCTCAACACATCCAGTCTCGTCGGAGTGATCGGTCAGGAGATCCACGCCGCCTACACCGCGACCAAGGGGGCGATGAACACCCTTACGAAGTCGATGGCGCTTGACTATGCGCCCCACGGCGTTCGGGTGAACGCCGTCTGTCCGGCAGGCACCTGGACCCCGATGCTCCGCAAATGGGCTTCCGAGCAACCCGATCCGGCAGGAATCAACCGCTATCTGGACGAGATTCATCCGCTCGGTTATTGCCCCGAAGGGGATGTGATCGCCGATGCCTGCGTCTACCTTCTCTCAGACAAGGCCCGCTTCGTCACCGGCCACATCATGCACGTCAGCGGGGGCGCCGAATTGGGCTATCGCAGGATTTCCTGACCCCGAGCAACGGCCAGAACGTAACCTGAACATGATCCCCCGCATCACGCTGCTTTTTGTTTTTGCGGGCCTGATCCCTTCGCTGAGTGCGCAGGATCAGAAGGCGCACACGGAGAACAAGCTCAAGACGGATGCTGTTCCCTCTCCCGCCATTCCTTTTCGCAAGGAGGTCCGCAAATGGCAGCATGACCGCTTCGGCATGTTCATTCACTGGGGACCGGTCAGCCTGACTGGAAAGGAACTCAGCTGGTCACGCGCCAACTCCAACACGAATTGTCCCAATCACGGTTCCATTCCCGTCGAGGAGTACGACTCCCTTTACAAGCGCTTCAATCCCACGAACTTTGCAGCGGACGAGTGGGTTTCCATAGCAAAGCAGGCCGGGATGAAATACATGGTGCTGACAGCCAAGCACTGCGACGGTTTTCTGCTTTGGGACTCCAAGACAGATCCCTACAACATCATGGCAAGTCCCTATGGAAAGGATATCTGCGCCGAACTTGCCTCGGCGGCCGGCAAAGCCGGAATGCCGCTTGGTTGGTATTTCTCACCCATGGACTGGAGGGATCCCGATTGCCGGACAAAGGAGAACGACCGCTTCGTCTCCAGGATGCAGGGGGAACTCAGGGAATTGCTTTCCAACTACGGCCCGATCAGCGTGATGTGGTTCGACACCGATGCAAGGCCAGCCCCGTGGCATCCCGAATCCACCTTCCGGTTCATCAGGGAACTTCAGCCCTCCATCCTGATGAACAACAGGCTGGAAATCGGCACGCAAAAGGATTGGGAACATCAAGGGGGGCCGTTGCGCACGAACGTCGATTTTTACACACCGGAACAGAAAGTTGGTTCCTATGATGACCAGTATCCCTGGGAATCCTGCATAACGCTCGGCACGCAATGGTCGTGGAAACCCGATGACAAAATCAAAACCGCCGACGAGGTGACAGGAATACTAGCCAGAACGGCCGGGGGAGATGGAAACCTCCTTCTCGACGTCGGCCCCATGCCCGACGGAAGGATCGAACCCCGTCAGGTCGAGGTCCTGAGGCAAGTGGGTGACTGGTTGAAGATCAATGGCGAGAGTATCTACGGCACACGAGGTGGCCCCTATCTGCCCTCGGAGAGATTCACGGCGACCCGAAAAGGCGATGACATCTTCATCCATGCGCTCAAAACCGAACGGGGGATCATCACCCTGCCCCCGCTGCCTGCAAAGATCACCGGGGCTTCATTGCTTGGAGGAGGCATCGTCTGTTTCGAACAGGGCAAGGACTCAGTCAAACTCATGCTCGGCGACCGACTTCCCTCAAGTCATCCCGTGGTCCGTCTGCAACTCGACGGAAATTCCATGTCCATTCCAAGAATTCCCGTCCTACAACCCAAACAAGTCCAACCATGAAGAAAACAACCCCAATCCTCCTGCTCATGCTTGCGATGGGCACGCTCGGTGCCGCATCCGAAACCAACCAGTCCACTCCTCAACCCACCAATGCCCCGGCGGATCCGTCAGCGGTGAAAAAATGGCAGGATGACCGGTTCGGCATGTTCATCCATTGGGGTCCCGTCAGTCTCACGGAGAAGGAGATCAGCTGGTCGCGGGGTGGCAAGGGAACCCCGGTGGAGGTCTACGATGCTCTCTACAAAAAGTTCAATCCCGAGAAGTTCAACGCCGACGAGTGGGTTGCGGCAGCCAAGGCGGCGGGCATGAAATACATCGTGCTGACCACGAAGCATCACGACGGATTCTGCCTTTGGGATTCCAAGTTGACCGACTACACGATCATGAACACGCCGTTCAAGCGGGACGTCGTGAAAGAGTTGGCGGAAGCCTGCAAAAAGCAGGGCATCAAGTTCGGATGCTATTACTCGGTTCCCGACACCCATCACCCGGGCTATCCCTACGACCTGACGGGCCGCGGACACCCCATGAGGGAGAAGTATGACCTCGACGCGTATCACAAGTACCTGATGGGGCAGACGGAAGAGTTGATCAAAAACTACGGCCCTCTGGTCACCGTCTGGTATGATACCGACGGAACCGTCTCCCAGGTGTACGGCAAAAGGGGATTTGAAGTGATCAACATGGCAAGAAAACTTCAACCCGACATCCTGATCGACGAGCGTACCGGCGCACCCGGCGACTACAGCACGCCGGAACAGCGGGTAGGTGGATTCAACATGACCCGTCCCTGGGAATCCTGCATGACGATCTCGGCACACAATCACTGGGCCTGGGGCGGTGAGAAGGATGGCGTCAAGCCCGCCGGATCCGTGATCACCATGCTGGCCCAATGCGCAGGAGGCGACGGCAACATGCTCCTGAACGTCGGTCCCCGTCCCGACGGGATGATCGACCCAGAGCAGGTCGAGGCGATCCGGAAAGTCGGAGACTGGCTCAAGGTGAACGGCGAGGGTATTTATGCGACCCGGGGCGGACCCTACATGCCCACGCCGCGTTACACGGCAACCCGCAAGGGAAACAAAATCTACCTCCACATCCTCAAATGGAACGGCGATTCCTGCAAACTCCCCCCCCTCGGCGCGGAGATCGCCGCATCCAGCCTGCTCGCCGGAGGAAAAGTCGAGGTGTCCAACCGTCCCGACGGTTTGACCGTGACGGTGCCTGCAACCGATCGCAAGGATTCCGACACCGTGGTGAAGCTTGAATTGAAGGGTGATGCCATGGCCATCCAACCCATCAAGCCGGATCCGGTTGATCAACCGCCCGGGAAAGAAAAAAAATAAACTTCAAAACAGCACTCGGCACCAAACGCCAACCCTGTTTGCAACAATCCATGAAACTCCTTTTCCTCCCGCTTCTCTCAACCTGCTTGATCCTGAGTTCGCAGGCATCGGCCCAGGTCACCTCGACAAACAAGGAAACAACCGAACAGAGGGATGCCAGGATCGCCTGGTGGCGCGACGCCCGTTTTGGAATGTTCGTCCACTGGGACATGTCGAGCGTCGCCGGCACGGAAATCAGTTGGTCCAGAAAAGGCAGCAAGCCACTGGATATCAGGGGTGACGGTCCCGGTTACGTCGAGGACCCCGCTTATGACAACCTTTACAAGAGGTTCAACCCCGTGAAATACGATGCGAAGGAGTGGGTGAAGATCGCCCGCGAGGCCGGAATGAAGTATCTCGTCTTCACGGCCAAGCATCACGGGGGATTCTGCATGTGGGATACCAAGCAGACCGATTACAGCATCATGAACACCCCCTACGGGAAGGACCTGTTACGCCCTTTGGCTGAGGCCTGCCGGGAAGAGGGCATCCGTTTCTGCATCTATTACTCCCAGCGTGACTGGCATCAACCCGATTACGGGATCGGAGACAACCGCAAGTACGTCGACTTCATGAATGCCCAACTCAAAGAACTGCTTACCGGCTACGGAAAGGTCGATCTGCTCTGGTTCGACAGCTACGGCAAGGGTGATCTGGTGAATTTCTGGCGTGTCGGGGAAACATGGAACCTCATCAAGGAGCTTGCTCCCGATATCATGATCAATAACCGCCTCTGCGTCCTGGGTGGATACGACAGGCAACCGGTGCCTTTCCGCGGCGATTTCGCAACGCCGGAACAGCGACTCGGCTCCTACAACAGCAAACGCCCGTGGGAATCCTGCATGACCATGTCAAGCGTCGGGGCTTGGTCATATCACACTGGCGGAGGTGTCAAACCCTTCAGTGAAATCCTAAAGATGCTCGTCTTTTGCGCCGGAGGCGACGGCAACCTGCTTCTGGACGTGGGGCCCGATGCGGAGGGAGTGATACCCGCGGATCAAGTATCGGTCCTGCGAAAGGTCGGAGACTGGCTCAAAGTCAACGGAGAGAGCATTTACGGCACGCGGGGCGGACCCTACCTGCCGACTGCCCGCTATGCGGCCACACGCAAGGGAAAGGCGGTATACCTTCATATCCTGAAATGGGAGGGTGATTCCTGCAAACTACCCGCCCTGGGAGCCGAGATCGCCTCGTCAACTCTGCTCTCAGGCGGAAAGGTCGATGTCGTGAACAATGCGGAAGGATTGACCGTCTCGGTGCCCTTGTCCGACCAAAAGGATCCCGACACCGTGGTGAAACTGGAACTGAAGGTGGACGCCATGGCCATCCAACCCATCAAGCCATTCCCCGAGGACGAGCCCGCGAAAAAGAAGCAGGAGAAAAAACCCTGATTTCCAACCCTCACCACCACCATGATTACCAGCATCACCACGCGCGACGCGCGCTATCCGATCGGCTCCGGTCACGGAAGCGACGCCATCCACAAGGACCCCGTCTACTCGTACGCCGTCACGGAACTCCACGACGACTCGGGACTCACCGGCACCGGCCTTGCCTTCACGCTCGGGGAGGGCAACGACCTTGTCTGCAGGGCGGCCGAGTTCTACGCATCACGCCTCAAGGGACGTGACATCGAGGAGATCATGGCGGATTTCGGCAACCTTCAGCATGAAATGGCCGACGAGCAACAGTTCCGCTGGCTGGGACCTCACAAGGGCGTGGTTCACCTCGCCCTCTCCTCGGTCACCAATGCCTGTTGGGATCTGTGGGCAAAAAAGCGCGGGTTACCGCTGTGGAAACTCCTGCTCGACCTGACTCCCGAACAGGTCGTCGCCACGCTCGACCTGTCCTACCTTGAGGATGAGTTGACCTCTGCTCAAGCGGTCTCGCTTCTCCGCAACGAAGCGTCTTCACGCGGGTCCAGGATGAAGGTCCTGAAGGACGGATATCCCGGTTACGATACCTCGGTCGGATGGTTCAACTACTCCGACGAACAGGTCCGTGAAAACTGCAAGAAGGCCATGGCCGCGGGGTTCACCGCCATGAAACTCAAAGTCGGGGCGAAGGACGCCGAACGGGACATCCGACGGGCCCACATCGTGCGCGAGGTGGCCGGTCCCGAGGCGCGCGTCATGGTGGACGCCAACCAGCAGTGGACCCTTCCCCAGGCCCTCGATGTCTGTTCCAAACTTTCCGCGATCACTCCTTTCTGGATCGAGGAACCGACCCATCCCGACGATGTCCTCGCCCACAGGACGCTGGCAGACGCGATTGCCCCGGTGAAACTGGCACTCGGGGAACACGTCCCCAACCGGGTGATCTTCAAGAACTACCTGCAGACGGGTTGCGCCGGGTTCATTCAGGTCGACGCGGTTCGAGTCGCCGGTGTCTCCGAGTTCCTCGCCGTCAGCCTTCTGTCCAGAAAGTTCGGAATTCCCGTGGTCCCGCATGTCGGCGACATGGGACAACTGCACCAGCATCTCGTCCTTTTCAACCATATCGGCATGGGCCACGAGGCTCTCTTCCTGGAACACATCCCTCATCTCCGCGAACATTTCGTTCATCCTGTCCGTGTCGAGGGAGGCGTCTACCATACGCCGGAGGAACCCGGCAGCGGCTGTGACCTGAAATAAGGAACGTCGCCACAACCACGACTCACCGCGTGTCTTTCCGATGAATTCAAGAGGACCCCTTCGCAGACTGGCGTTGCTCATGCTCTGCGCATCGGCCTGCATGGCAGATGGTCGTGAAACTCTCAGGATCGAGGGTAAGGTCTACACGGTCGAATGTGACCAGGGCACCGGCATCTTCTCCGTCATTCACAAACCCACCGGAAGGACCGTCCTCAGGAACGGAACGACGGGTGAAAGTGACGGCAAGGCTTCCCTGGCCACGCTGGACGATCCGCGTTTCGGCAGAATGCCTTCGATCCGTATCGCCCATGAGGGAGGCGGGAGCGAGAGTATCGCGTTGCCGGAGGGTTTCCCCTTCGTGCTTTTCTCCTCGGTAATCGTCAACCCCGGAAAGAAACCGGCGGTGCGCGACAAAGTCCCCGGCGTTGCCGCCGATGTGGATCTCGGTGTCCCTGACAGCGGATTGAAGACTTTGGGTACCGGGGGATTGCTCCCTCCCGAGAAGAACCCCGGCAGCTACGCTTTCCTGGCGATCGCCGACCCTGCCTCGCTCAAGGGCATTGTCGGAGGCTGGATCACCCAGGAACGCTCCAGCGGCGTCGTTTTCTCTCCCTTAAACAAAAGCGGGGCGGGATCCCGCATTGCTTCCCGCTCGGAATACGGGAAATTGCTGATCAAACCCGGGGAGTCGGCGGCCGGAGAACTCTTCGCCCTGGGCTACTTCGATGACGCCCGTTCGGGATTGGAACGCTACGCCGACATGATGGCCTCCGCGATGGGCGTCAAACCACCGCCTCACAAACCGGGTCATTGCACCTGGTACATGGATAAGTACGCGGCCGCCTGCGACGAGAAGCATCTGGCGGAACTGGCCGATTGCGCCCAAAAGAATCTCAAGCCCTGGGGTCTTGATTTTCTGCAGATCGACGACCATTGGCAGGCGGGAACCTCCACAAACGGTCCGAAACGCAACTTCATGGACCATGATCCCAAGGGACCTTACCCATCCGGAATGAAGGCTGCGGCTTCCATGATCTCCGCCCACGGGTTCACTCCGGGCATCTGGTTCATTCCTTTCGCGGGCACCTGGTCGGATCCTTTTTTCCACAGTCATCCCGATTGGTTTGCCAAGAATCCGAAGGGTGACCCCTACGAGGTCGGTTGGGGTGGCACCTGCCTCGACATGACGGCACTGGGAGCCCGCGACTACCTGATCGGACTGGTTACCCGCGTCACCCAAGACTGGGGATACCGTCTCCTGAAACTTGATGGTTTCTGGACCGGCAGTGCCACGAAACTCACCTATGTCAACAACGGCCATGTCGAGGACGGGATGGGCGATGCGGTCTTCGCCGATCCGTCCAAACCGAACATCGAGGTGATGCGCGACGGGGTGAAACTGGTGCGGAAGTCGGCCGGGACGGGCGTCTTTCTGCTGGGATGTTGCCTCTCCCAGAACATGCGCTCCCTCGCCGGTTCCCTCGGTCTTGTCGATTCGATGAGGGTGGGACCGGACACGGGAGCCGGGCAGATCGGGGCGCTTCAGGCCTCGCGCCTCTGGTTCCTCAACGGACGCATCTGGTGGAATGATCCCGACTGCGTCTCGGTCCGTGCTTCCGTCCCCGTCGATCAGGCCCGCCTGAATGCAAGCTTCGCCGCCGTCTCCGGAGCAATGTTCCTCAACAGCGACTGGATCCCCGATCTGACGCCAAACCGCCTCGATATCCTGCGCCGATGCATGCCGCTGCATGACCTTCCCTCCAGGCCCGTGGATGTGATGGATCGGGAACCTGCGGCCATATGGCATCTGGCCGACACCCGCAAGGAGCCGCGCAGGGATGTTGTCGCCCTGTTCAATTGGTCCAAATCACCCTCCGACTTGTCCGTGACACCGGAAAAGGCAGGCCTCCCCCCCTCGAAAAAATACGTCGGGTTCGATTTCTGGGCCGGAAAGTTCGTTCCCCCATTCGGGGAAAGGATCGGAGGGGTGATTCCCTCAAAATCGGCGCGTGTTCTAGCCGTGAGGCCGGTTTCCGCGTCACCCCAACTCCTGAGCACGTCGAGACACATCACGCAGGGAATGATCGACGCACCCGAAGAGCACTGGGAAGAGGCGACCCGTACGCTGAGAGGATGCTGCGATGTCGTGGGGAATGATCCCGACGAACTTCGGGTTGTGGTTTCCACAGGCGCGGATTCATGGATCGCCGAAAAGATTTCCGTTTCGGAGGAGGATCTCAAAGCTGGGGTTACCGCCACCCTCAGGCAGGATGGCCCCCGGGTCCGGGCGATCATTAATTCCCCGACAAGCCGCGCGGTCCGCTGGTCAATTCCATTCACTGGCGGACCTGTCTCCGCTGCGCCGCCAAAAACCATCACAGGACTCAAGGTCGACTCGGGTTACCATGGTGCAAGCCTGACTTGGGACGAAAACGGGGCCGACCTTTACCGGGTTACCCGCGATGACGGTGTTACCGCCGAAACGGCGGAACCCCGCTTCAACGACGAAGGGGTCGACACACTGAGACCCCGTTCCTACACGGTTCGGGCCCTCGGATGGGACGGTTCGGAGGGGGCTACCTGTTCCGGAACAACGCCGAAGTTACCACCACGCCCCAAGAACCCGCCTCCACCCACCGTGCCGCTTGAAAGACTGAAGACCTGCGGACCCGCAGTTGACCACGGTTATCGTGTCGGCAGGTCATGGGGAGGGAATGCCATCTCCCTCGACGGGAAAAGACATCGCAGCGGAATCGGAGTCAACGCCCCGTCATCCCTGACTTACGCCATCCCTCAAGGAGCGACCCGCTTCGTCGCCGTTGTCGGACTCGATGACGAGGTCCTGAGGGAATCCGGTTCCTCCGTCACCGTGGAGGTACAGGGTGATGTCAAGGAGATGGGGGAGAAACCACAATCCCTGTCCGTGAGTCCCATCCTGAGCAAAGAGGGGATCCGTAGCTGGGTTTTCGATCTTGCGATCGATCCGAGGTTCAGGGAGCTGAAACTGATCGCAAATCCCTCCGGGGATTCCAAAACGGAGAGCCATGTCGACTGGGTGGATACCGGGTTCATCATACCAAAAAACTGAGGCCGACAGTGAGGAGATGATGACGACCATGCCGACAAACATCACGGATGCCCATGTCCATTACTGGGATCCCTCTCTTCGCCCCTACGGATGGCTGGGTGAACTTCCCTCCCTGAACAAGCCGTTCCTGCCCGGCGATTTCTCGAAAGCAACCGACGGCATCGGTATTTCAAGGATCATCTTCGTAGAGAGCGGGTGCGACGCTTCGCATGCAATCGACGAGGTGGACTGGGTCTCTTGCCTGTCAGTCCACGATACCAGGATCGCGGGAATCGTGGCCAATGCACCGCTTGAACTGGGCTCCGGGGTGAGGAACCACCTCATCCGTCTTGCGGAGCGCCCCCTGGTCAAGGGTGTCCGACGCCTGCTGCAGGGTGAGATAGATCCGGATTTCTGCCTCCGAACCGGTTTCCTGGAGGGGGTTGCGATGCTGCAGGAATTCGGATTCACGATGGATCTCTGCATTCGCCACGAACAACTCGCGGCCGTGACGGAACTTGTCCGCCAATTTCCTGGTGTCAGTTTCATCCTCGATCATTTCGGCAAACCGCCCGTGAAGAAGGGAGAACTGGAACCATGGCACTCGCAGTTGCGCGAGTTCGCCAAACTTCCCAATGTCACCTGCAAGGTCTCCGGTCTCACGACGGAGGCCGACTGGGAGTGCTGGACTGCGGTTGATCTCAAACCGTATTTCGACACGGTGCTGGAATCGTTCGGAGCCGACCGGGTGATCTTTGCCGGCGACTGGCCGGTCTGCACCCTGGCCACGGAGTATCAGCGCTGGGTCTCGACGGTTGCCGAACTCACCTCCTCCCTATCAGCGGAGGATGCCGTAAAACTTTTCCGCTCGAATGCCGAACGGATTTACCGGATCTAGGAAACATCTTACTCCATTCAAATCCACCTATCCCATGCCAACTGCCTCTTCCCTCCGCTTTGATCATCGTCACGCTCTCGTCACTGGCGGGGGTTCGGGAATCGGCCAAGCCATCGCACTAAGACTTGCCTCCGAAGGAGCGTCGGTCTCGATTCTGGAACTCCGTCCCGAGGCAGGGGAGGAAACGGCCCATCTTATCAGGGCGGCGGGTGGAGTAGCGACCGTGCTCGCCGCCGATGTCTCGGACACGGAATCCGTCCGCGCGGCGTTTTCCAAACTCGGGCGTCTTGATGTCCTCGTCAACAACGCGGGCATTGCCCACGTCGGCAATGTGCTCACGACCAAACCGGAGGACCTCGACCGCCTTTATTCCGTGAATGTCCGCGGGGTCTATCACTGCCTCCATTTCGGCGTGGAGAAAATGTTCGCCTCGGGAGGGGGCGCGATCCTCAACATGGCCTCGATAGCCTCGAAAGTTGGCATCGCCGATCGCTTCGCTTACAGCATGACCAAGGGGGCCGTACTCACGATGACTCTCTCCGTGGCGCGTGACTTCGTGGAGAAGAAGATCCGCTGCAACTGCATCTGCCCGGCCCGTGTCCACACGCCGTTCGTCGATGGCTTCCTTGCCAAGACCTATCCCGGCAAGGAGGCGGAGATGTTTGCTAAACTTGCCGCAGGTCAGCCGATCGGCCGAATGGGCGAACCGACCGAGGTGGCCTCCCTCGCCGCCTTCCTCTGCTCGGACGAGGCTTCATTCATTACCGGTTCAGCCTATGACCTCGACGGAGGATTCACTCTTCTCCGTTAGCTGGCCAACCAACATCCCGTGAAGCACAAATTCTTTTTACTGATCCTGACTTGGTGTTTTATTGCCATCATCAGTCAAGTCATGGGCGTGAATTCGGTGGCTTATGAAGATAACGGCTCTCCATCCCGTTCATTCCTGGTGCAGAGAGCCGAGGAGTTGAAGAAATTAAAGTGGGGTATGTTCATCTGTTGGAGTCTCAGCACGTTTTCCGGAAATGAGTGGACTCCGGGAGTGAAAGACATCTCCCTGTTTAGGGCAACGGCAGTCGATACCGATCAGTGGGCCAGAACAGCCAAGGAAGCGGGCATGGGCTACATTCTCTTCCTCACGAAACACCATGACGGATTTTGCCTGTGGGACACGAAAACCACTGATCGCAAGGTGACGAATGTGTCGCTGGGCCGTGACGTGCTCGCCGCATTAAAAAAAAGCTGTGACAAATACGGCATCAAGCTAGCTCTCTATTTTTCGGAGGGCGACTGGACATGGCCTGGAGGTAGGAATGCGGCGGACGGCAAAAAAGGAAAAGGCACGGGACAGGATTCCGAAAAGGAAAAGGCCCAACTCATCGAGTTACTCACAAGTTACGGACCAATTGAATTCATGTGGGTCGATCACGCCGCGGGAACCGGCGGATTGAATCACGCGGAATTCCTGTCCCTTTGCCATGGATTGCAACCAGCGTGTTTTGTAGGCTTCAATCATGGTGAACAGGATGGTGTTCATATCCGGCTTGGCGAAGAGGGCAAACCCGGAGCTGTAAACGATCCAAAGTCGGCAGGGCCTTTCATGAAAGAGTCCCGCGGAGGTGATTACCTTCTCGCCGAGTTCACCTATCCCATCGAACCCAAACATGCGGGCGGCGCGGCCTGGTTTTACTCCCTCCCCAAGCATGACAACCTTTGCAAATCGGCGAATGAACTTTACAAGGACTATCTTGATGCCGTGAAATTCGGGAATCTTTTTTCTGTGGATGTTGGCCCGGACTATCGGGGAAAGCTTCGCAAAATCGATGTGGAAACCCTGCGTAAAGTCGGAGAAATGATACGGATTAAAGCGTCCATGTCCTCCATTTCGCATGATTAACTATCACCCCCTCCCTCCCCGGTTCATTAGCCCCAGGAACTCCAATCTCTACTACCTACCATGAAACTCATCCGATTCGGTCAACCCGGCCACGAACAGTGCGGCGTCATACTTACAGATAACCGTCGTCTCGATGCTTCTGCTGCTTTTCAAAATTATGACGAGGCTTTTTTTGAAAACAATGGCCTCCGGCATCTTTCGGCTTGGATCGAGGCCAATCAGGCTACAGCACCTCTAATTCCTGAGGGTGCGCGTTTAGGTTCCCCCATAGCTCGTCCCAGTAAGATCATCTGCATCGGTCTGAATTATCGCGATCATGCAGAGGAATCTGGAATGCAGGCTCCCTCCGAGCCTGTGGTATTTTTCAAATCCACCACTGCGCTTACCGGGCCCAATGATGGGCTGAAAATACCCCATGGTTCTGAAAAGACAGATTGGGAAGTGGAACTTGGCGTTGTGATTGGTAAGACTGCACGACGCATTTCTGAATCAGATGCAATGGATCATGTCGCCGGCTATGTGCTGCATAATGATTACAGCGAGCGAGCTTGGCAGCTGGAACGCGGCGGTCAGTGGGTGAAGGGCAAAAGTGCCGATACCTTTGCGCCTCTCGGGCCATGGCTGGCAACGGCCGATGAGATCGCCGATCCCCACAATCTCCGTCTTTGGCTCAAGGTCAACGACGTGACCAAGCAGAATGGCAACAGCAGTAACCTGATCTTCAAGATTCCCTACCTTATCTCCTACCTGAGCAACTTCATGACACTCCTCCCCGGCGATGTCATCTCGACAGGCACCCCTGCCGGCGTGGGACTCGGATTCAAGCCGCCTCAGTACCTGAAGGACGGTGATGTCGTGGAACTCGGAATCGACGGCCTCGGCACCCAGAGACAGAATGTGCGTGCCCTGAAGTAAGGACTAAACTCTAGCCTTTGTTCAGGCTTTGCTTACGGATCAAGCCACCAGCAGTTCGAAACAACCCCCAACGCCCATAAAAATCTACCTTATCGCTGTATCCTTAGCGTTCCTTTCAACCATCCCCGTCCATGGAGGTTCCGCCACTCCGCCGATTCCGGTGGAAGGCTATCGGCTTGTCTGGTCGGATGAGTTTGATGGCGAAAGTCTAGACTCCTTGCGCTGGGGCTACCGGACCGACAGCAAGATGTGGAGTACCCAGAAGCCGGAGAATGTCGGTGTGTCTCATGGTCTCCTCCGGATCGTAGTCCAGAAGGCGGAGTCGGGTGGGATGCACTACTCGGGAGGCGGCGTGATCAGCAGAAAGGCCTTTCGATACGGTTACTACGAAGCCCGATTGAAGATTCCTCCCGGATCAGGTTGGCATACCTCATTCTGGATGATGCTGCACAACGGGAAAGGCGGAACCGGTCCTGATACTGCCTGTCAGGAACTCGATGTGATCGAAAACGACTCCATCAGTCACTACGGCTACGGAGTCAACATTCACAAATGGAAAGGAGCACATGTCCCCTTTGGGGGTAAGAGGGTCAAGACACCTGATCTTGCCGCCGAATTCCATGTGTACGGCTGCGAGTTCACGCCCTCCATGGTGAACTACTACTTCGACGGCAAATTGGTGCAGTCGGTGGAAGTGACCAAGGCGGTCAAGAAGGGAAATGTCCCGGTGGATTTCGAGCACGGACCCCAGAACATCTGGCTCACGTCGATCGCATCACCTTTAGGAGGGACGAAGGCCGTGGATGATACCCTCCTTCCCTCTGCTGCGGAATTCGACTATGTCCGCTTTTACGAGAAAATCCCGCGTCAAGAAAACCGCGCTTCTGACAGGATTTCCAATCAATAATGTTTTTTAAGGATGAGGAAATGAGGGCGGTGTAGTCATGGGTTGACTGACCGAGGATCCTCTTATCTCGGATAAGGGCCAGTCGTCAGTGCGGAACGGCGACAGGGGAAGCCCTTTGCCGTTCGTGACATTGACGTCCGGCATACCGGCCCCTATTTAATTAATGTCATTAACAATCTTATGAACTCTTCCAACCAAGAGACGGAGAAAGCCCTTGCCACGGCAGCCCCGGAGGTCATCGCCCTGCATGAGGAACCAACCCCGCCCAAGCGGCCGCGTCTCGTCCTGATCCTTTCGATTCTGGCGATGATCCTCCTCATCGCAGGGATCGCGGGATGGAAAGCCCTGCAAATTTCTAAAGCCATCGCCATGGGTAAGGCATTCCGGATGCCACCAGACGCCGTCACCTCTCTGGTGGTCAAGGAATCGGAAACAGCCCCCTCTCTGGAGGCCGTAGGCTCCGTCGCCTCGCTGCAGGGGGTGATGCTGGGTGCGGATCTGCCGGGGATGATTGCGGAAATTCTTTTTGAGTCCGGCTCCCATGCGACCAACGGTCAGATCCTCGTTCGACTCGACACGCGACAGGAGGATGCCCAACTCCGCACAGCAAAAGCCAAACTCGACCTGGCACACCAAAACCTCGACCGCTCCCGTGACCTGCGAGCTAAAAATGTTATCGCGGAGTACGCTTATGAAGAGGCGAGGGCCCAATTCCAGTCCGCGGAGGCCAACGTCGATGAGACCCAGGCGATGATCGATCGGAAGACGATCAGAGCACCCTTCACGGGAGATCTGGGCATCCGTCAGGTCAACACCGGCCAATACCTCAAGAGCGGCGACCCGATCGTCCAGCTCGAGTCCCTGGATCCGATCTATGTGAACTTCGCTCTACCACAGCAGAATTTTGGAAAGCTCGCCGTGGGCCAGCAGCTGATGGTCAAGGCGGACGGTATTCCAGAGAAGGCCTTCCCGGGCAAGATCACCGCCATCAACTCTGCGGTGGACACCTCCACCCGCAATATCCAGATCCAGGGCACCGTTGCCAATCCCGATCACCTCCTGCGATCGGGGATGTTCGCGGGGGTCCACTTGATCCTCCCGAATCTTGAGAAGGCGATCATGGTTCCAGCCACGGCGATCCAGTATGCGCCCTACGGGGACTCCATCTTCGTGATCGAAACAATGAAGGATCCCAATGGAAAGGAATACCTCGGCGTGCGCCAGCAAGCCGTGATTCTGGGCAAGACACAGGGAGACCAGGTGGCTGTCCTGAAAGGACTCAAGCCCGGCGACCGCATCGCCACCTCGGGAACCTTCAAACTCCACCATGGTGGTGCCGTAAAGGTGAATGATTCCGTCCAGCCGGGAAATAACCCGGCCCCGAAACCCCAGGACAGCTGAGAACACGTCCGGTTTTGCCTCCTTCAGTTCCAAGGCACCTGCCCGCATGAAACTCACCGATCTTTTCATCAAGCGCCCCGTGTTGGCGCTTGTGGTCAACCTGGTGATCCTGTTCGCCGGCATCCAGTCCATCCGCGTGCTGAACGTGCGTCAGTATCCCCGAAGCGACATCGCGGTCATCAAGGTCACCACGGCCTATGTGGGGGCCAATGCCGACCTCGTGCGCGGATACCTGACCACGCCGCTGGAGCGCGTGATCGCCGCCGCCGAGGGAATCGATTACATCGAGAGTGCCAGCACCCAGGGAGTCAGCACGATCACGGTGCATCTCAAGCTGAACTACGATCCGAACGCGGCCCTGACACAGATCCAGGCTAAGCTGGCGCAGGTCCGCAACGACCTCCCCCCGGAGGCCGAAAACCCCGTCATCGAACTCGAGAATGCGGACGAGCTTCGGGCCTCCATGTATCTCGGCTTTGCGGCACCGGACATGGAGCCGAATCAGGTCACCGATTTCCTGACCCGCGTCATCCAACCGAAGCTCACGGCGATTCCCGGCGTCCAGCGTGCCGACATTCTGGGTGCCCGGGTCTACGCCATGCGGATCTGGCTGAAGCCCGAGCGCCTCGCCGCGCTGGGCGTCACGCCCACCGATGTCAGGAAGGCGCTCCAAGCCAACAACTATCTGGCTGCTGTGGGCAAGACCAAGGGGACGATGACCTCCATCAACCTCATCGCCAACACCAACCTGACCAACCCCGATGAATTCCGCCAACTCGTGGTGAAGCAGAAGGGGGGCGTGCTCGTCCGCCTTCAGGACATCGCCGACATTGAGTTGGGATCCGAGGATTATGATTCGGACGTCCGCTTCGACGGGAAAAACGCGAAATTCATCGGAATCTGGGCCCTTCCCACGGCAAACACCCTCGACGTCTGCAAAAGCGTCCGCGCCGCTATCCCGGAACTCCGCAAATCCCTTCCCGCCGGGATGACGCTGGAGGTTCCTTACGACTCCACGGATTTCATCCGTGAGGCGATCCAGGAGGTCCTCAAGACGATGACCGAAACTCTCGGGATCGTGGTGCTGGTGATCTTCCTGTTCCTGGGATCCATCCGCTCGGTGATCATCCCCGTGATCGCGATCCCTATCTCCCTGATCGGGACTGCCTTCATCATGGTGCTGCTGGGCTTCACGGTGAACCTGCTGACCCTGCTTGCGGTCGTGCTGGCGGTGGGACTGGTCGTCGATGACGCCATCGTCGTGGTGGAAAACGTCGAGCGCCATCTCCATGCGGGTCTTTCCCCGCTGCACTCGGCCCTGCGCAGCGGCAGGGAGCTTCTCGGCCCGATCATCGCGATGACCATCACCCTCGCCGCGGTCTATACGCCGATCGGCATCCAGGGAGGACTGACAGGGGCTCTCTTCCGGGAATTCGCTTTCACCCTGGCAGGGGCGGTCCTGATCTCCGGCATTGTGGCTCTCACCCTCTCCCCCATGATGGCATCGCGGCTGCTCAGAAGGGGTGATGACACCAGAGGCTATGCGGGATGGGTCAACAGGCGGTTCACCTCTCTCCAACGCTTCTACGTCCATCTGCTCGCCTCGATGCTCCGCCACCGAGGCGCGGTCCTGACGGTGGCGGGATTCTGGATCCTGATCCTGCCGGTCCTCTATCTCTTCTCCCCCAAGGAACTCTCCCCCAAGGAGGATCAAGGCATCGTCTACACGATCTTCCAGGCCTCGCCCTTCTCGACAATCG
>CANIVT010000017.1 GCA_947471565.1 Spartobacteria bacterium | reverse complement strand
TGACAAGAATCGGCCTGAGGGAGATGAAAGAGAGACCGGAGAAGTTGGTAAAAGGTGCGAAAGTGACAGGTAGGAAGGTACCGAAGTGTTCTGTAGGCTGCAGTTGTACCACCAAGGAAACTCCCAAGGACGGGCGAAGGGCTGAGCAGGGAAGTCGAGGGACGAAGGTCGAGCGTCGAGGGCATTCATTGGCCACAAGAGGCACAAGAGGCACAAGAGGCACAGAAAAGACGGTGGATGCCCGAGGGAGATGGACCGAGGCCGGGCAAGCAGAGTCGAGCGACGAGCGCTCGAGAAGAGCTTAATCTTTCAGTGGATTGTGCAATTTAATCCCGGGAAAGCGCTTGAAATCGGCATCGTTGGACCAAACGCTTGCCCTCTGTTCCAGCGCGTGAGCAGCGATCAATGCATCGGTTGAGAGCGATCCACCAACGCCGGTTTCTTCGAGAAGTTCCATCATCAGCGACAAGGTTTCCCAAGTGGGAGCAAGAACGCGAACGCCATCAACCGCCACCCAGGATGAGACAATGGCACGGGCACGGGAGACAGCCATGGGGTTGCCACATAGGGAGGTGTGGGTCATGAGTCGGATGAATGCCATCATCACGACAGCTGGAATGCCCACGCTCTCCGACCCAACAAGTGTCTGCTGCCACCATTCACGAGCCCTCTCATGCCACCGCGAGGTGCTGTCGTAGGCATAGACGAGGATATTGACGTCGGGGATGATCATCGGGAGGCGGCGTTCTTCTCCGCCTCGATCTGGTCGTAGAGTTGATTGAGACTGACAGCCGTGAATCCTTCCTTGAGATGCAGAGGATGAGGCTCGATGCGGAAGTCCTTGGCTTTTGTCCGGGCGGAAGTCCTACCCAAGCCGATCTGAAGGGTCTCCTCGACGACAGAACGAAAGCTTTTCCGGCTTTCCGCCGCCTTCTGGCGAAGCTCTTGAAGCAAGACATCACTGATGCTTAAAGTTGTTCTCATAAAGATATCATGATGCTTTTTTAAAAACTGTCAATGGTAGGACAATTTCACCGGAGTGATGAAATCGGAACGAGTCATCCCAGAAAGTTCTACAACGTCCTGACGGGGCCAACCCGATCACCTATTCCCCATGACCCATTTCGATCCCTCCCCCCCCTCCGCCTTCACCTTTTGTTGTCAGAGATCATTCCCCACCCCTGACAAATCGCTCTTCTCAACTCCGGAGTTCGGGTTAATCTCGGCCCGATGGCGAAACCAGAGACAGGTAAATCCGGCGGCTCTCAGCCCGCGAAAGGACTTGGCAGCGGCCTCGGCAAGGGCCTTGGCAAAGGTCTCGGCGCGCTCATCAACACCCGCGTCGCCACTCCGGCCCCCATCGTCGAGGAGGGGGAGCGTGTCCAGCAGATCCCCCTCGACCGGATCGTTGCCAGCCCGCTTCAGCCCCGTACCGAGTTCCGCGAGGAGGAGCTCCGTGAACTCGTTGACTCGATCCGTGAGCGTGGCGTCATCCAACCGCTGATCGTCAGGCTCGTCGCCGGGAAGTACGAGCTGATCGCTGGCGAACGCCGCCTGCGTGCCTCGCTCCAGGTCGGCCTGACAGAAGCCCCCGTTATTGTTCGCAAGGCGAGTGACCAGGAGGTCCTCGAGCTCGCCCTCATCGAGAATCTCCAGCGCGAGGGGCTCAATCCCATCGAAGAGGCCACCGCCTACTCAAGGCTTTCCAAGGAATTTCGCCTCACCCAGGAAGAGATCTGCAGACGCGTCGGCAAAAGCCGCCCTGCCGTAGCCAATGCCATGCGCCTTCTGGAACTCGCACCCGAGGTGCAGAACTACCTGACGCAGGGACGCCTCAGTACGGGGCACGCCAAGGTCCTGCTCGCTCTCAAGGGACATGATGAGCAGACCCTGCTCGCGGAGAAACTAATCCGCTCCTCGGCCTCCGTGCGTGATGCCGAGCAGCTCGTCGCAGCCCATCTCGCCGGCAGTGGCCAGACCCGCAAGCGCGGGGGGCGCAGCAAGGCCACCAAGGAAACGCCGGCCCACATCAAGCATCTCGAGAATAAGCTCCGCCAGCGTTTCAATACCGGCATCACCCTCCACCACGGGGATAAGAAGGGGCATATCTCGATCGACTACTACGGCAACGACGACCTGCACCGCTTGCTGGGCGAGCTCGGCGTCCCTGTCGATTAAGTCTCCGCTCCCGTGAGTCTTCTCTCCCCGCTGGTCCGCTCAATTGTCCGCTTTATTGACTCGGATCATTTCCCCCTTGGGGCCGAGGCCACACGGGCACTTCCCGAACGCTTCGAGTGGGGCAAGGCCATCCCCTTCATCATCCTTCATCTCGGATGCCTCGGAGTGATCTGGACCGGCTGGAGTCCCGTGGCCGTGGGTGCCTGCGCGCTGCTCTACGTGGTGAGAATGTTTTTCGTCACCGGGATCTACCACCGCTACTTCTGCCACAAATCCTACCGAGCAGGCCGCGCCGTTCAGTTTGCGATGGCCCTGCTCGGCCTACTCTGCGTCCAGCGAGGGGCCCTCTGGTGGGCGGCTACCCACCGGCATCACCATGCTCACTCGGACGAGGAGATCGATATCCATTCCCCCCGTCAGCAGGGGTTCTGGTGGGCCCACATCGGCTGGATGACCAGCAGCCGCAACTTCCCCACCGATTACCGTCTCATTCCCGACCTCGCGAAATTTCCCGAACTGGTCTTCCTGAACCGCTTTGACCTGATCGGCCCGCTCCTCATGGCCCTCCTCACCTACGGACTCGGGGCATTCCTCGGAAAATTCCTCCCCGGGCTTCATACCTCCGGCCCGCAGATGCTCGTCTGGGGGGGATTCATCAGCACCGTCCTACTCTTCCATGGCACCTGCTGCATCAACTCCATGGCCCATGTCTGGGGAAAGCCCCGCTACGACACCGGCGATGACAGCCGCAACAGCCTCCTGCTGGCACTCATCACCCTCGGAGAGGGATGGCATAATAACCACCACCGCTACCAGTCAGCAGCGAGGCAGGGCTTCTACTGGTGGGAGATCGACATCACCTACTACGTCCTGAGCGGACTCGCCGCCCTGGAAATCATCAGCGATCTGAAACGCGTGCCGGAAGGGGCGTACAACCCCGAGAACCAGCTGCTGTCACGCCGTTCCCATGCCGGAGTCTAACCCCTACAAGGCACGCCCACGCGTTGCCGTCATCGGCACGGGGATTGCGGGACTCACCTGCGCCTGGAATCTGCGTCATGACGCGGAGGTCACCCTCTTCGACCGGGAACGCGCAGGCGGGCACACGAACACCGTCACCGTGAAGGAGGAAGACCGTGAGATCCCGATCGATACGGGATTCATCGTCTTTAACAAGGTCACCTACCCGAATCTCTGCCGCCTCTTCGACGATCTCGGCGTAACGGCCAAGCCGAGCGAGATGTCACTGAGCGTGCGTCATCTGCCGCGCGGCCTGGAATACAACGGGATGGGCTTCAATAAGCTGTTTGCCCAGCGCCGGAATCTCGCCAATCCCCGCTTCTATGCTTTTGTTGCGGAAATCATGCGGTTCTTCCGCGTGGGCCGACGCTGGCTTGCCGACGAGGCGGCCGGCGACACCTCGGGGGAACATGCCGAGTTTGACGGTGAGGATCTTGCGACTTTCTGCAAGCGACACCGCTTCGGCTCCGATCTTCTCGACCTCTACCTCGTTCCGATGAGTTCGGCCGTCTGGTCAACCGAACCCGGACGTATCCTCGATTTCCCCGCAGCCACCCTGCTCCATTTTTTCCATAATCACGGCTTCCTCGGGGTGACGACTCATCACCCTTGGTTCACCGTGGAGGGAGGATCACGGAGTTATCTCACGAAGATGATCGATGTCCTCGGCGCCCCAAGGCTCGGCGATCCAGTCGTCTTGGTGACTGAAGAGCTAGGGTCGGCGATGGTCACGACAGCCTCGGGAAAGAGGGAACACTTCGACGCCGTGGTGCTGGCTTCCCATGCCGATCAAAGTCTGGCGCTACTCTCCTCCCCGACGGAGATCCAGCAACGCCTGCTTTCACGCTTCACCTACCAGCGCAACGAAACCCTGCTCCACACCGATTCCTCAGTGATGCCGGAGCGCCGATTGGCTTGGGCCTCCTGGAACTTCCGGGTGGATCACCCCAGTGGAATTCCTCATCAAGGACATCAACGGGCGACCGGCGATCGGCACGATCACCGTCGTGCCTCAACCCACTACTGGATGAACGCCCTGCAGGGAGTCTCGGACCGCCGGAACTACTTCGTGTCGCTGAACTCCACCGATCTGATTGATCCTGCCTCGGTGCTCTACAGGACCACCTACGAGCATCCCGTCTTCACTCTCGGAGCCATCGGCGCGCAACGCGAACTTCCGAAACTCAATCACTCAGGCGGCAGGCTCTTCTTCTGCGGCAGCTACTTTCGCTACGGATTCCATGAGGATGCCTGCACGGCAGGCCTCGACGCAGCCAAGGCAGTTGCCGCCCTTCTCTTGAGAAGGGGTTAAAGAAGTTGAAAAGTTAAAGAGTTACAATGTGTCCAAAAACCAACCGGCTACAGATTTTTTTGTCATACCAATACGAATAGGGGTTGAAGCGGGAAGAACGCACCGAATCAGTGAGCTGCTTCCCTTACTACCTATTAACCCTTTTAACGTTCTAACTTTTTCACTTTCCCCAAAATGAATTCCTGCCTCTACGAGTGCACGGTCTTTCACCGACGATTTGCTCCGAAGCGGCACGAGTTCCTCTACCGGGTTTTCTACTTCCTGCTCGATCTGGACGAACTGGAGGATCTCGACCGAACCCTGCGGCTCTTCCGCGTGAACCGGCCCGGACTCTATTCCTTCCGTGATGCCGACCACATCTCCCATGGAGCCTCTTCTGCCAGGGAAAATATTCTCCGTTACCTGCGGGAGCAGGGCCTTGAGACACCCGTTGGTAGGATCCTCCTGCTGACGCTGCCGAGGATTGCGGGCCACATCTTCAACCCAATTTCGGTCTTCTTCTGCCTCGATCAGCAGGGGAAGCCGCTAGCCGCCGTGGCCGAAGTGGGCAACACCTTCGGGGAATGGAAACCCTACCTCGTGCCGCTCACCCCGGAGGGAACCTTCCGTCTCAGGACCGTGAAGCATTTCTATGTCTCTCCGTTCTCCGACCTCGATCTGGAATTCGACTTCCGATTCGACCTCCCGGGAGATCGACTCCGCCTTCTCATTGACGACTACCGGGGCGAAGAGAAGGAACTCGTCAGCACCCTGTCCGGAACCCGCGTTCCCCTCACCGATGCCACGCTGCTACGGTTCACCTTCAAATACCCCCTCCTCACACTCAAAGTCATCCTAGGCATTCATTGGGAGGCCTTCTGGATTTGGCGCAAAGGGGTCACTGCACGACGCAAGGAAGCGCACCCGGAACTGCAGCGCGGGATCCACCGCCCCCACAAATCGCTCGCCAACCATCCGGAATCCTGCGCCCATTCTGTGAAACCCTCTTGATTTTCCCAAAAACCCTCACACCACTCACCATGAGCTCTTCAGAAAACGAACAGCAGACCGAACTTCTCAAAAGCATTGCCGCGAGCCTCAAGGGCATCCATTCATCCCTCGAGAGCCTGACCGCTGCGGTGGAGGATGTCTCCGAAACCATTGAGAAGGCCCACGAACCCGAAGGTGATCTCGGCGTGCACCTCGTCGGCGCCCTCAAGGACCTCGTTTCGGCCCTTCACAAGAGGGCCAACCAGGAGCGGAGTACTCAACCTCAGCAGAACCAGCAACGCCATCAGCAGCACCAACCTCGACGGGACCAACAGCGCCCCAAGCAGGAGGACACAGCTCAACAGCAGGAAAGCACCTCTGGAGCGTCCGATCCGGACGAAACAGATCGATCCGAAATGGAATCAGCAGACCATTCAGGGGAATCGGAGACCCAAACCGTCACGGAACCCCAAGGTGGAAACTCGGGCGGGAGCAAGCGCCGCCGTCCCCGTGGCCGCAGGCCCGGCAAGCCCTCTATTGAAAAAGCTTAGGGGCTCTAGCTTAGGAATCGCGTAGGAAGATTTCCAGTCCTCAGCGATGGGAGGCCAACCCCAACAGGAAAATGAGGATTGCGAATTGCCCAACCGCGATCGCCAGCCCGAGACCGATCGTCTTGATCAGATCCTGCCTTGTCGTTTCAGGAATCGGTTCCTGAAGCATTTGAACGCTCGTCACTTGATGGGTTGTTGACTTGGTCGGAGCATTGGGGGTTTCCATGCCCTTTAGATGCAGGATGGACTGGGCCATGAAAAGAACTTTTGTGTCTTTTTTGTAACATTTTTATTATTGACATATTTCTTGAATCTTAAACACGGAGCCACTGGACAATCAAAACCACCCCTTGCCAAAGGCGAAGGTAGTGCAGTTTCCCTTGGGATCCGTGAAATGCCGCTTATCGCTGCATGGCAGTCAATTCGCGGCCTTGGGAAAATGCCGGATAGATTCCGCGCAACGGAACCCGAAGGGTGAGACGAGCGGGAGCGGGTGAATCAAATCATTCCTTTCCCTTCACTCTGAGAAGAAAAACGCTTGGTGGAGCCATGGGGATGACCCTTCGCCGTCGGCGAAGGTGGCGCAGGATGCTTCCAGGATTACGATGACCGCTGATCGCGGCTTGGCGCACGAACCCAAGGGTTTGAACCCCCATGAGGTTCGCCGGTGTTTTCCCTTTACACTGTAAAGGGACGCGCTTGGTGGAGCCATGGGGATTCGAACCCCAGACCTCCTCAATGCCATTGAGGCGCTCTACCAACTGAGCTATGACCCCAAGCGTTGCATCGCATGCCCGGCGGACTGCCGGAGCGATGGAGGGGAGACGCTATGGTGAAATGCACCAACCCGCAACCTTTTTCCTAAAAATCACCTCTGTCTCAATTCATAGGTTGACACCCGCCCCGCGCCCGCCCATTCTTTCCGACCCTATTCATTAAGACTTTTAAGACATGAAGCGCACCTACCAACCTTCCAAGCGTACGCGCAAGCGTCAGTTCGGCTTCCGTGCCCGCATGGCCACCAAAGGCGGTCGCGCCATCCTGAGTCGCCGCCGCCGCCAAGGCCGCAAGCGTCTCCTCCCGAAGGGGGTCGAGGTCCATTACGCCCGCCACACCCAGGCCTGAGTCGCCTGATTTCGGATTGCCGCGCGAATCGCGGCTCCGTTCGGGGTACGAGCACACGCTGGTCAGATCGGTAGGCCGTCATCAGCACGGTCATTTTCTTCGAATGGGGGTTTCCGAATCCCCTCACCCTGTGACCCGCGCTGCGGCTGTTGTTTCGCGGCGTGTTGGATCAGCCGTAGTGCGCAACCGTGTGAAGCGCCGCCTGCGCGACATCTATCGTCATCAGCGCTCCCTGCTGAAGCCGGGACTTCTCCTCGTCGTCACGGCCAAACCTGCGGCGGCAACCGCCTCTTCCCAGTCCTTGCTCGCGGAATGGTTGCGTCTCGGGGCGCGTCTCTCTATTTTCACTGGCTCCTGATCCTCACCGGATCGTCACCTTGCGCTTCCCTTTCATGGCCTTCCTGCTCGGCATTCCGATCCGACTCTACCGCTGGGTGATTTCCCCGCTGCTCCATGCCCTCTCGGGCGGAATGGGATGCGGTTGCCGGTTCCACCCCAGTTGCTCCGCCTACGCACTCGAGGCGCTCGAGACCCACGGTGCGGCGCAGGGTTCCATCCTATCTCTCAAACGGATCCTCAGGTGCCACCCTTGGCACGAAGGCGGCCTCGACCCGGTGCCCTCTTCCAAACCTTCAACCTTCAGCCTACAGCCTTAACCCTTTTTCCCAGACCTCGACACTCGTCTCTCGACCCTCGACTTCCTTTCTTTCCCATGTTCGACCGTACCACCTGGATCGCCATCATCGTCTCCATCGCCGGACTCGTCGGATGGCAGTATTACTACAACAAAACCTACGGCCCCTACCTCGCCCAGCAGGCCGCGATGAAGCGCCAGCAGGAGCAGAAGAAACAGGCGTCATCCACTCCCTCGCCATCTCCTGCCGCAGTTGCCTCCGCGACCCCGGTTTCCTTAACTTCTGTTGCAGGCCCCTCGTTCTCCTCACGCAAGGCAACCGTCGACACCAGCCGTGCCGAATACCTCTTTGCCAATGACACCGGCGGCATCGAGAGCGTGACGCTCTTCCTCCATCTCGGAGCCAATGAACAGAGCCTCTTTCTCAACAAGGACTCCGGGATGCCGATCGGCACCCTCTGCGATGCCTCAGGAACACCAGTCACCGGCTTCACGATGGAGGAGGGACAGCACTCCCGGTTCACCCGAACTTCCCCGGACGGAGTCGTCATCACCAAAAACTTCACCCTGCCGCAAATGGCCGGGGCTCCCGAGAAGGATTATCTCATCGGCCTGGACGTGACCTTCCGTAATGGCGGCAGCGCCCCGGTTACCCTACCCGGTTACTTCGTGGCGGCCGGAGGCGAGGCTCCCGTCCACACGCACGACCTGCCGACCTACACCTGCTTCGACTGGTATCGCGACGGGAAGATGACCTCCATCGATGTCAATTGGTTTGAAGCGGGCAAGATCCCTCTCGTCGGGATCCAGACACGCCCCGCACGCGACCTCTACAGCGAGAACGGAAACGGTATCGGCTGGGCCGCCGTCACCAGCCAGTATTTCACCACCATTGTCACCTCCGCAAAGGATCACCCGGCTTCGGGTGTCTGGGCCCGGCGTTATCTGGCGAAGGGTGTGGAGAACACCTCCGGACAGCCCATTTACGGCATCACCGGAGGCATCGGCACCGGAACGATCACCATGGCTCCTGGTGAGAGTGTGACGCGCCGCTACGAGATCTTTGCGGGGCCAAAGGATTTCACGGCGCTGAGCAAGCTGGGCGACGAGCAGCAGAAGGTCATGAACTTCGGGATGTTCCACCTCGTCTCCGAGTTCCTCCTCTGGGCGATGAACTCCATCCAGAAGGGTGTCCACAGCTACGCGGCCGCGATCATCATCCTGACCATCCTGATCAAGTCGGCTCTCTGGCCGCTCCAGAACAAGGCGACGTCATCCATGAAGCGGATGCAGCTCCTCTCACCCAAGATGACGGAGCTTCGCGAGAAGTATAAGGACGAACCGACCAAGATGAACGAGGAGCTGATGAAGCTCTACAAACAGTACGGGGTCAATCCCTTCGGCGGATGTCTCCCGATGCTCATTCAGATCCCGATTTTCTTCGGCTTTTACTCCATGCTCGGCAGCGCGATCGAACTGCGAAACAGCCACTTCCTCTGGATTCATGACCTGTCACAGCCCGACACGATCGCGCACATCGTCGGCTTCCCGATCAACCTCCTGCCGATCCTCATGGGCGGCACCATGCTCTGGCAGATGGCGATCTCTCCCAAAAGCGGCGATCCCTCCCAGCAGCGGATCATGTACTTCATGCCGGTGATCTTCCTGACCTTTTGTTACAATTACGCCTCAGGACTCGCCCTCTACTGGACAACCCAGAATCTCTTCTCCATCGTTCAACTCTACTGGACACGCAACCAGCCCCTCCCGACCCTCGAGAAGGTGAAGACACCTCCGAAGGCCAAGGGCAGCGGCGGGTCCGGCCGGAAACGCTGATCCTCTCCCCCACCCACATCGAGCGATGAACCAAACCCCACGGGAAATCCTCGACACACTTCTCGGCCACCTCGGTTTCGTCACGGAAATTGAGGAGAGCGAACGGGATGGGCACCTCATCCTGCAGATCCGCACAGGGGATCCCCGTCCTCTGATCGGTCCCCGCGGCGAGACGCTCGAGAGCCTTCAGTTCCTCGTGAACCGACTGCTCCTTGCTCAGGATCATGCGGCACCCCGCGTCATCGTCGATGTCGAGTTCCACCGTGCCATGCGGGAAGACGCGTTTCTGGCACGCATCCGTCACCTGGCCGATGCGGTCAGGGAGAACGGCAAAGCCGTGGAGACAGAGCCGCTGAATTCCTACGAACGCCGCCTTGTCCACGACACTTACCGCGAGGATCAGGAACTGGAAACCCAGAGCGAACAGATCGAGGCGAAGCTGAAGCGGATTATTATCCGCAAACGCGGGTAACAATCCGCTCAGGCTTTTAGCGGTTTAGGCTGAAGACTGTTAGGAAATGACTCCCGCAGAGGCGCGGAGAAGCCGAGGAAAACTACAGGGATAAAATGGATGGCGCTCCCCTCACTTGGACGTTCGAAAAGGCACAGAATTGCTGTGCCGAAGACTCACAAGCTTGGATGGAGAGATAGGCGCGCTAAAAACTTGAGCTCTGTACTAAAACGGGCGCCGTGATTTTGAGGAGATAGCAAGGAGCCCAAGCGCAGCTGTAGTGAACCTACTGCAAGCGCAGGGCAACGCTGCTAGAACTCAAAAGCGCAAGCCCTGTTATTTGATCGCGGTCCAGACTCGATGCACATCATCGTGCTCCTCCAGCGCCTGAAGAAACTCTCCGGCCTCGGCACGCTGTTCGTCGGTAAGGGTCGGGAAGTTCTTCGCAACGTAGCCGATTTCGCTGGTAACGACACTCCATCCGTTGGACTTGAGCCAGGTGGTGACAGCCGCGGTGGCGGTGCGCTCGGTGATGAAGCGAGCACCCGTCTGGTCGGCGGGGATGTCGTCGTTCTGATCGTGAGTCAGTGGTTCGACCTCATTCGCTCCTGCCTCGATGGCAGCCTCCTCAAGATCTCCGGCCCCCTCCTTCCAAGCCTCGACGAGGCCGACATGATCAAAGAGGAACTTGTTGCTACCGGGTGCACCGAGTTGACCATCACGGAAGAGGACGCGGAGCTCGGGAGTCGTGCGGTTGGTGTTGTCGGTGTAGACTTCGACGATCACCGGCACCTTGTGGGGTGCGTACCCCTCGAAAACGATATGGTCGATGACCGCCTTCTCGCCTCCAATGCCGGCCCCCTTGTTGATGGCGCGCTCGATGACATCCTTGGAGACACTCTCTGCACGGGCCTTTTCCAGCGCGGCAAAGAGTCGGGCGTTGTTCTCCGGATCAGCACCACCCTGCCTCGCGGCGATGGTGATTTCGCGGACAAACTTGCCGGTGGACTTGGACTTCTTGAGCGATGCGACCTCGCGCTTGGCGAGCAACCATTGACGGCCCATAGGAGGAGAGTGGTGAGGGGTTTAGCGGTTTAGTCCATTAGACTGTTAGGGTTGGATAGATCAAATACCGAATTCATGTCATTTTATTGGTATCTGCTCTAATAGCCTAACAGTCTTCAGTCTAATAGCCTCGTTTCAGCCCTACTCGTCAGCAACGACCGGTGTTGCGGAAGCCCGCTTCCTGGCAGTGGCGTCGAGGATCTTCTTGCGGAGGCGGATGCTGAGCGGCGTCACCTCGACGTATTCGTCGGGGGCGATGTACTCAAGCGAGCGCTCGAGGCTCATCTTGAGAGGAGGAGAGAGTGAAACACCCTTTCCGTCACCGGAGCTGCGCATGTTGTTCAGCGTTTTTGCCTTACAGACGTTGACTGGCATGTCGTCGATACGGGAGTTTTCACCCACGATCATTCCGACATAGACGTCATCCTGCGGGGAGACAAAGAGACGGCCGCGTTCCTGGATCTTCTCCATGGAGTAGGCCATGGCGGTACCGGCTTCCATGGCGATGAGGACGCCGTTGTTACGGGTCGGGATCTCACCCTTGTACTCTGCGTACTCCTTGAAGATGTGTGACATGATGCCGGCGCCCTTGGTCAGGTTAACCAAGTCGGTTTCAAAGCCAATAAGGCCGCGGGTCGGAGCCTCAGCCTGGACGGTAACGCTCTTTGTCTTGTGATCCATGTTCACGATCTCGGCCTTACGACCGGCAAGACTCTGAAGAATGTCACCCAGGTTGTCCGGGGGAACATCAACATAAACAGTCTCGATCGGCTCGAGAAGCTTGCCTCCTTCTCCCCTCTTGTAAATGACCTCGGGACGGGAGACGAGCAGCTCGAATCCTTCACGTCGCATCTGCTCCACGATGACGGCGATCTGCATCTCGCCGCGGGCCTTGATCTGGAAATGACCGGCAAGCTCCGTCTCCTTCACCTCGATGGAAACGTTGGTGCGCGTCTCGCGGATCAGGCGCTCCTTGATCTGGCGCGCAGTAACGAGCTTGCCCTCCTTGCCGACGAGAGGGCCGTCGTTGATGCAGATTTTCATGCTGATCGTCGGGGGATCGATATCGACGAAGGCAAGGGGCTCGCGGGTGTCGTTATCGGTGATGGTCTCGCCGATGTAGACTTCCTCAAAGCCGCAGATACCAACAATGTCACCGGCGCTTGCTTCCTGGAGCTCAATTTTCTGAAGTCCCTTGTGCCCAAAGATGGCCGTGATCGGCTTCTTCTCCTTCGAGCCATTTTTGTGGATGGCAACCACCTGTTCACCCATCTTGACTTTGCCACTGATGATGCGGCCGAAAGCGATACGTCCCAAATAGTCACTGTAGTCGAGGTTGGAGACGAGCATCTGGAAATAATCCACGTCCGACTTCTTCGGCGCGGGAATGTGCTTGATGATCGCCTCGTAGAGGGGCTCCATCGTGGTGCTCTCCTGATCGATCTCGTTCTTTGCAAATCCGGCCTTGGCGCTTGCGTAAACGACGGGGAAGTCGAGCTGCTGATCATTGGCGCCGAGCTCGAGGAAGAGCTCGAACACCATGTCCAGGACCTTGTGCGGATCGGCATTGTCGCGGTCGATCTTGTTGATGACGACAATCGGCTTGAGTCCGTTCTCGAGCGCCTTCTTGAGCACGAACTTGGTCTGAGCCTGGGGACCGCCGAAAGCGTCCACCACCAGCAGCACGCCATCGACCATCTTCATGATGCGCTCGACCTCTCCACCGAAGTCGGCGTGACCCGGAGTGTCGACAATGTTCACGTGGTAGTCGTTCCACTGGAAAGCGGCGTTCTTGGCCTTGATCGTGATGCCCTTCTCACGCTCCAGATCCATGGAATCCATGATGCGGATCTCGGTGGCCTTCGCCTCGTTGGCGCGGAAAGTGCCCGACTGTTTCAGAAGCTGGTCGACGAGGGTGGTCTTCCCGTGGTCAACGTGGGCGATGATGGCGATGTTACGAATATTATCCATGGTCTTTTGAGTAGCCGGTTACTATCTCCTCCCCCGATCAGGGTGTCAACGAGGCAGGGATGTAGAGGGTTAAAAAGGTAAAAGGGTTAAACTGTTAGAAGGAAAAAAGATTAGCGAAGAAGTCTTGTGCGACACCCACCACGTAAATGTTCCAAAGTTGTAACAAATCCAATTGGAGACAGATTTACTGCAGCCAGATGGTCGATCATTTTAACTTTTCAACGTTTTAACTCTTTCACGGCAATGCGCATCCTCCTCCTCCAACACGATCCCCTCGACGGCCCCGGAGCACTTACTGAATGGGCTTTGGAGCGGGGTCACTCCATCACGATCTGCATGATCTGCCAAGGGGAGCCCCTACCGCCCCTCGACTCTTTCGACCTGCTGGTTAGCCTCGGTGGACCCATGGGGGCCTACGAAGAGGAAAAGCACCCTTGGCTTGTGACCGAAAAAGAATATCTCCGCCAGGCGGTCGCCGAGGGAAAGAAGATCCTCGGGCTCTGTCTGGGATGCCAACTGCTGGCAGACGCCTTGGGAGGGAAGGCCTTCCGCCACACCTGCAAGGAGTTTGGGTGGCAGCCGATCCAACCTCTGGAAGCAGGTTCAGCATGGTTCGGGAGCGCCGATTCATTTCAAGCATTCCAGTGGCACGGAGACACCTACTCGCTGCCCTCGGGAGCCATTCAACTCGCCCGCAACGAGGCGGCCGAGCAACAGGCTTTTCTCATGGAAGCGCCGAGCGGCGGCCGGGTGCTTGGACTTCAGTTCCACCTCGAGTGGACCGAATCCATGGCCCGCGAGGCGCTGGCCGAACCGGGTGTTGCCCCGCGGCCATCTCCCTCCGTGCAGACCCCGGAGGAGATTCTCGCCGACCTTTCCCTGTTTGATTCAGCACGAAAGCGTTTCTTCGCGCTCATGGACCGTCTGGCCACGGTTTGATTTTCGCTCGCGCCTCCCACCGGTGGAGTTATGATATCGCCTCTGGGGAGTCGTCCCCGGCCCTTTTAGCAGCCGTAGCTCAATTGGATAGAGCGCTTCCCTCCGAAGGAAGAGGTTGTGGGTTCGACCCCCGCCGGCTGCACCAGACTACGCGTCACCGGGTGATTACGCTCAAGTGAATCACTCTACCCGGAAGCCAAGCCGATCGCCCGGGAGAGCGTGAGGGCAACCAGATCCAGCATCATGGCTCCGTGGATCACGAACAGTGTTTTCATCAGCCGGGAGGTGGCGGTCGCACCGGAGGGCTCGAACTGCAGCAGCGTCATTGACGAGATGTGGAAATAATCGAAGGGATCCAGCGTGCCCGCCTCCTCCGAGAAGCGGATATGCGTGCCTCCCCTTGCCCTCGCTGCTGAATCAAGCCTCCAGTAGAGCCATCCGAAATTGATCGTGATGACGGGAATGAAGAGAAGAAGTTCCAGAAGAAGTAGCCCCCCTGCTTTCAGGTGGCTGAGCAGCAGGAGGTTGAGCATGAGAAACTGGACCACGCAGCGCAGGCAAAGCAGTCCCCCGAAGATATCGATCGCCCATTGGACCCGCTTGGATCGAATCAACTGGACCTGAATGAACGCGACGAAGATCACCACGGCGGGAGCAACCCATGTCGTGACCGTGCGGGATACCTCCCCGAGGACAACAGCAAACCCTCTTACGCGTGGGTCGTCGATCTGCTCGAGTCCCACGCCAAGGTCCCTCAGAAACAGACCGGCAAAGACATGTCCGGCCAAAAGCACCCAGAGTTGGATGCTTTTGCGGGCCAGGGAAATTGGTAACTGAGTCATGATGTTGCAAAGAAGGCCCCGTCAGGGGCGGATAAGCCGTTGAAAGTCCTCATCGACTCACCCATAGTATGCCCCATGTTCACTGACGCCGTCCATCACCTGATCGTCCAGCCCGACGACGGGATCGAGCCCATCCTCAAGACCATCGACAAGGCCAAAAAGTCACTCGATATCAAGATGTTCCAGTTCACGGATCCGATTCTGATCCATGCCGTGATCGAGGCCCACAAGCGCGGAGTGAAGGTGCGCGTGATGCTCAATCCGTCGCGCTTCACCGGCGAGCATGACAATGACGAGGCCTTCGCCATGTTCCGGGACGCCAAGGTGCCCACCGAGGAGACTAATCCGAAGTACCCGATCACCCACGAGAAATCGATGGTGGTCGACGGGAAACAGGCCTTCATCATGTCCCTCAACTGGGCTCCCAAATACTTCGGCCTGACACGCGACTACGGTCTCGTGACGAACGACTCGGCCGAGGTCGCGGAAGTCGCGGGTTGCTTCGAAGCCGATTGGAATCGCGTCGATTTCACCCCTCCCCCTGTTTCCAACATTATCTGGAGCGTGGGCAAGGCGCGGCAGGAGGTCATCGATTTCATCAGGGGTGCCAAGGAGTCGCTCTTCATCCAGCACGAAAAGTACGTCGACACTCCGGTCATCGAGGCGCTCGTCCATGCCAAGATGAAGAATAACGTGAAGGTCCACGCGCTGGCCCTGCCCGTGCACTCCCTGCGCGATTTTTACCAACTCGACGGCATCGCCGGTCTCCGACTGCTGGAGGATCTCGGCATCTACGTCCACAAGCTCAAGGGAACTCACCTTCACGCGAAGCTGATCCTGGCCGATGAGAACCGCGCCCTCCTGAGTTCCTTCAACATTTATCCCAAGTGCTTCAACGAGCGCCGCGAGCTCGGGATCCGCTTCAGCGACCCCGACCTGATCAAGCGTCTCGTGAAGATTTTCAAACTGGACTGGGAGAACTCCAAGCGGATCGATCTCTCCGACGAGGGGATCCAGGCCGACCGTGACAAGCATGCGGCCAAGGAGCTTGCCGAGCAGGTTGCCCACGAGGAGAAGCACGCGCACATCGCCCGATCCCGGAAAGCCTGATCCGAGCACATCCGGAAAAAACCATGTTCGACGACAGGGATCATCATCTCATCATTCAGCCGGATGACGGGATCCAACCGATTCTGGGAACCATTGCCGGTGCCGAGCGCTCTCTCGACATCAAGATGTTCCAGTTTACGGACCTGATCCTCATCCAGGCCGTGATCGAGGCCCACAAGCGCGGCGTGAAGGTGCGCGTGATGCTCAACCCCTCGCGCTTCACCGGCGAGCATGACAATGACGAGGCATTCTCCCTGTTCCGGGACGCCAAGGTGCCCGTTCAGGAGACCAATCCCAAGTATCCGATCACGCATGAGAAATCGATGGTGGTCGACGCGAAACAGGCCTTCATCATGTCCCTCAACTGGGCTCCCAAGTATTTTGAGAGGACCCGCGACTACGCCCTCGTCACCAATGTCCCCGAGGAGGTAGCCGAAGTCGCCGCGTGTTTCGAGGCTGATTGGCAGCGCACTGATTTCATCCCCCCGGCGGTCTCCAACCTGATCTGGAGCGTCGGGAAGTCACGGCAGGCGGTCATTGATTTTGTTCACGGCGCCGAAAAGTCGCTTTTCGTCCAGCATGAGAAATACGTCGACACTCCGGTCATCGAGGCACTCGTCCGCGCCAAAATGAAGAGGGGGGTCAAGGTTCATGCCACGGCTCTTCCCGTCCATTCGTTGAGGGAGTTCTATCGCCTCGACGGGATTGCGGGTCTGCGCCTTCTTGAAGACCTCGGGATCCATGTGCACCGCCTGAAGCATGTCCACCTTCATGCAAAGCTCATCCTTGCGGACAAGAAAAGGGCGCTGCTCAGCTCGTTTAATATCTATCCGAAGTGCTTCAACGAGCGACGCGAACTGGGCATCAGGTTCGAGGACCGCGACCTGGTCGAAAGGCTTGTGGAGGTTTTTGAGAGTGACTGGGAGCAGTCCAAACGAATCGACCTCAGCGATGAAGGAATCGCCAAGGACCTTGAAAAACATGCCGCGAAAGAAGCGGCTGCCCTGCAGGCGTGAATCCCGATTCCAAATCCACCGAAACCGTCATCCCCGGCATGGGAGAACTGGCCCGACTCTTCCTTTTCATCGGACTCACGAGCTTCGGAGGAGGTATCACCGCCTATATCCGGCGACTCGTGGTCACGGAGAAACGCTGGCTCACCGATGAGGAATTCCTCCCGGGCCTGGGCCTCGTCCAGCTCCTGCCCGGAGCCAATGTGGCGGGACTCGCAGTCTACATCGGCAATCATCTCAAGGGTCCGCTGGGATCCGCCGTCGCGCTGTTCTGTCTCTTTGTACCTCCCTTCGTCACGACCTGCGCCCTGGGGTTCCTTTACTTCCATGCCGGTCGGACGGAGGACGCCAGCGCGATCCTGACTGGCGTGACCGCAGCAGCCTGCGGCCTGATGGCCAGCATGGTCTTTGAATCGGGTCAGAAAGCCATCAAGGGAGTCTTTGACGTTTTCCTGATCCTCCTGACCTTTGCGCTGGTGCGGTTCGCCCACCTTCACGTTCCGATCGTCATCCTGATCGTGGCACCCCTCGCCCTCTGGTGGCATCGTCCCCGCAAGGTGGCAACCAAGGAGGTGTCATGAACAGGATTCTGCTCCAGCTAGCCGGACTCTTTTCCGCACTTTCTCTCTCCGCTTTTGGCGGCGGCAAGGTCGTGCTCCCCTCGATGCATCAGGCCGCAGTGGGAGAGTATCACTGGATGACGAGCCAGCAGTTCGTCGATCTCTTTTCCATCAGCATGGCGGCACCTGGCCCCTCGATGATGGTGGTGACCTTGGTGGGACTGAAAGCCTGCATGCCCTACGGGACGGTGGCCGCCATCCTCGGGGCGCTCGTGGCTACCTTCGCCATGTTCGTTCCCAGCTCCGTCCTGGTCTACTTCGCGGGGAACTGGTGGGACCACTGGAAGGAGTCCCCCTGGCGTCATGCCGTCATGGACGCGATCATGCCGATCTCAACAGGGCTGATCCTCGCGGCCACCTGGATCATCTCCAAGACATCCATTCATACCGTACCGACGGCCATCCTGGGGGTCATCGCGCTTCTTTTGATGCTCTTCACCAAGATCAACCCCGTGCTGATGATGGCCGCGGCGGGAGCGATCAGTTGGGTCTTCCTGAGCTAAACTCAGGATCTTGTTTTACTTCCCGGAGAAGTTCAGGCCTCGCTCACGTTTTCCGGAGACCGGGAGGTCGGTGACGATGAGCGTGGTACCCGGGGCAACAATTCCCTGAAGGATCGTGCGGAACTCTTCGCTAAAGGAGACCCTCTTCCGCAGGCTGTCAAAACTTGTGCGGTCGGTCGCCCCATTCCTGCCCACGGTCATCCAGCGGTTCCGTGACATGGTATCTCCCACCGGAGCAATCCTCGTGAAGACATGGTTGCCGAACTTTCCAAGCCCGTTGATCCGCACTGCAGCACGCCCGATGCGGACGCCGTTGCGGTAGACATAGAGCATCCGGTCGGCCGCACTCATCACGATGGTGACTGGACCCGTCTTGCTACGATCGGGATGCCAGCTGTAGGTGCCGGGCGCCAGTGGTTGTCCGGCTCCGGGCTGAAGAACGGGAAGGATCAGGCCGGGATCGGCAGCATACGAGGTCTGGAGGGAATGGTTGTCACCGATCACGACGGTTCCGCCCTGACGGGTCAGGTCGAAGAGCTTCTGGGAGAACTCGAAGGGAAGGCGGATGCACCCGTGGCTGGCGGCATGACCGGGCAGGAACCCCGAGTGAAAGGCAACCCCGTCCCAGGTGAGACGCTGCATGTAGGGCATGGGGGCGTTGTCATAGGTCTTGGAGTAGTGGTCGGCGCTCTTCTGGAGAATCGTGAAGACACCCGTCGGGGTGGAGTGTCCGGGCATGCCGCTGCTGATGGAGGAACGGGCCACCAGGACGCCGTTGCGGTAGACATTCATGATCTGCTCGGGAAGGCTGACCAGGATCATGACCGGGCCGTCAGGGGAAATGCGGGGAGCCCACCAGTACTGTCCGGGCTGGAGTGGGCCGATTGGCTTTCCGGTCGGTGCTCCCTCGGTGTGGAAGGAAGGTTTCTGGACATCGACCGCACGGAGCGGGAGGGCACCAAGTGATCCGAGAAGAACGAGCAGGGAGAGGAGGCGTTTCATGGATTGGCAAAAATCTAGCGAAGCACGGCCAGAGTGAAAGCCGGAAGCGTCACGGAACCCCCGGCACAGGCCGAGGTGACAGGCGGTAGGTTTTTGGCCGGATGCCCGCTCCGTCCATCCTCCAGCCAGCGGTATTGTTCCGGGCCGTACATGCTGACTACTGAGGCCTTCATGCCATGCAGCGCGATGGTCACGGGATGGTGGGCCTTGTTGATCAACAGTAGGGAACAGGAACGATCCGGTCTGCGAAGCGCCCATCCCTCGAGCAGACCTGTGTCTCCATGGAACGAGACCGGCAGCACGCCGTGTATTCCGCCCCTCGGGTCCATCCACTCCCGGGTGAGTAGGCGCAGGGTGTGGAAGGTCGCAACCGGCGTGAACGAATCCCGATTCAGGAGCATCAATTGGTTTCCCCACGAACCGCAGGTGTTCTCGAGTTTGTTGGGCTCGTAGCCGTAGTAGTAGACAGCGTCTCCTCCCCCGCAGAGGAACTGGGCCGCGATCTCGGCATTAAGCAGACCACCGGACAGATCGACCTCCTGTCGGCAGGGAAAGACGGAGTAATTGTATTCCCCGATCACCAAGGGAAGACCGAGCGATCCGTATCGGTGCAGGGTTCTCCCGAGCATCGCAGCGGATCGGGGTAGCTGCCGCGACTCGCTCTCCTGCACATCGTCGAAGGGATACCACTCAAAGGAGAGAAAACGGAAGGAACCTCCTTCCCCCTGACGATCCAGCTCCCGTCGGAAATCGCGGATCCACCAGCGCTTGTCAAACCTGTAGATCTGATCGTCCGCATGGCCGTTATCGAGTGTCACGAAACTCGGCCCACCCATCACCACCTTGGCATCGGCGCGGCGGATCAGGCGGGAGGTCTGGGCATAGAGGGCGCCGAAATCTTGAGGATCAATCCGCTGCCCATCCGGTTCCTCGCCGAGCTCAAGTCGGGAGACGGGAATCCCCTGCCTGCGAGCATAAACCGAGAGCGCTGCCCCATTCTCCGGAGTGTCATAGAAAACCGGGATCGCCAGCATCATGGGTAGCCCCCGCGTGATACCACACCGGGCGATGCGGTCGATGCCGGGCTGCTCCGTCCTTGGATCCCGATCACACTCCCGGTGCCATGGATCGGTGGAGGAGACATAGCAGAGGGTCTGATTCTTGTTCGGGCTGTGGATCACATGATCGTCGAAATCAAATTGCCCGGCCTCCCCTGCCATCACCTCACGGATCGCATACCCCATGGCATCGCGGGGATCCTTGGAGCCAGAGGGTGCCGTTCCCGAACTCTCTGTCATCCAGATCCGGAGATAGCGGATCTTCTTTGGCTTGTCACAGAGCTTCAGAAACTGCTCACCGCCGCTGCCTGCCTGCACCGCACCGTGCGGGAACGTGTGCCACACTCCCAAGGGATGACCTCCGAAATAGACGCGTCCGCCGGTGGCATACTCGACACGGAACTGCGTCGCGTAGGGCTCCCCCCAGAGGATATTGAGGGCATTGATCGTCACGGGTTTTCCAAAATCGAGTACCACCCACTGCGGATGACGGCTGTCCGCTTCGCAGGTGTAGGCATGTGACAGGTAGGGGCTGCTTTTCCAGAACGAGCCACGATCGCCATCATCCAAGCGGGAATAGCCGTCGTCATTCGCCTCATCGATCGTGTTACCCCGCCGCGGAAGCCTGTATCCATACGAAGTCATGATCGGATGGGCCGGATCAGGCGTTGCGTCTGAAGTCCAATATCCTTGGGAATGTTCCGCGTCACTCCAGCGTCCGCGCGGATTCCAGTGCCAGGCCTCGACGGCAAGCTCCGTCCGGAGTCTTACGGAAACAGGCCCCAGCCCCGCCTCAAGCATCTTTCGAACACTTGCCGGGGAAAGCATGGTGGCGGAATCCCCCTCCCGATGACCATCGAGACCCGCCCCAAATGATTCCTTGGGGTCAACTGACCGGATCACCCGGTTTCCGACATCAACGCATACCTCTGCAGGATTCTTCTCTGCGTGGGCACAGGCACCCCCTGCACACACCAGGAGGAGGAGTAATCGAGGAATCATCGATCCATCACTCTGAGCTAATGGCCTGAAAGCCTACAGCCAAAACCCCTCGACACGGAACAGCCCGCAACCGTTACCGGTCGCGGGCTGCCTCTGGGTGGATGCCCCTTGACGGGACCTCGGGGAGGAAATCCTTGCTTGGTTTAGATGGAGCTTACCACTCGAGGGCGCCGGCGTTCTGGTAGGAAGTCACCTTGGTCTCAAAGAAGTTTGCTTCCTTGGAGAGGTCGGCCACCTCGCTCATCCATGGGAAAGGATTCTGGCTGCCGAACTCCTGCGGCATGTGGAGGCGGTCGAAGCGGCGATCGGCGATGTACTGGACGTAGTCGCGGAAGAGGCCGGCGTTCAATCCGAGGATGCCGCGGGGCATGCAGTCCTGAGCGTAGGCGATCTCAAGCTCGACGGCCTTGAGAATCATGGCGCGGACCTCAGCCTCGAGTTCGGGCGTCCAGGCCTCCGGATTCTCCTCGCGGATGCCGTTGATGAGGTCGATGCCGAAGTTCAGGTGGATCGACTCGTCGCGCATGATGTACTCGAACTGCTGGCCGATGCCGACCATCTTGTTCTGCCTCTTGAAGGAGAGGAGCATCACGAAACCGCTATAGAAGAAGATCCCCTCCATGATGACGTAGAATCCGACGAGGTTCTTGAGGAACTTCTGGAGCCCCTCGGTGGTGTCGGTGGAGAAACCATCCTCCATGATGGAGGCGGTGAGGCTCATCTCGAAGGCATCCTTGTCGTGGATGGAGTTGACCTCATGGTACATGTTGAAGATCTCGCGCTGGTCAAGCGAGAGGCTCTCGACGATGTACTGGAAGGTGTGGGTATGGATCGCCTCCTCGAAAGCCTGGCGCAGCATGTACTGACGGGCCTCGGGATTGGTGACGTGCTTGAAGATGGCGAGCACGATGTTGTTGCCGACCAGGCTCTCGGCGGTGCTGAAGAAGCCGAGATTGCGCATGATGACCTGGCGCTCGTCGGCCGTGAGCTTGTTGGATTTCCAGAGCTCGATGTCGCGCTGCATCGTGATCTCGTTGGGCATCCAGTGGTTGGCACAACCCTTGGAGTAGTAATCCCAGGCCCAGGTGTACTTCAGGGGCATGAGCTGGTTCACGTCGACCTGCTTGCAGTTGACCAGGCGTTTTTGATCGGGATCGATCCGCTTGGTGAGGTCGTGGAAGGTGGCGGGTCTATCGGATGAGGAGCAGCAGGACATGGTGTTTTAGTGAGTTAAGGTTACGTGAGGACTGTCGATTTATCCAGCGTTGGCGCTTTGTAGGTTGGGTTACGACGGGTTGGGGTGGGGAATCTTGGACAAAGAGGGTACGTATTACTGGCAGGCCTCGCACTCGCCGCCATTGCGCATGGCATCGATGCTGCAGGCGGCAGCCTCCTCAGGAGTGAATTCCTTCTCGATTTTCTCGCTCTGGGATTCGCTCGGAGTCTGGGGCTGTGTCTGCTTGACCCAATTCGGACGGGCCTGATTGGTCGACTGCTCGACCGTGGAGGCCGCCGTGGCACGCAGGTAATAGGTGGTCTTGAGACCGGTCTCCCAGGCATGAAGGTACATGTCGTTGAGCCTCTTGCCGCTGGGCGCAGCGATGTAGAGGTTCAGTGACTGGCCCATGTCGATCCACTTCTGGCGGCGGCTGGCGCACTCGATATACCACCCGGGCTCCACTTCGAACGCGGTGCGGTAGATCTCGCGGATATTCTCGGGAATGCGGTCGATTCCCAGGATGGAACCATCCTTGTACTTGAGCTCCTCGAGCATCTTGCGATCCCAGAGACCGAGGGACTTGAGTTCCTCGACGAGGTAACTGTTGATGACGGTGAAGTCGCCGCTCAAGTTGCCCTTGGCGAAGAGGTTCTTGAAGGTCGGTTCGATCGACTGGGAGACACCGGTGATGTTGGAGATCGTGGCGGTCGGGGCGATAGCCATGCAATTGCTGTTGCGCATGCCGTTCTTGCGGATGGCCGCACGCACAACATTCCAGTCGAGCGTCGAGGAACGATCCATACTGACAGGAAGCCCGCGCTCCTGCTCGAGGAGATCGATGGTATCGATCGGGAGCAGTCCTCGATCCCACTTCGAGCCCTTGTAGCTCTCGTAGGCCCCGCGCTCGGCGGCAAGCTCGGTCGATGCCAGGATCGCAAAGTAAGAGATCGCCTCCATGCTGGTGTCGGCGAAGGTGACGGCCTCATTGCTCGCGTAGCCGATCTTGAGCTTGTAGAGCGCATCCTGGAATCCCATCAATCCAAGACCGACGGGACGATGGCGGAGGTTGGCATTCCGCGCCTCGGGAGTCGGGTAGTAGTTGATGTCGATGACGTTATCGAGCATCCGCATGGCCGTGCGGACGGTCTTCTCGAGCTGAACGAGGTCCAAACCCTTCTCGTTTACGTGGAGCGGCAGACCGATCGATCCGAGGTTGCAGACCGCGGTTTCCTCAGCGGAGGTATTGAGCAGGATCTCGGTGCAGAGGTTGGAGCTGTGGACGACTCCCTGGTGGTCCTGCGGGGAGCGAAGATTGGAGGGGTCCTTGAAGGTGATCCATGGGTGACCTGTCTCGAAGACCATCGAGAGGATCTTGCGCCAGAGGGAAGCGGCCTCAATGCGCTTGAAGAGAGCGATCTCTCCCCGGTCGGCCATCGCCTCGTACTCGCTGTAACGCTCCTCAAAAGCGCGGCCATAGAGGTCGTGAAGGTCTTTCACATCGCTCGGGCTGAAGAGGGTCCACTGGCCGTTCTCCTTAACCCGCTTCATGAAGAGGTCGGGGATCCAGTTGGCGGTGTTCATGTCGTGGGTGCGGCGGCGTTCGTCGCCCACGTTCTTGCGAAGCTCGAGGAAGTCCTCGATGTCGAGGTGCCAGGTCTCGAGGTAGGCGCACATCGCACCCTTGCGCTTGCCACCCTGGTTGACGGCGACAGCGGTGTCATTGGCCACCTTGAGGAAGGGGATGACGCCCTGGCTCTCGCCATTGGTCCCCTTGATGAGCGATCCGGTGGCGCGGACGTTGGTCCAGTCGTTGCCCAGGCCGCCCGCCCACTTGGAGAGCTTGGCGTCGTCGCTGATGCACTTGAAGATGTGGTCGAGGTCGTCCATGACCGTCGTCAGATAGCAGGAGCTGAGCTGCGGGTGCAGGGTGCCGCTATTGAAGAGGGTTGGCGTGGAAGAGGTGAAGAGGAAGCTGGAGAGCAGCTCGTAGAACTCGATGGCGCGCTCGTTTTTCTGCGCTCCCTCGTTCATGGCGAGGCCCAGGCAGACGCGCATCCAGAAGAACTGGGGAGACTCGATACGACGGCCACCGATGTGGATCAGGTAGCGGTCGTAGATGGTCTGCAGACCCATGTAGTTGAAGAGCAGGTCGCGCTCGGGCTTGAGGGCGGCGGCGATCTTCTCGAGGTCGAATTCCAGAAGAGCAGGGGCCAGGCGACCGGCGGCGATCCCCTCCTCGAGGTAGGCCTTGAAGCGGGAGGCATGGGCTACCGTGACATCGTGGTAGTGTTCGAACCCGGGAAGCGTCTCCCCGTAGATCACGTCCAGCAGGAGGCGGGCGGTGACGTACCCGTAGGCGGGATCCTGCTCGATCCGTGATTTGGAGGCGAAGATCATCGCCTTCTCGATCTCGTCAATGCGGACTCCATCATAGAGGTTCCTCATTGTCTCGTCTGACATGTCTCGGGCATCGCACCGATCCTCGAATCCACGGCAGGCGCGGATCATGGTGCGGCGGATGCGCTGGGGCTCGAGAATCTCCTTACTCCCATCGCGAAGGGTGACATGGAGCTCGGACTGGATGTGTCCCTCCACATCACGGTCTCCGCGCAAGGCTCGAGCCTTGCGGCGGTTCTCGCGGTAGATGATGTAGCGACGTGCCACCTGGACGTGCCCCTGAACCATGAGGGCTTCCTCGACGGCATCCTGGACACGCTCGATCTCGAGTTCCTCACCGCGGATCGCACGGCTGAAGAGACGCTGGACGACGGCTGCGGTCACCGAGAGGGCTGCCGCCTGATCCTCGGGGGAGAGGGTGTAGTCGCTGGGGATATCCCGGTCGGCCTTGAAGGCACTCTCGACAGCAAGACGGATGCGCTCCTCGTTGAAGGGTTCGCTGCGACCGTCGCGCTTGCGGACGGTGAATTCACGTCCCTGAAGAGGGTCGACTCCGCTGAGGGAGAGTTGGCCGGAGAGAGGTTCCATGGGATCAGTCTGAAGGGTTGAGGGAAGAGGCTTTTGGGTTTTGGGGAAGAGGTCCATAAAACACTATATGTTGTGTATCACGGAACCGATGACCCCAAGTGGTAGGTGGGACACGGTCGCCGGTCAACGGGAAATGTGAATAATTTTCTTTTTTTCCTTTTTCTCTTTTGGGAAGGGGGCAACCAGGGGCTTTTTTTAGGTAAAACGGGGGTAACAATGCCAATTTTCCGGGCCCTTTTCGGGGCGTGCAAGCGAAAGCCCCCCCTTGTGAAAAACTAAAACTCTGAAAAGAGTTGCGTACCCCCGGCAAGACACGGGGGCTTTTTTTTACTGCATCCGAGGGGTCGAAGGCCCGCCGGAGATGAAAGAAAGTGCTTCCCCGACCAGAAAGAGCGATCCGGCAAGCAAAACAGGGCCTTGCGGGGCTTCTCCGGGGATTTTTTGGCCTCCAAAAACCCGGCCGAAAGCCTGTGAAAGCGTGTGAACTGTGTGAACGGCCATTTTTTGGCCGGAAATCGTGGCCGCGAGAGCCTCCGGGGCGGCTGTGCGGGGCGAGTCGACGCGCACCAAAAAGACCTCCGCTGCGAGCGGCGCGAGTTCCGCGAGCAGGGCCGCGGGGTCCTTGTCCGCAAGGGCACCGAAGATCAGCGTGCAGCGCCTGTCGCCATACTCCTCGCGCCATGTCAGGACGAGCCGCCGCGCCGCATGGAGATTGTGCGCCCCGTCGATCACCAGTTCACGACCTCCATACGTCAGTTTCTGAAAGCGGCCGGGCCAGGAGACCCCGGCAAGCCCCTTGGCAACAGTCTCCTCCGAAAGATCGAATCCCCCCGCCCGAATCAGGGCCAGCGCCAGAGCCGCATTCTCACGCTGATGTGTGCCAGCGAGACCTAGGTGAACTTTTCCCGGAACCGGCTCCTCCACCCCCTGTAGTGCCACACCCAGGGTCTCTGCGGATTCCCTCAAAGCAGCCAGAGCTTCCGGTTCCTGAGAGGCGGTCACGGCCGGAATGCCGGGGCGCAGGATGCCGGCTTTCTCACGGGCAATCGCGCCGAGCGTCGGGCCGAGCCATTCCATGTGATCCAACCCGATCGGAGTGATTGCGCAGGCGAGTTTGGGAGCCGTGTTGGTGGCGTCCAGTCGCCCGCCGAGCCCTGTTTCCAGCACGATCACATCGAGGTTGGCACGGGCAAAGAGATCGAAGGCGAGCGCCGTCACCAATTCGAAGTAGGTCGGCATTTCCTCTTCAGGCCATCCCTCGGTCGCCTGTTTTAACCGATCAATCCCCTCCCCGAGTAGCAAGGCATCAACCTCCTGCCCGTTGATCCGGATCCGCTCGGCAAAACGGACCAGATGAGGGGACGTGTAGAGACCCGTGCTGTAGCCGCCTTCCCTAAGCATCGACTCGGCAAAGGCGCAGACGGATCCCTTGCCATTGGTGCCAGCCACATGAAGGCAACGGAGTGATCGCTCAGTGTTGCCCAGGGCAGCCAGCAACCGCTCCATGCGCTCCAGACCCGGGACGATCCCGCGCCCCTGAGACTTATCCAGCCACTCCATGGGATCCTCACCGGAAGGCTCCGGATCAGGTGTTCCCATGGGAAATACCGGGGCCTTACTTCCCGGTAAGATTTCCGAGGATCGTGATGATCGTCTCGCGCATTTTTGCACGGGGAACGATCTCGTCGATGAGGCCGTGATCCAGCAGGAACTCGGCGGTCTGGAATCCGGAGGGAAGCTCCTGATGGGTCGTCTCGCGGATCACGCGCGGCCCTGCGAAGCCGATCATTGCCTTCGGTTCGGCGAGGGTGATGTCGCCGAGCGTGGCGAAGCTCGCCATCACCCCGGCGGTGGTGGGATTGGTCAGCACAGCGATGTAGGGAAGACCGGCCTCGGCGTGTCGGGCCAGGGCGCCGCTGGTCTTGGCCATCTGCATGAGCGAAAGCATTCCCTCATACATGCGGGCTCCGCCGGAGGCGCAGACAATGATGACCGGACGCTTGGCCTTGGTGGAGGCCTCGATGATGCGGGTGATCTTCTCTCCGACCACCGAGCCCATGGTTGCAGCCAGGAAGGAGAAATCCATCACGGCGAGTCCCAGCGGGATCCCCCCCATGGCACCTGAACCAGTGATCACGGCATCGACAAGACCCGTTTTTTTCCGGTAGGTGGCAAGTCGCTCTTCATAGGTGGCGACACCCTTGAAACCGAGCGGATCCACGGCGCTCATCGATGCGTCGGTCTCTTGGAAGCTCCCCTCGTCGACCAGCAGGGTGATCCGCTCGGAAGCACCCATGGCAAAATGGTATCCGCAACGGGCACAGACCTTGAGGTTTTCCTCCAGAGCAAGGTTGTGCACCATCTCGGAACACCCGGGGCACTTTGTCCAGAGTCCCTCGGGCATCTCGCGCTTTTTCTTCTCGGAGATCTTGAGGGTCGGCTTTCTGAAAATGGTCATGGGTATAGATTTTGCACCAAGGAAGGCGCAGATGGGAAGCACGACATCGGCCGAGCCGATGTCGGAAGGATGAAAGATGAATTATGAATGCTGAAGAGAAGGCATACCCAATTCATCTTCCTAAACCAGACAAGAGTCCATCCCTCTCCTTGCCACATGGAGATTATCCTGAGGCATCCTTCAGTCACTTTTCATCATTCATCCTTCTGACTTCATCATTTCAATCTACCCTCTTGCCACCACCACGGCGGCGATCTCCGCCGCTCCCTCTTCTTTTAAGACCGCCGCGCAGGCATCGAGGGTGGCTCCAGTGGTCGAGACATCATCGATTAGGAGGATCGAGGCATCCGGCGGCAGTTGTTGCCGAAGTACGAAGGCCCCCCGAAGATTTTCCATCCGATGCGAGCGATCAAAACCCGCCTGCTGGGCGGTGGGTCGCGTCCGCTTCAGAAGATCCTGCTTGGGAATTCCGGTGGAACGCGACAGTAACCTCGCCAGCAGATCCGCCTGATTGAATCCCCTCTCCCTCTCGCGTTTGGGATGAAGAGGAACCGGAACCACGGCATCAAAAGTCTTTCCCTCCAGCCGAGAATCCCTGAGTGCCCTCAGGAGTAACGTGCCCAGAGGACGCGCCATGGCGATGTCGCGGCCATATTTGAAGCGCTGGATCATGCCGCGCACACCACCCTCGTAGCGGCATGACGGAACGATTGTCTCGAGATGCCAGTGACGGCCGTCACAGTTGGGGCAGAGCATCAGGCCGGCCATCGGATGAGAACAGAGCGGGCAACGGTGCTCCGGGGGAGGCAGGATGTCAGCGAGGCACGGTTCACAGAAAACCGCGCCTTCACCCTCGGCTTCAGCCTCGATCCGACACCCGCAGAGAGAACAGTGCGGAGGATAGAAGAGATCCAGAAGGATCCCTCCCAAACGGCGCATCGGGGAGAGAATCCGCTCCCCCTCCGATTGCTCAGGCATGTCCGGGAAGGGGGCGTTTCCTCAGCAACACTGCGGCAAGAAATCCCCCCAGTAGCAGGGCTCCGAGCGGAACCAGTCCGGTTGGCACTGCGCCCGAGCACTGCGATGGCCCGATGAACGGAAGAAGAACTGCCAACTCGGGCTGAAACACGGAGACCTTATTGAAAAGCTGCTGGCCGAGGATCCAGACACCATGCAGACCGATCGCTGCGTGAAGCGATCCTGTCCGGACCGTGAGCCAACCCAGCAGCAGTCCGGCGAGAAAGAGCGTACATAGTCCCCAGAGGAGCAGAGACCACGGGGGAAGTGATGTCACGGCCTGTGAAAGCGAGTGAAGACCACTCCACCAGCTGACGCTCGCGTCCTCGGACCCACCTCCCCTGGGCAGATTGAAAAAATGAAGAAGGGCAAAGGGGATCGCCGCGAGGAACACCGCCACGGAGGGAACCATCACCTGACGGAGCAGGCCGAGAAGGACACCGCGAAAGAGGAACTCCTCCAGCAGCGCCACGGCCACGGCGGTTGCCGCGACGCGCGGCAGGGCATGCAGGAACGCGGGTTCCCAGTCGGGGGCGAGAGTGCAGGCTCCGAATCGCAAAAAGAAGGGAATCATGAGCGCCATGCAGAGCAGACCAGCAGCCATGCCGATTCCAAGATCACGGAACGGCCGGGGATTAGGCACAAGCGAGAAGGATCGGAGAGAACGAATTCGCAGCGATCGCAGAAGCGGAATGAGGAGGACGATCGCCGCGATCTGAATGCTCCTAGAGAGATAGCGGTGAAACGGCATCCCTTGAATTTTCCCCAGAAAACCGCCGAATAGGTCGGGGGATAGCCGATGAATCAGCTCCCAGGCCTGCGGAGCCGCCAGCGCCCCGGCCAGCACGACGGCAGCCAGGTAGAGAAAGATCTTCCCGAGGGAACTCACGCCGGAGAAAGTAGCACTCGGCATCATGAGAGGAAACCACGAATGGACGATCCGCGAAGAGGACGGAGTGAAGCGGGAGATCCGCGTCATCAAAGAGGCAGGCCTTTTCCGCTTTCAGAGCAAGCGGGCCGACGAGGAACGCTGGACCTACTACGACAACAAGAAGACCAAGCCACCCGCCGCCGACATCGAGGGCCTCATCGACGTACTGGAGCGCAAATACCAGCGTAAGCGCGCCCCCTTCAGCGACCTCCAGCTCGCCAAGCGGATGCTGACGGAATTGCCGAGGTAGGAAAGTAGGTGTTTAGGCTAAAGACTGTTGGACTATTAGGTCAGAGCTGAAGAAATCCGAGCAACAAAAAACCCCGCTCCGTTGCCGGAAGCGGGGCTTTTGAAAAAATAAAGGGAAGGCTATGCCTTCTCCACCTGCCAGTATTCCAATTCCACGGGCGTGTCGCGACCGAAGATGCTGACACTGACGCGGAGTTTACCGCGCTCGGGGTCGACTTCCTCGACGATGCCCTGCTGGTTCTGGAAGGGGCCGTCGGCCACCTTCACCTTGTCACCGACCTCGTAGACGATCTTGGCGGAGACGGTGTCCTCGCGCTCCTTCATCTGGGCGAGCATGCCCTCCACCTCTTTCTTGCGCATGGGTATCGGCTTGTCCTTGGTGCCGGCGAATCCGATGACGCCCGTGGTGTCCTTGATGAAGTACCAGGTCTTGTCGATGAGGTTGTTCTCCTCGTCGAGCAGGTGCATGTTGACGATGAGGTAGCCGGGGAAGAACTTGCGGGTGGTCTCGGTCTTCTTGCCGCGCTTGATCTCCTGGACGCGCTCGGTCGGGATTAGGACCTCGAAGACGTGGTCGCCGAGTTCCTCGCGCTTGATGCGCTTGACGATGTCGTCATGGACTTTCTGCTCCTGTCCGGAAAGGACGTGAACGACGAACCATTGATCTTTGGGAGCGAGTGCCATGACGGTAAAAAAAGGGGAGATAAGGAGTGTCAGGGGCGGGTCAGGAAACCGACCACGTTGACGGTGATGAAATCGAAGAAGGAGATGTAACCGCCGATGAGAAGCATGGCGATGATGACGACCAAGGTGGAATCCCAGAGTTCCTTGTACTTGCGGAACCCGCGTTCGCTGTCGTCCCACGGCCACTGCACCTTCGACAGTTCCGTGCGGACCTCATGGATGTAGGTGCCGATCTTCATGGAAAATTGTACGGAATGACGAAGGGTTGCAGTGACGGAGCAGGCCAGGAGGGACTCGAACCCCCAACAAACGGTTTTGGAGACCGCTACTCTACCAATTGAGCTACTGGCCTAGTTCCGGGATGTGTTTATTCGATGATCTCGGAAACACGACCCGCACCGACGGTGCGTCCACCCTCACGGATGGCGAAGCGGATGGTCTTCTCCATGGCGATCGGGGTGATCAGTTCGACCGTGATCGCGACGTTGTCACCAGGCATGACCATTTCGACGCCCTCGGGGAGGGTGACGGTACCGGTCACGTCGGTCGTGCGGAAGTAGAACTGGGGACGATAGTTCGCGAAGAACGGCGTGTGACGGCCGCCTTCCTCCTTGCTGAGGACGTAGACCTCGGCCTTGAACTTCTTGTGGGGCTTGATCGAACCGGGCTTGGCGATGACCTGGCCGCGCTCGATGTCGTCCTTCTTGATACCGCGGAGCAAAATTCCGACGTTGTCGCCGGCCTCGGCGGTGTCGAGGAGCTTGCGGAACATTTCGATGTCGGTGACGGTGGTCTTCTGCGTGTCGCGCAGACCGACGATCTCGACTTCCTCGCCCTTCTTGAGGATACCGCGCTCGACGCGGCCGGTGGCCACGGTGCCGCGACCTTCGATGTTGAACACGTCCTCGACGGGGAGGAGGAAGGGGAGATCCTTCGGACGCTCGGGCATCGGGATGTAGGAATCGACGGCATCGATGAGGGCAAGGATGTTCTTCTCCTGCTCTGCATCACCCTCGAGGGCCTTCTTGGCGCTGCCCTTGACGATGGGGATCTCGTCACCGGGGAAGTCGTAGGACTTGAGGAGATCGCGGACCTCCATCTCGACGAGGTCGAGGAGCTCCGGATCGTCGACGAGGTCGACCTTGTTCATGAACACGACGAGCGAAGGCACGCCGACCTGACGGGCAAGCAGGATGTGCTCGCGGGTCTGGGGCATCGGGCCGTCAGCGGCGCTGACGACGAGGATCGCCCCGTCCATCTGGGCGGCGCCGGTGATCATGTTCTTGACGTAATCGGCGTGTCCTGGGCAGTCGACGTGCGCGTAGTGGCGCTTCTCGCTCTCGTACTCGACGTGGGCGGTGGAAATGGTGATACCGCGGGCCTTTTCCTCGGGGGCCGCATCGATCTGGTCGTAGGCGCGGGCCTGGGCTTTGCCGGACTTTGCCAGCACGGTGGTGATGGCGGCGGTCAGGGTGGTCTTGCCGTGGTCAACGTGTCCGATCGTACCGATGTTCACGTGGTCCTTTTCGCGTTTGAAGGCTTCTTTAGCCATAGTGGTGGGTTTGTGCTGGTGGTTGTTGTTTTGGGTGATTCGTTCCTCTGGAGCCCATGACCGGGATTGAACCGGTGACCTCGTCCTTACCAAGGACGTGCTCTACCAACTGAGCTACATGGGCCTGCCCGGTCATGCGACCGGTCAAGTTATGAAAGAACAGGGACTCGGCGGGGCCGGATCCGGATCCGCGCATTCCTTGAAAGCTCCAACCGAGCCTGCGGAGCCGGTTCCGGTCCGCGAGGCATCGATGCTTTCCTGAAAAAAGCGGATAATGAGAATGGTTAATCCCTCCATCCCTGTCAAAAGCTATTTTAGGCATGCCACCCCCCGCCGGTTGAGGCATGGTGGGCCGATGTCCCGGGATTCCCACGAACCGACTACCGGATCCCCTTTCCGAGGAGTCACCGCACAATGAGCAGGACGGCGATTCAACGGGGCGTTCGATATCTCTGGCGACTCCTCCGCGAGACGGCAGCTATCTACGGTCGGATCGGCGGCGGCGAGAGTGCGGCCTCGTTCGCCTACTACGCCCTTTTCTCGCTGGTGCCCCTCATCACGCTTCTTCTGAGCATCGGTTCGTACTTGTTCCCCGGCGACTCAGCGAATGCCGCCATTCACCGCTTCGTCCCGATCGGAGAAGACCAGCAGACCCTGCTCTGGAACATGGTGCTCAGTCTGGAGAACAAGCGCGGCAGTGTCAGCATCGTCTCGATCCTGATCCTGACATGGGCCTCCCTGCGCTTTTTTCACTCACTGGTGCTCTCGATCAACCACGCTTGGGGAACCCGCCGCCTCCCCTGGTGGCAGATGCCCGTGAAGAACCTCCTCATGATCCTGGCCATGTCAGGGGCGCTCCTGATCGGCACGGTGGTTCCCGCGATGCTGCAGGGACTCGGACGGATCCTCAAATCCCTTCAAAGCCTGATCAACGAGCATTTCCCCATGATCGATGTCGCCCACATCCTGGCCGTGGTGGATATCAGCCGCTATCTGGTCGGCACCCTCGTCCTGTTCTACTCCTTTGCGATTCTCTTCATGCTCGCACCGCGTCACCGCACCAAATTCTCTCAGATCTGGTTGCCCGCACTTCTGGTCTCGGTGCTGCTGCAGGTCGGGCAGGCCTTCTTCGTCAACATCGTCCCGAAGCTCGTCAACTACAGCGCCATCTACGGGACGATGGGCTCGATGATGTTCCTGCTGCTCTGGGTCTATGTCGCCGGCGTGATCATCATCCTTGGTGGCTGTCTCTGCGCGGCACTGGGCCATCTACGCGGCCACGCCTACATCGATCACCATCAGATCGGCTCGCACCCCTCAACGGAACAGGAGCATCCGGAGCCGTAGCCGTCGCGAGCGACGGCAGGGAATGGGGATTCGGTAATGGGTTCTGGGGATAACTTCGTACCGGGTTGAGTTTGGTATCGAGGTCGGGCCTTTCCCCCTCCCGATGCCCGATTACCTATTCCCGATCCCCCACAACTGTCACTCGATCCAGCCGAAGATATTGAAATTAAAGGAGATCAGGATTGCAGCGATGGCGAGTAGTCCGAGGATCTTGCCGATGATCAGGAAAGGAAGCGAGACCGTCACCCAGCGGATGATCGTCTCCTCGAGGGCGGTCTCCTTCTCGGTCGGTTCGGCGGGAAAGGGAAAGGTGTTCATCTGCGGATGAAGTAACGGAGCGGAGAGGCTGTGTCAACGAGCGGATCGGCAAGCCATCCTTAGCGTCGTGGAGCACGGCCCTTGCGGGGCGCCCGGGTCTTGCGTCCCCCGAGTCGTCCCTTGGGCTTGTGCGACGGCATCCGGCGGGGACGCGGTGCGGGCTTGAGCGGTTTTTTGCTCTCCCCTACCTGTTTTCCGTTCTGCTCGCCGGAGGGTTGTTTCGGAGGGCGGGGCCCCTTTGGCTTCCGGGAGCCGGAGGCCCGGATCGCACCATCTTTTTTGCGGTCCTGCACCTCGCGCGTCTCACGCCCCTTGAGCCGGAGCAGGATCGGAAGTCCTTCGAAGGACCAGCGCTCGCGCATTCGATTGAAGAGATATTCCCTGTACGCATCAGTGATGAGTTCCTCGTCATTGACGAAGAGCAGGAACTCGGGCGGCTGGAATGGCCTCGGGTTCTCAGGAACGACCTGAGTGGCATAGAGGAGCTTGAAGCGCTTGCCCGACTTGGACGGCGGCGGGTGCACCTCGAAGAGGTCGCGGAAGAATCGGTTGAGTTCACCCGTGGTGATACGGGTCTGTGCGGCGCGCCGCACCTGCTTGAGCGCGGTGAAGACACGTCCGAGGTGCTGTCCGGTGCGGGCAGAGAGACAAATGACCGGGGCGTAATCGAGGAAGAAGAGGTCGCCGCGGATCACCTCCGCCTGCTCCCCCTGCGAGGCGCGGCCGCCATCCTCCTTGCGGACGAGGTCCCATTTGTTAAGCAGCACCACGCAGGCCTTGCGCGATTCCTGAAGCATCCCCGCGATTCTCTTGTCCTGAGACGTGACGCCACTCTGGGCGTCGATGACGAGTAGTCCGGCGTCCGCCCTTCGGATCGCCTCCTCGGAGCGCATCGCGCTGAAGATCTCCACGGAGGTGTCGGGACGGGAGCGATGGCGTAGGCCCGCAGTATCAACGAGCACATAGGGCGTACCGCCTAGGTCGCAACGGACATCGAGTGCGTCGCGCGTGGTTCCGGCGATGTCGCTGACAATACTCCGCTCCTCGCCGAGGATCTTGTTGAGCAGGGAGGATTTCCCGACGTTGGGACGGCCGACGATAGCGAGACGCGGGGCCTCGGGTTCCTCCGCCGCGTCGGCCCCATCCATGACGCCCAGCTTCTCGAGGATGCGGTCGAGCAACGAGATGGTGCCGCGGCCGTGGGCGGCGCTGATCGGGACGATCTCAGGGAAGCCCAGTTCATGAAACTCCGTGACCATCCCCTCGTGGAGTTCCTGATCGATCTTGTTGACCACGAGAAGGAGCTGACGTCCTCCTGTCCGGAGCATCTCTGCGAGTTCCTTGTCGAGCAAGGTCAGGCCGGCACGACCATCCACCACAAACAGCAGGAGGTCAGCGCTCGCGATCGCCGCCTGCGCGGCCGTGTGGGTCGCCTCGGCAAAGTCGGGATCGGGCGCATCCCCGATGCCGCCGGTGTCGATGATCTCAAAGGGGAAGGATCCCTCCCGGCAGATCCCCGCCAGACGATCGCGGGTGACTCCCGGTTGGTCATGGACAATGGCCAGACGGCGGCCCATCAAGCGGTTAAAGAGAGAGGACTTGCCCACATTGGGGCGACCGACAATGGCGACGCGTCTCATAGTTTTTCGGAATCGGATTTTACAGGATGGGTGTGGCCGCCGGCCTGAAGCAGACGAATTCCCTCGGCGACATAACCGATACCGCTAAGGAGGGTCACCGCTCCGGAAACCCAGACCACCGGTTCATACCACTTCCACTGGAGCATGACGACGGAGACCGCCGCCATCTGCAGGAAGGTGGAGGACTTGCCAAGCAGGGAAGGCTTTACCTCCAGGTGATCATTAAGGATCCGGAGCACGCCGCACCCGGTGACAATCAGAATGTCGCGGGAGATGACGAGGACGGGATACCAGAGCGGTAGCTCGTAGGGCCACTTGGTGACGCTGAGGGTGATGATGGCCGCAAGCATCAATCCCTTGTCGGCGATCGGGTCGAGCAGCGCCCCCAAAGCCGACTTCAAATGAAAGCGGCGAGCCAGCCAGCCGTCGATGCCATCGCTCAGGGCTGCTGTCAGGAAGACGATGATCGTGGCGAGGCGGAGTGTCTCGTCGGGATGCCCCGAGGCCACGGAACGTCCGTAATAGATCGCCAGCATGACGAAGACCGGGATCAGCAGGATCCTCGCTATGGTGATCTGGTTTGGTAGCGTCATGCTCCAGTCACCTTCCGTGGCGAAGGAAAAAGCGGAAAGCTAAAAGTTAAAGGGTGAAATCCTGTAACGGTACCCCATAGCCTGCATCACAGCACTCCGATGGACGAGCCACTGTCATCACCCGACATCCCGAGAAAACTGCGCTCCGCGGTGCGGCGGAGGTCGTCGAACCTGATTCCCGCCCTCCTGCTACTGGAAGGCGATCGTCGAAGCGATGCCCTGCTCTTCGGCGACTGGTGCCGCCATATCGATGACATTGCGGATAGCACTTCCCTCGATCCGTCGATGAAAGTGACGGCCCTCGAATCCTGGCTCACGGCTCTGCCCCCCGGGCATGAAGGGGATCTTCCGGAGGATTTCGTCGAAATGATACTCCGCAGGAATCTCGACCGTGAATTACTCCAGGAAATCGTACGCGGGATGCTCATGGACTGCGATATTGTCCGTTTTACGAAGTTCGCGGACCTCGAACCCTACTGCCGGCGAGTCGCCTCGGCGGTCGGACTCATCAGCACGCGGATCTTCGGCGCGCAGAGCCCCGATGCAGAGCGTTATGCGGAACAACTTGGGATCGCCTTGCAACTCACGAATATCCTGCGCGATGTCGCGGAGGATGCGGCGATGGACCGGATCTACATTCCCCTGGAGGATCTGGAGCGCTTCGGTGTGAGAGAGGAGGATATCCTGAAAGGGAGTATCTCCCCCGCAATGACTCATCTCCTCCATTATCAGGCCGAGAGGGCCGACTCGTGGTTCGCCAAGGCAGAGATCGCTTGGTCAGAACTCACCGTAAACCAAAAGCGACTGATGCGTCCCGCCCGACTCATGAGCGCAATTTACCGGGAACTCCTGCTCGCCATGCACCACGACCGCTATGATGTCTTTGCCAAGCGCTACAGGGTATCGGGCTCTAAAAAACTAGCGCTGTTGCTCCAGTTGATGGCTTCGGGAAGCTGAGTTAGCGGAATTGATCGCGCAGAGGCGCGGAGCACACAGAGAGGTTATTTACTCCCTCCCTTTATCCGCCTCATCATTGCTAATTTCTCGCCCTATCCCTTGAATCCATCCGCCCAGGCTTTCGTCGCCTCGTCCATTTTCACCAGATCGGGCCAACCTCGGGTGTAGCCTTCGCCGGGGATTTTCTTCGTTGCGTCAAATCCCATGTGGCTTCCCATGTTCGGAACGGTTGGTGCATGGTCGAGGCTGTCCATGGGGTTCTTGGTGAAGGTGCTGTCGCGCTGGGGATCGGTATTGGCCATCCAGCGGAAGAGGACCTCGGAGGTGTTCTGCACGTCGCAGTCCTCGTCCACGACGACAATGTATTTGGCGAACATCATCTGTCCCATGCCCCAGAGCCCGTGCATCACTTTGAAGGCCTGCCACGGGTACTGCTTTTTGATCGAGACGAAGACGAGGTTATGGAACGTCCCTTCGGCCGGGAGCGCCATATCGACGATCTCGGGGAAGTTCATCTTGAAAATAGGCAGGAAGATCCGGACGCTCGCCTCTCCCATGTAGAAATCCTCCATCGGCGGGATCCCGACAATCGTGCAGGGATAGACAGCCTCCTTCCGATGGGTGATCGCGGTCACGTGGAAGACGGGGTAGTCGTCCACTGGCGTGTAGAATCCGGTGTGATCGCCGAAGGGCCCCTCGGGGCGCGTCTCGCCCGGTTGGACATATCCCTCGATCACGAAATCACTGCAGGCCGGCACCTCAAGCGGCTGGGTGACGCACTTCACCAGCTCCACGGATTTCTTGCGGGCGAATCCGGCGAAGAGGATCTCGTCGATTCCGTCGGGAAGCGGTGCCGTGGCAGCCAATGTGAGGGCTGGATCGCCACCGAGGCAGATGGCGACGGGCATCTTCTCTCCTCGCTCGTAGTAGCGCTTGCCGTGGCGTGCGCCGACCTTGTGCACCTGCCAATGCATGCCCGTGGTGGCACCGTCATAGATCTGGATGCGATACATGCCGACGTTGCGCTCCCCGGTGTCGGGATCCTTGGTGTAGACCGTCGGCAGGGTGATAAAGCGGCCTCCGTCCTGCGGCCAGCATTTCAGGATCGGGAGATGATCGAGTGAGAAAGGCTCGCCGGCACTCCCCTCGCCGATGCGGTGGATGACTTCCTGGCAAATGCCATCACGAACATTCTTGGGACGGGCGTGGATGAGATCGATGCCATTTCGCAGGAGCTTGAGGGCATCCTTGAAGCTCTTCGGCGGCTTGGCCTTCATCAGGAATTCCAGCTGGGAGGCCAGCTCGTCGACCGAGTCGAGACCCAGCGCCATCGCCATGCGACGCTTCGACCCCAGGGCATTGATCGCCACAGGGAAGGCGGAGACCTTGCCGTTGATCGTCGGCTTCTCGAAGAGCAGCGCCTTCCCCCCGCCCGGGGACTTCATCTCACGGTCGGCGATTTCCGTGATCTGTAACTCGGTGGCGACGGGTTCACTAATCCGGCGCAGTTCGCCCGCCTCCTCAAGGGCCTTCAGGAATGCGGTGTAGGTTGGATAGGCCATGGCGTCTTGGCATCAGGATGCCTTTCCCTGCCCGGAAAGTCACAAAAAAGATTGCCCCGGGCGCGATTGCGTGGATGATTACCAGCCCTCGGGGTTTCCCGAGGCATCCCTGGAGTTGTAGCTCAATTGGTCAGAGCACCGCCCTGTCACGGCGGGGGTTGCGGGTTCGAGCCCCGTCAACTCCGGAAGGGAGTTATGCCGCTGGTTTAAGCGGCAGGCCATGGTGCCCGTTGTGATGAAATCGTAACATGGCGCGGATTGCCATCCGGAGACCCATCATCGAGAAATTCCGTTCCCGATTCCTAATCTCCCATGACAAAACGCCTCTCCCTGACCCTTCTTCTGCTGACACTCCCGATCCTCTCACTCAGGGCCTCCTCACCCCAAGCTCCGCAGGAAAGCAAGGAAAGCCCGCTCTCACGCATCGAACGCTGGTGGAACGGAGAACTCAAGGAGACCCTGCATCGGGACGCAGTGGCGGTCAAAGGCCTCGTCCACGGCGCGGCTACCGGAGCCGGAAGGGAACTCCACCTCGCAGGGCAGTCTCTTGTTCACGCCGAACAAGGCTTGGTCAATTCCGTCAGTCACATCAACACCTCTGCCCTAGTCTACAATCCCCACCTCGACATCTTTTCCTCCAGAGAGGAAATGGGAGCACAATTCCACCGCTACCTCGACCAGTCTGGCGCGACGGGTGATTGGTTCGGCCTTGGCAAACCGCTGAAAGATCATGGGCTCACCATGCAGGGCGTCCTGAAGTATGTCTATTTCGGGCAGGTCTCAGGTGGGTTTCCCCAGTCGAGCGGGATGCCCCGGAGCAACTTCATTCCCGAGATCCGCATCAAGTTCTTCTACGACTTTAAGCCGGTGTTTGGAATCGACGGCGTGACGATCCTCTCTGATTGGCGCTACCGCAATGTGGTCGACAACAATCCTGCCTACGCCGCCGGCACTACGGGCACAACCAGCGCCTGGAACCCAACCGACATGAGCAGCGGCTTTGGGATGCGCATGATGCAACAGTACGTGCAGTACGCCAACCGGATCGGATTTCTGAATATCGGTATGGAGAATCCTTACGATCAGTTCCTGCAGCAACCGCTCTCAAAATTGTTTGAGAACAACATGATCAACTCCTCCAAGGGCATCGGCGTGGGCCCAGATGGTCCCGGCATGCCCGTTGCAGCCAACAACGGCAAAACCAACCTCTACAGCTCCTCCGCGGTCGGGTGGAGTTCCTCCTACTTGGCCTGGGGCGGCACCCTGCGCGTGAAACCCTCCTCGAGCACCTATATTCAGGCGGGCCTTTATCAGGCCGTTGCCAACGCGACGGGCGTTTCGCAGAATCCTCAGTTCACCGCGACGAGCGTCTATCCCTACGCGAATATCTCTCCCTCCTACATCGGTAAGGTCAAAGTGCCCTATGCCAATGTGCCCACCGTCAACAAAAACGGGGTTCCAACCGGAAGCACCAAGAACAACGGCAATCAGCAGAAGTACTCCCAGAACGGCGGATTCAATACCGCCGGTGCACCGAACAATAACTCCACAGGCGGTATGCAGGGTCTCTACAGCACCTGGTCGGGCAACGGTCTTTACAGCGTGAACGAGATCGGGTGGACCCCGAAACTGGGCACCGACAAGCTCGAGGGAAAGTACGCCGTCGGTTACTACATCTGGGCCATGCCCAACTGTAGCTACACCCCCTACAATTATGACCAGACGGTGCCCGGCAAGGTAGCGGGATCCAACTACAACTCCACCGTCATGGGAATCTACCTCCAGGCCGACCAGATGCTCTTCCGGCACCATGACGCTGCGGATAATCAGAGCGAAGGAAAGAATCCCGTCACCCCCAAGGCCAAGACCCTGTCGGACCGCGGCCTCTACTCCTTCAACGAGGCGGCTTTCTCCAATCCCGGTGATCAGGCGATGCCCTTTTACTTCCAGACCGGCCTGGTCTGGAAAGGACCTTGGAACGCGCGCCCGGCGGATCAGATCGGTGCCGCCCTGGGCTGCGGATTCTACAGCCAGCAATACAATTCCTATCAGAACGGGCTCAACACCTACACTCAGGGCGAATACGCGAAGCTTCCCGCCTACACCTCGACTCAGGTCATCGAGGGCTTCTACAACATTCAGGCCACCAAGTGGCTCTCCCTCAAACCCTATGCCCAGTGCCTTGTTAACCCAGCCGGCAACGGGACATTGGGTACCGTCTGGACGCTCGGGGCCAGGCTCTACGTCGTTTTCTGACGCTGCGGGGTTTACCCCGTCAGTTCGTGGTGGCGTTGATCACCCAGAGGGAGATGGCAAAGGCAGCCGCCTGAACGATTACGCTGACCTTGTCGATCAGGACAGCTTTCCGAAAATCGTCCTTTGTATGGACTTTCTCCAGTGCTCCCTGGATCACGACCTGAACAAGCGAAACAATGATCAGCAGGTAGACAACGACGTAGATCTTGTCCATCAGGACGAGATAGTTCAACTCAGGCAGGTTGGAGGTGTACCCCTGCTGCATGAAGACGGTCGTTAGGAGAGCCGTCCCGGTCATCGCGGCGCGTGAGGCCAATTGAGAGGGATGCAGCAGCAACGCCGTCCAGCAAGCCAGCAGGATGATCACGACCGGAAGGAGCATCTTCCAGAGGAAGTAGTTTACGGGACGGGTCACCCGGACCTCGAAGCAGATCGTGCCGTAGTCGGAAGTATCGGCGCCCACGGTCTCGTCGCCGAGATTCGTGCCGTAATGATGAGTTCCCTCCGTTCCCTTCCAGGACTGCAACGTCCAACCGGGAATCACGAGACCGGAGTCCAAGCCGGAATGCCGCTGATCGAACCGGTAGACAAGCCTGTCCGAAGAGTACGTGTTGTCCTCGATGGTCAGTGAGAGCATGTGCTGCTCCAAGGGAAAGCGCCTCAGACTGAAAGGTTGGAAGAAGCGGCCCTCGATGCGGAGGCACTGGTATCGGCGGCCGTCGGGAAGCGTGATGGGCTTCGGATAGGTCCTCGCTTTGGTCAGCCCCCAGCTCTCGACATTGTTGGTGAACTCGACCGTCTCGCTCGGATCGATATCACCACGCCAAACGAACCAGACATAGGCGGTCATGTAGTAGGTGTTGGAATGGACATCCAGGTTGTAGATGACTGTCGGCCAGACTCCGACCTCGACCACCTGGGGTGCAGATGGAGCGAGCTTCTGCGGAGGCGTTTTTTTCTCCGGAGCTGCCATTCCTGCCGCCGCCATGGCAACCCATGCGGCAAAACCAACCTTCCTGATACATCTGGAAAACATCATTACCCGATTATCACCACGATCTGGCGTGAGTCCATGACCCTCTGATTGGAGTTGAGCCACGTGCTAGAAATCCACCACGGCCCGGAAGCCCGCGACAAGGGCATTGCCGTACTGGCGACTCCCTCCGGGATGGAGCACATACTGCAGATCGGGCTGCAGGGCGATCGCCGGAGCCAGCCTGATCGAGTAGGTCAACTCCACCACCGACTCAAAGGAGGGGCCGGGCACCCCCTGCTGGTTGCCAACAGCCATGTATCCGCTGCTCATCTGACCGTAGCAGAAGGCGAGCCCCAGTTGGTCCTCATTCCGTCCCGGGATCAATCCCGTGTAGACAAGTCCCGCATCGGTGTAGAGGGAAAGCGGATTGTAGGGCTGAGGGCAGAATCCCACGCGTAGAAAGCTTCTGAGTCCCTGGGCGGCGGCATCATCCGAATCGGCGATTGGAACCGCGCTGCCACCCACCGGAAGAGCGACCGTTTTTTTGCCGCCGGAGGCGCAGGCGGCATCCTGCTCGCGCAGGAGCATCTGATCGAGAATCGCATAGAAACCTGTGCAGTACTGGAGCGACTGGGGTGGACCGAAGGACCACTCCTCCGGCACGACGGGACTCGGGCCTGACTGGATCCAAAATCCGGCCTTGGCAGTGCCTGGAAGCTGTTTCCTGTTCGAGATGGATTTCCAGGAGCATTCCACCTCGTTGATGCTAAGAAGGCCTCCAGAGGGGCCGAAGTTCCAGTTAAAGTTGTGGAGGTTCTGATCTTGGGGAAAGGGGTTGGCCTGGCTGAGATCGCTCCGGACAATCAGCCAAGGGAAGGGATGAACCGCTAGTCGAAGCCCGGGGGTTGCCATCGGGTATTGGGGGCCGCTGTTGGCGGGATTCTGAGAGAAAAGTGCCGGCATACCGAAGGTACCGTTGACAAAAAGAAGGGCTGTCGGACTTAGAAAGAATTCCGCATCGATTCCCATCAGACCGCCCCGAAGGGAGAGGGCATCGTCGACCCCCCCGATGGCAATGTTCTGCTGATACCAAAGTTGGTAACAGCGGAAGGCGGGATTACCGGAGATCCCGCTCACGGCATTGACATCACCGACATAGGCGGAAGGATTGCGACCGTAGAGCCAGAACCAAGTGGTGTTGAAGGTTCCCCCAGTCAGTCCCAGGGTTTTCTCGGTGTCGATCTCGGTGCCGAACTGGAAAAGGCCGTCGCACGCGCTACCTTGGGAGGCTCCGCCAACGGTGTTCCAGAACATGTCGGTCACCGACTGGGCCGTAATGTCCACGCCCTGATCCTTCCACTTGGGACGATAGCCTAACCAATCGCCCAGCAACTTCTCCTGTTCGAGGATATTGATCACAGGATCAAGCAACGGGGGCGGTTTGGCCTCGGCGGTAAATACCAAGGCGAGGGCTGCAATCCATGAAAACCTGATCCTCATCGGGCCGATACCCCTACCTACCGCCAACCCGGATGTCGATCCGACATTGGCATCCATAACTAGAACGCATAACTGGCAATCACTCTGACTTGGGCCGGGGCGATGAGTTGGTTGCCGGAGACGTTATTCATTACCGGCATGGCCACATCCGTGTAGAGCCGCACCGGATGAAGTTCAAACTCGATACCGGGTGCCAACGAGAGCTGTTGGAAGCCGTTGTTCTGCCCGGATGCGGCGGGCCCTGAATCTGCCGCAACCGTCGTGAACAGAGTCTGTGCGATGGGGCGGATCTTCACCTTTCCGATCCGGAGACCAGAGTAATACACCCCTGCGGCCACATCGACGGCGATTCCGGGTGTGTAACCACCCTGTGAAATCACCGGGGCGTCCAACTGCGCCTGCGAATACCAACTCCAGCGCGCATCGCTGGTGATGCGGTGGCGGTGGTAGAATCCAAAGAGGATGTCAGTGCTTCCGGTGCCGACCTGCACGGAGCGTTCCACATTGGGTTCGGTCCAATTTCCGGAAGGGAGCTTCACCCCCAGATTGATTCCGGTCGATTGGTCTTTCGAAAGCCCCGTCCAGATGGCGTTCAGGCGAATATCCCCCATCGCCCACCACTGCTTGGTGACAACCTGTTCCTCCTCATGCCCTCCCTCGTGTTCCTCCTCGCTATGACCGTCATTGTGTTGGGCATATCTGTAGAGGGTGTTGGCAGAGGGTACGAGCACTTGAAATCCCCACTTCTCATTCCAGAAATATTGGAACCCGGCGATCATCGTGGAGGTCTGGATCAACTTGTCATGGTTGGCATCGGCAGGGGCTCTATTGAATCCGCTGTAGTTCTGGCTCTGCGACTCGAAGTTGTACTGCATCCAGGCGAGTCCTCCCGCGCCATCGGGGAAATTATAGCTCGTCCCGACATCACCGCTCGGACAGGACGCGCAGGCCCCAAGACGTGCCGGACATGACGCTGCAAGCATCGCCACAAGAAGAGAGAAAGCCGTGATGGAACGGATCGGGTGCGAGGGAAGTATTGGTTGCATGGAGTGATTGATACTGATTACCTTTTATCAATAGATCTCGCGCGCTGTCAATACCGAACTATCATTATCGTTATGAAGCCATTACTTCGCACTCTCCTCTTCTTGCTTCCATGGATCCTCATGACGGTGTTCACGGGCCCGGCCACCCTGCACGCCGAATTGAAAGTGGCCTCCCTGTCGACCATCACGACCGACCTGGCGCGTCAGATCGGGGGAGACAGGGTCAAGATCACGGAGATCATCCGCCCAGGAATGGATCCGCACGACTTCCAACCCACCACGCGTGATATCCGCAACGTCGCCGACGCCGATCTGGTGCTCTTTACTGGAAAAGGGATGGAAGGATTCCTCGGGAAACTCACCGATACAGTGGAGGGGAAGACCCGCTTTATCGATGTCAGCAAAGGAATCCCTTCCCTCCGGCTGGAGGAGGACGGGTGCTTGATCGAGGATCCCCATTGGTGGCACAGCATCTCCAACATGGAGCGCGCAGGGAGAACACTGGAACAAGAGTTCAAAAAAGCCGATCCAGCTAACGCAGGTTTTTATCAAGAGCGTGAAGAACTATTCCAAGATTCGTGCGACGATCTCGAACGCTGGATCCGCGTGAAGCTTTCGGAGCTTCCACGCTCCAAACGCAAACTCGTCACCTCCCATGACGCACTCCAGTACTTCGCAAGGGATTACGGATTCGTGATCCTCCCGGTCAAGGGCGTCTCTACAGGAGAGGAGCCCTCCTCAAAACACGTGAAGGAACTCGTTGGGATCATCCGCAGGGAAGGGGTGAAGGCCGTCTTTTTCGAAAGCATCGAGAACAGCCGCGCGGTCAACCAGATCGCGCTGGAAACGGGAGCAAGCACGGGAGGAGTTCTCTACTCAGACGGACTTGGGGAAAAGGAGGCCACCACCTACGACTCGATGATAAGGCATAATGTCTCCACGATCGTCGACGCCTTGAAATAGGGACTCCCTACAAGCATAGTGAAATCTTGAGTATCGAGCGACGCACCACACGCCAGAAAGAGGCGATCAAGGCTGTCTTGGAGGAACAGGATGGCCCGTTGCTTCCGGATGACATCCACCGCTTGGCAATCAAGGTCGTGCCCTCGCTGGGCATCGCCACCGTTTACCGCTCGTTGAAGAATCTTCAGGCAGAGGGCCAGGTCTGCTGCGTCGAGATCCCGGGACAGGCGCCCCGCTACGAACGGTCCGACAAGGGGCACCACCATCACTTCCATTGCCGCGACTGCGGTCAGGTTTTCGACCTTCAAAAATGCGTGGCCGGCGGTCTCAAAAATCTTGCTCCTCCAGGCTTTGAGGTCATCGACCACGAGATCATTCTCTACGGGACCTGCAAGGCTTGCTTGTCTTAGTTCAGTAGAAATTCCCTATACCAACGATGCGCTCAAAGCTGAGGGCGTTCCTCCTTTCATTGCTTTTCGCGGGAATGCCCTCTGGATGGGCCGCGGAAAACATCCCGACCCTCCACGCCAAGGTCACCTATCCTGTCCTCCAGGAACTTATGGGGGGATGCTCCCTGCGCTGCGCCTTCTTTTGGGAGACCATCGCAGGTGCTCCGTCAAAACCTGCACCCCAACTCTGCGACGACGATGCGATGACCGGGTGGATGGCACCGGAGGATTGGAAAAATACCACGATCACCTTTCAGCTTCCGAGCAAACTGCCTGCGGATTGCCGGGACACCCCGTTCTACGGGCTCTCCATCGCCAATGGCATGATCGAATCGCCGAGGGCTTTCCGGTCGCATGCCCGGGTCAGGTCGATGCTTCTCTCCCTCAACAAAAAACCTATTGCCCGGTTAAGGTTGGCTGATACTTGGAAATGGCAGGACTTCCGATTCAACGACCAGGTGCTGAATCAGGGCGATGTCATCACCCTCACCATCGAGGAGATCTACCCCGGAACAGAATCCACAAAACCATTCATCACCGAAATCGTCCTCCAGGGTGCCCACTAAGAGGCGTTACTTCTTCCTGCCGAAGCCGAAAAAGCGTCCGATCCCTTTGCCACCTGGACCCTTGGCGGGTTCGCCGCTCATCGAGACATCACGCGGTTTACCATCGGGACGGCCACCACGGCGACGACGCTGGGCATGATTGGGTTCGCCTTTCGGAACACGGACCTCACCCGGTTTGCGGGATGGACGACGGTTGCCTCCAGATTCCCTCGCGGGGCCCGGTTGGTTATAGTCGAATCCATCGGCCTTCACGCGTGGCACGCCGCGCCTTGTGAATCGTTCCAACCCGCGCAGCGAATCCTCCTCCTCGCGCGAGACGAAGCTGATCGCCTCGCCGACGGCCTTGGCACGGCCGGTGCGGCCGATCCGGTGGACATAATCCTCATGATGCGGGGGAAAGTCGTAGTTCACCACGTGGGTGATACCGTCGACATCGATGCCGCGCGCGGCGATGTCGGTGGCGACAAGGACACGAGTCTTCCCCTCCCGGAATTCATTGAGTGCGCGGAGGCGCTGATTCTGAGAGCGGTTGGAATGGATCGTTCCAGATGAGATGCCCGCCTGGTCGAGCTTGCGGGCGATGCGGTCGGCCCCGTGCTTCGTCCGCGTGAAGACCAGCACCATGGCCATCCTGGGATCCTGGAGCAGATGCAGGAGAAGCGTTGGCTTGAGATGCTGGGAAATCTCGTGCACCGACTGGGTGACGGTGTCGGCGGGATTCGACCTGCGGCCAATCTCTACTGTTTCAGGTTCGGTCAGGAACTCGCCAGTGAGCTTCTCGATCTCACGGGAGAGCGTTGCCGAGAAAAAGAGGGTCTGCCGCTTCCTGGGAAGCAACTTCACGATCTGGCGGATCGCCGGCACGAATCCCATGTCGAGCATCCGGTCGGCCTCATCAAGGACAAGGAATTCGATGTGTGCGAAGGCCTTCTCCCTGCCCCGGATGATGTCGAGAAGGCGACCTGGCGTAGCAATCACAAGATCGGCGCCCTGTTCCAAGGCTTTGATCTGGGGCTTTTCGCTCACCCCGCCGAAGATGGTCGCAACCGTGAGCGGGAGATGCCTCGCATAGGCCCGGACGTTCTCCTCGATCTGGACAACCAGTTCCCGCGTGGGAGCCACAACGAGAGCCCGGATGCCACCCGAGGGGGCGGCGGCAAGCATGGAGAGAATCGGCAGGGTAAAGGCAGCCGTCTTGCCTGTTCCGGTCTGGGCAATGCCGATGAGGTCTTTCCGGCGCAGCACGACAGGGATTGCCTCCTTCTGAATCGGAGTGGGCTCGGTGTAACCGGTGTCGCGGACGGCTTTGAGGATTGCGGCGTCAAGGCCGAGGGATTGAAAAGGCATGGAAAGATATGAAGGGATCAGGAAACGATGGGCGCCGCCATCTTTTCCGTTGGAACGGAAACCCACCCCGGGACGAAAGAGATCACTTCGTCCGTATGAAATCGACAGCGGAATGCTTGGCCTCCCGAGCGGCTTCACGGAACTGCTTGAATTCCAGAATCACGAAAATCACTACCGCCACAAGGAACGCCAACCCGAGGAACTTCAGATTCCGCCGATCGCTCGGATTGGCGGGTTTCTTAATCCCGAGAATTCGGGGTCGAAGCACGGAGGACTCCATCTCTTCCCGGAATCCAGGATCAATCATGGGAACTTTTCTCAGAGCCGGCCTATTTCCACCCAAGGAATCGGTCGGGTTCTCCTCTCCGTCAGATTGATCGGTGGGGCGTGCCATGGATTTTCAAGCTTTTACGTAGGCTTCCCTCTAAAGAATTCCCAGTACTATTTTGCTAATTATTCGTAACCAACCCTTCCGAAGGGGTGGTTTTCACCGACCTGATTCCAACATCTTGCGTTGTTCGGAGGAGAGCAGCTTGCAGGCGGTCAGGACAATGT
>CANIVT010000016.1 GCA_947471565.1 Spartobacteria bacterium | reverse complement strand
TCCCAGGAAGAAAAGCTCCTGCAATAAGGAGTACAATTATGAACCGAAAAATCAACTGGTTCTTGATCACACCGGCAGATATCAATCCAAAAAGAGATAACGTAAGCGGTAGTATCATATAGAATGTGTAGTAATATGGGAACACCCCTATTAATAAGAATAAGCTCGGTAGCATTGTGAAACAACTGATATTTACCGCCGCAAGCTTTTTGGCTTGAGAGGTAATGAGCGCTGTCAACGATACCCCCATCGAAATGAGAACTATCAAGAATAGCGAGTTTGACCGTAATCCTCCTAGTTTCCAATCCGGAGAATTCATTAGTTTTTCCCATTCGACATAAGCCGCTGTCTGATGCTTATTGTTGCCTGTCAATAAATTCGTATGAGGACTAATATTGGCAAGAAATATTTCCAGAACACCCATCGAATGATATAAGAAAAGAAGAGCCAAGGTGCCGATGATTCCACCAAATGCCAGCGCAAGTACTTCCACGAAGTATCTCTTGCGATAGATCAGGATTGTACCCAAGCCGGCAAATGCAAAAAAAGCGGCCAAAGGCAATCCCGCCCATGGCGCGAGAACTCCGCACAGCCCAAGTCCACTCCAGCGGAGCAATTTACCCTTACTGTTGAAGAAATACCAACTTGCACAGGCAATAAGGAAGCAGAGCGGCTCTGGACGGCCTGAGGTCTCCAGTGTGTATGCGCTATATGTGATGAGAAAGAAACTGATGGCCCCGATTCGCAGGACGGGAGAAATGACAAGTTTTCCGGATCTCATTCCGAGCCAGAACAAGACCATTCCCATGAATAGATAGATTGAATTTAGGAGTTTCACTGAACAATATGAAAATCCTGCTAACTTAAACCAAGGAATCAGGAGTAACTGATGTAGAGGTACATTTCCGACCCAGAATTCCCTATTTCCCTGAAGATACCAGCATCCCGAGGTGAACCCCTTACCCATTAGGTAACTTGCGGCGGGATCTGTGTATCCAGGACTGTCGTAATGCGGTTCAAGACTGCCCCATAGAATTAAGGTAACAAGGGTGTAGCCGAGCAGGATACCGAGCAGGGTTCCTAATTCCCGAAAGGGGAATAAGGGTTCCGATCTCGGGTCTGGGATGGGGAAAAGCGGCTTAGTTTTCATGTTGAAGCCATTCATTCCCGTTTGTAATCATGCCATCTGTTAACATCCATTGATTTTCCCTTTTCCAGACAGCAACTCTTGGTAAATCTCCAGATGTTTGCTGGCAATGACTAAGGGATGAAAGCGCCGCATCGCATCATCCTGGGCCGCAGATGCCATTTGGTGAGCAAACTCACGATCTCCGAGCAGTCTTTTAACTCCGGCTCTGAAACTTTCAGGATCGCAGGGATCACAGAATAGCCCGGTTCTTACCCGTTCAATCAGGTCAGGGACCCCCCCAACTTTGGATGCCATCACCGGAACGCCTGCGGCCATGGCTTCCAGCACGACCATGGGGCAGTTGTCCTCATGCGTGGGCAACGCAAGCATAGTAGCTTGCTCAAACTGATTCAACAGTTCCTGCCTTCCAAGCATCCCCCCATAGTGACACCAAGGTCGAGAGGCAATTAGTTCTTTGAACTCCCGTGCGTAGTCGGACCCTTCACAGCCGCCGAAAAAGCGAACCTGGAAGTTCATCTTTTTCGCTAAGGGATCGAGCGCACGAACAAAAGCGTTCTGGTTCTTTCTTTCATCAATGTTGGCAACGACGAGGATAATTGGAGTTGTGAGTCGAGAGTCGAGTGTTGATAGTCGAGCACTGGCATCAGATAGTCGTTTCTCACCTAGTGCGAGGAACGCCGGATCAACCGCATTTGGCACCACCCAGGTCTTAGGAACTTCGTGCTCTACCGCTTCCCTCGTATAATTTGTGATGCAGATGACTCCGTCGAACTGGGGAACTGCAAAACCCTCAAGAAAACTCTGAAACCACATTGCAGAGAATAGTTTAAATCCCATCTGTTTCTTGATAAGACGAAGGTTTCCATGAATTGTCAGCAGCCTTGGATAAGGAGAGAAAGTTGCACTCAGCGCACAGTCACGCTCGGTTCCCTGGGCATGAACTAGGTCGGGTTTGATCTCTCGGAGCTTTTTCCTGACGGCTAGCGCACATCCCAGATACCCGGATCTCAGCCATCCTGCCTTGGGAACATAAAGCGAGTGGAACCAAATATTGGAAGCCAATTTCTCCGGAGACGCCATGATCTGCTGGGTGCAGGAAATTACATGGATTTCAAAGGGAGGTACTGTTCCTAGTTCTTGGTATCTGATTCGTGGTTTTCCTGAGCTCTCTTTATCAGTTTCTCCATGTCCTCCAAGCATCTCAAACCCTTCCAGTAACGATCGGATGGCAGTTCCAAAGTTAGGTAAATCATCATTAGGAAACCCCATGGCACCCCTGGCATCGGTCGTTAATATGGCAATTCGGAGCACTTGCTTCACTTGAGAAAGCCTCCTTTCTCTGGTAAAAGACTTCGTAGCACGAAAGGCAAATACTCTTTAAATCCATAAGGCAGGGGCGGAATCATCACCTGACGGCGTTCCCTGGCGATAACCGCAAGCGCTTGATTCATATCTTCGACAAACTTCATCGGGCTCCGATGTTCCAAGGCCCATGACAACGCAGTCCTCATCTGCTCTCCTTTCCCCTCTTGCTCGATTTTCAATATGAGATCGGCAGCATCCTTCATATCTCCAGGGGTGTATCGTGGATATTCCAATTCATGGAGCACCTTTGCGGCTTGGGATGGGATTTCTGGGTATACAGGGAGTGCTCCCGCGACCATTCCTTCAAGGATGGACAAGGGGCCTGTCTCATAATCACTGCAGCAGACACTGTAGTCCCACTTTCCGTAGATCTCCATAACCTCGCCAGAGGAGCATTTTCCCAAGAAGGATGGCTTCCATGGTTTAAGGATTTTTCTCAATGCCTCTTCGGCGGATCCAGCACCTAGAATTTCCAGATTAAAGTGGATGCCGGCGGCATTGAGGGCTCGGCAGAATTCTTCCAGCCTCAGTACCTTTTTCTGGGTGATTTCCAGCCTGCCGGAATAACCGATGACGATGGGTTCCCCGGCATCCCTACTCGGCCCACGCTTGCCAGCGCGAGGAAGGGGATACTGAAGCGGTATCACTGGTAGGGGCACCTTGGGAATCCGAGCATGGATCTCCTTTTTCAGATCATCACCACTGGTCAGGATACCGTGAAGATAGGGAATCCTCTCAGGGAGCAAATCAAAGACATCTGTACTATTAGTATGCAGGAAAAGAATACTTTGATCGCAGGGAATGACGGCACCGCACATCATCAGACCCGCAAAGTTGTGCCAAATAACAGTTTCAGCAGAAAGTCTGTAGCTTTGAGCCGCACGACGGACGCTGACTGCAGATGAAAAGCGATGCTTACGAAGGCCCATAGCACGATCCATTACTCCGGAGTCCGGATCTAGAATACCAACGGCAGACGAAAGTGGATCGTAAAGAAGGAGTTGCCGGATCAGACTCTCGACTCCACCCAAGCGAATACAGGATTCACTTATGTGAATATTACTCGGCATTTTTTCCTATTCATAATAGTTTGAATTATTATAGGTTTCTAATCGCTAATGTATTCATTGAATCATGAATCCATTTATAACTCATTTTTTCGAAACGATTAAACAAGTTAGATATTTCATTTTTTGCTAAATGAATATATTCGAAACATAGTATGTTTGGCGGGTTGTCTATATCAAGAGCCATATTAATAATTTCAGCATCATAACCCTCGGTATCAACCAAGAGAAAATCGATATTACTTATATTATTATTTTGCATTAATGTTTCTAGAGTAAATACTGTTACATCTATGACCTCAATTTCACTGCATTGCACGCCGTGTCTTTCTAAGTGATTTACATTAAATGATCCCAATTGCTTCGCATAAGATGAATCTATCCAGCGCCCCTCATTTTTCACTTTATAGAAATTAGCTTTCCCATCTTTCTTTCCAATTGCAGCATGCACAGCAACTACATTATTCACTCCATTATAACTTTGCTTTAGCGCCAAGTAGTTTTCATAAACAGGCTCAACAACGACAGCATCTACTGAACCTGTACGCAGTTGCTGGTTTACAGGATCTCCTGTGCTCCCATCACAGGCTCCTACTTGAACTAGTCTTATTTTGTTTTGTGATTCTTTTACTAGATTTAATCCAATAGAAGCTACATCAATATTTGAATCTGGAATACGAATTTTCAAGTCATAAGGAGTATATTTTAATAGCTCCTGATTAATTCGATTTGCGATATGATATTTTGTAGTGTTCATCTGGCTTTAATTTTCTTTTCTGAGAGGTTTAAGTATTTAATGTGTTTCATGATTTCTTTGCGATGACGACAAGATCCAAAAGGGAAACAATTTCGCGTTTACGGACTCGCGCCTCTTTTCGTAACTCAGGCCAGATCTCGTCGAGATATTCCGGGTCCGCAGTTCTTATGGGAATGATCTTCAAATCAGTGAAGCCGTGTTTTTCCATGGAGGTAATGAACTCATCTGCAAAGTGGCCTACAGCACGTTGATATTTCACAAAAATCAGGTCGAACAGCCATTTAGGAAAGGTTTGAAAATCGAGTGGTGGCATTGGATCTTCGAATAAACCGTGGCCGCTGAGATCGAATTTGTGCACCATGACCCCTCCCGGCCGAACCACCTCGCCACAGTAGGAGAAGAATCCTTCCAGATCTTCGACGTGTTCGAGGACATCAAACGAGTAGAGAAAATCGACTTGCTCGGGAAGTTTGATGCTTTCAAGGAATCCCCTGTGATAGCTTGCCTTTAACGGATTCAATTGAAGCAAATCCCCATCGTCCAGCAGTTCAGCGCGGTTTGGAAGTTCTGAATTGTTTGCCAGGATTTGCAGTGCAGCACGGTTGCCTTCTGTTAAATCAAGAGGCAGAGATTCCACCAAGTGCACGTGCTTGGCCCCAAGTCCAAGCATCATATCAGCAGACGCAAAACAATCTCCGCAGCCTATCTCGCTGACCACCGCTCCCTTGAGTGATTCTCGGTTAGGGATGTGAGCCAGCAATGTCTTGCAGATCCGTGTGTAACGCTGCACCGCGTGATCGATGCCGCAGTGCATGACACGGCTAGTGGGCCGCCGTCTGATATTGTGTTTCTGCTTGAATGCAGTCAAGTGGCCGAAGAGGGCAGTCTTGATGGCTTCTCTATAGTGCGTGAATTGACTCATGGGGCGTTTGTATTGGTTTGCGAGAATTGCGCTGCCAGACGATCCGATTTAATGTCTGTCATCTCGGTGACCAACTTGCAGTAGGCGTCGATGTAGTGTTGGCGATTGTAGGTTTCCTCCACGGCCTGATGTCCTTGTTTTCCAAGGGTGGTCCGCACTTTTTGGTCGCCTGCCAGATGGATCATCTGCTTCGCCATTTCTTTCTCTGAATGGACACAGACTCCACCCGGCATTTCAGAGATACATCCGGCAGCACGAGCAATCCATGGCTTTTGTTCCCTCATGGCTTCGAGCAGGGCAATTGGTTGGGCTTCATGATCGGCCGAGAGCACAAAGCCATCACACTCAGCAAAGGCACCAAGGGTTGATTCCCTGTCCAGTTTCTCCAGCCAGATGATTCTTTCTGAAGAGTGACTCTGTAGCGACGCGGCGTCTTCTCTCTGGAACTTTTGCGACCATTCATTGAAGTCACTTCCGATAAAAACCAAGGTCGCGTTGGTAATGCCTGCTCGGCGGAATGCTCGGGCTGCAAATCCTTGATCTTTACGTCGGGAGTAGTTGGCCACGCAGAGGAGGAGAAAACTCTCCTTTGGCACACCAAGACTCTCTCGAAATCGAGGGGATACTACCCTCCTCGCATCGGAGTCAACCCCATTGGGAATAACCCTGATCCCGGGATGACCAATCAACGATGCCAGGCGATGATCGTAGAATGCCTTCCAGTCCCTTCGCTCACTCAGATAGACAACACGGTCAATTTTCTTCAACCAAGTCAGCATCCGCAGACTCTGAACAATGGAACGAGCCAGTTGGGCGAAACCGAAGGGAGGCTTCTTGGCAGGAATCCACTGCAATGCACCATAGCCATGACTGACCAAGACCTTCCGCGCTATAAGTTTTTCCAGAATGGGAGCGGCCGCATAAAGCGGCCAGGCATAACTATGGAAAATGATTACATCCCAACTTCCCGCCATAAGAAAGCGCCGATACGCTCCGACCTCTCCTACCAAGGGATATGGAAACTTGGTCGCTCCAGTAATCTTAAATTCGTAGATCGGGATACCCTTCCATTCAAGTGCTTCTCGGGCAGGAACGATAGGTTCGGTAACGATCTCCACATTCCAACCTTTCTCTAAAAATGCAGATGCCATCACCGAGGCAGCCTCCGAAACACCATCCTTATTAGTAGGAAACGTGTTAGTTGCGATGAGGATTTTCAATTTGTTCTTATGTTATCAATCCACCCTATCAATCATTCTACTATCCTACTTTTTAACAAAGGCCAGTGCAGTTCCCTGTACCAGTGTAGGCATAGGGGTGCGTGATTTCAGATAACTGACAACTTCCGGATGACTTGGAGTGCAATCATGCCAAGCGATAATCCCGCCCGGGCGCAACATCTCCCACCCCTTTTCCGTATCGTTTTTTACATAATCAAAGCTATGCGCCCCATCCACGAATACAAGATCCATGGAGCCCAGATAGGGAGTCGTGTCGAATGTAGCTGAATCAGATCTCAGGAATATTACTTTATGCCGAAGTTCCTGAGGAATGAGGATGCCCTTACCGATTTCAGTTGCGATCTCACGCTCCTCGGCTTTCGTTATTGCCAGAGTGTAGGCGGGATGATCTTCAGGGAGATCGAGTGTGTAGACCATTCCACCATCAGGCAGGTTCAGTGCCAGTTGGGTTGTGGATACTCCCTTGTATGTACCGAATTCAAAAATGCGCTTAGCGCCAAGTTTCTGAATGAAAGCCGCTAGGGCTGCCCCCTCAAGCATGGAAATCGATGCGCCTATTCCAGGGAATGTCTGCATGACAAATCTGCTGGAGGCACATGTAATGTCAGCATAGTCAATACTCGGAAAGACCCTTATATCGGCACTGGGGGACTCAATGGCTTCTGCCACAGCGTTGGCTGTTCCAAACACAACCCTCAAATCTGCGGGGTTGTGTTTTGCAATTTTTGCGATGCGATAAAGAAAGGAGCGCGTCTTGTTCATGTTTTTTTTATTCTAAGGGCGATGTCCTGCCTTATTTTTGGGGGTAGTATCATCAGCCAAACTGCTAGGGTAACAGAGAAGATGAGGAGGAGGGAGAGAGGAATGACAACGATTGTTAAGGGATGAGAAACCTTGATTGCAACAGCCACTACAAGAACGACAAGAGTGATCACTAGAGTGCTCCAGATTATGTGTACAAGTGGTCTCATTGAATCAAGCCATGTTGAGGCAACACGACTCGAAATGACCATTGTCACGGAGAGATGGGCTACGAGAGATGCTGCCAAGACACCAATCACCCCAAAATGCCTAACGGCAGCAAGAGCAAGAAGGATAAACAGGCACCCTTCCAGGAAGTAAATGTGTCGTACAGGTCTGAGATCCCCAACCAGACCAAAGATTCCAACGAAGCAGCGAGAGAGCGAGGTGACTATCAGAAGTGCTGCAAGAATCACATCCGCGCCGAGACTCCACTGTATGACTCCCGATGTCCAGAAGGTAACCAGTATCTGATTCCCCATCATAAGTCCTGACGCACCAATTGTTGCTAGAAATGCCGTCACGCTCACGACATTCCAGAACCGTTCGTTAAATCGAATCCTCTCGCCCCTGACAAAAATCTCCGTAAGAGCAGGCGCTGAATTGTCCAGAACCTTCCAAACAAACTGTTGCCCCATCGTGTAGAACTTCGTACCGACAGAGAAGGTTGCCGCGGCATCGAGACCAGCAAGACGGCTCAGGATCATGACCTGCGATGCATTCACCAACTGGGAGCCACTCGACATTATAAGCACATCCTTGCCAAAAGCGAAAAGTTTTCGAAAAAGCACCCACTTTGGCCCACCCCAAGAGCCTCGAGTTGGATAATAGCCGTTTCGCAAACAGACGATGCATAAAATGACCGGTGATAAGATAGCGGTTGGGATATTGGCATAAGCCAGACTATAGATTCCATATCCCGCCCTAAATCCCATCCACAGCACCCCATAGCTGACAACGAGCGTTACGATCGCCAACAGATTGGTGATGTCCATCCGCTGAAAGGCCCATAGAGGCCCTCCAAGACTGCGCGTGGCAATGGTGAATCCGGAGAGCGAGGTAAGGAGGACAAGCACCCATCTAAAATCGGATGCCAGATCGGGGGGGATATGGAATAAACTTGGTGCGGCGTAGGAGAATACCGCTCCCGCTATCGCTATCATACACCCTTGGATCCCGAAAACGATACCACCAGTGAGTAGCAGGCTACCATACTCCCCGCCGTTCACATCATCCTTATGATCGGCAAGAAATCGACTGATCGCAGAAGACATTCCTAACTCAAGAAGGGCCATGTAGCCTGAAATCTGGAGTGCTAATGCCCAGAGCCCGAACTGCTCCTTACCCAGATAGTGCAGGGCCATGCGTACACTAAAGAGGGTGTAGAAGACATTGACCAAGATCGCCCCATAGGACGTGACGACTCCGGAAGCAAAACGCTTGGACCGAGTGCCCATTAGAGCGAGGGACTACGTGCTGGGTGGAGCGCATTCCCCCTGCCTCTGCCTGCTTGGTAGTCCTGCAGTGAGAAGGTCAGCAACTTTATCATTCCAACAGAGTATAAAAGATCTACTATACCTGTTCGATAATCACCAAAAACAAAAACGAAGAATATCGGATAGATAATGATAGGTATTCCTATAAATAGGCTAATCTTTTGAAAAGGGGTTCCGGTTGCTTTCCTAATAACGCTGGTTGCATAATATACACACTTCACAAGAAGTATCAAGAACAGCACCAACCCCACATATCCGACAAAGCGAATAGAGGAAACGGGACCACTATGAAAATCCCCACCCAGCATGAACTGCTCCTGCTCAACTTCATTAGCCGCTAAGCTAGTTCTTCCATACATCATATCCACTCCTCTCTCAAAATCTTCTCTTAGAAACCCGAACCCGTCACCAAGGAACTTGCTCTTGATATACTTATCCGATGTCAAAGCCATCTTCCACATCTCAAACCTCCACTCGCTACTTCCCTGGGCATCTGATTTTGCAGTCTCATCCCAGTTTCCAGGAAGGAAGCAGAGAGCCCTCTGGAATGTGTAGGGAAGATTCACTGAGGAATAGCTCAAAAGGATCCCTCCCACCGCGATGATGAAGATAAGGAACAAGAATTTTACAACTCCGACAAATCGATCACGAATGAAAATAGCTACCGCTGTCTGCAAGAATGCTGCAATAATACCGTTACGGAATCCTCCCAAGAGAATCATGATATACCCAGAGCAATAGAAAAACAAAAGTTTTAGATTTTGGATTCTTATCATCTGAATGGGATTGACGCTTGAGATGCAAAAGAGAATTAAGGAACTTCCTAATCCTGTTAAAAATCCAAGGCGCGTTTCTCCGACCACAGCCTGCAGAGCATCACCGCCTGCGTAGTATGACGTATCCAAAAATGCACTATAGAACTTACCAAGAACACTGCCAACACTAGGAACTAACATTGCAACTCCTCCAGCAAATGCAGTGAAAGCACTTACTAAAACTATATACAGCGGCAATGCGCTTGCAAATTTCGTTGATATTCGGAATCTGCTAAGCATCAAATAGGCCATTAATCCGAGAATAACATCTACATACGGCTTACCTCCAACACGAGCACTACCACCTATGGCCGCTACCCCTACAGGATTCCTAATGAATGTGATTGCGATGTAGAGAAGGTTGATCCATATCCAGAGATCAATCGACTCGAAAGGGGGCTTTCTCATCTTTGATTTAAAGATGATTGCTGGGATAAACAGTCCACAGGCAAGCATGATTACTAGTTGGCGGACATCAAAGGGCAATGGAAGAACGCTGATCTTACCAGTCAACCCCCAGCAGATAGGAATCAGAGCGTAAATTGACTGGCCCACTCCGAATATCATGGTGACAACCACTAGAAACCCGAGCACAGCGGCTATGGGTGTGTAGTCCTCTTCGACCACATAATTGCCTGCCATCCATGCAAATAGAATGCCCAGACCCATAACGATAAAGAGACCCAGTTTGCTTGCATTGAAGGTCGCAGACATAAAACGTATTAGGATTTATCTTTTATAAAATATCGACCAGAAGAAGGGACTATAACATACCACATCATTGGTTCCCTACTAGCCATCGTGTCGACTTTCCCCTGCCAAAGTATTTTCCCTTCAATGCGGGCGGCGAATTCCGAGGCCTTCATGTGATAGCGATCATCCAACCCCATCTCAGATCCAAGGACTACATCCACCCCCTTAAGATCAGCTATCTTCCCCTCTACAGGTTTAAGATCCTTGACCTGCCTCCCGGGAAATGGCTTCCAAAAGGAGTACTCTGATTCGTTTCCTGAACCGGCAAAACCGATTGTTTTAGTGCCGAACGGCAACTGATCACGCACTTCGGTAAGACTATCGGATCGACTACCATAAACGGAATAGACTCGTTGCATCCGCTCGGAGATTCCCGTCATTGAGGGAAAATTCACGAGGTACGAGATCATGAAGTTTACCGGAAGGAGCGGGCGACCGGGGCTGAGAAGCAGCGGGACCGCAGCCATCAGCATACAGACGACGGCGATGGAATTCCAAAACCGACTCCTGATCACTCTCCCCTGACATCTCAGCACCAAAAGGGGAATCATAATGACGATGTAGTAAGGTGCTATCAGGCGAGCTATGCTCTCTGAGCCCATTTTAGCCATAAAAACCGTAAGGGCCACCCAGGCGAGCGTACCGAAGATCATCGCCTTCTTTGAAATAATACCTCCAAAACCTAGAAAAACCCCTCCCATAATTGACATAAGAACCAGTAGCGTAATACCCACTCCTATACCGGCTCCCTCTTCAGAAGGCATTTCACCAAGCCAGAGCCCCAATCTCGGAAAATGCTCTCGAATTCCCCTTAGGGGAGTTCCAGTTATTAATTGCTCTGTTTTGTGACTAAGGCTCTTTGCATTGGGAAGCAGCGGGGGCGCCACTGCACCAAGCAACGCCTGAAGTGAGTTGCCTGCAATACCTGCAATCGGAGAGGACAATTTCATTTTTTCCTTATTAAAAGGATCACCACTCCAATCACCTGTATGGATGCTATTTGATGCAGCATTAGGAAGGAATGAAATAGCAACAGCCACAATGCAGAGTATAAGGGTCGAATATGGCTTTAGGAAAAGAATCCTCCAAAGAGGAATCATCACAAACGCCAGTGGTAGAAGCAGTGGAAGATTGCAGGCCTTTGTTCCTGTCATGAGTGCAGCGGCGAGAAGAGAGAGTGCGGCGTCAGACCAACTAGAAGTTCTCACTGCCCGCATAGCAAAGACCACCGCGGCAAGCAAATAGACTGCGGCCAAGCAGTCGTTACCAATGCTTCCAGCCTGAAAAACAAAGCAGTAAGCGGTCGGGAGAATCCACATCCAGCACCAGGCCACGCGCCGCGCAATGCCAAGCCCGGTAAAAGCGGTGTAGATCATGCCGGGTAGCAGAGCGTAAGAAATGAGATTAATCAAAAAGAGAGGCCGGTCTGTCTTGAATAGGATTAGGATTGGGGCCATCAACCACTCCATCCCTGTGGCACTATAGTCCATGCGCTCATTCCAACCCCCGATCCAGTGCCATTGCCCCTCACTCCACCAATGAAGAATCCTCGGCAATCTGTAGCAAATCGCGTCGTAATTTGTGGGTGCATAAAGAGCACCACCAAGCAGGTTAAGCAGGAGATAAAGTAAAAAGATCAGAGGAAAAGGTCTTCGGAATCGTCTAAATAGCTTTCTCCAAGGATAGAAGGGCTTAAAAAAACCAGTCCCAATCCCCTTGCGGAGTAATACTAGAATCAGAACTCCAAACAGAAGCATCGAGATGATGTATCCACCCGCATTCAACTCTTTGAGTAAAGAAAGCACCCACCCCGAGCAAACGAGCCAAGTACTTAGTAGGATCCAAAAGGCGTAGATCATGAATAACGTGAGACAGAAGATGCTATCTAAAAATTAGCTCCCATCTTAAACCTTAGTGTCTGCTCATTCCGTACTTCAGGATGCAGCGGATCGCACTGATGCCATCTTTCCATCCGATCTTCTTACCCTCGGCATAGGTGCGACCGTGGTAAGAGATGGCCACCTCGTAGATGCGGACTTTTTTTCTAGCGACCTTGGCAGTGATCTCTGGCTCGAAGCCGAAACGGTTTTCCTCAATCCTAATTGACTGAATGATCTCCCTTCTGAAGACCTTGTAACAGGTCTCCATATCAGTGATGTTCAGATTGGTAAACATATTGGAAAGAAGAGTCAGAAACTGGTTCCCCAGGGAGTGCCAGAAATAGAGTACGCGGTGGGCTTCTCCTCCAATAAATCGCGAACCGAAGACGACATCGGCCTTCCCGCAGAGGATTGGCTTCAACAGGATAGGATATTCCTCTGGATCATACTCCAGATCCGCATCCTGAATCAGCACGTAGGGATGTGTAGCATGTGAGATTCCGGTGCGAAGCGCAGCTCCCTTGCCTTGATTAACCGAATGCTCGAAGACTTTCATCCTAGGAAGACTCTTAGCCAGTTCTCGGAGCACATCGCCGGTGCTGTCCTGGGAGGCATCGTTGATAGTGATCAGTTCGGCGACTTGGGGCTGCTCAAGAACCTTGCGAATGACCTCTTCAACGGTATTAGCCTCGTTGTAAACAGGCATGATGACGCTGAGACAGTGGGTATTCATGGTTAGTTGGTATAATCTTTTATCTTTTCAAACTCCGTCAAAGCCATACCAACAACCTGATCCATATTGTAGTAGCGGTAAGTAGCGAGGCGGCCCACGAATGAGACATTGCTGAGAGATTCGGCTTTTTCGGCGTATTTCCGGTAAAGTGCCGCGGTCTCAGGAGTAGGAATCGGGTAATAGGCTTCTTTCCCGGGAGCGTAATCATCCGGGTATTCGCGGACGATCGTTGTGTTCGGTGTCTCCTGGCCGGTCGCGTGCTTAATCTCGACGATGCGGGTGTATTCCTGGTCATTGGGATAGTTCACCTGCATGGCGGGTTGCCAGAATCCCGTTTTCCCGGCGATGGCTTCCCTCCCCTGGAGTTGTTCCGGAGTGATGGATTCGTTCTCGAAGCGAAGCGATCGGTAAGGAAGCGGTCCAAAGCAGAAATCAAAATATTCGTCGATCGGGCCGGTATAGATCAGATGATCGTGAGGAATCTTCTCCACCACATCGCGGTAGTCGGTATTGAGAAGGAGTTTGACGCCGGGTGAAGCGGCCAGCATGCGCTCGAACATGCGGTGATACCCCTCCTTCGGAAGTGCCTGAAATTCCTCTCTTAAGTAGCGGTCGTCTCGGTTGGTACGGATAGGGATCCGCCCGCAGACGGATGCATCAAGATCCTTGGGATCCTTTTTCCACTGCTTGAGGGTATAGTTCTTAAAAAACTTTTCATAGAGCTCCCAACCGACCTGAGATACGATGACTTCCTCGGAATTCGAAGGTTTCTCGATCGGCACCCGTTTGGAAGCAAGCCATGCCTCGAACTCATCGCTAGTGCTCTCGCGACCCAGATACTGCTCGAAGGTGTTGAGATTGATCGGGAAATTCCAATAGCGCCCGTCTGACCAGCTCAGAATCTTGTACTCAACGGGATGCCACTCGGTGAACTGGGAGAGATACTCCACGATGCGAGGCGAATTGGTACGGAAATAATGAGGTCCGTATTTGTGAACCAACACCCCAGCTGCATCATACTCGTCCTGGGCATTACCTCCAAGATGACCGCGCTTCTCGACGATTGTGCACTTCGCCCCCAGTTGACTCGAGAGCCGCTCTGCGAGAACCAGTCCGGAAAAACCCGCTCCGACTATTAAAAAATGCTTCATAATGAGTCGAAAGACGAAGGGCGAACGTCGAATGCTAGCAGATGCAGGCGGAGGTTGAATCGAACGGCGAACGGCCAGAATCACTTCCCCTCAGTTCGCCGAGGTTGTCTGCCAAGGGCTCTGGAAAGAGCGATTATCTGGGCGGAAAGTCCGTGAGCAGCAACGGATATCTCCTGCATCTGGACCTCTTTGATGTATTTCTCATCCAACGCGAGGTATAGTTGCGAAATAACCTCCATCAGGGATCCATAGGAAATTTCAAGAAATCGGGAGAAATCAACATCGGAGTTTCTTCCCGACCCTTCTGCGATATTGGAGGCCACTGAAACAGATGCTCTTCTGATCTGACTCATCAAAGCATAACGTTCCTCATCGGGAAATCCGCGCGTACAGTCGTAGATCTTTCGATTCAGCTTTCTGGCCTGTTGCCAGACCTCAAGTTTCTCAAACCGAAATGTATTCATTGTGAGTTGCATCAAATGGTCCTGGCTCTCGACTTTCGACTTTCGACTCAGGTGCTTCCTAGGAAGCGCCTGATAATCGGCAGGAACGTCTTCGCCCGATTGTGCCATTTTGTGGCCCGACTGATTCGGAAACGTAGCGCCTCCTGATCGGACGGCTCGAGTCCACCTAGCGCTTCTTCCAGAGAGGCCAGACGATCGGACGACTTCCCGAGACGAGGCAGTAGCTGCTGATTCAAAAAGGCCGACACAAACGGTCTTAGCTCTAACTTGGCCGTGTAGCGGGTCACACGTTCCCCTTCAGCTTTGATAGGGGTCACAGCTTCGAGTTCCACAAGCCGACGCAACCCCTGACTGGCCGTGCCGGTACTGATGCCGAGTCTTTCCACAATCTCCTCCATCGAAAGCGGATTGGGTGAGGCAAAAAGCAGTCCGTAAATTGATCCCAGAGAGGAAGGATTGCCGAGCAGGTCAGCCAAATCGGCAAAGATACCTGCCATTCCGAGCTGAATTTCCACCAAGGGATCAGGAGATGCTGCCGCCCTTGGCGAACGGGAACCGCTCGCTGATCCGGGAGTCTCATGACTCGCCTTGGCCGAGGAAGCCGGAGGCATGGCTTAAACAAAGCAGGGCCATTGGAGATTTCAATTCAAAATGAAATGAATATTGATCTCCGTGCCCAGTTTCCCTTTTCAGCGTTCAGGAATTCAGTTCAGAGTATTGATCTCAAAACCATGCGCCACGCCTTTGACCTTCATCTTCACACGCACTATTCGGCGGATGCTTGCGGTTCGCCCGAGGCCATGGTCGCGGCAGCAAAGCACAAGGGGTTGAGTGGTATTGCCCTCACCGACCACAATACCTGCGATGCGGTCGACTATCTGACCCGCAAGGGTTTGATCCGCAAGGACGGCTTCGCGGTGGATGGATTCCTGATCATTCCCGGGGTGGAGGTCTCCACCGCCGACGGTCACCTGCTCTGCCTTGGCACCACCCTCCCCCAGATGAAGGGACGCCCCGCGGCCGAGGTGGTCGCCGCGGTCAGGGAACGGGGAGGCATCGCCGTGGCACCCCACCCCTTTGACCGCTTCCGCGCCGGAATCCGTCAGGAAGTACTCGACGACCTCGATCTGGCCGCCATCGAGACATTCAATGCCGCGGTGACCTTCAAGAGCTTCAATACCGACGCCGCCACCTACGCCGCTCGTCGAGGGCTCGCCGCCACGGCAGGAAGCGATGCCCACCATGATTCGGCCGCCGGCATCTCCTCGACGGCCTATGACCTGACGGAACTTTCCGTGGCAGCCCTGCTCGAGGCCGTCCCAAAAGGAGGCACTCTTAATGCCAACTACCTTCCCTTCCGTGAAGCGATGAAGAAGAATTTCGGCAACTGGTTCCGTATCTTCAATCCCAAGCCGGTGGGGAAAAGCTAAAAAGCTCAGCTTTCAGGCTTCAAGTTTCATTACCCCCTATTTGCTTCTCCGTTTTTTCCCCAGCTTCCAACTTCCATCCCCTCACGCACTTGCCTCCCCTCTTTTCCTAAAAGTCTAACAGTCTTCAGTCTAAACAACCTTTCTCCATGCTCGAAAAACACATCGTTCAGATTACCAAGGAACTCGGTCTTCAGCCTCGTCAGGTCGCTGCCACGGCCGTGCTCCTCGAGGAAGGTGCGACCATTCCCTTCATCGCTCGGTACCGTAAAGAGCGCACCGGCGAGCTCGACGAGGTCCAGATCACGTCGATCCGCGACCGCATCGAACAACTCGAGACCCTCGACAAGAGGCGCGAATCGATCATCTCCTCGCTCGAGGAACGCAAACTGCTCACCGAGGAACTGCGGGCAAAGGTTGATACCGCCGCGACACTGACCGCACTCGAGGATATCTACCTGCCCTACAAGCCGAGAAAGCGAACCCGCGCCACGATCGCCAAGGAACTCGGTCTTGAACCGCTTTCCGAGCTCCTCTGGGCCCAGGATCCCTTGACCGATCCCGAGAAGGAGGCCGCCCCCTTCGTAGGCAACAGCGTTACGGTCGATGCCAAGACCTCGACCGTGGCCACCGTGGCCGAGGTCCTTGCCGGCGCTCGCGACATCCTTGCCGAGCGGATCAATGACGACGCCACTGCCCGTGCCCGCCTGCGTTCGCTCTATTTGGAGAAAGGAGTCATGAAATCGACCCTTGTCTCAGGCAAGGAAGAGGAGGGAGCCAAGTTCAAGGACTACTTCGACTGGAGCGAACCCGCCGCCACGGCCCCCTCCCACCGTATTCTCGCCATGCGACGCGGCGAGACCGAGGGCTTCCTCTACACCCGTCTCACTCCTCCCGAGACCGAGGCGCTCGGCACGCTCTACGGGCTCTTTGTGAAGGGAAGCTCACCCGCCGCCGAGCAGGCGCGCCTTGCCTGCGACGACTGCTTGAAGCGCTTGCTCGGCTTCTCCATGGAGGTGGAGGCCCGCACTTTCTACAAGAAGAAGGCCGACGAGGAGGCGATCCGCGTCTTTGCCGACAATCTCCGCGAGCTCCTGCTCGCTTCGCCCCTGGGTCAGAAGATGACTCTCGGCATCGATCCCGGGTTCCGCACCGGTTGCAAAGTCGTTTTGCTCGACCGTCAGGGAAAGCTCCTCGCCAACGAGGTCATCTATCCCGGCCGCAGTCGAGGCGAGGAGATGGAGGCCGCTGAGGCGATCCTCAACATGGTCCGTATCCACAAGGTCGAGGCGATCGCGATCGGCAACGGCACCGCCTCGCGCGAGACCGAGGCCTTCGTGAAGAAGCTCAAGCTCCCCTCCTCCATCACGATCGTCATGGTCAGCGAGAGCGGGGCCTCGATCTATTCGGCGAGCGAGATCGCACGTGAGGAATTCCCTAACCATGACGTCACCGTCCGAGGTGCGGTCTCGATCGGACGTCGCCTGATGGATCCGCTCGCGGAACTGGTGAAACTCGACCCGAAATCGATCGGAGTCGGTCAGTACCAGCACGATGTCGATCAGGCCGCGCTCAAGCGTTCGCTCGATGACGTGGTCGTCTCCTGCGTGAACAAAGTCGGCGTGGAGCTCAATACCGCCTCCCGCCATCTTCTCGCCTATGTCTCGGGACTGAACTCCCGCACGGCCGCAAGCCTCGTCTCCCATCGCGACACCAATGGCCCCTTCAAATCACGGGCCGAGCTTCTGAAAGTCAGCGGCCTCGGACCGAAAGCCTTTGAGCAGGCGGCCGGCTTCCTCCGTATCCGCGACGGGGCTCATCCGCTTGACGCGAGTGCCGTCCATCCGGAGCGCTACGAACTCGTCGACCGGATGGCAGCCGATCTCGGCTGCACGGTGACCGATCTCCTGAGGGATCCTGCCAAACGGGCCGCGATCAAACTCGACCGCTACGTCACCCCCGAGGTAGGACTTCCCACGCTCAAGGACATCGTCGCCGAGCTTTCCAAGCCGGGCCGCGACCCTCGCGAGCAGTTCGAGGCGTTCAGCTTCGCCGACGGGGTCGAGAAGGTGGAGGACCTCCAGCCCGGCATGAAGCTTCCCGGCATCGTGACCAACGTCACGGCCTTCGGAGCCTTCGTCGACATCGGCGTCCATCAGGACGGTTTGGTTCACATCAGCCAGATCAGCGACGACTTCGTGAAAAACCCCGCCGACTTCCTTAAGGTCGGCCAGAAGGTTCAGGCCACCGTCATGGAGGTCGACCTGCCGCGCAAACGCATCGCCCTCTCGCTCAAGACCAACGTTGAACTCGGTCCCCGCCAACCCCGTCAGGGTGGACCAGGTGGTCCGGGAGGAAGACCCGGCGGCCGCGGCGAGGACCTCAGCAAATACATCCGCCAGGATGGAGGCAGACCCGGCGCCAAAAGCGACTGGTTCTCTATGGCCCAGGAGAAGAGGTTTTAAGGGGGAAATGAAAAAGGATGAATGAAGAATGAAAAAATTGGGGATGCCACAGGAACCTGGTGGCAATCGACTTTATCTCTGATTCCCATTTCACCCTTTTAGCTTTTTAGCTTTTTAGCATTTCAGGTTTTCAGCTTTTCTTTCCTCCTACGATGTCCGCCCCTCGCCCAAACTCCCCCATCCGGATCCTGATGGCCAGCCTCGCAGGCACGGCCATCGAGTTCTTTGACTTCTACATCTACGCCACGGCGGCGGTGCTGGTTTTCCCGAAGCTCTTCTTCCCCCAAGGGGATGCGACGGCGGCTACACTGCAGTCGCTCGCGACCTTCGCTCTGGCCTTCTTCGCCCGCCCGCTCGGTTCGATTTTTTTCGGGCATTTCGGTGACCGAATCGGTAGAAAAGCAACCCTGGTCGCAGCACTCCTGACCATGGGACTCTCCACCGTGGCGATCGGTCTCCTCCCCACCTACAGCTCGATCGGCGTTGCAGCATCCGCCCTGCTCGCCCTCTGCCGATTCGGACAGGGATTCGGCCTCGGCGGGGAATGGGGCGGCGCCGTCCTGCTGGCCACGGAGAACGCCCCTCCCGGAAAACGCGACTGGTACGGGATGTTCCCCCAACTCGGAGCACCGATAGGATTCCTCTTCTCAGGGGGGATCTTTCTTATCCTCACCAAATGCCTCGATGACTCCGCCTTTCTGTCGTGGGGATGGCGTCTGCCCTTCCTCGCCAGCAGCATCCTCGTGCTCGTGGGGCTCTACGTCCGCCTGAACATCACCGAGACGCCGGCCTTTCTGGAGGCTGCTTCCAAGGGGAAACATGTCGCTATCCCGATGCTCGATATCGTCCGCCATCATCTCCGCATCGTGATTCCTGCCACCTTTGCCGCGGTGGCGACCTTCGTGATCTTCTACATCCTGATCGTCTTCTCCCTTTCCTGGGGCACGACAAAACTTGGCTACTCGCGGGAAACTTTCCTGATTCTCCAACTCTCCGGCGTCCTGTTCTTTGCTCTCTCGATTCCCTGCACGGCATGGTTCGCCACCCGGATCGGTCGCCGGAACATGCTCCTCCTTGCCACCGTGGCGATCCTGATCTTCGGGCTCTGTTTCGGATGGCTTTTCTCCGCAGGCACTCCGGGGGTCGTCTCGACACTCGTGATCGGATTCCTCCTCATGGGGGTCACCTATGCGCCGCTCGGAACCTTTCTCTCGGAACTCTTCCCCGTGGAGGTGCGATACACCGGAGCATCGATTGCCTTCAACATCGCCGGAATCCTAGGCGCCTCGCTCACGCCCTATGCCGCGACCGCGCTGGCACTTAGCCACGGACTTGGATCGGTCGGCCTCTATCTCGCCGCGATGGCCCTGATCAGCCTGGTCGCCCTGCTGCTCGTCAGGAACCAAACGGAATCCCGATAAAAGCGCATCGAGAACCGCACTTCTGCTTCCACTTGTAGAAGGTGGCTTCACTGATGCCGTATCTCCTGCAGATCTCACTGACTACCCCTCCTGATCGTGTTTCGTTGAGCACCTGGATGATCGTCTCTTCTGTGTGTCGTGTTTTCCTCATGGTCTGGGTTTGAGTGCTGCCCCCAAGGGTACCCTTGGGGCAATGCCTCAACCCAGCTCCAGCTCAATCATCGGGGTAAGCTAATACGTTCCAAATCAGAAGGTTCCAACTGCACCTGCTTTTTTCGTTTCCTGCCGCTCACCCTTGTTGCGCAACAGGACCTCATTTTTTCAAATGCCCTCTCTCCGATGGGCAGGTCCAGCGGATGAAGAACTCGAAACCAAATACCTCCGGGCCTAATCCCTGATCAGGAAAAGCCCATCAAGTTCATACTTTTGGAGTTTTTTGATCCGATCTTTTCTCGATCAAAAAACTGCATTTTTAACGCCACTCCCGTTTTGATTCCTCTGTTCCTTGTCTTGTTCCTTTTTGGCTTTGAGACCAAAGCTGCGGCACAGACTTGGCTCCTCAGGAACTTCGGTGATTCTTGTTTCCGGCATGCTGGTGCCTGAGTGGAGCATAGCTTCCTCCCCCTTCCGTAGATTCAATTCATAGGCTCCGCTGGCGTTTGGTGTGAGGAGATCTTTCGTAAGACTGCAGCGAACAGGTGGGGGAAGGTCCGTTTTCACTCGGCACGGTTCACCTGCCAAGCTCTTGATGCGCACCCATTCGGTTTTGCCCCCTTTTCGAACGCCGCTGACCAAAAAAGCCCCTTCTGCTCGCAGATTGTGGAAGGCGACGTCTGGCCATGCCGATGGAACGGCCGGAAAGATGCGCAGGGTATCACCCCAGCTCTGGATTAGCATTGTCTGGATGCCATTGGCCGCGGAGAGGGAGGACTCAAGGCAGCAAGGATTGAACCACATGCCGTTGGGAAAGAGATTGGCGATCTGTTTATGAAGGCCATCGAGCGCAAGGTTGCCATCGCCGATGGCCGTGGCCGCAGGGACGCTGTGAGTGGCCACCATGGCAGGCAGATGCTTGGTACGGCTGAAACGTTCGACGGATTCACGCAGGACTTCGGCGGTACCCGGTTGGTCGATATTAACCAGATAAAGCGGGTAGATCATGAGCAGGTGAGAACCGTGGCGATGGTTTGCCTCAGCAGGTTTGTTGCTACCAAGGCGAAAACCGTTTTCGTCGGCTGGAAAATCAACCAAGCGCTCAAGCACGTCCTTCCACTTGGGAATGAGGGGATCGTCGATGTGAAGGCGCGCCGCGCTCCAGAGCAGCGTCCGGCACCCCCAGCGCAGGAGCGATAAATCGAAATTGCAATCCTCAAAAACGCCCGATTCAGGCGAATACGTGGGCGGCAGTCTCAACTTACCGTTCTCCTCCCGGAGCAGATGCAGGTAGAAATTCACGGATCGGCGCAAGAGTGGAAAAAACTTTTCCCTCAGCATGTCGTCATCCATCGAGTAACGGTATTGCCACCAGCAGTTGTGAAGAGCCCACGGTAAGCAGCCCATGAGATTCCAGTAACGCATGTCCTGATCGCGCGGAGAGATCATATCCGGCTGGGTGGCCACACTCAGATAGGCGGAGTCATTCTGCCACTCGACGGGCCTCACGTTGCTTGCCAGAGCTGCGCGGCTGCGGTGAAGGGTTTCCATCAGTTCGCCGCCGATATCCAGGCGGTTGGCTGCATAAACGCCCCAGAGCGCGGTCTGGATGTTGTAATCCGTGGTGATGTAAGGCCATTGGCCACCTTGGAACCAGATACCGGGGCAATCGACGAATGCACGCCCGGTGCGTGCGGTGCATCCGTAGCGGAAGATGCTGTTCCAATAGAGTGTTTCCAGCCGGGTTTCCGGAAGAGTGACAAAACTCTGCTGATAATATCGGTGCCACCAATCCCGATGGGACGCCTCGGCACTTGCCAGATCGCATGCGCCCAATTCGCCGATCGTTTTAAGCGCCTCCTTGCGGGCTATTTTTTCAGGGTAGCTGTTGGCGATCGTGGCAAGGTGGATGCGGTGGCCGTTCCCTTTGTCGAGTTCCGTCCAGGCGGTGGCATATTGGCCTCCATAGAGCAGATCCTGGGTCCAAACATTCACCGTTCCTTTGCTTTCAAGTCTTCCGGGTGGATTCGGCTCCGGGGCTTTCAGTTTTTTAGCATCGGCTTCCCCGTATTTTTTGACGTACTCGGCAAGCTCCGCGGAATTTGTAGGATACCCTTTGCGTACGCTCTGCGCGGGTGCGGGTTGCCAGGACCACTGGCAGGCGGCTTCACCGGGGGTGGTCCAGATTTCCGTCACGATTGCCATATCTTCTGCGTGAACGAAATGGCGTAGCCGGATTTCCCCCTGGTCAGTCGTGATCGTTCCCGTCAACTCCGCGTTCCACAGATCCGTGCGCAGGTTGCCGCCCTGGATTTTACCCACGGGCTTCAACTCGAACGCACCAATGGTCAGGCGTGGTCGGCTATAGGCTGTCCAACCGAAGGAGTTATCGCGGTGCTCCTGCACGTCCGCGCGGAAAACTTGTAATATTAACTCATTCTTTTGTTGAAAGAACATCGACCCGAGCATGGCGTTGCCGAAATGCGGCGCCTCTGTCCATCTCGTCGGCAGGCGTTCCCAAACCATGTCGTGCCGCGCCATGAACCGCGGCCAATTAATGGACTCAAGGACTGTGGTGTTCGCAGATCCAAGGCATGTGAATAAAAGCCAGAACAAGGGGAGAAGTGAGCGTTTCATGGCGATGATTTGAAGAGTTTAATAACAGAAGCCCTATTGATCCTTGCAAAACCCCTATGGGCTTGAGGGGATTTTTTATTAGCCGTCCTACTTACTTGATAGTCCAAATCTGAAAATCATACGTGCGCTTCGTCGTCCCATCAGTGACGGTGAGAGGAGCGCTTTTGGTTGGTTGAGTGACCCAGGGACTCTCAATTACTGGCCAATTGTCAAAATCCACGCCCTTGCCATTGACCTGCGCCGCTCCTTTGAAAACCCGGGCAATCGCTACCCCATGGCTGTTGGTGTAACTGCCAGTCAGGGATTTGGTTTCTGAAAGACTCAGCCTGCTTTTGGCAAGAATGGCTTCCCGAAAGAGTTTTAGCCGTTCCTCTGGAGATGCTCCGGGAAACTCCTCTCCTGGCGCGGTTTCAATGGCGGCGGCAAAAGTCGGCCCCGGCACCCGGAACTCGGAGTCGCCGGCGCGGGGTTTGCCGCTGGGGCTCTTTATCGGAACCGTTGGATCCCAAGAGAACGGCTTGGTGCATTGGAATGAGATGAACACTCCCGGGTAGTGAAGAAAAATCCTCCCTGCGGTCTTGGACTCGTCGATCACCGCCGACGCACCTCCGGGAACGAATGCCAGACCATACGGATATTTAGCGGACTGCTCCGCCTCGGTGTTCACCACGTATAACAGTGAGTCCTCGTGTTGGAACGTCGTCTGGTTCCGAACTGAGAAACCGTGCGGATGGCTTCCGGTATTATTCTCGTCCAACGACGGCACGGAAAACCACAGGACCGTGAAGTGCGGGTCGTTGGGAACGATCCAGCGAACGCCGAACGGATAAGTCTGGCCAAAGGGACCCGGCTTCGTGTGAAAGGATTCGCTAAAGAGTCCGTAACGGCTTTCGATCCAAGAAATCTGTCGTCCGGAGGAACCCTCCTGAAATCGGCTAAAGACACTGTATGGCTTGACCCGGTTGGTGGCTGCAAACTCAATAAGCCTAGGTGCAGGCTCGCCCAGCACCGCGGCTTCCAGCGCGTGACTTTGAACCTCCGGCTGCAGTTCACCGCCGAAAAAGACCCAGAACCAGGTGGCCACACCCATGGGGTCGTTCCAAAGATCAGGATAACTCCGACGACTCGTGATGACCATGGCTCCCTCGAGCCAGGTTGATGCGTAACGGGCAAGCGAGGTTTCGTGCGCGATTCGCGCATGAAGTTTGAGTTCCGGATCGCTTGCAAGTTGGGCAAGAGTTAGGATAGGTGCCAGATTAGCCGATCCGTAGGGACGTGAGGCATATTCCTCACCGCCGGTCATGGCTTGGGCATTGATCATTCCCATCAGGCGTTTCTTCATGGGAATCTCAGGGTCGGCTTTGTAATGGGAAGTCGTGTCTTTTGGCGCCATGGGGACAAACGCGTCAAAGCCCCATTCCTGCTCGCCCAAGAGCCGGGTTGTCCACATCACCATGCTCAGATTGGCGGTATAGGCATAGCTGTAGCACCGAATGCCGGTCATAAACTTCTTGAAGGCGGCCTTGCTTTCCTCATCCAGGGATTGCTTGTAGCGCACGTAACAATCCATAGCCGGCCACAGTCGGAAGAAATCCGTCGCGCGTACCTTAAGGGGATCTTTGGAACTCCAATAAAGGTAACCTTTCCGGGCAACTTCTCGTCCTTCGTCAATTTTCCCAGCAAGGAAGCAGGCTTCGGCAACAAAGAAAGGGTTGTCTGACGACCCATAGGAACCGGGGTTAGCTACGACAGTATCTATGATCCACTTGCGTCGCTCTCCAAAGGTATTGAGAGATTGAGGGGTGGCTGTGGATGGTGCCGGAGACGATACATCACTATCCGCCGCTTTCGTTTCAGGAACCGATGGGGGGGCAGCCCCCACCAAAGAGGAAATAATTGATAACAAAAAGAGGACTACAACAAGTTGAGAGAAATTTTTAAGGACTAAAACATTCATTTTCAGGGAGTATTTTTCAAACCGTTATCAGGACAGAGGGATTTTCTTTGATTCGGAGAGTTCAATACCTCAAAAAGAGATTCGGGGGAGTGTGGCAATGGAGGTGAATATGTCGATTTTTGAGAAAACTAGCGGCTTATATCTACCATCATACACTCAATTAGAATGTACTTTTTTTTGAGGTTTAATAGAATCCAATAAATATGAAAACGAAAATCGTACTCACCTGCATTGCAGTGATCTGCCTGCTGCTATGTTCGGTGTTTTCTCTAATGGCGGCGCAGGCTCCCAATATTGTCGTTAAGAGTCCAAACGGGCAGGTTTCCGCTGCGATCTCGCTCAATGATGCCGGATGCCTGACTTACTCCCTCAAGAACAGAGGGGAAACCGTGCTCCTCCCCTCCCCCATTGGGATCATCGTCGACGGCAACGACCTCGGGACGAACGCAAAGCTGGGACAACCCGCCTTCTCGGAAATCAACGAGACTTATCCAACCCGGGGAGTCCACTCCACCGCGGTCAATTATTGCAAGGTGGCAACCATTCCTGTGACCGGCGGCCCCAGCAATACTCCTTGGACCCTGGAGTTCCGCTTGTTCGACGACGGAGCAGCGTACCGTTACGTTGTGCCGGGTAACGGAACACGCAGGGTGAACGGGGAATCATCCGCATGGATACTGCCAAGCAACGCAACCGTCTGGTCCCAGGATAACATCGGCTGTTACGAGGGACTCTTTGCCAAGGCCAAGGTTTCGGAACTCACTCCCGAGAAGGTGGTGGGCAGTCCCGTCACCGTGGAACTCCCGGATGGCATCGGGTACGCCGTGGTATCCGAGGCCAACCTGGTGAACTACAGCGATATGGCACTCAAAGTGACGCCGCAAGGGGGGCTTTCCGCCCTTTTCCACGCCGACAAGGAGGGGTGGAACGCCACGGGTGACATTATTTCCCCTTGGCGGGTGACGATGGTATCCCCCGATCTCAATGGTCTCGTCAACAGCGATATCCATCATAACCTATGCCCGCCGGCGTCCAAAGAGCTCGCCCTCGCGGATTGGATCCAGCCAGGGCGCACCGTCTGGCAATGGTGGAGCAGTGGAGCTCCAAAGTACTCCGAGCAGAGAAAATGGGTGGATTGGGCGAAACAACTGGGCTTTGAATATTACCTGATTGACGAAGGGTGGAGGAATTGGAAAGACGGGGACAAAGACCAATGGAAGTGCCTCAAGGGCGTGGTCGATTACGCAAATACTCAGAACGTAAAAGTGGTGATTTGGGTTCATTCCAAGGAGGTTTTCGATCCAAGTGACCGGAAAACCTATTTTGACAATGCCAAGCGGGCCGGAGTTGCCGGCCTGAAAATTGATTTTCCTCCCGCAGCCCGTCTCGATTGGGTTAACTGGTACGATGATGTGCTCCGCGAAGCCGCTGCACTGCATCTTCTTGTCGATTTTCACGGGGCTGTGAAACCCTCAGGGCGGGATCGAACCTGGCCCAATGAAATCAGCCGCGAGGCCGTCCGCGGACACGAATGGCACATCAACCGCTATCATCGCATCCTGCCACCCGAGCATGATGCCGTCTTGCCATTCAACCGCTATTTGGCAGGCCACGGCGACTACACCCCCACCGTCTTCAATCCCGATGAACTTCACGGTTACACCTGGGCGCGGGAACTGGCCCAAGCTATTGTGTTCACCTCTCCCTTCCTATGCTATGCCGACCGACCCGATCACTACTTGGGGAACGAGAGCATCGATTTGCTTAAGTCCATCCCCTCCGTATGGGACGAGACCGTGGTTCTCCCCGGCAGTAAAGTGGGATCCGTGGCTGCTTTTGCTCGGCGTAGCGGTAAGGAATGGTTCATCGGGGTGATCAATTCCGGTGAAACGGCCGAACTCAACCTGCCGTTGGGGTTCCTAGGGCAGGGAACTTACTCCGTCGACCAATGGGCGGACGCCCCGGATCGGAACGATTCGTGGTCGCGTAAGAACTATAGCGTCGGAGCCAAGGACAGCATTCCCCTCACAATACGTGGCAAAGGGGGCTTTGTTGCCCGCCTTACGCCGCTTCCCTGATGGAATTGCGTGTCGGCCAGGAAAGGTGCTCTCCTGATTTTGCCTTACCTGCATCTCTATTCAGTTTGCGGTATTGCCTAATTATCTGCCATTTCTGCCGGAGAAACGCCGCGGAGTAATGAACCGGGTGAAGATGACGCCCACGGGTTTATGAGCAAAGATTTTCTCCTGCTATCAATTGCCATTCCGCTGGTCTTTGGAATGTCTTCCATTGTATTTGCTTCGGGAAGAACACTGGCACGGCCGACCCCGGAACAACTCGCCTTCATGGATCTGGAAGTCGGGGCTTTCGTTCACTTTGACCTGAACATCTTCACCGGTGAGGAACACGGCAACGGCCGGGCGTCACCAGCGATGTTCAATCCCGACAAACTTGATGCCGAGCAGTGGGTCACCGCCGCAAAGAACCTCGGGGCAAAATATGCTGTGCTCACGGCAAGGCACGAAAGCGGCTTTTGCCTGTGGTCGACCAAGACGACCGAATACAGCATCGCAAACAGTCGCTACAAGAACGGCAAGGGGGACATCGTCCGCGAGTTTGTCGAGGCTTGCCGCAAGCACGGGCTCAAAGTCGGATTCTACCACACCGCGATGTTTGATGCGCATGAGACCATGCGCGGCTACAAGGGGGAGGCCGACTTCGCCCACAGCTGGGGCCCGGCATGGAGCGCTTCCGTGGCCAACGCGTTTCAATCAGGCGGCGAAACATTCCGGGAGCGCTTCGAAAAAGTTCAAGTGGAGCAAATGACAGAATTGCTGAGCAACTACGGGGAGATTTCCTATATCTGGTGCGACCACTGGAACGGAACCGACCGTACATGGCGGGCGGTGACCGAAGTGATGCGCCGGTTGCAGCCCCATTGCATGATGCTGGGGCCGGACACATGGGTGCCCGGCAATGAGGACGGTCGCGTAGTCTATCCCATGTGGAATGCCGTGAACACGGTCGATGGTAGCATCTGGAGCCGGCCGACTGTGAGCGGGTCCGATGGCACGCTGGCAAATGATTATGGCCTACTTGAGGGTGACGTGCTTTCGGGAACGCCGTTCGGGAAATTCTGGCGGAACCGCGAATGCCCGACCCACAATGCCCTTTATGCCGGCGGGTGGTTCTGGCATTCCCCCGGCCACCCCCGCGAGCCCCGTATGCGGACGCTGGCCGATCATGTGAACCTTTATTACCGGACCGTCGGCTTGGGTGCGAACGTTCTGATCAACCTGCCCCCTGATGCAACAGGCCTTGTGCCAGAATATCTGACGACGGCCGCCAAGCGGTTAGGGGATGAAATCCGGTCCCGCTTTGCCAGCCCTGTCGCTTCCTCAACAGGCATTGCCCCGAGCGATATCGCCGAAGTGTCCTGGGGTAACCCGACACCGGTCAATACTGTCATCCTCATGGAAAATTTGTCCCACGGACAAAAGATCGCCCGTTACACTTTGGAGGCAATGGTGAATGGACGGTGGCAGCCGCTCGTCCCCGCGAACCGCTTTGACACGAAGGATCCGTTCAATCCCAATCCCGGGTTCGAAACCGTCGGACACAAGAAAATCGACAGGATCGAGCCGGTCACCACCAACAGGATCCGATTCCGTTGTGTGAAATCAGCGGCCCGGCCGGTCGAACTCCGTTCCATAGCCGTCTTCCTTTGCCCTGACCTCCCGAAGTGATGAGATTCAATTCTAGGACTCGAAGCTCACCACACACATGGTCCCACAAGACCTTCAAGGCCCGCGCCAAGGACAGCATTCCCCTCACAATACGTGGCAAAGGGGGCTTTGTTGCCCGCCTCACTCCGAAATCCTGATCCCGTTTGCCCTCTCCTTCTGGGGAGTATCATTCAACGGTTTTCGGGCCGGCCCCTTTGTCAGGTTGCCGTCCTCCAATGCCTGGAATTTGGATCGCCTCGGAACCAGGGCTTTGCCCTCCCCCGTTCACCGCAGAGACGGTGATCCACGATGAGCCGCCCAAAACGGAATCAGGAAGGAATGCGGTGGTTTCTCCCCGGGCGATGGCCCGGTTGATAGGCAAACCCCGCTGACTAGCAGCCACCCGCACATTATAACGAACAGCCCCGGACACGGGTTGCCAGTGAACGCGAATACCGGTTTGAGTCACCCCCCCCAGAGTCTGCTCGGCCCGCTCCCAGGTCACTCCGGAAGGTGGCGCCGGGGGAATCGGAGCGGGCAAGCCCAAAGCCTCCGCCGAACGACCGCTCTCGCCGGAAGGAGCAAGCGCGCTCACGGCGTACCAGTAGCTGGTGTAGTTCTCGGCGGATTTATCCGAAAATTCGGACTCTGAGACGGAAGTGAGAAGGGTGTAGGGGCCGCCCGAAACAGTGGAACGCCAGACACGATAGCCGGTGGCACCTGCGCTTGGATGCCAGCTCAATGCTATCTTTCCGTCGCCAGAAACAGCAGCCAGGCCCGCGGGATTCGACGGAATGCCCGCTCCCGGGGTCACCTCCACCGACACGCTGCCGGGGCTTGTACCGCCTGCGTTACGGGCGGCAACCTCGTATCGATGGACGGTACCGGCGTGGGCTCCGTTATCTCTCCATGCAGGATCAGTCGTCGTGCCGACCTCCTCGAAGGGACCATCTCCGATGGCACGGCGGATGATATAACCTGTCGGCTCGCCGGGCCCAGGCGTCCAACGCAGGGCAACGGCATCGGCCTCTGGAGAGGCTATGAGTTGCGTCGGGCGTGCCGGCCCGTTGTGAGTGCGTATCGTGTAATCCTTAAGATCGTAAATTCGCGTGCGGCCGTCGATGCTGACGGTCAGTTCGCAAGGTTGCCTTGGATCCTGCTGGTAGGGCTGGAACATCCAGGGGTTGGAAATGAACGGTTGGCCGGCGATGTCGATTGGAACTCCATCCACACGCGGCAACTCACCAATTGTGCGCTGCAGTTCGCGGCCGTTCAGTGCTCGGTAGGTTGCGGAGCCGTCTTTGGCGCTCAGATGAGTACGGTTTCGCACCTGCTCGCGGAACCAGGCCAGCTTTTCAGCAGGAGTATTTCCCTTGGCATGGTCCGGCGCCATCGTATCGATGGCCACGGCCAAGGGCCCCTCTTTGAGCCGATAGAAACCATCCGTGGGCTTATCGCCGGGCTTGCGGCGCTTGTCGGTCTTGACCTGCTCAAACTGCAGCAGCAGCTCCGGATCCCAGGTAAAAGGCTTCGGCGCGGTGATCGCAATCAGAACACCCGGATAGGCCAGATAGATGCGCCCGTCGGCGGCCGAGTCATTGATCATGGCCTGATGGTTGGCCGGCACATTGCCCTTGATCCAAGGAAAGGCTTCTCCCGGCAGCGGCTTGGCAACCAGCAGTAAGGCACCCTCGTTCTGGACATATTCGGCCCCAGCCTCAGGTTGACCATGCGTGTGGCTGGTGCCGCCGCTGGGCACTGTCACCCAAAGGCAACTGGTGGCTCCGCTCGGATCAAGCCACATCACTCCGTTACCGTAGATCTGCAGCTCCTGCAGGCGGGTGCCGGGAGCGGTCATCTGGCTGTACACCGCGTAAGTGCGGTCACTCCAAGTGTACTGGAGAAACCCAGGCGGGTTGAGATGGATGTCGGGGTCGTTGTCCTTGACCCACGAGGCCCGCATGGTTGTGGCGTAGGCGCGGTCGCGGCGGTTGGCTATGGATACTATCTCGTTTGGCGGCCGATAGGCCATCGCGGCGGCAGCCATGCCGTTTTGGCTTGCATCGCCTGGCAGTCCGCCGAAGTACATCCAGAGGAGATTAACCCCGCTGGTGGCGTGCTGACTGATTGTGTCGGTGTAGCTACGCTGGGTTGCCACAGGCCAATGACCTTGGAGCCAGGTGGCGGCGGCGGTGGCCAGATAAGTCTCGAAGACCACCGAGGCCTGCTTGGCCAGTGCCGGGTCGGCGGTCTGTTCAGCCAAGCATAGCAGCGGCAGGGAGTCCATCCCACCATAAGGTCGCGAAGCGAACTCCGGCATTCCGGTGCGACCGATCTTCGTCAGCGCCTGGCGGAGGAAATCAACCCGGGTGGGATCCTCTTTTGGTGGATAGTTGGGGGGTAGCTTGTCGAGTCCGAAACCCAAGGTGCTCAGATACCAAGTTGTCGATCCCACCATGCGCAGGTTCGTCGTCGAGTAATTATTGGGATAGGAATCGAGATTATAGGAATAACTCCCGCGGGCACGGGTGAGTTCCAGCCACTTCTCGGCGTGCGCCTTGTCATAAAGATGACTGTAATGAAGCCAAAGGTGGGCCAAACCGTAGGAAACAAACGGATGTCCCTGGTTCTCAGGCTTTATGACATCAAGCAACGAGTACAAAACCCTCAACCCCTCGGTATTCTCACCGTGGCGAAAGTGCCAGAGGGCCAGCCACGGATAGCCAACGCTCTGGGTATTTTTTGTTTTCTGAGCCACATCAACGGCTTCAAATGTCTGCTGGGCCCGCTCTTCGATTTTTGATTGGTAATCTTCGGCGGCGGCAAGGCCCGAAACAGAGGTCAACACAGTGAGTATCGAAAAACGAAAAACGTATTGAATTTTAATAATCATTTTCTAGGGTTCCTTGTTTTTTACTCAAAGCTATAATTATAAAACTCCCGATTATTTAAGTTTTCAAAAGAAACTGATTGCATTACCAAAATGAAGCAATAAGAAATTGCGACTCCAATCATCAGCACCAGTTGTAACAGCTCTACCAAATCAAAACTTAACATCATTACAGCACTCTATAAGAATATTTATGTTTTTATCATCCATAAAATCATGACTAAGTATTTTCTCATTGCCTTATTGCTGCTCCAGCCTGTCGGTTCGTATGCCGCGGACGGGATCTCAGACACAAACCCGAAACATCTCTCTGCAGACGGCGTGTCAACAATCGATGCTCAGGAAGCTCTTGTGCAGCATGCCGCAATAGGGATGACCGAAGTGGAACCGACCGAGAATAAACAGCACACGAAGCACCCGGATGCGCAGTGGTTTGGTCAAGCGGCGCTCGGCCTTTTTTTGCACTGGGGAATCTCCTCGGTGCACGGAGGCGGGGATATTTCCTGGATGATGATGGCCAATTGCGGATCAAACACAGGAAAGGCAACCGTTACGCCGAACACCTACTACGCCTTGGCTGATCGCTTTCATCCGGAGAAGTATGATCCTGAAAAGTGGATTCATGCGGCGGCAGAAGCAGGATTTACCTATGCCGTCCTCACCACAAAACACCATGACGGCTACGCAATGTGGCCCAGCGCATTCGGGGAGATCGGCGTGAGAAAATCCCTGCCGGGGCTGGATTTGGTACGCCCCTTTGTGGAGGCCTGCCGGAAATACGGTTTGAAGGTGGGTTTGTATTATTCTCCACCAGATTGGTATTACAACAGGGGGTACATGTCCTTTAACCAAGGCAAACCGGATTTCGACATGAATCACCATCCTGTTGTGCTACCCAAAAAACCCGATGGCTGGGATGTGGCTTACCGCGCTTACCTGAGAAATCAGATCGAGGAACTGCTCACGCTGTATGGGCCTATCGATCTTATATGGTTCGATGGCCAGGTGGGTGGCCCCGTGATTTCCATTGAGAGAATACGCGAACTGCAACCCTCCATCGTGATTAATCCGCGGCTGCACGGAATGGGAGATTTTGCCACCCCGGAGGTGGCGATGCCTTCGGTCCGTCCTCCGGGATGGTGGGAACTCTGCTGTCCATGGTCCGTGGGAGGATGGGGCTACAATAAACGCGAGGAGTACCGATCCTTGTCCTGGATGCTGGCGAATCTCGCCAAAGTCCGCGCATGGAATGGCAACCTTCTTGTGAATGTTTCCCCACGACCGGACGGCACCTTGCCCGAATCATGTTACGAAAGGATGAAAGAAACGGCCCAGTGGATGGCGATCAATCGTGAATCCGTTGTCGGGATAGATACTGCCGATCACTCGGGACAGGCCAACACACCTGTCACCCAGAAGGGAAACACACTATACCTTTTTGTTGTGCCGGAAATGTCTGAACCAGTCGATCTGAAGATCGAAAAACGCCCTTCATCCGTACGACTTTTGGGAGGAAAGGATTTTTTGCCTTTCTCCTATAAAAACGGCAAGGCGAAAATTCCTCTGGATGCTATCCGGCGATCACCCTTTATGGATGTCATTGCAGTCTCGCGCTAAGAGCCATATCGCCCTCGCAACTTTCCCGGTCACCGAACGATTGCAATCAACAATCAATCCGATTCGTCATCATATTCGCCGATCAGTTGCCCCTGGGCTCATTTGCAGGACCTTCAGTAATGATCATCTGCGTCTTGAAGTCGACGCAGACTGTCGGGTGACCGGGGTAGCTGATCGTCAGGTTTCCCTTCTGCGGTTGGTCAAGAATCGGTTGAGTGCTGCCAACAAATGACTCCCTTAGCTGGGGCCAGTGATAGTAATCGATTTGCTGTGGGTTTTCGTTATTCGGGCCCCCAATCCAGTCCTCTCCCTTGCCATCGTTACCTCCGTGTCTCTGATCTCCCTGATAAGTACTTGAGAGGGTTACCTTGCCGTTACTGAACTGCCAGACGGGGTGAAGCTGGTCCACCTTGGACATCTTGGGAACGGGTAGCTTGTCCATGGCCCCGGTGAAAGCGGCGAACTTTTCAGCAAGGGATGAACCGGGATAGTCCGCCGGCGATGCTGTCTGGACGGCCACCGCATATTGGATGTAGTGCTCCGAATCAACGGGAAGATCGGCGGAGGGCCCGCCGTAGATGCGGAAAAATTGACGCCTCCCTTTATCTATGATGTCGGTGGGTTTTGGCGTCGCGATCGGAGCGGAGGAAATGAACGCGATGAACACGCTGTTGAAACCGACATAAACGCGTTTCCCGTCCTTGGCGATGAACGGAGGAATATAGTCATCGGTGGCCTGGGTCAGAACTCCATGCTCATCCATCTTCTGAGGAACCGGCAGGTAAATGAGTGACCCGCGGACCGGCATGGTACCGCCTGGCGTCCCGGCCTTGATTTTTGGCGGGATGTTGCAGACATGAAGGACTGTGTCCAGTGACTGCGTGAAATCTTCATAGCAGTTCTGCCCGTATGTACCGGATCCATGGGTGGGATAAGGCTGCAGCGTGATGGGATCAACAAACATTGGCGTTCCCTTACCCTCCAGGTGGGGGGTGGGCACCCCATTGCTCATGCTGGCATTAATCCCGACATTGGAAACCCAGGCGGTCGCCTGATAAATCTGGTTATAAGGCTTAGTCCAGACAACGCGTGAGTCCCAGTGGGTCTGCCATCCACCGTGAGCGCCGTCCTTATAACTCTCGCAGGAGTGTCCGTAATCCCGGGTCATATAGGAATACTGGCGGTTGTTTCCAAAGTTGGCTTGCGTGACGCGAGGCACCCGGTCTGCAACATGCAAAAGCCCGATAGGCGGAGAATAGCCGGCAAGCATTGCCACGGCGCCAAGGACACCGAGGGTTTTTTCGCCCGTGTCACAGACAACCTCATTGATTTTCGGGTTTCCGAAATCCCCTCCCGCATAAACCCAGGTGAGCACATCCCCCGCGGCGACTCCCCACGCACCGGTGGTGGGATAACCGCGCCCGGTCGGCATGGCCAGATTTCCGTTCATCCAGAAGGCGGCGGCATCGGCCAAAGCCACGCAGAAAGCAGCTTCAGAAGCCTGCTTCACCGAGGCGTTGAGGGGGTTGTTTGTCGGAGTCAACTGGGCCAGACTCAGGAACTCGGCCCAGTTGTCCGCTCCGTAGTTGGGCGATCCGTACTCGCCTGGCCCCCCCTCTTCCAACCCGGTGACACGACCAAGGATATGCTTGGCCCCAAGGGGATCCGCCTTGTTGTTGTTGAATGGCTTCACGACCTGCCAGGGATAGATGATTTCGGCAAGAAAGCGTGCAGTCGCATTCATGAGGTAATGGTTCCCAGTCGAGTCAATCGGTGCGTAATAGGACTGCGTCAGGACAATCCTGAAAAGATCATCCAGCGAGTACTTTCCGTCCTTTGAGGCGGAGTTCGCGGGATATCCCGGCGGTGCATATCGGTCGGGATCGGATACGATGAAATCGGCATAGCGAAGGCGCGTGTCTGCGGTGCCCCATGCCGGCCATCCGTCGTTTCCACCGCCGAAAGGATGATTCAACCTGCTTGCCATAAGGGAAGCGGACAAGAGGCGTGCCGCCGATAGGGCTTCCTTGTCCTGGCCTCCCCGACTGAAACCGGCCGCAGCGGTCCAAATGCTCATCTTTCTTCCGGGGTGTCCAAGGTTGGTTGCCCCCGCGTTGGCCGACGCCCAGGACTTCAACGCCGTCAGATTGCCCTGAATGATCGTTTCACACCGTTCACGGTATGCCTTGATCGAGGGATCCTCCTCGGTGGCTCTGAGATCAACAGACGATGACACCGACGCAAGTCCCGCGCAAATGATCAAGAAGCATGTTCGCAACGAGAGGAAGTAACTCAGGGAGGGGGTCAAGGTCATGGGGGGATGCGTCTTTGGATGCTTTATGGCGTCTTGAGAGGCTAAATAACTATCTTTCCGGACATCATGCACCAAGGAAAAACCAAGGCCACAGGCCCGCCGTGAATGAACAATGAATGAGGGATTTTGCTTTTCAGCCGGAATTACCTGGCACGGGGATCGTATCCAGGTTTCACCCCAGCATTGGCAACGACGGACTCATGACCGGAATCATTGTCCCTGAACACGTTTTGCTTTGCCTTGTTAAACTGGCCATAAGGGCGGTTCTTGTCGCAGTTCCGAATCACATTCCGGGCACAAAGAACGAATTGCGTGAAATTGTCCAGGTAGATCCCGGCAACCGGAAACCCACCCGTCCATTTGCTGCGCTTGAGATCATGCATGTGGTTCTCCAGGATCTCGGTGCCGCGCTGCTGCCCGCCAAGGGTGTAAACCGCCCCGCCGTCGTCGTGAAGGAGCATGCAGCGGTAAATATCGTTGTACCGAACCTTGTTGTCGCCGCAACCGCAATCGACGTAGCCACCGGGTTGCTGGCCTATCTGGATTCCGGAATACGGCATATCGTGGATCTCGTTGTGATCGACAGTCAGGCGCCGGACAAATCCCGCCAGAATTCCTCCGCCGCTCGTGTAGGACTGGCCGGCACGGTAGATCCTGTTGTTCCAGACGGCCACTCCGGTGCTCTGCTCTCCCGGTGGCGGGTTGCGCCGTGACTCGGCATCGATCTCGATCGCGTTGGCGGCGATGTCGAAGATCTCGCAACCCTCGATGTCCGAGTCGCAAACGTGCTGCCAGAATTGGATCCCAGTGGCGCCGGCGTTCCTGATCCTACATCCTCGGAAGGCGATCCTGTCGGCGTGCCTGGCCTTGACGATGCCCTGCGGATAGTCGCTAGTTTCGAAAGTCCTGCGGCCCGCATAGGGCTGAGCGAACTGCGATGCGGCTAGGGAGGAGAGCGATGGCCTGATCCAGTTCGAGAGCTCAAAGCCGATCCCCCGGAAGTCGATGTCGTGTACCGGGTTTCCGGAAGATCCGTCCAGTTCCAGCAGGGTGGGGAGTTTCGGGATTTCGACCGTTGCGCGCGCAACGTCACAGCCCTGCGGGAACTTGAGGTACAGGAGGCCGGTTCCCTGATCGTGGAACCATTCTCGGTCCTGATCGACAAAGCCAAGGGAGTTCTCGAGGTAATAGGGGGCTCCTGCGAACCATGCCGACGGCTTCAGAAAGAAGGTCTTTGCATCCGGGGAATCGACCTTGAAACCGACGGTTGCCCCGAGGTTCTCGACGCCTCCCGACCTTGCCCTCTGCTGGATCCAGTGGAGGTTATGGACGAGTTCGACCCCGTGCATGTCGCCAAGGGAGGAGGCCTCCTTCCAGTCCGAGGCAGGCAGCAGGATCCTCCCGTTCGCGGGGTCGGCGCCCGCGAGTCGCAGGAACGGACCGTAGATGTTCCCGTTGGGGTGACGCGCCCTGATTGCGGGAACGCCGTCAACGTATACCTGCCGGAACAGATCCTTGCCGGCGTTCGCGGAGTAAATTCCACGTTCGGGGTCGTGGAGGGTCCATCCTCCCACGGTCACGCCTCCGCTTAACACGGGCCGTTCATCGCCGAACGCCCTGTAAACGACCTTTGCCCTTGCGGTGCCCGAGTCCTGAGGCCCCAGGACGATCTTTTCACCCAACCGATAGATGCCGCCCCTCAGGTAGACCGTTGATCCGGGAATCGCTCCCGGACCGAGTTTCCGCAGGGCGTCACGGGCGGCGGTAACGGAGGCGAACGGTTGGGACATTGTTCCGGGATTCGCATCCGATCCGTCCGGAGCCACGAAAAACTCGGCGCTTTGGCAAACAACCGGGCAGACCGGTATCATGCCGATAAGAAGAAGGGTTTTGGGGAATCTCATTTGGATTTGAAAAGAGTGGAAACGGATGGGGAAGCCGAAGATCCTGCATGCAATCCAGCGCCCCATCAAATCATTGGACTTGAACACAAGGTCGCGAGGGATAGCTAATCGCCCGCCCGGAACCGAACCCCGTCATCAGGTTTGGAGAGGAATGGATGGATGGTTTTTCTCGAACCGTGCTGTAAAACCGCCGAAAGAACCGCGTGGTATCGGATTCCTGAGATGACAGGGTGCCACTCACCGCTTCTGTAAGGGTAAAGAAGCATCTTGATCCTGCGGAATCAGTCCCGCCCCGCCTGTTTTCTGCGGAGCCAAACTTTCACGATTCCCTTCATGCGGGTGAGCAGGTAGTAGACGGTCTGGCTGCGGAGGCGCACGAGTTCAGCACCGACGATTCTCGGGACGAAATCGGCTGGGATCTCAAGGATCTCCTCGGGCGTGATGCCGTCGAGCCCCTTGCAGAGGATGGAACTCATCGCCTTGGTGAGCGTCTGCACCTGCGGGCCGAGCGCTATCCGGAAGTGTGCGCCACCGGCGTCATCGATCCTCAGGAAGACGGCTACCGTGTCGGTACACTCCTCGTCCTTGCGGATATCCTCGAGATCGAAGCTCTCCCCCTCCCCCGGTTCCTGCGCCTTGGCTTGGTCGGAGTAGGCGATGAGGGTCTCCCGCTTTTCCGGATCGGGAAGCCCCTCGAACAGCGAGATGATCGCCTCCAGTTTGGCGGGATAGCTCATCGGTACGAAACCTACACCGACTTCTCGATGGGGGCACCGACGCGATTCCCCCACTCAGTCCAGGAGCCGTCGTAGTTGCGGACCTTGGTGAATCCGAGGAGGTAATTCAGGACGAACCAAGTGTGGCTCGAGCGCTCGCCGATACGGCAGTAGGCGATGACGTCGTCGTCGGTTTTCAGCCCGAGATTCTCCTGATAGATCGCTTTGAGTTCCGCGGCGCTTTTAAAGGTCGCATCGGCATTCACTGCCTCCTTCCAAGGAACGCTGCGTGCGCCGGGGATGTGTCCGCCGCGAAGCACCCCTTCCTGGGGATATTCCGGCATGTGGGTCACGAGACCCTTGAACTCACCGGGTGAGCGGACATCGATGAGCGGGCGGGAGGCCTTGCTCTGGGCGAGCGCATCGTCGTAGAAGGCCCGGATCTCCCGGTCCAGCCGTGCGGAGGGTACTGGATAGTCGACGGGAGCAAAGGCAGGAACCTCTCTGGTCAAGGGGCGACCTTCGGCGATCCACTTATCGCGACCACCGTCCACGATCCTGACCTTGGTGTGACCGAAAAGACGGAAGACCCACAGGGCGTAGCAGGACCACCAGTTGGACTTGTCCCCGTAGAAAATGCAGGTGGTCTCCGGGGTGATGCCGTTCCTGCGGCACAGCTCCGCGAAAGCCTCGGGCTGGATGTAATCACGGACAGTGTGGTCCTGAAGATCGCGCTGCCAGTCGATGTGCACGGCGCCGGGGATATGGCCGACGTCGTAGAGAAGGACATCCTCGTTGCTCTCGATGATCCGGATCCCGTCATCCTTGAGGTGATCGGCCATCCAAGCAGTGGTGACCAGGACTTCAGGATGGACGTAATTGCTGTCGATGCTCATCCGGCGATGCTACTAGCACGAGCCGACGCGGTCAAACAACCAACCCGAACAAGCCCGCTTAAGATGATCCCCAAAAACGAAAAACGGGTGACGGAGCATTGCTCCGTCACCCGTATCCTCGGGGAGGAAATCCTTACTTCTTCTTCTTGAGAAGGGGGAGACCGGTACGCTCGTTCTCGGAGACCTCGTAACCGGCGGGAAGTGCATCAAGAGCACCCTCCTTGGCCTCACCACCGAAGTAGTAGAGGGTCACTTCCTGACCGCCACGGAGCTTCTGGAGGCGATGATGGAGAAAATAGGTTTTGCCGCTCTTTTTGCTGACGACGCTGAATGCCATGGTCTTGGTTCCTTTCTTTGGGTTGGGGGTTGGGTTGGGTTTAGATGAGGCCTGCTTTCGAGAGGGTGGCGTGGGCGCCGTTCTTCGAAATCGTCTTAAGGGCGCGGGCCGACACCTTGACGGTGACGAACTTCTTGAGCTCAGGAACCCAGATGCGCTTGGTCTTGAGATTGGGGGTGAAGTAGCGCGGAGTCATGGCGGTGACGTGCATGCCGATGCCTCCCTTTTTCTTGGCGAGACCCCTGCGGTGAATTTTGGAACCGCGCACGGGGCGGGAACCGGTGATGGAGCACTTTCTGGACATGGTTAGAAATGTTGAATGGTTGATATGGTCAGCTGAGGGGTCTCAGGTCAAGAGTTTTTCACACTTCCTTCAGAGAGAGGAGAGGACTTCCTCCTGTCGGGCACAGAGTTCCCGGATCCCCTTCCGACCGTAATCCAGCATCTCGGCAAGGTGGGCATCGCCGAAAACGCTCTCTTCCCCGGAAGCCTGGAGTTCGATGAATTCGAGTTCCGAGGTCATCACCAGGTTCAGATCGACCTCGGCGTCCTTATCCTCGAGGTAGTCGAGATCAAGAAGGGCTTTCCCGCCCACAACTCCGATACTGACGGCTGAGACACGGCGCTTCACCGGATCGGAGGCGATTTTCCCATCCGCGATCAATTTCCTGCAGGCCATCGCGACCGCGACGCTCGCCCCGGTGATCGAGGCGGTCCTGGTGCCGCCGTCGGCCTGCAACACATCGCAGTCGATCCAAAGGGTACGCGCACCGAGTTTCTCGAGGTCAACGGCGGCCCGAAGCGATCGGCCGATCAGACGCTGAATCTCGGTCGAGCGGCCGTCGATCTTGCCGCGCGTGCTGTCGCGCCCCTTCCGGGGAGATGTCGAATAAGGCAGCATCGAATACTCCGCCGTCAACCACCCTCCCGTCACTCCCTGTTCCTTCATCCAGCGCGGCACCCCCTCCTCGATCGAGGCGGCGCAGAGCACCTGGGTCTTCCCGAAGGAGACCAGAACGGATCCGGTGGCTTGGGGGGCAATGCCTGGTTGAAAGGAAATGTCACGGAGCGCATCGGCCGCCCGTCCGGAATGTCGTGCTGTGGAAGTCATGGGATGAGCATGATTTGCTTCTCCTGACGGGAAGCGCAAGATCTCTCGGGGATTTCCAGCCCCCTGGTTTCCGCAACAGGTCAGTGTCGACGGATCGGGATGCCGGAGGGTGAGTTATCCAATCGTTAAAACCGTTAAAGCGTTAAAAATGTTACAAAGTGCTCAATGAGGCATCCTGTTCCGGCTTCTCAATATATCCTGTGGCAGCGGCTCTTTATCAGAATCGGAAATCCCAATCCTTCCTGAAGTTTCTGGGGATTTACTTTGTAACGGTTCTAACCTTTTTAACCCCTTCGTCCTTCTCTGACTCCAATTCCTAATTAAATCCTTTCTAAGGATTCTTGGCGGGATTGTCGCGGATCGGCTGGTGCGTCCGGAACGCGGGGATGATCCGTTGCTCGACCATCTCCCCCATCGGGTTATCCCCCGAGGCCCGGTATGCGGCGGCCGATTGTCCCGCCACGCTCACTGCGGAGTCAAAGTCACCGCTTTCCGCAAGAGAAGCCGCATACGTTAACAGGAAAAGAGGCACCTGCCCGCCGGTGGCCACGACGATCGAACGGGACAAGTCAACCGCCTCCGTCCCGCTGCGGACGGAATCATCGGGATGCGTGGAGAGCAGCCAGGCCAACGCCCGCTGATTCTGGAGATCCCCCGGATCGATCTGCATCGCCAAGCGATAGACCTTGGCCGCCTCTGCGGGATTTCCACTCATCAGCAACGCGGCGGCCAAGTTCCTGGCAGCCCCGGCCGTCGCACGCACCTGAAGCGACTGCTGGAAAAATTGGATCGCCTCCTGCCGCCGCCCGAGTTTCAGCAGTGTCAGCGCGGCGTCGTTGTACGCCTCGGCATTGGAGGGGCGCAGGCGGATCGCCTCATTGAATTCCCGGAGTGCCTCGGGAAACTTTCCCTGCGCGTCGAGAGTGCATGCGTAATTGTGTCGCGATTTCCAACTCGTCGGATTCCTCTCGAGAATTGCCGGGAAGAAGACCTCTCCGGCGGCCCAACAGGGCAACTGGATCAAACTCACGACCGCCCATGCGGTGACAAACAACGCGGCGACCGTTCCGCAGATCACGGCATTTCCCCGCAAGGCGAAGAGGGCGAGTGCGAGCCCGGGCCCAAGCATTCCGAGGTAGAGATAGCGGTCGCTGACCGTGGAAACGACTTGGAAGTTGAACGGGATCAACCCGAGCGTCGGCAGAACCCCGATGACCAGAAGGGCGCACGGAAGAAGGTAGATCCGCAGTCGCTTGAAGACGCAGAGCACAGCCACAACGGCCGCTGGGATCAGCCAACTCCAGTAAAGCGTGCCGGCGGCGAACAGGAAATTCGGAGCACGTCCGTAATCCGCGCAAAGACCCCAGGGAGCAAGCGGCCAAAAGAGCTTCCCGAGATAAAATCCCAGCGCATCACCGGCCACGAGGGGGCGAGCCAAGACGGGCACGAGCGATCGTGCGAGCTCCGCCGCAGGCTGTGCATGGGAGGTCATCACGACCTCCGCCCCGGCACACAAAAACCAAGGGATCAGCCAGAGCAAAACCCCGAATCGGCGTGCTTCCGCCTTCAGCAACCAGAGACCGCAGACCAAGGCCAGGGCCGGAGTCACGACGGTGCCCGGCTTTGATCCGAAGGCCAGAAGCAATAGGAGGGTCGCTCCGGCATAGCGCAGCCAGTTCAGGCGGGATCGATTGGCTCGGACATCGAGCCATGAAAGAAAGAGCTCGATCGAGGCCAGTGAAAGCGCCCCTCCGAGCAGATCTCGCAAACCCGAGACCCAAGCAACGGTTTCCACCTGCACAGGATGCAGACCGAAGGTCAGCGCACCGATGGCCGCCGCTGAAAGAATCCGCCCCGAAGAGACACCCTGCCTCTGGGCGTGAGCCGTGAGCAATCTCCGCAGGATCAGAAAGACCATGGCCACGGAGAAGAGATGGACCAGCAGGTTGGCCCCGTGGAACAGGGCGGCATTGATCGGCCCGAAGCTTATGGTCGTCCCCGCAACGATCCGTGACAGGGCAACCAACCCCGCCCACGCCGTGTAGGTCACCGGAATGTAAAGCTGCTGGAAGGGACCCTTCCAGAAGAGGGCGACACTCGACCACGAAAGCGGTGCGTAGAGGGGATTCCGGTGAATGTTCGTGTCGTCATCCCAGAAAGGAAGAAAATGAAAGGTGACGATCTGGGCGTAGACTGCACCGACAGCAAGCAGCACGAGACCAAGGATGATTTTCGGAAACCAGGGGGATGTCGGACGCATGACGTATCGGAAAAAGTTTTAGGAAACTCCGCCCACCCATACCTTCGGGAGAGTCCTGTTGGCGAGAATCCTCTCGGCAACTCTCCCCTCCCCTCCCGGATCCGGAATCGCAATGAAATCGGCGAGCGCCCCGGGCGAGAGTTCCCCGATTCTGCCTGCACGACCGATTGCGGCGGCAGGTCGGAGGGTGACCATCGCGAGGATTTCCTCCGGATCGAGACCGGGAAAAGCCTCCTGCATGGCACGCATCTCGGAAAACATGTCCAGATCCCTGTTGCTTGCCAGGCTATCAGTGCCAAGCAATACCGGGATGCCGCTATTTTGGAAAAACTCCAGATCGAACGGTTTACGCCCGAAAAAAGCATGGGTCCTCGGACAATGGATGACGGGATAACGGCCGGACCGGGAGGCCAGCAACGTCTTGTCCTCATCCGTCAGTTCATTCATGTGCACAAGCAGGGTTCCCTCCGGAACTAGCCCTCCGCCGATGACCAACTCCACAGGGGTCCTGCCCGTGCAGTCCTCCATAGGACGTCCGAGGGTTGATAGAAACTCATGCATCACACCCGATCCCTCGCGGAACATCGCCATCTCCTCGGCCGATTCCGAAAGATGGGTGCAAAGCGGCAGATGGTGCCTTTCCGCAAAAACAGACGAAAGTTCGAAGAGATCCCCGGAGACAGTGTACGGCGCATGAGGGGAAATGCCCAAGCCCCCTGCTCCTGCACCGGCACGCTCCAGAAAATCGATCGCTCCGGCAAGCGCCTCGAATGACTCCAGACGACTGCGGATATCCATGACCTCGAGGAACCACCAGACGCGGATGGGCGACTCGGGCAGAAACGGGATGACCTCGGGGAACGACTCGATGTTGAAGACCGTCGTGCAGCCCCAGCGCTTAAGCTCCGACAACCCCATCGCGATGGCGTCGAGATAGTCCTTGGGGTCAAGCGAGCGCCTGATCGAGTTCAGTCGCTTGATCCACTCGGTAAAACCGCCTCGCTCAAACATTGCCCCCCTCATCATCGTGTAGTCGAGATGGCAATGGGCATTGATCAGGCCCGGCAGCAGGATCATCTCGCCAAGATCCTCGCAAGAGGCGCCGGGATGCTCTCGCCGGATCTGCTCCCACGGACCCGTAGCCAGGATCTCCCCGTCACGAACCGCGATACCCCCGTCCTCAATCGACGGGGTGGCCATCGTGACGAGATGGCGTGCGCGGTAGAGTCGGGTAGCGTCGGGAAAGGGCATTAGCGGACCCTAATCATCCTTGGGGAGGTTCCCTTTGGGAACCGCTGAATAAATCGCATAGAGGCCGTTGCAGAAAGAATGGGCCGCGGGCAAGACGGCTTGGCACGAGCATCCCTGCAACGGGCTGTAAGTGCCAAGCCAACACAGCCCCCGGCCTGTTATCTCCGCAACCCTATGGGCTGAAGCCAGTTGTCGATTTTTGCGGCGTTGCTCGCTAGGGCGAGACCACTGCGGGTATCGCCCAGCGCTCGCGCCTTCAAAAATCAGCAACTGTTCTTCAGCGGCCATCATGGGATTTATTCAGCGGTTCCCATTGGCAATGGGACGGGCAGCAGCAATGAGAAGATTGCAGGCCTCACGGCAAAGCAGTGGAATCCTGTCGGGCGGGAAATCATCGAGCGTTCTTCTCTCAACAGGCAGCGAGGTCACGACGTTCCCGGACGAGAGATCCCACAAGACAGTCCTGAGGCAACCCTCGCCGCATCGGCATCCGATCAGATCCAGCGCCTGATCATCACGAAGAAGTTGGGTGATGCGGTACATCCCGCTCTGCCGATCCAGCGTTTCGCGAAGCGGATTCGGACGGAGCGATCCTCGCAGCCATGAGAGCAATAGTCCAAGCGCTGCCGGATAAAAGAACTCGAGGGCCAGTTCCATTCCCTCCAAGGACCCGGCCTCCAGCAACCAGCCCCGTTTCAGATCGGGAGCGCTTTTGAGCGAACGGAAATCCCCCTGCGCATCGAATCTCGCGATCAGGCGGGCCGCATGGGGATCCCAATGGGTTTCGAGAACATCGCAGCCCTCGTCGGAGAGGTGACGTAACGTGAAATCCGTGCCTAGCAGGACCTCACCAATCCGCAAACGGCCGCTCTCCAGGCACCGACCAAGCAACTCCCGGGAAGTCCGGGGAGAATCCGGTGATTCCGCGGGGAAAAGGTCTCCCCGCACGAGATCAGTGACGGCTGCGACGCTTGACCTTCAACTGGGCAAGCGATTTAAGGAGTGAACCCTGCACGGTGGCAAGTTCTTCGCCGCCCAACGCCTGATCCCTGAGTTCGCGCTCTGCACGGGCCACAGCTTCCTCCGCCGCCTTCTCGTCGATCTCAACCTCCTCGATCGCCATGTCTGTGAGGACGGAGACCCGGTCCGGACAGACCTCGACGAATCCTTCGCCGACAGCCAGGAAGAGTTCCTCGCCCGACTCCGTGGTGACCTGAACTTCCCCGGGGAGAATCTGGGTCATGAGCGGCATGTGATCGGGCAGGATTCCGAGTTCACCCTCGGCTCCCGGCACGACCACCATGCGGGCACTACCGGAGTAGGCCCGCTTCTCGGGGGTGACGATCTCGAGGTTCAGGAGGGCCATGATCAGGCGTCCTTGGAGGCCGCGAGGACCTGATCGATCCCGCCCTTCATGTAGAAGTCACCTTCGGCGACGTCATCAAACTTGCCGTCAAGGATCTCCTTGAAGCCACGGATAGTCTCGGCGATGGGCACGTATTGCCCCTTGGTGCCGGTGAAGATCTCGGCCACGTGGAATGGCTGGCTGAGGAAGCGCTGGATCTTACGGGCACGGTAGACTGTGAGCTTGTCCTCGGGGGAAAGCTCATCCATGCCGAGGATCGCGATGATGTCCTGCAGGTCCTTGTAGCGCTGGAGCACTTTCTGCACACCGCGGGCGACCGCATAGTGTTCCTCGCCGACGATTTCAGGCGCGAGGGCCTTGGAGGTCGAGGCAAGGGGATCGACAGCCGGATAGATACCGAGCTCCGCGATGGAGCGCTCGAGCACGATCGTGGAATCGAGATGGGCGAAGGTATTTGCCGGTGCGGGATCGGTAAGATCGTCTGCAGGGACGTAGACGGCCTGGAACGAGGTGATCGATCCGTTCTTGGTCGAGGTAATACGCTCCTGAAGGTTGCCCATCTCGGCGGCGAGGGTCGGCTGGTAACCGACGGCGCTCGGGGTACGGCCGAGTAGTGCGGAAACCTCGGAACCGGCCTGTGAGAAACGGAAGATGTTGTCGACGAAGAGGAGCACGTCCTGGTTCTTCTCGTCGCGGAAGTATTCTGCCATGGCGAGCGCAGTAAGAGCGACGCGGAGACGGGCACCCGGAGGCTCGTTCATCTGGCCGTAGACCAGACCCACCTTGGAGCCTTCCTCGAGGAGGACGAAATTGCCGTCGGCATCCTTGACCGGATGGCCCTTCTCGTCCTTCTGGACAGCGATGACACCGGACTCGATCATTTCGCCGTAGAGATCGTTACCCTCGCGGGTACGCTCGCCGACTCCCGCGAAGAGCGAGTAACCGCCGTGTCCCTTGGCAATGTTGTTGATGAGCTCCATGATGACGACGGTCTTGCCAACGCCGGCACCACCGAAAGCGCCCACCTTGCCGCCTTTGGTGAAGGGGCAGATGAGGTCGATGACCTTGATTCCGGTCTCCAGAACCTGGGCCTTGGTGTCCTGATCGACAAGCGGCGGTGCGCCACGGTGGATCGGGAGAATCTTGTCGGCCTTGACGGGGCCGCGTTCGTCGGTCGGCTCACCGAGCACATTGAAGATGCGGCCGAGAACCCCCTCGCCCACGGGCACGGAGATCGGGCGACCTAGGGCGCGAACGGGCATGCCGCGCTTGAGTCCCTCGGTGGAGGACATGGCGATGGCTCGCACCCAGCTCTCGCCGAGGTGCTGCTGGACCTCGAGGGTCACCTTGGACGTTTTGCCGTCAAGGGTGTAGTCGACCTCGAGGGCGTCGTATATCTTGGGCAAGGCGCCCTCCTTGGTGTTGAACTCCGCGTCGATGACGGGGCCGATGATTTGGACGATGGTGCCTGTGTTGCTCATGAGAACGGTGGTTGGGGTTGAGAAAAATTCGGGTTAGGCCAACGCCATCTGGGCGGTGGTGATCTCGAGGAGTTCGGTGGTGATGGCGGCCTGGCGGGCCTTGTTGTATTCCAGCGTGAGGTCCTTCACGAGGCCCTTGGCATTGTCGGTGGCGCTCTTCATCGCGACCATGCGGGCACTCTGCTCCGAGGCCCTCGCGTCGAGGATCATCTGGAAGACGGAGAAGTGGAAATAGTAAGGAAGCACCGCGTCGAGGACACCGTCGGCGTCGGGTTCGAAGAGGTACTGGGCGCCTCCCTCAACATGTTCTCCCTTGCCCTGGGCCGCCTCCGAGGAGATGGGGAGCATGGGAACGAGGAGCGGCTTCTGGGTCAGGGTATTGACGAACTTCGGATAGAGCACCGAGACGCTATCGACCTCACCGGAGAGGAACTTCTCAAGGCAGAACTTTGAGATCGCCTTGGTCTGCAAAAAGGTCGGGCTGTCGGGTAGCGCGAAGTCGGCGATCATCTTCCGCCCAGTGCGGGCCAGGAAGGAGGCTCCCTTCTTGCCACTGGAGACGAACACGGTGGAGGCCTGATCGAGGGTAGCGGCCTCGCGGAGGATGTTTGTATTAAGCGCGCCGCAGAGACCCTTGTCCGTGGTGACGAGCAGGACGAGGCTCTTTTTCACGGGACGCGACTCGAGCAGTGGATGGGCTCCCTCGCTCACATGATCACGGAGCGATACCAGCACGCGATCCAGAACCTGCGAATAGGGATGTCCGGCGAGCGCGGCCTGCTGCGCCTTCCTCATCTTGGCAGCGGCGACCATCTGCATCGCCTTGGTGATCTGGGCGGTGTTCTTCACCGACTTGATGCGTCGGCGGATGTCTCTGAGGTTGGCCATGGAGGGCTCGGTTTCGGGAAAGTCGGGTTTCTTGGCTTAAAATTAGCGGAAGAGAACCTTGAACTCCTCCACCGCGGCGGTGAGATCCTTCTCGATCTCGGCGTCAACGGCACCCTTCTTGAGGATGGCGGAGAGGATCGAATCCTTGCGGGTCGTGAAGAACTCGGTGAGCTGCTTCTGGAAATCCTTCACGCGGTCGACAGCAATCGCATCAAAGTATCCCTTCTGCATCGTCCAAAGGACGGCGACCTGAAGCTCCACAGGCTGCGGATTGTACTGCTGCTGTTTGAAGAGCTCCACGATGCGCTGACCGCGGTCGAGTTGGGCCTTGGTGCGGGCATCGAGATCGCTGCCGAACTGAGCGAAGGCTGCCAGTTCACGGAACTGGGCGAGGTCACCCTTGATCTTGCCGGCGACCTGCTTCACGGCCTTGATCTGGGCTGCGGAACCCACGCGTGAGACGGAGAGACCCACCGAGATGGCTGGGCGGATGCCCTGGTAGAAAAGGTCGGTCTCGAGATAGATCTGGCCGTCGGTGATCGAGATCACGTTGGTCGGGATGTAGGCCGAGACGTCGCCGGCTTGGGTCTCGATGATCGGGAGCGCGGTGAGCGAACCATTTCCGGCCTTCTCGCTGAGTCGGGCGGAACGCTCGAGCAGGCGGCTATGGAGATAGAAAACGTCGCCGGGATATGCCTCGCGGCCGGAGGGGCGCTTGAGGAGCAGGGAAACCTGGCGGTAGGCCACGGCGTGCTTGGAGAGATCGTCGAACACGATCAGTGCGTCCATCCCATTGTCCATGAACCACTCGCCCATGGCCGCGCCGGAGAAGGGGGCCAGGTACTGGTTGGTGGCGCTGTCGGAAGCGGGAGCCGAGACGATGATCGTGTACTTCAGCGCATCGTGCTGGGAGAGGGTGTCGACGACACGGGCGATGTTGGCGTTCTTCTGACCAACGGCGACGTAGATGCTGTAGACAGGGCGGAAGGAGGGATCCCCAGCGGCCTCGGCGGCGCGGTTGATGTTGGCCTGGTTGATGATCGTGTCGATGGCGATCGTGGTCTTGCCGGTGGCGCGGTCACCGATGATGAGCTCACGCTGGCCGCGGCCAATAGGAATCATCGCGTCAACAGACATGATACCGGTGGAGAGGGGCTGGCTGACCGAACGGCGCTTGATGATGCCGGGAGCGATCTTCTCGACGGGATAGTTGGCCTTGGCCTGAACGGGTCCCTTGCCGTCGATAGGCTGTCCCAGCGCGTCGACGACGCGGCCGAGGAGCTCCTTGCCCACGGGCACCTGCAGAAGGCGGCCGGTGGTCTTCACCTCGTCACCCTCGGAGATCGTGGTGTAGTCGCCGAGGATGATGGCGCCGACTTCGGTCTCCTCGAGGTTCAGGGCGAGACCGTAGAGACCGCCCGGGAACTCGAGCATCTCGTTGAGCATGACACCGCCGAGTCCCTCGATGCGGGCGACGCCGTCGCCGATCTCGCGGACGGTGCCGACGTTGGACTTGGTGACGGTGGAGTTGGCGAGGCCGTCGATCTTGGCTTCAAGTTCTTGCAGGAGGTTGCTCATGGTGTGTGGTTGGTGAGTGGTGAAAAAATAGTTGATTCGGTTCAGGAAAGGGTTGCGAGACGCGAGCGGACGGAGGTGTCCCAGACCTCGCTGCCAAGGCGGATGCGGGCTCCTCCGATGAGGGAAGGATCGACCTTTGTCTCGACGGTCACCTCGCCACCATCGCGGGCGCGCAGGGACTTGACGATCGCCTCACGGGCACCCTCATCGATGGCCGCGGCACTCTCGATGACAGCATGGTGCTTGGCGCTTTCGAGGCGCACGAGACGGGTGAATTCCCTCAGGATCTGAAGAGTGTGGCGCGGGGCCGATTTCACCAGCAGATCAGCAACGGAAAGCGTCCTCGCGGCGTCGGGACGACCCGACCCGTCCAGGGTGGCATCGAAGAGTTCGCGTGCCTTGCGTCGGGCTTCCTTGGGGATCTGCATGGGAGAAAGGGTTTTCTTGGTTGGAAATCAGGCGGCGAGTTCCTTGGCGGCCTCTTCGGAGAGGCGCTTCTGATCCTCGGCGGAGAGAACCTTGCCGGCAACCTTGGCGGTGGTCTTGATGATGAGTCCGGTCATCTCGCGCTTCACCTCGTCGACCATGCGGTTGCGCTCGGAGGCAATTTCGTGACGGGCGCGCTCAACGATGGCGGCGGATTCCTTCACGGCTTTCTCCATCTCGCGCTGGGAGAAGGCCTCGTTGTTCTTGCGGGATTCCTCGAGAAGCACCTGCGCGTCGTCGTTGGCCTTGCGAAGAATCTCCTGGTAGCGGAGCTCCGCCTCGGCGAGCTGCTTCTTGATCTTCTCGGCATTGAGCTGCGATTCCTCGATGCGCTTGCGGCGCTCGTCCAGAATCTTCAGGAGCGGCCCGAAGGCATACTTGCTGAGGACGAAGTATACGACGAGGAAGAGAACCAACTGGGCGATGAAATGCGGCCAATCGACTCCGAACTGCTGGAAAATTTGGGTGAACATCTGCGGGTGATTCTCTTGGTGCGTGGTCTCGGGAAAGGGAAGCCTCGGGGCGCCTCCCCTTATCGGGAGGCGCCCTCCGGCAGGAAGGGTCTCTTAGCGGCCCTGGAAGGCGAAGATCAGACCGAAGATCGCGATGGCCTCGGCCAGAGCGATCGTCAGAATGCCGATCATGAGAACCTTGGGCAGGGTGCCGGGATTGCGGCCAATGGCCTCGACCATGCGGGCTCCGATGAGGCCGATGCCGATGGCGGATCCGGCGCCGGCGACGCCGAGGGTGAAGCTGCCGGTGACTCCGGCCGCAGTGACGGCCTCGGCGAGGATGGTGGTGATCATATGCTTGGTATGGTTGGGTTGGTGTTGTTTTTCGAGCCGCCGTCCACGTCCTGCATGGTCCCGGCGTTCAAAAGTGATGAAATCAGTGTTCCTCGTGGCTGGTAGAGAGCTGGAGGTAAACGAGCACCAGCAGGGTGAAAACCATGGCCTGAAGGAACCCGATCAGAAGTTCGAGAAAATAGAAGGGGACAGGAACGATGCAACTGAGCACCTGGCAGAGCCAGTCGGGGGCGTGGAAGAGGTGACCGATATTGATCATCGTGGCCAGCATGTTCTCACCAGCGAAGACGTTGCCGTAAAGACGCAGGGAGAGAGAGACTGGTCGGACGAGGATGGAGACAACCTCCAGAACTCCGACGAAGAGGAAGAGCGGAACCAGCAGGAAGAGGATCGGACCGGTCATGCCACCCTTGACCCCGAAGATCTCCTTGATGAAGGCCACCGGGCCGGTCACCTGCATGGTCCAGATGAACCAGAGGACCATGGAGACGGCCGCCATGGCAATCGTCATGTTCATGTCAGCGGTTCCGGGACGCAGAAGAGGAACGAACTTCTCACCCTCGTGCCAGCCGATCGATCCCACACCGGGGAGCAGTCCGAACCAATTCGAGATCAGGATAAAGATGAAGAGCGTACCGAGCAGGGGGAAGGCCTTCTGGGCGAGCTTGTGGCCGAGCAGCCCGTCGACAGCTCCGTAAAATCCCTCCACAACGGCCTCCAGGAAATTCTGACCGATGCCGGGGATGACCTCGATCCTGCGGGTGCAGGAACGGACGATCCAGACGATGACACCGAGCACGATCGCGGTGACGAGGATGGAGTTGGTCAACCAATGAAGAAAGGAGCGACTCAGGAACTCGGGGGTCTCGGCACCAAGTTCGGCACTGGCGATCGGAAGAAGGGAAAGGATCATGAAAAACAG
>CANIVT010000015.1 GCA_947471565.1 Spartobacteria bacterium | reverse complement strand
GCGAACGGCTCGGGAGATCCTGAGGACAAAGGCGCAGAGGCGCAGGGGGGCGTGGTTTCGCTCATGGTGGTTGCAGTCTTCTTCTCTGCGATCTCCGCGTCTCCGCGCGAGAATTTCTTCTATGATTTGAGGAGCGTCATCACCGCTTTCTGCGCGTGGAGACGGTTCTCGGCTTGGCGGAAGATCGCGTCGGCATGACGCTCAAAGACCTCGGCGGTGATCTCCTTCCCGCGGTAGGCCGGAAGGCAGTGGAGGACATGGGCGCCCGGGGCGGCGGCCGCGAGGACACGGTCGTTGATCTGGTAGCGGGCGAACTGGGCGGCGCGGTGCTCGGCCTCCTCTTCCTTGCCCATGCTGACCCAGACGTCCGTGTAGAGGATATCGGCCCCGCGTGCGGCCTCCTCGGGATCCTCGGTGATCGTGACGGCGGCATCGGCGCGGGCAAGCAGATCGGCGGGAGGACGATAGAGATCGGGGCAAGCGAGGCGTAGTTCGAAGCCAAGCCGGGCGGCGGCCCAGATCCAGGAACGGCCCATATTGCAGTCGGCGTCGCCGATGAAGGCGAGCTTGAGGCCATCCAGAGAGCCTCGAAGCTCCTCGATGGTGAGCAGGTCTGCAAGGATCTGGCAGGGATGTTCCTCGTCGGTGAGCGCGTTGATGGTCGGGATGCCGGAGAGGCGGGCAAAGGTCTCAATATCGGACTGTTTGAAGGTGCGGATGACCGCGCCGTGGAGCATGCGGCCCAGCACGCGGGCCGTATCCTCGATCGGTTCTCCCCGTCCCAACTGGATCTCGCTGGAGGAGAGAAAGAGGGCTTCCCCGCCGAGCTCACGGATGCCGACCTCAAAGCTGACCCGGGTGCGGGTGGAGGACTTGGAAAAGAGAAGCCCCCAGCATTCGCCAGCAAGCGGCTTGGAGTTCTCGCGGCCACGATCCGCCTTCAGCACGTGGGCCAGGCGGACGATCTCGAGGATTTCCGCCGGTTTCAGCGACTCGATGGAGAGGAGATGCTTCATGGGAAACAGCGATCTATGGCGGAAGAATCGCCCGATGCCAAGGGCAGATCCCCCTTCAGCTGTGCTGACGGCGGCGGCGTAGGATGCCGAGCAGAGAGGCAGCCAGCGTGGCGGCAGTCACCGCGAAGCAGACGTGGGCGAAGAGTTCGCCGTGAAGGGTGTAGAATGACGGGACGGGATGCTGCGGGACGGCAATCTCGGCCTTCAGGATTCCCTCGATGAAGGTGTCTCCTCCGGAGCCATGGAGTTCCTGGATGATCCGGCCAAAGCGGTCGATCACGCAGGTGATCCCGGTGTCGGCGACGCGCAGGAGCGGCAGTCCCGTCTCGACGGTGCGGAGGCGTGCGTTGGCGAGATGCTGGCGTGTCCCGGCAGAATGCTCGAACCAGCCGTCGTTGGTCAGCGTCACCAGCAACTGTGCCCCGAGGGCGGCCGTTCGCCGTGTCTGATCTCCTAGAGTGTCCTCAAAGCAGATGAGCGGGCCGAGCTTCACAGGGCGGTTGGCCATCTCCAGCAGGGCAGGACCTTTGCCGGGATCGAAGTCGTAGGGCACTTCCTTGCGCTCGATCCAGGCAATGAGCGGGAAGCTTTTCCGGAACGGGACAAACTCTCCGAAGGGGACGAGATGGACCTTGTTGTAGATCTGCGAAGTGGTGGCGTGTCCGGTCAGCAGGATCGCGGAGTTGTAGTCTCCCTTGGGCTCGGCCTCGTAGTGGACGCTGCCGATCAGAAAATCAGCCCTCGATTTCTCTGCGAGTTGCTTCACCTGGGCGAAGGTGATCTCGTCGAGGAGCAGGGGGCGGGGAGTAGCAGCCTCGGGCCAGACGAGCAGGTCCGGATCTCCCTTCAGGGCCTCGCGGCTCATGCGAAGATACCGCGCAAGGATGGCATCCCCCTTGTCCTTGTCCCAGTAATCGTAGACCGGGATGTTGCCCTGCACTCCCGCCACGAGCAGCGGGAACGAGGGAATACGCGGTGCGGTGAGGACCCTCACCCCGTGGCTGAAGACGAGGACGATCAGAAAGACCACCGCAAAAAAGTCGAAGTGAGGCCGCGGCCTGCCGGTGCGGATCTCGCGGCGCAGCCGCTCGACCGTGATCGCTGCGATCGCCGAGGAGAGGACGCAAAGGAAGGTGAGGCCGGAGGTTCCCGTGACGGAGGCAATTTGGGAGAGGGGGATGTTTCCTCCAAGAGCGACGCCGAGGGAGTTCCACCCGAACCCGCTGAAGAGGGTCCCGCGCAGCCACTCAAGCGCCGACCATGCGGCGGCGGCAAGCAGGGCGACCAGGAGGTTCCGGAGCGATCCGAGCCACGTCCGTGCGGGATCCTGCCCCATGCCAATGGGACGCAGGATCATCCCAGCGAAGAGGCCCCAGAGCCCGTGGTAGATGGCGAGGATCGCGCATAGGGCGATCCAGCCTGCAACCGTCACTGTGGTGATCCAGAACAGGGAAACGAGGAAGCTGATCATGCCGGCAACCCAGCCGAGCAGGAAGCAAAGGCGAGCTCGCAGACGAGGCCTCTCGGAAAGCGGAAGCATCCAAACCGCCCAGCAGAGCGGCGCAAGGGCGACCCACGGCAGCCACGAAAGAATGCGCTCCGGCAGGGAGGTGAAGCAACCGCCCGAAAGCACGCCCGAGAGCAATGCCAGCGCCCATGGCATCCATGGGATGGAGGTCTGCGGGATACCCTTGTTCAGGGAATCCTGCCTCATCGGGGCGATGGAGACGCTAAGGCCTCCCGAGGGATCGTCATATCGATCGTGACGGCGCACTCGGCACCGGCGGGCAGATAGTGATGGGGCTTGCCCGTCTCGCCTGCTGGCCTGCCGGCATTCCCGACATCACCGGTCACGGAGATCATCACGGTAGCGGCATTGGTAACAGTTCCGACAGAGAAGATGCGGCCGGGAATCAAGGTCTTGTCGTTGCCGACGGTGATCCGGGCAACCATGCCGGGGCGCATGCGGGAGGCCTCACCGGCAGCAAACTGTGCGGAGATCTTGCTCTCCGGCCACATGTTCTCAAGAACCGTCGCCCGGGTGCTGGTCAAGACCTGCGCGCGGTAGTTCCGCGAGGTGAGCCAAGTGCCGAGCACGCAAAGACCGATCAGGCCAACCACCAGAATCCAGCCTGAACGGAGCGAGGGTTTGGAGGACATCGTCACGGGGCGGCTGGGGCCGGCGTCGACGCCCCCTTGAGATCGGCAGCCTTGGGCGGCAGCATGATGTTGCTCGGCATGAACTTGGGGTTCTTCTTTTTCTGCGATTTGGAATTCTCCTGACCCATGACGGGGTAGGCGTTCACGAAGCGCGCCGCCTCGATCATGGTCAGGCCCTGGGGAATACAGAAGAGCCCGTCCCGGACCGGTTTGTCGACGATGACATCGGTGACCTGACGGCCGTTGACCATGACAGCCAGCACGTTGTTGCGTCCCATCCGCTCCAGAGAATACTGGGTGAGCAGGTTGGCCCCGTGCGGATCGAGTCGCAGATAAATACCGAAGCTGCCGTCCGCCGCGCGGAAAGGATAGACGGACTTGATGTCGTGCTCGGAGAGGAGCGGCATGATCGAAAGGGCGGCCCGGCGGCCGTCGATCAGGACAACCGGCACGGTGAATTTCTCACCCTCCTCAGCCCCCCCCTCGCCGTGGATCCTGACGGAAAGGACATCCTTCTTCTTGTTGGAGGTTCCCGCATGCGCGGGGGTGAACCCGGAGGCGAGGAGTGCAAGCGAGAGGAGTGCCGGGAACGGGAGCCGCATGATGCCGGGAGAGTAATGTGGCGGGATAACATTTGCAACCGATGCCCCGGTCGGGTTACGCCTCATGGATGTCCCGGTCCGCTTGCCTCCTGATTGCCGCACTGCTTCTTGCCGCCGGCTCTACTGTCCGCGCCCAGCAGCAAAGCGCCGGCCCCATCGACACGGGTGCAGCCGTATCCCCAGTATCCCCGGCTCTTTCGCAGCCCACGCCTCCGCCGGCACCGGATCCCGTAACCGGAGTCGACTCGCTGGTCCCCCCTTCCCAGGGAGCCCCCACGCCGGGACCGGAAAGCATGTCGCGGACGGCGCCGCCTTCCGCCCTCCCCAAACCCTCCAAGGGTGGCAAGTCACCGGCCAAAACTCCTTCCGACGCACCCGTGAGCAAGAGCGAGGTCCAGGCGATCTCCGTGCAACCGCCACCGAGCGACAGCCCCTTTTTCATCGAGCGTCAGGAAGCCAGGGACGCTGCGGCAAAGGCCGGGGTCGAAGGCTACGGGATGTATGTTCCCAAGCCGCCCCACCCTCCGGTCGGACAGCAGGTCAAAAAGTTTTTCCAAGGGTTCTTCGGCCACGGGAAAAAACCGGGTGCAGCCGGCGGCCCTGCGCCGATGACACTCACGGTCGATCCTTCCGACATCTCGCTCTCACAGACTTCCGAACTGGATGTCTCGCTGAAAATCTCGAACGCCCGGAAGCATGAGATCGAGCTCACTTATCCTGACAATCAACGCCTCGAGATCCTCATCAAGGACTCCTCGGGCAACGTCGTGAGCCGCTGGTCCGAGGATCGTGCCTTCGACCGACAGGAAGGCTTCACCGAGATCAATCCCGACGAATACGTCATCTACGCAGAGCACATCTCCACAGGAAAGATGAAGGCCGGTGAGAACTACACGATCGAGGCATCGCTCGCCAATCAGGAGGGCTTCACCACCAGCACGAGGGTCACGCCGAGGCCCTGACCTTGGGATCGCAGGAGTTGAAAAGTTAAAAGGTTAGAACGTCAAAAAGTGGGAAGGGCGGCCGCTCCTGCTTGTCCCGACCTTTTTTAACATTTCACTCTTCTAACGGTTTTAACCGGCCTTATTGACTTTCGTAAAGTAGGCCGCCGTCGCCCGGTGCCGTGCGGCGAACATTGCTGCGAAGACCACCCTCATCACGGTCGCGTCCAAGAGTCGGCCCAGAAGAGGGAAGGGGAGCGCGTACTCCACCCGGTCAGTCATGAGTGTGCCTCCCGGTGTCTCCGCGAAGAGGTGATGATGACGCCAATGACGGAAGGGTGACTTGCGCGCCCCGTCGACCAGACGGGAGCAGGGAACGGCCTCGTCCCAGAATCCGATCCACTCCAGAGGCAGGCCAAACTGGCTGACCCGCAGGCGGAACTCTTCCCCCGCGCGTGCCGGCACGGTGCATTCGACCTTTTCCACGCGAAGCGAAGGAGGCGAGATCTTCACGATGTTACGGGGATCCTCATGAAAGGCGTAGACCTCCGCAGGCGGCGCGGCAAGCAGGACACTGCGCTCAAAAAGGGAGTGCGAAGGGGTCATGCTTCAAGGCGATCAGAAGCGGCGACCAACGGCGACACCGAAAAAATCGTTGCCAATCATGCGCTGGGACTTTACTCGTGCTCGGGTATCCGATAACCACAACCACCATGTCTGAAAAAACCATCGAAGAAAAAGTCCGTGACATCATCGTCGAGCAACTCGGCGTGACCGCGGAGCAAGTCACCACCAACGCCTCGTTCATCGAGGATCTCGGAGCCGATTCCCTCGACACCGTCGAGCTCGTCATGGCCTTCGAGGAAGAGTTCGGCGTGGAAGTCCCCGACGAAGATGCCGAGAAGCTCCAGAAGGTCGGCGACGTGGTGAAGTACATCGAGGAGAAGCAGGGCAAATAAGCCCCCTCTTCATCGTTCCCTTTGCAGGACGCCGCATCCCTCACGGGGTGCGGCGTTCTCTTTTTTCCATGGTTCTTCCGGGGGAAGGCATCTCCCGTCGGAGAAAGAGACTTGCCGAGAAGCCCCGTTTCGGGGATTTTCAACCTCCCTTCGTTGAAACGGGCTTACGGCTAAGTAGCTCAGTTGGTAGAGCAGAGGACTGAAAATCCTCGTGTCGGGGGTTCGATTCCCTCCTTAGCCACCACCCTTCCAGCTTTCTGCTGTTGAAAGCGTCATGAGCCGGGGCATAGGTTCTCTCAAACCTGCCCCGCCTTCCCCCCCTGCATGATGACTCGAATTCTCCTCCCTGCGTTCTGCCTGCTCTTCGTGCTGACCCTTTTTTCGGCGAGGGCGGAAATTCCACAGTCATCCCTCCATGAACCCACAGTTGCCGAGGTGGACAAGGCCATGGGCATTTCCCTTTTCGGTGCGGGAAGTCTCTGGGAGGAGAATGATGCGATGGCGGCAAACCGACTCCGCTGGCCTCAGGAATCAAAAACCACCTACGAGGCCGGCTATCGCCGCTATCCCTACACGTTTAACTCCGACACGCGGGTTTTCGGAGTGCGCGCCCTCTGCCTCTTCCTGCAGGGGATTGGAGACAAGACGGCCCGCATCTCGATCCTGTTCGCCAACAAGGGAGACATCGCCTTCTACATGTCGCCCGAGGAGGCAGCCCGTCAGAAACCCGACGAACCGCTGAATGTCACCGACGGCATGATGCGTGGTCTGCAAGAAGCCATCAGGACTGATGCCGCGGCTCTTCGCTCGGGACTCAGGAATCTCTTCGGGCCATCCCGAAGCGTCAGCTTGGGACGCTTCCAGCAGACAAGGGAACAGGCGGAGCGCTGGGATTGGAAAGGGCATTCCTTTCTGTTGGTGGAATTGCCCGGCGAATATGTCGCTCTCAGAATCCTCCCCACAGCTGTCCTGGAGGATGCCGACTCGTCAAAGAAAGCCTTTGCCGCCACAAAGCTTGAACTCTCCCGTCGTGTCGAGAAACGCGCCAACGGCGATGTCCTCATCAGCGATCTTCCGATGATCGATCAGGGGCGCAAGGGTTACTGCGTCCCGGCAACGTTCGAGCGTTTGCTGCGCTACTACGGATTGCCCGCCGACATGAACGTGCTCGCCATGGCAGGAAAGACGAGGGCCGGCGGAGGCACCAGCATCTCGCAGATCATCGGGGCCACCCAGAGCGTGGTCTACGATGCCGGTGGGACGATCACTCCGAGGAATTTCAGCGGCAGCATCCAGGAGATCAAGCCGCTCATCGATGCAGGAAAGCCGCTGATCTTCGCCCACTACAGCACCGAGGAATTCAACAAGCGTGTCAACGGACGGATGGAACGCCGGGTCGCGATCACGAATTGGAACGACTGGGCGACCAAGTTCCTGCCCGCACTTAAGAAAGGATCACCGCTCAAGCCCGACTCCCAGTACGGCCATGTCTGCCTGATTATCGGCTACAACGAAAAGACCCGCGAGATCGCCATCACCGACTCATGGGGTCCCGCAGCAACGGAACGCTGGATGACCGAGGAGGAGGCCCGTCAGATCATGCAGCCGACGGGACTCTCGGTCATCGAGTAAGGCACCGGGATGAGGGGTTAAAAGGGTTGGAACCGTTACAAGGTTAAAACGTGCGGGAGTGGCACCTGATGCTGAAGCGAGGTTCTTTCGCCCCTCCCTTTTTAACTTTGACGCCACTTCCTGCCCGGGAAGCCTTGGCGCCCTCCGGGCTACGACTTCGTCGTAGTCTGCCGCGCCGGTATCCACCGGCTAGGCTCTAACGCTTTCACATTTTAACTCCGCACAGACTCAGCGCTGCACCTGATCGAGAGCCGCGACTTTACCCCATTTCCGAGCACCCTTGATCGCGCGGGTGATGAATTTCTTGGCCTCGCCAACGGCCTTTGGCAGGGAAAGCCCCTTGGCGAGTCCCGCAGCAATCGCCGCCGAATAGGTGCAGCCGGTTCCGTGAGTCTCGATGCCGCGGACAAAGGGAGCGCTGTAGCGGTGCTGCTCCCAGTCCGGCGTGATCAGGATATCGGTTGCCGTGTCGCTGCGGAGATGCCCTCCCTTCAGCAGGACGGAAGAGCCGGTCCCGGCGGTCAGTCGCTTGCCCGCTGCCAGCATTTCGGCCAGGGAATCAGGCTTCAAGCCGGTGAGCATCCCGAGTTCGTCGAGATTCGGCGTGATCAGCGTCGCCATCGGGAAAAGAAGCTTCTCGTAAGATGCGACAGCTCCCGCCTTGAGGAGCGGATCGCCGCTCGAGGCCACCATGACCGGATCAATCACAAGGGGCGGACGCTTTTTCATCCGTCCAAGCACGTCGGCGACGACACGGATGATCGGCACGGAGAAGAGCATCCCGGTCTTGATCGAGGCGACGGGGTAGGCGGCCAGCATCACCTCGAGTTGATCGCGGACGATCTCGGGCTTCACTGGTTGGATGGAGCGGACCTTGCCGGGGATCTCGGCAACCAAGCAGGTTATTGCGGTGAGTCCGTGGCATCCCAGCGACGAAAAGGTCTTCAGGTCGGCCTGCGCCCCCGCCCCGCAGGAGGAATCGGAACCGGCAATGGTGAGGACAACGGGAAGCATCGGGGGAATTCTGAAGACAGGTTGAAATGTTAAAAAGTGAAAGTGTTAAAAAGTGGCGTGAGGAGCAATGAAACTCCCGTACAGTTCTAACGTTTCAACTTTTCTAACCCTTTTAACCTCGCCCGCCTCACCTCTCGTCGTGGTTCCGAGCCATGACCAGATAGATCAGGTTCCCGAGTGCTGCGACGAAGGCAGCCACGTAGGTCAGGGCCGCGGCGTCGAGGACGGCATTGACCCCGCCTGCTTCCTCACCCGATTGGACGATTCCCATCCGTTGCAGGATCGCCTTGGCGCGGTTGGAGGCGTCGAACTCCACCGGAAGCGTGACGAGTTGGAATACCATCAGGATCACGTAGCAGGCGATGCCGAGAGTAATTAGCCCCGTCATGTGGAAAAAGAAACCGCCCAGGATAACAAAGGGGAGAATCTGCGAGGCGAACTGGGTGGCCGGAACGATCTGCATCCGCAGGTTCAGCGGCCCGTAGTTCAACTGATGCTGGAGGGCATGTCCGCACTCATGGGCGGCGATCCCCACCGAGGCAACCGAGTTGCCGCGATAGACATCGGTCGAAAGGCAGAGTCGCTTGCCCGACGGGTCGTAGTGGTCGCCGAGCATGTCGTTGATCTCCTCGACGCGCACATCGGTGATCCCTGCGTCGGCAAGGATCCGGGAAGCCGTCTCGGCACCGGTCAGCCCCGAGGCAACGGACACCTCTTTCCAGGTCTTGAAGGCGGAGGAGACGCGAAACTGGGCCCAGAGTCCAAAAGCCAGAGGCACGCCGATCAGTAGAATGTAAGTCTCGAAGTTCATGGTCGTGGGAGATGCATGATACCAGACAATCGGGTGGTAAAAATGTTCAACTTCTTAGGGAATCCACTAGAGCTCGAGCGGCTTCGGACAGCGGCTCAGCAGCTTGTGTCCGGTCTTAGTGATCAGAGCGACATCCTCATGGCGCACGCCGCCGACTCCCGGAATGTAGAGCCCCGGCTCGATCGTGAAGACCTGACCGGCCTTGAGCTTCCCAGCTCCAAACCTCGGGGCCTCATGCAGGTCGAGCCCGAGTCCGTGACCCGTGCCGTGAAAGAATCCCGTCCAGCGCCCGTCAATGCGTTCGGTCGGATAGCCGTTGTCGCGGAAAAACTCCGTCACCTCACGGTGGATGGCCCCACCGTCGGCCCCGGCCCGCAGCGATCCCAGGGCCAGCCTCTGACCGAGCAGGCAAACCTCCCAAAGGCGCGCCTGGGCCTCCGAAGCCTTACCCCGGACGACCGTCCGCGTCAGGTCCCCGTAGTAGCCACTCCGGGCACGGGGAAAGAGATCGAGGATGATCAGTGAATGGGCCTTCAGGGGGCCGTGGCCGCGCTCATGCGGGTCGCACGCCTGCTCACCGCAGGCTACGATCGAGTTGCCCGCGGGAATGCCTCCGGCACGGAGGATCGCCGATTCGATTTCGATCCTCAGACGCTCGGACGTCAGGACGCCGCCTCCCCAGCGAAGGATACCCCCACGACCAATTGACGAGGCGCGAAGGACTTCAAAACCACGCTCCATCCCCGTCTCCGTGATGCGGGTCGCCTCGCTCAGGAGACGGATCTCTTCGGGCGTCTTAATCTGACGCTCGGGACGGAACATCCCCTCGACGGGAGAGACCTTCACCCCGTGCTTTTCGAGTTCGCGCGCCAGACCCAGCGGAAACTCACAGGGCACGTGAGGGCGACTGCCGCCTCGAGCCTTGGCAAAGGCGGCAATGACGGCGGAGGGGGACGGTTTAGCCCCGGCCTTTGCAGCCACCTTCCTCTCCAGATCGCTCCAGGAGACAACCTCATCGACCCGTGCCTCCTTTCGGCCACGGTCGATCTCCAGATCACTCAGCAGGATGGAGGTCTTTCCCCTGCTTTCGAGAAACACAAAGGGATCGGGGACGCGAAAACCCGTTGCGTGAAACATGTCGGCCCCGTGTTCACTCTCGGAGAAGAGAAGGCGGGCTTGGGTGCGGGCAGAACGACCTGATGTTTTTCCGGATGCCATGCGCGATAGCGTGGGCGGGGAGCAGCATTGCGGGCAACCGGAATTCCCCGCGAAAATTTCCACAAAAAGAGCTTGCTGCCTGCTCTGTTTTCCCTATTGTCTCCCGTCCCTATGGCAAAGACTTCCTGGCTTGAAAGAGACAAACGCAAGCGCGAGACCGTCGCGAAGTGGGCGGAGCTCCGTGCTGAGCTCAAGGCGAAGAAGGACTACATCGGCCTGAGCCAGCTTCCCCGCGACGCCAGCCCTGTCCGCCTCGTCAACCGCTGCCTGGTCTCCGGCCGCCGCCGTGCTTACCTGCGCCGCTTCAAGGTCTCCCGTATCACCTTCCGCGAATTGGCGACCAACGGGCTCATCCCCGGCGTCACCAAGTCCTCCTGGTAAAGAATCTCCCGCGGGAGGCTCCAAGCCGGATCCTTCCGCTTCCCTTGAGATCGTTCACCATGGTTTCCCGAGTCGCACACACCGCAACGTGCGACCTCGCTGTGCCTGCATCGGGCTGCCGTCTCTCCAACTGAGATTCCCATGACGTTCGTCACCGTCCTTCTGGCGGTGGCGGCAGGGGATCCCGCCCGACTGCCCGCCACCCCTCTTCCAGCAGACCACTGGGATTCCGCGGAGTTCATCCTCCTCCGGGTCGCAGCGATCCTGGCGCTCGTCCTGATGAACGGTTTTTTCGTGGCCTCCGAGCTGGCGGTCGTGAAGATCCGTGGCACCCAGCTGGACCCTCTCGTCGAGGCCGGAAATAAGCGGGCGCGCATCGCCCGGCACATCACCGACCACCTCGAGTCCTACATCTCGGCCACCCAACTGGGCATCACCCTCTCGAGTCTGGGGCTCGGTTGGCTTGGCGAACCCTTCGTGGCCCACCTGATCGAACCTCTCTTTCATGTGGCAGGCATCGGAAGCCCCGGGCTGGTGACCACGGTTTCCTTCATCCTGGCGTTCTCGCTGATCACCTTCCTCCACATCGTGCTCGGTGAGTTGGCCCCCAAGGCCGTTGCCATCCGCAAGCCCCTTGCCGTGGCGCTGTGGCTCAGCCCCGCACTCGGCCTCTTTCACACCGTATTCCGCCCGGTGATCCGCCTGCTCAACGATTCCGCGAACCTCTTCCTCCGTCACATCCTCAGAATCGAGCCGCCCGAGGAGGGCGATGGGGCTCACAGCAACGAGGAACTCCGGGTGATTCTCACCGAGAGCCGCGAGGCCGAGGAGGTCACTCCGCTGGGTCAGCAACTCGCCGTCAATGCGCTCGATCTCCAGCACCGCGTCGTCCGTGACATCATGACCCCGCGCAGCGAGGTCATCTTCCTCGACCCGGAGGAACCCTTCGAATCGGAACTCAAGAAAGCGATCGGCTCCCGTCACACGCGATTCCCCCTCTGCGCGGGTGCCCTCGACGATTCCGCGGGCCTCGTCCATATCAAGGATCTTCTCGGCCTCGTCCATTCGGGACAGCCCGACCTGCGCGGGGTTCAGCGTCCGATCCACCATGTCTCGGAAATGATGCCGCTGGAGAAGCTGCTGAACTACTTTTTGGCCAAGCACGCCCACCTTGCCGTTGCCGTGGATGAATATGGCGGAGCCGTAGGCATCGTGACACTCGACAACGTGCTGGAGGAGCTCGTGGGGTCGATCCACGACGAATTCGACACCAAGGAAGACGAGATCACCAAGGTGCGGGACGGTGAATTCGACGCCGAGGGGACGCTCGCCCTGCACGATCTTGCCGAGGAGACGGGTCTGAAATTCGAGGAAACCGAGGTCAGCACCATCGGTGGCTACGTCACCCAGCTTCTGGGTCATCTCCCGCAGCGCGGCGAGAAAGTCACCGTCGGCGACTACACCGTCACGGTGACCGAGACCGATGGCCGGCGCGTGCTAAAGGTGAATTTCAAACGGCAGGCCGCCCTGCCGCCGAAGGATTAATATTCCCCGCCTCCCGACAGGGGATGGCGCATGTCGGGAAGCACTGCCTTGGAGGATACCTCGATCTCCCGTTCCTGACCCAGGAGGCTGAGCAGAATCGCCACGCGTTCGCGAGCCGGAAGCACTCGGGTGACCAGTGCTTTCACTCCCATGAACGGGCCCTCCACGACCTTGACCTCTTCACCCTCGCGGATCTCGGCGGAAATTTCCACGGTCTCCCCGTCGGCGACATGACGGCGCAGATCGTCGACGATCGAATCCTCGACCACGCAGGGAGAACCACCGAACGAAAGTGTCTTGGCCACGCCGCTGGTGGCGGCAATGCGACGATGGAGTGCGGGATAGACGAAGCGGACGAACAGGTATCCGGGAAACATCGCCTCGTTCACCCAGGCGACACCTGTTGACCGGGCCCGCTTGAACCGGATCTTGGGGCAGAAGACCTCCAATCCGAGCTCGGCCCGGAGCAATCGGGTGGCGACCCCCTCCTGCTTTGGCCTGGTTTTCACGCAATACCAGAGCAGTTCATCACGAAAAGGAGTGGGGGGCACCTGCTGTTCCGACATAGACGAAATCATGTCAGGAAGCGGAAGGAGGGGCAACATGGTGTGATTGTGGCGAAATCGTCACATCAGTCCTCTTGGAGAATTCTTCGGCCCCTCCTACACAACATCTTGTGACCGACGAGGCCCTCACCCACTACAGGAGCGTCTGGATTTCCGACGTTCACCTCGGCACGCGGGGCAGTCAGGCCAAGGCTTTGCTCGGGTTCCTGCGGACCTTCGAGTGCGACACCCTCTATGTGGTCGGCGACCTCATCGATATCTGGGCGATGAAGCGGGGCGTCTACTGGACCCAGGAACACAGCGACGTGATCCAGAAAATCCTCCGCAAGGGACGCAAGGGCTCCAAAATCATCTACATTCCTGGAAACCATGACGAGCGCATCACCGACTTCACGGGCGACTACGCCAACGTCCACATCCAGCAGCGCGCCTTCCACGAGACGGTCGACGGACGCCGGCTTCTCGTGGCCCACGGGCACGAACTCGACACCGTCGTCCAGAATATCGGCTGGCTGGCCCATGTTGGAGACGTCGGCTATCAGTTTCTCCTCCAGCTCAACGGTCCGGTCAATTTCTTCCGACGCATCCTGGGTCATGGACACTGGTCTCTGAGCGCCTACGTGAAGAGCAGTGTGAAGAACGTGGTCCACTTCATCGGAGGATTCGAGGAGTCGATGGTCCATTTTGCCTCCGACGCGAAGGCCGGCGGCATCATTTGCGGCCACATCCACACCGCCGCGATCCGCAAGATCAAGGACCTCGATTATTACAATACCGGCGACTGGGTCGAGAGCCTCACCGCGCTGGTCGAGGAGGAGGATGGACGCCTCAAACTCCTCCAGTTCAACCAGGATGGAGAAGTCATCCGTACGCTGGCGACCTGCGGGGCCCTTGACCGTGCGGAATCCGTTCCCGTGAAGGAAACCCTGCCCGCGGAGTTCCCTCCCGAGGCCGTCGTGGTCTGAAAAAATCTGGCGGCGAGGGACTCAGAAGCGTAGCTTCTGGAGCTCTCCGATGACCATCTGCCTGCTCAAGTCCAAGATCCACCGCGCCGTCGTCACCGGTGCCTCCGTTGATTACGAGGGAAGCCTCACGATTGCCTCCGACCTCGCCGAACGGGTCGGCCTTCGACCCTACGAGCGGATCCTGGTCGGGAACATGGGTAACGGCGAACGCTTTGAGACCTACGTGATCTACGGGCCGCACGGTTCGGGAGCCTTTGAACTCAACGGTGCCACAGCCCATCTCGGCAAGATCGGAGACCGCCTGACCATCATGTCCTTCACCTGGGTGAACGAGGAGGAGGCCGCCCGTCACAAGCCCTCCGTCATCACCCTCGACGACAAGAACGGGATCAAGAAGGCGTAGCCTCTGTCCGCGCCAGCGGAAAGAAAGGGATCAGGATGATCCCCGTGGCGCAGAGCACGCCGCAAAGCGGCACCGCAACGCCGATGCCGGCACGATCGGCCACCCATCCAGCAAGCCAGCTTCCCAGGGCAAGCGATCCCTGAAAGGTCAGGAGGTAGAAGGAAATCGTTCTCCCCCTTACCCAGTCGGGGGAGCAGTGCTGCACCGAAACATTGTGGTTCACCGCCACCACAATCCAGAACAGGCCGGCCACGAGCATTGCGGCGGCGACCATGGGCAGACTCCTGCATAGTCCGACGATCAGGATGCACAGCGAGAAAACCAGGAGTGAAATACCCACCATCCGCTCCAGTTGGAAGCGTCGGCGAAATGCCGGGATGAACACGGCCCCGATCACCGAACCAACCCCGAAGGCACTCAGCAGGATCCCGTAGCCCGTGGCTCCGCTGCCCAAATGGTCGCGGGCCACCACCGGTAGGAGCGCCCAGACTCCCGATCCGGTCAGCATGAACCAGCTCGTGCGCAGCAGGATGCCGCCGATCAGCGGCGAACCCTTTACGAACCTCCACCCTTCGGCAAGCGAATGCAGCACGGCCGAGGGAGTTGCCCGTCCACGTGAGGGGACGACGAGATGATCTGGCACGCGTTGCAAACCCGCCAGCACGGCGACGAAGGAGACAGCGTTGAGGGCAAAGACCCAGGCCGCGCCGAAGGCCCCGACCAGGAAGCCGCCAAGCGCGGGCCCGATGGCCCGGGCGAGATTGAAACTGATGCTGTTGAGGGAAACGGCAGCGGCCGCCTTGTCACGGGTCACGAGATCCTGGAGCAGGGTCTGCCAACCCGGCAGATGAATGGCGGAGCCGAGTCCGAGCAACAGGAGGAGGACCAGAAGCTCCGTTGGCTTCATCCGCCCGCTCCAGGCCATCACGGCCATGAGAGCGGCGGTCGCCATCATCCAAAGCTGGGCTCCGACGAGAAGGCGCCGCCTGTTCACCAGATCGGTCAGCGCACCCCCTGCCACTCCGAGCAGAAAGGCAGGGAGGCTCGCCGCGGTCTGCACAAGTCCGATGAGCAGCGGCGAATGAGTCAGCGTGGTCATGAGCCACGCAGCCGCCGCGCCGTGCATGATCGTCCCGAGATTGGAGAGGAAATTGGCGACCCAGAGATCTCGAAACTCGGGCTGTCGGAGGGGGGCGGTGCCTTGGTCGAGGAACTTCCAGTTCATCGCCAGCGTCGGGATGGGCGCGCCTTCATTCCCCATCTTCCCACGGAACCCCGTACTGCGCCAGCAGCATGAAGGGAACAGAGAGGGGATGAGACTGGCCCTCCGTCGCAAGGGATGATACGCCGTCCGGGTGAACCCTTCACTTCAAGACCCCTCCCTTTTCCGGCAACAGGCTTATTTCGCGGGGCACTGGGCCGATGCCTCATCGGGGGAACGGATCGAAGTGCTTGATCCTGCAGACGGCATGACGATCGGATCGGTCCCCTTGCTTTCTGCAACAGAAACGGAGTCGGCTCTGGAAGCAGCAGCATCTGCCATGAACTCATGGAAACATGAGCCTGCCTCCCGTCGCGCAGCGATCCTGCAGAAATGGCACGACCTTCTCGTCGCCCATACCGAGGATCTGGCAGGCATCCTCACCGCGGAGCAGGGCAAACCCCTGACTGAGGCTAGAGCCGAAGTCGCCTACGGAGCCGATTATGTAAGATGGTTCGCAGGGGAAGCGCTCCGCATCGATGGGGAGATTCTGCAGGCTCCCTCTCCAGACAAGAGGGTCATCGTGCTCAAACAGCCGGTCGGCCTCTGTGCGGCGATCACCCCGTGGAATTTTCCGATCGCGATGGTCACCCGCAAGGTTGCTCCGGCATTGGCGGCAGGATGCGCCATGGTGGTCAAGCCCGCGCCCCAGACCCCCTTCTCCTGCCTCGCCATCGCCGAACTGGCACTGCGTGCCGGCCTACCGTCCGGCCTCTTCTCTGTGGTCACAGGCGAGGCCTCCGTCATCGGCCCGGTTCTTTCCACGCATCCGCTGGTCCGGAAGCTCAGCTTCACCGGATCGACCAAGGTTGGAAAACTCCTCATCGCCCAAGCCTCGGGAACGGTCAAAAAAGTGACCATGGAACTCGGCGGCAATGCCCCCTTCGTGGTCTTCGAGGATGCCGATCTGGAAGCGGCGGTCACTGGACTCATGGTTTCGAAGTTCCGTGCCAGCGGCCAAACCTGCATCTGCGCCAACAGGATCCTTGTCCACGAATCCATTAGGGAGCGTTTCACTAACCTGCTGAAACATGCCGTCTCGGAACTGCGTGTCGGCCCGGGAACCCAGGAAAGTATCACCCAGGGCCCGCTGATCGACAGAGCCGCACTGAACAAGGTGGAGCATCTTGTTAGTGATGCCGTGGCGAAAGGAGCCCGCGTACTTCTTGGAGGAAGGCCCCATCCTCTTGGTGGAACTTTCTACGAACCAACAATTCTCGATGGCTGTACCCCGGCCATGGAGCTTTGGCACGAAGAGATCTTTGGTCCGGTCGTCGCCCTCTATGAATTTTCAACCGAAGAAGAGGCTGTTGCCATGGCCAACGACACGCGCGTTGGATTGGCTTCTTATGTCTACACCAGCGACATGAGACGCTTCTGGCGCGTCGGCGAAGCTCTTGAATACGGAATGGTCGGGGTAAACACCGGGGCGATCTCCAATGCAGCAGCACCCTTTGGCGGGATCAAGGAATCTGGTTACGGACGCGAGGGTTCCTCTCACGGGATCGACGACTACCTCACCCTGAAATACCTCTGCCTCGGCGGGATAGGATAGGATCAGGACCAAGTTTCGCGCAGAGACGCTGAGACGCTGAGGTGTAGGAAAAAGATTCGTTGGAAGCTTGAAGCATTGAACCAAGACCCAAGGAAGATCCGCGAACAATTGACACGGTAGGCTACGTAATATTGGTGCCGTTCTCAAAGAGAGAAGCACCCCCATCAGTGGAGATCTATCTCCGGCCAGACTATTCTCATTTCCAGATTTAAAACTGCTCCGCGTCTCTGCGCCTCTGCGGGAGATACATCCCTCCCTCACAAAGGTCACAACGCGATTCTGAGACTAGAACCTCCCCTAAATCCTCAGTGCAGAGCCTTAAACCCACAACTTGTCACCACGGCGAAACCGATCACCCAAGGGAGCACCCCCAGCGAGATCGCCATCTGGATCCTGCGCGGTGTCTCTCCGAGCGAGAGGCAGATCAATGCCGTCGCCTGCGGGCCTATCGTGATTGGAGCGATGAGGCCTAGCCCCCAGAGGCCAAAGCGTTCCCAGATCCGCCAGAAGAGTTTGGATGGGTCGGGGTGCGGATTCACCTTCAGCTTCCGCGTGAGCCAATCGCGGAGTGGGGCTCCAGTGAGCAGGACAATGGTCCCGCCGAGGGAATACCCGAGCCACGCGGCTAGGGCTGCAAACAGTGCGGGAGTCCCAGCGGCCACGCCCGCAGGAATGGCAGCCACGAAGTAGAGGAAACCGAGTCCGAGCGCCGTGAAGAACCCGGCCATGCTTCCCTATGCCAAGAAGGGGTAGTCGGTGTAGCCCTTCTCCGTTCCCCCGTAGAAGGAAGCCTCATCAGGCTGATTGAGCGGAGCGTCCTTGCGGAGACGCTCGGGAAGGTCGGGATTGGCCAGGAAGGGGACGCCGAAGGCGATCGCATCGGCCCACCCCTCGGTCAGGGCACGATTGCCGGTTTCCTTTGTAAAGCCGCCTGCGGAAACGATGTTGCCCTTCCAGAAGGGACGCAGTTCTTTCGGTCCGACGCCTTCCTTTGCGCCGTGGGCAATGTCCTGGGCCGTCACCTGCGTAACATGGGCGTAGGCGAGTCCGAATTGGCTTAGTTCGCGGAGCACATGGCCGAAGGTCTCAAGAGGATTACTGTCGTTCATGTCATTGAAGACACCGCCGGGAGAAAGTCGGATGCCGACGCGCTCGGCTCCCCAGACGCCGATCACTGCCTCGGTCACCTCGAGGGTAAGGCGCGCGCGGTTGGCGGCAGATCCTCCGTAGCTGTCAGTCCGGTGGTTTGTCCCGTCCCTCAGAAACTGGTCCAGAAGATAGCCGTTGGCATTGTGAATCTCGACTCCATCGAACCCTGCTTCCTTCGCGAGCGTGGCGCCATGGACATATTCCGCGATGATGGCGGGTATCTCGGAGAGTTCGAGTGCGCGGGGCGTGACATAATCCTCCATTGAGGCTCCGGTAAAGACCTGCCCCTTCGGCTTCACGGCGGAGGGAGCCACGGGAAGCGCTCCATCCCGTTGAAACACGGGATGGGAGATACGGCCGACATGCCAGAGCTGGAGGTAGATATGGCCGCCCTTTGCATGGACCGCAGAAGTGACTTTTTTCCAACCCTCGACCTGTTCCGCGGTGTGAATGCCGGGCGTGGAGGGATAGCCATAGCCCGTCGGAGAGACCGAGGTGGCCTCGGAGATGATCAGACCTGCAGTGGCGCGCTGGGCGTAATACTCGGCATTGAGGTCATTCGGGACATGGCCCTCGGAGGCGCGGCACCTCGTGAGCGGTGCCATGAAGACGCGGTTGGGCAGGGCAAGCGGGCCGAGTTGGATCGGAGAGAAGATGTTGGGGGTCATGGGAAGGGTTTTAGGCTGAAGACTGTTAGACTGTTAGGAAGGGCTGAAAGGAACGCCTTTTGTCGATCCTGATGAGGCTTCTCGGAGTTGGCGAGTTCCTTCACGGGTAGGGTTTTATTCCTGTTTTGACGTCACTTTACTCCCGTAAAGCGGTGCCGCCCTACGGGCTACGACTTCGTCATAGTCTTACGCACCGATTCCCATCGGCTTGTTTCCTGAGTTCCAGATTAAAAATCCTTCCTCTTCTCTGCGTCTTTGCAGCTCTGCGCGAGAAGACTCAAAAGGGCAGACCGGGGATGCCTAGGCCGGCGGTCAACTTGCCCATCTCGTCAGCCGCGAGTTTCTTCGCGTCATTGTTCGCCTGTCGGACGGCGCTCAGCACGAGATCCTCGAGCAGCTCGACATCGTCGGCACTGACCACCTCGGGGGCGATCTTGATCGAGAGGATGTCACCGGCGCCGCTGACTTTCACGGTGACCTTTCCTCCGCCGGAAGAGGCCTCGATCTCGCGCTTGGCGAGGTCTTCCTGGATCTGGGCCATCTTCTTCTGCGCGTTGGCCGCGGCGCTCATCATCTTGGCAATGTTCATGGGATTGGTTGGGTTGGAAAAACAGGTCAGGCGGGCTTGGGAGGATCGAGGAGGATCTCCGCCTTGAAGATCTCCAGCGCCTTTTTGATCAGTGGATCGTTCTTGAAGGCCTCCAGTTCCTCGGGACTGATGGCGGGGACGGCTGGTTCGGCGACTTTGGCCGCAGGCTCCCCGAATTTAGGTTTTGGGGCTGACGTGGACGCTTTGGGCTGGGGAGCAGCAACCGGCTCGGGCTCGGGTGGGGCGGGCGGCTCCTCGCCGGTGAATCGGTATTCGAAGGTAACCTTGCCCCCGATCAGTGCCGAGAGCTGTTCCTCGATCTTCTTCACTGCCTGGGGCCAGAAAAGCGTCTTGGTCTGATGCTCCATCGAGGGAGGAAATTCGACGAGAACCGCGTTCCCAATCTGCTCGATGAATTTCCCGTCCTCGGTCCATCCGAACTTCAACGGCGAATCCGTCGAGAGCTGGTTGGCGACCACGCTCCAGGGGTCGGAAGAGCTGGAAGCCGGGGCATCGGGGATAGGTGATGGGGAGGCTGGCGGTTCGACTGGGGCTTCCACCTTAGGAGCTGGAGCTGGGGCGGGTTTTGATTCCACCTTGGGAGGCTCAGGGCGTGTGGTGGCCGCTGGAAGCGGTGTCACTTTGGGTGACACAGGACCCGCCGCTGAAGTCGCCTGAGCCACTGGAGCCGCTGAAGACGGGGGGCGCTGGAACGAAGGTCGCGCCACGGATCGCTCGGGGAGAGGAGCGCCGCCGCGTAGTGCACTCAGCGCATCGAGCACATCGGAGAGGCTCGCCTCGCCGAGCAGATGGATGCCCTTGATGAGGGCGACGTCGAGCTGGAGCTTCTTGTCGGTGGCCCAGCGGAGGCGTCCCTCCGACTCTCCGAAATGATCGAGCAGGACAAGCAGCTTTTCCTGGGTAACGGATTCCCCGAGTTGCGATTCGTCGGAGGGCTCCTGCGGGGGATGCACCTTGCCGATGAGGATGTCGCGGAGCAGTCCCACCAGATCGCCGAGAAGCCGAGCGAGATCCTTGCCTGCCTCGGCCTGTTCCTTGACGACAGCCAAGGCTCCCGTCGTATCAAGGGCGAGGAGCGCGGCGGCGAGTTCGAGTACCGTTTCGCGGGGCGTGAACCCGAAGACGCTCTGCACATCGGCGGAAGTGATGGTGTTCCCGCAAAACGCGACCACCTGGTCGAGCATCGACTCTGCGTCGCGCATCGCCCCGTCTGCACCACGCGCAATGGCGGCCGCGGCGGCGGGATCGAGCACGATCTTCTCATTCTCGGCGATATGAAGCAGGTGTCCCGCAATCAGCTCCGGCGTGAGGCGGCGGAGATCGAAGCGCTGGCAGCGGCTCAGGATCGTGGCGGGCACCTTCTGCGCCTCGGTGGTGGCGAAGAGGAACTTCACATGCTCGGGAGGCTCCTCGAGCGTCTTGAGAAGGGCGTTGAAAGCCGCGGTCGAGAGCATGTGCACCTCGTCGATCAGGTAGACCTTGAAGGGCCCGCGCGCGGGGGCGTAGGCGGCGTTCTCGCGCAGGGTGCGGACGCTCTCGACGCTGTTGTTGCTGGCGCCGTCGATTTCGATGACATCGAGGCTGCGCCCCTCGGCGATCTCCACGCAGGCGTCGCAGAAGCCGCAGGGGTTATCCGTCGGCTCCCCCTTGTTGGCCAGGCAGTTGAGGGCCTTGGCCAGGATCCGGGCGGAGGAAGTCTTGCCGACGCCGCGCGGGCCGACAAAGAGATAGGCCTGGGCGAGACGCTTGCCGGTGATGGCGTTCTGGAGCGTCCGGGTAATATGCTCCTGCCCCACAACCTCCTCGAAGCGCTGGGGGCGGTATTTGCGGGCGAAGACGCGGTAGCTCACGGGATCCGAAATTTAGGGAGGGCTGCGGTGAAAGTCGAGGGGTGACGATAGCCTCAGGGAGCGGGGGCTGGCGGGAGTGCCGGGCGAGCCTCCGAGAGGTGGCCCAACATTTCCTGAAGCCGTTCGCGTACCCCGGGGACGAATCCGCGATCGGAGTGGAGGACGAGCAGGCAGAGCTCCCCCCGGTGCAGGAAGCTCACGACGCCGCGGTCAGCATGGAGGGTTACGGCGGGAACGGCCCCGAGACCCATCTTCTCGGAGGAGTCGCGGATCTGGGAGAGCATCGTCATCGCCTGGCCGCTAAGAGTCTGAAGGTCGGTATCGGCAGGGGCCTTGGAAGCGCAGATCACCCGGTCGCCGTGGGCCAGGACGCAGGCGTCCAGACCGGGAAGCTCTCCTGCCTTGGAAACAACCCTCTCGAGCGTGAGCTTCTCGTCGGTCATGAAGAGGGCCTGCAAAGAGGAGCCGTCGGCCAGCTCATCATGCGGGTCAATCTTCCAAAGCCGCTCCAGCGCGGGTGCGACAGGAACGAGTTCCTTGTTCGCCGGGAAAGCAGAAGGCAGCTTCACCGGCTCGGAGTGATCGGGTGAAGCAGGCGTAGGTGCCGGGGGTTTTTCCGAAACCGAGGTGCGGCGGAAAATAGGCAGGGAGGAAAAGAACCCCTTTTTCGGTGCGGCTAGAGGCTCATCCTTGGGCTCTTCCTTGAATTCCACCGGCGTGATCGAAACTCCCTCGTTTCCCCGGGCGGCTTCGGCCACCGGTTCAACTTCCAGCACCGCAACCTCCTTCTTGGGAGAAGCAGTCGTGGCTGTTTCGGCCACCTCATGGATGACAAGGGGTTCGATGAGAGCGGAGGTCTTCTCCTTTTCTGGCTCCGATGGGAGTTCCTCGCGTCTGGTCACCATGCGGAAGTGCAGGGCGATCCATCCGGGAGGCAGGATAATCCTCTCAGCTTGGTCTCGACCCTCGGGAATACGGACGAGCCCGGAGGCCAGCTCACCGAGACGACCAAGACTGATCCCGGGAACATTTCCTTGCAGGATTTCGGAGCAGGGCAGGTCGATCAGGCGACCCTCCGGAAACTCCTCCCCGCGTAGTTCCACGGGCAGTCGCGCGACCAGCTCTCCTGCGGCCACTGAGATAACCTCGGGAGCCTCCTCGCGGTAGCGGTAGCGGGGTGTCGTGACGGGAGCCATGCGGAGCAATGATCCTTCCGCATCGGGACCCCGCCCGCAATGGCGAATCTTCTTGCCCAGCGAGCCTCCCGGATCCGAAATGATCGGATGCAGTTGAACCTCAAATTTGATGACCGGGGACTCATCCCGGCAATTGTTCAGGAGACCGCCGAGCGCGGCGGCCGGGTCCTCATGATGGCCTGGATGAACGAGGACTCCCTCAAGCACTCCGTCGAGAGCGGCTACATGCACTACTGGAGCCGCTCCCGCAAGAAGCTCTGGAAGAAGGGCGAATCGAGTGGACACACGCAGAAGATCCTCCGCTGGTTCGTTGACTGCGATCGTGACACGCTCCTTTTCGAGGTCGAACAGGTAGGCGGCGCCTGCCACACAGGCTTTGCCAGCTGCTTCTACACGCCGCTCGATGCTCAGGGTAACGACCTGCCTCCTGAAGAGGAGCCTCTCTTCAACCCCGACAGCGTCTATAAAGGCTGATCAGGGGCTGATCCGACCAACCGGGGAACAAACCGCATGCTCGCGTATCATCGGCTACTCCGGCTCGTCCTCGACCACGGGACCAGGAAGGAGGATCGCACCGGCACAGGGACGCTCTCAGTCTTCGGAGCTCAGGAGCGATTCGACCTGAGGGAAAGCTTTCCGCTCCTCACTACAAAGAAGCTCCATCTCCGCTCCATCATCCACGAGCTCCTCTGGTTCCTCAAAGGGGACACCAACATCGGCTACCTCAAGGAAAACGGCGTCACCATCTGGGACGAGTGGGCCGATGCCAATGGCGACCTCGGCCCCGTCTACGGTGCCCAGTGGCGCCGCTGGCGCACCCCGGAGGGAGGCACTGTCGACCAGATTGCGCGTGTCGTTGAGGATCTGAAAAAGAATCCCGATAGCCGCCGACACATCGTCAGTGCATGGAATCCCGGCGAGATCGACAAGATGGCGCTGGCTCCCTGCCACGCCCTTGTTCAGTTCTACGTGGCCAACGGCGAACTCAGCTGCCAGCTCTACCAGCGCAGCGCGGATCTTTTTCTAGGTGTCCCCTTCAATATCGCCTCCTATGCCCTCCTCACGATGATGATCGCGCAGGTCTGCGGCCTGCAGGCCAAGGAGTTCATCCACACCTTCGGTGACCTCCACCTCTACGTGAACCATCTCGAGCAGGCGCGGGAACAACTCTCCCGCGAACCACGCCCTCTCCCGCGCATGCTGCTCAACCCGGCGGTGACAACGCTGGAGGATTTTCGCTTCGAAGACTTCACGCTGGAAGGTTATGACCCCCATCCCGCGATCAAGGCCCCGATCGCTGTGTGAAGGCTGAAGACTGCAGGGATTTTAATATGGAACTCAGGAACTCAGGAAGAAAGGTATCGGAAGATCTCGCGCAGAGGCGCAGAGGCGCAGAGAGGGGTTTTAAAAATGTTTCTATTATTTCCTTCCTCCGCGCCTCTGCGCCTCTGCGGGATATCAATCAGACCAGCTTTTCCTGCAAATGATAAAAGCCATCGTCGCCATGGCGGAGAATCGAGTGATCGGTAATGCCGGCACGATCCCGTGGCACCTGCCCGAGGATTTCAAATTCTTCAAGGCCACCACCATGGGCCATGCCATCCTGATGGGGCGGAAAACGTACGCATCGATCGGCAAGCCGCTCCCGGGTCGTGAGAACATCGTCTTGTCCCGCACCATGCCAGAGACCCCGGGAGTCACCGTGATCCGTTCGCTCGACGATCTGAAAGAGCCCGCCGATGGTCATGACCTCTTCGTCATCGGCGGCGAAGAGATCTACCGACTCCTCCTCCCCAGAGTGCAGGAACTCTACGTCACCAAAGTCCCGCGCACTATCGAAGGCGACACCCGCTTCCCTGAGTTCGAGTCCGAGTTCGATGCAGGCACCAAGGTTCTGGAGACGACGGATTTTGCTATTTGGAAATATCGGCGCTCACGGTGATTCCGATGTGCATGGGTATTAACTTTTAAGTTTAGAAAGATGCCTTTAGACATTTGTTGCCATGCAAGTCACTTCCACCTGGTTGGTTTTACTGCCTAGCATTGTTTATCTTGGAATCCTTGTTTCTGGGCTTTGGTATTTATCTACTTGCCGTCTTAGCCACCTAAAAAGCTGTCTGTATGGGATTATTGGGTTCGGGGTAGTTTCAATCTGGATTCTTTTCAATAGCCATCTAAGTCACTCCGCTTTCTACCTCAATTTGGTGGTGTGCATGCCTATTCTAGTGTTCCCGGTTTTGATTGGCTCCTTCCGCATCATCAAAGCAAAGCGCCTCCATAAAAACGGTATTTAATGGCTTGGAAGTTTGGATGGAGAGCAAGGCGGCCAAGGGAAGCCGTAGTAATCCTACGGCGACCGCAGGCCAACACAGCTATCCGCCAAAATCCCGAGCCCTCCTCAAACACCCGTGAGCGATCCTGAGCAAAGTATCTTCGCCGACCCCAAGGGCATCCGTCGTCGCATCCTCCAGCTAGTCACGGTCGTTGCGATCATTTCCCTGCTGGGCGCCACCGCCTACTTCTTCGCGGGTCTGCTGATCCTGCCGCAGTTGAACCTCCCCTCGGTCGTCCGCGATTTTCACGCCCGATTCAGGGCCCTCCCGTCGGCCAATGCACCGCGCCGCGACCTCAAGGATGATTGGAGGCGTGTCCGCACCTCAGCCGGTGTCAAAAAGGCCGGGGCGCCCCAGACAGCCAACATCGTGCTCGGATTCGTCTCCGAATGGGATCCCTCATCTGTCTTGTCGCTGGAACGGCATTCCGCGGAGCTGACCCATGTGGCAACCGATTGGTTCACGCTCACCGGGGTGAAATCGGAGTTGCAGGAGGAAGCAGCCGAGAAGGTTCGGATGCTTTGTGTCCGCAAGGGAATCAGTTTCCTGCCGATCCTGCGGAATCTCGACGGTGACGAATGGCAACCCGAGGCGATCGAGTCTTTGGCCAATGGATCGCCATCGGATCGCAAGGCCTTCCTAGACAAGCTCATCTCGCGTCTTCCGTCCGGCGCAGCCGGACTGCTTGTGGAGTGGAGTCAACTCGACCCGGGCAACAAGGCCGCGACGTCCGTCCTGCTCCGGGAACTCTCCGCACGCCTCCATGCCGCCGGCAAGCAACTTTGGTTCTCGGTTCCTACAGGCAACGACTTCGATGCCTTCGACATGGAGGCTGTCGCGGAATGTTGTGATCGGATGGTCGCCACCCTCCACGACGAAAACTCGGAGCCGGAAGATCCGGGGCCGCTCGCCAGCAACGAGTGGTTTCAGGGATGGCTCAGCACGATGATGCTCTATGGTGATCCCGAACAATGGGTGATCGGCTTGGGTGCCTATGGCTATGACTGGAGGAAGGATAACAAGACCGTGGAGCAGATCGCTTTCACCGACGTGATGGCCCGTGCGGCAGCGGCCGGGGTCGATCCCGCCACCGTCAATTCCGAGCAGGACTCCCCTCATTTCAACTATCTGGGCGGTGCCGGGCAGAATCAGGAACACGAGGTCTGGTTCCTCGATGCGGTCACGCTCGCCAACGAGCTCCGGCTCGCCGCACCCTTCCACCCTGGAGGTATCGCTCTGAACCGCCTTGGCTCGGAAGATCCTGCCGTCTGGGATGTTCTAAGGCGTGATCCAGCCAAGCCGATGAGCGCGGCTGAACTCAAGGCCCTCTCCCGGATCTCCCTCGACGAGCAGATCGCCTCCACCGGGAGCGGTGACTTCATTTCAGTCGGCGAGGAATCAAAGCCCGGAGACCGTCAACTCAAGGACGTGAACAACGATCTGACCGAGCGGTTTGTGAAGTTCCCTGTGCCCGAGAGCATCACCCGTCAGGGTGATCCAGGCCCCCATCGTGTTGCTCTGACCTTCGATGATGGCCCCGATCCCAAGTGGACGCCGCGGATTCTCGACATCCTCCGTGACAAAAAGGCACCCGCCGCCTTCTTTGTGCTCGGCACGCAGGCCCAGCATTACCCTGATCTCGTAGAGCGGATCGTCCGGGAGGGACACGAGATCGGCAACCATTCCTACACCCACCAGAATCTGGCCGAGGCCGGTGATCAGCAGATCGAATTGGAGCTGAATGCCACGACACGCCTCATCGAGGCGGTCACGGGACGCTCCACCGCCTATTTTAGGCCTCCCTACAACAGTGACGGCACCCCGGTGGAACCGGGAGAACTGCGCGCCCTGCGCGTGGCCCGCGACCTCGGCTATCTGACGGTCACGCAATCGATCGACCCGGACGACTGGGAGAAACCAGGCGCCGACGCACTCCTGCGGCGCGTGAAGGCCCAGCGTGCGGCGGGAGGAGCAGTGATCCTCCTGCACGACGGAGGCGGCGACCGATCCCAAACCATCGCCGCCCTGCCGGGGATCATCGATTACCTGCGCGAGCGAGGTGACGAAATCGCTCCTCTCAACAGAATCATCGACCTCACCCCCGAGACCGTGATGCCTCCGCTCAATGAGGAAAACCAACCTCTTGCGGCCCGCTACGTCTACAAGGGATTCGCCTTCCTCCGTTTCCTCGAAACCACGGCCTGGGCATTGCTTCTGGTGGTGACTCTGCTGGCTCTCGGCAGGGTGATCTTCCATCTCACCTGCGCGATCCTCCATCTCCGCCGTGAGCGCTCCATCCCGGTTGTGGAGACTTTCACTCCGCCCGTAAGCGTGCTGCTGGCGGCCTACAACGAGGAAAGGGTGATCGCCTCCACGATCCAGCACCTGCTCGATTCCGATTACCCCTCCGAGGTACAGGTCATCGTCGTGGATGACGGATCCAAAGACGGCACAGCCGCCGTCGTGGAGGCCATCGCCGCCTCCGAACCACGCGTCCTCTTCCTCCGACAATCCAACGGGGGCAAGGCCTCGGCCCTCCAGCGTGCGCTTTCCGCGGCAACCCATGACACGATCGTCATGATCGACGCTGACACGATGGTGTCTCCGGACGGGATCCGGAGCCTGGTGGAGCCGCTTGCCGATCCCAACGTCGGCGCCGTCTCCGGTCATGTCCGTGTGGGCAATACCCGCCGATGGCTTGGCAGATTCCAGGATCTGGAATACGTGACCGCCTTCGAGATCGACCGCCGCGCTCAGGATTTCCTCGGCTGTATCATCGTCGCACCAGGGGCGTTGAGCGCTTTCCGCCGCCAAGCGCTTGACGAGGCAGGGCCCATTACCAATGACACGCTGGCCGAGGACACCGACCTCACCCTCCAGCTTCACAGACTGGGGTGGAAGGTGGTCTTCGCCACGAGGGCCTACGCCGACACGGAGGCTCCGGAATCGGTCAAGGCGCTCCTCTCCCAGCGCTTCCGATGGGCCTTCGGCACGCTGCAATGCCTCTGGAAACACGGCGACCTGACCTTTGCCCAGGGATCGGGATGGCTCGGTTGGTTCGCGCTGCCCTCGGTCTGGATCTTCCAGATCGCCGTGGTGGCGATCACTCCCGTGCTCGACCTGCTTGTGCTCTGGTCCTTGTGGCTTGGTCGCGGCATCGCCATCTGGCCCTACTTCGTGGCCTCCCTGCTTCTCGACGCCATCCTCGCAGCCGCAGGGCTCTGGCTGGCTGGCCGCTCCCTGCGCACCGCGTGGCTGAGCGCGCCGATGAGGCTTCTCTACCGCCCCCTGCTCGGGTATGTCGTCTGGAAATGCATCCTCAAAGCCCTTGGCGGAAGTTGGGTCCGCTGGTCCAAGCTGGAACGGACGGCAGCCGCCATCAAACAGCGCGAAGGGACGGTCGCCCCATGAACCGTTTCCTGTGTCTCCTCACAGCAGGGACGTCCTTGATGACGGCCTCCGTTTCCCTGCATGCCTTTGAAACACTGAAGGTTCCCGCCATCGGCGCCTACACGGGGGCCTACTGCGACTTCAGCGACGGCGAGGATCATGTGACGCTGGAGTCCATCGAGAAGTTCCAGGAACTCACCGGCAAGCAACTTTCCATCGTCGGCTTTGGCTCCTTTTGGGAACGGCAGTCATTCCCCTCGGAACAGGTGCGGATCGTCCGCTCCTATGGTGCCGTGCCGCTGATCTATTGGTCTCCTTGGGATGCACCCTTCGACCAGAACCGCGGGCCCGACCGTTTCTCGCTGACGGAAATCCTCGCGGGCAAGTGGGATGCCTACATCGACCGTTGGGCAGACGAGGCAGCAAAGGTTCCGGCCCAGTTTTTTGTTTCCTTTGCCTGCGAGATGAACGGCACGTGGTTCCCATGGTCGGGATGGTATTACGGAAAGGGGCCGCGGGATCCCATGCCGGTCAATAAACCTCAGGACAAAAAGCAGGCCCGCCAACTCAAGGCAGCCGGACTCATCGAGGAAAACGCCGCTGCCTCTTGGTTCGGCTCCGGAGACTTTAAGAATCCCTCCACATGGCAGGGGCCGGAGACATTCAAGAAAGCGTGGCGTTATGTCGTCGACCGCGTGCGCGCCCGCGGGGCGACCAACATTCTCTGGGTCTTCCAGCCCAACAACTACTCCGATCCTCCGGGTTTCATGACCTGGAATCAACCAGCCTCCTACTACCCCGGTCCCAAGTATGTCGACTGGCTGGCCATGAGCGTCTATGGCAAGCAAACCGCCGGAACGCAGGACGACAAATGGTGCCCGTTCAAGCCGCTGCTCGAATGGCCCTACCGGGAGATGTGCTCCCTCGATCCCGACAAGCCCGTGATGCTCGCAGAGTGGGGCGTGATGGAATCCCACGCTCCAGGCGAGAACAAGGGGACATGGATCACGGAAGCCTTCCGGGAGATGAGCAATGCCGCCAAATATCCCCGTCTCAAGGCCGCTGTGTTCTGGCACGAGCGTTGGCAGAATGCGGACGATTCCTACAGTAACCTCCGGGTGAACTCTTCCAAAGGCTCGCTCGAAGCCTACCGCTCGGGCGTCGCCTCGCCGTTTTGGATCGGCCGGCCGTTCTGGGACACGAAATGACGCCCGGTTTTGACCCGGAAGGCCTCTGCGGGTAGTCTGAATCGAATGCGCCTTCTTTCTCACAAAAGCCGCGGCTTCGACCGCGAAATCGCGAAGCTCGACCGTCAGGCGGAGCCCTCCGCCGAGGTCCGTGAAACCGTTGCCGGAATCATCCGCGACATCCGCGCCAAAGGGGATGCGGCGCTCTGCTCCTACACGGCGAAGTTCGGTGGCCCGAAACTGACTCCGGCGAGGCTTCGGGTCTCACCTGCCGAAATCGACAAAGCAAGCACTTCGCTGACCCCCGCTGTCCGGAAGGCCCTCGCTGCATCACTCAAAAACGTCACCGCCTTTGCCAAAAAAAGCCTCAGCAAGGACTGGTCGATGAAGAACAGCGAGGGAGCGCTTGTCGGAGAACGTTTCGATCCGCTCCCCCGCGTCGGCGTCTATGTTCCGGGAGGCACCGCGCCGCTCGTCTCCACAGCCATCATGACTTGTGGCTTTGCGAAGGCGGCCGGTGTGCCCGAGATCGTCGCCGTCACCCCGGCCGGCCCCGACGGAACGGTCGCACCGGCCCTGCTTGCGGCCCTTTCGCTCTGCGGGGTTTTCGAGATTTACCGGGTCGGAGGGGGGCAGGCCGTCGCCGCCCTCGCCTACGGCACCAAGTCGATCCGTCCGGTCACCAAAATCTTCGGCCCAGGCAACTCCTATGTTGTCGAGGCGAAGCGCCAGGTGTTCGGACGTGTCGGCATCGACCTCCTGCCCGGCCCCAGCGAGGTGCTCGTCATTGCGGATGCCAAAGCCAATCCCGTCTGGGTGGCTTCCGACCTGCTCGCCCAGTCGGAACACGGTGCCTCCAGCGTGGCTGTCCTGCTCAGCGACTCGGAGAAGCTCCTCGCCGCCGTGCAAAAGGAGATTGCTCGGCAGATGAAGCTTTCCGCCCGGCCGCAGTATCTTTCTAAAGCGATCGGAAATGCCGTGCTCGTCCATGTCCACGACCTTGACCAAGCAGTGGAGATCGCCAATGCCTTTGCCTCCGAGCATGTCTCGCTGGCCGTTCGCAATCCCGAGAAAGTCGCCAAGAGGCTCACCTCCTCTGGGGCCATCTACCTCGGGGATATTTCACCGGTTGCCGCAGGCGATTTTCTGGCGGGACCGAGTCACACGCTACCGACGGGCGGCGCCTCAAAGGCCTTCGCCGGACTGACCGCCTCGCAGTTCCAGCGCCGCACAAGCCTCGTGCGTTACGACGCGGCCTCGCTTGGGAAATCACTGCCGATCATCGAATCCTTCTGCTCGGTCGAGGGGCTTGACGCGCACGGCCGCTCCGTTTCCCTGCGGGTGAAGAAATCCTAAGCCCATGAAGTGGCGCTTCCGGGGGCGGGAGATCGACCTGACCTCGCGGGGAGTGATCCTCGGGATCGTCAACGTGACTCCCGATTCCTTCTCCGATGGAGGATCGGCTTCCGATCCGGAGGCCGCACGGATCCTTGGACTCCGCCTGCTCTCGGAGGGAGCCGACATGCTCGACATCGGAGGGGAGTCAACAAGGCCCGGATCCCTGCCCGTTTCGCCAGAAGAGGAATTGAGACGCGTGATTCCCGTGGTCAAGGCACTCCGTGACTCTACCGATGCGCCGATCTCGGTGGACACCTCGAAGGCTGTCGTTGCCGAGGCAGCACTCACCGCCGGCGCCGACATCATCAATGACGTGAGCGGACTCTCCGATCCCTCCATGGGCAAGCTTGCCGCTTCCTCGGGTGTCGGCCTGATCCTCATGCACATGCAGGGCATCCCCATCACGATGCAGCAAAATCCCTCCTACGAAGGGGGCGATGTCGTCGGGGCGGTGTCGAAATTCCTTTCGGAGCGGCGGTCGGCGGCGGTAGCGTGCGGCGTGCAACCGGACGCCCTCATCCTTGATCCCGGCCTCGGCTTCGGAAAGTCGCTGTCCCACAATCTCGCCTTGCTTCGCCGGATTCCCGAGCTTCTCTCTCTCGACTCCCCGATTCTGATCGGTCATTCCCGAAAGTCATTCCTAGGGACAATTGCCGGGGAGTCGGCTTCACCCGATTTCGCTGCCCGCCTTCAGGCCGGCACAGCGATGACCGCTCTGGCCAGACGACTTGGGGCCATGCTTTTCCGAGTGCATGACCCCGCGCCGCACCGGATGGCTCTCAGGACCGCTGAGGCAATGATTCATGGGGAGGTACAGCCATGAGCCGGTTTTTCTCCATGATTGGCTCGTTCCTTCGTGAGAACTGGAGCTCCGGGGTGGAGATTCTGATCCTCGCGGCGATCCTGTACTATCTCTACCTCTACCTGCGAGGGACCCATGGCGCCCGGATTCTCATCGGCGTGGCGCTTGTTTTCCTCACGCTGACTTTTGTTTCCCAGATCCTCGATCTGGCAGTGCTGGGATGGCTGCTCCGCAGTTTCACGGTCTTCCTGGCAATCGCACTCGTCGTGATCTTCCAGCCGGAGCTTCGGCGCGCACTCAACGAACTCGGCAGTCACCGGTTTTTCACGACGGCCCTTCAACGGAAGGAGGAGATCGAGGAGATCACGGATGCTGTTTTCGATCTCTCCAGCCGGGGTTTCGGGGCCCTGATTGCCCTGGAGCGCGACATCAGCCTGGAATCGATCGCCGAGACCGGGGTGGTTCTCGACGCGACCTTCTCCAAGGAGCTCATCCTCACCCTTTTCCACCCCAAGACGGTCCTTCACGACGGCGGCGTCATCGTGGCGAGCGACCGAATCGTGGCTGCGGGCTGCATCTTCCCGCTGACGCAGCGCGACGATCTTGACCGGACGCTCGGCCTCCGGCACCGGGCCGGGCTCGGCCTCACGGAGGAATCGGACACCGTAGCCATCGTGGTCTCCGAGGAAAGCGGCCAAGTTTCGATTTGTCACTCGGGCTCGATTGAGCGCAACCTCAACGTCGAGCGGTTTCGGAAGCGTCTTTCCCAGCTTCTGCTCCGCGAGGAAAACAATGCGCCGACTGCTGCTTCACAACTGGAAGGAGAAACTGGTCTGCCTCCTTCTGGGGGGGGCGCTCTGGTATCTCATTCATCAAAACCTGGCTCCGGTCCCGGATCACGGCTACCGGCCCGCCGCGAATCCTGAGGAGAAATCTCCCTCAAAGGACACCCATCGCGCCAAGTCGCAAAAGCCCAAGCTGCAGTAACTCTCATGGCGGAGCGCATCCTCTTCGGCACCGACGGCATCCGCGGCACGGCCAACCGTCACCCGGTTACCCCCGAAATAGCCTTCCGCCTCGGTCGCGCCGCTGGTCATCTTCTGCGCGGTGAATCTTCCCGAGCGCGCTTCGTGATCGGACGAGACACGCGTCTCTCCGGGCCGATGCTGGAATCCGCCCTGGTGGCGGGACTGAATTCCACGGGCGCCGATGTACTGCTAGCCGGTGTGGTTCCCACGCCGGCCGTCGCCTGCCTTGTCAAGGAACTCGGGGCCAACGGCGGGATTGTCATCTCGGCCTCACACAACCCTGCGGCCGATAACGGCCTCAAGCTTTTCGGCGCGGACGGCTACAAGCTTCCCGACGAGATCGAGGAGCGGCTGGAACAGCTGATCCTGACTCCGGAAATCGATGCAATCCGTCCTGAAGGCTCCGGAATCGGCACCGTCTCCACGATCACCGATGCCGGCGAACGCTATGGTCGCATCGCCAAGGCGAGCGTTCCGGGGATGTCGCTACATGGTCTGAGGATCGCCGTCGACTGCGCCAACGGGGCCGCATTTCGCACGACGCCCTCCGTGCTTCGCGACCTCGGCGCGGAACTGGTCCTCTTTCATGCGGAGCCTGACGGGATGAACATCAATGCCGGCTGCGGCAGCACCCATCCCGAGGAGATTGCGCGGCTGGTGAAGGAATCCGGAGCGCACCTTGCTCTCTCACACGACGGCGATGCCGACCGCCTTGTCCTCTGCGACGAGTTGGGCGAGGTCGTCGACGGCGACGAGATCCTCGCGATCACGGCCTTGGACGCGTTGAGACGAGGAATCCTTGCCGGCAAAACGCTTGTCGCCACAGTGATGAGTAACTTTGGCCTCGATGACTGCTTGGCGGCTGAAGGAGGCAAGGTTCTCCGCACGGCCGTGGGCGACCGCTATGTGGTCGAGGCGATGCGCGCAGGGAATTTTTCGATAGGCGGGGAGCAGAGTGGTCACCTGATTTTCCGGGATCACGGCACCACGGGCGACGGATTGCTCGCCGCGCTCCAGGTCCTGCGGGTGATCACCGAAAGCGGCAAGCCGCTGAGCGAACTCCGGCGCGTGCTGAAAAAATACCCCCAGGCCCAACGCAACCTCCGCGTGAAGGAAAAGCCTTCCCTCGATTCCCTTCCCGAGGTGGCCCATCTTGTCTCGGCCACCGAGTCGGCCCTGGCAGGGAAAGGACGCGTGCTGCTCCGATACTCCGGTACCGAGCCCAAAGTCCGCCTGCTCATCGAGGGGCCGGACGAGGCGGTCATCAACGCCGCCGCCGACGCAATCGCCTCGGCGCTGATTGTCGCAATCGGCGAGTAGGGCCTTCCGTTATTTCCCGATCGCCGCGCGAAGGGCGTCGATTCCTTCGGCGCCCCAGACCCAAAGCTGCCCGCACAGGAAGATGAAGAGCTCGGCTGATTTCCAGAGGCAGTCTCCGTAGAGGCCCCAGAGCCCCAGGGCGCTCGTCCCAAGCAAGAGTCCGGTGATGATCAGCAGATTGATCAGGTAGATCACCGTCAGGGAGAAGAAGGTGCCGCCGTAGTGGAGGTCGGGCTGGCTCTTGGTCACGAGTAGGAAGGTGAAGGCGAGATGGAAGGCCAGCGTGCACCCGATCACCACAAGAAAGATCCACTGGAACGAGGCGATCGCGGGATAAAGACCGGCACGGCCGTTCATCAGATCGATCACCCATCCCGAAAGGAGCAGAACCCCGTAGAGCGTTCCCGAGAGGATGGAATAAATCGGGAAAAAATAGGGAGAAAGGACGATCCACGTATTCACACGGTCGGTGAGGACGTGCCCTCCCTCCAAGCTGACATGGAACTGATCGGCAACTTTGCCGCCGAAGAACTTCACCCAGATCGCATGCGTCACCTCATGACCGAAAACGTAGGCAAGCATCAGGAACCGGCGGGGAACAAGGGCGAAGAGAATGGCAAAGAGCAATATCCCGGCGGCCAGGCATCCGAAGGAGCGCTGGGCCAGCAGGCCGTCCTGGACGGATTGCTTGAAGGTCCCAAGAAAGCCTCCGGTCAGGATGAAGGCGACAGGCAGAAGCAGCACCCCCAGGACAAACTTGAGGGCCTGCTTGGAGACTCCGCCCCGGGGAGACTCCGCCTCGTCCGCGGGCTCGCGTAGTGCAGGAGCGGAACGTGGCGCAAAACCTGCCGTTTCCTCCTCCGGGAAGAGCTCGGGAGCAAGTACTGCTGCGGTGGCCCGCAGGCGTTTCCCGCGCTGACTGTCCTCCTTCGGTTGGCGACCAGAGCGGCCGCTCCCCTTCCCCTTGGGTCGCGCGGGGGTGGCCATCCGGTGGAGGGAAAGGCTTACGCCCGGCCCATGTACTCGCCCGTCCGGGTGTCGACCTTCACGATCTCACCCTCCTTGATGAAGAGCGGCACCTGGATGACCTTGCCGGTCTCGAGCGTCGCGGTCTTCATGACGTTGCTCGCGGAATCGCCCTTCACCCCCTCGGGGGATTCGGTGACTTTCAGGGCGGCGGAGGCGGGAAGATCAACGGAGACCGCACGGCCCTCGACGTAGAGGATTTCCACCTGCATGTTCTCGACCAGAAAGTCCTTGGAATCTCCGATGAGCTCGCCCTGAAGGGTCACGGTCTCGAACGACTCGGGATCCATGAAATGATATCCCTCGTGGTCGCCGTAGCTGAAGTCGAGCTTGGTGCGCTGAACGTCGACGAGATCGACCTTTTCCGTGGAGGCAAAGCGGACGTCGGCCGACTTGCCCGTGCCGATGTAGCGGATGATGAGCTGGACGAAGGCCCGGAGGTTGCCGGGCGTGCGGTGGGTGACTTCAAGGACGATGGCGGCATTGCCGTTGTACTTGATGGCCATGCCTTTGCGGAGGTCGTTTGCGAGTGCCATGGGTGGTGTGGTTTAGAGGAGTTTGAGTCTTGAGAGATCCTGGGAGTCGACCACGCCCAGGGGTCGCCCCTCGGCATCCGTCACCACGAGATCGTCGATGCGGTGTCTTTCTAGCACCACGAGGACCTCGGCGGCAAGTTTGTCGGCATCGATGGTCACGGGCCCCCGGGTCATGACCTCGGAAACCGGACGCGATCCTATCTCCGGATCGGAGGGAAACCGGCGGGCGAAATCCCCGTGGGTGAAGATGCCGGAAAGCTTTCCCGAGACGTCGGTGACCAGAGCTGCGCCGGCACGTTTGGCCGTGAGGGCGCGCAGCACTTCCACGACGGTGAGACTTTCGCCGACTACGGCGGCCTGCTCCCCGCCGCGCATGATGTCACGGACCTTCAGAAGCAGGGAGCGGCCGAGACTGCCGCCGGGATGGAACCGGGCGAAATCCTCGCGCGTGAAGCCGCGCTCCTCCAGAAGGACCATCGCGAGGGCATCGCCGAGGGCCAGCATGCAGGTGGTGCTGGACGTGGGGGCCAGATTGTGAGGGCAGGCCTCGCGGCTTACCGAAACATCAAGGACCACGTCGCTGGCCTTGGCCAAGGTGGAGGCGGTGTTGCCGGTGACGGCGATCTTGCGGACATCAAAGCGGGCCAGGGCGGGCAGGACCCGGAGGAGTTCCTCGGTCTCGCCACTGTGGCTTAGGGTCAGGATGACATCACCGTCGGAAACGACCCCGAGGTCACCGTGGAGGGCGTTCAGGGAATCGAGAACGACGGCGGGCGCCCCTGTGCTGGTGAGGGTCGCGGCGATCTTCCCGCCGACATGACCCGACTTGCCGACGCCCAGCACAACAATTTTTCCGCGACGCTCCACAGCCTCGTGAAGGAGGGCTACCGCCTTCACGAACGAATCATCCAACTTGGCCGAAAGGCGTTCGATCTCGCTGCTCTCGATGGAGAGCACAAGCCGTGCGCGTTCGAGGATGTCCCCCTGGGTGTGCATCAGATGATTCTGGGGGGCTTAGGCTTCGTGATCAACGCTGAAGCTCCCTCAGGAAATGCTCGGACGGGCTTGCCCATGGTGGGGAAACAGGGCTATGGTCGCCACCGATGAACGGCCTGTTTACCCGAATCCTCCTCGCCTCGCTCCTGACGGCTGCAGCCACCTCGTACGCCCAGCAGGCGAATCCTGATGCCGGATTTGTCGCGCCGAAACGGAAGAAAACCAAGGTCGACACAGCCACTGTAGAGAATCCCTCCACCGTGGATGTCACCGGCGTGGCCAAACAGGCCATCACCATGAAGAAGCCTCTTGAACTCATCAATCCCTTCGCCCCCGAAAAATATGGCGACGGCAGTCAGGATGTGAGCTGGGATCCCGATAATACGGACAAGCCCAAGGGCATTATCCTCTTCGGCCTGCAGTGGTAATTTTCCGGGCTTTCCGGATCATCAGTGTGGCTTATTTGCCATGCACCGGAATGACCGTCACAGGAATGGTGGCTTTCTCAAGCACCTCCGTGACGACGCTTCCGCTGAAGAGATGATAGAGGGCACCGTGGCCGTGCGAGCCGAGGACCAGGATATCGGCTCCGGTCTTCTTGGCCTGATCGAGGATTTCCTCGGCCGGTAGTGAGACTGCCGCGACCGTTTCCACGGTCACTCCCTTGGAGCGGATCGGGGCGGCCAGTTCCTCAAGCCGTGTCTTGAGCGCCTCCATATCGGGCGGATCCATGGGAACGGGAGCCGTGATGACATCCATAGCGGCCCCGACCGGGACGTATGCGGCGACAGGTTCGGAGACATGGAGAAGAACAAGCTTGGCTCCAAGGGAAGAGGCAAGGGCTCCGGCACCCTCGATCACCTTGGTTGTGATGGGGCTCAGGTCGACGGCGGTCAGGAGGGTTTTCATGCCTTCACGATGGATCGGGGGCGGGGTGCCTTGCCAGCCAAATGAGCTCCGGAGATAGTAAGCGAATGGATGATCTTTTCGGGAAACCCGACGGGCCGGCGTTGCTGCCCGCCGACGCTCCTCTTGCAGCGCGAATGCGTCCCAGGACGCTTGAGGAATACGCTGGCCAGTCACACATCCTCGGCCCAGGGAAACTCCTGCGCCGTGCCATTGAGGCGGACCGCCTCTCCTCAGTGATCCTCTACGGCCCCCCCGGTACGGGAAAAACCAGCCTCGCACGCCTGATCGCCTCACGGACTAAGAGCCGCTTTGTGGAGTTGAGCGGTGTCGAGGGATCGGTCGCCGACATCCGCAAGGCGGTGGGAGAAGCAGCCATCGCCGCCCTCAACGGCGGCCGCACCCTGCTCTTCATCGACGAAATCCACCGCTTCAATAAAGCCCAGCAGGACGCCCTCCTGCCCGACGTGGAACGCGGCACCGTGCGTCTCATCGGGGCCACGACCCAAAATCCCTTTTTCTCCATCAATAGCCCGCTGGTCTCGCGCTCGCAGGTTTTCCAACTCCAGCCTCTTTCCGTCGACGAGTTGGTCACCCTTCAACAGCGGGCGATCGGCGACAGGGAAAGGGGTCTCGGCGAACTCCCGGTCGATCTGGACGAGGGCGCCGCCCGCCATCTCGCAACCGTCAGCGATGGCGATGCCCGCAAGTGCCTCAACGCACTCGAAATCGCGGCGCGCACCACTCCCTTCGGCAGCGATGGGCGGATTCATGTCACCCTGGAGGTGGCCGCCGAGAGCATTCAGAAAAAAGCCCTCGTCTACGACGGCACCGGCGACGATCACTACGACACGGCGAGTGCCTTCATCAAAAGCCTGCGGGGCAGTGATCCCGATGCGGCCCTCTACTGGCTGGCAAAGATGCTCCATGCCGGGGAGGAGCTCCGCTTCATCACGCGTCGTCTCGTGATTTTTGCCAGCGAAGACGTGGGGCTGGCCGATCCGCTGGCCTTGCCATTGGCTATGTCGGCCCAGCAGGCGGTCGAATTCGTCGGCCTGCCCGAGGCGCGGATTACCCTCGCCCACGCCGTCGTCTACCTCGCGACCGCCCCGAAGAGTAACAGGGCCTACGCCGCCCTCGGACGGGCAGAGGCGGACATCGCCTCAGGCAGAACGCTGGCGGTACCCTCCCATCTCAAGGACAGCCATTACAAGGGAGCCGCCTCACTCGGACACGGCACAGGCTACCAATACCCGCACAACCATGAGGGTGCATACGTACCCCAGGCCTATCTCCCCGAGGGAAGAACTTACTACGAGCCGGGCGACCAAGGGGCGGAAATCCGCATTGCCCAGCGTCTCGCCGCATGGCGGGAGCAATTCGAGGGACCTTTGAAGCGCACTTGAGTTTTGCCCTTTTGGGTTGATGGTTTTCTCGGCTCTCCTAGCAGCCTTCCTCCTTCAGCCTTAACTCCTTATCCCAGTGACCGAAACCGAGGCCTCCATCGTTCTGAACATCCTTCCGCAGGTGGGGCCTGTTCGATTCGGGCGGTTGCTGGAACGGTTCGGATCGGCCACCGCGATTCTCTCCGCAACGGGTTCATCGCTCCGTACCGTCGAGGGGATCGGCCAGGAGGTCTCCTCCGTCATCACCGGGTGGCATGATCATGCCGATCTCGACGACGAGCTGGGCCTTGTGGAAAAAGCCGGCGCACGGGTGATTACTCGTGCCGACGCAGAGTATCCCTCCCTGCTTCGCGAGATCCATGATCCGCCAATCGTGCTCTACGTTCAGGGAACGCTCGAGGAGCGCGATCATCGGCACGGCATCGGGATCGTGGGCACTCGCAATGCCAGCCACTACGCCGCCGAATCGGCGAAGAAGCTTGGCTACCAACTCTCCTATGCCGGCCTCACGGTCTACAGCGGGCTCGCACGAGGAATCGACACGGCGGCCCATCAGGCAGCCATCGCAGCGAACGGCCGCACAATCGCTGTCCTCGGCAGCGGACTCGCCAGCATCTACCCTGAGGAGAATATTGCGCTCGCCGAAAAAATAGCTGCCGGTCATGGGGCGGTGGTCAGCGAGTTCCCGATGGCGACCACGCCGACGCGCCAGACCTTCCCAAAACGGAACCGGATTATCAGCGGCTGCTCTTTCGGCTTACTGGTCGTGGAGGCGGGCCTTAACAGCGGGGCCCTCATCAGCGCGCGTGAAGCGGGCGACCAGGGACGCTCCCTCTACGCGGTGCCGGGCAGGATCGACCAACCCGGCACGCTCGGTTCCAACCGCCTGATCCAGCAGGGAGCAAAGCTCGTGATCGACGCGGGGGATATTCTCGCCGACCTGCCGCTCCTGTCGGCTACCCCGATCAATCCCCCGAAGTCGCGTCCCCGGGCGAACCTTTCGGGTGACGAACTCTCCGTGTACGAGGCGATCGGGGATGACCCCGCGAGCATGGACGAGATCATCGCGCGTTCCGGTCTTCCCGCTTCGATCGTCTCCCCACGCCTGCTTGCCCTCGAACTCGGGCGCCATGTGAAACAAGTTCCCGGCAGCCGCTTTGTGAAGCTGATGTGAGGGCTTTCCCCGCAGAGACGCAGAGGCGCGGAGATGAACATGAAAGAAAACGAACTTGGAACCAAAATTCTGGAATTGGCTATTTCCCTGCACCGGGAACTTGGCCCGGGACTACTGGAATCCGTTTACGAGATCATCCTCTGCCGGGAGTTGGGCGGTCTCGGACTGGAGGTGAAACGCCAAGTGCCTGTGCCGATCAGTTATCGAGGCACCAGCTTTGAAGAAGGTTTTCGCGCGGATCTCATCGTGGAAGGTTTGGTTCTTCTCGAGATCAAATCCGTGGAGAGGGTCATTCCCTCGCACAAAAAACAGGTCCAGACCTATCTCCGACTCACGGGTCTCAGACTGGGTTATCTGCTGAATTTCGGGGAAGCCGTGCTCAAGGACGGCATCACGCGCTGCGTGAACCAACTCCATGAATAAAATTCCCTGCGCCTCTGCGTCTCTGCGGGAAAATTCTTCGTATCTCTTTTCTCCGATGCAAAAAGTTCCTCCGGAAAAAGCCTCTCCTGAAATTCTCCCGTTGCATTTCCGTGACGATGCCTTTATCGGTTCACGCCCCGACCGCTGATGACTTTTGACTTCCGAATAGTCTTCAGCCTTCGGTCTAAAACACTTTTCTAATGCCCAAAACCCTTGTCATCGCCGAGAAACCAAGCGTCGCCGCCGACCTGACCCGAGCCCTGGGGGGGAAAGCCGCCCGCGCCGAATTCTTCGAGGTGGACGACTACGTCATCACCTCCGCCGTGGGCCATCTTGTGGAGCTCTGCCTCCCCAACAAGATGACCGGAGGCAAGGGGCTTTCCTGGAAGCTCGATGCACTTCCGATTATTCCGGAAGCCTTTGAACTCCAGCCGATTGCCAAGTCTGCAGACCGTCTGAAAGTGGTCAAAAAGCTCCTCAAGGATCCCGAGGTGACCGAGGTCATCAACGCCTGCGATGCCGGGCGCGAGGGAGAACTGATCTTCCACAACATCATCCAACTCACCGGTTGCAACAAGCCGGTCAAACGTCTCTGGCTCCAGTCAATGACCAAGGAGGCGATCAAGGAGGGATTCGATCAACTGCGCAAGGGGAGCGACATGGAGCCTCTCGCCGACGCGGCCGTCTGCCGCTCGGAGAGTGACTGGCTCGTCGGCATTAACAGTACCCGGGCGCTGACCGCTGTGAACTCGGGCCAGAGTGGCTTTCAGCTGACTCCGGTTGGACGCGTCCAGACCCCTACGCTGGCTATCCTTGTCGAGCGCGAGGAGAAGATCCGCGCCTTCGTTCCCAAGACCTACTTTGAGGTCCACGCTGAGTTTTCAGTGGCTGCTGGCCAGTATCCCGGCCGCTGGTTCGACGAAACATTTTCAAAGGACGAGTCCGCGCCCGATGCCAAGGCCGAGCGCCTGTGGGATCGGGAGCGCGCCGAGGCGATCCTCGCCAAGTGCACCGGCAAGCCGGGTGTCATCGAGGAAACCAAGAAGTCCACGACCCAGGCCGCTCCGCTTCTCTACGACCTGACCACGCTCCAGCGCGAGGCCAACGGCCGCTTCGGCTTCAGCGCGAAGCGCACCCTCCAACTGGCTCAGCGCCTCTACGAGCACCACAAGGTGCTCACCTATCCCCGTACCGACTCACGCTACCTCCCCGAGGATAACCTTCCCGCCGTAAAAGCTGCCTTCAAGTCCTTTGAGGACAAGGATTTGTCCTCGCATGCCGAGCATGCACTGCAGAAGAGCCTCGTGACCAAGACCCCCAAGGTCTTCAACAACGCCAAGGTATCCGATCACCATGCCATCATCCCGACCGGGGCCACCACGGCGGGCCTCGATGAGGTGGAGATGAAGCTCTTCATGATGGTCGCCCAGCGGACCGTCGCCGTCTTCTACCCGCCAGCCCGTTTCGACGTCACGACCCGCATCACTCGCGTGGAAGGTGAGCCGTTCAAGAGCGAGGGGAAAATCCTCACCGATCCGGGATGGCTCGCAGTCTACGGCAAACATGCCCAGACCGAGGGTGAGGAGGATTCAGCCAAGACACTCGTTGCCGTCGCCGGCACGCCGGGGAATCTGGAGCCTGCCCGCACTGACTCGGTCGAGGTACGCGAGGCGCAGACCAGGCCCCCGGCACGATTCACGGAAGCCACCCTGCTCAGCGCGATGGAGGGCGCCGGGAAATTCGTCGAGGACGAGGAGTTGCGCGAGGCGATGAGCGAGCGAGGACTAGGCACCCCGGCCACGCGCGCCGCCATCATCGAAGGACTCCTCGGCGACGGCTATGTCCTCCGAGAGGGCCGCGACCTCACCGCCACCAGCAAGGGCATCGCCCTCATCCATCTCCTGCGACACATGGGGGTGACCGCATTGACATCCCCTGAGCTCACCGGCGAATGGGAGCACAAGCTCAAGCAGATGGAGGCCGGCAAGTTCCGCCGGCCCGAGTTCATGGAGGAGATCCGCACCTTCACGCGTGAGATCGTGGAAAAGGCCAAGGGCTTCACCGACGACGCCGAGGGCTCCTATCCCGACCTCGAGGCTACTTGCCCCAAGTGCGGCAAGAGCTCCTTCAAGGAAAACGTCCGCCAGTTCACCTGCCGCGGGTGCGGCCTCGCACTCTGGAAAACCCTTGCCGGTCGTCCGCTCGAGCGCGGCGAGATCGCGACCCTGCTCGAAAAGAAAATCGTCGGCCCGCTCGAGGGATTCCGCAGCCGTTTTGGCAAACCCTTCTCCGCCGAGCTCGAATTTGATCCCGAGTGGAAGCTCAAGTTCGTCTTCGGTGAGCGTGAGGGGGATCCCGCCGCTGAGGAGGCACTTCGTAATGCCGAGGCCATCACATCATGCCCTGTCTGCAAGAAAGGAACGATCCGCGAGGGAACCACGAACTACGTCTGCGATCGCTCGATCGGCGCGGAGAAGGAGTGCACCTTCCGCATGGGACGCACGATTCTGCAGCGCTCCATCCCACGCGAGCAGGTCGTCAAAATTTCGGAGAGCGGCAAGACCGACCTCCTCGAGGGCTTCGTCTCCAAGAAGGGCCGCAAGTTCAAGGCCTTCCTCGTCCTCGACGGGAAGAAGGTCGGCTTCGAGTTCGAACCCCGCGCTCCCAAGGCCGAGGGTGACGAATCGACCGTGAAACGCGGCCGCTTTGGCAAACCGATCAAACCCAAGCTCACCACCGACGCCGTGACGGCCGAGGTCGAAAAGAAAACGGCCAAGGCATCCAAAACCGCCAAGCCAAAGAAGGCACCCGCGAAGATGAAAAAGGTGCCTGGGAAGCCAGCTTAGTCATTCGAGCCGTAGGGCGAGAAGTCCGAGCGCCAAAAGGCACAAGGATGCCTGATCCGGGAGGATCGGCAGACAAAGCAACAAAAGTACCTACGGAATAATTTTCGCGCGGAGGCGCGGAGACGCTGAGGAATTGATTTGGAAGGCAGTAATGATCCTGTCTCCAACGAGATAGGGAGATGCCTAAAACTTCTTTCCCGAAGAGCAGCCGCACCCACCCCCACATCCGGGTTTCTTGCGGCCCCTGACCCATCGGGTGACGAAGAAGGCGATAGCCAGCACGACAATGCCAAGGGCGATGGCGGTCTGAATCTCAGGTGTCATCGCTTCACGGTAGCACAGTTTTCGCCTTTTTCTTTCACCACCTCCGCGCCTCCGCGCCTCCGCGCGAGAATCTTCACCTCAGTGAAATCCAAGGAGGCGTCCCCCTTGGTAAACTAGGAACGACGCGATCCAGGCCGCACCCGTCATGTAGCAGAACTGGAAAATGGGCCAGCGGAGGCTGTTGGTCTCGCGCCTCACCACGGCCAGGGTGCTCACGCACTGCATGGAGAGAACAAAGAAAATGAGGATCGAGAGGCAGGTGAGCGGGGTGAAGACCGGCGTCCCATCCGGGCGCTTCTCCTCGCGGAGAGTCTTGACCAGGGTGCCGCCTTGCTCCTCTTCACCAGCCTCGACGTTGTAAACGATCGACATGGTGCCGACGAAGACTTCCCGCGCAGCCTGTGCCGCAACGAGTCCGATACCCATCTTCCAATCCATACCGAGTGGTGCGATGGCGGGCTCCATGAGATGGCCGATTCGTCCTGCGAAGCTCTGCTGAAGCTGCTCGGCCTTGGTCGGCTCAGGATCCCCTTTCTTTGCCTCAACCTTTGGGAAGGTAGCCAGAAACCAAAGGATGATCGAGATGCCGAGGATCACGGTTCCGGCACGCTTCAGGAATAAAGCGGAGCGCTGCCACATCTGTGCCGCGATCTGAAGAAGGGACGGGATCCTGTAAGGAGGCAGCTCCATCAGGAAGACCGGCGTCTCCCCCTTGAGGATTGTCTTCTTGAAGACCCAAGCAAAGAAGAGCGCGGCCACCGTGCCGAGCAGGTAGAGCCCCATCATGATGCCACCCTTGCCCCAGACGGATTCCGAGGGAAGGAGCGCCGCAATCATGAGGGCATAGACCGGGAGACGCGCCGAACAGCTCATCAGCGGCGCGACAAGAATGGTGACCAACCGGTCCTTGGGATTCTCGATCGTGCGCGTCGACATGATTCCCGGAATCGCGCAGGCATAGGAACTGAGCAGCGGAATGAACGATTTCCCATGCAGGCCGACCCGGCTCATCACGCGGTCCATGAGAAAGGCAGCCCGCGCCATGTAGCCCGTGTCCTCGAGCAGGCCGATGAAGAAAAACAGGATCAGGATCTGGGGCAGAAAGACAACCACGCCCCCCACCCCGGCGATGACTCCGTCGGTGAGAAGATCACGAAGGTCCCCTGCGGGCATGGCTTCCTGAACGGCACCGGAGAGCATTCCGAATCCGGCCTCGATCCAATCCATCGGGTACGAGGCGATGGTGAAGATGGAGACAAACATCGTCACCATCATCCCCAGGAACACCAGCCACCCCAATGCCTTGTGGGTCAGCAGATCATCGAGCCGTTGGGTGAGCTTGTCACTGATGGCGGTCATTCCTCCCTGGGCTATGTGGGAGAGCTTTCCAATCCGTTCGTAGCGTGAGGCGACGATCGTCTCGCGCCACTCGGGCAGCTCCCTCTCTAAGGCAGCCCGCTGCCCGATGGCGGCACTCAACGCCGGGCCGGCCCCCAGCTCGCTCCCCAAGGAGGCCGACTCCTGGTCGGTTGCCGCAATCAGGATGGAGGCCTTCATCCGGGCCTGAGGGTCCCGAGGGCCTCTTGCCTCGTCACGACGCTCCGGCCAGCAGGCGGCGACTTTGTCCGTCGCCCGGGTCCACACCGGTGGAAAATCAGCGGTCCAGCCGCTGCAAGGGACATCGGCACGGCTCAGCGCCAGGCGGAGCGCAAGGAGCGTCTCCCTGCGGGTTGCCTGCACCGGGATCACCGGCACACCAAGTTCCTCGGCGAGCCGGCCCGCATTCACCGGAGTGCCCTGTGCCTGCGCAAGATCGGTCATGTTCAGCGCGATGACGGTGGGTAGTCCGAGCTCGAGCACCTGGGTCACGAAATAGAGGTTCCGTTCCAGGTGGGAGGCATCCACCACGCAGAGGATGCGTTCCGGCCGTGGTGTATCCTGACGCAGATCGAGCAGGACATCCCGCGTGATGCGCTCGTCAGGGGCGTGTGCACCCAGACTGTAACTTCCGGGCAGGTCGAGCAGCTCGATCTTTTCACCATGCTGTCCGATGAACTGACCCGATTTCTTTTCCACGGTCACGCCGGGGTAGTTGGCGACCTTCTGACGCAGGCCGGTGAGGGCGTTGAAGAGCGTGGTCTTCCCGGAGTTGGGATTCCCGACAACCGCATAGGACTTGGGCCTCGACGCTCCGGTCTTCACCACAACTTCTTCCGTGAAGACCTGATGAACCGAGACCGCACTGCGGACGGCACCCGAGGGAATCACATGGGCAGGGGGAACGACTGGCATCACGTTTCCCGCGGACTTCTCCTCCTGCAGGTGATCGACCATGACCTGGGCGGCGTCGGAACACCGGATGCTCAGTTCGAAACCTCGGAGGCGGAACTCCATCGGATCCCCCATCGGGGCGCTCCGGATGAAGGTAATCGCGGTTCCCTTGAGCAGTCCCATCTCCCTGAGACGGATCGCCAGATTCTCGTCGGCAGGCAGTCCTGTCACGACGGCGCTCTGGCCGGGCTTAAGTTCGGAAAGACGAGGCATTGATCGAAAGGAGATTGAGATACAATCTCAAAAAGCACCTCTCGTCAATCTTCCCTGATGCTACCTGGTAAAGTCCCCAGCCTAACGGCGTGCCGTTCTGCGGCTCTTCCCGCCCTTGAAATTGGCGCACGAACCAAGCAGCCGGAGGCGGTCGCAGCTTCCCTCAATGCGGATCGCCTTCTGGGTCGGCGAGAAACCGAGACGTCGCGTGATGCAGTTTTGCATCACGTCGATATTGAGATCCTCAAACTCGATGATCTCCTTGCAGTCGACGCAGACCAGGTGGTTGTGGTTGGGGCTCTTAAGGAAGTTCGGGTCGTAGAGACGTTCGCCGCCGCCGAGCGAAATCTCCCGGAGCATACCGCTTTCGACAAGCAGCAGGATCGTGCGGTAGATCGTGGCGCGGGAAACGGCCCCGTCTTTCTTGCGAAGCTTGGGCAGGAGATCCTCGGGGCGGAAATGATCGTCGTTGCGGAAAATCAGGGTGACCAACGCCTCACGTTGCCGAGTGAAGCGGAGTCCCTTGGAGGCAAAGAAGGCCTGTGCCTGACCAAGAACGGCGTTGAGCGACTGTTGATCCATGTCACTGCACCATGACGACAATCCTCGACGCCAGTCAAGACGCCGGATGGGGGTGATCCCGCATTACAATCCGTAATTTGCCTATTGGGCTTGTCTCTCAGATTTGGGGGCTTCACCCGGTTGGTGATTCTGTGCGTGGTTAAAACGTGAAGGCGTTAGAAAGTTAAAAGGTGGCGAATGGACTTGTTTCAGCTGAAGGTGCCACCTCCGCACGTTTTAACGTTGTAACGATTCTAACACTTTTAACCCCTGTCCTGCTCGGGTTCTTGTTCTTAGTGCACAATTCGGGATAAAGCGTGATCCCCTTCCCCTCAGAACTTCACCTGCACCCCGGCGTACCAGTTGCGCGGCATCGCCGGATCGATGCCGGTTTGAGTGATCCGGGTGGTGTATTTCAGGTTGAAGAGGTTGTTGATGCCACCGATGACGCTGAGGCGGTCCTTGAGGAGGTTCACCTCGTAGGTGAAGTCCCAGACGTTATAAGAGTTCATCAGGTATTGCTGGGTGTTGTTGTCGTTGGCATAGGCCGACGCACTGAACGTGGTAAGGAGACCCAGTTTCACACGGTCACGCCAGTTGTAGAGGGCTCCGAGACGAAGCAGGTAATCCGGAGTGTATTGCGGGGTCTTCCCCTGATACTGACCACTCGTGTAGGTGCCGCTCTGCAGGGTGTATCCCATGGTGAGGAGCATGGAGCCATAGGTGTCCACGAGGCTGTGGATGTTGGCTGTTCCTCCCTGCTTGATGTCACCCGGACCGGCCTGCCTAAGCGTGGAGGGTGTCTTGCGGACCTCGTCGGCCAGACCCACGCAATCCAGCTGGAGCATGTTATCCCACCCGATCGTGGAGGAGTTGCCGATAGTCTGGATAACGGTGGTCGAGGGTGTGGGGTTCACCGATCCGATCTGGTTGTAGAAATTCAGGACAAAGTAGCTGCTTTGCCATGCTAGCCATGGACGCGGGTTACCGCGGAAACCCCCCTCGAAATTCCAGGCGATGCTTGGTTGGAGGTTGTTTGGGACGGACACATTCGGGGCGTTGGGAATGGCCTGGCTAAAGGTGACCGGCTTGTAGGACTGGGAGGCATTCCCGTAGGCGGTGACCCAGTCGTTGAATTTGTACTCTGCTCCGAATCCGGGAAGGGGCACGAAGGCATAGTTGCTCTCGTTGGAGAGCGGCTGTCCCGCCGCAGTCTTGGCGACATTGGCCGACTCGTTGATGGTCTGCCAGATGTTCTCGAAGCGGACAGCGGGGATGAACTGGAATTTCCCGAAGACAAAGCGGTTCTCCGCGAAGAAGGAGGCATACCAATTTTGCCTCCAGCTCTGGTTGGCCAGGGATCCACTGGTTGCCCAAGGAGTGGCGCCGGTTTGCTGGTTGAGGGGTGACTGCGTGTTGTAGAGCATCGCCCCCGCGGTGATCGTGTGGGTGTTCCCTAGGAAGTCGTAGTCGTAGCGGAGCTGGGGGATAGCTCCGAAGGTATAAAACTGCTGGTTCTGGATCTGGTTGCTGTTGGCCTTGGAACCGGTCGGGATCGTGCCGAACCCGCCGCCATTCTGCCGACGGCTCCAGCGACCATAGTAGTTCCACCAAGTGCGGAAACTGAAGAAAGCCTTCTCGCTCAGGTCGTTCTCATGCAGGAGAGAGACGGCGTAGCGGCTGATGTTGAGCATGTCGTAAAAGCGCGAGGTGCCTGTGGGGTTGGAGTTCCAGTTCACGGCATTGGTGGCTGTCGACGTGGTCAGTCCTCCGGGTTCTTGATTGCTGTTCTGATAAGCATCGACGATGAGGTAGGTGCGCTTGGTCGTCTTGGCTCCCCAGGCCAGGGTGCCGCTCCAGTTGTTCACCCACCACGCGCTGTTGGCCTGGCGGAATCCATCCGTCTGGCGGCGGTTGTAATAGCCGTAATAACCCAGATTCCCGATGGTTCCGCCGAGTTCCGTGAAATTCGCGTAGTAATTGAAGCTGCCAAGTGTATTGAGGCTCCGCATGGTGAAAGGGGTGTCGAGCGGAGGTTTCTCCATGACGTAATTCACGGCACCGCCGGGCTGCGGTCCATAGAGGAGCGCCGCGCCACCCCGGATGATCTCGAGGCGCTTCGTCCCATCAATCGGCGGCGTGTAGTAGGCCTCGGGATAACCGAACATGTCGGCATGGATGGGAAAGCCGTCCTTCATCACCTGCAGGAACTTCATCCGGTCTGGAGGCAGGCCTCGCGTGCCGATGCTCACGAGCGGCGTCGACTCCTCGGAGAGAACCACTCCCGCTGTCGTCTGGAGGGCTTGGCGGTAATTGTTGTTGTTGATCTGGGGCAGGAGGTTGGGATCGATGTTATCCGTGCGCTTGCCAGCGAAGATCTCGGCTCCCTCGACATCGGGGAGGAACGGGCCATTCTCCGCCGGTTGGAGCGTCTCGATCACGTTCACCTCCTCGAGTTGTGCGGCGGTGGCGCCGTTGGTTAGGGCTTTTTTCTCGATTTCATCCACAATGGCCGTTGCAGCGAGGAGATTACCTAGCGTCGTCAGACACACGAACGTCAGGAATTGAGCGGCGCCTCTCACAGCGGCGTGGTTTGATGGATTCATGGGCGGGAGTTCATACATGAGATTGAGATCCAGTCGCAACATTAAAGATGAGAACGAGTCTCAATATTTTCGCGGCCGCCCGGCACCCTCGTTCAGCGGCCCCGGATGCCGAAATTATAGGGAATGACCACCGTGTCGGGCAGGGGGACACCCAGAACGCACCTGGGGTTGTAGGTGGAGGCCCGGGCCGCACGGGCTGCCGCGGAATCAAGGACTGCGTTGCCGCTGGAGGAACTGACCGAGGCCGCCGTTGCCTGCCCGAGGGCATTCACCTGGACCGTCACCAGCACTCGACCGGAACTCCGCGCCATCAACGCCGAAGGGGGATATGAGGGTGTGACGCGATGCTTCCACGAGGCATGCGCGCGGTCCTTTCCACCGGCCGCAAGGTATGTGGATGCAGCGGACGGGAGAACGGAGCGCGGATTGGTCGTAAGGGGACGCGGGGGCATATGGTTGGTTTGCTGCCGGGCTTGGGTTGTGGGCTGCGGGGCCGGCTTGGACTGCGGCTCGGACACCATTGCCTCGGACTCCGGCTGGGACTCGGTCTCTTTCTCCTGCGTAGCAGGGGGCATGGCGGTTGCCTTCTCAGTCTCCGCTGACTCAGGTGAGGGTGCCTGCGTCCGCTCCTCCGAAATCTCGATTTCCACAGCAGGTGTCTCCCGAGCACCGATCACAGGCGCGGGCGCCTGTGCCCACGCCCAGAGAACCGACCCATGGATCATCAGGGCCCCCAGAAAACAGAGCGAAAGCTCCCGGTTCATCACCTTGGCAATTCCTTGGCCTTAGCAGGCCAGGCAGGCTGCGCGGCGGGCGCCGACCCCTTGGTCTGGATGGCGATCCTGCGAATGCCGAGGCGCCGCGCCGTATCGAGGACCAGGACCGCGGTGCCGAAGCTCGAATCGGTGTCCCCGTTAATCAGGAGACGGAGCTCGGGGTCCGCAGCCTTGAGATCGGCAAGTGAGGCCTCAATCGCTGCAGTGGCAACAGGGCGTCGGTCCACCGAGATCCCGCCGTCACGTGAGAGCGTCACAAAATGAGTTTCCCCCGGTTCCTGCGCCTGCGCCGTGGTGGCTCCGGGCAGGTTCACCGGGATCCCTTTGTTCTTCACCATCGAGAGCGACACCATGACAAAAGTCGCCAGCAGGAAGAACATGATGTCGATCAGCGGAATGATCTCAATGCGCGCCTTCCTGCGAGACCCGGGAGATGGAATAACGAGGGGCATCAGCGGCGGCTATGGCTCTTGGCCGGCACGGACGCCACCCCTGACCAGCAAGATTTCGAGCCTGTTGCCCGCCTCCTCGAGTTCGGCTCGGGCTTCCTCCAGGCGAGCGTTGAGGTAGTTGAACGGAAGCAGGGCCAAGATGGCCACCAGCAGTCCAAAGGCCGTCGCGATCAGCGCCTCCGCGATGCCACCCGTGATGGCGGCGGGTGCGTCGAGTTCGCCTGCGATGAGGCCGAAACTCCGGATCATTCCCATCACCGTGCCCAGCAGGCCGAGGAGGGGCGCGACCGTGATCGCCGTGTCGAGAAGCGGCAGGCCGCGGTTGAACTTCCTGAGTTCGCGTGATGCCGCCGCCAGAAGAGCAGAGGTGTAGCTGGTATCACGTTCACGGAGAGCGGACGTTACTGCCCTAGCCACGGGATCAGCGGAATGTTCCCCGGCCCTGAGGGCATCCTCCGGCCGACCATGCTCCACACAGGCAAAGATCTCGCGCACAACGGCGGGATCCCGCCTGCGTCCCAGCCTCACGAGAAAAAGGATCCGCTCGATCACCGTGGCGGTGACCAGCAGGGAAACGATGAGAATGGGAACCATGACAGGCCCCCCTTTGAGAAAGATACCGATGGGGTCGTTGCTCATGACGGCGGATCATTATTGAGAATGAGATCCAGTCGCAATATAAATCTACAACTCCTGCCGCGGGTATCTACTCGAACTTTCAGGGAGTGTATCTTTGCGCAAGGGGCAAACGACGCCCCATCCCAAAGGCTCGGCCAGTGACCTTCAGTCCCGGAGCGGCCTGCTTGCGCTTATACTCGTTCCGATCCACGAGCATCGTGATCCGACGCACGAGCGCCTCGTCGTACCCGCGCGCCACAATCTCACGGACGGGAAGGTTCTCCTCCACGTAGAGCCCCAGCACGGCATCGAGCATATCGTAGGGAGGAAGCGTGTCCTGATCGGTCTGATCGGGACGCAATTCAGCACTTGGCGGCTTTTCGATGGTCGAAGCCGGAATGATCTCTCGATCACGATTGATCCAGCGGGAGAGTGAGTACACAAGGGTCTTGGGGAGGTCGGAGATGACCGCCAAACCGCCGCACATGTCGCCGTAGAGCGTGCAGTAGCCGACGGCCAACTCGCTCTTGTTCCCTGTCGTCAGGAGCAAGCTCCCGAACTTGTTGGAGAGGGCCATCATCGTGACACCGCGCAAACGCGCCTGAAGGTTCTCCTCGGTGGCATCCTCAGGCCGCCCCTCAAAGGCGCTCTGTAATCCGGAGAGCATGACGTCGAAACTATCCGTGATCGGAAGCTCGAAACACGGGATGCCAAGATTTTTTGCAAGCAGATGGGCGTCCGTGACGCTTCCCTCCGAGGAGTAAGGGCCTGGCATGGCCGCACCAATGACATGATCCTTGCCGAGAGCCTCCACGGCGAGAACTGCCGTCAGCGCTGAGTCGATTCCTCCGCTCAGGCCCAGCACCGCGCTCTTGAATCCGCTTTTGCGGAAGTAGTCGCGCAGCCCCAGAACAAGGGCGTGATACAGCTCCCCTAGGTCGTCCCGATGGTCGGGGAAGCAGGGTGCGGATGGCTCCCCGACAACGGCCAATTCCTCGGCGAAGCCCTTCAACTCACTGCAGCGTGTGCCATCAGCAGAGAGAACAAGGGAGTGTCCGTCAAACACGAGCTGATCATTGCCGCCGACCGAGTTGCAATAATAGATGGGAACCCGAAGGCGCTTGGCCTGGGACTCCAGCATCTGAAGCCGCCGCACGGGCTTGCCGTATTGGAATGGGGAGGCGCTGAGATTGATGAGGAAATCAGCACCTTTGGAGACCAATTCACCCGGAGGGTCGACCCTGTAGAGGGGACCGGGAAGATAGTCGGACGCCCAAAGGTCCTCGCAGATGGTCACGCCAATTTTCTTTCCAGCGAACTCAATAGGCTCCGAGGCCGCACCCGACTCGAAGTAGCGGGCCTCGTCAAAGACATCATAGGTCGGCAGCAAACGCTTGTGGATGATCACCGGCGGTCTCCCCTTCTCAAGGAAGGCGGCGGCATTGTGGAAGGGTTTGCCGTGGCCCGTGACATTCCGATCGATGAAACCGACCAGCAAGGGAACTTCCCCGACCTGCACATGGATCTCCCTAAGGCTCGTAAGGTTCCGCTCGACGAACTCCCCGGCGAAAATCAAATCAAGGGGAGGATAGCCGGTGACGGAGAGCTCGGGGGTCACGACCAGCTCCGCACCCTCGGCAACAAGCTTCCGATAGGCCGCAAGGATCAGGTCGGCGTTGCCGGCGAAGTCACCGACCGTCGTGTTGATCTGGGCGAGGCCAACCTTCATGCGCGGCACTCTACCAGAAGCCCCACTGCTTCGTCGCGCAGATGTAGAGACCAAGCGCAAGATTGGCGACGGCATGCGCCGTGACGCAGGATGCGAGACTGCGCGTCCGGACGGCGACGAGGTTGAAGAGAACACCTGTGAGGAAGGCGGCGGGCCAGTCGGCCGGTGCATGGACGGCCGTGAACGCGACGACAACGGCCCAGAAACTGAAACGGCTGCACGAGCCGAACGGAATCGTGGTGAAATCCTCCCGCACGAGATAGCGGAGCAGGAATCCTCGCCAGAAGATCTCCTCCACGAGCGGCACCACGATGACCAGACGCGTGAACCGCGCCGCGATCATCCATGGGGTCAGACCCGGAACGATCCCGGGGTCAAAACCCTCGGTGCGTGCCGCCTGATGAAAAAGCTCCTGCGGGGAAATCCAGATCCCGCAGACCAGCACCCCGATCAGAAGTCCGACCAGCAGTTTTGGGGCCGTCGTTCCCGAAAAATCATAGATGCTCCTGAACCAGAGCAAGGCCCCCGCACAGACAGCCGTCTGGATCGGATAGATCCAATACATCGGAGGGAGAGGGACCCCGGCAAAGATCGTGATTCCGGCCGCCTCAGCCACCGAGACGGCGGCAAGTCCCGTCATGAAAAGAGCAAAGGGCGCCGTGTAGGCGACCAAGATTCTCTTCGGATTCATGCGCCCTGTCAGATGACTGACGCTCCGATATCGCGGCGCAGTTGTTTTCCCTCGAACCGGATCAGGTCGGCGGCGGCATACGCCTTGGCCCGAGCCTCCTCCAGTGTGGCCCCGAGCGCGGTGACCCCGAGAACTCTGCCTCCCGAGGTGACGACCTTGTCATCCTTCAGCGAGGTTCCTGCATGGAAAACCACGACGTCTGGGCTGGATGCGGCAGCCTCCGCAAGGCCGGTGATCTCCTTCCCCTTCTCGATGGGGCCTGGATAGCCGCCCGAGGCGAGCACGATGCAAACGGCCGCGCGGTCATCCCACTCGGGCGCCACCGAGGAGAGTTTTCCGTCGACCGTCGCCTCGATGAGATCGAGCAGGTCGCCCTTGAGGCGGCGCATCAGCGACTGCGTCTCCGGATCGCCAAAGCGGCAATTAAACTCCAGCACCTTCGGCCCCTCGGGCGTCATCATGAGTCCGGGGAAGAGCATTCCGGAGAATTCCAGGGCATCGGTCTTCAACCCCCGCAGGAAGGGGTCGAGAATCTCCGTGCGGATCCGCGACTGCATCGCGGCGTCCACCTCGCGCGAGGGACTGATGGTCCCCATGCCGCCGGTGTTGAGTCCGCGGTCGCCCTCGAGTGCTCGCTTGTGATCCTTCGCATCAGGAAACAGGGAGTAGGAGTTTCCATCCACCAGGGCGTGGATCGAGCACTCGGGACCGGTCAGAAATTCCTCGATGACGACGGTATCTCCCGCCGATCCGAAAACCTTTTCGATCATCGCCTCACGGACGGCCTTGGAAGACTCCTCAGGGGTCTGCGCGATGACGACCCCCTTGCCAAGGGCCAGTCCATCGGCCTTCACAACGAGGGGGTAGCGTGCCGAGGCACAGTGGGAGAGCGCCTTGTCGGCATCGGTGAAGGTTGCCGATCCGGCCGACGGGATTCCGTGGCGGACCATGAAATCCTTCGCAAACGATTTGGAAGCTTCAAGCCGGGCAGCCGAGGCGGTCGGGCCGAAGACGCGTAGACCAGCCGCGCGGAACCGGTCGACGAGGCCCGCGGCGAGAGGATCGTCCGGCCCGACAAGCGTGAGATCGACCTTCTCGTTTTCGGCTAGGGCCACGAGGCCGTCGAGATCGGTGGCGGCGACCGCATGATTCACCGCAAGCTGCGCGGTGCCGGCGTTGCCGGGGGCGCAGAGAATGGAGGTGACGCGCGGGCTCTGAGAGAGCTTCCAGACGAGTGCGTGCTCGCGGCCGCCTGATCCGATGACGAGAAGCTTCATCGCGCGCCTCAGGAAACAAACTCGAGCTTGTCGAGGCGGGGCACCAGCCCACGGTCGGCGGCGCGTCCGAGGAACTCGCGGATCGCCGCGCGTCCCTTCTCGCCGTAGTCGAGCGTGTAATCGTTCACGTACATCCCGATGAACTCGTCGGCCAGAGGCACCTCCATACCGCGGGCGTGCGCCATGCTGTGGTCAACGGCGGCGCGGCGGTGCTCCAGTCCGTAGCGGATGCTCTCCTTCATGATGACGTTGAGCTCCGTCCGTTGTTCCGGGGTGAAGTCCTTGCGGATCACGTTGCCGCCCAGCGGGAGGGGGAGACCGGTCTCGGCCTTGAACCACTCCCCCATGTCGGCGATTTTCTCAAAGCCTTCGTTCGAGTAGGTGAGCTGACCCTCATGGATGATCAGGCCAACATCGACCGATCCCAAACGGATGGCATCGAAGATCTCGTCGAAGGGAACGACTGTGTGATTGAACTCCGGCCCGAGGAAAAGCTGGGCGCTAAGATAAGCGCTCGTCATGAGGCCGGGGACGGCGATCTTTTTTGATCGGAGCCAGGCCTTCTTCTCCTCGAGCGAGGCGTCGGCCGCCGGGCCCTTGCCCTTGAGGGCCACGAACATCGGGCCATAGCCGTCACCCATGCTCGCGCCGCAGGGGAGCAGGGCATACTTGTCGAGAAGGTGGGAATAGGCGTGGATCGAGACGGCAGAGAGGTGCAACTCCCCGCGCATGGCACGCTCGTTCAGCGTCTGGATGTCCTGGAGGATGTGCTGAAACTTGTAACCCATCAGGTCGATTTTCTCCGCGGCCATCGCGTAGAACATGAAGGCGTCGTCGGGATCGGGAGAATGGCCAAGAAGGAGGGTTGAGTCGGGAGCGTGGGACATGGGGAAAAAGGATGAATGAAAAATGAAAAATGAAAAGGGATGAACCAAGCTTGCGCGAGCTCCATAAACAGAGATCCCGTTGCTGATTTCAGCATGTCAGTTTTTCAGCATGTCAGGATGTTGCTTTTGAGAGCTCTCTCAAAAGCCCTGGCCCTTGGTAGATGAAGGAGGTGTAGATCTGGAGGAGGTCGGCGCCGGCATCGAAGCGCTCCCGGGCACTCTCCGCATCGCCGATCCCACCACAGGCAATGACAGGAAGTTTCGTGTGACTGCGGATCGTGCGGAGCGAGGACTGCGAGCGGTCGCGGAGAGGGGCGCCGCTGAGACCGCCGGTCTGATCCTGGCCAACCGGAATCGAGGAATGGTCGAGCGTGGTGTTCGTCGCGATCAGTCCGGCAAGCTTCTCCTGCTCCGCTAGCAGGACGATCGCTACAAGATCCTCTTCCGCCAGATCAGGAGCCACCTTCACGAAAAGAGGCCTCCGGGAAGAGCCCTCCCAGTCACGCAGAGTGCGGATGATTTTGCCCAGTGCCTCGGTGGACTGCAGGTCGCGCAGGCCGGGAGTGTTGGGGGAGCTGACATTGATGACGACATAATCACCCAGTTCTTGGAACCTCTTGTAGGAGATGAGGTAATCGTTGTGAGCATCCTCGGCTGGAGTAACCTTCGACTTGCCGATATTGATTCCGACGGGAATGCCCGGCCAGCGGCCCGATGCATGAAGTCCCTCAAGGCGCGTGGCCACTGCTTCGCACCCCTCATTGTTGAATCCGAATCGATTGATGAGGGCCTGGTGGTGAGGGTAGCGGAAGAGGCGTGGCTTCGGATTACCCGGTTGGGGAAGAGCCGTCACCGTGCCGATCTCGGCGAATCCGAAGCCGAGCGCCTCCCAGGCCGGGAGGGCGAGCGCATTCTTATCCAGCCCGGCAGCGAGTCCGACGGGATTCGGAAAGGTGATCCCGGCAACGGTACGGGGTGCTGCGGGAACGGCTTTTCCTGCCGTCGATCTGATCAGACCCGGCCCTACCGAAATCTGAGATCCGGCCTCCAGCATTGCCAGCACAGCGTCATGGGCCTCCTCGGGATCGAGGGCAAAGAAAACCGGGCGAAGCAGTCGCGTGTAAACGTCCATGGCAGATTGAAACTTTATTCTCCGCGCCTCTGCGTCTCTGCGCGAGCAAAACCCCCAGCCCCTAGCTTCTAACTCACATCTCCCAACCTACTTCCCGATACAGAAGCTGGAGAAGATTTTGCCGAGGATTTCCTCGGTTCCGGCCTCACCGACAATCTCTCCGACATCGCCAAGGGCGGAACGCAACTCCACGGCAACAAGTTCCGGGGGCTCGCCCGACTCGAGCAGGGCGATCGCGGCGGCCAAATGCCCCTGCGCCTTGCGGAGGCAGTCGCGGTGGCGGGTGTTGATGGCCGTGAGATCGGGTGCTGATTCGCCCAAGGGGGATGATCTGCCCGTTGCCTTCGCAAGGATAGCCTGCACGAGTGGCTCGACCCCCTCGCCCGTCCGACAGGAGATCTGGATGCCGTTCGGCAACGCATCACGGTTTGCGACGAGATCGACCTTGTTGATCACGAGGAGTTCATCCGCAAAGAGCGGAGCAGGCGGATTGTTTTGCTCCGCGGCATCGATGAGATGGATCCGAAGGTCGGCCTCTTCCGCTGCCCGACGAGCGCGCGCCACACCCTCACGCTCCACGGGGTCTTCCGTCTCACGAAGGCCGGCCGTGTCGATGACCCGGAAAGGATAGCCGCCGAGACTTGCCCTCTCCTCGATCGTATCGCGTGTCGTTCCGGCAATTTCGCTGACGATGGCCCGCTCCACGCCGAGCAGGCGATTGAGCAGGCTCGACTTTCCCACATTCGGCGCACCGCAGAGCGCCAGCGTGATTCCCTCGCGAAGAAGTCGTCCCTCGTTGGCGGTTGCCAGCAGGCGATCGAGATGGGCGCCGACCGATTCCATTCTCTTGCGAAGCACCTCGCCGCTCTCGGGATCGATTCCCTCTTCGGGGAAATCGATGAAAGCCTCCAGATGGGCGACCGTTTCGAGAAGCTGCGTGCGCAAGGTATGAATTTCCAAACCAAGCCGCCCTTCGAGTTGGCCAGCCGCCGCCTTTGCCGCACGATCGGTCTGCGCATGGATAAGATCCATGACCGCCTCGGCCTGCGTCAGGTCGAGCTTTCCGTTGTGAAAGGCCCTCTCGGTGAATTCTCCGGGTCGCGCCATTCTTGCTCCGGCGGCAAGCACGGCCGCAAGCACCCGCGACGCCACGACAGGACCGCCATGCCCGCTGATCTCCACCAGATCCTCGCCGGTGTAGCTGCGGGGATTGTGGAACACAGTCAGCAGGACCTCGTCGAGGACATCGGTCTTGAAATTGATGATCCTGCCGAAGAGCACCTGCCTCTCCGTTTCAGAGGGGATAACCTTCCCAAGGAAGATTGCGTCGGCCACATCCAGAGCAATCTCCCCGCTAATCCGGATCACGGCAAGCGCCCCCTCGCCGGGAGGCGTGGCGATTGCGGCGATGGTCTCTCCCTGCACTGGTTTTCCCTGGCCTTTCAGGCAGGAAGCTTTCCTTCCGTGGCCAGTGCGCGCAGTTCCTCGATGCAGCGGTGGTTCTGATCCATGGTGCCGACGGAGATACGGATCCACTCGGGCAGGCCGTAGCTTCCCATCGCGCGAAGGATGATTCCCTTGCGAAGCATGGCCTGGAAGACGGCGTTGCCGTCGCCTACCTTCACGAGCACGAAGTTCGCGGCGCTCGGGACATACTCCAGCCCCATCGCGGCGAATTCCTTCTCGAGATACTCGCGCCCCTCGTGCGTGATCTGCCTTGTGCGGAGCATGTGCTCGGTGTCGAGGAGCCCCGCCAGAGCGCCGGCCTGGGCGATACCATTGGCGTTGAAGGGCTGACGCGTCCGCTGGAGCACGGCGGCCAACTCCGGCGTGGTGACGCCGTAGCCGATGCGGAGGTTGGCCAGGCCCATGATCTTGGAAAAGGTCCGCATGACGACCACATTGCGTCCCTCGCGCACATACTTCAGGACATCCGGGGCGGCCTCCTCGTCGAGAAACTCGTAGTAGGCCTCGTCGAAGACCACCAAAACGTGCGGGGGAACCTTTGCCATGAAGCGATCGATCGCCTCCTGCCCGACAAGCGTGCCTGTCGGATTGTTAGGATTGGCCAGGAAGAGGACGCGGGTGCGCGGCGTGATCGCCGCAAGCATGGCGTCGAGATCGGCGGTGAAGCCGGGATCGGGCACCTCGACCGTGTCAGCCCCGAAGAGCTGGGCCATGAGCTTGTAGACCGCGAAGGAGTGACGTGCCACCACGACCTCGTCGCCGGGACGGAAAAAGGCATGTCCGATGAACTCGATGATCTCGTTGGAGCCATTTCCCAGAACGATGTTTTCGCGCGCAAAGCCAATCCCCAAACGCTCCGCGATCGCGCCACGCAGCTCGTAGCCACCGCCATCGGGGTAAAAGTGCGAGCGCTCGAGCGTGGTGCGCATCGCCTCGAGTGCCTTGGGCGAGGGACCGAGCGGATTCTCATTGGAGGCGAGTTTGATGATCTGTTCCTCGCGCAGGCCAAGGTCGCGGGCGAGTTCCTCGACCGGCTTGCCGGGCTCGTAGACGGTCAGCTTCAGGACATGCTCATGGGCGCTTTTCCACATGGGTGGGAGAATAGGGAGGGGGAAAGTCGAGAGTCGAGAGTCGATGGTCGGGAGCTAGTCCCAAGATGCATGCGACACAGACAGCAGAAAGTGGGAAGGTGGAAAAGTCGGGCCTGTTTGATCTGGCACTAGGGAGCCGAAGCACTGAAGCTGGCATCATTATGTCCACCATCCTCATCACGGGCGCCTCCACAGGATTCGGCCGATCCCTGGCCACCGAAGCCCTTTGCCGCGGCCATCAGGTTGCCTTGGCAGTCCGCAACCCGGAGTCTGTCGCCGATCTGGTCGGGGAGTATCCGGGGAAAGCCCATGCGATCCGATTTGATCTGACCAAGCCCGCCGATGCGGAACGCGCCGTTCGTGAAACCGTCGAGCAGTTCGGCTCTCTCGATGTCCTCATCAACAATGCGGGATACGGCTTACTCGCCGCCCTCGAGGAAACGACCGACGAGCAGTTGACCCGGAACCTTGAGACCAATTTCACCGGCCCGTTCCGCATGATCCGTGCCGTGCTCCCTGTGATGAGGGCGCAAAAGTCAGGGCGCATCATCAGTCTTTCGGCCATTGCTGCTTATGCGAATCATCCCGGCTTCGCTGTGTATGCTGGAGCCAAGGCAGCGCTCGACGCCGCCTGTGACGCCGCCGCACAGGAAACGGCGTCCTTGGGCATCAAGTTCACCCAAGTGATCCCCGGGCCTTTCCGGACCGACTTCATCGGCCGTTCACTCGATCATGCAGAACGCCTTCCCGACTATGAGGCGACCGTTGGGAAATTCGGCGCCTACCTTGCCAAGGTCAACGGGAAGCAACCGGGCGATCCCATCGCCGCATCCCGACTGATCCTCGACCTGCTCGGCGAGGAGAAACCGCCGTTCCGACTGGTGATCGGCCATTACGCCACCACCATGCTCAGCAAGAAGATCGCGGCCAACGCCTCGGAACTGGAAGCCTGGAAGGAACGGGGACTTGCGACCGATTTCCCTGCTGGAACCTGACAGAGGGAACGTGGTGCGCGATACAGGGTTCGAACATGTTGCTCCCAATTGGGAGCAATTTCAAAAGAAAGATCCTGTAAGATCCAACGGGGCATTATGAGCATCAATCAACCACAGGGTATCG
>CANIVT010000014.1 GCA_947471565.1 Spartobacteria bacterium | reverse complement strand
TTCCATGAGGCGGGTGAGGTCAGCGCAATTAGCGCGACACCTTGGACAGATGGGGTCTTGAAGTCTCTGCTCTGGTTTATTTGCTCTGCGTCCTTTCGCCCCGCAAGCAACGCAGGTGTATCTCCTCGAAGGGAGCGGTGTGTCGGTGGTCATTGGTTGGTGGTGTTAGTTCTGCGATTCCACTGTCTCGTTGCCTGTCCGATGCGTGGGAACGTCGACGTCCCTGCATGGCAGAACAAGCATTCGATTTTGTAGACGTAGTTGTTGCGCGGATCTGGTCGCCAGATTTTCGACCTGTAAGCAGTTTGTCCGCAGAATGGGCATGGCTTGAGTGGTGTCATTTGCGGCGCTTGGGTTTGTTTCGAGGTTTTGGTTTGGTCTTTTCAAAGTGCTCTTGCCTGAGTTGCTCCAAAAGATTGCGATTGCTGGCCGCAACCTGGAGCCAATAGCTGGTGCGTTCCTTGGCCTCCTCGAAGCGGGCGGCGTCCATCCATCCTTCGGTGCCATGGGTGTAGGCCCAGAAACGCTTTTCCCCATCCGGGCTCCAGTCACCTCGGCGATAGCGCTTTTTCATTGGCACTCTGCGCCTCGATGACGCCAAAGAAGATCTTCTCAACCCTCTTCGCGTATTCCGGGTGTTTTTTGACGGCCTTCCAAAGGTGCGGATGCTTGCGGCACCAAAAGATGAAATCTTCATGGGGCGAGGAAGATTGGGTCACTTTGTTTTCCCGCATCGCGGGCAGTGGCTCAGTCCGAGCCAATTCTTGTTCAGGGTGGTGAGGCAGTCCGGGCAGAAGCCCAGAAGCTTTAAGAAGCGCCTCCAGTAATAGCGAATTCGGTGTTTGTTCATGGGTGTGGGGTTATTTTGTTAGGTTGTTGACGTGCCAGAAGCGGCCTTGGCGTTCTGCCAGATACGGGGTTGCTTTCGCCTTCTTCCAAAGCCTCCAGAAGGTTGCAGGAGACATTCCGCTTTGCTCCTTCATGTGGCGTAGAAGCTCGCTTGGCTTGCGGCCGTTGCCTGCGTTGAGAAGCACCTCAACAATTTCATCAGGGCTGAAATCGGCTTGGTATTGCCCGGAAGACGACGAGTGTTCCTGCTTCTTTGGTTGCTTGAGATCGGCGGGATTGATGGCCTCGTCCCGGTGGAAAAGCGGCCACTCCCATTTGACGACAAAGGGGGCCTGGGGGGCGAAATTGCGAAGAGTGGCGTCGATGGTGAAATGCTCCTCCAGCGTGTGCGGGGTCATGGTCAGAATGGCATCGGGGTCACGGGCGAAGACGCCGCTTCCTCCGATACGATCCATGGAATCCTTTCCGGCCTGATTGCCCTTGGAGTAGTGCGCGCCAAAGGCGATGGCAGCGCCGGTTTTGACGGCGATGGCCTCCAGCTCATTGAGCATGGAAGCCACGTCACCGGCCTTGTTCTCGTCGCGGTTCCCGAGGGCCTTGTAGATCGGATCAAAGATGATCAGGCGGAAATCGTGCTCGAGAAGGCGCTTGATGATGTCCTCGGCCATCTTTTCGATCCCGTCCACCAAGCCCCGGAGAGTCCAGCATTGGAACATTCCAGAATCAGGAATGACGCCTTTGCCCTTGCAGATATCGGCATACCTGCGGGCGAAAAACGGGCGCTGAATCTCGAAATTGATGTAGCAAGCCTTTCCCTTGGTCGTCTCGCATCCCCACCATTCCGATCCGGTGGCAACAGAGATCCCAAGATCCATCAGGGAAAAGGTTTTCCTCCCCTTGGATGTTCCGCCGATGATAAGCTTGCTTCCTTGGTGGAGCATCCCCTTGACCAATTCCGGGGGCGTGGGTGGGAGATTCGCTCCGAGAAGGCTGCTCATGTCATCCAAGGGCGGGAGGCGGCTTGCCTTTCCGCTCTGGATCCTCTTAAGGCCCGAAGTGGCGCGCTCGATGAGCGCGGGAAGGTCGGCCTTGGGTTGCTTGGCCTCCTCTTCGATTTCTTTGGACAGCTCAAGAAGCTGCCTTGCTGCCCTTTTTTCGCAAAGGGTGTCTAGGTAGGCTTCGACGTTTGTTGCAGTGGGGACGAAAAACTGCAGCTCTGCCAGCGCGGCCGGCCCTCCTACCCCGTCGAGCTTGCCCTTGTCGGCTAGTGACTGGGTAAGCGTGATGAGGTCAACGGGCTTCTGGTGGCTCCAAAGCTCAAAGAGCGCGGCAAAAATCGTTTTATTGGCAGGATGATGAAAGTGATGAAGGTCGATCCGCTCCGAAGAAATGCCCATGGCATATTTCGGATTAAGAAGGATTGAGGAAATTACCCCTTTTTCTGCGTCTAGGCTTGCCGGTAGGGCATCTTGCTTTGGTTCTTGGGGGCGTTGGTACAAAGGCTCGTGCGGCGGCATCCTGCGTAAGGCGGGGCGCTGCAGCTCCGGGGGCTCGGTTCTCAGCTCAATAGGCGGCTCCCCATGCTCTTGGGGCGGCGGATTGGCTGGGCGGCCCTCCTGATTCAATGCGGAACGAAGCCCCTTCATTTCGCCTTGAACTTGGGAATGACGTGCTTGTTGACGTAATCCTGCAGAAGGTCACGGGCGCGCTCGGCGTCGATCCTGCCCTCCGGAGTATCCGGGAAGCTGAATTTCTGGATGGGCAGCGGTACGGATCGCTCTAGGCGGGATCCTGCAGGCCCGTTGGGCGTGCAGAGGGTTAGTTCAATGTGGATGGGGATCATAGAGTGGTGATGGTGTAGCCAAGGCGGCGATATACAGCGATTCGCTGTCTTGCTTGATTCGCCAAAAAGTAGTGCCCGAGATCGGAGAAATCGTGGATGACTCCATGGGACTTGGCCTCCCCGGAGTGGGCGTCCTTGAATGCGCGTAGCACGCGGCCGGTGCGCTGCTCTGCCTTGGCGGCGGATTTTCCTGCGCTGACCTGGATGAGGACATTTGCCCTGGGCACATCGAGCCCCTCATCAGCAAGGGAAGTTGCGATCATGCAGCGGATTTCTCCTGAAGCGAATGCTGCGATTGCCTCCCGACGCTTCTTTGCCCCCATTTTCGAGAAGACAACCTTGGATTCTGGAATCAGCTCGGCGAGGCGGTCGCCGTGCTCGATCTTTCCAATCAGGATCAGCACGCTGTCACCATCGGCGACATGCTTTCTGGCAAGCTCCACGACGGCCGTGTTCTTTTTCTGATTTTCTTCTACGCCAAGCGTAAGGGCTGCCTGCCAGACAGCTCGGCTAATCTGCTCCTCGGCTGATTTTGGGTTGGCAAAAAGGTAGGGCCATTTCTTGCGGCGGCGCTCGATTTCGGGTGCGGCAATTTCATCGACGGCCCGGACTAATTCACCCTTTTGGTTGGGGGAGTGGATAAAGACCTTGGCTTCTGTGATCTGACCGGCCTGAACAAGAGGAGCACGGTCAACCTTGTGAACGATGGGTCCGATCAGCTCATAAACGTCCTTTTTGAATTCGTCGGCGCGATCTGGGGTGGCGGAAAGGCCCCACCTGGCCCCGTCGTGATACTGCAGCACCTTCCTGTATTCAGGGGCGGCTATGTGATGACACTCATCCAGCACGACAAGGGCGTAGCCGGAAAGGGATGGGCACCCTGCGTAACAGAAAAAATCCATCATTCTTGCCCCCCACCATGGGAATTTATCCACGGCGGCTCTTCCTTGGGCCACCTGGTCTGTGGTGTGGGCCACCCATGCAAACCGCGCGAGGGTAACGGGGCCTGTTGCTTCCCCTGCTTTTTGCAAGGCTGCAGCGGCAATGATGGTTTTTCCGCTTCCTGCCGGGGACTGAACGATCCCGCGATGGGTTCGAACAAGTGCCTCTACGGCGGCAATCTGGTAATCGCGAAGTTGCATGGGGGCTCCCTTGGATCTCAGGAGAGATACTTGAGGCGGTAGAGCGTCTGATCGACCAGTCCGGCCAGCTCATCAACGATGTTCTGCAGTTGGGATTCGTCGCCGACTGCGGCTCGGTTTTCTTCAATATAGCCGGCAAGGCCTCCAACAAAATCTCTGGGCGATTCCGCAGGAAGCTCGTCCGGGGTGGGGTAGGTCTTGATCAGGCGATTTGTTCCCTGCCAAGACTCAATGAGCGTGTCGGTGTGATCAGGAATGCCCTCGTAAAGTTTTTCAAGGGCCTTGTGGTCCGCGTAGCTTGTTGCGGAAAGGTGAAGCTGATGAGCGATGACCCCGGCTTGGAGAATGGTTGAGAAGAATGTGGGAGCGTCTGTTTTCATGGGTTGGATGCCGCCTTTTCGGTCGCCCGGGCGGCGCGGGGGATAATTGAGACCGAAATCAGATTCCCTTGATGCGGGAAATCAGGTTGAGGATGACTTTCTTGGCGTTGTGCAGCTCCATGCTGGTGTAATCACCAATCGTCTTCACAAAGGCCTCGGCCTCCTCGACAGCAACCCCCAAGGGGGACGGTGCGGGAATATCGCCCTGCGCCGCCTCGGTTCCGGTGGGATCTTCAGGAACGGGATCATGGGCCGGTTCGTTGGCCTCGGAGTTTTGCTCGGGCGTGTCTTGGGTTGTGTCTGCGGTGGCCTCGGGGGTTGTGGCTACCTCAGGGGTAGGCTCAACGGCTCCGTTGGTGTTTTCTGGGGTTCCAGCCTCCTCATTGGAGGGATCGGGTGCGGTGTCTTCGCTCATGGTGGTGTTTTGGTTGTTGCGGCCGTTTCAGAATGCAATCGGGGTGGCCGCAGCCCGTTGCAGAGTAGGCGACAGCGAAACGCTGTCAAAGAAAGCAGAAAGAAAAGAGATATTGCCAACCGGAATTGCCAACCAACAGAATAGCGGCGCAACCTTGCCAAGGTTGATGTCGAGGGTTCGAATCCCTTCGCCCGCTCCAAATCCATTGGATTTGGATTTTTTTTCGAAGGGATCTGAACTCGAGCATTGGTTCGAAACGAGGCCTTGGGAAGTCTGAGTTGTAGCCTCCGAAGGAGGACCCTTAGGGTGAGCCTCGTGGGAGCGAGCGAATACAATCCCTTCGCCCACTCCACTTCCACCTTTTGGAAGTAGAGTTATTGGAGGAAAAGCAGGTCTCTCTCCTCTTGGTTAGATCCCCTATTGGGATTCCACCTTCTTACGGTTCTGCTCGTAGGCGCTTTTGACGGCGCCGTACTTATCGATCGATGTCTTGGTCATCGTCTCGTAGGTGTCGATCTTGTCGGAGGTATTCCCAACGGTCTGTGGCGCGGTAAGAGCGATTGTGGCGGGTCCGGTGATGCCGCCGACAATCCCGTAGGTGAACCACGAGGCGGGGTTGAGGGCGACGTCCCCGGCAAATCCAACGGTATCGCGCACGCTCTTGGGACCGATCACAGGCCACACGATGTAGCAGCCCGCAGGGATGCCCCACTTGGCAAAGGTGGCCGAGGTGTCGGTCGGCTTAACATCGGCAAGGGACGGGTACTTGTTGGAGACCTTGATCAGACCGCCGACGCCGACCGTGGAGTTGAGGAGGAACTTCTCGGTTTCGAGGCCTGCCTGCTTCGGCTTCCACTGGAGAAGGTTGTTCACGAAGCGAACCGGGTATTCGATGTTGTTGACGGCATTGGCGATACCTGTGCGCACAGGGGTCGGAAACACGAACTTGTAGGCTTTGTTGAGAGGGTTGAAGCCGTAGTGGTAGAGCTGGTGGTTGAACCAGAAGACGCCACGGTTGACGGGCTGGATCGGGTCGGCGAGACGCGCCCGGTTCTTGTATTCATTTTCCCAGGGATCATCGGATCCTTCTACGGTGGGCAGGGTTGAGGATTTCGCGACCTTGGCGTGTTCGGCGGGCTTGGTCACCGTGATCGGGGCATCAATGAGCGATTTAGAGGGCTTGGCAACGAGGGGTTTGGGTTTCGGTGTTGCCGATGGTGTGGGGACTTTCCGCAGTTGTTGGGCGGACAGGGCAGACTCCATATAAATGGTCTCTCCTGAGGTTTTGCCAGCCTTGGAGATCGGGATCACATCACCGTGTTTGACCAGGACAAAATCGGCTTGGCCGGCGCTGACGGGAGAGGCGAGGAGCATGGCGACCGATGAGACGGCTGCCGCAAGCCCCCCCACGGAAAAAAGCCGATGGCTGAGATGGAGGCTGGTGGTGCTCTGTGTGTTCATTTTGAATCGGCCACGGAGCGTTGCAGGGACTTGAGGACTCCGGCGGCTCCTTGCTGGGCAAAGGTTTCATCCAACTGGGAACGGTAGTTGGCCACGAGGCTCACCCCCTCGATCACCACGTCACTGATGGTCCAGTTGCCCGATTGATCCTCCATGCGGTAGACGACGTCGTAGCGGTTACCGCGGTAGAGTGAAGTGGTCGAGATCTCGACACGTCCGGGCGAAGGCGACGCACAGCTCTTGTACTCAACGGAGGGGCGTTCGCCAGGAGTGAACTTTGCGGTGTAGGTGCGGAGGATGAGGGTGGTGAAGAGGTGCACGGCCTCCTTCTGCTGGTCCGGGGTGAACTGCCTCCATCCGGGGCCGATGGCTCTGCGGGTCATGGTCTCGAAGTTGAGGATGTTTGCCAGGACGGGCTTGACCGCCTTGATCAGGGCGGTCCGATCCTTGGCCTCCTTGGCGATGGTGACGACCTGATTGACCGAGGACTTGAGGCGTGTTTCGGCAGGCGAGTCGGCAGCACAGAGGCTACCCGAGAGAGTCAGTGACAGGAGTGGGATCAGGAATCGGGCGTTCATCGCGATGTGTCCCCGCCTTTCTCTTGGGTCTCTTTCTTTTTGTCAACAGATCCGAAGGCCATTTTGCCGATCAGGGATTCCAGATCGACGGCCGACTCTGTTAGGGTGATGCGTTCCCCTGGTTTCAGGGACGCTTCCTCCGCTCCGGGGGAGAGGGCGATGAACTTGTCCCCGATCAGACCGGAGGTCTTCACGGAGGCCATGGAGTCGGAGGGTAGCTTCAGCAGGGAGGAGAGCCTCAGGGTTACGATGGCACTGTAGTCGGAAGGATCCATCCGGACCGACTCGACCCGACCGACAGTCACGCCGGAAAGTAGAACGCTACACCCGGAATGGATCCCGCCCGCGTTGGCGAAGCGGGCCTCCACCGAGTAGGTGTTCCCACCGATCAGTGATCCGGTGCCCAGTTTGATGGTCAGGTAGGCGAAGGCGGCCAGTCCGAGGAGGACAAAGAGGCCCGTCAGGAGTTCGAGTTTACTGTGTTTCATGGGATGGCGTCGGTTGCGGACGGGGTTGATGAGAAGGAGAGGGGGTCGAGTCGGATGGCGTCAATGGTCTCCGCAAGTGCCTTGTCGCTATCGCGAAAGCCGGTCACGATCGGATGATCCGAGGCGGAAAACTCGGAGGGTGTCCCCTCAAAGCAGATCGTCCCGCGCTCGAGGAGTGCGACCCGATCGCTGGCCACCAAGGCCTCGGGCACATCATGGGTCACCACTAGGGCGGTGAATCCGAACATGCTCCTGTACTTGGCAATCATGGCGAAGACTCCGTTGCGGCGCAGGGGATCGAGTCCTGCGGTCGGTTCGTCGAAGATGACGAGTTCGGGGCGTGTCACGATCGCACGGGCGAGTGCGAGGCGTTTCTGCATGCCTCCGGAGAGTTCACCCGGGTGAAGTTCGGCGAACTCGTGCATCTCCAACTGCCTGAGTGCTTCCATGCTGCGATCGCGTATTTCCGCATCATTCAGAGTGGTGGTCTGCTCCAGCGGCAGGGCAACATTCTCGAGGGCGGTCAACGAATCAAGGAGCGCATTTGCCTGAAACAGGAAGCTGCAGCGCTTGCGGAATTCAGCTTTCACCTCGGGATCGCTGCCGCGGCCCATGGAACGTCCGTCGAAGGTGATTTTTCCCTCCTCTGGCTGCAGGATATTGGCGAGGCATTTGAGGAAAACCGATTTACCGGCACCGCTCGGGCCCAGTACGGTGAAGACGCTTCCGCGTGGTACGGCGAGGTCGATTCCCCGGAGCACAGGGCGTCCGTTGAAACTTTTTTTCAACCCCTCCACCCGAAGGGCATGTTCAACAAAGGAGCCGGGTTTCATCGGACGAAGAAGGAACTGACCGCGTAATCGACCACCAGGATCAGAATGCTGGAGAGGACGACGGCCCTGGTCGTCGCGGCGCTCACGGCGCGAGCGCCTGTGACCGATCGATTGCGGTCTGCATGGAATCCCTGGTAAGCGCAGAGGGAGATCGAGAGCAGTCCGAAGAGGATCGCCTTGATGAAGCACTCGCGGAGATCGCGTCCCTCCACGGCGTGCTCCACGGACGACCAGTAGACGCCGGAATCGACTCCCAGTAGCACGGAGCCCGAGAGGGCACCGCCCCAGAGACCGACCACCACAAAAAGTGCCGTCTGGGCGGGAAAGGTGAAGACCGAGGCGATGAGGCGGGGGGAGACGAGATACCCGTGACTCTCGATGCCCATGGTCTCGAGAGCCACGATCTGCTCGGTCTGGCGCTGCATGCCAAGTTCAGCGGCCAGCGCCGATCCAGCCTGACCGACGAGCATGAGGGAGGCGAGTACCGGAGCCATCTCGCGGATGAGGCTCAGGGAAACCAGCGCGCCGAGCAGTCCCGAGGAGCCGAAGCGGTTGAGCACATGGTAGCCCTGGAGTCCGAGGACGAGGCCTGTGAAGATTCCCACGATGAGGATCACCGGGAGGCAGACGGTACCCTGTTCGTGAAGTGAGCGGACGATGCGTCGGAAGAGTTTTCTCGAGCCGAGCGCGGCCAGGAAGGAGTTTCCGGTAAAGAGCGCGAAATCGCCCAGTCCGAAAATCACTCCCAGAGTTTGGCGGCCGAGCTGTGAGACCATCCGATGATCTTTGTCAGGATGCGGGTGCGGAGACAATCACTACCCGATGCAGGAGAGGATAGCGTTAAAGGCCCGGTCGATCTCCTCGTCCGTGATGCAGTAGGGGGGAATTAGGTAGATCACGTTACCGAGCGGTCTGAGCAGGATGCCCTGCTCCTGAAGCGCTGAGGCCAGTTCCCTGCCCGCTCCTGCAGAGTAGCCGGAGTCGGTTCCCGCCAGATCGAAGGCGGCGATGCCTCCAAGAAGGCGCGTTTTTTCGATCTTGGGGTGGGATGCGAGAAGGTCGAGATGACGCGCCATGCAGCGGTTGATCCGCGCCACCTGATCCAGCGAGGCGGTGCTCTCGTGGAGGTCGAGGCTCGCGAGGGAGGCCGCGCAGGCGACGGGATTTGCCGTGTAGCTGTGACCATGGGCCAGCGCCCTCGAGAAGTCGTTGCCGAGGAAGGAGTCGAACAGATCATTGGAGGCGATCGTGACGGCCAGCGGCATGATGCCTCCGGTGATTCCCTTGGAGAGGCAGATCAGATCGGGGAGGAATTCTGTCTGCTGGTAGGCAAAGAAGCTCCCCGTGCGGCCGAATCCCGTCATCACCTCGTCAAAGATCACGGGGATTCCTTGCTCCCGGAACATCCCGCAAAGCGCGGAGAGGAAGTGCGCGGAATGGAACCGCATCCCTCCTGCCCCCTGCACCAGCGGCTCCACGATGAGTCCGGCGAGCGAGTGGGCCTCGGTTTCCAGGAGACGCGCGATTTCGTCGAGGGCCGCTCGTTCCCCCTCCACGTTGGCAAATCCGTTCCAGACCAGCGGCACGGGAAGCGCCACCGTCTCGAAGAGCAGGCCGCCGAAGGCGTCGAAGAATCCGGAACTGCGCCCCATGCTCATCGCTCCGACGGTGTCGCCGTGATAGGCTCCTCTGAGGGTTGCGAAGAGGTGTCGCGGGGTGCCTCGGTTTACCCAATGCTGATGGGCGATCTTGACGGCGGACTCAACGGCCGTGGAGCCGTTGTCCGAGTAAAAGACGCGGGCGGCTCCCGTCAGGCCTGCCTTCTCGAGCAGGCGCTCCGCAAGCATGACGGCAGGTTCGTGGGTCGCGCCGGCGAACTGCACATGGTCGAGCCGCAGGACCTGATCGGAAACGGCCTGAGCCAGTTCGGGTCGTCCGTGTCCGTGGAGGTTCACCCACCACGAGGAGATCATGTCGAGATACTCGCGCCCCGTCTCATCACGCAGGGTAGATCCCTTGGCCTCTGTGATCGGCAGGAGGGGCCTGCCCAGACCGTGCTGGGTGAAGGGATGCCAGATCGTTGCCGTGTCGCGAGCTGTTAGAGAAGAGGGTAAATCTGGAGAGGAGCCTTTCATCCGTGGCTTTTCATTTCACAGGTTTCCGGTTGGATTGGGAACCGCAAATCCCCCGTCATGCCAGCTTCCGCATCAACTCCCTGCCATCGCGAGAAATGGATCGTGCTGGCCCTGCTCTGGTGGGTCTGTCTGCTCAACTACGCCGACCGCCAGGCCATCAGCAGTCTCTTTCCCCTGCTGGAGCGTGATTTCGGGTTTTCCAAGGTGCAGCTTGGACTGATCGGCAGTTCCTTCATGTGGGTCTATGCCGCATCGGCCCCTTTTGCCGGCTATGCAGGGGATCGGCTCAACCGGAAGGGGCTTATTCTGGGTGGCTGCCTGTTCTGGAGCCTTATGACGGCCGCGACGGGATGGTGCGGGAAGCTCTGGCAATTCGTGGCGGCACGATCGCTGATCGGGCTGGGGGAATCGGTCTATTTCCCGGCGGCTGCCTCCCTTCTCTCCGATCACCATGGTGCACGGACACGGTCGACCGCTCTCTCGTTCCATCAGTCCGCCGTCTATGTCGGCACGATCGCCGGGGGATGGCTCGGTGCGGTGATCGCCGAGCACTACGGCTGGCGCTGGACGTTCTATGCCTTTGGCGGTGCCGGGATTCTCCTCTCGGTGATCCTGATCCTCCGCCTGAGGGAAATGCGTCACGGTGCCTCAGGCGCACCCGTTGAGCCCCCGAAGGCTTTCCTCCGTACCTTTGCGGGACTGATTTCCCGTCCCGGCATCCTGTTGCTGGCAGCCGCCTTTGCCCTTGCGAACGGTGTCTCCGCGATTTTCCTGATCTGGGCGCCGACCTTCCTGTTTGAGAAATTCCATCTCGGTCTTGTGGCGGCGGGATTCTCCGCCGTGGCCGCGATCCAGGTGGCCTGTGCGGTGAGCGCACCCCTTTCCGGCATGTTGGCCGATCATCTGTCCCCGAAGCTGAGGGGCGCCCGCATGCTCGTTCAGGCGGGGGCCCTCCTGGTCGGTACTCTCTGTGTGGTGCTGGTCGGCGCAGCACCGACGCTGCCGCTGCTAATGGGGGCGATGCTCTGCTTCGGCCTCTGCAAGGGTGCTTACGACGGAGGGATCTTTGCCTCGGTCTTCGAATTCGTGGATTCGCGGGAACGCGGTTCCGTCGTGGGGCTGATGAATCTTTGCGGTTGGGGAGGCGGTGCGCTGGGCCCGCTGATTGTCGGAGTGATCTCCTCGGGTGGATCCGGTACGGCGCAGATGGCGCGGATGGGAGTGGCGATTTCCTGGAGCGGGCTGGCCTATCTCGGATCGGCGGGACTGATCCTCGCGGCCTTTACGGTTTACCGACGCGATTCATTTCCCAAACCGCACTGACGGGCCATCTCCTCGGAGTTGGAGGAACGGCGCTGAAGCGAGAAGAGGTAGGCGTCGGTCCGGAGAAGCAGGGGCCGGTTTAGATTTTCAGGGTGCTCCAACCGCGAGAAAAGCAGACGGTGGATTCGCTGGAGCGGTACAGTCTTGGTTCCGTAACCTCCGGGGATATTGCTCGACCAGAATGTGAGGGTTCCCGCCTTGGTGTCCTGACCCAGGAAAATCACCGAGTGGCCGTGCTCGCTGGCTCCGATCCCGTCGTTCCAGAAGATCTTGAGGAAGTCACCGGGACGAGCCGCCGAGAGGGAGGTGAAATTCGGACCGAGGGAGAGTTCGTGGAAGAGCCGAGCCGTTCCGGGGCCATTGGCGTTCCAGCGGCCCCAGATGCCCGTGCCGTCGGGTTGGCCGGCAGGACGCAGTGCGGCGATTGTTTCCGGGGTGAGCGTCAGGCGACCCGAGTTCTGAAGATCCGAGAGCACCTTCAGAAAAACCAGATAGGTGGCGCCGGAACAGTAGCTGGGAACCGCCTCCGCCGTATGAACCGAGAGAAGGCTTCCCTCGCGGGAGACAGCTCCTGAAAGAGCGCGGTTGGCGGCGGGACTCGTGGAGTATCCTCCCCCGGAGGGCATGGAGCGAACCGCATCGATCACAGCACGGTTCACCGGCGGAAGGGAGTTGTCTTGAGCCGCGAGGATGGGCATGAACAACATCGACACCAGCCAACAGAATGTTTTCCGAGAGATCATCGTTACCACGGAGCATCGACGAAATCGGCCCCGCCGCAAGGGGGATCGCCGTGGTGATGCCAATCATGGTGCTCCTGGTGGCTCTTTGGGCCTGGCCACGTTCCATCGGAGGATCCGGCGGACTCCCAGTGCCCGGAGAGATCCTGATTTCCGTGCCGCAGTTCCTGCAGGGTGATCCGCGCTGGCGCGATGATTCGCTGGGTGACACGCCGGGCACGCTCGGGGGGGAGGGATGTGCGGTCGCCTGCGCCTCGATGGTGCTGGGGCATTACGGGATGGCTATCAATCCGAAGCGTCTGAACCGCTTCCTGCGAGACCACGCAGGCTACGAGGGCAAGGGGTGGCTTCGCTGGGAATCGGCCGCGGAGTTCAGCTCGGGAATGATCGAGAAGGCTTACGAGGATCTCCCCTCCTTCCTCCGGATCGATTGGAATCTCCTACAGGGAAATCCCGTGATCGTTCGCATCCGCCGTCCCGACGGGATCACCCATTTCGTGGTCATCGTCGGGAAGCGAGGTCTCGACTACCTGATCCGGGATCCCGCAGGATCAGGCGGCGGGCGGGTTTACCCTTTTCGTGAACTAGGTGTCCCGATCGAGGCTCTGAGGTATTACCGACGACTTCGTTTGACTCTTTGAGTCATCAGCTCGGAAGTCAGTTTTGGTCTCCTTCAGCGGCGTCCGAAAAGGGGGTAAAACCGAATGGGTGCGCATCAAGAGCCTTGCAGGTGAACCGTGCCGAGTGAAAACGGACTTTTCCCCACCTGTCCGCTGCAGTCTTACGAAAGATCACCTCACACCAAACGCCAGCGGAGCCTATGAACTGAATTTACGGAAAGGGGAGGAAGCGGTGCTCTACTCAGGCACCAGCATGCCGGAACCAAGAATCACCGAAGTTCCTGAGGAGCCAAGTCTGTGCCGCAGCTTTGGTCTCAAAGCCAAAACGGAGCGAGAGAAGCCATAAAGTTCCTAAACTGGATCGCCAATAAGCGAGACGAATGAAATACTGAATTATTAAGAGGTTTCATCCCATTTGTCCGCAGAGAGCTTTTGAGGGTGCTAAAGATAGACAATCTTAATTCACTCATATATTTGAATAAGCACATGCTAATTAAGTAGCTGCGCGGTATAATGAAAAATACCCTTCGTCCTGATTGTTATGGCTTGCACATGTTGGTATGGGCCTTCCTTATTTTTCTGGCTTTGGCGGTGCCTGCAATTATTCATGCTGAACTATTGTCTGAAGCACAAAAACCGAGTGCGGCGGTTTTCTCAGCGATGCGCTATGGGATGTTTAACCATACGGTCTACAAACGGACCATCGGCCCCGGTGGGAAAGTCGATTACCATTCGCTCGACGAGTTCGTGAATCGCTTTGATGTCGAGGCCTATTCTGACCAGCTTCAATCGATAGGCATCGAATACCTGTTTTTCACCGCATGGCACGCCGGCATTTACAATCTCGGGCCCAATGCAGCGCTTGAGCGTTGGCTGCCGGGTCATACTGCCAAACGAGACCTTATCGGTGAACTGGCCGATGCTTTAAACAGGCGAGGAATTAAACTTATCATCTACACACATCCAAACGATGGTGAGGACCTGACGCCTGAAGAGCAGGAGCGGGTCGGGTTCATCAAACCTGAGAATGGAGTTCAGCGTCGTATGCCCAAGTTCAACGATTTCATCAATGATGTCTACGGTGAACTGGCTGCCCGGTATGTCAGTAAACCGAATATACTCGGGTTTTTTTGGGACGGCTGGTCGGCCCTCAATGGAGCAATTGATCCGGGGCGTCTTCGCAAGACGCTTCTAGCTGCCATGCCCCACGCCTTGGTGTTTTCACAAGTTTTTGATCCTTCTTGGATCGATTTCGAGACCCAAGAGCGTTACTACAAGGGTAGGCAACCGGGCGACAATATCGATAAGCTCGTAGTGCAGTCGGCCAACCAAGTCACGATCTTCGCCGGAGGGTGGTACTGTACCGGGCTTAGTCAGCACAGTTCGTATACACCCGAGACACTATTCCGTTTCACTGTTCTGCAAGCATGTGGTGGAGCTCCGGGTGGCATGTGCTGGGCGGTGTCGCCGACCTGCGACGGAAAGACTTGGGGTAACGGCAACATCGCGACCATGATCAAGGTTAATGAATATATCAAACCGGTGCGCAGTTCCCTTTGCGGCGTTGCCCCAAGCCATAACTGGACGGTGCCGGCTGGAGCCACCTATTCGACGTCACGAGGCTACGGTGCGACCCGTAGTTTGGACGGTAAGAGGGAATACCTTCACGTCTTGCGTCATCCAATCGGGCAGTCCATTGACATCGAGGCTCCGAGAGAACGATTCATTGCTGCAAAATTGCTCAGTAACGGTCATCCAGTGGCGATGACATCGATCACAAGTGAGTCGCTGCGGCTTACTCTAGGGAGCAATGACCGTTGGGAAGAACTTGATACGGTGATCGTACTGGAACGAGATACTTCAGTTTTTCGACCTCGATGATATCCCGCGACCGAATTAAAGAAAATTTCCCCAGTGTGAAAGATTTGGCTCCAGCGGTAGGATTTGAACCTACGACCAATCGGTTAACAGCCGACCGCTCTACCGCTGAGCTACGCTGGAACAACGGCTTATGTATAAAATCATAGCACCCCATCCGCTGCAATCAAAATTCCATTTGGGATTGCCCTTCAGATGGGATCTTGAGGGGACTGGCTTCAGTGTTGGGAATCGCCCGGGACTTCGGGAATGCCGGGCTCGTCGAGAATCTGGACGGCAGTCGATCCCCCGAAATCGGTCCAGTTGCGGAGCATCCAGACCACCTTTTTGTCCTTGGTGACCTCCACAAGCTGGGGGGGGTGATTCCTTCCCACCTGGGTGCAGATGATGGTGTTGCCGTTAGCCAAGCGGGTGCAGGATTTGGCATACGTGTATCTCAGTTCCTCGGGCAGATCCGTCGGTTTGAGTTGCCAGACAATGCTTTTGTCTGGAGCGATTTCGGAAATTACCACGTCTTTCTCATTGATCACGAGGGTATTCCCGTTCTTCAGACGCGTCACGGCGCAAGGGGTGGGGATGTCGTATCGCCAGATCTCCTTGAGGTCCTTGTCGTACTCCACGACCTGATCCATCTTCATGAAGGCGATGAGATAGGTCCCCTGCGGGGTGTATCGGGCTCTGCGGAACTGGGTATGAACACTTCCCTTAGTGAGGTCGTAGGGGATTTCGTGATCCACCTCACGCACTCCGGTGGCTATGTTCACGACAACCAGCCGGGGAGGCTTTCCGTTCTCGATGAACATGACCTTGTCAGTGCCGATGGGTTGGCAGGTTGCGATTTCAACCCCCTTCGGAGCATCATATCTCCAAAGGATCTTCTTTTCAGGGGATACCATCGCGACATGCGTCAGCCTAGCGTAAAGCACGTTTCCGTTGGAAAGCACCCATGCGTCCTCGTACTCCCCCTTTCCATCAGCGGCATAGCTCCAGATGACTTTTCCCTGATTCACGATGAAAAGGGCCCGGCACCATTCTCCGACATAGAGCATCGGGTGCTCTGCCATTCCGTGTCCGGGAAGCACGGCGGGCACAGGGGCGGGTGTTGGCGTCGGAGTAGGGGTGGGAGATGGAGTGGATGAAGGGCTCGCGGCGGGTTTCTTGGCGGGATAAACCGTAGGGTTGGCCTTTTCAGCTGCCGCAAAGCGTTCCATGAGGGACATCAACGGTACATTGTCTCCCGGAGAAGGGGTAGGGGCGTCGGCAAGGGCCCATCCGGAGATGGCGACTGAAAGAGCAAGGAGCACGGAAGGACTAAAAGTCTTCATGATATCTGGCCTTGGTGCTTATTTAGACAGTTTGGTCTCATCTCCCGAACCCGGATAGTGAAGAGGAGGAACCTCTTCCGGTTTCACATACGGCCAACGCCAGTAACCCGTGCGGCGCTTGAATGTCAGGTCCGTGTCGGGGTTCCAGTTTCTCCAACCCGCGGGATCGGTATCCGTGGTTTCGCTCATTTTGCCCAAGCCGTTGCCATTGGAGGCCGCGACGGCATATTCGTAGATCTTAGGCTTGGGGGTTTCTGTCGTCGGATTGTCAGAAACGCCCGGCTCGTAATACGGCCTCGGAACCTTGGTCTCCTTGTCCTCAAAGCTTCTCGCGGAGCCGTGGAATATTTCCTTGAACGTTCCCACACCCTTCTCCCTTCGGTAGAGATGGTATTCACCCACACCGAGCACTTCGCCCCAATTCAGGACAGGTGTCCCTGTGGAAATGTCGGCTCTCAATCCGTCGGGAGACGGAGGGGGAGTGTCGCTAATATATATGGGATACTCGTCGGCTGGCTCGCTCTGGACCCCGGCAGGGCTGAGCGCCACCGCACGGACATGAACCTTTGTCCCGTTGGCCAGTCCGCTGATTTCAGCCTCGCCTTTCTCGGTGATCGCCACGGGTTGCCATGTGGCGCCCGAGTCCCGGCAGAGCTCGACCCGGTATTTGGCCGCGCCGGAAACTTCGCTGAAAATCACCTTGGCGCCGCCCTTTCCGTTGATTGTTCTGAGCATGACGGGACGCATCGGTTCCGCATCTCCCTGACAGAGTTGGATCCGGTGCTCGCCGGGGGGGAGCTTTACCGAGAGTTCTTTTCCTCCGGGCGAGGCGGTGGTTGTTGCCCTGACGCCGTCGATGAAGAACCCGCTGTTTGCGGGCAAGGGTTCGGCAAAAGAAAGCGAGAGAGTGCCGCCCTCCCTTCCAAAGCTCTTACCCTTGAGGGCTGTGGGCTTTGCATACAGAAGGCCGACGCCGAGTTCCGGGTTGTCCACCGAGGCGGTCAAGCCTGCAAAACCGATATTCTTTCCGTGAAAAAGAGCCAATTCCTGAAGTCCTCCCTCATGGCGACGGATGATGCCGGCCCTTCCTTTGAAGCTCATTCCACCGCCCGAGTAGTCGATTTCCGGATCCTGCCACTCGTCGTTTTGGAAAACCCAGTCCTCCCCGGATGGGGTCTTAAGGTGCACATAGGGGACATCCTCACCTTTTTTGCTCCTGATCAACTGAACTTCGGGCTTATGGCTCACGATGGTCATCCTCGACCTACCCCCCTTCCAGACATCCCACATGGTGCCCTTTGAGCCGTTTTTCAGACGTGAGGAAAGATCAACGACGTTTTGGTCACCGCCCTTGATGGGAATGATGTTGGGCATCTCGTCGTGGACGCCGTTGGAGGTCCAGACAAAGCGGGTGCCGCTCCACCCGTCGATGGCGTCGTAAACAACGATGTAGTCGGAACCGGCAAGAAGCACGCTCCTGCTTCTGTATTCCGGCCAACTGTAGGCGGCGGGCCCTTCCTCGGGGACAAGTTCGGCGAATTGGGCTGATCCCAGATCATAGAACGGCCTGACCAGGCCGTTCATCCCGATGCACTTGTAATGATAGTCCTTGTAGACGCCGGTGTTGCAGGAATACATGGCGTCGTCGCCGTGCCGGTCACCGGTATCTTCAAATCCATGCCCGCTGTAACTTTTGCCACCGGCGTAGTAGTAGATGTCGCCGCTGCCGTTCTGGTTGGCATATCCCCAGCGATAATTGGGGCCTTTGTCCACCTGCTGCAGGTAGACACTGATTTCGTCGGGTGTCCCGACGGCAGCACGCATGACGATGCCGTAGCCGGTATATTTGGAACTGCGCAGATGGGGATTCGTACCGGGGTTCTGCAACGGCTTGATGGCGACTTCGGGAGCGGGGGAAACCGCCGGATGCTTGGCTGTCGCGGCTTCCGTTTGCGCGGGCATCTGGGCCGCCCACCGGAGATGCTCCGCGAGAAGGGGATCGTAACGATCCATGAACCCTGCGAACTCCCTCATGTTGGAGGCGTTGCCACGCTTTCCGGAGTGAGCTCCTTGGGGGGGGTGGATGCGTTGGAAACCGTTTTCGGGTGTTAGCTCGGTGTTCGATGGCCAGGAGGCCCGTGCCGCATCAAGAGAGACAGGTGCCGTGACGGTATTGAGCAGGTAGTCCCCGTGCATGGCGAACCATGGATTGGCCATCCGATTCCTTGAGTCTGACTGGACCCCCAGAGAGTTTCCGAGCAACGCGGGGTGAAGGAATGCCCAGTTGTAGGTGGCTAGGCTTTCTGTCCAGCGCCCTCCCTTGGTCTCCCAAGCGGGGACCGGTGGCCTTGTATTGAACCGTGCAGCGAGTTCGAGGAATTTCTCATACTGGTCGCGCCACACAGGTGCCATCGGATGATCCGGAAACATGGCGCTCACCGCAATGAGCGGGAACTTCATGTCCGACATGAAATTGGGGTGCCCCCCCAGCATCGTCCTCATCGGCCCGCAAGACTCACCGCTCATGTAATAGGCGCAGAAGAGCAGGAGGGCATCGGCGCTCTCACGCTGTTCCTTGGAGAGGGTGTCCCTGAACTTCAGGAAATCCGGAAAGACCGATCCGTACAGATCCCTCATGCTGACCGCGCCGTATTCCCCTGCGGGGGCATTTTTGAGGGATGACATGGTGATGGTCTTCTCGAAGCCCGTCACATCTTTGGAGCGGCCGCCTCCCATCTGGAGCACGGGTTTGCGCGCGTTTTCGGGGTATTCGAGTATCCAGTCCTTCACGCGATTCAGGGACGTGTCGCCGTAGAGGTGGCGCAGATATCCGATGGCAGGTGCCTTTTCATCCGGCACCTCGATCGATTCCCCCTGACCCGGAGTGACGGGTTCGGGTGTCGGTTGCCCTTGGGCGACCTTCGGTCGCTCCCCTGTTCCATAAAGAGCAAGACCAGTCGCACGGGTGCCATCTGCAAGGGGCCAGTCCCAATAGAGGGTGCCTCCGGCAACGCGCATCACGGGGAAAAGGGTGTCGTGGGAGACCCAGATCGCATATTCCCTATCGTTCCACTTTCCGACATCCTGGATGAAGAAACCGAGTTCCCTGCCAGCTTTCTCATCCGTGAAAGAAATCTCCTGCCTTCCTCCTCCTCCGTTGGCGGGGGTGATTTCAAGACGCAGAAGCAATTCTTTTTCAGGATTCTCAATCCTGGTGGGGCCGTCGAATGCAGGATCCTCACCGCGGAAAGTGTTCACCTTGGGTTTGCCCAAAGCGACTTTCCCATGCCTGTCTGCATGGAACCCGCTCCAGGTGTCTTCAACAACGACTCCATCCTCCTTGCGTAGCCCCTTCATTTCCTCCTGGAGTTCGATGAAGTCGTAACCGGAGATGGCCCTGACCAAAGCCGTGTAGGAGGCACCGCTCTCGAACGTATAGGTTATCCTCGCCTTCGCAAAAAGCGGGCCCTCATCAAGGATCTCGGTCTTTAGGGAAACAATCTTTCTTGAGGGGCTTTTGATGACCGATTCGCCGATCCATGCACCTTTTTGTCGCAGTGACATCACTGGGCCGGGAATTTTCCCTCCGGGTACCGGGGCATCGATGGAGGAAGGAATCCTCACCGCGAGCTTGCCCGCATCCAGCACAAGGCTTGCCTCTTCTTTCTGTACTTTAGCCTCGGGGGAGAAAGTACCATGGGGAGCCTTGGTCAGCTCGAATCGGAATTTTCCTCCAGAAGGGAGATCGGAGAAGAAGCTGACAACAGCGGTTCTCAGGTTGCCGTTGTCCAATTTGACCGATGAAAGCTGGAAAGGAACTTCCTTTCCGGTGGAAAGATCGGTTAATCGGAGTTGCTCCGGTGAGAGATTCCCCTCGAATCGGACAGGGTACTCCAGCAGGGTTCGCGGCCACTTGTATTGTGGCAACTTGATACGGTCGGTGAATTCAAACCGAAGTGAACCCGAGGTTCCCATGGTTTTCACCAACGGGGGAGGCGCGGTATTGTTGGTGGAGGTATCCGCACCGGCCGCCACAAGAGGGGCAACCGCGGCATATGTCAGGATGAGCAGGGAGACAAGGAATCGGGTTTTGTTCATGGGGGAATTCGAGCTGATTGGGGAAGAAGGGGACGTTTTCCTGTGCTCAGGAGAGGATCTTTTCGATCAGGGTGAGTTCCTCTTCGGAGAAGGAAAGGTTGTCGAGGACCCGGACATTCTCGGCGATCTGCTCCGGCCTGCTCGCACCGATCAGGGCGGATGTCACGGCAGGCAGGCGAAGGACCCAGGCCAATGCCATCTGTGCCAGGGATTGCCCCCGCTCTAAGGCCAGAGCGTTGAGTTTCCCGATCCGGCCCATGACTTCGTCGGTGATGTGATCGGGCTTGAGGAAACGTTTGTCCTTTGCCGCGCGAGCATCGGCAGGAATACCGTCAAGATAGCGGTTCGTAAGAAGTCCCTGGGCCAACGGGGAAAAGACAATGCACCCGATTCCGGTGTGCTCAAGGGCCTCCAAGAGGCCGCTTTTCTCCGGAGTACGTTCGAACATGCTGTATTTGGGTTGATGGATGATGCAGGGCGTCCCCAACTCACGGAGGATCGAGGCCATCTGCTCCATTTTTGCCGCCGGATAATTGGAGATGCCGGCATAGAGAGCCTTCCCGCTGCGGACCGCCTGATCAAGGGCCCCCGCGGTTTCTTCCAGCGGGGTCTCTTCATCGGGCCTGTGGTGGTAGAAGATGTCCACATAATCAAGGCCCATCCTTGCTAGCGACTGGTCGAGAGAGGAAAGCAGGTATTTTCGTGATCCCCAGTTCCCGTAGGGTCCGGGCCACATGTCGTAACCCGCTTTGGTAGAGATGATCAACTCGTCGCGGTAAGGGAGGAGGTCGAGTTTCAGAAGGCGCCCGAATGTCTCCTCGGCAGAGCCGTAAGGCGGGCCGTAATTGTTGGCGAGATCGAAGTGGGTGATGCCGAGGTCAAACGCTTTGCAGGAAATTGCCCGGGCGTTTTCAAAGGAATCGTTGGCGCCGAAATTATGCCAGAGTCCGAGCGAGAGGAGAGGGAGCTTCAGGCCCGAACGACCGCAGCGTCGGTAGAGTTCCGGCCTGTCGTAACGCTTTGACGAGGGTTGGTAGGAGGGAGTGCTCATGGACGGGTGTGATTTTTGGGCAAGAGGATCTGGAATCACTTCGGTCAAAAACCAACGCTCCAGGAGACATCCCTGCCCCGAGGTGCTGTGACGGTAAAGCGGAGCAGATTTCCTTCCCTGCTAGCCGCGCCTAGGGTGACTCCCGCCGCCACGTCCTCCTGTGAAAGGATCGGCTTGCCGGGATTCCACGGCCCGTTCTTCTCGGGCATATAAACCCGCATCTCGCAGGGATCGCCTGCGATGAGGCGGTTGCGGCAACGAATTTCGCGTTTTGCGGCATCCCATGTTTCCTCTAGGCAATCAACCATTCCCTGGGTGATGTGCCTGGATGTGCTAAGAAGGCGGGGATGATCAGGCATGGGAAGAACAGCGTAGATCCTGCATTGCCCTGAGTTCAGGCTTTCCTCCATCCGCTGCTTGAAAGGACCTGCCAGCTTGTTTTCCCAGAAGTCAAAACCGATGTATTCCTTGGCTGGATCGAGTCCGATCCTTTCAAAGGTATCGCTGATCGTCTTCTTGTAGGGAACAATGTTGTAAAACGCGACGATCTGACGGTCGGGGTTGGGTTCCTTGTCGGAAAGAAGCCAGATGGAGGCGGTGGGATGCTCGAAAAAGTCAACGGGTCGCGCAATGCCGTGATGCGGTTCCATCGTGCGCTTCAGGAGATCCAAACGCTCTGGCGGAAGTTCCTGCAGCCAGTCGCTTGCGGTGAAGAGCTGACCCGAGATCGAGGTCCAGGAACAGCTGGTCCTGGCCTGGTCGATGCTGAATTTGTTGGGACGGGTGTATGCCATGTCGGGATCGACGTACCAGATCCTGCGGTTCTCAAAATAGTGACGCGTTCCGAAGATGGGGCTTTTCGGCGCCCAGTGCCCCCAGTCGCCGGCATTGTCGGGACCCACCCTCATCGCGTCCACAAGGCCGAACGAACCATTGTATGAGATCATGTTTTGGGTAATGGCGCATCCGAGCAGGAAAACGTCTGGTCCCGCCGCTTCCCGGAGCGCCTTGATGCCTGATCGGAAAGCCTCGATCTGGGTCTTGGTCGGATCGGCAAGCTGTACGGCTCCGATCGTGGTGTCCCTGTACCCGGTGTTAACGTAGACGTTTTCAGTCGCCGCACCGGAGTGGAATCCGTCCAGTTTCAGGAAGCGGTAGCCCCAGTCATGAGTGATCATATGGGTGATATTCTTCATGTAATCCACGGCCTTTGGCACGGTGAGGTCCAGACAAAGGCCTGACCAGCGCGCCTTGTAAGGCGTGCCATCGGGTGTTTTGGCAAGGATCGACGGATCTTTTCCGTTTCCGACGAAAGGAACCGTCCAGAGGCCAGGTATCAGACCCGCTTCACTGATCCTGTTGGCCGTCAGTTTCATGCCGCCCGGATAAGGCCCCTTGGGGTCATGGGTCGTGAAATCCCTCTTGGCCACCTGCCATCCGTCATCCATCTGGAGATATTGCAGGCCGAATCGTTTCAGTTCTCTGGCAGCAAATTTGGCTACTTCCGCCGTTTCGTTTTCCAAGCCGGCGATCCCATGACCGTTGCCGACGGAGTTGGAGCTGTAGCCGGACATCTGCTTGGGGAGGCTTATTCCGTAGAGCTTGGCAACCGCATCGGCCCAAGCCTCCAGACCCAACCGCACGTCGTCGAAGTATCCGATGGCAAATATTTCGGTAGGGACGGCCGTTTTGTTGGCATATCGCCCGTATTCGGCTCGGGCCTCCATGCTGAGGGAACCTTTGGCGAGTGACGCAAAAACCAGGCCGGCTGCCTTATCCTGGGTGAGCCATGCCATCACGAGCCCTTTCCTCGATTTTGGTTCTCCGACCACCGCCCAGCCGTAGCTGCCGGGTTTTGTCTGCGGCTGATCCCGAAAGCTCTGGTCTGTGTTCTCCGCCTTGTCCTCGATGACCGGCTTGTTTGTTTGGGTTGCGATGGGGCCGCCATTCACTCCCTCTTTGGGCTGCATGAGTCCGCCGGTTCCCATGATTTTCAGCGAGGAAAGTGGGGAAAGTCTCACTTCGGCCGTTGTCAACGTGATGGTTTTGGGAGGAAATACTCCACTCTGCGGTGGGGGCGCCGGATCGAGTGATGATTGAATCAGTACGAAGGGCAGGGAGTCGAAAAGGGTGATGCTAGCCTTTCCGGAGACGATTTTTTTTCCCTGACCAAAAGCAGGATCCTTTACGTCTACTATTTCTGCATTCTTTTCCGATCCGTAAAGCGATCCAGAACCAAGAACCTCCGTGCCTTGGGCGCTATGAACTGAATAGGCACCGGTCGTGGGGTCGAGTGAGGCGCTTACCCATTTGTTTTGAAGTTGAAGAGGTGCTGCCAAGCAGACTGCGGGCAAAATCGATGCGATGAGAAGGCTGCAGATCAATGAAGAATGTGGGAGTCCGGTCTGGAGGCGATTCATTTGGTGTGTTTTTATGGGGTAATCCGAGGAGGCGTCATAAGTATTGAGTTCGGAATTGAACATCAAGACTTGGTTTGCGCGTCGTAATCCGTTGAGTGTTATTGCTCATCATTACAATCCTGAAGAATTGACTGGATTGCGATCCATTCCATTTCCCTCTTTCCGAGCGGGGTGCTTTTTGGTTTCCTTGGAAGCTTCATGAGCACGCATGCTGCACCTTCCGCCGGTCCCCGTCAGGCCGACCAGATCCCCGCGGACCTTCTCGCCAAGATCGACGAGGCGGTGACCCACTACCCGGTTTCCAAGAGGAGCGCCTCCCTCCCTCTTCTGCACCTCTGGCAGAATCATTTCGGTTTCGTCGACGAGAGCGGCGTGGAGTGGATCGCCAAGCGTCTCGATCTCGAGTCGATCAATATCCTCGAGCTCGTCACCTTCTATCCCTGGTTTCGTCAGCAGAAGGCGGGCCGTGTCAGCGTCCGCGTCTGCCGCACACTCTCGTGTGCGCTGGCAGGTGGTTATGAGGTCCGCGAGGCTTTCTGCAAGGCCGCCGGGATCGATCCCAAGGCCCCGACGCACGGCCATACCCCGCCGGTGAGCCCCGACGGCAAGTTCAGTGTCGAGTTCGTCGAGTGTCTCGCGAGCTGCGGCTCAGCCCCCGTGGCGCTGGTCAACGACGACCTCCACGAGGATATCACCCCGGAGGGAACCACCTCGATCCTCGGCAAGTACAACTGATCTCCACGCAAGGAACCACGACCATGAAATCCCTTCTCCTGCCGCCCCATCCGAAGGAGCGCCGCATCGTCTTCAAGAACGCCTGGACCCAGGGCTACACGCCCGACATCGACTGCTACGTCAAGAACGGCGGCTACGAGCAGCTCAAGAAGGCCCTCAAGATGAAGCCCGAGGAGATCATCGAGGAGATCAAGAAGGCGAATCTGCGTGGCCGTGGCGGCGCGGGATTCCCTTGCGGTGTGAAGTGGGGCTTCATTCGTCGTGACGACGGCAAGCCGCACTACATCACCTGCAACGGCGACGAGTCCGAGCCCGGCACCTTCAAGGACCGCTACATCCTCCACAATGATCCCCATCAGCTCATTGAGGGGATGCTCATCGCGGCCTACGCGCTCAACGTTAATCTCGCCTACATCTACATCCGCTGTGAGTTCCCTAAGGCCGCCGGGATTGTGACCCAGGCACTCAAGGAGGCCCGAGAGAAGGGCTTCCTCGGCAAGAACATCTGCGGGTCCGGATTCGATGTCGACATGCACGTCCATCAAGGCGCAGGCGCCTACATCTGCGGCGAGGAGACGAGTCTCATCGAGTCTCTCGAGGGCAAGCGTCCCTATCCCCGTATCAAGCCCCCTTACTTCCCAGCGGTCCTCGGCCTCTACATGTCGCCGACGATCGTGAACAACGTGGAGACCTTCTGCCATGTGAAGCAGATCCTCGCGATCGGCTCCGACGAGTACGCCAAGATGGGTACCCCGGGCGACGGCGGCACGCGCGTCATGTGCGTCTCCGGCGACGTGGTGCGACCCGGCCCCTATGAGATTCCCGCCGGTGGCGTGACGCTTGGCGAACTCATCAATGATGTCTGCGGCGGCATGAAGCCGGGCCGCAAGCTCAAGGCAGTCATCCCTGGAGGCAGCTCCTCCAAGATCCTGCGCGCCGGAGAGGTCTTTAAGATCAAGGTCAAGGGTGATGACGGCCAGATGATCGACAAGGAAGTTCCCCTCCTCGATCTCGTCATGGACGCCTCCTCGCTGGCGGCCGCTGGAACGATGGTCGGCAGTGGGGGAGTGATCGTCATGGACGACTCGCGCGACATGCTCTGGGCGCTGAATAACCTCAATGAGTTCTACGCCCACGAGAGCTGCGGCCAGTGCACCCCGTGCCGTGAGGGTGTCCTCTGGATCGACAAGATGACCACCCGCATGGTTAACGGCGAAGGCCTTGTGGAGGATCCCGTGACCCTCAAGAGCGTCGCCGACAACATTGCTGGTCGTACGGTCTGCGCCTTTGGTGAGGCCGCTTCCTGGCCCGTTCAGAGCTTCCTGCAGAAGTTCCCCGAGGAGTTCGAGGTCGCGGCTAAGTAATATCACCTCCATGACCCGTCACGCCGCCCCCCATCGCGGCGTTCTGATTACGGCCGCCGCGACGGGATTCACGGCCATCGCCCTGGGGGCCTTTGGAGCTCATGCCCTCCGAGGCGTTCTGGAGGCTAACCAGACGCGAGAACTCTGGAATACGGCCGTGCTCTACCATCTGGTTCATGCCCCGGCCCTGCTCTGGGCGGCCACTGCCGAATCATTTCTCAAGGGAGCGGTGCTTTGCTGGGGTTTCGGCATCGTTCTCTTTTCGGGCAGTCTCTACGCCCTGGCCCTGACAAAGATCAGCATGCTCGGCGCCATCACGCCCGTTGGAGGCCTCCTGCTGATGGCCGGATGGGCGATTGTCGGTATCCGTGCAATCCGTTAAAGAGTTCCTAAGATCATGAAAGCCATGACCGAGAGCTTTGATGTCCCGACCCGAGGGAAGGGGACCTACGAGATCACCGATCGCGTGGAGTCGCTCCTCCGAGCGAGCGGAATCACGACAGGGCTTGCCACTGTCTTCGTGCGCCACACCAGCGCCAGCCTCGTGATCTACGAGAACGCCGACCCCACGGCTCGGGCCGATCTACACCGCTACTTCGAGGATCTTGTGCCGGAGGATCATCCGGGCCTCGTCCACACAGCGGAAGGCCCTGATGACTCGACGAGTCATCTCAAGATGGCCCTGACGCGTACTAGCGAATCAGTTCCCATTGCGGATGGAAGGCTATCGCTTGGGACGTGGCAGGGGATTTATCTGTTTGAGCATCGGGATGCGCCGCATAGGAGGACGATTTCCGTCAGTCTCCTCGGCGCTTAGGGAGGCTTGTTCTTTTGCGCTCTAGCTGTGTTGGCCTGCGCTTGCAGTAGGTTTGTCTGCCGATCGTCCCCGATCAGGCATCCTCGGATCTGCTGATCCTCAGACTTCTCGGCCTGCGCCTCGAATGACTAAGCCGCGTTCCCACGCGCCTTTTCTACAGCTGCGCTTGGCCGCCTTGCCATAGCATCAAAATCACGGCGCCTTTGAAGTGAACGCGCACCTAGCCCTGCTCCAAACTTCCAAGCCTTGGAGACAAATCTGGCATTTGGCCTCTTCCGTCATCCCAATTACGGAAGGATTAAATTCTGTTGGGTAAGAGTTTCTGACTAGTAAACTGTCTTTCAGAGATAGACGATACACCACACTCATGAACCTTTCCCTACTTGAACAGATGCATCTTAGAACAGAAACCAAGGCATTCATCGGGATTATCCTGATTTTAACCGCTATTTTCCACACCAGGTTCAACGCAAGGTCGGTGGCAGTTGGGCCAACCATTCTCACCACGATAGGAATTTTTGCTACCTTCTTGGGGATTGCAGTAGCTCTTACAAGCCTCAAAACCGGCCCCGACCAACTCAAAGACAGCATTCCATTTCTGTTAGAGGGATTGAAGACGGCTTTCTGGGCCTCTGTGTTTGGTGTTGGTTGTGCTTTAACGATAAAGATCCGTGACTACATAGGGGGACACAAGACAGAGGAAGGTGATATTGCTGTTGAGGGAGAAGTTACCGCCGCAGACCTTCTTCAAAGTCTGCATGCTATCCAGAAAGGACTCGTTGGTAGCGATGAAGGCACTCTTCTTTCCCAGATCAAGTTGTCGAGAACAGACTCAAATGATCGTCTTGATCGATTAAAGGAGGCACAGGTTGCCGCTCTTCAAGAGATCGCCAAAATGGGTTCCGGTGCATTAATTGAGGCCCTCAAGGATGTGATCAGGGATTTCAATCAGAAGATCTCGGATCAATTTGGGGAGAACTTTAAGGAACTCAACCAAGCGGTTGGCAAACTCTTGGAGTGGCAGAATCAATACAAGCAGAGCATTGAACAGACAAATCGTTTACTGGAAGACGCCACAACTCGCCTTGATAAGGCTACTAAAGACTATGCTTTGGTGATTGAACAATCTGGCAAGTTTGCAGAAGTGGCGAATGGTATGGGCCATCTAATTATCACTCTGAATGATGAAAAGGATCGATACAGCCAGATTACAAAGGAGTTGGCAGAGCTTTTGAAGGCGGCCTCTGGAAGTATGCCAGAAGTGGAGAAGAAGATGGTGGAAATCGGGGTGCAACTCTCTAACTCAATCAAAGAAAATCAGCAGAATGTGCAAACAATGCTGATGGAAACGGGCAAGAGCCTCTTTGAGGCAATTTCCAAGAATCAATCAAATTTGGAGAGTTCGCTGGCTGAAACAGCCAGCAAGTTGGCATTATTCCTGCAGGAGAATCAAAAGACGGCCCAAAATGCCCTGACTGAAAACGCCAAACTCCTATCGGAGGGGATGACATCTAGTCAGCATATGTTGAATAAATCCCTTACTGAAAGTTCATCGGCAATGCGAGATTCCATGGAAAAAATCACCAAGGATCTTGAAGTCGCTAACACTTCTGCAACTTCTTCGATTCAAGGACTTTATAAGAAGGTAAATGAACTTCTTGAGGAAAGTCATCAAGAGTCGATCAAGTCCTTGCGCGATCAATCAGAACTCATCCGCCAGACCGGCGTTGATTTTAATAATTCTATGAGGGAAGCCAATGAGGAATGCAACAATCAGTTCAGAGAGCGTCAGTCACAACTTGATGCGGCTCTGAAAGAAGAATTAAAGGCGTCTCTCCAGGGATTAGCTGGCCAACTCACGATTCTATCCCAGCAGTTTGTAAACGATTACACCCCGCTGACTGCACGACTTCGGGAAATCGTTCAAATGACCTCTAGAGAGTAGACTGTGTCATTGAAGCAAATCTTCAAAAAAACGCCCGGTAGCAAGGGCGCATCTGAAGATCATTGGATTCCGTTAAGTGATCTGATGATGGGCATGATGATGGTCTTTCTCTTGGTGGCGGTTCTTTTCATGAACAGCCTCAAGGAAGAGCAGAAAAAGATAGAGGATGACGCCCTTAATAAAAATAAACTGGCACAAAAATATGCTCAAATAGCCAAAGATGCAGAAATCCAGGCCCAAAAGGCAAAAGAGGCTCAAGAGAAAGCGGACAGACTCAAGAAGCTTGCCGAAGCTCAAGCAAATGAACTAAAGCAAGTAGCGGTCACTTATAACGAGACTAGACAGAAGATCTACGAGGATCTGATGAAGGAGTTCAAAGACGATTTGCCAGTTTGGAATGCAGTTATTGATCCACAAGATCTGTCAGTCAGATTTCAGGAACCGGATGTGCTTTTTGACAATGGAAGGTCAGAATTGAAGGGCAAGTTCAAAGACATCCTGAATAGCTTTTTTCCAAGATACATTGGAATCCTTACAAAAGAGGAATTTAAGCCATGTGTAGAGGAAATCAGGATTGAAGGACATACTTCATCAAGTTATTCCGGTGATCCTTCCCCTGATGTGGCATACATTGGGAACATGAGGCTGTCTCAAGACAGAACAAGAGCAACTTTAGAGTATGTGTTGAAGATACCCCAAATCACGCCGAACAAGGATTGGTTGAGGTTTCATCTGACGGCTAATGGGCTTTCTTCTTCTCATTTGAGAACTAATCCTGACGGCTCTGAAAATCCTGATCTTTCGCGAAGGGTTGAGTTCAGAATCAGAACAAATTCCGACGATAGAATTAAGAAAATATCTACATCCCTGACTCAATGACTCTTCCGAACTTCCTCCTTGATACGGGATTGAGAAGCCTGAAAAGGATGATGGGAATCCCCGACGATGCCTTGGGGATTCTGGATAAAGAAATTGATATCAGTATTCTAACAGCCGCCGAATGGGCTGAACTGGAAGATCAGGGGAAAGAGGTAGATCTTGGCGATATTCGATTTCTCCCGGATGGAACACTTGGCTACAAGGACAGTCGAATACTGTTGTACATCTTTCAACCCTCTCAAAATCCTAGATGGGGAATAACATTTCCTAAGTATCATGTTCTCAATTGCGAGACGATTAAGAAGATGTGGAAAAACAACAGAAAGGATAGGTATGTCGTAGCAACAAAAAGTAATGGCGAGTTTACCTTGAGATTCAATGCAGGGACAGAATGGAAAGAAGAAACGCACAGACTGGATGTGTGTAGATACTGTCTTTTCCAATTAGATCATCAGAACTATTCAACCCAGAAGTCGGATGTCCGTAGCAAAATAGTAGCAGATTTTACACCCAAAGATTTCTTCAACCTTTACCCCAAAAAACACAATTTCGATTCAGTGCCGGTACATTCGGATATAAATCCGCCTCCTAAAAACGATTACCCGGTTGACTGGTCCGAAAGATCAAGAAGAGCTAAAGAGGTCTGTGGATGGAAGTGCCAGAGTTCTGGATGTGGGAGAATTCTGAAGGGAGAAGATGCCAGATATCTTCATGTACATCACAGAAACGGTCAGAAGAATGACTGTCGTCCCTCAAACTTGATGGTTCTGTGTTTGGAGCATCATGCAGAACAGTTTCAACACGCCCACATGAAGAATTCAGATTACTGGACTTTTGTTCAAAGGTTTAAAGCCAAATAAGGTTTAAACTTCACACTGATTTATTCCTGAGTTCCTGAGTTGACGCCACTTCCTCCCAGAAGCGGTGGCGCCCTCCGGGCTGCGATCCCTTCGCAGTCGTACGCGCCTCTTCCCAGAGGCTTGTTTCCAGATTAATGATCTCGGTCTTTTACCTGAACACCAAGCGGCAGATCACCAGTGAGGCGGCGACGGCCTGATTCTTAGAGATAGAACCGAAATCTTTATTCTCCTTTGGCCCGTGGCTTCCAGTACCCCGGTCGGCGTTTCATGTGCATGATCGCAACAATCCAGAGCTGATCGGGTTGTTCCAGATAGATGACCCCATACGGGAACCAGGTACTGAAATGCCGGCGGGTCGGAGGATCAAACTTTCTGAACGTCCTGGGATGCATCGAAATCTCTGCAATGAGCCGTTTGATCTCCCCAAGGAACCGGTCACCCAACTCCTGATCAATGGAGGCGTAGTAGTCGACGTCTTGGCTGAGCTCGGCGTCAGCTTCAGGATGAAGGACGACCTTCAACGGGAGAGGTGACGGGCTGCTCGATTAAGGGAATCCTCAAGAGGGATCCCCTCAACTTGTCCTGCAACAATCTCTTGAACCCGGGAGGAAGCTTCGGCTTTCCAAGCTTCCTCGACGCCTTGATCGAAGCCCCCATGGCGTCGGATCAAAATCCGCTCGACCACTTCAGCGGAAACATCATCGGGAAGAAGGGAGACCTCTTCCACAATCTGATCAAGCGTGATCGTCATGGAATCAAATCTAGCTCACGAAATCGTGAACATCAAGAGTCGGCAACTCAGGATGAGCTCCCTATTTTCATCACTCTCTCCATCCTTCTCACCCCAGCTAATCCTTACCTAAACACCAACCGGCAGATCACCAGCGAGGCGGCGACTCCGGCGGCATCGGCAAGTAGTCCTGCGGCAAGGGCATGGCGTCCGCGGCGGATGGCGACGGATCCGAAGTAGACGGCCAGCACATAGAGGGTTGTCTCAGTGCCGCCGAGGATGGTTCCGGCAAGCTGTGCCGCGTAGCTGTTCGCCCCTGAATTATTTAGCGTACTTGGTGGTAAACTCTTTGCTGAAGTTTTGGGCGGCTTTCAAGGCCGTGCGTGCCATATCCTTAGTGGCGCTTTCACCCGGGTACCGGTATTCGACGGCATAGGCCACGAGCTCTTGGAAACCGGATCGGAATGCTTCCCAGAGCGGATGACGGGGTAGGATCAGATCCAGAAGGTGATTCAGGTCGTGGGTTCTGGAAAAATCGATCCCCGACTCCGTGAGCGCTGCTTTCAGGAGTTTTTCCACGCATTGCTGGGAATGGAAACAGACGGCGTCATAATTGGTATCCCGTCTGGCACGCATCTCGCGGCCGGCTGTCGCGAGATCCGCCGAGGCCTTCTCAATCCACTCAGCCGTGAGCGGACTCATAAAGCACTTGGCCGGTCGTGACGACATTGCGGATAAACGGATCTCCGAGGCTCAGTCGTTCCTCCAGCTTTTCCGGGCTGCGGACAAGCAGATCGCAGGGAAAGGGAAGCCGTACCGAATCCCTGATTGCGGCGGCGCTTTTGGCCGCTGGTCCCTCATGGTGCATGACCACCATCAAATCGACGTCGGAATCAGGACGCTGGGTCTGGTTGGCATGGGAGCCGAACAGGATGATGCGGTTCGGGTGAAACTTTTCAGCCACCGAGCGAGCAACCTCCCGGATGTCATTCAATGACGCCATGTAACGACTAATAACGTGCTATGCCGGGAGAGACAAGGGCGTGAGCAAACGCTTTTGCCCATCCCTTTTATCCCCTTCATCCCTGTGAATTCTTACCTGAATACCAAGCGGCAGATGACCAGTGAGGCGGCGACTCCTGCCGCATCGGCGAGTAGTCCTGCCGCTAGGGCATGCCGTCCGCGGCGGATGGCGACCGATCCGAAGTAGACGGCCAGCACGTAGAGGGTTGTCTCGGTGCCGCCGAGGATGGTTCCCGCAAGCTGTGCCGCGTAGCTGTCGGGGCCGCAGGCCTTCACAATCTCGGCAAAGAGGCCCGTGGCGGCACTACCGCTGAGCGGACGGACCAGCACGAGTGGCAGGACTTGCGGGGGCAGTCCGATCAGGTCGAGCGCTGGCGCCAGAACGCGTGTGAGGATGTCGATTCCACCCGCGGCTCGGAAAATGCCGACGGCGACCAGGATGGCCACCAGGTAGGGGAAGATCCGCAAGGCGACTTGGATGCCTTCTTTGGCCCCCTCGATGAATTCCTCGTAAACCGCCACCCCTTTCAGGGCGGCATAGAGGGGGAAGAACCCGATCAGGAAGGGAATGGCTACCACCGAGATCGACTGAACGATCGAGATGGGGAGGGAGGTGCCCGTGACCCTTGCGGTGACAAGATGCCAGATCGTTCCCGCGAAGAGGGCGACGTAGGCGCTCAGGAGGAGTTTCTTCCAGAGGGAGATCGGGCCTGAGGCGGCACTCTCGGGAGTGGCTTCCGCTGTGACGGGGAGGGGGGTGTGATCGGTCATCGGAGGGAGGGCGAACATCGGCAGTCTCTGCAGCAGCTTCACCGCGATGATGCCGGTCATGAAGGAGCAGGTTGTGGCCACGAGCGCTGTTCCGATGATGGAGGTCGGATGGGCAGCACCTGCGGCGGCCAAGATGCCTACGGCGGTGGCGGGGATCAACTGCACGGAGCTCGTGTTGATCGCCAGGAAGGTGCACATCGCGTTGGTGGCGGTACCGGGTCGGGGATTGAGCGATTCCAGTCCCTGCATCGCCTTGAGGCCGAGCGGGGTGGCCGCATTGCCTAATCCGAGCATGTTGGCGGCAATATTCATCACCATGGCCCCCATGGCCGGGTGGTCAGCAGGCACCTCCGGAAAGAGGCGAGTGAGCAGGGGGCGCAGGAATGTGGAGAGCCGCTCCACGGCGCCCGATTTCTCGGCCAGTCGCATGATCCCGAGCCAGAGTGCCATGACGGCTCCCAGTGGCAGGGCGATCGACATCAGGGAGGACTTGGCCGCCTCAAAGGTTGCCGCCGTGACGGCCTCTGTTTTTCCCGTCAGGAGACCGAGGATCACCCCGCAGAGGATCAGGCCGAGCCAGAGGTAATTGAGCATGGATTGTTCTAGATTCGACAGGCTACCCGAGTCATTGAAAAAGAAAGAAAGATGAAACTCAGGAATGGGTGTGGGACTTGCCACAAGATGCATAATAAGCACAGGAGAGATCATCCGAAGACTTCTCTTCTAAATTGTGTCTGGCGATCCTCCCGGATCAGCCATTCGAGCTAGCTCGAACTGCCTTCGGCATGACTAAGCCGCCTTTTGTGTCTCTTGTGCCTTTTGTGGCCAATTTCTCCGGCATGAGAGAATCTTTTCCGATGACGGTTTCGGGATGATCCGCTTCAATGGTCGGCATTATGTCCGTCTGTTCCGACCGCTGGATCCGCAAGATGTCCCAAGAACACGGGATGATCGAACCCTTCATCGATGGCCAGGTCCGCTCCGCGGATCATGGCCGCATCATCAGCTACGGCCTCTCGAGCTACGGCTACGACCTACGGGTCTCCGATGAGTTCAAGGTCTTCACCAACGTGCACAGCGCGATGGTGGATCCCAAGGGCTTTGACGAGAAGTCGTTCGTCGATATCAAGACGGACGTCTGCGTCGTCCCACCGAACTCCTTTGCCCTGGCGCGGAGCGTCGAGTATTTCCGCATTCCCCGCAGCGTGCTGACCATCTGCGTCGGCAAGTCCACCTACGCCCGTTGCGGCATCATCGTGAACGTGACCCCGTTCGAGCCGGAGTGGGAGGGGCACGTCACCCTCGAGATCTCCAACACGACCCCTCTTCCCGCCAAGATCTACGCCAATGAGGGGCTCGCCCAGGTAGTCTTCTTCGAGGCGAACGATGTCTGCGAAACCAGCTACGCAGACCGCGGAGGCAAGTACATGAAGCAGCGCGGGATCACCGTCCCGAGGATGTAGGCTGGGGAGGTTAGAAGAGTTAAAAGGTTAGAAAGTTAAAATGTGGCGAAGGGTGGGGATGGACTTTCGGTCCTTTGTAACCCTTGTAACTTTTTAACGATTTTAACCCGCATTCACTCCTTCTCTTCGCTCTCCTCTCCCATCTTCTTGAGGACCTCTGACATGTCCTCGACTTCGTCCCAGACCTGACGACTCACAAAGATCGGCGCTTTCTGCTGAGTAGCCATGGCGAGGCAGTCACTGGGGCGGGCGTCTAGCTCGATGACCTTGCGCTGCTGGAGCTCGTTCTCGGCCGTCACGATCATTCGCCCGTAATAGGTGGCTCCCTTGAGGTCATTGATGAGGACCCGCTCGACCTTGGCTCCCAGTGCTGCCAGAAACATTCCCATCAGGTCGTGGGTGAGGGGACGTTCGGTCTTGGTGCCGGCGAGTTGATTGCCGATGGACGAACCGACGAGCGGATCGACATGGATGACAAAGATTTTCTCCTCATTCCCTAGAAAGACCGCCGTGCCGGTGGCCGTGGGCACCACCGCTTTGATCCCGACGGGAATGACATCCTTGGAGTTCACTCCAGCACCCTACACCGGATTGCGGCGGGATGCACCCCGCTAGTCCGCTTACTTTCGGTAGTCGGGATGAATGATCCCTCGGCGCCCGTATTCCGCAGCGAGGACAAGGTAATGGTCGGCCCAGGCACCCAGCCCTTTTTGTTCCTCCGCCGAAAGTGTGCGGATGACCTTGCCAGGCGATCCCACGACCATCGATCCGGGCGGGATCTCCGTCCCACCAAGGACGAGGGTGCGCGCCCCGATGAGGCAATTTTTGCCGATAACGGCCCCGTCGAGGATGATGGCCCCCATGCCGATGAGGCTGTTGTCGCCGATCGTGCAGGCATGGATCACGGCGGAGTGTCCTATCGTCACGCGGCGGCCGATGGTCGTGCCGAGGTTGGTTCCGACATGGACGACGGCGTTGTCCTGCACGTTGCTCTCCTCGCCGACCACGATCGGCGCAATGTCGGCGCGCAGTGAGGCGCTAGGCCAGATGCTGGCTCGCGGGCCGAGCGTCACGGCTCCCGAGAGAAAAGCCCCCGGAGCGACGTAGGCGTCGTCGGGTACGACGGGCCGGCGATCCATGTGCTCGGAGACGATGGCGGCGAAGTAGTCAAGATGATCCGGATGGGCGAGATCGGATCTGGGGTCTGCTGTGGGATGAGTGTTCATGCGGTTTCTTGAGAAATTTTCCACAAAGGGTGTTGACAGCACGAGAGACTTTTTTTCTGATCGGCAGGTCACACGACACCAACACATAACCCAACCCAAACAATCCATGAGCAAACAGACCCTCGTTGAATCCGTTCAGAAGTCCCTCGGTAAGGACGTCAGCAAGGCACACGCCGAGAAGGCCGTGAACGCCGTCATCGAAAACATCAAGGCCATCGTCAAGAAGAGCAAGAGCCTCCAGTTGATCGGCTTCGGCACCTTCAAGGTCGTGAACCGCAAGGCCCGTACCGGCATCAACCCCAAGACCGGCGCCAAGATCAAGATCGCCGCTTCCAAGAGCGTCCGCTTCAGCCCCGGTCTCGCTTTCAAGAAGGCCGTTAAGTAAGGGATTTCCCCCCCCACCCGAGAAAACCCGTTGTGCTTCGGCACAACGGGTTTTCTCATTTATAGACACAGGGACGATGCTGTAGTGTGGCTGCATCATGAAAACACCCATCGTTGTCTCCATCACCGGCGCCGCCGGACAAATCGGCTACTCCCTTCTTCCCCGTATCGCCTCGGGATTGGTTTTCGGTCCCGATCAGCCCGTCTCCCTGCGTCTCATCGAGATCGAGCCAGGCATGAAGGCCCTCGCCGGTGTCGTCATGGAACTCAATGATTGCGCCTTCCCCCTGCTCGAGTCCATCGAGGCCACGAGCGATCTCGATACAGGCTTCGACGGTGCGAACTGGGCCCTGCTGGTCGGCAGTGTTCCGCGCAAGGCGGGTATGGAGCGCAAGGACCTGCTCGGCATCAACGGGAAGATCTTCATCGGCCAAGGTCAGGCCATCGAGAGGAATGCGGCAGACGATATCCGTGTCCTTGTTGTCGGCAACCCTTGCAACACCAATTGCCTCATCGCCATGAGAAACGCCCCCTCGGTCCCGGCAGACAGGTGGCACGCCATGACCCGCCTCGACGAGAACCGCGCCAAGAGCGCGCTGGCCGAGAAGGCAGGTTGCCACAACCGCGACGTCACCCGCCTGGCGATCTGGGGCAACCACTCCAGCACCCTTTATCCTGACTTTGAGAATGCCCTGATCAACGGCGAGCCTGTTTCCAAGTCGATCCCGGATTCCGCTTGGCTCGAGGGTGACTTCATCAAGAATGTCCAGCAGCGAGGAGCCGCCATCATTGCGGCCCGCGGACTCTCCTCGGCCGCTTCGGCAGCCCACGCAGCACTCGACACGGTCATGACCGTGAACTCCGTCACTCCCGCCGACGACTGGCACAGTGTGGCCGTGGCCTCGGACGGATCCTACGGCGTGGAGGAAGGGCTTGTTTGCTCTTTCCCGACCCGCAGCGACGGCAAGAAGGCCTCGATCGTCCAAGGGGTCCCGATGAGCGACTTCGGCAAGGCGAAGTTCCAGCTGACCGTCAACGAACTCCTCGAGGAGAAGTCGATGGTCTCCGACCTCTTGCCGCGCTGAGTTAGATAGGCTGAAGACTGTTAGGCTATCAGGGGAAGCAATCTGAGGATTGCTTGGATCGCTTCCTTGGGTTGTCTTCAGTCTTCCTGTCTCTTGTCCTTCTTAGAAACTCTTTCTAACAGCCTTCAGTCTCAACCCCTAAACTCCTCTCTATCCCATGTCCCATTCCATTCCCGCGGCCGATCCGGCCACCCACCGTACTGAGAGCGACACCATGGGGGAGATCCCCGTGCCCCATGATCGCTACTACGGCGCGCAGACGGCCCGTTCGCTAATCCACTTTGATATCGGTAATGACACCAAGCCTCGTGAGCTCATCAAGGCCCTCGGCCAACTCAAGAAGGCCTGTGCTCTGGCCAACCGTGACCTTGGAAAACTCGCCGCTGAAAAGGCTGAGTTGATCTGCCGCGCCGCCGACGAGGTGATCGCCGGCCAACTTGATGCCCATTTCCCCCTGAGGATCTGGCAGACCGGCAGCGGCACCCAGAGCAACATGAACGCCAACGAGGTCATCTCCAACCGCGCCATCGAAATGGCCGGAGGCGTTTTGGGATCCAAGAAGCCGATCCATCCCAACGACGACGTGAACATGTCCCAGTCGTCCAACGACACCTTCCCCACGGCCATGAATATCGCCGCGGTCACGGTCGTCCGTGAGAGACTCCTCTCCTCGGTCACGCTTCTCCGCGACGCCTTGGACGCCAAGGCAAAGGAATTCGCCGACATCGTGAAGATCGGCCGCACCCATCTGCAGGACGCGACCCCCGTCACCTTGGGACAGGAGTTCTCCGGCTATGTCGCTATGCTCGATGCCGACCTCGCCCGTCTCCGCGAGAGCCTGCCCGGACTTGAGTCGCTCGCCATCGGTGGAACCGCTGTCGGCACGGGGCTCAATTCCCATCCAAAGTTCGGCGAGACCGCTGCGGCCAGGATCGCCGAAATCACCGGATTCCCGTTTGTCTCCGCCCCCAACAAATTTGCCGCGCTCTCGTCGCACGGTGAATTCGTCTACGCGAGCGGTGCTCTCAAGTCGCTGGCCACCTCACTCATGAAGATCGCCAACGATCTCCGCTGGCTGGCTTCCGGTCCCCGCTGCGGTCTCGGCGAGCTCTCCCTGCCCGAGAACGAACCCGGTTCCTCCATCATGCCCGGAAAGGTCAACCCCACCCAGTGTGAGGCCGTCACCATGGTCGCCGTTCAGGTCATGGGAAATGACGCTGCCATCGGCATCGCCGCCTCGCAGGGGAATTTCGAGCTGAACGTCTTCAAGCCCGTCATCATCCATAACTTCCTCCACTCCGTTCGTCTCCTCTCCGACGCCTGCCATTCCTTCAACGATCACTGCATCGTCGGGATCGAGGCCAACCACGAGAAGATCGCCGGCTACGTGGCCGATTCGCTCATGCTCGTGACCGCGCTCAACCCCCACATCGGCTACGACAAGGCTGCACAGATCGCGAAGAAGGCCCATAAGGAGAAGACATCCCTCAAGGAAGCGGCTCTCTCGCTCGGACATCTGACGGCCGAGGAGTTCGACGCATGGGTTGTACCCTCCGCCATGACCCATCCCTAAAAAGGTTGGGATTTTGGCGCGTGGCGGCGTTGCCGTTCGATCGCCGTAGGTTTACTACGGCTTCTCTCACGCGCCTTGCCCCGCATCCAAACTTCCAACCTTTTGCAGATCGAGGCATTCTTTCAGTTGCCTAGAAGCTCAATCCCTTACCCCTTCCATGTTCCTGCCTGGCCAAGCCGTTGTGTGTGTTGATGACTCGTTCCCGCTTGGGATCGAGGTTCTGTACGATGAGCTCCCCAAAAAGGGGAACAATTACCACATCCGTGATCTGGTTCCGGGATGTGACTTCCAGGCCAATCCCGGGGAAATGGCGGTCTATCTGACCGAGTTAAGGAATCCCTGCAACAAGCTCGGCATTGAGCGGGGCTTCAAGGCGGAGCGTTTTGTTCCGCTGGAAAGTGATGAGGAAGTGGATGAGTCGATCTTTGAACTCGATGAGGTGCTCCCGTCGCCGAATCAGAAGCCTTTGGTGAAACCGCCTCTCGTCCCCCAAGAGATCTGAAGGGATGATCAGAGGGGTTGCCCCCGATCCAGCTCGATGTCAGTTTGGGGTGATGAAGAGAGCCTTGATCTTGTCGATAGCCATGCTGTGCATGGTTCACATCGGATTTGCTATGGAGATCCAGGGGGTCACGGTTTCACCGCAGGTTCAGGTCGCGGGGGATTCCCTGCAACTCAATGGGGCGGGTTTGCGGACCTTCTCCCTGCTGATGGTTCCGATCCGGATCTATGTGGCGGCTTTCTACACTCCTGCGGCTCTCAGGACGGCCGATGCGGTCATGGCGTCGTCCGGGCCGATGCAGTTCGATTTCACGTTCCTGCGTGCCGTGGGGCAGTCGGATGTGACGAAAGCCTGGAGCTCACAGTTCGCCCAGAGCGTCAGTTACACCTATCCCGGTTATGCACGGGATCGGGATGCCTTCATCGCCATGTTTGGACCGCTCTCGAGCGGAGGCGTGGAACAGGTCCGATTCCTCGGGACCAATACCGTGGTCTTTGACCAAGGGGCAAGGAAAGGAACCATTCCTGGACGCGACTTTCAGAAAGCGTTCCTGAGTCTCTGGTTCGGATCCAATCCCGTTGCCGCGGATCTGAAGGCGGCTCTGCTAGGAAGGTAATCCTGCTTTTTAGCAGTTATTCTCGCAGGGAACCCATTGTTCATGGGTATAGCGTTAAAAGAGTTAGAACGTTGAAGCGTTACAGGGTAGATGCAGAATAGGCCGACTTCACGACATGGAAGGGTAAAGATATACCGTCTGATCGCCGGATGCCTTGGATTGTGTTACTTTTGCCACATCGTTTTAACCCTTTTCACGTTTTAACTTTTTTAACGAATGGGGAATGCGCCGCAGTACTGAAGTCCTCCATCTCCTGAATAGGAATGGGTTTCGATCCGAATCACAACTCGATTGGCTGACCGGGTGGCGGGGCGATCACCTTGGTGTCGGGCAGGGACGCGTAGAGTTCGCGCTTGAACCACTCGACGGCGGGATCGTCACCATGGACCAGGAGGATGGTCTTCGGACGCACCTTCACCGCGTAAGAGAGGAGATCCTCGCGCCGTGCATGGGCGCTGAGGTTGAAAATCTCCCGGTGGCAATGGAAGGGCACGGGGCCTCCCGGCGGACCGAGTTCGACCATGTCACCGGGATTTGCTGACCGAACGCGTCCTCCCGGTGAGGAGGGATCGGCATAGCCGACGAAGAAGAGGTGCTGTTCGGGATCAGGAAGGACTTTGCGGGCGAAAACATTGGAGAGCGTGTGCTCGGTCATCATGCCGCTGGAGAGGGCGTAGATGGCGTGCTTGCGTGGATTAAGGGAAGAGATCTCCGCACCTCCGGCCACATAAGGGGCGACATCGTTCATGAGTTGGAGCTTGGGCAGGTTCCTGGAAAGTCGTGATGCCATCGTGTCATAGACGGCGGTGATCTTGCTGCCGAGGCCGCCGATGTAGATCGGAATCGGAGGGATGACCCGCTCCCTTTGCATTTTCCAGAGCAAGGCCATGATTTCCTGTGTCTTGCCGAGGGCGAACACGGGGATCGTCACGCTGGATCCCTTTGCGAGTGCCGCAGCCACCGCCTTGGCGAAGCGTTCCTCCTCGGTGAGGCGTGTCGACCCCTCCGGCATCGGAGCGTCGCCTCGGGTGGTTTCCATGAGAAGGACATCGACCGGTTCCTCGGGAAAGCGCGCCCCGGTCTGGATCGTCTGGTCTTCGAAATTAACGTCCCCCGTATAGAAGAAGCTTTTTCCCTCCGATCGGATCATCACGCCGGTCGAGCCGATGATATGCCCTGCATCGTGGAAGGTCACCGTGGTGGCGTCCGCGGATGCTGTGCGGTTGCCGTCGAGATCGAGCCGGCGCTCGAGTGGACACGTTCTCCACATCCTTGAGGAGAGTTCCACTCCGCGGTGGCCGAAGAGGGGATAGTCGGGAAGTTTGAGTTCCTCCTGCTGGCGCATCATCACGTTCACCGAGTTATGGAGCATGATGTCGGCGATCCGGGCCGTTCCCTCTGTCATGAGCACCGGCATTCCCTGCTGTTGGGATTGGAGCAAAGGGAGGCATCCCACGTGGTCTTGGTGGGCATGCGTCAGGATGGTGCTACGGACGGAGGTGTCACCCAGTTCCTCAAACAGCGGCGTTGAATCCTTGCCCACATGCTCCGGGTGCATTCCGCAATCCAGCAGGACCGCCCCCTCAGGGAGATCTAGTCGGTAGCAGTTGGCGCCGATGCCGGCTCCCCGGGTGAGGTTGGTGAAACGCATAATGGGTCAGGCTAGGGAGGTGTTCTCAGGGCCTGCGAGGGGAAATTCCCGCTTTGTTGATTCTTTCCTTCGATTTCCTCATCCAAGTGTGCAACCTTTTCTGCATCGTGGTGTTACCACCTAGGAATGTTCTCCCCACTTCCTGAAAAACTCTGGGATCGTACCCGGGCCGCACACTTGCTCAACAGGGCTGGTTTTGGCGGTACTCCTGCCGAGATCGACAAGCTTCATTCCATGGGGCCTTCCGGTGCCGTGGATTTTCTTCTGAAGGCGGAAGCTGATGACGAGCTCTTTCCTCCTCCTGTGCTTTTTGAACCGGAGGCCCGTTTTCGGCTTAAGAAACGCGAAAAGGAAGCGGTAACTGAGGTAGACCGGATGGCTATCGCAAAGGAGATCAGGGAGGCGGATCGCTTTTCGATGCTCGATCTCCGGCTCTGGTGGCTCAACCGGATGCGCTACACGACCGCACCTCTGAGAGAAAAGATGGCCCTTTTCTGGCATGGTCATTTCGCGACCAGCAATCAGAAGGTCAACGACTCCTGGATGATGTGGATGCAGAACGAGACGCTCCGTCAGGGTGCGCTGGGGAAATTCCCCCTTCTGCTCAAGGCGATCTCACGTGATCCGGCGATGATCCGGTGGCTCGATCTCTTTCAGAGCCGCAAGGATCACCCCAACGAAAACTTCGCCCGCGAGGTCATGGAACTCTTCTCGCTGGGGGAGGGGCACTACACCGAGCAGGACATCCAGCAGGCGGCGAAATCGTTCACCGGATACAGGATTGTCCCGGAGACAGGTTCCTTCCGGTTTTCCGGACGCGATTACGACCCCGGGGCCAAGACCTTCTTCGGACGAATGGGCCCCTTCACCGGGGACGACATCATTGATCTCATCGCTTCGCAGCCTCAGTGCGCCCGTTTCATTGGAAAGAAACTCTGGTCGTTTTTCGTGGCAACCGATCCACCGGAAGAGACCGTGACGGGTTTGGGCGAGTTGCTCCTCTCCAATGGGTACGACATTGCGGCAACGTTGGGGGTGATTTTCAAGAGCGAGGATTTCTACTCCACCCATGTGATGCATCACCAGATCAAGAGTCCCGTCCAGTGGATGATGCAGACGACCAGAATGCTGGAGATTCCGTTGCCGGATGCCAAGGTGCTTGAGAACTCCCTGTCTGCACTGGGGCAGGTGCTTTTTGCCCCGCCGAACGTCAAAGGATGGGATGGAGGTCGCTCGTGGATCAGTGCCTCCAGTCTTTTGTACCGGTACAACCTCGCCTCCTACCTGCTCAGCGGCAAGGCGAGGGTGCTGGGTGGATATGGGACCAAGACAGCCGAGGTTCCTCTGGCAACGATTGCACCGGCATCCGCCAGATCCACTCCTGGTGAACTCATCGATCTGCTTGCGTTTCGGATCTTCAATTACCAGCTGTTGGACAAGGATCGCGCCTCCTATCTTGCCTTCTTGGAAAAAAAACCGGCGCCCTACACCGACCCGGCCGTGAGGGACCTGATGCAGATCATGATGGGCACTCCCTATTACCAGATGACTTGAGACTGGTGGACCCACCTTTAAACCGAACCATCTATTTTCCCCTCCAACTCTCCCCATGAAAGAGCCCAAAGAACAACCGCTACATACCCGACGTCAGTTCCTGAGGACATCCATGCTGGGAGGTGCCCTGGCCTCGACGGTTCCGCTTTTTTTGGAGAAAACCTTCCTCTGTCTGGATACCATGGCGGCCGCCACGACCGGTCAGGTGACCACGGGAAAAGACGGCACGATTCTCGTTGTGCTGCAACTTGCCGGAGGAAATGACGGTATCAATACGCTGGTTCCCTTTGGTGATGACGCCTACTACAAAGCCCGTCCAAAAATCGCCCTTCCTGCCAAGGATATCCTGAGAATCAGCGATTATGCAGGACTTCATCCGAAGCTCTCCGGGCTGAGGTCTCTCTACGGCGAGGGGTGTCTCGGCATGGTTCAGGGAGTCGGATACCCGAACCCTAATAGGTCCCATTTCCGATCCACCGAGATCTGGCAGACTGCCAGTGAATCGGAACAGATTCTTTCCGAAGGATGGCTTGGCCGGTATTTCGATAACTGCTGTCAGGGGGCGGATCCGGCGACCGTCGGAGTCGCTATCGGGGGGCAAACGCCTCAGGCCTTCGCATCCAAAACTCCCAAAGGGGTGGCCTTCAGCAATCCTGAGCAATTCCGCTACATGAAGGAGGCCGCGAATGATCCCGCTGCCGCCGATCAGTTCATGCGCCAGATCAATCAACCGCCCGCCTCCGAACATTCCTCCTTAAGCGAGAATGCCGGGGGATCGATCGGGATGTTGCCAGGTCCGGCGGACATGGATGGTAGTACCGTCGAGTTTCTACAACGCACGGCACTGGATGCTCAGATGAGCAGTGATCGCATTCTGGAAATCACGCGTAAGACGAAAAGCACCGTGAACTATCCCTCGTCACAGCTAGGGAACAGCCTCAATTTGGTCAGTCGACTCATCGCCGGAGGACTTCCCTCGAGGGTGTATTACGTTTCCCAGGGCGGGTTCGACACGCACGCCAATCAGGTTCCTGCCCACGATCGCCTTATAGGCGATCTGGATGCCGCACTCTCTGCGTTCGTTGCCGATTTGAAAGCGCAGGGAAACCTTGGACGGGTGCTTGTTCTTTCCTTCAGTGAATTCGGCCGTCGCGTCGCCGAGAATGCAAGCGCAGGCACGGACCACGGCGCGGCCGCACCGCTCTTCGTCCTTGGGGGAGGGGTCAAGCCGGGTCTCTACGGAGCCTACCCAAGCCTTACCGATCTCCATGATGGCGACCTGAAATTCAGCACCGATTTCCGCTCCGTCTACGCAACGGCTCTTGAACGCTGGCTTGGTGTTCCCAGTGAAGTGGTGCTCGGAAAGAAATTCCCGATCCTGCCGTTTATCTGATCAGAGGGAAGTCGAAGGTCTAAGGTCGGGAGTGGAAGAGCTGATCCGTAGAGGTTCGGGTTTGCGGAAAATCTTCATCATTTTGGCTTTTGCCTTCATCCTTGTCTCATGCTCCATATCGTTCTGGTCGAGCCCGAGATCCCGCAGAATACGGGAAACATTGCCCGCGTTTGCGTGGCGGCCGGTGCGCGGCTCCATTTGGTGGGGCCTCTTGGTTTCTCGATCGACGGCAAGGAGTCCCGGCGAGCCGGCATGGATTACTGGGACCGACTGGATCTCGTGACCTGGAATTCTTGGGAGGAGTTTCTCGGTACCAATGGCCAAAGTCGTTTTTGGTTCCTGAGCAGCAAGGTGGAACGCCCCTTCTGGGATGCCCAAATCCAAGACGGCGACATGCTGGTCTTCGGCCGTGAATCAAAGGGTCTTCCCGCGAGTCTTCTGGCGGCTCATCCGGAGTCGTGCCTGACCATCCCGATGAGCGAGGGGACCCGGAGCATTAACCTGGCTACCTCCGCTGGGATCGTTCTCTACGAAGGGGTGAGACAATTACAGTTCACCGGGCAAATGGCCCTCGCTGGCGGGGGCACGCGATGATTGGATTGGAGGCCATGACGGATAACACGGTTATCAAGGTTGAGGGGCTGACGAAGGTTTTCCGCACCTATCGGAAGGAGGATGGTTTGCTCGGTGCCGTGCGAGGACTCTTTCATCGACGTCATACGGAGACGAGGGCGGCGGATGCTGTCAGCTTTTCGGTCGGGGAGGGCGAGTTTGTCGGCTTTTTGGGACCAAACGGGGCTGGCAAGACCACCGTGCTGAAGATGCTTTCCGGGCTGCTTCAGCCCACCTCGGGAAGCGCCCGTGTTCTCGGATTGGACCCCTCCCGGAGGCCTATTGAACTGAAGCGTCAATTCGCGCTGCTGATGGGTCAGAAGAATGCCCTCTGGTGGGATCTTCCGGCCCGCGAATCGCTGGAGCTGAACCGTGCGATCTACGGGATCGAACGGAAGCAGTTCGAGAGCACGGTCGATGAGTTGAGTGAACTGCTTGATGTGCGTGACAAGATGGGCGTGATGGTCCGGGAACTGAGTCTCGGCGAGCGGATGAAGATGGAGTTGATCGCCGCCCTGCTCCACCGACCGAAGGTTCTTTTCCTGGACGAACCGACGATCGGACTCGACGTGATCAGCCAGAAGAAAGTCCGTGAGTTTCTCAGGGAATATAACCGCCGATACCGCGTGGTGACGCTGCTGACCAGTCACTACATGCAGGATATCGAGGAACTCTGCGAGCGGGTGATCCTGATTGACCACGGAAAGATCTTCTTCGACGGACCCCTTGCCGAGGTGACGGCCCGCTTTACCTCCACAAAAGTGATCGGTGTCGATTTCAGTGAACCCTTGCCCAAGTCCTTTATTCCGCCGGGAACAGTTCTTGAGAGTACTCCCATGTCGATCAAGGTGGAGGTGGCTCGTGCCGAAGTCCCACAGGCCTGTACGGCACTGCTGGCTGCCGCACCGGTGGTCGATCTCTCTGTCGAGGAGGTGCCGATCGAGGAAGTGATCCGTCGTGTCTTCGGTGGTCAGCAGGAAATCCACAAGGGAGAAGCAAAAGCATGAAATTCATGAAGAATCTGAAAGGTCTTTCCATCGCCTTGATCCTGTTTTCAGCCTCGGCGTTTGCCGCAACGGGTGAGGGGGTGAAGGCTTGGATGGCATCGGATGCGCCGGTGCCGATTCAGCCCGGCAAGCCATTCATGGCAACCATCTTGCTCGATTTGCAGCCTGGTTGGCACACCTACTGGCAGTATCCGGGTGACTCCGGTCTCCCTCCCAAGGTGACATGGCATTTGCCCGAAGGATGGACGGCAGGTCCAATCGAGTTTTCCGTGCCCGAGCAGCACTCCGAGCCGGGTGACATGATCATCTACGGCTACGAGAAGCAGCAGCTTCTAAGGGCCATGATCACGCCGCCTATGAATTTGCCTAAGGATCAGATCTTTGATCTCAAGGCCTCCCTGAGTTGGCTGGCCTGCAAGGAACTCTGCGTGCCGGGATCCGCCGACGCGGAGTTAAGGATTCCCGGGCCTACGTGGACAACTGATTTGGATTGGAAATCTGCTTCGGTTCCAAAAGGGGATTGGCCTCTCAGCGGTAAGCAGCCTTTTTCAATCTCCTTCTCGGGTAAGAACGGAACCAGATTGGTCTCCTTCATCGGGGAGTCAGGGATTTCCTATGAGTTCTATCCCGATCCTGCGGACGGAACGACTGTCGGCCATGTGACGCGGTTGGAATCGGGCAACGCTACGGTCTTCTCGGTCCCGTGGGACGGTCCTGCCCCATTCAAGGGACTGCTGGTGGAAAAGGTTTCACGGAAGGCGTGGTGGATCGATGACTCCAACTCGGCCAGCGCTGCTGCGAGGTCTGCCTCCACCGGGATTGCTCTCGGCGTTCTGATTGCAGCCCTCTTCTCCGGATTTCTCGGTGGTCTGATCCTGAACCTGATGCCGTGCGTTCTCCCGGTAATCTCGCTGAAGATTTTCAGCTTCATCGCGCAGGCCGGGGAATCTCCTGCCCGCATCTTCCGACACGGGCTAGCATTTGCTGCGGGGATCTTCGCCTGGTTTTTGGGACTTGGTGTTCTGGTTATCGTGCTCAAGGCGGGTGGATCCCAGGTCACCTGGGGTGCCTTTCAGTTTCAGAATCCCTGGTTTGTGGTCGGCCTGAGTGTCTTGGTCTTTCTCTTTGCCCTCAATCTCTTCGGGGTCTTTGAGATCACGCTTCCGGGATCGGCGGCCACCTCACTTGATCATGCGGCCTCCGGTGGGGGCTACGGCGGATCATTTTTCCAGGGACTCTTTGCCACCTTGCTGGCCACCCCCTGCACGGCCCCATTCCTGGGGAGTGCACTGGGATTTGCTTTCGGTCAGAGCGCCGTGGTGATCCTTGCGATGTTTGCCTCGGTGGCCCTTGGCATGTCGCTCCCGTATCTCCTGCTCTCGGCCCGTCCCGGATGGCGGAAGTGGATTCCCAAGCCGGGAATTTGGATGGAGCGTTTCAAGCAGTTCATGGGCTTTCCCCTTCTCGCGACGAACATCTGGCTTCTTGTGGTTTTGCAGGCCCAACAGGGAAGTGATGCGTCGTTTTCGTTGCTTGCGCTTCTTTTGTTGTTTGGTTTTGCGGCATGGGTATACGGGGCTATCAGGGGCTCTAGCAATCGCCTGTTTGTGACGGTGATTCTTCTGCTGACGGTGCTGCTTTGCGTCGGTTTGGAAGTTCTGCTTCCCAAGATGAGGAAGACATTGCCTGGTGCTGATGCCGCAGGATCCCGGGATGGCATCACCTGGGTCCCTTTCTCATCTGCGGCCCTGGATGCACTCCGAGAGGATGGAAAGCCGGTCTTTCTCGATTTCACTGCCTCGTGGTGCCTGACCTGTCAGTTCAATGAACGGACGGCGATCAATGTTCCCGCTGTTCGCAAGATCCTAAAAGAAAAGGGAATCACGGCGATGAAGGGGGACTGGACTAACTCCGATCCCGCCATCACCGCTGCGCTGAAATCGTTTGGACGGGTCGGCGTGCCGTTGGCCGTGTACTACCCTCCGGGAAAGGGGGGTGAACCGGTTGTGCTACCCGAGTTGCTCACGGAGAACATCGTGCTCGAAGCGATCGGGAGATGATCCTCCGCAGGCATCGCTTTTCGTGATTTCCTGATTTCAACATTCCTGATTCAGTCTCCGCTTCCGATGAATTTCAATCGCTTCCGCCTCGACGCGCTCAATCAGGATGTTCCTCTCACCAAGGATATCTACGCCAAGGATCTCAAGAAGTTCCAACTCGGCCTGCTCAATCTCCAACTCCGCCTCAAGGAGAGCAAGAGGTCAGTGATCATCGTGATCGAGGGGCCGGATGCCGCAGGCAAAGGCGGTGCGATCAAGCGGACGCTGGAGTTTCTCGATCCCCGTCTGGTTCGGGTCTACTCGACCCAGAAACCGACGACCGAGGAATATCGCCATCATTACCTCTGGAGATTCTGGAACCGACTTCCCTCCTATGGTGAAATCGCCGTCTTCGACCGCTCCTGGTACGGGCGTGTCCTGGTGGAGAGAGTCGAGGGTTTTGCCACGGATGCGGAATGGAAGCGTGCCTATGCCGAAATCAACGAGATGGAGCGGACGCTCGTCGATGACGGGGCGATTGTCATCAAGCTCTACCTCCATGTTTCCAAGCAGGAGCAGCTGAAGCGCTTTAAGGATCGTCAGGCCAACCCCTACAAGCACTGGAAGATCAACGATGAGGACTGGCGCAACCGCCGCAAGTGGAACCAGCATAACAAGGCAGCCGAGGACATGTTTGTGAAGACCTCCACGAAACTGGCTCCCTGGACTGTGATTGCGGGCGATTACAAGTGGCACGCTCGCGTTTCCTTTGCGAAGACGATCTATGATCGTATCGCCAAGGAGTTTCCTGCTTTGAAATCAACAAAACCGACCAAGGCGATGGGCAGGAAGTAGCCGGGTGTTCGCGGTGAGAATGGCACGCAAGCTCGGAAAACTCCTCCTGATGACTGGGTGGATCCTTCCGTTCTGGGTCGGCGGATCAACGTTGCTTGAGTACTTGCGGGCTGAGATCGCCCCGCGTCTTGCCGGGGATCACCCCATGAACAGCTTTCCCTACGTCGATTTTTCCTGGAGATGCTTCACGGTCGGATGCGTCTGGCTTGCAATCGCCGTGGGATACCGGGTTTTGCGAACTCGTTCAGGAAAGACCAACCCCTGAAGGGGATTCGGGTGGGAACTCCCTACAAGCGGACAAAGCGGATCATGTGATGGCTAACAGCCTGACAGTCTTCAGCCTAATAGCTCGCAGAAGGGCTTAGCCCTTTTCACAGCCCGGCATCCGTGACAGCGCCGTGGGAGGCGTCAGTGACATGGGAGGCGTACTTGGCAAGCACGCCGCGACGGTAGCGGGGGGCGGGCTGCTTCCAGGATTTCTTGCGCTTGGCGAGTTCGGCGGCGGTGACGCCCAGCGTCAGGGCGCGCTTCTCGGCGTCGATGGTGATGGTATCGCCTTCCTTGACGAGGGCGATTGGCCCGCCGGCGAAAGCCTCAGGGGTGATGTGTCCGACGACAAAGCCGTGGGTGCCTCCTGAGAACCGTCCGTCGGTGATGAGCGCGACATCCTTGCCCAGTCCAAGTCCCATGACCGCGCTGGTAGGGGAGAGCATTTCGCGCATGCCGGGACCTCCCTTGGGGCCCTCGTAGCGGATGACGATGACATCACCCTTTTTGATTTTCTTGTCGAGGATCGCCTGCAGGGCCTTTTCCTCGGCGTCAAAGACGCGGGCGCGTCCTGAAAAGCGCAGCCCCTCCTTGCCCGAGATCTTGGCGACGCCTCCCTCGGGGGCAAGGTTGCCCTTGAGGATAACGAGGTGACTCTCCTTCTTGATGGGGTCGGAGATGGGGCGGATGATCTGCTGGCCCTTGGGATAGGGTTTGAAGGCACCAAGGTTCTGGCGGAGCGTCTTGCCGGTGACTGTCATCACATCGCCGTGAAGAAGTCCCGCGGCGAGGAGTTCCTTCATGAGAGGGACAATCCCGCCGATCTCGATGAGCTGTGACATGAGGTACTTGCCACTTGGCTTGAGGTCCGCGAGGACGGGGATGCGCTTGCCGATCTTGGTGAAATCATCGATCGAGAGTTTCACACCCGCGGTGTGGGCGATAGCAAGGAGATGCAGGACCGCATTGGTTGAGCCGCCAAGGGCGATCACGGTTGTGATGGCGTTCTCAAAAGCTTCTCGGGTCATGATGTCACGGGGACGGATTCCCCGCTTCAGGAGATTGACCACGGCGGCCCCCGCCTCGCGGCAGTCGGTCACTTTGTGCGAGGACACGGCCGCCTGGGCGGAACTGTTTGGGAGGCTCATCCCCATCGCTTCGATGGCACTGGCCATGGTATTGGCGGTGTACATGCCGCCGCAGGATCCGGGTCCGGGGATCGCACAAGACTCGACGGCCTGGCGCTCCTTGGCTGAGATCACGCCTGCGGCTTCTTGTCCGACTGCTTCAAAAACGGAGACCACGTCGATGAGTTTGCCGTTAAGACAGCCGGGCAGGATGGTGCCGCCATAGACGAAGACCGATGGTCGGTTCAGGCGGGCGATGGCGATCATGCAGCCCGGCATGTTCTTGTCACAGCCGCCGATGGCCACGAGCCCATCAAAACCCTGGCATCCCGCAACCGTCTCAACGGAGTCGGCGATCACTTCTCGGGAGACGAGGGAGTATTTCATTCCCTCGGTTCCCATGGAGATGCCATCGGAGATGGTGATGGTGTTGAAGATGATCGGCTTGCCGCCGGCCTTATCGATGCCGAGAGCGGCCTCACGAGCCAGTGCGTCGATGTGCATGTTGCACGGGGTGACCATGCTCCAGGTCGAGGCGACGCCGACGATTGATTTTGAAAAGTCTTTTTCGCTGAATCCCACGGGATAGAGCATCGCACGACTGGCGGCGCGGCTAGGTCCGTCGAGCAGAAGGGAGGAATGCTCGCGGGTGATGGATTTGCTGGATGCCTTGGATTTTGTGGAGACTTTCTTACGGCTCATGTGGTGAAACTTATCAGCGGATTTTCCCACGCGGAAGCAGGAATAGGAGTTAGGAGCTAGGAGCTAGGAGCTAGGAGCTAGGAGCTAGGAGCTAGGAGCTAGGAGCTAGGAGCTAGGAGCTAGGAGCTAGGAGCTAGGAGCTAGGAGCTAGATGGTCTCGTAGCTCCCTGATCACTTGTTTCTGTTCGGCAGTGAGTTCCGGAGCATTCTGTGCTTCTTCCAGTATTCGAAGGGCCTCCCCGCGTTGTCCGTCTCGTGCCAAGGCTTGTCCCAGGTAGAGGAGGCTTGCTCCCGCAGGCAGGTTCTCCTTTTTTGCGGTCGCAACAAGGCGGCGCAGCGCCGAAATCTCCTCGGCGTGATCTCCTGCTGCATTGGCGGCGCGCGCCAGAAGAAAGAGGGATTCGGCATCGGGGGATGCATGGACGAAAGCCCTGGCTTTTTCCAAGGCCTCATCGCGATGTCCTGTTTCCGTGAGAGCACGGATGACGATCATGGTGGACGTCCGATGGCGCCTGTCGGAGCGGAGAGACTGCGTGGCAAGATCGACCGCCTTGTTCCAATGTCCGCAGGAGGCCTCCAAGGAAGCGAGTGTGGCAAGACGATCCGCTTCATGCCTCTTCGAACAAGAGGCCAGTGCAAGCAGGCTTGCGGCCTCCTCGGTATGTCCGATGGCGAGTAGATTTCCAGCGGAGGCGATCATCCAGAGCGATCTTGCGTTCGGATCCGGGATCAAGCGCTCGGCCTCGCCAGCATCTGGAGCGTGCCATGGTGTGCTTCCGGCAACCCGGAAGAGGTATCCCTCGGGAGACACTTGGGAGAGGACCCAGACAGGGGACTCAAGCAAATGATCCCGCAGGGGGGCGCAGAGAGGTCCGGGAAGTAGAAAGACACGATCAAAGCGGTATTCCCGGTTCAACGTATGGAACGAGGAGGGGTCTGTGAGCGCCTTCGCGATCTCTTCTGTGGTGGGAATCCTTGTGAAGGTTGTCTTGGGGATCAGGGCTAGGCATCCGGGGGGCAAAAAGACTGCTTTGGATCCCGAAACTACCTTTTCAATGACTGTCCTGAAAGATGCCGTCACGTGCTCTTGATCGGGTGAGGGAGAGCTCTTTTTAGGTTGGCATGCGCTTAGCGCTAGTACGCAAAAGAGCAATATGGAGAGCCCCCGTTGTCGCGATGGATGGATGGAGTTCACGCTGAGAACATCCTAGGAGAATTCCGTTTCCGGAAAAGAGCCAAACGCTTGCTCTGGCAGGCATTCCTCGATCATCGTCAACCTCGTGAAACAACTCCTCCTTGCCTCCCTACTTATGAACCTCTTCTCTCTCTTTGCCCGCGCCGAGCCCTTAACGGTCGGTGCTCCCGCTCCACTCGTTGCTGCACCTGATCAGGACGGGAAGACAGTCGTCTTCGGCGATGTCTATGCCAAGGGCATCACCCTTGTCTATTTCTACCCGAAGGCCGCCACGCCAGGATGTACCAAGGAGGCCTGCTCCCTGCGTGATTCCTACGCCGGACTTGCGGGTAAGGGTATCGAGATTCTCGGGGTAAGCCGCGACAAGCCCGAGGCACAGAAAGCCTTCCGGGATGACCAGCATCTTCCCTTTGCGTTGATCGCCGACACGGATGGAAAGGTTGCTGAGGCCTTCCATGTTCCGATGATTCCGGTCGTGGGCATTCCCATGCGGCAATCCTTTCTCATTAAGGATGGAAAAATCGCCTGGATCTCGCTCAATGCCCAGACATCGGGTGCTGCTGCGGAGGTTTCCAAGGCTCTGGAATCGCTCAAATAGAATCCCGTTTTGTCGAACGAATCGTGGCATAGGGTCGAGGCGAGCACTTTCTTCCGCCGTTCCTGGTCGCTCTACGACGCCATCGTCGAGAGCAATCACATGCATCACCGGGAGATCTACGAAACGGTTGCGGGGGTGATCAGGGATCGCGCCGCTAAGGGGGACTTCCAGATGGCCGACCTTGGTTGCGGGAATGCGCGCTGCATCGAGCCGATCCTTCGCAACCATGCTCCGCGTTCCTACCTAGGGGTGGATTTGTCCGAAGCCGCCCTTGCCGAGGCGTCGGAGCTCATGAAAGGACTGGATGGGGTGGCATGGCAGTGTGCCGATCTGCTGGAGTATGCCGAGACGGAGCGCTCTCCCTTCGAGGTGGTGTTCTCGGGTTTTGCCGTACACCACCTCATTGGTGGCGAAAAGCACCGGCTCTTCAAGGCCCTCTCCGCGAACCTTTCCGAGGGAGGTTGCTTCCTCATGGTTGATGTCGTGAGGGAGGAGGGGATGAGTCGTGAGGATCATGTCGCCTCCTACACCCGGATGATGAGAAAGGAGTGGCAGGGTATCCCTGCAGAGGCTCTGGAGGAGGGGTGCAGTCATGTGTTGTCCTATGATTTTCCTGCAACGGCTTTGGAACTCCGGAGCGCTTCCCTGGATGCCGGATTCCTCCGCATGGAGGAGCTCTTGAAGAAAGGTCCACACCGGGTTTTCCTCTTTTCAAAGTAGACTTTTTGAACCGGAGAAACGGTTTTGGCTCAAAAAGCCCTCGACAGGAACTTCACGGGATTGCATTTTCTCCCACTCACTCGTTGAGGGTGAATGATCCTTCGGGTTGGTAGCTCAATGGTAGAGCAGTACCCTTTTAAGGTATTGGTTCTGGGTTCGAGTCCCAGCCAACCCACTTTTCTGCAGGCTTTCTGTCTGCGCCGATGATTTTGACACTTGAAATCCGGCCATCCTTGGTCAAGGTTGTGACCCTTATGAAGTACCTCCCTTTATCCATCCTCGCAGCTTCCACTCTGGCACTTGTTGCCTGCAACGAGAAGCCAGTTGCCGAGCAGCCGACCTTCCAGTGCATCTCCACCAAGATCACTATCGCTGACAAGCAGGTTGATTCCGTGGTTCAGTGGAACACCAAGACCGGTGAGGCTCGCCTCCTCAATGCAGCTTCTTTTGCCGACAAGTCCACCGGACAGCAGGGTAATCTGATCGGTTGGGTGCCACTCGTCGATCTTCAGCAGGCGGTTCAGAACCTCGCCCAGCAGATCCAGGCCCAGCAGAACGCCGCCAAGGGTTCCGCGTCCCCGGTTTCCACTCCGATCCAGCCCAAGAAGTAATTCGGATCAGAATTTATAAACAAAACGGCCGGAGTAATCCGGCCGTTTTTTTGTGCCCCGGTGATGTCACAACGAGGGAATGGGCGTGCATCCGCTGCACATCTCCTGTATCCCGTCTCCCATGAAAATCGTCGTCGCTTATTCCGGAGGACTCGACACCTCCGTCATCCTCAACTGGATCAAGGAAACCTATTCGGCCGAGATCATCGCCTTCTGTGCCGATATTGGTCAGGAGGAGGAACTCAAGGGTCTCAAGCCGAAGGCCCTGCGCACCGGCGCCTCCAAGTGCTTTGTCGACGATCTACAGGAGGAATTTGCCCGCGACTTTATTTTCCCGATGATGAGGGCCGGTTCCCTCTATGAGGGGGAGTATTTTCTCGGGACAAGCATTGCTCGCCCGCTCATCGCCAAGCGAATGGTCGATATCGCCCTCGCAGAAAAAGCCGATGCGATCGCCCACGGAGCCACAGGGAAGGGGAACGACCAGGTGCGCTTCGAATTGGCCGCCGCCGCCCTGGCTCCGGATCTGCAGGTGATCGCCCCATGGCGCGAGGAGCGCTTCCGCAATGAATTCCCCGGCCGTGCCGAGATGATCGAGTATTGCCGGCGTCACAAGGTCGACGTGGAGGCCAGTGCCAAGAAGCCCTATTCCATGGACCGGAACCTGCTGCACATCAGCTATGAGAGCGGAATCCTGGAGGACCCCTGGTTCGATGCCTTTGCGCCTGCAAACAAGGGAATGTTCAAACTCTCGGCAAGCCCCGAGGATGCTCCCGACAAGGCTGAGATTGTGACCTTGGATTTCGTGCAGGGTGACTGCGTCGCGGTCAATGGGAAGCGCCTTGACCCCCTCGGTGTCATGAGGGTGCTCAACAAACTCGGCGGCCGTCATGGCGTCGGTCGTGTCGACATGGTCGAGAATCGCTTTGTCGGGATGAAGAGCCGAGGGGTCTACGAGACTCCGGGTGGTTCCATCCTGCACTTTGCGCATCGTCAGATGGAGTCCCTCACCATGGACCGTGAGGTGATGCATCTGCGCGACGGCCTGATTCCTAAATACAGCACACTGGTTTACAATGGCTTCTGGTTTGCCCCGGAGCGCCTCGCTCTCCAGGCGCTCGTCGATGAGTCGCAGAAGAACGTCACCGGAACGGTACGCGTCCGCCTCTATAAAGGGAACATCCTGGCCGCCGGTCGCAAGAGCCCTGTCAGCCTATACCGCCCCGAGATCGCAACGATGGAGGCCGATCCCACGCAGGCCTACAACCAGGGTGACGCCACCGGCTTCATTCGCCTCAATGCCCTGCGTCTGAAGGTCGCCGCCAAGGTCGCCGCCGGAGCCAAAAAGACGACGTCAAAAAAAGCTCCTTCAGCAAAAAAGCAGAAATAAGAGGTTCCCACAGAGGCGCTGAAACGCAGAGAAATTGTTTTTAGTTTATGCGAGCACCCATCGGCTCAGTGCTCTGAATCCTTTTGGATTTAAAAAGGCAGAAGCAGGTGGGCACACCAGTGCCCCGGATCCTATCATGTCGTTTTCAACCTCTGAGCCTTGGCGCCTCGGCGGGATATTTTAGATAAAATCAGGTTCCTTTAACGGATAAATCCCCAGCGATCCGAGAAGGGCCAGTAGACGAAGAAGCCGCGTCCGATGACGTTCCGTTCCGGTACGATGCCCCAGTAACGGCTATCGCTGGAGTTGTAGCTGTTGTCTCCCAGCGCAAAGTAGGCATGGGGAGGCACGGTGAAAGTTTCCTCGGGGGTGGTGAGATATTGCGCGGCAGCCGGGTTGGAATATCCGCGGTAACCGTTCTTGCAGCTCATGACACGGCGGAACGGGGCGTTGGGAGCTGTGTTGCCATCGAGAAAGAGTTCCGGGGCGGCGATACGCAGTGACTGTCCCGGCATTCCAGCGAGACGTTTGATGTAGAACTGGGATCCCAGAGCTGGATCGAGGTTCATCTCGATGCCTCGGATCCCTGTGGTCTTGAAGACAAAGACGTCGGCGCTGGCCGGATCGCGGAACTGATAGGTCATCCGGTCAACAAAGACCTGATCACCTGCCTGCACGTAACCCCGGACAATGGTTTCCCCGGGGGAGTAGACTCTGCCGGGGCGCACCCCAAAATCCCTCATCAGCACGTCACGTGGTGAGAAAACGGAGTGGCGTCCCGAGGAGGTGACGATTTCCGTGAAGGTGAAGAAGTTGAGACTGGTTCTTTCGTTGAGGCCTAGGACTTGCTCCTCCCGGGAGGCAACGAGGTCGAGATGAGTGCGTCCCAATTGAACAAAATCGATGGCGCGGAAGATAGGATTGGGTGGCGGTGTGTCCGAGGGATGTCCTGTCATCCCGTAGAGAGTCGGCTGCATCGAGCCAGTGGGAATCTTGAAAGGCTTCAGGAAATACGCTTGGAATCCCACGGCCAGGGCGACGGCGACGACGATCGCCTCGATATTTTCACTCCAGACCGGATGAGGTCTGGCCGGGATGACCCCGCCGAACCCGGACTCGAGTTCTGAAACAGCCCTTTCGACGTTTTCCCTCTTTTTCACTGAAATGGCCGCGTCGAGGGCTCCAACCAGTCCTTGGAGTTTGAGTATCTCAGCCGGCGTCAGGAGATCCCGGTGGAGATGAAGCGTTTTGGAGGCTCCCTCGGAGAGCAGGCGGGCGTCCTTGAGAAAACGAGGTGTGAAGAGTCCCATGAGTTGTATTTTTCCTGAAGGAGCAGGGAATCAGGACCGAGTGGCCTTGGCAATCCCTCGGGCAAGCCGTTGACTCTGGATGCCGGAGGGGCTTGTCATGGAGGAAGGAGGGCACTAGAGTAATTGATCACCTAAGTTACTCATACATGAAGTCCCAATACATCAATGCTGCGGCCAATGTCGTCAGCAATAAGCAACAGCTCATCAACATGGTCAGCAAGCGCGTCCGTGAGCTTTCCGCCGGAAGCCGTCCGATGGTCGAGGTCGACTACGAGATCGGCCAGATGGGACTCGCAGACATCGCCCTGGCTGAGATTGCCGCGGGCAAGCTCACCGCCCAGGCTGCGGTCGAACTCGATCCGGCTCACGCCGCCTGAGTCTGCCCGCACGCAAGGCTCCCTGCTTGGAGCCCTGACACTCCATGGGCGCCGACATCGTCACCAACAGGAAGGCCCTGAGGGATTTTCAGATTCTGGAAACCTTTGAAGCAGGGGTTTCACTGCTGGGTACCGAGGTAAAGTCCTTACGAGCTGGTCGTGCCGACCTTCTCGGCTGTTATGCCAAGGTCGAGAAGCAAGGGGTCGTCCTCTATGACGCCACGATCCAGGTCTATGAAAAGGCCAGCCACGAGACCCACGACCCCAAAAGGCCCCGGTTGCTTCTCCTGAACAAAGTGGAGATTATTCGTTTGCTGGATCAGACCACGCGCAAGGGGCTCGCGCTGCCGGTCCTGCGGATGTACTGGAAGAAGGGGCGAGTGAAGGTTGAACTAGGTCTCGGAAAGGGGAAAAATGCCGCCGACCAACGTCAGGATCTCAAAAAGAAGGTCGAGCAGAGGGAGACTGATCGTGAGGTGGCGCGTTTCAAACGCAGCCGAGGATGATTTTTCCTGATTGCCCGACATCACCGACGGAATCACCCTGACACCCGATGAAAGAAGCCGCGACCAGCGATGAAATCCATCTCGGAAAGGTATTTCCCCCGTTGGAGGAGTTTGAACGGGAGGCATCCACCAATGCCGTGGTGCCTGTCTGGGTGGAATTGGTCGCTGACAGTGAGACGCCCCTTTCCCTGCTCACCAAGTTGCGCGACGACGGTCCGGCATTCCTTCTGGAATCAGCGGAACAATCGGATCTGGTAGGACGTTACTCCTTTGTGGGTACCGGTGCCCGCGCGGTGGTCACGGCCCGCGACGGCAAGGTCACGTTCCGGAAGTCTGATGGTACCACCGAAACGCGTGATGCAGCGGATCCATTGTCAGAACTCGAGCGGATCATGAGCTCCTTCCGATGCCATCCACGTCCTGAATTGCCCGGATTCACCGGAGGTGCGGTCGGCTACCTCGGCTACGAGGCGGTCTGCAGTTTCGAATCGAGTGTGCCCAGGGCTCGTGAGGACGATCTGGGCCTGCCTGACATGATGTTCCTGATCGCCGACACTGTCGTGGCTTTCGATCACAAGAACCGCCGCATCAAGGTCGTGGCCTCCTCATTTCCGGGGGAACTTGGCCCTGATGCCGCCCGACGTGAAGCCGTTTCGAGGATTACCTCCCTGCTTGCCAAACTGCACGTGCCTTCGTCGCTGGCCCCCTTAGCAGCGGTCGCAGAGGCGCCACGGATTCCCGTCCAGAGCAATTTTACCCGTGAGGATTTTGAAAAAGCCGTGCTCGACGCGAAGGAATTCATCCGAGCCGGGGATATTTTTCAGATCGTCCTTTCCCAGCGTTTTTCGATTCCGTACGAGGGGGATCCGGTTCATCTCTACCGGGCACTCCGGTTCATCAATCCCTCGCCCTACATGTTCTGCCTGCTCCTCCCAGGAGGGATCGCCCTGGTGGGCAGCTCTCCCGAGGTTCATGTCAAGGTGACCGACGGAGCTGTCCAGATCCGCCCTATCGCCGGGACTCGGAAAAGAGGGGAGACCCATGAGGCCGACGAGGCGCTGCGTCTGGAGTTGCTGGAAGATCCCAAGGAGCGCGCCGAACACCTCATGCTTGTCGATCTGGCGCGTAATGACGTCGGCAGGATCTCGGAGTTCGGCAGCGTGCAACTCACGGACTTCATGACCGTGGAGCGGTACAGTCACGTGATGCACATCGTTTCCAACGTCACGGGACGTCTTTCCGGGGAGCATAGTCCTCTCGATGTCCTGCGGGCCACCTTCCCCGCCGGCACGGTCAGCGGATCGCCCAAGATCCGGGCCATGCAGATCATCGCCTCGATGGAGCCGACAGAGCGCGGTTCCTATGCGGGCGCCGTCGGCTATCTCGGCTTCGACGGAAGGCTTGATTCCTGTATCGCCCTGCGGACGGTGCTGCTTCGCGGGGGCAAGGCCCATGTCCAGGCAGGAGCCGGTATCGTGGCTGATTCGGATCCCGCCTCGGAGTTTCAGGAAACGGTCAACAAGGCCATGGGCGTGGTCCGCGCCGTCGAACTCGCGACGGACACGCATCCCGCAACATCCTGACAAAGCCATGATTCTCGTCATCGATAATTACGACTCTTTTACCTATAATCTCGTCCAGTATTTCGGCGAACTGGGTGCCGAACCCCTCGTCAGGAGAAACGATGAGATCACCCTGGATGAGATCGTGAAGCTTTCTCCGGAACGCATCTGCATTTCGCCAGGTCCCTGCAGTCCGAATGAAGCGGGAATCAGCAATGAGGTGATCCGCAAGCTGGCTGGGAAATACCCCATCCTTGGGGTCTGCCTCGGCCATCAGTGCATGGGGCATGTCTACGGAGGAGAGGTGGTCCGGGCAGGACGGTTGATGCACGGAAAGACTTCCCCGATCCTTCACAACGGGAAGGATCTTTTCCAAGGGCTCCCGAATCCGTTCGAGGCGACCCGCTACCACAGCCTGATTGTGAAGCGCGAGACCTTCCCTGATGAACTCGAGATCACAGCCGAGACCGCTGAAGGTGAGATCATGGGGCTGCGCCACAAGGAACTCCCTCTCTGGGGTGTCCAGTTTCACCCCGAATCGATCCTGACGACGCACGGCAAGCAACTGCTCGCGAACTTCCTAAAATTTCAGGCCTGATACGATCAGTTCGTTAAAAATCCCAGAGACTTCCTCCGCGCAGGATTCCACGGTGACATCCTTGGCTCCCTCTGCCTCAAGGGAGGTCATCTCCACCCCGGGAAGACCGCAGGGGGTGATGTGTTGAAACGGTGCCAGATCGCCGCAGATATTGATGGCGAGCCCGTGCATGGAGATCCATTTCCGGACCCCGACGCCGAGTGAGGCAATTTTTTTCCCGCCGACCCAGACACCGGTTTTGCCTTCAACCCTTCTCCCGCACACGTTGTGCCGGTCGAGCAGGGTGATGAGAACCTCCTCCAGAAAGCGCAGGTAGGAGTGAAGATCACGGTCGAAGAGCGCGAGATCGAGTACCGGATAGCCGACCAGTTGCCCGGGGCCATGGTAGGTAGCCTGTCCTCCACGATTGGTGCGGTGCACGGGGTGGGGGAGTGTTGTTTCTTCCCGGAGGCTCGACTCATCGCGGGTCCGTCCCATGGTGTAGACGGGTTCGTGTTCGAGAAGGAGAAGATGATTGGCCGAATCACCGCCGATTTTACCCACAACGAGCGATTCCTGCAGGTCCAATCCCTCTTTGTAGGGGATACGTCCGAGCCAGCGAGGAGTGATCAGCGCGCTCATTTGGCTATGGTCGCCGTGACTCTCAGGATCGGGGAGGCAATGGTTCGGAGGTGGGTGAGGCCGATTGCAATGGCATCGGCCGCGTCGGCCGGCGGTGTTTCCGTGAGTCCAAGCAGCGCCCTGATCATGAAGGCCACCTGTTCCTTGGCGGCGGCGCCCTTACCGACCACGGCTTGTTTCACTCGTTTCGGCGGGTATTCATGGACAGTCAGGCCGCGTTGGGCCGCAGCCAAAACAGCCACACCGCGTGCGGCTCCCAGAATGATCGCTGTGGGATAGCTCTGAACGTAGATGACCTTCTCAATGGCGAGCGCTGAGGGAGAATGTCTCTCGATGGCCAAGGAAATCGCCTCATGGATCGCGACCAAGCAGGCCTCTTGGGAAAGCGAGGCCGCGTTTTTCACCACGGAGTATTCGAGGCATCGGATGGAAGAGCCTTTTTCCTCAAGGATTGCAAAGCCTGTTCCCCGGAGTGAGGGGTCGACGGCGAGGATGCGCATCACCTTACGATAGGCATTCCGTCTTGCTGGGCAAAGCCCGCAGAGTCGGCAAGATGATTAACGCCCTCCCTGGGGCATAAAACCACCCAAGGCGCCGGCGCCCTCCCAGCTAGCCGGTTTGTTCCAAGGGATCGCGCTTACTGCGGCTCCTTGTCCTTGAGATCCGGGGACGGCACTTCCCGAGGAATTCGTGCTTTCGCAGCCGGTGAGCAGCGAGATGATCGCGACGAGGAGGAGTAATCCTTGGAAGTGTTTGATCACGGTAACTTGGGTTCGTTGTCTTCGGAGGGGCCAGAATAAATCACCGAGTCGCCGGGTTGAACAGCCAAGGATCCACGGACGCTGTTGGGGACGATGTCCGCAATCGATGTGGAGGGTTCGACGGAGGTAATCCGAACTTTTCCGACCAACTGGGCTCCGCGCTTGATCAGCATTTCGGCCCCATTGACCACTCCATTGCGGTCTCCCAGGCTGAGGACGACGAAGTTCCAGGAGGTGTTCACGGCAAGAATCCTGCCCTCGAGACCGGGTCGGAGGGATTTGGATTTACGCTGGGCTTCCCTTTCCTTGAGGGCGGAAAGCTGGGTTTCCTGATCCTTGAGTTTCGTCTGGAGACTGGTTGTCAGGAGGTCTTTTTCCTCAATCTGTTTTTTCAGGTCATCCGAGGGAGAGGTGGTGGGTTGAACAGCTTGAGAGGCTTTGGTTTCCAATTCGGAAATACGCGTATCCTTGGCCGACATGTCGGTTTTCTGCTGGGCAATCAAGGAATCCTTGTCCGCGAGTTGCTTCTGCAGATCGGTCAATGCTCCAGTGCTTTTCGCTGCCTGGGACTTGAGTTCCGTCAACTCGGCAGCCTTCTTCTCAACATCAGAACCTGCAACGGCAAGTTTCTCGTTGGCGGCCTTGAGGTCAGCCGAGACCTTATCGGCCTTCTTTGCATTGGCAGCCGATTCGGACTGGAACTTTGCAACTTCGGCTTTGGTTTCCACGAGTTTCCCTCGATTCAGGAAACCTAGCGCCGCGGCAGCGAGTGAAAAAACAACTGCGGCAAGGATGATGATCTTTTGCACTGAGGAAAATCTTAGGGGGTTGAAGGTCATGTACTTTGCCAGATCCAATAGTGAATCCTCAAGCGGCAAAATTTCCCGATCGAGAGTTGTTTTCGTGGAAGCAGGAATTAAGATGAATAGGTCAGGGGCTATGGATGATGGACCGGCAAACCCCGCCAGGGCAGGAATGCAGCAACGGTAACCAGCTCCCTCTTGCCGTAGTTCCCTGACACTCTCCTTTTAGGCCCTTTGGAGCCATGGGGCTCCCATTCTTGTTTCCGATCGAGGCGAAAAGCGGTAGAGAAAAGGGATGCGTCACGGTCGTTTTGAAGAATCCATGTCCACTCTCCTTCGGGATTATGGGGAATCCATCTCCTTTGATTGGAGGCTCTATCGGCACGATATCAGGGGCAGCATCGCCCATGCCTCTGCCCTCAAAAGGGCCGCTTTCCTGACGCTTGAGGAATTTGATGCAATCGAGGCTGGTCTCAAGGAAATCGGGGCCGAAATCGAGGCCGGGAAATTCACCTTTTCCAAGGATCTTGAGGATATCCACATGAATATCGAAAAGGAGCTGACCAGGCGCATCGGTGATGCAGGGGCCAAGCTCCACACCGCGCGCAGCCGCAACGACCAGGTCGCGACCGATTTCCGTCTCTACCTGAAGGAAGAGACCGCCCTGATCGAGGAGGGGATCCGCGTCCTGCAGCGCGCGCTCGTAGGGTTGGCCTCTGCCAATGAATCGGTGCTGATGCCCGGGTACACCCATCTCCAGCGCGGACAGCCCGTCCCCGTGGCCCATCATCTGCTTGCCTACGTCGAGATGCTCGAGCGTGATCACGGCCGTCTTGCCGACGCTGCGGAACGGATGGATGAAATGCCTCTTGGATCAGGTGCCTTGGCCGGATCAACGCTGGTGCTCGATCGCGAGGCGATGGCAAGGGAGCTCGGCTTTGCTCGCGTCACTCAGAACAGCCTTGATGGGGTGAGTGACCGTGATTTCGCCCTGGAGCTCCTTTCAGCTCTTGCCATCTTGGGAATGCACCTTTCGCGTCTCTCCGAGGATGTAGTGCTCTGGACCACCACGGAGTTTGGATTTGCCAAGCTAAGCGACCGTCATGCGACAGGCTCCAGTCTGATGCCTCAAAAGAAGAATCCGGACATTGCTGAGCTGACTCGGGGCAAGACAGGACGCCTCTATGGTAACCTCTTCCGACTCCTCACCGTTCTCAAGGGACTGCCCATGACCTACAACCGCGACCTTCAGGAGGACAAGGAGGCTGTTTTTGACTCGGTTGATACGGCACGGATGGCCTTGGCGGTCACAGCCGAGATGATGGAGGCGCTGGTGATCAACAGGGAGTCCGTGAACCGTGCGGCAGCCGATCCGGCATTGCTGGCAACCGACCTGGCCGACGAATTGGTCCGGCATCAGGTTCCCTTCCGCAGGGCCCATGATATTGTCGGCAAATTAGCGGCTGAGTCCGTCAGGACGGGTGTGCCGCTCGACAAGATTCCAGAGGATCTGATTCGTGAGCTTTGTCCCGAACTTCTTACAGGCTGGAACTCCCTCTTTGATCCCGTCCGCTCCATGAAGGCGAGGGGAGCTGTCGGGGCCCCGTCCCCAGAACACGTGTCTGAGCGACTTGCCCATTGGAAGAAGTTGCTCTCCTGAGCTTCCACTGCACAAGGCACCATGGATCTGAAGTCGGTTTTCTCCTTCCGCGATTCGGAGGATGATGCCAAGCCATTCCTCGATCATCTCTCCGACCTCCGGGTGATGCTCATCCGCATGGCTGCGGTTCTCGTTGTCGCCATGGTCGGGGCCTTCTTTTTCCGTGGGATCCTTGCGACCGTCGTCCAGAGGCCCCTGGTTGCCGTGGATCCTGCCAGGGCTTCCTCTCTACAGTCGCTGGGAGTCGCCGACTCCATGACCATCTCGCTGGAGCTTTCCTTCTATGCGGGACTCATCGTTTCCTTCCCGATCCTGATCTTCCTGCTGGCACAGTTCCTTTTTCCGGCTCTCAAACCCACGGAGCGCAGGATCCTGATGCCGGTTTCCGTCTTCGGTCTTTTTCTCTTTCTCGCCGGGGTTCTGTTTGCCTACTTCGTGGTTCTCCCGGGAACGCTCGATTTCTTCTTCAAGGATGCCAAGTCAATGCACTGGACTCCGACATGGACCGTTCGTGAATACTACTCGTTCACGACCCAGTTCCTGATCGCCTTCGGCGTGGCCTTTGAGATGCCGATGGTGGTGCTGGCCCTCGTCAAACTTGGTGTCCTCACGGCGGAGAAACTCCGCAAGACCCGTAGCGCCGCCATCATCGTGATTTTCACCGTGGCGGCCTTCGTCACTCCCTCGCCGGATCTGGTGACCTATCTACTGATGGGGGGGCCGATGGTCGTCCTTTATGAAGCCTGTATTTGGATGGCTCGTTGGGTCGAGCCGAAGCAGTAGGTATAGGCTTAGTTTTGCGGGTGAGAGTGGCGCTGATTGGCTCGGGTTACACTTTCCTTGGTAATATTGCGAGATGCCTTTGGTCTTACCAACTTGATTCGATGGGGAAACAACGAGATTGAATCCCATCTTTTGATCTCTGCTAGTTAATTGATTTCAATGGCCGTCAGGGCTGCCTGATAGACCTGTCCGATGGGCACGCCGTGGAGTTCCGCCGCTTCGGCGCAGGATGAGAACTCGGGTGATTGCTGGAGGGTTTTTCCGCCTAGGGTACCGATCTTTACCGCAATCTCACCGTAGGGGGTTGTGACCGTTTCATGGTAACGCTCCAGAATGATGCGCTCCATCCGGTGTCTGCGGATTCCGAAGGCCGTCGTCTCACTCAGGATGAGTTCAGAGAGGCTATCCTCCAGATCGGGGTGGCAGATCACCTCAAGGATCCAGCCGGAGCGACCTTTTTTCATGACGGTTGGGGTCAGAGTGGCGTCCAGGGCGCCAGACTCCAAGATGCGCTCCAAGGCATGGGCTGCATGCTCTGGGGTCAGGTCATCGAGGTTACAGCGGATTTCAGTAACTTCTTCTCTGAAATGTCCATTTTGAACTGATTTTCCCAGGATTAGGCGCAGGACGTTGGGGTGATTTGGGGTATTCCGTGATCCCAAGCCATACCCAATCTTGGAGACGGACATTTCAGGCATGATTCCGAAGCTCTCGACAAACTCTGCCACCAGAGCCGCGCCTGTCGGGGTGATATGCTCCCACGGCTCTTCCACCTGACGGAGGGGGATTCCTTCCAGTAGTGACAGAGTGGCCGGCGCGGGCAGGGGGAAGGTCCCGTGTGCGCAGTGAATGTGACCTGATCCCTCGCTCAGGGGACCGCAGGTGATCCTCTCGACCCCGAGTGATTCCAGACCCGCGCAGGCGGCCACGATATCGGCGATAGAGTCCTCGGCCCCGACTTCATGAAAGCCAACATGTTCCGGCGGTACGCCGTGGATCCGGCCCTCGGCCTCGGCGATCCTACGGAAGACGGCAAGGCAACGCTCCTTCACCCGTTCATCAAGGGTGCTTTCCTTGAGCAGGGCAACGATCTCGGCATGATTCCGGCCATGGACATGAGCATGATCGTGGGTGTGCTCATGGTGATGCCCGTGTTCCTCATGATGAGCATGATCATGGTGGTGCTCGTGATGATGATAGCCGACATCCACTCCCTCGTGCCCGTCATGCCCCTCGACCAGGAAACGCCAACCGGCAATACCGCCTCGCTCAGCCCTATGAAAGCGGCATGCCGGCAGTTTCATCGGCAGGGAAGATAGAGCGGTCTGGAACACTTCCTCAGGCACGCCGAGATCGCGTAATGCCGCTACGGTCATGTCGCCGCTGATGCCGGCGAAGGCGTCGAGATGGAGGATCTTCATGGGGAGTGTTGGGTGGAAATCGGATTTCATTCTCTCATGCTGCGGGCGATGACGGAAGCGTCCCGTCGGGCAGAATGAAAAAAAAAATCGCTTACGGGGGCATGATCATGTGGTCATCTGGGGGCTGGTTTGTTAATTCAATTCACTCACGAAATGTCTCAGAACGATTCCCTCTCCATTCCCCGGCAAAACGCGGCGCTCTACAACGTGGAGGGATGGTCCGAGGGATACGTGGTTGTGAACCCTTCGGGCCATGCCGCCATGAGGCCCAGGCGCCGCGAGGGCGAGGAAATCGACCTGATGGAACTGGTTGCTGAGGCCAAGGATCGGGGACTGCGTTTCCCCCTTCTGATTCGTTGCCATGATCTGCTGCGCGACCGTGTCCGTCGGCTGAATGAGTCCTTCGCCAAGGCGATCGAGGAGTGCGGGTACAAGAACTCCTACCGCGGCGTTTTCCCGATCAAGGTCAACCAGCTTTGCGAGGTCGTGGAGGAGATCGTCGACGCAGGCCAGCAGTATCATTTCGGCATCGAGGCAGGCAGCAAACCGGAGATGATCGCCGCGCTCGCGGTCCATTCCGATCCCGAGAGCCTCGTCGTGGGCAACGGCTACAAGGACGACGAGTTCATCCGCGCCGCGCTGCTCGGCCTGAAGCTCGGCAAGAAAGTGATCCTTGTCGTGGAGAAGCTCGAGGAATTCCACCAGATCCTCGCCGTCGCCAAACAGGTCGGCGTACAGCCGATGATCGGGGCCCGCGTGCGACTGCTCTCGAAGGGTGCCGGCAAGTGGGCGACGAGCGGAGGTGAGAACGCCAAGTTCGGCCTTTCCACGGCCGATCTGGTCTCGATGAGCGACATCCTGCATGCCGAGCGAATCCCGGACGCGCTCGTCCTGCTCCATTATCATGTCGGATCCCAGGTTCCCGACATCCAAACGATCAGCCGTGCCACCCGCGAGGCCGCCCGCTTCTACGCGAAGCTCCGCAAGATGGGGCACTCGCTCGGCTACCTCGATGTTGGCGGCGGACTGGGCGTGGACTACGACGGATCCCGTACCAGCTTCGACAGCTCGCGCAACTACAGCCTGCACGAATACACCCGCGACATCGTCTACAACATCATGGAGATCTGCGACTCCGAGCAGGTCGAGCATCCCGTGATCGTGAGCGAGAGCGGTCGCTTCATCGTCGCTCCGCACTCGGTGCTCGTCATCGAGGCCTTCGGATCGATCGAGAAGGAGGAGACCGAAGGCGACGTAGCCGTCGCGCCCGGCGATCCAAAGCTTGTCGCCGACATGATCGAAATCCACGCGGGACTCAGCGAAAAGCGCCGTCTGGAGAACCTTCACGACGCCCAGCAGATCCGCGACCAGGCGCAGTCGATGTTTGACCTCGGCCTGCTCGATCTCCGGGCCAAGGCCAAGATCGATACCCTCTACTGGCGCATTGCGGCAAAGATCGTCGCGCTCCACAAGGGAATGCCCCAGATCCCGGAGGAGGTTCGTGAGCTCGAGGTGACTCTCGCCGACCAGCTCCTGTGCAATTTCTCGGTCTTTCAGTCGCTGCTCGATCACTGGGCTCTCGGACAGCTCTTCCCGGTCATGCCGATCCATCGTCTCAACGAGGTTCCCGATCGGAGCGGAACGTTGGTGGACATCACCTGCGACTCCGATGGAAAGATGGCCAAGTTCATCGATTTCCAAGACGTGAAGGAAACACTCCCGGTCCACCGCGTCCGACCCGGCGAGCCCTACTACCTCGGCATTTTCCTCTCCGGCGCCTATCAGGACATCATGGGAGATCTGCATAACCTCTTCGGGCGGGTGAATGAAATGCATGTCTTCCTCGATGAGGATGAGGACGAGGGCTACTACGTCGAGGAGGTGCTCCCCGGTAATACGGTCGATCAGGTCCTGACCCTCACGCAGTGGGATACCAAGGAACTGGCCCGCCGCATCAAGTCCCAGGCCGACGCCGCCCTCAAGGGCGACCGCCTCAAGCCGAACGAGGCGATGCGTCTCGTCGATGAGTACGAGCGGATGTTCGCCTCCTACACCTACCTGGATTTCAACGCCCGCCGTCCCAACGGTTCCATAACGCAGAGCTGATACGCAGGGCTGATCCATTTTCGAATCATGAGCGACCCCAACACACTGAAGCATTCCCCCCTCGAGGCGGCCCACATCGCCTGCGGTGCACGCATGGTAGAGTTCGGCGGTTGGTCCATGCCGGTGCAGTACTCCGGCATTATCGACGAGCACAAGGCGGTGCGTTCCGCCTCCGGGATGTTCGACATTTCTCACATGGGGGAGGTGACCGTTTCCGGCCCCGGAGCGCTTGTCTGGCTGGAGAGCCTCCTGACCAATCGTGTCGGCAAGCTCGCCCTCTCGCGCGGCCAGTACTCGCTCATGCTCGACGAGGGCGGTGGAGTCATCGACGACCTGATCCTCTACCGCAGCGGGGAGCAGGAGTATTTCCTCGTCATCAACGCCGCATGCCGCGACATCGATCTTGCCTGGATGCGCGGACGACTCCCTGCGGACGGCTCCGTGGTACTGAACGATCTGGGCGACGCCTATGCTGCGATTGCCCTTCAGGGACCCGATTCAGAGAGGATCCTTCGTGCTCTTGCCGCCGGATGCGAAGTCCCCAAGCGTAACAGGATCGCTTCCCTGCCTGGATTCGAGGGAGAAGTGCCCTCCCTTGTTGCCCGCACGGGATACACCGGCGAGGATGGTTTTGAGCTCTTCGTTCCGGTAGCGAAGGGCGAGGCACTCTGGAACGTCCTGCTTGATTCCGGGGTGAAGCCCTGTGGCCTCGGTTGCCGTGATACGCTCCGTCTCGAGATGGGCTATCCCCTGAACGGCTCGGACCTTTCCCGAGAGAGGACGCCGCTCGAGGCTGGGCTCGGGAAGTTTGTCTCCCTGGATGATCCCGAGAAGCCAGTCTTCACCGGACGCCCCGTTCTTGAGTCCCAGCGAGCCAAAGGGCTTCCCGCGCAGCTGACCCCGCTCAAGCTGACCGTCCAGGGACCCCCTCTGCGCTCACATTACCCTGTTCTCTCCGAGGGATCGGTGGTGGGTGAAACCTGTAGTGGAGCCCTTTCTCCGAGCCTGGGGGAGGGGATCGCCATGGCCTACCTCCCCGCTGTCCTCTCGACCCCGGGCACTTCGCTGGAAATTGAAGTGCGCGGCCGCCGCTACGCCGCTATCGTGGCCACACTCCCCTTTTACAAGAAACCAGCCGCCTGATCCAACACACGACCATGAACGTTCCCGCAGACCTCCGCTACGCCAAGACCCACGAATGGATCCGACTCGAGGGTGACACGATCACCGTCGGAATCACCGACCACGCCCAGGCCGAGCTTACCGATATCGTCTATGCCGAGCCTCCGAAGGTCGGTGCCGAGGTGAAAGCGGGCGCGACCGCCGCAGTCGTCGAGTCGGTCAAGGCTGCAAGCGACATTTACTCGCCCCTTTCAGGCACTGTCACCGAGGTGAACTCCGAACTCTCGGGTAACCCTGCTCTGCTCAACACCGACCCCTTCGGCCAAGGCTGGATCTACAAAATGAAAGCCTCCAATTCCTCCGAGATTGAGGCCCTGCTGACGCCCGAGGCCTACACCGCCCAGATTTCCTGATGAGCAGCGCGCAGGGGGGGGTATTTCTTGATCTTGATGCCGTTTTGGAGCGTGGGCGCTTCAGCCGCAGGCATCTCGGTTCGCATCATCAGGGGATCGGGGAGATGCTCGAGACCGTGGGATCCTCCTCGCTTGGGGAACTGATCGAGAAGACTGTCCCCGCCGAGATCCGCCTTCACAAGCCGCTCGATCTTCCCCCGGCCGCGACGGAGGAGGAGGCCCTTGCGGAACTCCGCGTCCTGGCTGAGAAAAACGAACTCCGTGTCAACCATCTCGGGATGGGCTACCACGGCACCCATCTTCCTGCCGTCATCCGACGGAACATTCTGGAAAATCCCGGCTGGTACACCGCCTACACGCCTTATCAGGCAGAGATCTCGCAGGGGCGCATGGAGGCTCTCGTCAACTTCCAGACCATGGTCTGCGACCTGACGGGCATGGCGATCGCCAACGCCTCGATGCTCGACGAGGGAACCGCAGCGGCCGAGGCCATGGCGATGTGCCGCGATCTCAAGGGCGACGGATCCTTCTTTGTGCACGAGGGGTGCCACCCCCAGACGATTTCCCTGATTCGCACCCGCGCCGAGCCCCTAGGGATCAGCATTGTGATCGGGGATGTCTCCGCAATTCCCTCCTCGGGGCTCTTTGGCGGAATCCTCCAGTATCCAGCCACCGATGGATCGATTACCGACCCTTCCTCTGCCATCGCGGCGATTCATGCCGCGGGAGGCCTTGCCATTGTGGCCTCCGACCCGCTGGCGCTCGTCCTGCTCACGCCCCCGGGTGAACTCGGAGCCGACATGGCTGTTGGTTCGACCCAACGCTTTGGAGTGCCGATGGGCTATGGTGGTCCCCATGCGGGGTATCTGGCCGTCCGCGATGAGTTCAAGCGCCGCCTGCCGGGACGCCTCGTCGGCATCTCGCGCGACGCTGATGGAAAGCCAGCCTATCGTCTCACCCTCCAGACCCGCGAGCAGCACATCCGCCGTGAGAAGGCGACGAGTAACATCTGCACCGCCCAGGTCCTGCTAGCCGTGATCGCGTCGATGTACGCCGTCTATCACGGGCCCAAGGGACTCCGCGAGATCGCCGAAAACGTTCATCTTCACGCCTTGAAATTGGCCGCCTTGCTCGCCAAAGCGGGATGGGATGTGCAGGAGGGTCCTTTCTTTGACACCGTGAGGGTGAATCTCACCCCGGCCGAGTCCGCCTCGCTCCGTTCCCGGGCAGAGCACGAGGGAATCAACCTCCGATTCCTGGGTGACACGGCGGTCACCATCTCCCTCGACGAGATATCGATCGGGGAGAACCGCCTCGAGGGACTCTTTGGCAAGGGATCCGGCGCTACCAAGGCCGATCCGCTATCCTGGCAGCTACCCGATGCGCTGCGCAGAACCTCGAAGATTCTGACCCACCCGGTTTTCAATTCCTACCACACCGAGCACGAGATGCTGCGCTACCTGCGCCGGCTCGAGGCCAAGGATCTCTCGCTGACGACCTCGATGATCCCCCTCGGATCGTGCACCATGAAGCTCAACTCGACCTCCGAGATGCTTCCGGTGACATGGGAAAAAATCGGGGGCCTGCATCCCTTCGTGCCGCCTTCCCAAGCTCAGGGCTACACGGAGATCTTCCGCCAGCTCGAGAAATGGCTCTCGGAAATCACCGGATTCCACGCCGTCTCGCTCCAGCCCAATGCCGGGTCCCAGGGTGAATACGCCGGGCTTCTCGTCATCCGCGCCTACCACCTCTCCAGGGGCGAAGGACACCGCAATGTCTGTCTGATCCCTGTCTCCGCCCACGGCACCAACCCAGCCAGCGCCGCTATGGCCGGCATGGAGATCGTCGGTGTCGCCTGTGATTCCGAGGGGAATGTCGATGTCGCCGACCTGCGTGCAAAGATCGCCCCGAATCGGGAAAAGTTGGCGGCGCTCATGGTTACCTATCCCTCGACCCACGGGGTCTTCGAGGCCTCGATCCGTGAGATCTGCACGATGATCCATGAGGCCGGGGGACAGGTTTACATGGATGGTGCCAATATGAACGCCCAAGTCGGCCTCTGTTCGCCCGGCGGCATCGGGGCCGACGTCTGTCACCTCAATCTTCACAAGACCTTCTGCATCCCGCATGGAGGGGG
>CANIVT010000013.1 GCA_947471565.1 Spartobacteria bacterium | reverse complement strand
GCGCTCGGGGGAGGCGCCGTGAACTTGAGCTTCTCCTTCCTTCCCTGGATCACCTGGACCACCAGCACCGTCGCCCCGCCCAGCAGCAGCACGTGCAGCAGGATGCTCAGCACAAGAAAACTCCCGCTCCATGCCATCCAACGCTGCCAAAGGGTGAGCCGTGGAGGATGGGGCTCCTCCGTCGCGGTGTGCGCGAGATGGTCGGCATGGGGCGTCTCCTGGCGGACTTCCTCCGTCATGGCCTACTCCTCGCTGACGTTGAAGGTGACGTTGGTGATCTTGGCAGCCGCAAGGGCGTTGAGCACATCGATCGTCCTGCTGTATTTCGCATGGGCATCGCTGACGATCGTGACGATTGCCGGTTGATGAGCGTTGTCGGCATTCTCCTTCAGCCTCATCAGGGTGGCTCGGAGTTGGGGCAGTTCGGCGCTGCCGGGTGTGTCAAAGGGCTCGTCATTGAGTGAAACCTCCCCCTCGTCGGAAATGGAGATGATGGTCTCGTCGTTGAATTCCGTTGCAGTGGAGGATTCGGCGGAACCGGGCAATCTGGTCGAAAGTTCGTTCTCCACCTTGACGGCACCGGCCATGACCATGAAGAAAAGCATGATGACGAACACGACGTCGACCATCGGCGCGATCTGGAAGCCCATCGTGCCGTCGTCCTCGTTGACAAAAGATTTCATTGGTCCGGATCAGTCGTGGTTGACCGTCGAGAAGGAGATATCGGAGATGCCTGCCTCGGCCGCGGCGTTCATGGCCTGGGAGACGAAGAGGGCCGGAACATCACGATCCCCGCGAATCACGATCCTGAATTCCGGGTTCTGACCCGGCTTGGAGGCGGCGATTTTCTCGCCGTAAGCCTTGGCGGCTTTCAAAGGTTCGACGAGTTCGGAGCCTTTGACGTAGAGGCGGTCCTGGAAATTGAAGACACTGCGGTTGGCCGCGGAATCCCATCTCACATTGATGATGGCCTCGGACCTGGAGTCGTCCTTCTTTGCCGCCTCGGCGGCGATCGGAAGTTTGATCGTCTTGTCGATGTTGAGGACCTGGGCCGAGGTGATCACCATGAAGAAAATCAGGATGACCAGGAGGACATCCACCATCGGGGCGATCTGAAAATCAGGCTCGCCCTTCTCCAGTCCTCCGCCTCCTCCGGCCATGGCTCGAGTCCGGCGGGGGTCAGGCCGCCGGATGTTCCTCCGGGCTCACCGCATCTCCTTCCTGCGCCACTTCCTCCGAGGGATAAGCCAGCCAGTTGGGAATGTTCGCGTAGATCTCCTCTCCGCTGATGTGGACACCCTCCAGGGACTCATAGGGCATCTTCCTGAAAAGCTGGTTGATGATATCCTGGATATGGTGCATCGCGGACGTGGACCGGCTGCGAAGGTAGTAGAACATTCCGAAAGCCGGGATGGCGATCACAAGGCCGCTGGCCGTGGCCACAAGAACCTCGCCGATTGCTCCCGAGAGGCTCGCGGGGTCGCCGATCCCGGAGCTCCCCAGGGTGCTGAATGCCTTGATCATTCCGGTCACGGTACCAAGCAATCCGATCATGGGAGTCACCACGCCGATGACCGAGAGGTAGTTGATCTGCGTTCCCATCGAGGCGCTTTCCTTGTGCATCTCGGAGATCATTCCCTCCTCGACCATCGTCTTGCCGTCGCCCAGCAGCGAGATCCCGACGCGAAGCACGTTGGTGAGCGGGGACTTGTTGTCACGGCAGAAGGTGTACGCACCCACATAGTCCCCCTGCTGGAACAGCCGCTTCACCTCGGCCTCGAGCGCGGGCGGCGACGTCTTTTTGATCGATGTGTTCCTGATTCCGTCGGTCGAGAGGTAGACTGTCAGCACGGACATGATGCCGATAGGCACCATGACCCAGCCTCCCTCGACAAGGGTTTCAAGGAGCGATTTTGAGTGCGGTTTCGCATCTTTCTTTGCCTCCTCCGCCGAGGCGATCGTGGTGCCGAGGCAAAGAAAAGCTGCAAGGAACAGCAGGAGGGGGAGGTGGCGTCGGTTCATGATGGAGGGGCTAAGGATTACTATAAGTTATGTTTGCCGCGACTGAAATCAAGGTTTGGCTAGGCCTTCCGCCTTCTTTTTGGCGGAAGGGGCCTGTGGAGAATCCGGCCAGTCCCTGGCGATGTCGGCATAGTTCTGGGCCGCGCGCTTTTCATCCTTGAGGCCGACGTAGGCCTCAGCGGCCCCAGTGAGGGCGGCGGGCTGGAGCATGGCAGCCGAAGGGTAGAAAACCTTCACCGTCAGGAACGCCCTGAGCGCCCCTGCAAAGTCCTTTTTCTGGAGGAGTCCCCTCCCCAAGGCAAGTTGCGCAAGTGCTGAGGACTGGTCGCCACCAAGCCTTGGGATGGCCTTGGCTCCGATGATTACCGCCTCCACCTCGGAGGATGCCAAAGGTGCAAACAGAGTGCCCGCGCGGGCAAGGGATTCGCAGTACGGGCTGCGGATGGCGCCGATCTGTCTGGCCAATTCCGCGCATTCCCGGTCCTGACCCGATGCGGCCAGGGCCATCAGCCGCAATCTCGCCATTTCGGGCCACCAAGACCCGGGAACATCCTTGAGATCACCCTGTCTTGAGACATAGTCACGAGTCAGGGAGAGAACCTCGGAAGCGTTACCCTTGGCGGTCGCGGCGATGGCCTTGGCAAGTTCAGGGGGCTCGGCAAAGGCAACTTTGGCAATGCGGGAAATGGGGAGACCCATCTCCATCGAGCCCGATCCCCCTTCCATGGTCACCTTGATCATGATGAGCTCTCCGGAACGCCTCATGGTCGAGTTGGTATAAGTCTGACCATCGGTGGTGGTGATATCCTCAGCCCGCAGAGTCCCGGGTAGAAGTAGCGACACGAAGATCAGGAACGCTATGTGGAACCGTGGGGTCATGGCTTAGCGCTTGGGGATGGTGAGGGTGATGATCCTGTCGGCGCCTCAGGTTCCGGAGGCAAAGACTCGAGTTTTTTACGCGCCTGATCTGCCAAGGGGGATGCGGCAAGGCGTGGCTTGGAAAGCATATCCCTGATGTTCTTTGCGGCATCGCCCGGCTTGCCCAGCTTGACAAATGCATCGGCCGCCCTGAGGTAGGCGGGTATGACAACGGAGGGGTAGCGTTGGTAGGCGACGTACACCCTCTGGTAATACTGCAGGGCGGCATCCGTCTTGCCCCGTTTCTCCTCAAGATCGCCGAGCGCAAGCAGGGCCTTGGCGGTGATTTCACCACGCCAGTCCTTGGTGGCCGCCACCTGCTCGAAGATCTTTTTGGCCTCGTCAAGTTTTCCGAGCTCCATGAGTGCCCTGCCTTTGCCAAAGGTGATATCGGCAAGTTTTGCATCCGCATTGGCCTTTTCGACCGCATCGTCGAACCACCGGATCGCCTCGGCGGGTTGGTTCTTGGCCAGCGACGTTTCCCCCATGCCGCAGTAAGCGTATTCCAGCAGGTCACTCTTGGGAAAAGACTCCAGCAACTCCTTGAAGAAGGATTCGGCTTTGTCCGTTTCCCCCTGCTCCAGGGCGATCTGACCGCACTCGGCAAGGAGCATCGCGCTGAGCTGATCCGCCTTGAAGTCGCGGTAGATCGTGGCCATCACTTCTTTTTGACGTTCCGGCTTCTTGGTGAAACCCGCCAACTGGGCCTTGCCGTACCTCAGTCGCGCCAAGGCAAGCGGGGCATCACCGGCGTTTTTCTCATCAAGATAACGCGCAAAATCCGCCTCGGCATCATAGGGAGGCAGCGGTGTCGCGGCGGGACGGGGCGCGGGCGCCGCGTTCGTGTCCGCGGCGGGTGTGGGAGCGGGAGTGGATACGGGGCCATCCTTGGCGACAAGAGAGGGACGGGGGCGCTTCGAACATGACTGGGCGAGTTGGCTGACAAGTTGCTCGACGGCGTCCTTGCGGCGGTCGTTGATGTTCTTGAGAATATGTGAAGCGAGGAATTTTTTGGCCTCTTCGGATTGGCCCTGCTTGATCTTCGCCTTGGAAACCCAATAGATGGCAGCCAATGCCGCGGGATGATCGGGGTGTCTCTCCGTGAAATCGGTGAACATTTCCCCGATTTCCTTCCACCGGTCCCTCTTCTGATATTCGGTGTTTGCCTGAAACAGGGCATACTTCAGGATTTCCTCGGATTCACCGAGTTTGAGCGAATGGCGGTAGGCTTCGGCCGCCTGATCCGGCTGTTCCTTGGCGGCATAAGCATCACCTTGGAGGGCAAGAACCTCCGCTTCCATGGATTCCCCCTTCCTTTTGGAAAGCCAATCCCCGCATTGTTTGAGGACCTCGTCGTATTTGTTTGCGGCTTGGTAACAGAGGGCGATGCGGTAACCGCAGTCTCCTCCGAAAGTGCCGGAGGGATACTTCTTGTCATAGGCAAGGAATCCCTCGAGTGCCTTGGCATAGTCGCCCAATTGGAATGAGCAGAGAGGGACACGGTACATGCACTCCTCCGCGAATTTCCCGTCGGGATATTTGGAGAGGTATTTCTTGTAATCCTCGATTGCCTGCTTGTATTTCGCGGGGTTTGGATTCTTGGGGTCGCATCCCTGCGCGAATTCGCAGTTCGCAAGCAGGAATTGCATGTCCGCGCCGATCGCTGAACTGTCGCCCTTGCTGATGAGTTCTCCGAAGATCGTCTCCGCCTTCACGAAATCACCGGCCTCCAGGGCCACAGCCCCCTTGAGATACCCGGCCTGGGAGGCGTATTTGCCGGACGGAAACTCGGCAAGGTATTTGTCCAGCATCGGGACGGCTTCATCAGGCCTGCCCAGCGAACAAAAGGCGGCCCCGATGCTGAACAGCGCGTCCTCCCGGATCTTGGGATCCTTGCTGGATTCCAGCAGGCTCTCCCAGATCAGGATGGTTTCCCACTTCTGGTCCAGTTCGTCGTAGGCCTTGGCCTGCCGGAGCCGGACAGGAACCTCGGTATCCGGGAGTTTCTCGAACTGCTCCAGGACGGCACGCAGTTGTTTCTGATCCTCCCTGAGTCGGGCATTTGCCGCGTTCACATCCATGAATGCCTTGGGGTTTTTCTGGAGGCTGGCCGTGTTGTCGACGATGGTTTTCTCCAGGGAATCGATCCTCTTTTTCTGCAGATCCATCACCACCTGTTTGGGACGGACCGCGGCGTACATGCGCAGCGCTTTCTGGCGCTCTCCCTTGGCAAGAAGGCCGTCCCCGATCCTGACGGCAAGGATGTCGAGTTGGAGGGGATTGTCCACCAAGTCCCCCGAAGCCTGAAGCTTGTCAAGCAAGGCAAGGGCCTCGTCGAGGTGCCCCCTCTTGGACTCGATTTCAACGATCGCCATGGCCGCCTGGACGGTGATGTCGTCCTTGATCCCGCCGGCGATCATCGGCCGGAGCGCCGCAACCGCCTCGTCGGCCTTACCCTCCGCTGCGAGCATCGAGGCCTGCGCGAGCCTTGCCCTGGTGGCAAGGTCACCGGTGCCCTCGGAGGCTTTTTTCAATGTCTGTTCAGCCTCGGCCTTGCGACCCGTCTGGGTCTGGATCTGCGAGATGGCGATGAGTGCCTTGGTCTTGTTCTTGCCCTCGGGAAACTCCTTGAGGCATCTCCCGTAATACTCCTCGGCCTTTTTCAGATCCTTTTGATTGAAATAGGTGGAGGCGAGGGTGAAGAGAACGGTCTCCAAGGCCTCTCCCGTGGGCCCCTCACCGAGGACAGCCTCGAAACTCTTTGCAGCCCCCGCATAGTCTCCCGACTGGAACGCCGCAGCACCTTCCCTGAAGAGGTCTTCGGGTGATTTCTGCGCATCGGCCGCCCCCGCCAGACTGATCTCTCCGACAATGATCACCGAGAGGATCAGCTTAAGGATCGATTTTGGGGGCTTCATGGGGGTCCCGATACATAGCACTTCCACCCTGCGTGTGCATCACAAAATGGCGACTGCAACCGCTCCGTGTCCGCCCGTGCTTTTCGTGGAAGGAAAGATCAACCCGACCTTTTGAATGCCAGACGTGTGCGGTGATCGGGATGGGACCTGTCGAACGTGATCTCGTCGCTCTTGCCCCCTCCGAAGTCGATCGTCAACTTGGTCCGGTCTTGGTTCCAGGTGGCGGCGGGCAACCGCTCCCCCGTTCTGAAGGGATAGAGCAGCACCTTGTATCCGGGCGCCACCACCCCGTTCTTGGTGATGAAAAGCCGGTGGATTTCGCCGCCACTTGTCTCGGTCTTGGCGGACTGTTTGCTGACCTCGATGACGGGATCCTTGGCCGGGTCGGATGCATCCGAAAAATCGCGCACCAGAAGGCGCGGCAAACCCGCCTTCTCGGGGTCGTTTTCAGGCGCAAGATCCAGGGGCGTGTGCAGCAGCACGGCCTGTGCGGTTGTGGCTCCCGGCTCCGCATCAAGGTCGGAGGGAACTTTTTTGCCCGCGGCGTCGGTGAAAAGACCCGGGGGGCCGAACATGGTGGAGCAGTTCATCTGCCAACGGTAATTGCGCGGGGTGCCGTCTTTTTCGATGTCATCGACGACAAGCACGTAGGGATGTAGCCCCCGCGTGAAGAGGATCGTCCGGTAGGCGTACTTCACCGGATTGTAGTTCTTCGTCAGCTTCATCGGGGAATTCAGATCGTGGAGCTTCTCCGGATTGCGGGCGGCCATCAGGTCGTAAAGTCCCGGATAGAGAAAATCACGGCGACGCAAAGGGGTCTCCTCCTGATTGTCCCCGTAGCAGTAGGAATAGGCTGCCGCGTTATCACCGGACATGATGACGCAGTTGTGTGCGTCGTTTTCTGCTACCTCGATGAGTTTCCCGGGAGGCGTGGGAAAGCAATGCTTGTAATCAGATCCCTCGGGCACGGCGTTGGGCCCCTCGCCCATGAATCCCTGAGTCACGGCATCCTTGGCATATCGCGGATCCTGGATCATCACCTCGGACTGCCAGGTGCTGTCGGTGACATGGTAACCGGGGGAGAAACTCCAGGGACGTCCGAGCGCGAAGAGGGAGAAGTTGCCCTTCTCCGCATGCATGTGCCCGGCATGATACCATCCCTCGTCGAAGTCCAGTTTCATCGCGTTCTCGTCCCATCCTGTCCGGCAGACGACCACTCCCATCAGAGGATCCACCTTGGTAAGGACCGGGTGCTTGATCCTTCCGACATCCTCGAGCGTGGTCGCCTTCCCGTTGATACCGGGATCGAGCCCGAAAAGGGTCTGGATGAAAGGATTGAATCCCAACCCGGGGGCGTTGCCCGCATAGATGTAATCGACGGCGGGATCGTCGGGATACATGTACTTCATCATGACGACGTGGTTCTGCCTGTAGTCGCCTCCGCCGTCATGATGGTCGTAGAGAAAGTAATGGGAGCTGTAATTGTCCGATTTGTTCTCCGACGGGGCCTGATAGCAGGAATAGAGAAGTTGCAGGACGGTGTTGTAAAACAATGAGGTGACGAACTGGTTCTCCGCGCCATGGCGTGCATAGGCAACGGGTGTGGGCCAGAGTCCCCAGGCGCTGAAGCCGTAGTAGGCCTCCCTGTTGGCTGTGAAACCCCATGGGGAGACATACCCGTCGTCATTGAACCAAATGGCGCGCTGGAGATTATCCACCGCGACTTTTCTGGCAAAGGGCCACGATGCGGCCACCGAGTAGGGATGACTTTCCAAACATCCTCCCCCGGTGTCGTCCGCGACAGGACGGATCCAGTCGTAGGCCTTGAAATCGGGGGAGGTCAGGTGATCCTGGGGCACGGGCAGATCGGTGAAGGCCTTCACCACGGCCGGCGAGACACCTCCCTCCTCACCTTCAAGAACCATGGCGTTGAGAACCTTCTCCTCCTCGATGTTCATGAAATCGCCGTTCTGCTCCCATCCCCGTTGAAGGCGACCATGGATTCCCGAGGCAAAAAAGACGACCCTTGCACCGGTCGTCCTTCCGACGCTTTGGGCGAAGAGAAAATCCCTGATCGCACGTTTTTCGGGGGGCGTCATCCAGGACGCGGTGAAATCGTAGGCCAACCCGAGGGAACTCATGTTGGGATAGGGACTTCCAAGATCGTCCAACCCCTTGATGAACAGAGGGAACTCCTTGTGGAAAGCGCCTGTCTTGCTGTCCCAGCAACCCGTCAGCAGGGCATGCCCCAGCGCCGCCGTGACTTTGGCGAGAAGGCGGAATCGCTCCTGCGCGGCTTGGGGTACCCGGGCGTGCGGCGTGCGCGGATCCTGGTCGATCCATGCCACGAGGGCGGCGTCGCGGAGTCGGTTGCAATAGTCGTTGAAACGGTTCCATGCATCGCTCCAGTCCGGACCCTTGTCTCCGGGCTTCGAAGGGATGCCCATGGTCAGGTCGGGTGCCGGCCCCTGAAACCCGGCATCGGCGAATTTGACGAGTTGCCCGCTGAGCTTATGGAAATCGGAATCCGGTTTGTCAAAGCGGTCAGCCAGTTCCTTGCGGAGCTTGGCAAGGCACATCGAGGCAATTTTTCCCGTGCGCGTTCTCTCGCTGAGTTCGGGCCAATCCTGATCGGTGGTGTAGAGTCGGGGGTGACAGAAGGGCCCCGGGTCGGGCGATAGGTTCCTGACCGAGGGTGGCGGCTGGATTCCGGGAACCGTGCAGAGGGGATCGGTTTTCCCGTCCCTTGCGATCGGGGAAGACGGATCCCAGACATTGATCCAGCTGTTCTTGGAGAGGGTGATTCCGTTCTTTGCGTCGGTCACTGTCAGGCGCACCTCGAAAACGCCGCTTCCGATGATCTGGAGTTTCGTGGTGGCGCCGTTCGCGGGATTGAAGGAAATCGGAACGGCCCTTCCCATCTTGGCCGCAAAGGGACTGAGCACCTCCTGAACCTCCTCCCAGGAGTACTTCAGTGCGGCATCCTGCGGAAAGTTTCGGATGGTCGCCGTGAGCGTCGCCTCCACGGGAAGATCCCGTTCCGCCAGCAGGATGGGGCGATCGACGGAGATATCCACCATGGGGTTGCCTCCGGTTCCTCCCAGTGCGATGGCGATCTCGCGGAGATCGATCCCCTCCATCGGTTTGATGTCGGCACATGCGACGTGGAAGGGATCACCCTTCTCCCTCTTGACAAGGAAACCGTCACCCTCAGGCTTCAGCAGGATCACTTTCGATCCCGCCGGGATGCTGACGGACCCGACCGACTTTCCTGCCAGGATCAACGGTGCCTTGACCTGGGATCCCAGTTCGAATTCCCAGGCGGCACGGCCCTGTGCAAAACACCAGGCCAGACAGAAAAGGAGGATCCAGAAGGGGGTCGGACGGGAGGCGGTTTTCACGGAATAAGGGTCATTTCAACCGGCCTGCTGGACAAGTGAAATGGTAGCTTCCCGAGGGTATCTCGACCTTGCACCTGCCGCTCCCGGATGGGTTTGAACGAAGACCCTCATCGGCAAGGGGCTTGTTCCTCTCCCGGATGGCGGAGGAATCGCTCACCGGAAGGAACACCGAGGCCGTGCATCCCGGAGGGATCGAGACGTCCAGCACAAACTCCTTTCCCGACAGCTGCCACCAACTCGAGATCCTGCCGCGGGCAGAATCGTAGTCCGCTCCTGCCCAGGTGAGATCACCCACGGGCGTGGGACGGATCAGGACATGGCCGAATCCGGGATGCTCCGGATCGAACTGAATCCCCGCCAGATCGCGGAAAAACCATTCGTTGATCTGACCGAGCATGAAGTGGTTCTGCGAGCTGCCCCTCCCGGCATCCCAAGCTTCGGTAAGGCTCGTTGCTCCTTTCGCGAGCTGCATTCCGTAGCCCGGTTTGTCGCTCCTGTTATTCATGGAATACACCACGTCCGAACGCCCCCCCTCCGCCAACGCACGGAGCAGATACCGGTAACCGACATCACCCGCCGTCAGTCCCTTGGACTCCACATCCCGGACAAGATTTTCCAAAACGGAGGACCTTTTTTCCTGAGGCACGAGCCCCATCACCAGCGGGATGGCGTTGGCGCATTGTGAGCCGGTGGCGTAATTGGCCGTCTCGGGATCGAAAAATTTGGCGTTGAAGGCTTCCTTGGTGCGACGGGCGAGTTCTCCGTATCCGGAAGCATCCTCAACTCTGCCCAATAACCGCGCTGTCTTGCTCAGGATGTCCGCATCCTGCCAAAGAAAGGCCGTGGCTGTGAGTGCCCTCGGCGTGAGCTGCGCTTGGCCCGGGTTTTTGGGACCGAGGTCATACCAGTCGCCCAGACCATAATCGACGATTCCGTCCGTAGCCCTGCCGGCAAGGAAGTCGGTGTAGCGTCGCATGGTCTCGTAGTTTTTCCGCAACAGGGTGGTCTCCCCGGTAAACTCGTATTGCTGCCAGGGGACGAGCACGCAGGCGCTCCCCCACTCCGGAGAGTCGCGGAATCCGGCTCCGAAACGCGTGAATTCGGGTGCGATATCTGGAACGAGACCCTCGGGAGTCTGTGCGTCCGACATGTCACCGCAGATCTTCGAAAAGAGGGTATCGAGGTCGAAATTGTAACGGAGGGCTGGCCCGTTCAGATGAGCCTGCTCCAACCATCCGAGTTTTTCACGGTGGGGGCAGTCCGTCAGGACGCTCATCATGTTCGATCGCTGCGCCCACCGGACGAGATTGTAAATACGGTTGAAAAGTTCGTTCGAGCAGGCAAACCGCCCGATCGGCTGTGCTGAGCTATGCACCACCAATCCCTCGATTTTAACGATCTGCGGCAAAGTACTTCCAGGAGTGTCCGGCACCAGATCAAACCGCAGGTAGCGTGCACCTCGGTAGTAAAAATCGGGCCTCCATGATTCGCTGCCTGAACCGGCAAGCGTGTAGGTACAGAAAGATTTGCCGAATGTCATTGTGTCAGCCAGATCCCCATTCTGCTTGGACAACTCAGATGGAGTGATCTTCACCTGGCTACCGGCAGGACCATACACTGTGATCTGGGGGATGATCGAAGTATTCTGCCCAAGATCAACTACGAGGGAATTTGAGAAGATATTGGTTGTCGCGACCGGTAGAAGCACCTCGATCTTCCTGATCGGTGGTGCGGAATCCGATCCTCCCTTCAATACCCCTGTAGGAGCCACATCCGATGGGATGACCGCAGCTTTCTGAGCGGGGCCAGCACTGTTTTTACTTTCGGAATTGATGCGCGCATCATGATCCTCTCCTCCGAATATCGAGCTATAAGTGATCGGCGAAGGAATGCATTTCCAGGATTCGTCCGATCTCAAAAGCTCCCTGGAGCCGTCGGCGTAGCGCAACTCAAGCAATCCGAGAAATTTGAGTGCCCGGGTATCCGTCACGAATTTGGCGTAGCGGTCCGACGGCGGGTTGCGGTACATCCCGCCCCCGAGCGTCACGGTGAGCGTGTTTGTCCCCTCGCGCAATGCACCGCCGAAATCGATCGTGTCGTAGAGGATTGTCTTGGAAGAGTCGGTCCATCCGGGAGTCATCAATGCGGGCGTGGCATCCCTCCCGTTCACTTCAAGGAGGTACTGGCCGAGTCCGGTGATGTGAAGCACGGCATTCGAGAGTCCCGATTTCACCGAAATCTCCCTGGTGAACCGGAGGGAGCATCCGTTGCCGGCGAACGCGGGATTCGAGGAAACCAACGGTTGGGTGATCCAATGCGCCTTCTCCCAATCGGCGGGCTTCATGACTCCGGCCAGCCAAGTCGCCGTCGCACTCCATCGTGAATCGCCCCCGCGTGCATCGGCGACCTTCACCTTCCAATAAGCTCGGGAGCCGGAGGCAAGGGGTTTCCCTCCGTAGACCGCGGAAGAGACGGACGAGGTCACCCGGCCACTGTCCCAGAGATCCCCGCGGTCACCTTCCAGCAATTCCCGGGAGGATGCCGCAAGAACCCTCCACGCTGTCTGGGCATCACCTTGGGCGGGCGAGGCAAGTTTCCAACACAGGACAGGATGATCCTCCGTGATTCCGGATGGATCCGTGCGCCCAGAGCATCGCAGGTCGTAGGCGGCAAGTTGGGGTTCCTGCTTCGCATGGACCGTGGAAAACCCGATCCACAGGATCAGAAAGTGACAGCAGAGATTTCCGGATAGGGCCAGCACCCGTCCCGGTTGATCTGGCATGCAGTGCGTGGGGCTTGCGGTTCCGTGCTCCGGATCCATTGATCAGGGAACCGAGGGCCGATGCGACGAGCCCTTCACGGGGAGAGAAAAAACGGCTGGCTTGAGTCCATCACCGGCGGCACTCAATTCGATCGTCCCCTCCCCCCCGGTTGACTGGACGATGACAAGGGCCTTGCCGTTGAAAAGACTCCTGTGCGGTTCGAGATCGGACTCATGGGAGCTTGGATCACCGTTGCCGACACCCAGAATCCTGCCGGGCCCATTGATTGCGAACGAGATGCTGTTGTTGGCGGTCGGAACAAAGCGTCCTTTGTCATCGAGCGAATCCACGGTCACGAGCACGGTCTCCTCTCCGTCTCCCCTCAATTCCTGACGGTTGGCATTGAGTCGGATGGAAGAGGGGTCGCCAGTGGTTTCTATCTTTTCACTCTGGACCAGCTTGCCGTCCTTGTAACCCTTGGCTTCGATCGAACCTGGGGCATAGGGAATCGCACGCCACTCGGCATGGGAGTTCGGTTCGATTTTGTTGCGGCCACGGGAGACTCCGTTGACGAAAAGTTCGGCCTCGTCGCAGTTGCTTTCCACCCAGACATCGATTGGCTCGTTAACGACCGAGATGGTCACCCGATCACTGGGAGAAGCAATCGGATTGGTCGCAGGGGCAGTAACGTTGGCCGTGTCCGGATGCGTCGGATCAAACTGCGGGGGGGAAGCGGCGGGTGTCCCGGATTTTGCCTCGACAGGCTTGAGATCAGCAGTCACGGAATCCGTCCCCGAAAGAGTGAAGGAGTTGGAGGAGACCAGGGTGTTGCCTTGGTAAGCCTTCACCGTCACTTCGCCGGGGTGGTAGAGAAAAGGAGGCCATTCCGTACCCTGGGCAGACATTTTTCTTTTTCCCTGACTCATCCCGTTGAAGAGGACCTCACCTTTTTCCGAATTTCCGGCAACCTTGACCCGGATCGTACGGTGCTCGATGCGGTCCCAGTTCCAGTGTGGGAAAAGATGGAGCACCGGCTCTCCCGTCCACCAGGCCTTGTAGTAGTAGTAAATATCCTTGGGGAATCCGCAGGTATCCAGGATGCCGAAGTGTGAGTTGATGTTAGGCCACCGATAGGGGGTCGGTTCGCCGCGGTAGTCGAAACCGGTCCATGCAAAGGCCCCGCCGACCCACGGGCGGTTCTGGTAGTGCTTCCACCACCCCTCGGCCGTGGCCCCCCATCCCGGGGTGTTTGCCTGGCAGTCGTAGGCGGATTTGTAAGCTTTGACATAGTCGTCGAAATACTCCCCGCGGGTCGTGACGGTGCTGGCCTCCTCGGTGCCGATAAAGCGACGGTCAGGATGCGCGGCATGGATCCGGTCCATGGGTCCCCAGAGGCGGAGGTAATTCATGCCCGTCACGTCGGCCACACCCACGAAGCCATCCTTATCCTCAGCATGGTTCTGGGCGATGGTGCAAAGGCGTGAGGGGTCGAGTCTGTGGGCAAGGTCTTGTGTCACCTTGAGAATTTCAGCGCCGGCTTGCGTTCCCTGAATCCTCATTTCCTCGTTGCCGAGAGACCAGATCACGATGCTGGGGTGATTGCGGTCGCGGAGGATCATGGTCTCCAGATCCGAAAGGGGTTCCGGGTATTTTCCGAAGCGACGCGTCTCATCCATCACCATCATCCCCTGGCGGTCGCATTCATCCAGCAACTCGGGATTGGGAGGGTTATGTGACATCCGCCATCCGTCACACCCCATCCCGCGCATCATGGAGACCCGGTCCTTCTGGATGCTGTCCGGAACGGCCGCACCCACCCCGGCAAAATCCTGATGATTGCACACCCCCTTGATGAAACGATGTTGCCCGTTGAGACTGAAACCTTTCTGAGGATCAAAGGTCACCGTGCGGATACCAAAAGGGGTCTCGTAGAGATCGTCCGTTACTCCCATGGTCCGCACCTCGGTGATGGCCTTGTACATCGCGGGGGATTCCGGAGACCAAAGTTTGGGATCGGATACCCGAAGCTGCTGGGACAGGATCTCCCGCCTGCCTGGCCCTGCCTTGAAGGGCGATTCCGCTCTTGCGACTTCCTTGCCCGAGTCATCGAGAATCACGGTGCGGAGTTTCCCTTCCGCCTCCTTGGCCCCGCTGTTCTCCAGCGTAGTTTCAACCGTCACGGTCGCCTCCTTGCCGGAGAGAGTGCTGGTCACGTAAGTGCCCCACTGGGCGACATGGAGCGGGGACGTCTTTTGAAGCCAGACATGGCGATAGAGTCCTGCCCCCTCGTAGAACCACCCCTCGTTGCCGGAAGCGTCCGTGCGGACAACCAGGGTGTTTTTTTCACCGAACCGTGCATGAGGGGTGAGATCGTAGACAAAACCAGTGTAGCCGCTTGGTTTACGGCCAAGGCAGTGCCCGTTGAACCAGACCATGGAATTGCGGAAAGCTCCGTCGAATTGCACGGTGATCCTCTTGGCCTTGTCGGAAGCAGGCAGATCGAAGGTCTTCCGGTACCAACCGATGGCCGAACCGTCCTTAGCATCAAGATGACGGTGTCCCTTGTCATTGTTGTCCTTCTCGCCGAAGGGTTGTTCGATGGCGTAATCATGGGGAAGGTTCAGGACGCGCCACGAACTGTCGTCAAACCCGGGCTTCACGAAACTGAGGTCGCCGCCGGTGTTTTCCTTGATGACATCGGGCAAGGTTGGCCGGATGGCGGCATCCTTGGCCTCCGAATCAGGCCCCTGCTTCATCAGGTCACTCTCCTTGGAGAGGAATCCAAATATCGTCCCGACATCGGACGGGTCACCCTGATGGAACCGCCAGCACGAATCCATGAGGAGCTTCTGCCGAGGGGAATCGGAGGGTTCCGCAAGAAGAGCGCCATGCAGGATGGCTACAACGAGGGCATGCACGAGCAGTACTTTCATAAGAGGGAGGTCAGGGGGATGTTGTGCCAACGTGATGACCGGGTCCGATCGATACGTCCAATCGACCACCATTCAATGTTCCGGAAACGGACTTCCCATCAAGATCCAAGGCAGCATTGGTGCCGTTGGTTGGAAGCGAGAGCACTCCGCTGGCTCCCTCGGGCAACGTCACATCGAACCGGAGTCCATCCTTCTCCGCGGCCCAGGATACAGAAACCGGGCCGTGCGGCGTTGGAACAATCCCCTTGGCCCACTGTAAATCGCCGAGACGGGGTTTGACGAGAATCCTGTCAAAACCCGGCGATGCGGGTTCCACGCCCAGGATACGGGCGGACATTTGGTAGAGCGGGGTACTGGTCCAACCATGGCTGAGATCTCCCATTCCGTTGGCCTCGAGAAGCGACTGGGTCCGGTCGTTGATAGTCCACTTGCGGAGCCATGTGTTGGCTTCCTTCTCGTAGACACCCGACCGATCCATGGCATCGAACACGAAGTGCATGAAGTAGGGTTGAAGGTTCCAGGGACGGATCGCGAGGGTTCGTTCCATCAGTTCGCCGGGTTTTTTGTCATCCGCCAAACCGTACGCCACAGCCATGGCGTTGTTCTGGGCGGAGTGGATGATTGTTCCTTGATCGGCGGGCATCCACTTGTGGGGTGGAACCTTTGAGAGATGGGAAACTCCGTCGCGGTAAAGACCTGCGGCAGAATCCCAGAGGAGAGAGTTGTAGCCGCCCAGAATCCTGGTCCGCAGATTACGGTAAGTGGAGGACTTCTCGGGGGTGCCGGCGATTTCCGCGACGCGGATACCGTCGGCGAGAGCCCGGTAGTAAAGCGCGGTCATGTAGCCCATGCCAATTTCGGCGGGCGGGTGGTGTGCGGGAAGACCTCCCAACGTCACCCAGTCCATGAACATATAGTCGGGAGCCTGGGACACGAGTCCCTCGGGACCCACATAGGTGGCGAATTGCGCGAGCAGATCGTGCACGGTCGGGGCGAGTTCCTTCACCAGCGACGCATCACCGGTACGGTCGTAGTAGTTCATCAAAGCCTGAAGCCACATCAGGGCATAACTGGTGTGGAACGTACGGAAGTCCGCATCCCTCATGATCGCCGCCCACTTTCGGAGATCTTGGCGGATCAGTGTCAAGTTGCCGTAACCGAACGCATTATATGCAACCAAATCCTCGATCAGGTAGTCGCCGTAGTCGCTGATCGGCTCCTGGTGAGTCGGTGAATCGAGGTGGTGGGTCTGAAAATTGATCTGGACCGAGGTGCGACAGGCTTTCCAAAGCCGGTTGAGGAACGGGTCGCTGCACTCGAACGATCCCTCGTAAGAAAGGGGTTGGGAGGTCCAGTCAGCGGTCACCTCAAGGATCTCGAACGGCTTGGTGACATTCCGGAATTCAAGGCGCACCGCCCCCACCGCATGGAATCCTCTGGTCTCAAAGGTCTGGATCCCCTCGCGCGGAAGCAGCAGTCCGGCCGGGACCTTGCCCCTGCCCTGCAACTCGGAGGGTGTGAAGAGGATTTGTGCTCCAGCACCCCCACGGATCCTGAATCCGATGCGGGCTGACATCACACGGTCGAAGATCACGTCAACCGATCCGTCGCCCGTGATTTCCAATGGCTTACCCCCGGTCAATGCACCGGCAGGCACATCAAGGTGCCCGCCCGGCACGGCGACGACCTCCTTGACGGGATAGAGCGTTTCCATACAGGGAGGGAGTTCGCTTGCCCGCAGTTCCCCTTTTCTGACAGCGACCGGAGCATCGGAGGTCGATGCCGGGGACAAGGTTCCGGCACCGACCTTCGTCCAGGAGGAGTCATCGAAATGAGGGCCGCTCCAGCCGACAGGCTCCTTACCCGCATCGAAGGTTTGAAAACGTTTTGAACCCGAGGACCCGTATGAAATCCCTGAAGATACAGTTAGGAACGAAGCGGGGGTGCCTCTCCAAGTCCCGTCGGTGCCGACGACCTTGCTTCCTCCGCCTGGCAATGAACACTGAGACTCAAGAAGAAAGCGCGCTCCGGGAACGGTGAGCACGGCCATCGTGTTGGTGCCGGAACGAAAAAATGGAGTCAGATCGCGAAGGTCGTAAAAGGGGGTGCGCTGGAAACCCCTGTCGGCATAGTCCTTGCCCTGATCGGCAGGACCGCGGGAAACCGGCGTCCCGTTTATGTAAAGCAGGTAGGGGGCGGAGCAGGCTATCCTTGCCTCGGCACGCAGGGGTTGGGCCGGCAATACGGCCTCACCGCGCAGAAGGGATCCCGTGGAAGTCATCCCCTTGACCGCGCGGGGAGCCGTCACCCAAAGAGCGGACCAGCGGTCGGGATCCGTTGAAAAAGGGGACCACCGGAAACTAGGGGCCTCAACCCCGTCCCGGGAAACCTTCGGATGAAGACCCGCAACCTGAACCGGTCCGCGTGTATCCTCATAGGAATCACCCGCCCCCGCCGCCAAAAGCAAAAGAGAAAACCCAAGAGATGTCATCATCGTCCTGCCAATACCAGGGACTCATACTGGCGGACCTCGGCCATCCAGTTGCACGGCACGTCGTTCCGGCGGAGGAACTCCTCCCAAACGGAGCCGATGGGCAGTGTTTTCGATTCTTCCATGATGGCGAGGCGCTCCCAGAAAGCACCTTCCTCCTCCGCGGCACGAAGTTGCGCCAACGGTTGCAGAAGTGCCGTGAGCAGGGCTTTCTGGGTGGATCGGGACCCGATGATCCAAGCGGCGATGCGGTTGATCGAGGCATCGAAGAAATCAAGACCGATGTGGGTCCGGCCGAGGAATTCACCCCGCACCAGTTCCTCCATGATGGCGATCGTGGGATCGTCAAGCAGGACGACATGGTCGCTGTCCCATCGGACGCCACGGCTCACATGGAGAAGAAGTTCTGGCACGAACTGGAGTACTGACGAAATCTTGTCGGCGAGTTGCTCGGTCGGATGGAAGTGGCCGGCGTCAAGACAGAGGAGCTTTTGGTTCTTCACGGCATACCCCATGTAGAATTCATGGGAGCCGACCACGTAGCTTTCGCTTCCGATTCCGAAAAGCTTACTCTCCACGGCGTCGAGGTTGTGTTGAGGAGCGATCTTCTCTGAAAAGACCTCGTCGAGCGCGGATTCAAGCCTCAGGCGGGGTGATTTGCGGTCGGCGGGCAGATCCTTGGAGCCGTCCGGAATCCAGACATTGGTGACGCAGGTGGATCCGAGCTGACGGCCGATCTCGGCGCCGATCCGGCGGCAGGCTTTGCCATGTTCGATCCAGTAATCGCGGATTCCTTTGTCTGGACTGGAGAGGGTGAAACCGGAGGAGGCCTTGGGATGAGCGAAGAAGCTGGGGTTGAAATCCATTCCGAGCCCCCGGGACTTGGCCCAGTCGATCCATCCTTGGAACTCCCCGACACCGTAGTCGCTACGCTCCTTTTTTCTGCCGCCCAATTCCGCATAGCAGGCGTGGAGATTGAGACGGTGCTTGCCGGGGATCAGTGAGAGGGCTTTCTCCAGATCCTGACGCAGTTCGTCCGGGGTACGCGCCTTACCGGGGTAATTCCCCGTGGCGGCAAGACCGCTTCCGGCCAGATCACCGCCGACGTTTTCAAACCCCCCAACATCATCCCCCTGCCAGCAGTGGAGGGAGATCGGGGTGACGGCAAGTCGGTTGAGCACCTCCTCGGTGTCGACTCCATGGGCGGCGTAGGTTTCCTTGGCAATCTCGTAGGCGTTCATGGTCAGTTCCTTGAAGTGGCGGTGTTCGTGGTGTTTTGGGAAGAGGGGCCCGCGAAGGAAGCATGACGGAGGATGAAATCGACGACGGGCTTCGGATCGTCCATCCCGTGAGGATGATGCCCGACCCCGGGCTTGTGAATGACCTCGATGGAGCCGCCAAGTTGTTTGTACCGCTCCTCGATGATCGCGGTGTTTTCGATCACAGGAACGATGTTGTCGGCATCCCCCACCACATGGATCAGCGGCACCCCGGCCTTGGCAAGCGGTGCCAGGGTGTCGATCGGATTGGAAGGATAAGCAAGCGCGGCGGCCTCATCCCTGAATCCGTAGCATTTCATGGCGGCATCCCAGTCCGCCTTGCTCCCTTTTCCCTTTCCCCTCCCGCCCGGCCAGCTCTTCATGTCGCAAACAGGGGCGTCAGCGTAGATCACGGAGACCTTTCCGGGGTTTTCACAAGCCCATCGGTAAGCGTAGAGCCCCCCCCTACTGAGTCCTGCCAGTACGACTTTGTCCGAAAGACCGGCACGGGTGAGCATCTCGTAAAAGGCGTTGAAGTGGCGGATGGCCGCAGGGGATCCAAAGGTGTTTCCCACATCGATATGGGCGTGATGATAACCGGCGGCAAGAAGACCAGGCACCGGCGTGCGAGCGGTGAAGGCCTCGGGAAACTGCAGGCACCAGGACCACGGCTTCCCGGGAAGCGGCTTTGCGGGTTCGACCACCCAGGCTTTGCAGCCGTCGACCATGAACTGGTGACGCTTGTACCCGTGCCACAGGTCGATCATTTCGCCGGGGAAGGAGAGTGAACCTTGCTGCCGGGGCGCCTGGGCAAGGAGGGGGTCTGCCGAGGCCGCGGCAAGACGGGCGACTCCACCGACCGGCAGCAGGGCAAGACAGAAAAAGGCGATGTGTTTCTTCATCATGGGGAGGATTGAACGGATCAGGAATGGCCCTTGAGCCAAGTGCCGATGCCGATGATGACAGTGGAGAAGATCAGCGTTGCGATGCCCAGACCGATCAGGGTGTGGGTCTTTTTGCCGGAGCCCTTCCACTCGCGGAAGATCCATCCCCACATCGTGCTGAAGATGATGATGCTCGCCATGTGGAGCGTCCAGCTGGCAAAGCCGAACTTGCCCATCTGCGTTTCACCCATCGTGTAAAAGAAGAACTGCAGGTACCAGATCGTGCCGGCCAAAGCGGAGAAAGCATAGTTGCGCATCATCGGGACTTTCTGGTCGCCGTCGACGGGTGCGACCGGGGTCGACGGAGCATGCTCCCCTACCGCCCCACCGATCGAGGCATGCTCCTCGCGGACCGTGCCGCTGAGATACTGATAGGCGGTTCCGTTTTTGACATGCAGGTAGGCGCACCAGAGGAAATTCGTTGTGAAACCGCCGAGCAGGACGACGACAAGCTTGGGAAGCCCCGTCCAGATCTGGTCCGTGCCGGCCAGCAACGAGGCTTCACCGATCGGCTTGCCCGCGGTCAGTGCGAAGGCGAAGCAGGCGCTCATCACTCCGGAGAACGTGGCCACGGCGATGCCCTTCGGGAAATTGAATTCCTTGATCGCGGCGGTCTTTGATTCGGCGTCCATCTCCCTTTCCTTGTGAAGACCGGCGAGCGCCGCAAGGGCGATGCCGACAAGGCATAACAGAACCCCGACCAGGGTGATCTGGCCGGGAAGATTGGAGGCGATCTGGAGGATCGTCTCGTCGCAGGGAATTGAAGGGATAAAGAGCTTGGCGACGGGCGGAAGCAGCGTCCCGAACGCGGCGCAGTAGCCCAAGGCCACGCCCATGCCGAGCGACATGCCGAGATAGCGCATCGTGAGGCCGAAGGTGAGACCGCCGAGTCCCCAGAGCGCCCCGAAAAAATAGGTCCACCAGAGCGTGGGCCCGTTCTGACGCGACAGCACCCCTTGGAGATCATGGGTCATCAGCAGTGCCAGAAACGACGGCATGATGATCCAGGAGAAGAACCCCCCGACCATCCATGCGGTCTCCCAAGCCCACTTTTTCACGAAGCGGTACGGGACATAGAAACTCCCGGAGGCAAACCCTCCGAGCCAGTGGAAGAAGACGCCGAGGAATGGGTTCATGGGGATTGGTTATTTGGTGATCCGGAAGGCATCCAGGGCGACATTGCCATCGCCCTTGACGATGAGCTTCACCTCGTGATCTCGCAGGGTGAGGTTCTCATCGCGAAATACGGGGACTTGGACAAGGCCAGAATACTGGAAATTGCGGAGTTTGGTGTCGACGGTCCCGGCGGGCTTGCCATCGATCAGGACATCAAAGGATCCGTTCCCCTGGTTTTTCGAGGTCCAGATCTCCAGGCCCGATCCGTTGAAGCGATACTCCGCGGTCGCACCCGGGAAGCGCGTCAGGTGGCAGTCCTTGTGGTAATCTTTGGCCGATTCCCGGGCGACGGCCTGCCAGTCCTTCGAATAGCGGATCGCCGGATCGGTGTCGTTGATCATGGTTCCTTCGGGCAGCGACTTCGTTCGGAGCAGGAGGGGAAAGCGCCAGCTTTTGTAGACGGAGCCCGGAACATCCCTGAAGATGGTTCCCGAACTGAAAAGTTGGATCCTCACCCCGTCAGGGGTCTGCTCCTGGTACTTGGCGCACAGGTTGGGGCCATACATATGCGCACCCCCGAGGAAGGTGTCGTCCATGGAACCGGCCTGATTCCACGGCCCCCACGGATGGGGGGCCTCAAAAAAGTCGTAAATCACACGCTCGGGATTGAACCATCCCTTGAGCGTCGGGGTGACATACCAGGAGACAAGGAGGTAACGGTTCAATGAGGGAATGAAGACGGGGGCGGTCCACCCCAGTTTGGCGGGCCTGCTCAGGATCGGCACGGCCTTGCTTATGTCACGACTCCAGGAGGAGTCCTGCAGTCCCTCACCGCCAGAGAAGTATTCCCAGTCCGTGGCATTCAGTTTGGGGAGTTCCGTCCGGAGGACACGGGCCAGGATGAGATCGTCCCCGCCGTTCCAGAAACCGTTATTTGAAACGGCGTAGACATATTTGCCCGCCCCGTCTCCGCCAACCTGTCCGCCGTTGCGGCCGTAATGGATGAAGGCCGGGGCACCGAAACGGCTCCCGGGCCACATGGGATGCTCGTAGTTTTCATGTGCGGACCTGGTCCATGTCAGGCCACGGTCGGTGGATTTGATGAGGCTGGCATTGACCGATGTCTGTCGCATCAGCGGATCCTTGGAACGGTTTCCGTATTTGTTTCGCGCGACAAACGCGTAAAAAACGCCGTCGATACACTCCTGGCCGGTTACCTTCCAATTGGCACCGTCGTTCGTGGAGGTTCCGTTCATGGATGCTCCGTTGGTTCCGTATTCATCCATGGAATTGACAGCGGATCCTTTCAGGGAATCCAGTTCCACTCCCGAAAGTTTGTTGAAACAAAGATTGCGTTGCAGGGAGCCGAATCCGCGGCCGTCGCACGCGAAGTGATAGAGTTGATCGTCATCCGCCCAAAACGGATCGGCAGTATCCCCCATGGAATCATCCCATTTGAAGGCTTTGTCGATTTGCGGAATCACCCCGGCGATCGGTGTCGAGGCTTGATCGATCCCGAACAGGTGGGCGATCAAGACGAGGGTCGTGCCCAGCAGGATGGGAACGAACGGGGTGCTTTTGGCGATGTCTGTGGCACAAGGCTTCATTCCTGGGAGCTGGCACGATTTTCCTCGGCAAGAATACGAACCGGCCCAAGCAACCCGGAGGATACCAAGGGTGAATTCTTCGAGAAATAGTTCCATGTCGTGAAGCATCGTCGCCCCTTGGAAGGACGATCCGTGCCTCGCATCACCCAGTCAGGAATCCGCGTCAGGACTTTTCCACCCCACATCGGGCTGGGCATCCATTCGCAATCGTCGGGTTCCTGCTCGTCACCGATCAGTCTGTTGGCCCAGACGTTGGTCACCTCGATCGTCAGTGCGTTGGAGGTGGACTTGAGAAGACCCGCCGGTATCGGAACTTGCCAGGGAGCTGTCCAGACAGTTCCGAGATCCTTGCCGTTCAACTGAACGCGTGCCAGATGGTTGACCCGCCCGAGATCCAGAAGCAATCCGGAAGCCTTCACATCGTGAAAGTCAAAGCTCGCAGAGTAAGTCGCCGTGCCACTGTAGAAGCGGATTCCCGGATCGGCATTTTTCGTCCAGTCCTCGAGGCGGGTGAAACATACCGGATCGGCGGGGCCTCCCCACGAGGGATCGAACCTAACCTGCCAAGGGCCCTTGATCGGAAGAACGGGTCCGGTCTTGGCAAAATTCCGGGAGGCAACGGGCAGCTTACCGGACTCATTCACGGGTTCCCGGAAAACAACGAAGTAACTTTGCGCGGGTTCGAACTCCAGGGGGACCGAAGTACCCCCCGTTTGCGGTGAAAAATCAGGAAGCGGGCGGATGGATCCACCCACGGGATCCCATAGTTCGGGAGCCATGCCAGAAATGCCGAACAAGCAGTTCGTGGCAATCCTGTTGGTCGTGGAGTTCGCCAAAAAAAAGAGATGCGTCTTGCCGTCGGTACGCCCGATGGAGTGCAGATCCTTTCCATTCGTCACATTGGGAATGCCGTTGGTTGAAGGGGAACCCCACTGAAGCAGTGCCTGACACCTCCGGAGGTAGGAGACCCATGCCTTGGCCGGCTCCCACCATGTCTGCGTGCGGTCGAAGTGGGTGCCCCACTGCCCCATCACCATGCCGGGTTTGTAGCGTTCATTCCACGGTTGGTGGGTGAACCGATGGAGCATGAAGCGGTTGATCCCGTCGCAGAAGGCGAGATCGCCCACGATCTTGATGGCACCCGGCGTCTCATCCCAATGACTTGCGCCCGGCGTCGCGGTGAACGCCTCGGCCGTAATGACGGAATGCCCGGTTTGCCGGCATGCGTCGACGACCCCCTTCACGGCGACCGGACCATATGTGCCGTTTTTGTTCCAGAACTCCGCGGAGGCACCGTCCAGATGGGGCATGATCTCGGGAATGGACCACGGGCCGATGTAGGGCTCGCAGCGGAGCTCGAGACCGGCCTCATGGCACTTTCTGCTCGTGATGGCGAAATGGACGTCCCGGTAGAGATCGTGGATGGTGCGGTGAAAATCAGCTTTGAACTGTTCCGTGCGTTTCGCGGAATCAACCGTTCTGCCGGCAAGGACGGGCAGGAAAGGCACGGCATCGTAGCCCCTTCTCTTGCGGAACTCCTCCAGCATCGCCGGAGTCCACGCTGAGAGAGGATCCTTGTACTCGTAACTGTCGATCCAAAGGTACTTCAATCCCTGCCCCACAAGGTCGCCGAGGTGCGCTTTGATGTCGGCAAGGACATGGTCGACGTGCAGGGTGACGGCGACCGGGTTCATTTTGTCACATTCCAGCCCCGTCGATTTCCAAATGGTGGGATTAACCAACTTTCCCGCCGTCGTATAGCCGATCCGGTAAATTTTCCAGTTCCCCCCAGGAACATCCCACTCGATCGTGCCGTCGGGTTTCAGGTGATCCGTCAGGTCCTGCACGGCCCCCTGATTGACATCGCCCTCGGCCGGAACAGCCAGCACCTTGATGTCTCGGTAGAAGGTCTTTCTGGCCTCGACCACGGGACGTTCCGTCGTCCTGGTGTCCGCGTTGAAAACCGGCCACGGAGAATCCGAACGGGGATCGACATGGGGCCTGGCCAGGCTGAGGACTTTTCTGCCCGATCCGGTCACATCGGTGACGGAGTAGCAGGTGGAAAGCATGGAGAGCTCCGGCGTGATCCACGGACCCCCGCTCGTTTCATAGCCGGGACAGTTATGCATTCCGAATTCCAAACCGAGCCTCTTGGATTCTGAGGCCGCGTGACGAACGAGTTCCCACCACGAGGGGCTGAGATAGGGATCCATCCCGGGATTGATGCTGTTCAGGAACTCATAGGGCCACGGGGTGCACTGGTCGCCGAGATTGCACATGGTACCTCCCCCGAATCCGGCCGCTTTCAGAGCCTCGAGATCGCCCGTGATTCCCTCCTTGGTGATGTTCCTGCCCATCCAGAACCAATACACGAGAGGACTTGCCTCGGGGGGTGGTGAGCGGAAGAGGGATTCGGGATTCCCGGGGACCGACGGCACAGTCTGCCCACTCATCAGGGTTGTCTGCAAAAGGAAGCCGATGAACGGCAGGACCCGCCTTGCCGTTGCACGGAAAAACACATGGACTTTCACCATCGTCGTGATGCCAATCGCTGTCCGGCGGATCCCGACTCCAAAACAACGCGCCATCATCGGCGAGGTTGGGAGAGAAGTTATGCGCGAACGGGAGGAGTGATTCCGTGAGGAAAACAAGGAGGGCATCGGGAATATTTTCAAGCGGTTCACTGGGATGCTGAATGTCCGGGCATGTCGATTTTCATCACATAACTGCACGTATGGTCATCGCCGTCGAGGTTGACGCCCGACGGGCCGTAGAAATAGGACGGCTTCCCGTTGAGAAGGAGAATCCCGGGGCGCTCGAACTTGAAGTCCTTGCCGTAAATCACGCGGGCTTTCGAAAGGTCCGCCCTGTAGTAATCCTTCGTGGAAAGGAAGCCTATCTGTGCGTTCGCCAGCCTGAACTCCGTCGGCGTGTCGGAAAACCAGAGGATCCCGCGCCCGGGAACCCCCGTGTGCGATCCCATATTGTCGTTGGTCAGGAGGCAAACCTGGCCGTCCCATGTGAATGCGGTCGCGTCCTCGATGTAGTTGATGTTGTCGGTGCAGGGGGCATCGGAAAGCCTGTAGGGGCCCTCGAGATTGTCCGCAACGGCATAGCCGTAGCGACTCTTGAGTTGCTGACGGGCAGCCTTGAAATAAATGTAGTACTTTCCTCCGTATGCGAGAAAGGCGGGGTTATCCATGGCCCAGGTATGGTGGGTCCAGTGCGACGGATCGGGGGAGGGCTTGAAGACCATCCCCTCGTCACCGAGTTTCCTCCATGGGCCGTTCAGGCTGTCGGAGACGGCCATGCCGGTGAACATCCGATGATGATCGTCGACCAGGTAAGGGCGGTCGCTGCGTTTGTCGAAGGAAATGTAGAGAAGCACATACTTGTCTCCGACTTTTGTGATGCAGGGATTGTGCATTGAGTTGTTCCACGGAGCCTTGGGGTCGCATGGAAGGGCAATATCGGCGAAACGAAAGGGGCCCTCAGGGCAATCACCCACATAATGGGCGATTTCGGAGCGACTGGACCAACCTCCCATCCCGTATTGTTTGGGCCATCGGGAGCAGAAAAGATGTGTCTTGCGGTCCGGTCCCTCAATCGGGGAGGTGCACCAGACAAAATAATCAGGCTCGTCCACGGCTTTGCCCACCCAGTGCATTCCCCGGGCAAGGTCGGAGACCCTGGTCACAGGCGGCGAACCCGCCTCGGCAATCTGACACAAGGAAAGCAGGGCAATCGTCCTCAATATGAAGCGTGAAAAACGGGGAAAAACCTTCATGGGCGAGGCATGAGCATGCACGGAGAAAAATCCGTGTAAATGGTTGAATCGCGTTGCCCTCCGCGGCGTGGCTGATATTCGATGGAAGATCCATGCGCCTTTCCCCCCGTGCATTCCTGCCGGTTCTTTCGGTTGTCCTGACCGCGTCCGGTTTCGCCGCTCCCCCGGACTGGAAGACCTTTACTCCTCCCATCACGACGATCGAGATCCCCGATAAGGGTTTTGCGAAGGAGTTCTTCGTCTCCCCCTCGGGTGATGACTCCTGCGACGGACTTTCTCCGGAAAGGGCAGGGTCCTCCGGCCCCTTCTCAACAATCGCCCGCGCCCGTGACGAGGTTCTCAAACTGAAGCAATCCGGAGGTCTGCCGAAGGGCGGCGTCGCCGTGAACCTTCGCGGCGGGGTCTATCAGTTGGCCGATTCTCTGAACTTTGCACAGGAGGATTCCGGATCGCAGGGATCCCCTGTCGTCTACCGCGCCTACAAAGACGAGAAGCCGAGGCTTGCCGGCGGCAAGGTGCTCAAGGCCGCTGACTTCGCGGCCGTCACCGATCCCGAAATGCAGAAACGCCTCGCACCCGAGACAGCCGGCAAGGTGCTCGTCGCAGATCTGAAGGCACTTGGCCTGAAGCACACCGGCCCGTTCCCCGATATCTTCAAGGACGGCGGCGGGATCTTCGAACTCTTCTTCAACGGCAGGCGGATGAAGCTATCCCGCTGGCCCTACGACGATTACACCACGATGAAGGAGGTGACGGTCATCGGTGACAAAAAGATCCCCGGCACGTTTGTTTACAATGAGAAGGAGCCTGCGCGCTGGAATCCGACCAACGGTGTCTGGCTCAAGGGCCAATGGCGAGTCGGATGGGAGGATCCGGCGATGAAGGTCGGTGCGATCGATCCCACGAACCGGACGATCACCTTTGCCGTCGGATTGGTAAACGGGATCGGCAGCAAGTATCACCGCAAGGCCCCGCCATACGGATCAGGAAAGGAGAAGTGGTGCGCGATCAACCTGCCTGAGGAGATCCGGAACCCCGGCCAGTGGGCCATCGATTTCAACTCCCGGAAACTCTATTTCTGGCCACCGGCTCCGCTCGATGGCGCCGACATCGTGTTCTCCCAACTCGATCAACCGTTGGTTTCGATCAACGGGGCCTCCGATCTGGCGTTCATCGGTCTCACCTTCGAGGGATCGCTCGGTGAAGGGATGCTCGTCGTGAACGGCTTGAGGGATCTCGTGGCGGGCTGCACCTTCCTGAACCTGGGAGGAAACGGCATCCAGTTGCAGGGACGCAACTGCGGCATCCAGAGCAACGACATGCACGATCTCGGCAAGGGGTGCGTGATCGTGAACGGAAATCCCGGGGACCGCCTGACCCTCACCCCCTCGGGAAACTACATCGTCAACAATCACCTCCATCGCTACGGAGTGCTCAAGGCCCAATACTCGGCCGCCATCAACACCGCCCGACTGGTCGACAATGCGAAGCGCGACGAGGGTGTGGTCGGATGTTACGTGGCCCACAACGTGATCCATCACGCCCCCCGCGACGCTTTCCTCTACGGGGGAAACGACAATGTCTTCGAGTTCAACGAAGTCTACCGCTGTGCCTATGACACCGCGGATACGGGGGCCTTCTACGCATGGCTCGACTGGACGCTCCGGGGAGTCGTCATCCGATACAACTACATCCACGACACGGTCGGAGGGTTCAATCCCGACGACGGCGCCGGGGGATCGTTCGTCTTCGGAAACATTTTCACGGGTGACCGCTCCGGTGTCTGGATCGCGAGCGGCCCGGACAACAGCATCGTGAACAATGTCTTCGTGAAGGAGAAGGGGCCCGTCTTCGCCATCGACGACCGGGGATTGTCCCGGGGATACGCCACCAACTCGAAGCTCATTTCCGCCGTTCAGGAGATCAACCCGACGCAACCCCCTTGGAGCGAACGTTACCCCGAGATCGTGAACCTGTTGCAGGAACGGCACGAACTGCCGCTGAGGACCCTCTTCAAGGACAACCTTGTCTACATCAAGGAGGGAGAACCGTACAAAATGGCGATGAGGAAGGAAAACAACAACAATCCCGCCCTGATCAGCTTCGTCGACAACCTCGTGACCAACACCGATCCGGGATTCGTCAACCTCGCGGCCGGGAACTTTGCACTGAAAAAGGATTCCGTGGTTTTCTCCAAAATTCCCGGATTCCGGCAGATTCCCTTCGAGAAGATGGGCCTTCAGGTCGACAAGTACCGCACCAAACTCCCCTCGGACGAGGAGGCGGGCCGTCTTCCCTCGCAGGACCCCTGGAAGCCTGCTGACATGAATCACAATTTCGGCACCTGAGGGTCGAAGTGGCTTTTCATCCGGAAATCCGTCGTTTTAAAACCTTGATTCCCAGACATTCCGCGTCGGATCACATCCACCCCATAAGCTAATGAAATCAACATACCCCAGAATACTACTGCCCATCATCATTGGAATTGGCCTGTTGGTTCCCACCCTCGGAGCGGCCCCCGCAATTCCCACCGCGACGACGGTTTCATCGGGACACTCCCCGGAGAATCAGGTTTTCCAGTTCGCCTACAGCGGCGTCTGCACCAACTGGCCTGACGGCTCCGCGACAAAATCGACGGGCTATCTCTGGATTCCCGAGAACTGCGGCAAGATCAAGGGGTTGGTCATCTTCTGCACGAATGTGCCCGAACATCTGCTCGTGAATCATCCTTCGATCAGGCAGGCCTGCGAACAGAACTCCCTGGGTCTTGTCTGGTTTGTCCCGAGCTTCTGGAACTTCAACGGCTTCAAGGCACTCTGGGAGTCGGCCCAGAAGGAAGGGGAACAGGCCAAAACGGCGTTTCAAAACAATCTCCGCAAAACCCAAGTCGGGTTCCTTCAGGAGATGCTCGAGGGATTGGCCACCGTCTCGGGCTACCGCGAGGTGTCGTCGGTCCCGTGGCTTCCCATGGGCGAGTCGGGACACCTCCTGATGGTGACGGGCCTGGTGGATGAGCGCCCGGAGCGATGCATTGCCGGCATCTGCATCAAGAACCCCCAATATCCCAAGGACAGGACCGTGCCGATGCTCTGGTCGCTGGGCACGGCCCAGGAGTGGGGACAGAAAAAATCCGATGTCCGCAAAAGCTGGCTGGGTCAGCGTGGTTGGGGACGCGATGCCACATGGCCCCTGAGCGCGATCATCGAGCCCGGAACCGGACATTTCTACTGCACGGACAGGATGGCCGCTTACTTTGGCAAATACATCGACGCCATGGCCAAGGCTCGGCTCCCAGCCGACGGGGCCCCGGGTCTCAAGCCGGTCGATCTTGAGAGCGGCTTTCTGGCTTGGCTCCCCTCGCCCAAGGATACCAACCCGCCCGTCTCTTCCTACAGGGACTCACCACCCGGTGATCGAAACCGCCTCTGGTTCCCGACCGAGGCGCTCGCTCGCGACGCTCAGGATTTCTCCCGCGTGAACTGGGAGGCAAAGACCCAAATGCCGACGGTGGAAGCCGGCGAAAACTGCTCCGTGGATCCGTTTGTCTTCCAGGATTCCATCAGCAGGGTGAATGTCACCACCGACTCCGAATTCAGCCTGAAGGGCGCGCTTCTGCCCGCGATCCCGCAAGGATTCGTGGGAGAGGGCGACACGCTGGCAACAACTCCCGGCACGCCTGCCGTCCGCTGGATCTGCGGCCCCGTTGCCCCCCTGGGAAACGGCCGTTTCAAGGTGGCACTTGACCGCACTTGGAAAGCCGCCTCCTGTAATCTGGCCGTCATTCAGGAGGGGTCCCAAGATGTCCGTTATGCGCTCCAGCCGCTTGCCGTGAATCTGGTGGAGAACAAGGAGGGCAATCCGCAGACCATCACGTTTGATCCGATTCCCGATGTCAAGGAGGGCACCGGATCGGTGTCCCTGACAGCAAAGTCGGACTCCGGCCTGCCGGTTTCCTTCTACGTGGAATCGGGACCGGCCACCGTGAAGGATCATGTCCTCACATTGACCAAAGTCCCCCCGGGAGCCGCCTATCCCGTTGCGGTCAGCGTGGCGGCATGGCAGTGGGGCCGCAATGCGGATCCGAAAGTCAGGACCGCCCCGATCGTCAAACAGACGTTCCATATCCTGAAAAATTAACCGATCACGATTCCATGAACTTGCCTTTCCGGGTCTTGCTCATGGCTTGTGGGGCCACGTCACTCACGGTCGCAGCCATCCGGGCCGGCACGCCGGAGGAACTTCGCTCTCCCGCGAACGTCGTCTTCCAGTTCAAGCAGGAAGGTGAGTTCTCGGGATGGCCCGACGGCTCCAAGACCACGGCCCGCGCCTATCTTTGGGTACCGGAAGAATGCAGGAAACTCCGCGGCCTTCTCATCCTTTGCTCCAACGTCCCCGAAATGATGCTGGCCGGTCATCCGGAGATCCGCAGGGTGTGCCGGGAGAATGACCTCGGGATCGTCTGGTGCCCCCAGTCGTTCATGAACTTCAAAAGGTTCGGTCCCGAAAAAAAGATGGCGAATGCCGAGGCCGTTGCCTTCCTGCAGCAGCTTCTCGACGGCTTGGCCAACTGCTCGGGTTATCCCGAGGTGGCGACCGTGCCGTGGATACCGATCGGGGAATCGGGTCATCTTCTCATGTCCGATGCCCTTGTCGAAACCATGCCCGGACGCTCCATGGCCGGAATCTGGCTGAAGAACAACCATCTCCCACCTCGCAACCGCACCACGCCGGCACTCGTTGTCTTCGGAACAGCGCAGGAGTGGGGGCAGGACAAGGCCGACACCAACAGGAAGACGACCTTCCCCGACCGCTGGGTTTCCAATGCCGCAGGCTACGGGAACATCGTCATGGAGCGGAAAAACCATCCCGGGTGGGCGCTTTCCTATGCGATCGACGGGCAGAGCGGTCACTTTGATTGCTCGGAGAAGGTCGTTTCCATCACCGCGCGTTTTATCGGCAACGTCGCGAAGGCGCGACTGCCTGGGGACGGAAGCACGAACCTCCGATCCGTCGACCTGAGCGAGGGGTTCCTCGCTGACATGCCGGCACCGGGACACGAAGCCTCACCCCCTGCCGCATGGAACGGCACCACCAACCGCGCGATGCCCTGGTTCTTCGACAGGGAGAGCGCAGAGGAAGCGCAGTCGCTCGGCAAGGTGGATTGGAAGTCAAAATCCCAACTCCCGGCTTTTGCCGACACCAACGGCACGGTGATGCCCTTTATCTTCAACGGGATCAGCTCCATCTCCATCAACTGCCAACCGAAACCCTTCACCAACGCCGCCACGGGTACCGTCTCCAACGCTCCGGTCGTCCAGACCGAGGCCGACGGCATTACCTTCCGACTCAAGGGAGTCCTGCTCGACAAGGTCCCGGAGAACTTCGTCGGCGCAGGGGCCGGGGTAAAACTGGAAAAGACCCCAGGCGATCCGGTGGTGGAATGGACCAGCGGATGCATCGAACCTCTTGGCAACGGCACTTTCCGCATCGCCGTGGACCGGAACTGGCCGAACGTCGCCACCTACTTGGCGGTCCGTCAACCCGGCACGACCGGCGTGCGCGGGGTGGTCCAACCCGCGGGAATGAACGTGACGGGCATGAACTCGGAGGGTGCGTCGCAAAAAATCACTTTCGATCCGATTCCGGATGTGAAGGCGGGGACGGCTTCCATCCCTCTGAAGGCCATCTCCGACGCCGGTCTCCCGGTCCGCTTCTTCGTCGATGCAGGACCCGCTGTGATCGAAGGTGACAAACTCGTCTTCACCAAGATCCCTCCCAATGCAAAGCTACCCCTGACGGTGACGGTGGGTGCCTGGCAATTCGGTCGCTGGGCGGAACCGAAGGTCAAGAAAGCCGAGATCGTGAGGCAGAGCTTTCGGATCCTGCCCTAGGCCCTCACGGGGGAGCTTATTTGGAATCCAAGTAGGGAAGCAACGCGTCCGCCCAGATTCGGTAGCCCGGCTCCACAGGGTGACATCGGTCGGGAAGAAGGTCTTTGCGGACGGAGCCGTTGGAATCCAGGAATTTATCGCCTATGTCGAGATTGATGATTCCGTTGGCCTTGGCGTAGTCGGCGATCATCCTGTTGATTTCGGAGATCATTTTTCGCCTGGGGCAATCCGCCTTTTCGTCCCTGGGAAAGATCGACATGAGGATGATCCGGCTATGGGGAAGCTGCGTCCTGACCCTCTCGCAGACAGCCTTGATGCCATCCATGATCTCGATAGAGCTGTTGCGATCGGACGTATTGTTGCTGCCGATGTTGATCACCACCCACTTGGGATCGAGATCCGTGAGTTCCCCATGATCGAGACGCCAGAGCACGTGTTGGGTCCTGTCCGAACCGAAACCAAGGTTCAGGATGCGGTGATTCGGAAAAGCCGATTTGAGAACCTTTTCGCCCAGTTTCAACCGGCCCTCGGGAAGCCCGCCCCAGTGGTGGGTGATCGAATCCCCGATGAACACCACATCGGGATTCAGCGTGGGCTTGAGTGCCAACGCCGCTTCGTGGCGGGCCATCCAGTTATAGCCGTTGCCGGGCTGAGTGACCGGCTCCACGGGACTCTGCGGCTTTTTCGGGGCAGGCTGCGAGGGAGACGGTGATGGCGAGGGATCCGTCGCGGCCAGGAGAACTTTCGACTGGAGGGAGATACCTAGAAGAATGGCCGCTGCAAGAACCGGGAATCGGGGGGAGTTCATTTGCCGAGGATTTCAAACATGACCGGGGATCTTTCCAAGTGAATTCCCAAGACACGGAGTTGAAAAAAACAACCCATCCCATCACGCTCTCTTACCCATGAATTCCAGAGTGAGATTTCTGATCGGTTTCATCTTCGCCACGTATGGCTCGCAGGCAATGCTCCCGGCCGCGACCACGGAACAGGGTCGTCTTGCGGAAGTGATCGCTCACGACGAAGGGATCCCGGCCGACGGTGTCACGCCCGCCACGGAGGCCATCCAGCGCGCCATTGACAAACTGGCCGCAGGCGGAGGAGGCACGCTCCGCTTCACCGCGGGAAAATATCTCACCGGCACCGTCAATCTCCGCCCGCACACCCGGCTTTTCCTGGAGCGCGAGGCTCTTCTGATGGGAAGCCTCAACCCGGCCGATTATCCAGCGGTGGGCGAGTTTTTTGACGGACGGGGATCCAAGTGCAACCGGGCACTCCTCAACGCGCGCGAGGCCACGGATGTGAAGATCTCGGGACCGGGCACGATCGACGGTCAGGGGGATCTGATGACGGGCATGAATCCCAGGCCCTTTCTGGTGCGGTTCCAGGACTGCACCGATGCTGTCCTTGAGGACGTCACCCTGAAACGCGCCTCCATGTGGACGTGTCATCTTTGGGGCAGCACCAACGTCCTCGTCAACCGGATCACCATCCAGAGCAACCCTCACGGGGCCAACAATGACGGGATCGACATCGACGGTTCCCGCGACGTGACCATCAGCGACTGCTCGATCACGAGCGGCGACGACGCCGTCTGCCTCAAGGCCACTGTCGACCGTCCGTGCCGCGGAATCCGAATCATCCGCTGCTCGATGGACACGCTCTGGAACGGGTTCAAGATCGGTACGGAGAGCGTGGGGGATTTCGAGGACATCTCGGTGACCGACTGCGATTTCGTCAGGAACACCAAGGGGGGGATCCGCATCTATTCCGTCGACGGGTCCAATATCCGGGGTGTCCGCCTGGAAAACATCCGCCTCAGGGATGTCAATCTCCCCCTTTACATCAGGCTGGGTTCACGGATGAGGGCTTTCCGCACCGGCGATCACCCCAGGGAGAGACCCGGCAGCATCTCGGGAATCGTTGTCCGCAATGTCAGCGGCACGGCGAAGAGATCCCAGGGGACGGTCCTCATTTCGGGAATACCCGGATTCCCCGTCCGCGACGTGAAGTTGGAAAACCTTGATCTCACGGTTCCCGGAGGCGACGACGGATCGAAACTTGGAATCCCCATGCAGGAACGCGAGAACGCCTATCCCGAGCCTTACACGGTTTTCGGCCCCCTTCCCGCCTATGGATTGGTGCTCCGTCATGTCAACGACTGCACCTTCTCGAACGTCACCGTCCGCTGTGTGAAAACGGATGCGCGCCCCGCGGTTGCCTGCTTCGACACTGGCAATCTGACCCTGGCGTCGATGCATTTTCTCAACCCCCCGGACAATCCGCCGGCCGGATTGCTCGTCAGGGACTCACCGCCCGGCTCCGTGAGATGCGAGAATTGGAATCCCGTCCAGAAGCCTTACATCCCCAGGTAAGGGAACGCCAGCACAGCGCAAGGCAGGCTTTTTCAGGGAGCTTTCGGAGAGGCTACTGGCACCGGCGGCCTTGCGTTGCCTGCCGCGACAGGGGATGGAAGCAGAGCCCTCACGCCCAGAAGATCCCAGTGCTTGTCGGGATTGTCCTTGTATCTCGCGGCGGAGCGGAGATAGGCGGGCTTGTAATGCCAGACACCTCCGCGGACGATCCGGGCTCCACCCTCCGGAGGCCCGCAGGGATCCGTCACCTGCCCGGTCGGATAGGGGGCGTGCCAATCCCAGCACCACTCCCAGGCATTGCCGTGCATTTCATGGAAGCCCCATGGATTCGGGGGATAGGATCCGACGGGGGCCGTTTTCTCCAGATACTTTCCCTGGGGACCGTTGTTGTAGGTGTTCTTGCCGTTATAATTCGCCTGATCGGTGTTGACGGTGTCGCCGAAACTGAACGCCGTGGAGGTGCCGGCGCGGCAGGCATATTCCCATTGGGCCTCGGTCGGGAGGCGGAATCCGTCGCTGCCGGGAACAACGGTGACCTTCCATTTGAGGGTGTCCTTTTTCTCGTCCACCTTGTTGCCGGGATCCTTGGACTGCCTGTCGATGTCGTAGGCACTCTTCAACCCGGTCGCCTCGCTGAGGGCATTGCAAAACTCCACCGCCTCATACCAGCTCACCGGTTCGGCGGGTTGGTCGTCACCCTTGAACTTGGCATTGATGGGCCCCTTCACGGCTTTCCAAAGCGCTTGGGTTACCTCCGTCTCCATGAGCCAGAAACCCTGGGAGAGGGTCACCTGGTGCTGGGCCTCATCCGCGGCCCGCTCCGGCTCGCCGACGGGGGATCCCATGGTGAAAGTTCCGGCAGGACACCAACGGAACTTCACGGGAATTCCCTTGATCATGATCTCGCGCTGATCGCCCGCCTGTTTTCCAGCAACGGGAACCGTGGGGGCATCCGCAGCAAGCGCACCCGAGACCAGGCCAATCATGCAGAGAACAGGAAGGATACGGGCTGGAACGGGGGATCGCATCGGAGGATAGGGGGTGGTTGGGGTCTATCTGAAAGCGTTCCTCATTCCCCATCAATGACAAATTCTCCGGGAACGGTCGCTTGCTTGCGGGTGAACGTTTCCAAATTCAAGGTTGCCAAATGCATGCCATTCTCAAGAGTGATGCATGCGCAGTGGCCCACCCGGGCATCGGCGCCCCAGCCACCCACCCCCATGAAACACCTTAGATTGATTGCCACCCTGCTCTGGGTGCTCACCGGACAGGCCTCCACCGTCACCGCCCAATCCGCCTCACCTCGCCTGGAAGATTACGACGTGGTGTGGAACAAACCGGGTGCCGACTCCTCCGGCTCCATGCCTGTGGGAAACGGGGACATCGCCCTCAACGCATGGGTGGAAAATAACGGGGATCTCGTTTTTTACATCGGCAAGAACGATGCCTGGAGCGGTGACACGACCTCGCCGGGATACGGCGCCTACGGGTTGATCAAGCTGGGCCGCGTCAGGGTTTCCCTGTCGCCCAATCCCTTCGCCCCACCCGCGCAGGGTTTCAGGCAGTCCCTTCTCCTCCGGGAGGGTCTCTTTGAGGCGAGCGTCGGCGAGGAGGGGAAAAAGTCGGTTATTCTTCTCTGGGTGGATGCAAACCGCCCGGTCATCCATGTGCAGTGTGCCGCGACCTCGCCCGTGCAGATGAAGGTTTCGCTGGAATCATGGCGCACCGAGCCCAACGAATGGCTCGGGGCCGACACGATCCTCACGGGGCAAAAAAACCGCGTCGCGTGGTATTACCGCAGCATCAACAGGCAAATTCCCGAACTGACCGACCGCATGACGGGAGGTCTCATCGAAGGGAAAAATCTGGTTTCCAAAGATGCCTCGACGCTGGAATCAGCAAGTCCGGCGACCACCCAGGAAGTTTCCATCCACACCCTGACGATGCAGGCCCCCGACCCGGCCGAATGGCTCAGGAAACTCGAGGCCCAGGTTGCCTCGTCCGACGCCACTCCCCTGGACACCGCGCGCAAAGAGCATGACGCCTGGTGGTCCGGCTTCTGGGACCGCAGCCATATCTTCATCACCGCGGGAGAAAAAGCCCGCGAGGTGACCACGGGATACCTCCTCCAGCGCTACATCAACGCCTGTTCCAGCCGCGGTGATTTTCCCATCAAGTTCAACGGATCACTCTTTGTCATCGAGCCGAAGGGTCCGATCGTCCACCGCGACAAGAAGAAGGAGAAACCCGATATCGTGACGCCCGGAACCGCGGATTTCCGGGGATGGGGTTACCAATACTGGTTCCAGAACACGCGTCCCGTGTACTGGCCGATGATGGCCTCGGGTGATTACGACCTCATGCGGCCGTTTTTCCGCATGTACCGCGGGATGCTGGAAGGGAACTCGAAGCTGGTTCAGCAATATTACGGCCACGAGGGCGCCTACTTCCGCGAGACAGGCCCGTTCTGGGGGGGGCTCGACTACCTGCCTCCCGAAAGCCATCCGGGATACACGCTGCACTATTACACCCCCATCCTGGAATACAGCGCGATGGGTCTCGATTACTACGCCCATACCGGTGACAAGGATTTTGCGCGGAACACCCTCGTCCCGATGGCTGATGCCGGGATCACGTTTTTCGACAAGCATTTCAAGCGCGACGACAAAGGGAAGCTGTTCATCAGCCCCGCCAATGCCATCGAGACATTCTGGAAGGTCAACAATCCGACGCCCGACGTGGCCGGACTGCATTGGGTTCTCACCGGACTCCTGGCACTGCCCGATGATCTCGGGACACCGGCCATGCGCGCGCACTGGAAGAAACTTCTCGACGAGCTTCCCCCGATTCCGATCGGGGAGGGCGACGGGGGAAAGAGAATCCTGACCCACGAGTCCCCTGTCTGCGGCGGCCACAACATGGAGAATCCCGAACTTTACGCGGTTTATCCGTTCCGCATTTACGGATTGGGGAAGCCCGACTACGAGATGGCCAAACGCACCTTTGACACCCGCCGCAACAAATGGTTCGGCTGCTGGTCGCAGAACGGAACCCAAGCCGCGCTTCTGGGGGATGCCGCGACCGCCAGGGCCGCGGTCATCAAGCATCTGACGGCAAGGGACAGAAGGTTCCGCTTCCCCGCTTTCTGGCCTGCCGGTTTCGATTATTCGCCGGACCAGGACAACGGGGGAAACGGCCTGCACGCCCTCCAAACCATGCTCCTGCAATCGGAGGGTGACAAAATCACGGTGTTGCCTGCTTGGCCCAAGGACTGGGACGCGGATTTCAAACTCCACGCCCCCAAAATGACGACCGTCGAGGGAACGGTCCGCGCGGGAGCCCTTGTTGATCTCAAGGTCACCCCCCCCGAACGCCGCAAGGACATGACGGTGCTCGCGCCCCAATAGGGGGGCGGTTCGGAACCCCGTCACGGTTTGCTTTTCCTGGAACCCATGCCTTTGATCTCCTCCTCCGTCAGGATCCGGTTATAAAGCCTGATGAAGGAGAGATCCCCGGTGAAGTCCTTGAGGAACTCGAGGTTGTCGGTCAGGCAGGGTGCCTTGCTGCGTCCCTCCCCCTGCAGCTCCCCGTCCAGATAGACCTTGATGCCGCGAACCGGACTGCCCCCGAACGTGAAGGCCGCCGTGTGCCATATGCCATCACGCAGTTTTTCTCCCTTGCTTGAGGCAACCCTGAAAAGCCCTCCGCCGGCGGCGGAGACATTTCCACCGCCGATGTTGGCGAAGACGCCGAAGTGGGCGTAGCCGTAGCGGAAAAGCGAGGCATCCTTGTCGCTTCTGAAACGGATCACCACCGTCAGTTCGTTGGCCAGGATGCCGGTCGGGTCGAGCTTGACCATCGGCGCATGATCGAGGCGCAGCACCTTGCCCTCCGCAGGATCGGTCACCACCTGGACCCCGTCGGGCATCGGGAGCGGTCCGGCAACCGAATCGGCCAGATTGACCAGTTTTCCTTCCTTGAATTTCGAGGCCCGCCAATCGCCGAGGAGATCCCCCTTGCGGACCACTTTCACGGCACCCTCGCTGCGCACAAGATCCCCGCTCGGCAACGGTTGCCAGTCCATGCCAGGACCCTTCCAGAGCAGGGGTTCCGGCAGTTTGCCGGCCTTCAGTCGGAAGGAGACCAATCCCTCGGGGAGTTCGACGGCACGGGAAAGGTCGGCGCCTTCCAGACCGATCCTCGAGACGACGTGGCCGCCGATCTCCAACTCCGCCAATCCCGCCACCGGAAGCCTGAAGGCATAGGTGCCGGGATGACGGACGCGCAGGTATCCCTCGTAGACATTCAGCAGGCCCGGATCGGAGTCCGGGGGAACCACCGATGAGGCCGTCGTGGAGAGTCGGAGCCTGCCGGGAGGAGTCTGGAAGTAGGCGGGTGTCCCCTTCTCCCCGGATCGGTCGAACGTGGAATACAAAAGGCCGGGCTCTGTGTCCGCTTTTTCCACGGCGCTCACGGAAAGCGGTTTGGGAGCGCTGAACGCGAGACCCGTTTCGCGGAACAGGATCTCTTCGGGAACAGGAGAGAGTCCCGCACCAGGCAGAGCCCACAGAACGTCGAACGCCCATGATCCGTCTCCCTTGGCTGTTCCCAAGGCCAAGGCCATGTCACAGTTGGCCACCTTGATCCGGTGGAGGCCGGCCTTGAGGGCGATTTCTCCGGTCCTCGTCCGGACCACATGGGCCCCGTCGTTGTCGACGACCTCTTGGCCGTCGATCCAGAGTTTTGCTGCGTCGTCATTGCGAAGGGCGAACGTGTAGACTCCGTCAGCCGGCACCTTGATGTAACCGTCGATGACAACTCCGAATCCCTTGCCGGGGGTGGCGGGAGGGAAGATGAATGAGCTTACCCCGTCGGTGAATTCCTCCCTCAGTTTGGTGAAATCAGGAAGAGTGTTCCAGAAACCGAGATGGACGGATGCTTTCAGACCCGGTTCCAGATCGGGGACTTTGACGGGCTCCATCGGTTCTCCACGGACAAATTTCGTCTCGGTGACGGGACTCGTCCCTTCCTTGCCGAATTTCCAATCTCGGGCGACGGTGATGGCCTTCACAACGGCTGTTTTATCGAGAGAAAACGGCCCGGCATAGAACGTGGAATCGGGGCCCGGTTGGCTTTCGTCGAGCGTGTAGCGGATTTCCTGACCGGGTCCTGGCAGCAGGAAGGAAACCTTGGTGCTCCCGGTGAAGAAACGGCCCGGCGTGGTGATTTCGGGCGATGCAGGGGTTGAATTGGCCACGGCAATCGTCCGGCCTTCGCGGGACAGCGCCACCGCCGTGCGACCCTCCGCCGCCGGGGCAAAGGACCAGACATCGGTCTGATCCGGAGTCTTGATCGAAACGGCGTCATGCTCCTGATTCCAGAGGATGTCGGGTATCGCTTCCCCCTCCATGTGGGGGTAGAGAAGGATTTTGAAGCGCGGTTCCTTCGTCCTTGCCGGTATCAGGAGACGCTTGTGAAGTGCTCCTTGATCGAAGGCCCCGTTGCCGATCGATGACTGGTCGATGCGGATAGCCATTCCGTCAGCGGGGGAATCATGGTCGGCATTGAGAACCTGGACGAGAAGGCGCCTCTTATCCTGTTTGGGCTTGTCCCCCTTGATTTTTGGATCGGCCGGGATCTCACGGGCGCCGAGATCGACCCAGTTACCCCCGCTCCTGATGATCTCCAGATCGGGGGGGAGGTGCATGGCCCATTCGTAGAGATGTGAGGAATCATCCTTGCGGATGTCATCCACCATCAGGACATAGGGATGATTGCCACGGACCAACGCGGCAGTGCGGAACGCCTTCTGCACTGGATTCCACAGCCCACGGAGTACCGGTCCATGATGCTCGAAGATCGATTGACGCCCCTTGCCGGACTCAACCTGCTCCCGGACGAACTCCCTCACATCGGGCTGGGTCTCCAGCTCCCACTTCTCGTCAATGTCTGTGGGTGGGGTATTGTCCACGCCGAACCCGGAATCCGTCCATCTCCACGTGTAGGCATGCTCGGCATCACCGACACCTAGGGTGACTTCGGGGGTGTCGATCAGGTTGATCCAGCGTCCCCCGGGGGCCGGCCAGGGCGATTCGGAACGGCCGTCGATCAGGACATTGTTATGAAGGTGACCGGCGGCAGCATGGTAGCCCACCTCGGTGGCCCATTCGCGACCGAGGGCCGCGAGGGTGAAGTTGTTGGCATCGGCATGATTGTGACCGACAACGGGGTAGTCGGTTTTTGCCTCGAAATCGAGTTTCAGGGCGTTGGTATCCCATCCAGAGCGGGCGACGAGGTAACTGCGCTTCGGGCAAAAATAGGTCGTAGGAAGTCCCATTTCCGAAGGAGAGACCGCCTTGGACAAATGCTCGGTATTGAAGAGCACCATCAGCCACTCGCGCGTTCCCCTGTCGTTGCCCGCTCCTCCGTTGCCGTAATCCTCGCCGACACGGTGCCGCCATGCCCAGTCGATCATCGGGTCGGTCGGGTACATGTACTTGAGGATCGTCCAGGCCGAGTAGAATCCGCTTCCCGAGCCGTCGGCGTGGCTCATGAATTCCCCGCCCCAAGGATGGAGCTGGTTCACAAGATGATTTCTGAGCTTCCCGACATTGCTCCCTTCGGCCCACACATCCTCACCGCCACGTTTGGCATCGGCCATCATCACGAGACCGGCTCCCTGGAATCCCAGGGTGAAATAGGTCAGGTCCTCGGTAAGGGAGCCCGATTCGTGAATGTTGTAACGGCAGAAATCCCGGGCCACTTCCTTGGCCTGATTCCAGAGCTTGGGATTCCACCCCTCCTCCCCCTCGATGGCGAGTGTTCCCCACCCTTGATAGACATGGAGCCCGGCCCAATTCCACATCCGCATGTGGGCGGGCCAGTCATGGGTGAAGATATTGATCCCGTCCATCATCTTCACGATGAACTTCCTGACCGGGGAGCGTTGCTCCTCTGACATCCAAGAGGCCAGAAAATCGTAGGCGAGACAGAGGTAACTGTCCCATCCGTTGTGAAGACCCACGGGGTCCTTGGGCCGATGCCATGTCCTTAGGAGATAGCTCCCCTCTGCGGAGAGGATCTTGCCAAGCAGTTTGCCCCTCTCCGCATCATTGGAGATCTGCGCATCGATGGAAGCTAGAGCAAGCTGATGGGAGAGATCGGAAGCCGCCGCGAACTGGGCGTCCGAGGGAGTCTTCCCCTCGGAAATCAGCGTCAGGATTTTCCCCTCCGGGGTGACGGGATTATCGAGTGTGACGTACACCGTTTTCCTGAGCGCCTCATAGGCGTTTTTTCTGGCCGGCGACTGCGTGGCCAGTCGCCGAAGCTCGGGAAGATCCTCCGGAGAAAAGAAAATTCTCGGATGGACACCGGGAGCCGGTGGCGGGGTAAGTCTCCTCACCTCCGTTCCGTCCAGATGGCGGGTGACGGGCGTCGATGTTGCCTCTATGGGGACTGCCGCTCCATTGGTGGCGGCATTTTCAGCGTGCAGCCAACCGGAGGGCAGGATCAACGATGCAAGAAACCATCGGTTTTTCATGGGGGGGAATGCGCTCGTGAAATGGAATCCTGACTTCAGGGGGAACCCGGAATGGTTGCCTTCAGCACCATCCTCAGGAGTTCCTCGGCGGACAATGCCCGGTTGTAGATTCTGAGATCCTGGTAGGCGCCGCTGAACCCTCCGTAGCCCCCTCCCGCCAGATTGATTTTTCCGCCGAGAGTGAGTGGTTTGGAGAGTGCGTTCGTAATCTGGGGTCTTCCGTTCACATAGAGGGTTTCGGACTTTCCGTCGGTGGTGACGGCGTAGTGCGTCCATCCGAACAGGGCGGCGGATGGAAGGAGATCGCTGTTCCCAGCCGAGTGGAAATTCAGTCCACCCTGAATCAGGCTCATGACGAAACCATTGCCGCCGTTGACCGAGATCACATCACCCATCCACGGGCCGTCGGAAGTCTTCTCCTTGGGCGAAGCGGGCGGGGTCTTGAGCCATTTCACCCAGAAAGCGACAGTCAGCGCCCCGGGGCACTGCTCCTTGAAGGGAAAAGGAACGGTCAGTCCGTGGTTGTCGATGCCAAGGGCTGTGCCGGAGAGACCCGCAAGCGTCCATGTGTTGGTCGACGGGATCGGGGAAATGTTTGTTTTGAGTGCCGGATAGCCCCCGGGTCCGGCCTTCGAAAAATCCCACGAGGCCACAAGGCCCGGGATCTTTGCAGCATCAAAGGAAGCAAGGGAAGAGGCGATTGCGGCCGTTTCCTGCTGCTGCTTTGTCAGAAGATCCGAGTCGGGATCCTCGAGTTTCGGAACCGGGTTCCTCACCGCCGTGATTTCCTTCCCGTCGCGGGTGATCACAAGATCCGTCTTGCCGGAGGAGGCCTCACTGAAAGCCAGGGTATCCTTCTGGTCCGGGAAGTTGACCTCAATCTTGCCGCCGCTCAAGGGTGTTGTCTGAGGAACGGGATCACCTCCCCGGAATGCATGGATCAGGACCTTGAAGGAGGGATCCACTGCCCGAGTGCCGAGAGTGAGCACCTGGGGATTACCCTCGATGATCCGCGGCGCCACGGTGCTCCCTTTTTGATCAAGCACCCGCACGAGAAGAGCGGGTGATCCCGCGACGAGATCCCCCTTGTCGCTCACGGACTCCTTGGCCGCGAAAAAAAGATCTCCGGGTTGCGAACCGGTAGGCGGTTGGGTTCGAACGAGGTCCGCAGGCAGGCTGAGATGCCACTCGTAAAGCGCGGGAAGGGCGTCGTGCTGGATGTCGTCAAGCACCAGCACATAGGGGCGGTTTCCCCTGACCAGGCCGGCTGTTCGGAACGACTTGATGACGGGATTGTTGACCATCTTGTAGTACGAGCGCAGCGTCCCGTCGGGACCAACCCAGTGACCCGAGTATTTCATCGGTTGGGTGTAATCGAGCACGTCGACCTTGGTTCTGGCGAAATCGTTGAAGCTCAGTTCGACCGGCTTGCGCGTCTTTCCCAGCTCCACGTTCCCCTCCTCCACGTCCCTGCGGGTGACGGGTTGCCCCTGCTTGTTCTTGTCCGCTCCGCCCCAGATCCAGTCCCAGCAATACTTGCTGTCCCCGACCATGAAGGTCGCGTCGGGCGTGTCGACGAAGTCCACGACGCGTCCCGGCGTGGTGCTGCTTTGCTCACAGCCGTTAAAAGTCACCGTGCTGCATTGCCACGATTTGCCGTCCTTGAAAGGGATCGTCACCCAGGAGCGCCCCTGTGCGGCCAGCATGATACCGTTGCGGTCGGCATAGGGGTGACCGCCGCTGGCACCGCGCACATGCATGGTGAGGAACGTGGCGTTGGTGTCCCACGAGGAACGCGTCATCATCACCGCCCTTTGCCCGCAGAAGAAGGTCAGGGGCAGACCCAGTTTTTCCGGGGTGTTCCCGGGGTGATGGGTCGTCGCGAAGATCGCGTCGGTGATCAGATTGTTCCAGCTGTGCCCCGGAGTGGGCAGTCTCCGGAAGTCCTCCCCGACCATCGAGCGGTAGACGAAGTCAATCGTCTTGTCCTCCGGGAACAGGTAGTGCGCCACGACGAGATCCTGCGGGGTGCAGAGTCCCTGCCCCATGCCGCCCAGGATGTCGAAAATGGCGTATCGGTTGTCCTGCGTCGGCATCACCGAGAGGGCCGTGAACTTTCCGTAGTGGTTGCGGATGAGCGGATGCCGCGACAGCAGGGGAAGACCGTATTTCGGGGCGATCCGGTCGAAGGCCACCACGGCGTCGAGGCCGAAGAGAAGTTTCCCCTCTGCCTCGTAGGCGCATCCGCTGTTGAAGAAGGAATAAGTAAAGAAGTCGCGCCATCCGCGGTAGAGGCCGAGGAACTTGAGGTCGTTGAATCCCTCCTCCCCCTCGATCGCCACCGTGTCCCAGACTTCGTAACTGAATGTCGCCCAGTTGCTCCGGCTTGTCTCGGCATGGCTAAAAGTTCCGTAACCGTCCACCCAAGAGGAGAGGAGCACAAGTTCGTCATGCACCAACTTCCGCTGCTCCGGCGTCATCCAGTTGTAGATGAAGTCATACACAAGCCCGAGTTGGGAGGCGTCGTACCGGGGTGTGGAGGGACGGGGCGGTTGCCCCGGCTTTGCCGGCTTGTCCTCCTTGGCACGGCGCTCCTGCTCGAACCTGACCGAGGTCGCCACGGCTGCCGCGAGTTTTCTGGCACCCGCGGCATCGTCATCGATCAGGCAACGGAACCCCTCGATGGCTGCGGGGAAAAAGAAGTAAGAGGGGCGGGGCTTGCCGGCGTTTTTCGGATTCTCGTAGGTTTCCGTGGGTTTGCCCTCCGCAAGCAGGCCGTAATAATCCTCACGCTTGGGATCATACCCGCCGATCCGCATCACCTGATCGGTGCGTCCATGGACACGGAACGAGCCGTTGGCCCAGTCGGGTTGTGCATAATCGGCTTTCTCGTCATAGGTCAGATTTAGGGCATGGGAGTAGGCGAGAATCAGCTTCCAGGCAGACTGTGCCCCGGAATCTTCCTTGATGCGTTTACGGACGGCGGGGAGATCCTCCGGCGAGAAGAAAATGCGCGGATGAACCCCTGGAGCGGGGACTGTTCCGACTGGGGTGACCCCATCGCCGTTGAAATCGATTTTGGCCGAGCCAAAATCCTTGGGATGGAACAACGTCCACGGCAGCGGATCCGACGAGGAATACGACCAGACCGACTTGTCACCGTAGACCGAGGACTTGACGATCGGATCGACCCCGTTCGGCAACGAGGCCGGGGCCGATCCTTCCCCCCAAAGCTTCAGGACCGGGAGGCAGAGGGCGCAAAACGCCACCGGAAGGGATTTCGTGATGTTCATGAAGGAAAGGTGTGCTGCCGGTTCCTCTTTTGGGTGCAAAAACTCACCGGCACGCCGTACACTGCCGTTTGCCAATGAAAAATCCAAGACCCCTCCTCGTATTCCTTGCACTGGCCCTGCTGGCCCTGACGACGCAAGCGCCTGCATCTTCAGGGAACAAAACCCCGACCGAAAAACCGGCCGATCAGGCACAGCAACTGCAACGGGACGCGGACAACATGGTCGACGCCAGCCTTTCCAACACCGGTGGACAGGCGGCGAAACTGGCCCCGATGAAGATCGCAAAGGGTCCGTATGATCCGGAATTCCTCTCTCCCAGCTGGAAATCGTACCGGGTCCCGGATTGGTACCGTGACGCCAAGATCGGCGTCTGGCTGCACTGGGGACCGAGCTCGATCGAGGGCAAATACGGATGGCCTTTTCACTGGATGTATGTGCAGGGAAGAAACGACGAAATGGCCGCGAAATACGGGCATCCCTCGCGTTTCGGATGGAAGGACATGATCGCCCGATGGAAGGGCGAGAAATGGGATCCCGATGCACTCACCTCCTTTTTCCGGAAAGTGGGCTTCCGCTACATGATCCCCGTGGCCTGCCACCATGACAGCTTCGACCTCTACGATTCGACCTACCAGCCCTGGAACTCGGTGAATATGGGCATCCGGAGGGATGTGATCGGCGAATGGCGCAAGGCCTGCGACAAGCACGGACTGCGGATGGGCGTGGGCGATCATCGGATGTGGTCGCATCTGCCCATGAAGTCACTGGAATGCGACACGAACGGCCCCCTCAAGGGCGTGCCTTACGACGGAGCCAGGCTGACCGGGGTCTCGAGGGATCCCCTCACCGGCAAAATGACCTTCGGCAAGGGCACATGGAAAGAGGAGGGCAAGGGAACCTGCTGGGAAAACCGCGACCCACGGCTCCTCTACGGACCCTTCACCGACGAGAAGGGGAAATGGACCCCCGAATTCCTCAACCGCCTGTTCCTTCGCACCAAGGAGATGATCGACAAATACCACCCGGATCTCATCTATTTCGACGGCGGGGTCCCGCCATTTCCGGACGGGGTGGGCGAAAAAATCTACGCCCACTACTACAACACCGACGTCAAACTCCACGGCGGCACCAACCAATGGGTGCTCAACATCAAGAGTTGCCCTCCCCAGACGGCCGGCGTGGTGGATTACGAGGCGGGCATGAGCGACCGCATGATGCCCTTTCCATGGTCGGCCTCGCAAAGCCTCCAGAAGTCATGGTTCTACTCGGGCGAAGAACTCAATGCCGGTGTCCGGGGATGCATCCATTCGCTGGCCGATGTCGTGAGCAAGAACGGGAACTACCAGCTGAACGTCTCGCTCGCCCCAGACGGCTCCCTGCCGGAAAAACAACGGAAGCTGTTGGAGGAGTTCGGCGAATGGCTCGCCATCAACGGGGAGGCGATCTACGGCAGCCGACCCTGGAAAACCTTCGGAGAGGGGCCGACCCCGGTCTCCAACGGCGGCGGCGGCAGTAACCTGCTCGAATTCACCGCCCGCGACATCCGCTTCACGACGGTGGGCAAAACCCTCTACGTGATCGTTCTCGGCGAACCCGACAAGGAGATCCGCGCCGTGACCCTGGGCAAGTCCCTGGGCTGGTCGGGCCTGCTCGACCGTCCGATCGCGGAGATCCGCCTTCTCGGGAGCGACGAGAAGGTGGTCTGGGAGCAAAAGACCAACGGGCTTCACATCCAGCCCCCCAAAGTCCTGCCCTGCCACCATGCGATCACCTACCGCATCACGCTGAAAGAACCGGGCAATCCCTGAGCATCGGCCGCATCCCGGCTTCCCGGGACCGGCCCCCGACTTATCGACATCCCCATGCGGGAACCCGGTCCGACGCAAGGCTTTCAGGCACCGGGGTGACCTCAAAGGGAGGGTGCGCGTTCTCCGCGCGGAGAAGGGCCCTTCCCCCTTTGGGAAGATCCACCCGGGTGATGCCGTTGCCCAGATCAGTCACGGATTTGGGATCGATTCCCTCCGCCACCACCTTGCCTCCGATCCCGGTCCGCACGCGGCATGGCTCGCCGGCAAGGCTCTCGATCGCCACCCATTGGGTCTTTCCCCCGGCACGGACGGCGGAGACCAGAAATCCACCCTCACCCCTCAACCGGTCGTACGAGACGTTGCTCCATGAATCAGGACAGGCGGGAAAAATCCTCAGCACCCCGCCCCAGCTTTGCAACAGCATGTCCAGAATCGCCCGCTGGGCGGAGATCGGTGATTCGAACGTGGGCCAACCGTTCTCGCTGTAGAGGGTGTTGGCCGTGACGGTCGGGCCCTTGGCCTGAAGTTCCAGCGAGCGGTTCAGCCACTTCAATGCCCCGTTGCCGTCTCCGAGCGCGGCATCAAGCGAAGCGGCCCCGGTGAATTTGAACATGCACTCATCGCCGCGGAGGGAGAGGAAATGATCGATGGAGCGGCGCATCATACCGGTCTGTCCCGGATGATCGTCGACGTTGAGCACGTACAGCGGAAAAATCGCGAAAAGATGGCTTGAGTGCCGGTGCGGTTTGGCGAACGGGGTGCCCGCCCCCAGCAGGAGCCCCTGCTTGGGATCGACGGGATACTCGGCGAGATGGTCGAGAACCTCCTTCCACCGCGTCGCCTCCGGATCATGGAGACCCAGGCGACGGTCGTTTTCGAGCAATGTCACGAGACCCCATCGGAGCAGGGCAAGATTGAGATTCGCGTCCGGCGCGTCGCCATACTCGTCGGAGAAGGAGTTCGGGATGTGGTAGGTGCCTTTCGCATCGCGGTCGAGCAGATGGAGGTAAGTGTTCACGGTCCGCTTGAGCAGGGGCTGGATCTGATCGCGGATCCGGGCATCATCCCCCGTGAAGCGCGCCTGGAACTGGAACTGCTGCATCAGCCACGGAAGCGCGATGAAATGATAGGACCCGTTGCCCAGCTTTTCCCGCACGGGGCCCGGCGCAGGGGCGATCAGGTCGCCGAAGCCCGTCGGATTCCCGAGCGCGGCGGAATCGGCCCGATACTCCTCGGGCACGTTGGCGATCAGGTCGGCGCGACGGTCCCAGAGGAGACGGCAGAGAGGCTCGGCGAGTTCGGGGTGATTGGAAGGGAGAGCGGAATAGTAGGCGAGCTGGACATTGAGGTTCTGCCAATAGGCGGCCCAGACACTTTTGCGAAACCAAGGACCCATCAGGTCGACGACCGGACGTCCCTCCCGCGTGGCGGAGGCCATCTTGTAGAGCTGGATCCAGTAAAAGCTCTCGAGACGGGGATCGGGAACGGAGACAAAACTGGCCGGGTAAAACGCGTGCCACCAGTCGCGGTTGGCCTTTTCCATGGCGGGCACGCCCTTGGCAAATCCGGACTTCACCGCGGCCACGGCATCGGCGGAGGAGCCGGTCGCCGTGCCCCTGTTCGCCACCGAAATCAGGAGCGTCCGCTCCTCCCCGTCACGGTTTTCCTTCCATGCCGTGGCGTAATCGCTGCCGGCCTTGAGCGGTTGGACGCAAACCTCCATCCCCTCGCGATGCGATACCTCGAAGGGAGGATTGGGATCATACGAGAATCCCTTGTCACGGTTGGGTTGGACGATGTGGCGCGGACTATTCCCCTGCTCCGGGACGAACGAAAAGGCGGCTTTGCCTTCCCCTCCCTCCGCCCCCCAGGTGATCGCGATCACCCCTTCGTCGGGAGGGACGAAGCAGCGGAGACGGATCCGCCCCTTGTCGGTGACCAGGGTGCCGGTGATCTCTCCGTTCCAGAGATCGGTCCGGAATTGAGCACCGGTGATCTTTCCGGCAGGAGTCAGCAGCAGATGACCGATGGGAAGCCGGCACTTGTAGTGGGCCGTTCTGCCGGGGCGATGGTCATACACATCGGTGCGGCCGATCTCAACGTGGAGGGCGTTGGTTGCCACCTCGTCACGGTAGAGAACGGCCCCGAGAAGACCGTTGCCCGCAAAGGGACCCTCGTAATAATCCGCAGGCATCCGTTCCCAGACGGGATCCTGACGTCCCATGAACGATGGCCAGTTGACGTTCGGTCCGCTTGAGGGAACAAGGGCCGCGGCGGTCCGGACCAAGGCGCAAAGGATCAGGAACGGGGCGATAAGTCGGGTGATCATCCCCCGTTCCTACCACGATTTCATCGCAAACGGTGGATTTTTCCTTCCGAGGATCGGGATTGTCCCCGGGCGGGAGCGGACTACTCTACCCGAGGTGAATTGAACAAGATGAGTCCCGCAAACCCCACCCGAGTCACCGTCCGCACTGAAAGCGTGGTGATCCCGACCCACGACCCGCTGCCTCCCGACAGGAACCCGATGTTCCTCGAGAAGCGCGTCTATCAGGGCAGCAGCGGCAGGGTGTATCCCCTCCCCTTTTACGACCGCATCGCCGAGGGGAAGAAGGATCGTTCATGGCGGGCCATCTTCCTCGAGAACGAGTTCGTGGAGGTCATGATCCTCCCGGAGATCGGGGGGAGAATCCATGCCGCGCGGGACAAGACCAACGGCTACGACTTCTTTTACCGCCAGGAAGTGATCAAGCCGGCCCTCGTGGGCCTCGCCGGACCCTGGATCTCCGGCGGGGTGGAGTTCAACTGGCCTCAGCACCACCGCCCGGCGACCTTCATGCCGGTCGACACGGAAATCGAGCGCCACGGGGACGGTGCGGTGACCGTCTGGTGCTCCGATCATGACCCGATGCAGCGGATAAAGGGAATGCACGGTGTCTGCCTCCATCCGGGGCGTTCGGTGGTGGAACTGAAGGTGCGCGCCCACAACCGGACGGGATCCGTCCAGACATTCCTCTGGTGGGCGAACGTGGCCACCCGGGTCCACGAGGACTACCAGAGCTTCTTTCCGCCCGACGTCTCCTATGTGGCAGACCATGCGCGGCGCTCGATGAGCACCTACCCGCTGGCGGAGGGACACTACTACGGTGTCGATTACGCGGCCCGTGCCCGGAAGGGCGTTCCCGAGGAGGAGACCCCGTCCCGGTACGTCCCTGCCGCCAGCGGAGGGAAAACCGTGATTCCCTACAGGGCCAACGACCTCTCCTACTACGCCAACATCCCCGTCCCCACCTCCTACATGTGCATGGGGTCGGAGGAGGATTTCTTCGGCGGTTACGACCATCGCGCGCGCGCCGGGGTGGTCCACGTCGCCAACCATCACATCTCCCCGGGCAAGAAGCAGTGGACCTGGGGCAACCATGAGTTCGGCTATGCCTGGGACCGCAGCCTCACCGATCCCGAAGCGAACGGAGCATACGCCCCCTACATCGAGATCATGGCGGGGGTCTACACGGACAATCAGCCCGACTTCGCCTTCCTCATGCCGGGCGAGACCAAGACCTGGAGCCAGCACTGGTATCCGATCCGGGAGATTGGCCCCGCCTCGCATGCCAACACCGAGGCCGCAGTCAGCCTGTCCTTCTCCGGCAAAGAGCTCCGTCTCGGCGTGGCCGTCACGCGTCCCTTTGCCAAGGCCGTCATCCGTCTTGAGCACGACGGCGGCGGCAAGGCGTGGTCCAAGACCGTCGACCTCGCTCCTGGCCGACCCTTCACCGCTTCGGTCCCGCAGGGCAAGAGTCCCTGGAAAGAAGGGAAAACAACACTCCGTGTTCTGGCTTCCGACGGTTCGACGATCCTCTCATGGCATCCGGTTCCGCGGGCTTCCAAGCCCGTGCCTGATCCGGCCACCGAGCCCCCCGCTCCCTCGGAGATCACGGGCAACGAGGAGCTGTATCTCACGGGCCTGCATCTGCGCCAATACCGCCACGCCACGCGCGATCCCGTTCCCTACTGGGAGGAGGGGGTGCGCCGCGACCCGGGTGACTCCCGATGCAACAATGCCCTGGGGCTCCATCATCTGGAGAGGGGCGAATTCGCCGAGGCCGAGGAGCGCTTCCGCAAGGCGATCACCCGGTTGACCATCCGCAACGCCAACCCCTACGACGGCGAACCCCTGTACAACCTCGGGCGCACCCTGCGTCACCTCGGCCGCGACAAAGAGGCCTACGCCGCCTTTTACAAGGCGGCGTGGAACCAGCCGTGGCAGGCGGCCTCCTTCCACGCGCTTGCCGAGATCGACTGCACGCGCGGCGACTGGACCGCCGCGCTCGACCATCTCGAGCGTTCCCTCCGGCTCAATGCCGACAACCTCGGGGCGCGCAATCTCCGCGTCGTTGCCCTTCGTTGCCTGGGCCGTGCGGAAGAAGCCCGTGCCGCGCTGATCGCGACACGGAAACTCGATCCACTCGACTGGTGGTCCCGCCACCTTGCCGGGGAAACAATCTCCTGCGACACCCAGACACGCCTCGACCTGGTGACCGACCTGGTGCGCTCCGGCCTGACGACGGATGCCCTGGGCATCCTGCGCGGCGCAACTCCGGAGCAGTTTTCCGGAACGGCACCGCTCGTCGCCTACTACGAGGCCTGGATCCACAGCCTGCTCGGCGATCAGGTCAAGGCCCGTGCCGCCGCGCGCCGTGCGGCCCGGGAGACTCCGGATTACTGCTTTCCGGCCCGCCTCGAGGAGATCGCCATCCTTGGGAACGCCGTTCGTCTCAACCCCAAGGATCCCCGCGCCCCCTACTACCTCGGGAACCTTTTCTACGACCGACGCCGTCACCGGGAGGCCATCGGGATGTGGGAGCGAGCCGCGGCGCTCGACGCCCGATTCCCGACCGTGTGGAGGAATCTCGGGATCGGCTATTACAACGTGCTCCGCAAACCGGCCAAAGCGAGGGAGGCGTACGAAAAAGCCTTCCGCGCCGATCCCAAGGATGCCCGTCTCCTTTACGAGCGCGACCAACTCTGGAAACGCCTCCGGATCCCACCGAAAAAGCGTCTTGCCGAACTGCTGAAGCACCGTGCGCTCGTCGAGAGCCGCGACGACCTCTCCGTCGAGATCTGCTCCCTCTTCAACCAGACCGGCACACCCGCCAGAGCGCTCGAGGTGCTTTCCGGCAGGACATTCCAGCCATGGGAGGGGGGTGAAGGGAAAGCCCTCGGCCAACACGTCCGCACGCATCTGCTGCTCGGTCACCGGGCCCTGGCGGCCGGAGATCCGGAAACCGCCCGCGACCTCTACCGCGCCGCCCTCGGCGCCCCGCGCAATCTCGCCGAGGCGAAGCACCTGCTGGCCAACCAGAGCGACATCCACTATTGGCTTGGTATTGCCATGGAAGCCTGCGGCGACAAGGCGGGAGCGCGCAGACATTGGACCCTCGCCGCGAATTTCCGCGGCGATTTTCAGGAGATGAGCGTCCGGGCCTTTTCAGAGATGACCTATTGGTCGGCCTTGTCCCTGGAAAAGCTGCGGCGTGGAAAGGAGGCCGTGAAACTGCTGGAGGGGCTTCTTGCCCATGCCCGACTTCTGCGCGCCTCCAAGGCAACCATCGACTACTTCGCCACCTCCCTTCCCACCATGCTGCTCTTTGAGGAGGATATCCAGGAAAGACAGGAGACCACGGCCCTCTTCCTCGAGGGGCAGGCATTGCTGGGCTTGGGACGCAAGACAAAGGCGGCAACGCTGCTGGCCCTTGTTCTTTCGCGGGACCCGAACCACGAGCAGGCCCACGACCTGCTGGGTTGACCTTCCCCCCGGAGCCCGCCATGGACGCAACCGAGGTCATCCGCGAGATGGAGGGGGAATTCCCCGTCGTCGGACTCCGCAGTGCCGGGGTCGAGGTCAGGATCGTTCCCAGGTTGGGTTCCAGGATCCTGAGCCTGAAGGATCTGCGCACCGGACGCGAGTGGATGGACCGACCGCTGGGTCACGCGCTCTTTGCCAATGCATCGGGGGAGGATTTCACCAACGGAACCTTTGCGGGCGCCGACGAGTGCCTCCCCACGATCGCTGCCTGCCGACTCGGCGACCGTGACCTACCCGATCACGGGGAAGTCTGGTCCCTTCCCTGGACCCTTGAGGAAGAGACTCTGGAGCAGGGCATCCTGACCACCGCGGTATCGCTTCCCCGGTCCCCGTTCCTGTTCCGGCGCTCCCTCTCCCTCGGGGGTGCCACGGTGACGCTCGGGTACTCCCTGACCAATACCGGCGAGGGAAACGAACCCTTCCTCTGGGCGATCCATCCTCTCCTGGCGATCAGACCCGGTGATCGGATTGTTCTTCCGGAAGAAGTGCGCTCGGTGACCGTGGAGTCGGTTTCGGGGATGCCCGGAGTCATGCCGGGAGCCTCCCTCTCCTGGCCGGATGCGGATCGAGGCATTGCCCTTGACCGTCTTGATCTCGGGGGCGAGGCCTATGCCAAGGTCTTTGCAGGTCCGCTTGACCGGGGCATGGCCCGCCTACAGGGGGAGAACGGCTCCGCACTCGAATTCTCATGGGATCCCCGCGAGATGCCGTGGCTTGGAATCTGGATCACCCGCGGCGCATTCCGGGGATTTCATCACGTGGCGCTGGAGCCCTCCCATGCCCCGTGCGACAGCATCGCCGAGGCCGTGGCAACGGGAAGGCATGGTGTGATCGGAGCCGGGGAAACCCGCCGGTGGACCCTGAGGCTGCATCTGCTGGACACGTCCGATCCCTCCGGAAAATGCACACCTTGAACGGTTTCCCGTTGAATACGGACCTTTCCCGATCGGATCCTATCCCCATGAAGACAAGCCATCCTCTCATCCACTGCTCCATCCTCGGCCTCTGGATGCTTGCGGTGATCCCCGTCGGGGCTGCATCCGGGGAAGCCCGGAGAGAGGCCAGCGGCATGGTCGCACAGGCCGCTCCCGAGACCTATCTGGCGGACCTGCGTGAATCCATGACCCTGCTATGGCCCAAGAACCGGACCATCAATATTGTCTGCCACGGGCACAGCGTTCCTTCCGGGTATTTCAGGACGCCGGTAGTGGACACCTTCAATGCCTACCCGTATCTCCTGCACCGCGCGGTCAAGGAACAATACCCCAACGCGGTCATCAATGTCATCGTCACCGCAAAAGGAGGGGAGGATTCAGAAAGCGGCGCGAAACGCTTTGCCCGGGATGTGCTCGCTATTCATCCAGACGTGGTGACGATCGATTACTCGCTGAACGACCGCCGCATCGGCCTGCAAAGGGCGGAAGCGGCCTGGAAATCGATGATTGCCGCCGCCAAGCAGCAGGGGGTCAAGGTGTTGCTCCTGACGCCCACACCCGATGAAAAAGCGAATCTGGACGACCCGAATGACCCTCTCGTCCTGCACGCGGAGCAGGTGAGGCGGCTTGCCCGTGAACACGGGGTCGGCTTGGTCGACAGCCTTGCGTCATTCCGAGAGGCGACCCGGTCGGGAAAAAAACTCCACGACCTGATGTCCCAGGCCAACCACCCCAACCGCCCCGGCCATGATCTTGTCGTCAAGGAACTGCTTCCTTGGTTTGTCACGCCGGTTGCCTCCACGGCACCGCCTCAATGCACCATTTTCCAGAATGCTACTCATTGAGGCGCAATCACCTTCGGGCTGATATCATCCCTCCGGCAAGGCATCATTTTCCAATCAAGAGACATTCCCGAATTTCATCGACCCACCCCGACACCCCATGATCACCTCCACAATGACGAACAACCCCTCTCGGACACCGTCCGCTCTCAATCACGGATATGTCTGGCTGATCTCGGTCGTCGCCGCGCTCGGCGGACTTCTTTTTGGATGGGACTGGGTCGTGATCGGCGGGGCCAAGCCGTTCTTCGAGCGTTTCTTCGGGATCCAGGACAACGCGGCTCTCTCCGGTTGGGTCAACAGCTGCGCGCTGATCGGCTGTCTGGTCGGGGCGCTCCTCGCCGGGATCCTGAGCGATGCCTTCGGGCGCAGGCGCCTGCTACTGGCCTCCGCGGCCCTCTTCGCCGTGACCTCCGTCGGCAACGGCCTCGCGGAAACCCTCGGACTGTTCATCTTCTGGAGAATGCTGGGTGGCGTCGCCATCGGACTGGCCTCCAGTCTGTCGCCGATGTACATCTCCGAGGTCGCCCCGGCGGCCATGCGGGGACGCCTTGTCTCCGTCAACCAGCTCACCATCGTCTCAGGGGTCCTGCTGGCCCAACTCATCAACTGGTGGCTCGTGCGCGGACTCCCCTCCGGCGCCACCGACGACTACATCGTCCATTCGTGGTTCGGTCAGCAGGGATGGAGATGGATGTTCGCCATCACGGCCGCACCCTCGGCCCTCTTTCTGCTGGGAATGGCCCTGGTACCCGAGAGCCCCCGATGGCTGATCACCAGAGGCGCGGTTACCAAGGCGCGGGAAATCCTCGTCAGGATCGGGGGCGATGCCTACGCCGACGGAGAGCTCCGCGACGTGAGGGAGACCCTTTCCGAAGCAAGCGACAGAAGGCTCCGCCCCACGGATCTGCTTGATCCGCGCCTTGCCAAGGCACTCGTGCTCGGGATCGTGCTGGCCGTGTTCCAGCAATGGTGCGGCATCAACGTGATCTTCAACTACGCCGAGGAGATCTTCCGGGCCGCCGGCTACGACATCTCCAGCGTCCTCAAGAACATCGCCTGGACGGGCTCCGTCAATCTGGTCTTCACCTTCGTGGCCCTTGGGTTCGTCGACCGTTCCGGTCGCCGACCGCTCATGCTGATCGGTGCGTTCGGTCTCGCGGCCATCTATCTTGTACTCGGATTACTCTACCATCGCCATGTCACCGGGATGCCGGTCCTGTGCCTCGTGCTGGCGGCGATCGGCTGCTACGCCATGTCGCTGGCCCCAGTCACCTGGGTGGTGATCTCGGAGATTTTTCCCAACCGCATCCGTGGGGCGGCCATGTCGCTTGCGGTCTCCTCGCTCTGGATCGGCTGCTTCCTCCTCACCTACACCTTCCCGATCCTCAACAAATCACTCGGTGCCTCGGGCACCTTCTGGCTCTATGGAGCGATCTGCGTACTCGGCGGAGTCTTCATCGCGGCACGCCTTCCCGAGACGAAGGGCAAGACGCTCGAACAAATCGAGAAGGAAATCTCCTCCTGATCCGGCCCCCGCGGAAAGCGGAAAATCTGAAAGTCAGCACCCGAGATGGGCGACCTTGAGCGGGGAGCCCTTGTTCATCCCAGGTTTGGCGATGGGGTCTGTTTCACAGGTTTGGACGCTTCACCTGGATGGTGATCTCGGCAATCGTGAAAAAGTTGCACCGTGACAAGGGTTAAAAAGGAACGCATCGACTCAGCGTGAATCTGAAAGGGAACCCCAGAGCCGATTGTCTGGCAATCCTCCTGGGATCAGCCATCCGAGCTAGCTCGGACTGCCTGCAGCATGGCTAAGATGCGTTCCCACGCACCGTATGTTCATCTTGTGGCCACCTGCATCCGCCGATCTGCCGAACATCCCTCTCCACGTAGTCACGTGTTAACCTTTCTAACAATTTTAACTCCCCGTCATCGCGACTGTGGTTCCTCAAGGAAATGTTGGGTTCCTACGGCTGACTGCGACTTCGCACGCTTCCGGGTGCAGTGGAAAATTTCCCCAGTGAAAGCCGAGCGGTTTTGAATTCCCTGATTTTGCCGGAGAGGAAGCGCAAGGGACGGGGCGCGGCCCCCGACGTCACTTGCCCCCGACCACATCCAAAACTCTCCTGAGAGCCATCCTACGGAGCTTGCAAATCCTGTGAGCCAAGATCCCCTGCGGGATCTCTGCCGGAGGTACGTTTCGAGGCGACAACCGACTCACTCTTGCAGATCGGACCCCCACTACTGTCCGGATCATCCTCCCGTCACGTGTGCTGTGCGTTTTCTGATTTAAAGAGGATCCCCGAGAACAGGATTACGGAGGAGGAACATCCCAGAAGTCCTCACCACCGGAGATTCCTAACCCCATGAACCCTGCGGGGGATAGCCTCCCCGCAGGTTGATGGCAACGGCAACCCCGGACTATGCCGAGCGGCGGCGGATGAGCGTGAGAAGGGCGCCTCGGTTGGAGATGATGAGCCAACCGAGCAGCATCACCGCGGCAATCACGACGCCCGGCTCGGGAACCGGCACGATCTCGAAGCTGCCATTGGGCAGGTTACTGAATCCAGCAGTACCGAGTAGTCCCGATTCCAATCCGCTGTTGCTGTAGAACGTGATGGCACCGAGATCGATACCACTCTTGCTGAGGGTAATGAGCTGGGTGAGAGTACCTGGCCTGAGTGGGGACTGGTTGCCATTCTGGGCGGTCCCGCTCCAGTTCCAGATGCTCAGAGTCTTCCCGTTCATCGTGATAGAATCAAAGGTGAGGACCGAGTTTCCAGAGAGGTTGGCGAAGTCGATCACGCTGTTACCCGTTCCCGTCAGGTTGAGAGATGAGAATTTCTGCGCGCTCGCACGGCTTCCGCCATTGCCCGCTCCACCCATGTCAATCTTGCTGTTGTCTCCACGGAGTTCGATCGCCGCATTGGTGTTGACCTGATTGGCACTTCCCAGAAGGAGTGTGGATCCCGCACTGACCAACACATTGGAGGTGTTGTTGAGCTGACCCGTGGTGCCGAGATTCAGTGAGCTGGAACCGCTGATGGTCGTGGTGCCGGTGTAACCGTTGATGCCGGAGAGATTCACCGTGCTGCCACCGGAGATCGTGAGGGCAACGTTGCCGTTGATCGATCCGCCGAAGGTGGAATTGCCCGCCAGCGTCAGCAAGCTCTGGGTTCCGGTGTTGTTGTAAATCTGGTTGACCCCGTTGCCGGCGCTGGAGAGACCACCCAAGCTCTGATTCTTTCCATTGAGATCATAGCTGTTGGTAATCGAGGAAGACTCCCCGTTGGTACCCAGGTAGAGAACGGTCGAGGAAGGAAGGGCGCTGGAAATGCCCGCGATGAGGGTCGATCCACCGATGATCTTCGTGGGACCGTTGTAATCGGACACTCCTGACAGGGTCACCGTGGCACGGTCGCTGAGGAGCAGGTCGGAACCGGCCGCACTTCCCGTGATCCTGCCGCTCACATTGTAGCTGCCCGCGCCACCGTAGAACTGGAGGATGGAACCGGACTTGGTCAGCGTACCCGCGAGTTCCAGAGTGTTGGCGCCGTAATTGCGGATAATGCCCGTCGTGCCGGTTGCAACCGTGATGTTGTTGTCGATTTTGGATGCCAGCGCGTTAGTGAAGCCCAAGGTGGAACCCGTGGAGGCGAGGGAGATGGTGTTGGTGCCGGCGGCCGTGTTGGTGGTGAGCAGGAGCGTCCCGCCATTGACGGTCGTGCCACCCGAGTAGCTGTTGGAGGCCGTGAGCGCGAGGGTGCCGGAGCCGGTGGCCTGCACCGAACCGCCCGTTCCGGTGATCCTGCCGGAATTGGTCAGAGTCGTGCCAGCACCTGCTGCATAGGTCGCCGTGACACCGTTGGAGACCACCGCATTGTTGGTGACATTGACATTCGTGGCGGAGGCGACAGTCGCATTGGAGGCGAAGGTCACGGTGCCCGAACCGAGGGCGGAACTATTGCCCAGAGCGACAGTGCCACCGTTGAGCGTCGTGCCACCAGTGTAGCTGTTGGATCCCGAGAGGGTCTGGGTACCGTTACCGCGAAGCACCAGGGCAACGTTATTGGAGATATTGCCCGAGAACGTGGCGTTGGTGTCATTGATGTTGACCGTGAGGGTCGAGGAACCGGTGCTGTTGCGGATCAATCCATTGGTCGATCCGCTGATGGATCCGACCGTCGCATTGTAGCCGTTCAACTCCAAGTTCGCAGCGTTTCGTGCACCGTTGAACGTGCCCCCAAAGATCAGGGCATTACCTGTGGGCAAGGCATTGGCATTTGACAGGACCAGTGTGGCGGAAACGTTCCCAGATGCGCTGTAGGCATAGACATTCGTCGATCCGATCGTCGTGGGTCCGGCATAGCTGTTGGAGCCACCAAGGACCAGTTTAGGTGCTCCGACGGTGGATCCGTCAAAGACCACTCCGAGACCTCCGGATCCAGAGATGGAGGAGTTGATCGTCATGGTGGTATTGGCTTGCATGTCAAAATAGCCGCCATTGCTTCCCAGAATCACCGCCCTGTTTGTTTGCAATGTCAGGGCGGAGTTGCCACCACCCAGCACGCCACCGTTGAGCGTGAGCGTACCGTTGCTGGCACCCAGGTTGAAATCATTGGTGATAACCAGTACTCCTCCGCTCACGACCACGGACGCGATCGTGTTGCTTCCGGTGAGACGAGTTCCTCCGTCAGCCGCTGCAAGGCCTGGATTTGGATTCACAATGGTCAGCGTTCCGGCACCGCCGATCGCATTGGTGACGTTTCGAACCGCATAGTTGAGGAAGAGATTGCCACCCGAGTTGACCGTCACATTGTTGGTGCCGATTTGGCCGACAGATCCGGATCCCGTGCCGACCTGAAGTGTCGCCCCGGAATTCACGGTGGTGATGCCGGTGTAGGTGTTGTTGGTGGCCAGGATTACGGTTCCGGTTCCGGAAGCGGTCAGTGAACCGGCGCCGCTGATCACGCCTGAGAGGGTCTGAGTGGCCGAGTTGGAGAAGACCAGACTGCCCGAGTTGGCGATCACTCCGGCATAAGATCCGTTCCCAAGAAGTCCGGAGATCAGAAGGGTTCCCGCACTGTTGGTGGTGGCACCGGTGTAGGTATTGTTTCCCGCAAGAACGAGGGTGCCCGAGCCGGCCTTGGAGAGGGCAAAGGCACCCGAGGCGTTTCCGCCAAGCGTCAGGGAATTGGAGGTGACAGTGATGGTGCTATTGGCCAGCAGGGTGATGGCTCCCGTGTTCTGGATCAGATTGCCGCTTCCCACATAGGTGAAGCTCCTCAGATTCAGCGCGTTGGTGATCGTCAGATCCGAACCGGCCGTTTCGTCCAGGGAGCCGCCATTGATGGTGAGGGCACCGGTTCCGAGTGCGGAGGCATTGGCCAATGCCAGGGTGCCGGCACTGAGGGTCGTTCCCCCGGTGTAGCCGTTACTGGTCGAGAGGGTCAAAGTCCCTGTATTGGTGGAATTGGTGAGCGCCAGGGTGCCACCCGTACTGTTGAGGGCAGAGGCGAGGGTCACATTCTGACCGTTCAGATCGAGGCTGTAGGCCTGGTTGTCATTGGTGGCAAAGCGCGCCGAGTAGTCGGTCGCGTTGTTGGAGGTGAACTGGAGACGGCCACCGTTGAAGGAAAGCGTTCCTCCACCTGCCAAGGCATTTGCACTGCCCACCGAGAGGACACCGTTGCTGAGAACAGTTGAGCCAGCATAGCTGTTGGAGCCTGAGAGCGTCTGGGTGCCGGTTCCTGTCTTCACCAGATCAAGCGAGGAGCCGGTTAGCGTACCCCCAAAGGTTCCCGAGGCATTGCCGGAACCCACGGTCAGCGTGGTGGCGTTGTCTAAGCTGTTGCTCAGTGTACCCGAAGCGCCGCTCAAAGCACCCACGGTAAGGTTGTTTCCGGCAACATCGAGCACGCCTCCGGCCAAATTCAGAGCGCTTCCGGATCCGAGGGCTTGGGCACTTCCCATCACCAAGGTACCTGCCGTGACACCGTTGGAGCCGAGCGTGTTGACGCCACCGAGAACGAGGGTTCCAGCGCCGCCCTTGGTGATGCCGGAGGAGCTGTTGATCCAACCGCCAAGGGATAGTGAATTGGAGACCACCGTGATCAATGTGTTACCAAGGAGAGAGATGTTACCGCCGAACAGATCACCCGTCTGACTGAGGGAGTTGGAGGTTCCGAGGTAGGTGACATTGGTTCCAAGGGTCAGGGCGTTGCCTATGGAGAGATCTGAACCGGTCAGGTTGTCGAGGGAGGTGCCTGCCGAGAGTGTCACCACACCGTTGCCGGCGAGCGCATTGGCATTGGCCACGAACAGGGTTCCGGATCCAAGTGTCAGATTGCCGTAGAACCCGCTGTTGTCGCCAGCGAGGGTGACCGATCCCGAAGGGTTGAGGTTGAATGTTCCACCGCCGCTGATTTGCCCGGAGAGCGTCGAGGCAGTATTGGAGGCATTGGCAAACGTGCCCGATGTCACGGAGAAGTTCTTTGAGAGATTGATTCCCGCCGTGTCGAGCAGGGTACCGCCGCCGAACGTGACGTCTCCGGCACCCAGGGCGGATTGACTGCTGATCGCGAGGGTACCGCCGTTGAGGGTCGTTCCCCCAGTGTAGCCGTTACTGGTCGAGAGGGTCAATGTCCCCGACCCGGTCGAGTTGGTCAGTGCCAGGGTACCGCCCGTGCTTGTGAGGGCACTGCCGAGTGTCACATTCTGACCGTTCACATCGAGGCTGTAGGCCTGGTTGTCATTGGTGGCAAAGCGCGCCGAGTAGTCGGTCGCGTTGTTGGAGGTGAACTGAAGCGTGCCACCGTTGAAGAAAAGCGTTCCTCCACCTGCCAAGGCATTTGTACTGCCGAGGCCGAGAGTGCCACCGTTGAGGTTGACGGGGCCGGTGAAGCTGTTGCTTCCGGAGAGCGTGAGAACACCGCCACCGGGGGTGCTCCTCACGGTCAAGGAGTTGGTACCCGTGCCGCTACCGGCGAGATTTGCCGAGATCGTGTTGTTGAAGCCGTTGACATCAAAGATGGCCCCTTTCTCCCCGATCGTGACCGAGCTGTTGGACATGGCAGTCAGGAACGCATTGGTGCTGATGGCGGCTTGGAGGACACCACCGTTCCAGGAAATCATGTTGGTGTAGGTGCCGTTCGTGTAGGCGTTGGCAAAGTAGGAGACCGTGGTGGTACCCCCGCCCATCACGAAGTTATTGGTCTGGCCGTTGACGTTGGCGGTCGGAGCAGCGTTTCCGAAAGTCACCGTGCCGAGGCCGAGAAGACCCCCCGAGTTGCTGATCTGGGAGAGAGAATTGAAGGCTGGGGCGAGGCTGGCGATCTGTCCTAGCAAGGTTGTGGTCGTGCCAGTCCACGAACCGGAGCTGATGGTGAGCATTGCGATGTTGTTGGAACCGCCATTGTTCATCGCAATCCTCGGACTCGTCACCGTTCCGGAATTGGTCACGATGAATTCATTGCGAGTAAAGCTGTTGGAATGGTTGTAACCCCATTGGACACCGATCGTCGTATTGGTCACGGAGAAGGAGCCGCCATTGACCACCACGGTATTGGTCGAGGCATTGGGGTTGGCAACGCTGTTATTGTTCATTCCTATGTAGAAACGACCGCTTCCAGTGACGCCGGTAGATGCGATCACCAATGAGGCTCCGTCAATGATTTCCAGCCTATTGACGCCAGAACCATTCCATGTTCCGACTGCGGTGTTATTGTTCGTTGTATTGGTGACGGTAACAGACGTATTGCTGATGATGAGTGAGTTGGTAGTACCACCGGTTGCCGATACGGTTATGCCATAATTTCCGTTAAGCGTCAGAGTTTGATCTTTGCCAGTGATCAGGTTGGTGCCGCTACCCCCTGTAATACTTCCGGCAATGTTTTGATTGGCTCCTAGAAGCAAGGTGGAATTTCCGCTCATGGAGAGGGCACCCCTTAAGGCATTGGTCGAATTTGTGGCCACCAAGGTGCCACCGCTGAGCGTCGTGGTCCCCGTGTAGGCATTCGATGCGGCAAGGGTCAGGGTGCCGCCACCAGCGGAGTCGGAGACCGTCAGGTTACCACCCGTTCCGCCGAAGCCCGTTCCAAAGGTCACATTCTGCCCGTTGAGGTTGACGTTGTAGGTCTGGCTGTTGGTGGTGGTGAAGCGCGAGGAGTAATCCACGGCATTGAGGGGGCCGTAGCGCAGCGTACCGCCGCCGAAGACAATCGAACCCGCGGAGCCGAGCGCATCGGCGGAGCCGAGTCCAAGCGTTCCGGCCGTGATGGTCGTGCCTCCCGTGTAGCTGTTGCTGCCGGAGAGGATCAGGGTGCCTGCACCCGCCTTGGAGAGGGAGCGGTTGGCGCCGGAGTCCGCGACATTCCCGCCGAGGGTGAGGTTGTTGGAGGAGACGGTGATCGTGCTGTTGCTGAGCAGGGTGACGGCCCCGTTGGTCTGAATCAGGTTGCCGCTGCCAACATAGGTGAAGCTGGCAAGGTTGAATGCGTTGGTGATCGTCAGATCCGAAGCGGCTGTTTCATTGAGGGAACCGGCACTCATCGTGAGCGTTCCCGTACCCAGCGCGGAGGCACTGCCGAGCGCAAGAGTGCCCGCCGTGACCGTGACGCCCCCCGCGAAGTCGTTATTACCAGAGAGGGTGACGGTTCCCGTGCCATTCTTGACCAGGGCGAGCTGTGATCCGGTGATTCTGCCCGCAAAGGTACCGGTTCCGTTGCCGTTACCCACGGTGAAGATCGAGGCCGCTCCGCTGTTGGTAAGCGTACCAGACGTTCCCGCAAAGGCACCCACCCCGACGCTGTTTCCCGAGAGATCAAGCAGACCGCCGTTGAGGGTGACGGCGTTGTTCGTGGCACCCAGCGCAAAGGCGTTGGAGACCACGAGAGTTCCGGAGTTCAGAGTCAGACCGCCGGTGAAGCTGTTGGATCCGCCCAGCGACTGGGTGCCGTTGCCGTTGAATGCAAGCGCCAGAGTGCCGGAGCCGTTGGTCAGGACGCCCGAGTAGGAGGAAGTTCCGCTGTTAGAGACGGTCAGCGTGGAGGTTCCGGACAAGCCGTTCCTGATGGTGGCGTTGGTGTCACCATTGAGGGCACCGACGGAGGCGTTGAAACTGTTCAGACCGAGGGTGATTGCATTGGTGGAGGCCACGAAGGTGAGGTCATTCCCAGTCCCAAGAGCCGCACTGTTGGAGAGTGTCACGGCAAGCGAGCCGGCGGACCAACCACCGGGAGCATTGGTGGCACCGAGTGTCGTGCCCCCAGAATAATTGTTGGATCCAGCCAGCACCAGAGTACCCGTGTCCATGGCGATTCCGAGGCCCGCTGAGCCTGTGATCTGGGAAAGAGCAGTTAGCGTCCTGCTTGAGCTGACACGAAGGAATCCTCCCGACCCACCAAGGGTGATGACGCGACCCGCACCAAGCGTGACGTTTGTCGTCACTGTCTGGATGGTTGATCCATTCAATGCGACAGCGCCGTTGTTGGTACCGAGCGCAAAATCATTGGTGATTTGGAGACGCGTTCCGTTGACCGTGAGTCCTCCTGAGAAGGAATTGCTACCCGAGAGCGTTAAAGCAGGGGAACCCGAATTGGTGATGAGGAGCGATCCGGATCCGGAGATCGTGTTGGAATTGGTTCCGCCACCGAAGTTCATGACCAAGGAACCGTTGTTGGTGACATTCCCCGCGCCCAGGGATCCGGCACTGCCTGACCCGAGGGCAAGGGTGGAACCCGAAGCGATAAGAGTACCGCCCGTGTAGGTTCCAGCCGAGGTGATCGTCAAGGTGCCCGCTCCGCCGGAATTGGTAAGGGTCAGAGATCCTCCGGTGCTCGTGAGGGCAGATCCCAGCGTCACGTTGCGGCCATTCAGATCAAGGCTGTAAAGCTGACCGGCATTGGTGCTGAAGCGGGAAGAGTAGTCGACCGAGTTGCTTGGGCCGAAGCGCAGGGTACCTCCGGCGAAGCTGATCGTCCCGGTGCCAGCGAGGGCATTGGCACTGCCGAGGGCAAGGATACCGCCGTTGAGGGCTGTCTGACCGGTGTAGCCGTTGGAGCCCGAGAGGGTCAGCGTGCCGGTGCCGGACTTGGTCAGACCGAGAGCGCCTCCGATATTGCCGGCAAAGGCGGAAGCAGTCGACCCGTTGACGGTCAGGGTGGAGGCGGCGGCGGAGTTGGTGATCGCTCCGGTCGAGACGCCACCGTCGGAGAGAGCCGCCACGGAGGCATTGTTGCCGTTGAGATTCAGGACGCCGGTGCCGCCGACTGTCACTGTGGTGGCGGAGGGGAGGGCATTGGAGGATCCGAGGGCCAGGGTGCCGCTGTTGACCGTCGAGGCCCCGCCGTAGCTGTTGGAGCCGGAGAGGGTCACCGTGCCGCCGCCGATGGAGGAGGCGCTGATCGCACCGCTTCCGGAGATGTTGCCCGAGTTGGTGAGGTTATTGCCGGCGGCATCCAAGGTGAGGGTAGTGCTGCCATTGGACACCGAGACATTGTTGGCGAGATTGACACTGTTGGAAGCGCGGAGCGTCGCTCCGGAGGCGACCGACAGGGTGCCGGTGCCGAGAGCGGAAGAGTTGGAGACGGCCAGGGTGCCGCCGTTGAGAGTAGATCCTCCCTGGTATGAATTGTTTTCCGAGAGGGTTACGGTTCCGCTTCCCGGAGTGATCGTTAGCGCGCCGCCGCCGCTTACCACACCACTCACAATGAGATTACCATTAACTGAGCCACCATTGGTGGAGACGTTTGCCAATGTTGCATTGGTCTGCAAAATGATCCCGGAGTACGTCACCTCACCCCCCGATGAGTTTTGGATCAGATTACCCCCTGTTCCCTGAACGGTAACCACCGGAGTCACGGTCACCCCGGTCGTATTGATATTCACCACGGCATTCGAGGATCCGTTGGAAGAGGTGCCTAGATTGATTCCGGTTGAGTTTCCAAAGGATGCGTTATTCTGCGCTGTCAATGTGCCGGAGCCGATCGTCGTAGGTCCGGTGTAGGTGTTGCTCATATTGAGCACATACTCGCCAGTGCCGCTCATCTCGAGCGGGACAGGTGAAGTTCCGACATTTGCAAAGACAGTGTTGGTTGCCACGCTCTGAAGGAGCCCTGGCTGGGAGGAAGTGATGGAGATCGTGGTCGCATTGACCACATAATTCAGGACAAGACCGCTGGAGATACTGTTGCTAAGAGTCCAGGTGCCGATGCTTCCCGCATTACCCGGGGTGACCGTGAAATTCGCGCTATTAAAGCCACTGTAATTCGAAGCCGTGAGAATGGTGTAGTTCGTGGAAACCGTGGCATCCCAACCCGCACCGACGGCATTGGTAATCGTGATGGTCTGCGGTCCTGAAAAGGTGACACCTCCCGCGACATTGATACTGTCAGCGGTACTACCGTAAAGATTCCAGAGGAAGTTGCCGCCGGTAATGGTCAGACTCCCGACCTGGAGAGTACCAGCAGCGGATCCATTGCTTATATTGACGGTTGAGCCCGAATTGAGAGTCGCCGAGGTGAGGGATCCCGTTCCGGACAGAGTGCCTCCAGAGGCCGTTACGTTTGCAGCCGTTCCCAAAATAGTGGCCGTCCCGGATGAGAGGGTCAGGGCGCCAATGGATCCGCCGGAGTTCACCGTGAGCGCCCCCCCCGACTGGCTGACGGTGGCGCTGTTCAAGGAGCTGGTTCCTCCAACCACAAGCGCTCCGGCCTGAAGAAGGTTCGTACCACCGAAAGTGTTGGCTCCAGAGGCAAGGGTCAATGTTCCGCCTCCGCTCTGTCTGATGACCCCATTCCCGCTAAGTAGTCCGGGGGCCGAGTTTGCTGAAGATCCGAGATTGAGTGTTCCATTGACGGCAATCGCACCATTGGCCAGCGAACCTCCGTTCGTAACGGTCAGCACGCCGCCGGAGTTCACCGTATGTTGGCCAGAGGCGCTCACAGCGCCGGTCAGGAGGGTGGCACCGTTGGAATTAATGAGCAGCCCACCCGTGCCGGAGATGGATCCCGACAAGGTGAGGGTCTGTGTACCGCTGTTGGTCACTTCCATCGTCGTGCCGAGCAAGAGGGGAACAGCAATCGTCTGATTACCTCCGGTGTTGCGCACGAGCGCGGTGGAACCGAGAACGGATGACTGCGCAAGCGTCAGCGTGGTGGATCCATCATTGGTCAGGACCAGACCGCCGCTATTGGTGATGAAAAGTCCACCCACGGTGCGGTTGGAGTCCATCGTGACAGTCGAGGGACCGGCCCCGCCAAAAAAGGCCACGGCGTTGGAGCTGTTGGGATCGATTCCAAGACTCCAGGCACCACTACCTCCCGACCCCCAATTGCCGGAGGAATAACTGTTAGTAGCGTAGCTGAAGGTGAGGTTCGTCGAGGTGGAGAGCAACCGGTACGCCCCAAAGCCATTGGTGTTGAGGAAGCTGAAATTAGTGAAGCCCCCACTGGTGGTGCTGCCTCGGATTCCATTCGCTGAAACGGCCGCAAGTGTGGCATTGGTCAAGCTAGAAGAACTGGATGCAAAGGTGGCATTGGTCAGAATCGCGGCAGCATTGGTCGCTAGGTCAAAGTTGGTCATATTGAGCGCAACGGTTCCGCCGAACGCCGCCGTGCCGGACACGGCCAACAGGCTGTAATTGGTGGTGCCGCCTGTCCAAGAGTTTGTCTGGGTTGAACCCAGGATGTTAAGGGTCGTGGTACCTGTGCCACTCTGTGCGTAATGTCCAGTGATTGCTGTCCTGCCCGCATAGCCGTTCGTGCTGTTGCCAACAAGGAGGTTTCCAGCGGAGTTGTAGAGCGTGTTGTTTGTGATCGAGTTGCCTGAAACTCCCGTCCAGAATGAATTGGAAGCCGTTATCGTTCCCACGCTCAGGGTGCCGCCGGTCCAGACAAAGGAGTTGGTCTGGTTGGCCACACTGCCTGGCTGGAGGGTTCCGGTGATCACGAGCGTACCGCCGCCCAGCGATATTGTGTTGGCTCCTGAAGGAGTGTTGGCGGTGCCACCGATGGTAGTATTGCCGTTGATCTGCATCAGACCTCCGGTGATGTTGACAGTGTTAATAACATTGGAACCATTTGTCGTCGCCGGCGATGCGCCTAGTTGGAGCGAGGTTCCCGTGAATGTGCCGCCAATCTGTGTAATAGAGTTAGTCGCTCCGGTGTTGGTTCGAGCATTACCCACTAAGACGGTCGTGAAAGTCGAGGTGCCAGCATTGGTCACTGAATTGTTACCCCTGTTGGCTCCGATGGTTAACGCATTGCCGCTGAGTGTGGCTCCAGAATCAACATTTAGAATGTTGTTTCCCGGAGCATTGGAGCCGACAATCAATGTGCCGCCTATGCCCATCGTCCCTCCACCCACAGCCACAATGTTACTACCCGCTGCTAGTGCTCCATATCCGATTACCAATGTAGAAGAGTTTGTGAAGAATCCACTGTTTGTTAGCAAATTATACATGGTTGCAGCAGCTGAACCATCTCCGCCTCCGACTGAAAACCCCCCCGAATTGGTAAAATTCCCACTGTTGTTGACAATATTCGTATTGCCGCCGCCTCCAAGTGTGAATGAGGAGGTTTTACCACTAGCATTTCCATTGCTGAAGCTTCCCGTATTCGTTACAGCATTAAATGCGGATATTGTTGGTGTATATCCGACCATCATGCCCCATTGTGATGAACCATGTAAAAATGTTCCCGTGTTGAATATAATATTTGTTGAATTTGCGCCTCCTTGACCCATTAAAATCGAATTGTTAGCACCAGCAGTGTGAGTGTATGTTCCACTGTTGGTTAAGAGATTATAGTTGGCTCCAAATTGACCTATACCGAATTTGTCCCCGCTGTTATAAGTGCCTGAGTTAACAAAAGTATTTGTAAATCCGGTTCCTGCATTACCAATTAAAAGACCAGAGGTTGTTGTCCCTATATTTATCACAGTGCCACCAGAACTTACAAAATTCCTATTGTTGGAATTGCTTGTTCCAGCTAATGTTGTTGTACCTAGCCCATTAAAGGTCAGATCGAAGGCTCCGGAGAAATTCCCATTAAAGCGAAGATTGCCTCCATTCGCCGTAGTAGCAATTGTGCGAGCGGCGCTTAGTACAAAATCCGTTCCAAATGTTTGCAGGGATGTGGAATTGTTCGCAATGTTCCCTCCAAGGGTCAGAGCATTGCCGTTGATGGTATAGGCCAGTGCCCCTGAACTGAATGTTATCCCAGCATTCGTCCATAATGCGGAAAAATCATTGTTGAGTATAGTCCCTTGACTGCCGTTGGTGCTTCCAAACACCCATGCCACGTTGTTGGCGGGCGCCGCATCGGCATTCCAGTTGGCTGCAGAGCTCAGGTTGGTGCTATTGGCTCCTCCATCCCAGGTTTTCTGCGCTCTCGCCGACGGCAACGACTCCAGCACCAGAAGCAGTGAAATGGACACAAAGTTCCTAAACCAAGTCTGGGTGACTGTACTACGTGTTGCTGATAACCGGGGGGTGGGCTTGGTCTTCATGGTGCGGTTTTTTTGGGGGGAAGAGATTGGGAGCTGGGAGCTGGGAGCTGGGAGCTGGGTGCTGCTGATTAGACAGGAAGGGGTGGTGAAAAGTTGAAGGAGAATGCAGATCGTGGAGGGTCAGGTTCTAGGATTCCGGAGAAAAACGCCCCCAAGGAGGGTGCATGACAAGGCCTCTCCTGTGCAGTCAGAGGCTGAAACCCTTGCTGAAAAGGGGTTCTCCGGACTCTTTCAGAGAATGAGCGCATGGTGAGGGTGTACACTTTGAGGGATAGTGGTTTGTAGAAGATAGAGGTGTCTCCCAGGGGTCGCAAGGGGAATTTTTGAAAAAAAAGAGGGAGGAATGTCGGAGATGGGGGGGCTGAAGGCTGAAGGCTGAAGGGAGGCGGATTGTTAGGAGGGAAGCGGAGAGTTGACATTGTTTTTCCATCAATGGATATTATCCATCATGATCAAGACCCAGATCCAACTGCCTGACAGTCTTTATCGCCAACTGAAGCATCTGGCTTCCGAACGGGAGTGGTCTCTTGCCGAGACGCTACGACGGGCCGCGGAGCTATTCCTGTCCACGCAGGCGCCCCAGGGCAAGCAATCCGCCTCCTGGCACCCCCCCTCCCCGCGCCATTGCGGAGCTTTTCTGGCTCCCGAGGAGGAATGGACGGCGCTGTCGCACGAGGACTGAGCATTCATCCCGTGATCTCGTTCGACACCAATATCCTCGTCCACGGCTCCAATCTGGACTCGCCCGACCACGCGGCGGCCAGGGAGTTCCTGCAATCCCTTGCTGAGCGGCAGGATGTGGTGGTCTGCGAGTTGATGCTCGTCGAGACCTATCTCAAGCTTCGCAATGTCCGCATCATGGAGCATCCTTTTTCCGCCAAGGAAGCGGAGAGCTTTTGCCAGACGCTTCGCTCCAATCCGGATTGGCTGCTTGTAGAGAGTGCCCCCATCATGAAGGATGTGTGGGAGATGGCGGCAAGCCATGATTTTGCAGTGCGGCGCATTATCGATGCCCGTCTGGCGCTCACCCTAAGGCACTACGGGGTCACTGAATTCGCCACGGCCAATCTGAAGGATTTCGGGGATTTCGGCTTCACCAGGGTCTGGAATCCACTGCAGATCGGATAATGGGGGCTGAAGGCTGTTAGACTGAAGGCTGTTAGACTGTTAGATTGTTAGACTGTTAGATTGTTAGGCTGAAGGCTGAAGGCTGTTAGGGGGATTGAGGAGGGGGGAGCTGGGGGAAGGATTCCGAATTCAGGATTAACGCAGATTTGGCAATAGGGTAGGTTTCACTGATTTGGAAGCTTCACCAAGATGGTGAGTCCATGCGGAGTTAAAACGTGAAAAAGTTAAAAAGTTAAAATGGGACTAAATCCAATCAGAGTGAATCGGGAATGGCACCGCTCCTGTGCTTCTTGGCCATCTGCCTCCGCCACTCCGCTGGCCCCCCATCTCCACGTTGTAACTTTGTAACGGCTCTAACCCTTTTAACCTATCTTTCCTGCTCAGATCCCAGTTTCTAATGCAAATTTTGGGATTATGGATAGGGGTTTAATGTAATCAGACTTTACATTTAACCGTATAGATGTAAAGTCTGGCTTCCGATGATTGATCGCCCACTCTGGATATCCCGCCTCCACCGTGCCTGGGATCAGGTTCCCCTGGTCTGGCTGGCCGGGGTGCGCCGTGCCGGAAAGACGGTGCTGGCCCGGGAACTGGGGACCTCGGTGTTCCTAAACTGTGATCTGCCCGGCGATGTGGCACGACTCTCGGATCCGGAGTCGTTTTTCCGCTCTCTGGAGATGCCTCTCGTCATCCTCGACGAGGTGCATCAGCTTCCCGATCCGAGTCGGATCCTGAAGATCGCCACGGATGCCTTCCCCCATCTCAGGGTGCTGGCGACCGGTTCCTCGACGCTGGCCGCGACGAGGAAGTTCCGCGACACGCTGACGGGGAGGAAGCGCTCGGTGGTGCTCCCGCCCGTGCTGGCGGAGGAGTTGCCGGCCTTTGGGGTGAGGGATCTGACCGTGCGGCTTCTGCGCGGCGGGCTCCCCCCCGCCCTGCTGGCCAGGGAGCCTAGCTGGGAATTCTACGCGGAGTGGCTGGACTCGTATTTCGCAAGGGATGTGCAGGAGATGTTCCGCGTGGAGAAGAGGAGCGCCTTTCTCCTGCTGGCCGAACTGGTCCTGCGTCAGAGCGGAGGGCTGATGGAGGCGACCTCGATGGCGAAGCATGCCGGGGTGAGCCGTCCCACGGTGATGAACTGGATGGAGGTCCTGCAGGCCACCCATGTCGCCCATCTGCTGCGTCCTTTCTCCGGCGGCGGTCGCAGGGAACTGGTCTCGCGGCCCAAGCTGTATGGATTTGACACGGGGTTCGTCTGTCATGCGCGGGGCTGGGACAAGCTCCGCCCCGAGGACTGCGGCCTGCTCTGGGAACATCTCGTCCTCGACACGCTGATGGCGACTCCGGTGCCGAGAGTGCATTTCTGGCGAGATGCCTCGGGTCGTGAGGTGGATTTCGTCGTGCCGCAGACAGGCGGGCGTGTGGATGCCATCGAGTGCAAGTGGAACTCCGAAGCGATGGAGGCCGAGGGACTCCAGAGGTTCCGAGAAGCCTATCCGGAGGGCCGCAATCTCGTCGTCGCCCCGAATGTGACCACCATCCATGAGAGGGGTCTCAAGGGGCTGAAGGTGGAGTTCCTCCCGATCTCGGAGCTGAGGGCCGCCGTGGGAGCGGGGAGGTAGGAATTGGGAGTCGAGAGTCGAGAGTCGAGAGTCGAGAGTCGAGAGTCGAGAGTCGAGAGTCGAGAGTCGGTAGGAGAAGCGAGGGGAAAGGATGAAGCGGTTTAGGCGGAAGGCTGAAGGCTGAAGGCTGAAGGCTGAAGGCTGAAGGAGGGAGGTGTTGGGATAAGACCAGGGGATGTTGACAAGGATTGTCAATCTATGCATTTTCCGGTTATGAATATTTCTCTAACCTCGGAGTTGGAAAAAGGGATCAGGGCCAAAGTGGCCACCGGTCACTACAATAATGCCAGCGAGGTGATCCGCGAGGCGCTCCGTGAGTCTTTCCAGCGCGATCGGGAAAATCAGTGGCTGAAGCGTGAGGCCGCCATCGGCGCCGCCCAACTCGAAGCCGGGGAGATGCTCCGCGTGGAATCCAAAGAGGCATTCTTTGCCGCCGTACGATCCAACCCGTGAGGCTCGAGATAACGCGGGCGGCTCTGGAGGATCTGCGATCCATCCGAGCATACACCCTGGAAACGTGGGGGCCCGTCCAAGAGGATGCATATCTTGAGGGGATGTGGAGGAAGTTCGGCGAGTTGCAGGCGAATCCCGGGGCGCACCGTTTCCGAAACGATCTCTTCCCCGGGTGTCAACTCGCAGCCGAAGGGAAGCATGTGATCCTGTTCAAGGTGGCCGAGGAGTCCCTCCAAATCGTCCGCGTGCTGCACAGCGCGATGGATTTCAAGGGGCAG
>CANIVT010000012.1 GCA_947471565.1 Spartobacteria bacterium | reverse complement strand
ATGGATCGGTAGCTCAATGGTAGAGCAGTTGACTCTTAATCAATTGGTTGAAGGTTCGAGTCCTTCCCGGTCCACCACCCCTCGCTGAATTGTTTTGCGAGGGTTTTTCTCTCTAGCCGGCCTTTGTTTTCTTTCTGGCCGTTGCGGCTTTCCTGCTCGTTTTGCGGGCTGCCTTGTGGACGGCGGGATCCGGTTTTGAATGGCGGTCGGCCACGCCCTCCCAGAGGCGGAATCCTCCCGTGAAGGCATTCTCGTTTGCTCCTGCGATGCAGGCTGGGGGGAGTTCTTTGAGGCGCTTCACGTTGCCTCCGCCCAGGACGACGTAGTCGGGGAGCAGGGCGGCCGTGAGCAACTCGACCGTCTCGAAGACATGCTTCTTCCACTTACGGCTTCCACCCTTCTCTAGGCCGCGGACGCCGACATAATCCTCGAAGGTTTTCTTTTTGAAGGGGAGGTGGCCCAGTTCCATCGGCAGGATTTGGCCGTCGTTGACGAAGGCGCTGCCCAGGCCGGTACCGAGCCCTAGGAAGAGCATCTTTCCACCCTTGTAGCTACCAAGCGCCTGCATGGCGGCGTCGTTGATCATCTTCACGGGGCAGGCGAAGGCCTTCTCGTAGTCGAAGGTGGACCATCCCTTGCCAAGATTGAAGGGCTCGGCCACGGGTTGGTTGTTATGGACGGGAGCTGGGAAACCGATCGAAACGACATCGTAGTTCCAACCCTTGGCCATCTCCTTGACATCACGCACCATCTGCTGAGGCGTGAATTGGTTGCCGGAGGGTAACTCCCGTTTCTCCTTCTCGCCGCTGAGGAGTATCTTCACGTGGGTGCCGCCGATATCGATGGAGAGAACGTTCATGGTGTGGGTGGTGTGGTTTCCGAGGAGAGTCTTTTGCCCCCCCTTTGGTCAAGGGTGATCGCTTCCGCTGTGTCCGGGGATTCCAGAAAAGAAAGGATCACCCTGATCGCCTCTTGCCGGATCGGCTCACTCTCCATGAGCAGTTCGTGCCGCCCTTGCGGAAACACGATGATCCGAGGCCCTGAGTGAGCCGCCGATGCCTGAGGATGAAACGGGATCACGAACGAGTCGTGGCCCGCTTCCAAAATCAGGGTTTCGGGGCCCAGACATCCCGCTGCGCTCCGGATCCGGGCTGTGCTATCGAGTGCCCGGATCACCCAGTCGACGGAGGCCCCTCCTATGACCTCCTCAGGATGATTTTTGCGGAACTGGAGGATTTCTTCCCATCGCTCCCTGCTGGAGGTGACTCTGTTGTGCTCGAAGGGCTCTGTTGTCGAGGCATCTCCTTCCCCAGGGGCATAGGAAGCCCCTTGTCCTAAAAGATGCAGGACCCCCAGAACTATCCTGGCGACCGGTTCCGGCCACGGAGCCGTCTTGATCCGGAACATCGGCGAACAGAGAACGATCTTGTCGATCCCGCGATCGTCATGGCCCGAGATCCAATCGACGATTACTGCGCCCCCCATGGAGTTGCCGATCAGCGAAATCTTCCCGCTGTCTTCCTGCCGCCGTACTTCGTCCAAGAAAAGACCGAGATCCCTCGAATAGGCCGAGAACTCATCGACATAACCGATCTGCGGGTTGCCCGGAACCAGGCGCGGCGAGAGTCCCTGCCCCCGGTGGTCATAGGAGTAGACCGTGTAGCCGACGCGATTCAGCTTTTGGTAGAGAGGGACGTACTTCAGCCACGACTCGGAGCGCCCGTTCACCATGACAAGAACCCCCTTAGGGTTCACAGCGGGGAAGCAGGCCGCACTGAGTTCATGGATGCCATCCGAGCTGCGGAACGTGAAGCGCTCGCCCGCGGAAGTTTCCGATCGGGTTGGGGGCCCAGAATCCTCCGCCGAGAGCAGGCTCTGCCATGGGGCCAGGCATGGTGAGAGGAGGATCAGCACGGTGGCCAGAGATCGGAGTGGGGGCCAAGGCATAGAGGCGATGATAGGTCGTCCCGGGACTTTCTTTCCCTAAAATTCGCGTGCCGTTGACAATCGGCCCTGCTCTCCCCACGCTCATCCTCCACCCATGGAAGCTGAGTCCACCGTTGACCGCATCGAGGCGGACTTCCGCCCCTCCTACCCCGGTTACTGGCAGGAGGTTCCGCCAGACCAGTGGAATGACTGGAAGTGGCAACTTCGCAACCGGATCACCACACTGGAGGGGCTCGAGAAGCACCTCCTCCTCACTCCTGAGGAGCGTGCTGGCGTGATCCTTTCGGGCAACAAACTGGCCCTCGCCGTCACGCCCCATTATTTCAATCTGATCGAGCGCGAGAATCCCGACTGCCCGATCCGCCGGCAGATCATCCCCCATGTCGGGGAGGGATCGGTTTCCGCCGCCGAGATGGCCGACCCGTGCGGTGAGGACAGCCATATGCCGGTGCCAGGGCTGGTTCACCGCTATCCCGACCGGGTGCTGTTTCTGGTTACCGATCGCTGCGCCTCCTACTGTCGCTACTGCACCCGCTCGCGCGTGGTGAGCGGTGCTGGGGAGCAGGAGCTCGAGACCGACTTTGACCAGGCGATTTCCTACCTCGAGCGGCACACGGAGGTGCGCGATGTCCTCCTCTCCGGCGGCGATCCGCTCCTCTTCTCCGATGAAAAGCTCGACACTCTGCTTGGGCGCCTGCGTGCCATCCCGCACATCGAGTTCATTCGTATCGGCACCCGCGTCCCGATCTTTCTCCCGCAGCGCATCACCTCGGAGCTCTGCGCGATCCTAAAAAAACATCATCCGCTCTGGATGAGTGTCCATGTGAACCATCCCCGCGAACTCACCACCGAGGTGCGCGACGCCCTCGGAATGCTGGTCGATCACGGCATTCCGCTCGGCAATCAGAGCGTGCTGCTACGTGGTGTGAACGACAATCTGCCTGTGATGAAGTCGCTCGTGCAGAAGCTCCTGCGCTGCCGCGTGCGGCCTTATTATTTGTACCAGTGCGATCTCATTCAGGGATCAGCCCATCTGCGCGCTCCGGTCGCCAAGGGGATCGAAATCATTGAGGGCCTTCGTGGACATACCACTGGCTATGCCGTCCCCCAGTATGTCATCGATGCGCCGGGCGGTGGCGGGAAGGTTCCGGTCAATCCCGGCTATGTCTTCTTCCATGACCGGGAGAAGGTGGTCTTCCGGAACTTCGAGGGGAAGGTCTTTGAGTACCCCGAGGTCGAGGAGACCACCCGTGCAACCCCAGCGCCTCTTCATGAGGAGGCTTTCACTTCATAGTTTATGGCAGGCCTCGTCGTACGCCCCCGGGCACGCATTCTTCACGGTCATGACTGGGTCTATGGAACCGAGGTCCTGAAGGTATTCGGCAACCCTGAGGACGGCGACGTCGTCTCGGTCAAGGATGGTCGGGACCGGATGCTGGGAAGTGCCGTCTACAATTCCAAGTCGCAGATCGTTGCCCGCAGGTTTTCCCATCGCAGGCAGGATCTCGACGCCGATTTCTTCCGCCGCCGCCTCGAGCGGGCGCAGGGTTTCCGCGACAGCCTTGGAGTCGACCCCCTCGTGCGCCGTGTCCTCTGGAGCGAAAGTGATGGTGTGCCCGGAGTCATCGTCGACCGTTTTGCTGACGTGGCCACACTCCAAACCCAGACGATGGCGATGGACCTGCGACGCGATCTGATCGCCGCTGCCGTGCAGGAAGTCCTTGGAGTCGCGACTGTCGTGGAGCGCAACGACTCCTCCTCGCGTAAGGTCGAGGGACTCGAGATCCGCACAGGTGTCCTGCTAGGTCCTGAGCCGCAGGCTTCTGAAATCACGGTAGCCGGGATGAAGTTCCACCTCGATGTGATCCACGGGCAGAAAACCGGATTCTACCTCGACCAGGCCGCCAGCTACGCCGCCGTGGCGGCTCACGCCAAGGGCCGCCGCGTGCTTGACTGCTTCTCCAATCAGGGCGCCTTTGCCCTCGCCTGCGCGCTGGGCGGCGCCTCCGAGGTGACCGCCGTCGAGTCGGGGAAGGAAAACCTCCCGCGTATTGAGGCGAATGCCCAGCTTAACAATGTGGCCGTGAAGGTCATCGGAGGAGATGTCTTTGAGGTTCTTTCTCTGGCCGCGCGCCGCGAAGAGCAGTATGACCTGATCATTCTCGACCCGCCCCCCTTCACCAAGACGCGCAAGGGGATCGCGGACGCCCTGCGGGGCTATCGGGAACTTCATCTCAAGGCGGCGCAGTTGCTGTCGCGTGACGGACTGCTCGCCACCTTCTCCTGCTCCCACCATGTGTCCGCCGAGGAGTACGATCTCACGGTGTCCGAGGCTTTCCATGATGCCCGTCGGACGGCAAGGCGTCTCGCGACGTTCAGCCAAAGCCCCGATCACCCGATCCTCGTTGGCTTCCCCGAGACCGAATATCTCAAGGGATTCCTCTACGGGATGACCTCCTCGTTCTAGGTAGCGGATCGATCCCGATAATTTCTCCCGCAGAGGCGCGGAGGACTTGCAAGTGATCTTTAGGCCCGCAGCTAAGGGAATGAACACATTGATGGGGAGCCCTTTTTAGATCAGGTTTTTACTGATTTATCCTCTCCGTGCCTCCGCGGGAGATTTTCTTCCTAATAGTCTAACAGGCTTCAGTCTAAACCCCTGATTGCCCCGCGGGGGCAATCGCCGCCATGACGGCATTGGGATCGGAGAAGTCATCGAACAGGAAGTCGGGGTGATGTGAGGCGAGTTCTTCGCGTGAGTACTTGCCAGTGGCCACTGCCACAGTCACCGCGCCGAAGGCCTTTCCGCACTCAATGTCTCGGGGGGTATCGCCGATCACATAAATTCGGTCGGGCGGAAACTCCTCCCCGTGTTCTTCAAAGGCACGGGCTGCGGCGACAGGCCCAAGTTGGTTGCGCTCGTGATGGTCGTCGGCATAGGCGCCGAAGTCAAAGTAGTGCCAGACGCCGTAGTGGGTGAGTTTCACCTCGGCTCCGGCGGCCAGATTTCCGGTGAGCAGTGCCAAGACGCAGTCGGGGCGATCTTTGAGTTGGTCTAGAAGGAGAATAATGCCTGGTAAAAGGCTCCCCTGGTGGCGGTGGATCCGATCGGCAAGTATGCCAAGGTAGGTGTCGTGCAGGGCCATGATGGCCTCCTGCGTCGGTTCCTTTCCAGCCGCCATGAGAACGCTGCGGGCAAGACCTGTGTCGGTGTTGCCGGCAAAATTGAGTCCCTCGAGAGGGGCGAGGCTTCCGCAAAACTCACCCACCGCCTCGCGGTATGAGGTTTCACCGGCACCACCCGAGGTGATGAGGGTGCCGTCGATATCGAAGAGATAGAGGCGTTTTTTTGAGATGGCCGCCATTTACTTGGCGGCTTCGTCCTCGTCAGCGGTCTGTGGTGCGGTCTCGGGCGCATCGGATTCCTCCGACTCGTCCTCGTCATCATCGTGATCATCTTCGTCCTCGACGTACTCCTCGTCGATCTTCGCAAAGCGACGCTTGCGTTTGGCGGCGGGAAGCGGACTGAGGGTCATGCCGACGGCCCGACCGACCAACTTGGGCGGCATATCGACGTGGGCCATGGTCTCGAGATCCTTGATGATCTTCTGCATCATCGCCATGCCGAGGTCCTTGTGTGCATTCTCGCGGCCACGGAACTGCAGGACGATCTTGAGCTTGTTCCCCTTCTCGACGAACTCCTCGGCATGACGGAGTTTCGTCTCGTAGTCGTGCGCACCGATTTTCACCCGGAACTTGATCTCCTTGACCTTGCTTGCGCTGTGACGGTTTTCCTTCTCCTTCTTGGTCAGCTCGTACTTGAACTTTCCGAAGTCGGCGATGCGGCAGACCGGCGGGTTCGCGGTCGGCGCGATCTCGATCAGGTCAAGGCCGTAGGATTTTGCGCGGCGGACTGCTTCCTCGGTCTTGAGGATGCCGAGTTGCTGGCCGGTGGAGCCGATGATCACGCGGACCTCGCGGGCCCTGATGCGATCGTTAATGCGGATGAGTGCGGGATTAATGGGACTTCAATGCGCCTTCGGGTTGCTCCGGCGCGGGGTTGTGACGGCACGATGGTGCCGGCGGGTTGACGACTGCGTGAGGAGGGATACCAAGATGGCCGGACAAGGGGAAATCATGCGCGCTCAGACCGTGAGCGTGCGATCGCGGATTTCCGATTCGATTCTCTGGATGAAGTCATCTTTGGCTACGGACCCCTCGTCGCCGTTTTTGCGGCTGCGAACGGAGAGCTGACCTGCGGCCTCCTCCTTGGGTCCGACGACGATCATGTACGGCACCTTCTCGAGCTGGGCAAGGCGAATCTTGGCCCCGAGCTTGTCGGCGGAGAGATCTGCGGTGACGCGGACGCCCCGTGCTTTCATCTCCGCGACGATCGATTCCGCGTAGGCGGCGACCTTTTCCGAGATGGGAAGGATACGTGCCTGCTCGGGTGCCAGCCAGACGGGGAAGTTGCCGGCGAAGTGCTCGATGAGAACGCCGGTGAAGCGTTCGAGCGAGCCGAACGGGGCACGGTGGATCATCACCGGGACATGGGCGGTGCCGTCGGCGCCCGTATAAGAAAGCCCGAAGCGGACGGGGAGAACATAGTCCACCTGAACGGTGCCGAGCTGCCATTCGCGGCCGAGGACATCCTTCACGACAAAATCGATCTTAGGCCCGTAGAAAGCGGCCTCGCCCGGCTCCTCGGTGAAGGGAACGTCTAGCGACGCAGCGGCATCGCGGCAGGCCTTCTCGGCAAGATCCCACTGGGCGGTATTGCCGGTGAACTTGGTGCTGTCGGGATCGCGGAGTCCGACGCGCACGCGGTAATCTGTCATGCCGAGCGTGGTGAGGACCTTCTTCACCAGCTCAAGGCACCCGCGCACCTCGGCGGCGACCTGCTCCTCGCTGACGAAGAGGTGTGCGTCGTCCTGCGTGAAGCCGCGCACGCGGGTCATGCCGTTGAGCTCTCCCGACTGCTCCCAGCGGTAAACCGTGCCGAACTCGGCGAGGCGGACCGGCAGGTCGCGGTAGCTGCGAGGCTGTGAGGCGAAGATCCGGATGTGATGAGGGCAGTTCATCGGCTTCAGCATGAAGCCATCGAGGAGTTGTGACGGATCCTTGATGCGGTCCGGGGTCACCACCTCGCGGCCGGCGCGCTCGTTGAGCGTCGCGGCGAACGTGGCGCTTACCGCCTCGAGGCGGGCCGTCATTTCGGCGCAGCTGCATCCCTCGGAGGCGATGCGTTCGAGTTGGTCGGGCTCGGGGATGGCGGGGAACTGCGACTCCTTGTAGTAGGGGAAGTGGCCGGAGGTCTTGTAGAGGCCGATCTTGCCTATGTGCGGTGTGAAGACCTGGGAGTAGCCCTGCTTGGAGAGTTCGCCGCTGATGAAGTCCTGCAGTTCCTGGCGGATGATCGCACCCTTCGGCGTCCAGAGGATCAGTCCCTGGCCGACTGCGTCGTCGATGTGGAAGAGTCCGAGGTCCTTGCCGATACGGCGGTGATCACGCTTCTTGGCCTCCTCGAGCAAGGCGAAGTGGTTATCGAGTTCCTCCTTGGAGGCAAAGGCGGTGCCGTAGATGCGCTGAAGCTGGGGATTATTCTCATCACCGAGGTAGAAGGCACTGGCGACATGGGTTAGCTTGAAGGCGCTGACCTTCGAGGTGTCGGCGACATGGGGGCCGGCGCAGAGATCGGTGAAGACACCATTACGGTAGAGGGAAATCTCCTCGCCCTCGGGAATGCGGGTGAGGATATCGAGCTTGAACTTGCTCGTGGCGGAGCGCGGCGCAAGACCCGCGAGCTCGCCACGCTCTCCCATCGCAATGGCCTCGGTGCGGGAGATGACCTCGCGCTGGAACGGCTGGGCCTCGGCGATAATGGCTGCCATCTCCTTCTCGATCCTCTCGAAATCTTCGGGGGAAATCCGGTGTGGCAGCTCCACGTCGTAGTAGAAGCCCTGGTCGACCGGTGGGCCCGCCGCGAACTGGGCCTCGGGCCAGATACGGAGGATCGCGTTGGCCAGGATATGGGCCGCGGAGTGGCGGATGGTCTCGAGTTCGGTCATTGGGGAAAGGCTATTAGGCTGAAGAATGAAGGCTGTTAGGTTGCAGGCTGAAGGGCGATCAGGGACTCGGGGAGGAGGGCGGGGATGCCACCACGCACCGGATAGGCGGCCTGACCATCTTCGCGGACAAGGAATCCCTCACTGTCGGCCGGGGCCTTTGCCGCGATCGCGGCGACCTCACTGGGATCGGCGAGTCGGAGCTGCTGACCCGTGACGGGGCAGCGCAGTAAATCGGTAAGTTGATCCAGAACCCCGGACATCAGTATTTAGGAACCGAGTGATCGACCCGGTCCGCCCAAGCGAGGATGCCACCCTGCACGTTGAAGAGCTTGGAGAATCCGGCCCTCTGGAGTTCGCGCGCGGCGGTGGCCGAGCGCACGCCCGATTTGCACTGGAGGTAGATTGTGTCGGCGCTGTCTAGCTCGCTCATGCGGCTGTGCAGATCGCCGAGCGGGATGAGCTTCGCGCCGGGGATTCGGGCGATGTCCCACTCGAACTGCTCGCGCACGTCAATCAGGGTGACCTTCTCGCCGGACGAGAGCTTTGTCTGAAGTTCCTCGACGGTGATCTCGGCGATGGGGGCCTCGACTTCCAACTCTTTTTCGGCGGCAGCTGCCTGCGGGATGCCGCAGAAGGTGTCGTAGTCGATGAGCTCTGTGATGGTGGGATTGTCGCCGCAGACGGGGCACTTGGGATCACGGCGCGGCTTGAACTCGCGGAAGCTCATCTTCAGCGCATCAAAGGTCATGAGTCGGCCGATGAGTGGATCACCGATTCCGACGATCAGCTTAATCGCCTCGATTGCCTGCATCACGCCGATGATACCGGGGAGCACCCCGAGGACACCTCCTTCGGCGCAGCTCGGGACCATGCCTGGCGGCGGTGGCTCGGGATAGAGACAGCGGTAGCAGGGACCGCCGAGATGAGGGGCGAAGACCGTACACTGTCCGTCAAAGCGGAAGATGGAGCCGTAGACATTGGGCTTCTTCTGGAAGACGCAGATGTCATTGGAGAGGTAGCGGGTCGGGAAATTATCCGTGCCGTCGATGACGATGTCGTAGGGGGCAACGATCTGGGCGGCGTTTTCGGAGGTGAAGAAGCAGTCGTGGAGATCGACCTGCACGTTCGGGTTGATCGACTTGATCGTATCCTTGGCACTGTTGATCTTCTTGCGGCCCACGTCGGTCGTGCCGTGAAGGATCTGGCGCTGGAGGTTGGAGAAATCAACCGTGTCGAAGTCAACCAACCCGATGCGGCCGATGCCGGCGGCAGCGAGATAGAGGGCGATCGGGGAGCCGAGGCCACCCGTACCGATGCAGAGTATGGAGGCGGCCTTGAGCTTCTTCTGACCTTCGAGGGTGACCTCAGGCATGATGAGATGTCGCGAGTAGCGCGCGATCTCGTCGTTGCTCAGTTCGATGCCCTCGGTGCGGGCCGGATCCAGGATGCTTTTGCTCATGAAAAAGGGGATTAGCAATAACCTCTTGGTCCTTTGCCATCAAGGGAAAGAGGGATTCCCGTGGCTTTCCTCAGCGTTTAGGACACACTTTACCAATACAGGCGCCGGCATGAGTGGCATCGTGAACATTCTTCCCTGGATCGTTTCGTTCCTTATCGCTCTTGGGATCGTTGCAATGCAGGCGATTGGGGGTGGAGGACGGCCAATGTTCCCGCTCATGGTTTGCTACGTCCCGATTGTGGCGGCAGGGATCCTTTCGATTCCCCTGGTTTTCCTCGGCAATAATAGGCGCGCCCCAGACCGGATCTGCCTTGGTGCTGCTCTAGCTTTCGGTTCCTATTTGCTCCTCAGAACTTGTTTTGGTGGTGATCTGGGCCTCCGGGACTTTGAACTCCTTAGGTTGTCAGCTTGTTTTCTCGTTTATCTGCTCACTCTCGCCGCGGTAACGGAAAAAGGACCGAGGCTGCTTTTTGTGGGAATTCTTCTGGCTGCGGCTTTCCTGCAGACTGCTGCCGAGACCTACCAGTTTTACTGTGATCAGTCTTGGAGCCCTCTTCTTGAGGGCCTCCCCTTCCTGAAAACCTACTACTCGGAGACGGTTGGAACCTATGCCAACAAGAACCATCTCGCATGGCTGTTGGGCGACGGAGCACTTTTTGCCATTGCCTTGGCCTGCTGGGGCCGTCTTCGGTGGGTCACCCGTGGTATACTGCTGTATCTTTTCTTTTTTCTAGGATTCGGCGTCTGCATCAGCCTGAGTCGTGGTGGTGTGGTGGCGCTGGTCGCGGGACTGATCGTTTTGTCCTCTGTTTCAGTGCTTTTGCTGCTTCTGTCCGGTGATCGTGGCAAGCTGCTTTCAGGAATTCTGATCATGCTTCTGGTGGCGTCGCTGGCCGCCGGGGCCTTTGTCTTGCTTTCCACAAATCCCGCCATGGGGCTTAGAATGCAGGGGCTCTGGATGGATGACTATCGCGAGGATCTCTGGAGGGCCTCCATCCATGACCTTGGGAATGCACCGTTTTTCGGAATGGGGTCGGGGAGCTTCCAGTGGTGTGCCCGTCTGATGATGCCGGCAGAGTCGCTACTGGCCCATAACGATTACGCACAACTCCTGTCCGAGTACGGCCTGATGGGATTCCTTCTCTTGATTGTTTTCCTAGTCAGCCATTTACGGGCCGGGTTTTCAGCTCTGTTTCGGCATTCCGACGAGGGTGGGAGGAGCGGATCATCTGGCGATTCCAAAGCCGTCCTTCTGGGTGCGCTGGCTGTCATTACCGCCCAGATGGTCCACTCGGCATTCGATTTCAACATGCATCTTGCATCGAATGCTCTTCTAGCAGCTTTTTGTATCGGGATTCTGGGCGGAGATGGCCTGCATGGAGGACATAGGCCCGTCTCCTGCGCAATGCGTGCTCTGCAATGCGCTTTTGTTGTGGTGCTTGCAGGATTTTCATCCTGTATTTTGATCAAGGATTGGGGCCAGGAATCCCGATTCTTCCGCTTGGAGCAATTATTGACGGAGGCCGCCCTTTCCTCTGGGCAACATTCCTTGGTCCAAGCCTCGGTGGAGGCTAACCGTCTTCTTTCCGAGGTCCCGGACAGCACTCGCTATGCCGATTTGCGAGCCTCCCTCTACCGAACGATGCTCTCCAGGCCTGAAAACGAATACAATGAACCAGCCGACAGGATCATGCTCCGGCGGCAAATGGATCGTGCCCTGCCGTTGAGCGGTGGTGATTGGTATCTCTGGATGAACCACTCGTTTCTACTAGGTCATCTTGGGGACGAGTTGGGGGCCCGGGAGGCGTTTCTTCAAGCCATGGTCCGAATGCCTCTCTACTCAATGGTTTATGGGGATTATGCCGCCGTTATGGAGTTTCAGGGTGACCCGATCATCGCTCTGCATTACGCCCGTCTTGCCTCACGTTTCAAGGATACCCAGGGAATGGAAACTCTGGTGCGTCGGTTGGAGGAAAAAACGGCCGGAGTGGTGCATCCATGAACTTTGGTATCGGATTGTGACAGAATTGCCCAAAACCACGGCTTGCCATCAGAAGTTCTATAGTGTTTTAAGATAGGCCCATTTTGCCATTTTCAAAATCTCGATCCATTTCGCAGACGCGCGGATGCCCTCCCTTTTCCCCAGATTAAAAATCCTGCTTATTGCAGGCCTTATCTCCATTGCCCAGAGTGGCTTGGCGGAGGAGGCGCCGCAAGATTCGCCGTCTCCTGCCGGAGTGGGTGCCACCGGCTCTTCGTCAGCACAGTCAACCAGCCAGCAGGTGCCGGCCCAAGTGCAGCCTTCACCCTCCTCCATGCAGGTGGAGCCTCCCTCGGTGACGCTGCCGACCCCTCCCCTTCCACCACCATTGCAGGAGTCTGCCGCAGAACCGCAACAGCAGTCGCCGCCGCAACCGACTCTTCCTCCGAAGCCTGAATTCAACCCTCCTACAGCCGAGAATCTCAATCTTCAGAGCGGTCAGCCTGCAGGAAATCCCCAGTTCGCTCCTGCATCCGTTGGTATGCCGAGCATGACGCTCAATGATGCCAACCCCGGTGAGCCGGGGGCAGACTCCTCGAATAATGGCCCAGGCCCTCTTGGAAGCATGTTTGATTGGGCCAAGAAGTTGCGTTTCCAGGCCGCTGTGAGAGGTGGCTATGACAACAACGTCAACAGCTCGCACACCAACCCTGCAGAAAGCTACTTCATGAACATTAACGGAGGTGTGAACTACCGCTTCGGAACACCCAGGTTAAACGTGGATGCCAGCTTAACAGGAGGGCTCAGCTATTATCCTCAAGTGCCTGCCACCGCGAATCGGAACCAAGGAACCGTAGGTCTTGGGCTGTCGGTAGAATACCGCTACTCTCCGAGGCTCGTTGTGACTTTCAATACTTCGAGTTCCTACCAGCAGCAGCCTAATGCCAGCCTTGTCGGCACCTCCCAAAATCAGAACGGCGCTTACTTTTACACGGCCAACAGCCTCTCTGGCGCTTATCAGTGGTCAGATCTTTTCACCACTGTCACTAGGTTCAATTTCAACGGCAACTACTACCTTGAGCCTAGTCTTAACAACCAACAGGGCTTTACCCAACCGGGATTTGCCGAATCATTCAGGTGGTTGGTCAAACCCACCACTACGGCCGTTGTGGACTATAATACCGATATCTATCTCTATGAGCAGCAGGGCAATAGAAGCTGGGGTAATGTTCTTTCCGGCGGCTTCGATCATATCTTCAACCCGAAATGGTTCTGGAATTTTCGTGTGGGCGCTGAGTTCCGAACACAACAGAACAGCTACACTTCCGCACCATATATCGGCCCCTATTTTGACAACAACTTCAATTGGTCCTTTGGAAAGGCCTCAACGGTTGCCTGGGTTGCTCATCTGGGAACCCAGCCCTCCGGACAACAGAACGTGAGCTTTAGCCCCGCCTTCAGGACTGGGGTAAATTATACTCAGGGCTTCACCGCCAAGCTCAATGCCAACGCCGGCTTCTTCTACCTTCTCCAGAGCTACAACGACTCTCCTTATGGGCCGCCGACAGCCCAATATCCCAGCGGCTCCCTTATCGATTACTACCAGACCAACCTCCAGGGAAATATCGCCCTCAACTACACCCTCAACCGCATCCTTCAACTTTCACTCGGTTATCAGTATCTCGGCTCGCTTTGTGATAAGGTTCCCTCCCAGGCCTACAACCGCGGCATTTCGTATCTTCAGCTTGGGGGGGCGTTCTGAAGACAGGCGTCCTCTCGCTTAGCTTTTTTCGAGAATGGCGTTGAGCGCAGGCTAGGCTAGATTTCCAGATTCTTCCATGCAACCGCACCATTCAACGACCGAAGCCGATACGGGAGAGATCAAGCTGCACCTGCTTGATTACTGGAGGGTCATCAGGGTCAGGCTTCCTCTCATCATCCTTGTCTTCTTATTGGTGGTCATCACGGCCGGTGTGGCGACTTATCTCACCCCGCGCCAGTACATGTCCTCCGTGACCATGCAGGTCAAGGAAGACAACAACAACATGCAGATCTTCAACGGGCAGAGTGGACCTCGGTACGACCCCCGTTTTTCCACGACCCAGTTCCAAATCCTCCAGCGCAAGGAGATCCTCTATCCGGTGATCGATGCGATGAAGTTGATGCAGAAATGGGATCTGCGATCCCGCGATGTGGCCTATCTGAAACTGCGCTCCATGCTCACGGTTTCCGAGGTAAGGAATACCGACCTCATCCAGATCTCGATATTGGACAAGGATCGCCAGGAGGCTGCCGACCTGGCAAATACCATTGCTCTGGAATACCAGAAGAAGCGCATCGACGAGCAGCAGAGCTGGGTGGCCCGCTCTCTCGTCCAGCTCGAGGATGAAGTCCAGAAACAGCGTAGGAAGGTCGAGGAGCTGCGCGACTCGATGACGAAGATCCGTGTCGAAGGGAAGATCTACGACCTCAATCCCGAGAGCGTTGAGGATCCCCGTCAGGCCGAGGAAGCCATCCTCCAGAACGTCGAGAGTCAGGTGAATGACAGCCGCATCAAGGTCGCCACGCTGAAATCGAAGCAGCAACAGATCCAGGCAATGACCGACGAGCAGATCATGCGGAGCCTGAAGACCTTTGAGATGGACGATGCAACGATCACCCAGATCCTTCCCCAGTACGAGGCATGCGTTTCCGAGGAAGCCCATATGCTCAACTCGGGGCTCGGTCCCAACCACCCGAATGTGCAGTCGCTCCAGGCCAAGAAGAGGGTCTATGCCCAGCAGTTGGCTGACCAGATCGCGGTTCTCAGGAAATCGCTCGCGGCCAATCTGGAAATCTCAGAGAAATCACTCGAGGCCATGGAGCAGAAGCTTGGGGACGCCCGGACGCATCAGATGGAGGCGAAGTCCAAGGCCCTCCATTATCAGGAGGCCAAAAACGAATACCTGAAGGCCAAGAGGATTCTGGAGTCAGCCGAGTCTCGTTATTCCACCGAGGCGATGCAGCGCACGATGCCCCAGAGTCCGGCAGCCATCTGGGAAAAAGCCGAGGTTTCCGACTTTCCGGCCAAGCCGAAGGTGGCCCAGAACATGATCATCGCGGTCGCGGTCGGCCTGGCGTTGGGCGTGGGCCTCGCTTTCCTGATCGAGTATCTCGACACAAGCGTTAAGACCATGCAGGACATCGAGGCAGCGCTCGGTGTCCCGGTGCTGGCTGTGATTCCCCGCGATGTGGCCGTCCTGAAGGATGCGCCCCCCGATTGTCCCGATGCTGAGGGTTATCGCATCATGAGGACGAACATCGAGTTCAACAGGAAGTCCCCAGACGCCAACACGTTGACTGTGGTCAGCGGCGGGGTAGGCGAGGGAAAGTCGACGACGCTCAATAACCTTGCCTTCACCTTTGCGAAGGGCGGGTATCGCACATTGATTGTGGATGCCGACTTAAGACGCCCCTCCCAGCATCGTTTCTTTGGCGTCTCCAACGAACGGGGGCTTACGGATTTTCTCACCAACGACATCCCGCTGGAGCCATTGCTGGTTACCACGGATGTGGAAAACCTCACGTTTCTGCCCAGCGGAAGGTTGCCGATTGATGCAGCGGGAATCCTGAACTCGCAGAGAATGATCGACCTCATTCAGCAGGTAAGGGGCGGGTTTGACATGGTCTTTTTTGATTCTCCTCCGATCCTTGGTGTCAGCGATGCTTCCGTGATCGCGAGTTCGGTGGATCTTACCCTTGTCGTGGTTCAGCACCGCCGCTTTCCTAGGGCCATGCTCCAGCGGGTCAAGCAGGGACTCACCAACGTGGGAGCCAGAATCGTCGGATGCGTCCTCAATAACACCGATATCCGGCACGATGAATACTACGAGTACTACACGAGCTACTATCAGTATTACAGCCCGATGCAGTCAACCAACCGCAAGTCTTCACCAGAGGATCCCGTTGACAACAAGGAGAAGGGTAAGAAAGTGAATCCTGCCCGGGAAACTCGCGGCGATTACTGATCCATGAACTCTCTCCGAAATAGTGGCCTTATCCGGTTCTTGCTCGCGATCCTGATTTGCGTCGGTGCGGAGGTCTCTCGTGCCGACGATGTGCCACTGCGCTCCGGTGATCAGGTCTCGATCCGGTTGGCGGGAGTTCCTGCCGAGGATATCAGTCAGGTCTCGGGAAATTATACGGTAGACGGGGTAGGGAACATCAATCTTCCCTACATCGGGAAGATCCATGCGTCCGGACTCAGACAGGCCGATGTGCAGAACAGCATCGAGGGCGCCTACAAGAGCCGGGGAATCTATTCCGCTCCCATCGTTACCGTATCGGTCCAATTCGATCGCTTGGTCGACATCGAGGGCGATGTCCGCGCCCCCCAAAGGGTACGCTATACTCCGGATCTGACCTTGTTGGGTGCCATCTCGGCTGCAGGCGGATTCACCGACTATGCCGACCAGACCAAGGTCTGCATCCTGCGCAACGGGGGCAGAACTTTCGTGAACGTGAAGAAAGTCCGCCAGAACATGGAGGCTGATCCGGCAATGCAGCCTGGAGACAAGGTCTCGATACCTCGCAGTTTCTGGTAAGGATCCCGGGCGTAACGTTACGCCGGCAAATCCTTCTCTAACTCCATTACTTGGGAGACGTCCTTGTCTCCGCGTCCGGAGAGATTCACCACGATGATCTGGTCGGAATTCATGCTTGGGGCGACCTTCATCGCCTCGGCGACTGCGTGGGAAGTCTCAAGCGCGGGGATGATTCCTTCAATGGAGGAGAGCTTGTGGAAGGCGGCCAACGCCTCATCGTCGGTGGCGTAGGTGTACTCGGCGCGTCCGGCGTCTTTAAGGAAGCTGTGCTCAGGGCCGACCGCCGCATAGTCGAGGCCTGCCGAGACGGAGTGGGTGAGCTCGATCTGGCCGTCGGCATTGGCCAGGAGCCAGGTCTTGGCTCCCTGAAGGACGCCGAGGCGGCCACCTTGGAATCGGGCGGCGTGTTCGCCTCGGACGATGCCACGGCCACCTGCCTCGACACCGGTCATCCGAACACCCTTGTCCTCAAGGAAGGCATGGAAGAGGCCGATCGCATTGCTGCCTCCGCCGACGCAGGCCACCAGTAGGTCGGGAAGTCGTCCCTCATGCTCGAGGATCTGGCGGCGAGCCTCGACGCCGATGACCCGGTGGAAATCGCGGACCATCATCGGGTAGGGATGCGCCCCGTAGGCGGTACCCAGAATGTAGTGGGTGTGGCGGACATTGGTGACCCAGTCGCGCATCGCTTCATTGACAGCTTCCTTCAGCGTTGCCTGTCCCGCGGTGACGGGAACAACCTTGGCGCCGAGAAAGCGCATGCGGGCCACATTGAGGGCCTGCCGCTCCATGTCGATGGCCCCCATGTAGATGACGCACTCGAAGCCAAAGCGGGCGGCGACGGTAGCGGTTGCCACGCCGTGCTGGCCGGCTCCGGTCTCCGCGATAACTCGCTTCTTGCCCATACGGCGAGCGAGCAGGATCTGGCCGATGGCATTGTTGATCTTGTGGGCGCCGGTATGGAGCAGGTCCTCGCGCTTGAGGTAAATCTTTGCACCTCCGAGCTCCCTGGTCAGCCGTTCGGCGAGGTAGAGGGGAGTGGGCCGCCCGACAAACTCACGCAGGAGATAATCGAGCTCTTTTTGAAAGGCGGGATCCTGGCGGGCCGTTTCGTATTCGCGCTCAAGATCGAGCAGCGCCGTCATCAGAGTCTCTGGGACGAAGCGACCTCCGTAGGGACCGAAGTGACCATGCGAGTCGGGGACGCTCGTGATGTCGGGTAACGATGCCATGGAGAAGCAGAGTATGAACGGGAATCTATCCCTCCGCAACCGCTCGGAAGGCCGCTTCGATTGCTTTCCGGTGGGGGGTAGGGATGGGAAGACCGGCGATTTCGTTGCGGGTAAAGCTGTGGAGGCCTTTTCGAGGGGGGGCTTTGGAGGGGTAAACCGTCATCCTGACGCGGTATCGGGTGATCGGGTAGGTCAGTTCGGCTACGGCCCGGCCCGAGGGCTTTTCATCCCCGAGTTCGGGAAGGATCCAGAGCCCGTTCCAGCGGGGGCCTTGTGATTGCTGTAGGTAAAGCTTTCCGCCTCTAAACCACCACGCTCGGTGTTCCGTGATTTTGGTCGTCACCTTGCGGGGTGATTTGACTGGAAGGCGCTCTGGCTGATCTGCTGCACAGCTGTTCATAAGAGGGCACTCCTCGCAGGCTGGGTTCCCCGCCGTGCAAATCATTGCCCCGAGATCCATGAGAGCTGATGCGCTGCTCCGGCATCTGGTCTTGGGATAGAAGGCTCCGGCTAGGTCCTCAAGTGCCAGCTTGCCTGCAGCCGTATCGACAGGGATGGAGAGATTCCCCCAGCGTGACAGGACCCGGATGATATTTGTATCGAGAACAACGGCCCGTTGATCAAAAGCGAAGGCCTTGACCGCTGCCGCTGTGTAGGCGCCGATGCCGGCCAGGTCGAGGAGTTCCTCCTCCGAGGAGGGGATGATCCCTTGGTGGCGCTCCAGAATCGCCTTGGCCGCCGCATGGAGCCTGCGGGCCCGCGAATAATAACCGAGCCCCTCCCAGGCAGAGAGCACCTCCTGTTCGGAGGACGAAGCAAGATGGGCAATGGTGGGGAAGAGTCGCATCCACGCCGCGAATCGGGGGGTGACCGTGGCCACCGTGGTCTGCTGGAGCATGAATTCGGAGACCAGCACCGCATAGGGATCGGAATCGAGGCGCCACGGCAAAGTATGGCGTCCGTTTTTTTCGTGCCATGCCAGAAGCTCCGTCAGGGCTTTTTGGATTCGCCGGGGGTCATGATACCTCTGCTTCTTCTTGTCCACAAAGGAGGCCTAGGGCACCGTGACCCTGATCGCAAGCGTTCGACTCCACCCGTGCCTCCGCCCCTTCATTCCAAGACCTATCCCCTGACGCAGGAACAGGCTGCAAAACTGCGGACCGTGCTTGAGGAGCGTGGATTCAAGTTTGAGGAGAAGCCCTACACCCTCTTTGCGGCCACCAAGGAAAAGCTCAACATCGCCGTCTACGAGAAGGGCCCCAAGGCCCTTCTGCAGGGGCGTGGGCTTGAGGATTTCATCACCTTTGTGCTGGAGCCTGAAGTTCTAGGCGAGGCGCGCCTCGGCTACGAGGAGGTGCTCGATCCGGAGCAGTTTTCCCCGCACTTCGGCATCGACGAAAGCGGCAAGGGGGATCTCCTCGGGCCGCTTGTCATTGCAGGCGTCTTTGTCGACGGCGATCTGGCGCGGCACCTTCGCGACGCTGGCATCCGTGACAGCAAGGGGATCGGAACGGACAAGAAAATCCGGGAACTAGCCGAGGTGATCCGAAAGTCCGGGGCCCCCTTTGAGCGGATCGTCATCGCCCCCGAAAAGTACAACCAACTCTACGCCAAGATAGGGAACCTCAACCGCCTCCTGGCCTGGGGACATGCCCGGATCATCGAGAATCTCTGCGCCCGAGTGCCATCATGTCCGCGCGCCCTCTCGGATAAGTTTGCCGACGCCCGTGTCCTGCAGAAGGCCCTCATGGAGGATGGACGGAAAATCCAACTCGACCAGCGCACCAAGGCAGAGAGCGACTACGCCGTCGCCGCCGCCTCAATCATGGCGCGGGAAGGATTCATCGACTGGCTCGACGAGCATTCCAAGGAACTGGAAATCCCGCTTCCCAAGGGTGTCTCTGCCAAGGTGAAGGAGTCAGCCGCACGGATCGTGACCACTTATGGCGAGGCGATGTTGCCGAAGGTGGCAAAGATGCACTTCAAGACGGCCTCTGAGGTACTGACCTCATCAAGGTCCTAAGGGACAAATCTTTTTCTCAGCGACCAGGCATCTCTGAGGGCCCGAAATCCATCGCGCGGAAGCCAGACCCGCGATCCTCCGGCATCGGCCCAAGTAACAGGCACCTCCTCCATGCGATAGCCGAGTTGGTCGGCGATATTGAGGATCTCGACGTCAAAAGCGAATCCATCAAGCTCGGACTTGGCAAAGATCTCCTTGGCAGCATTGCGACGGAAGAGCTTGCAACCGCACTGGGTGTCGGCAAAACGGGTCAACCCGCCAGCCTTAAGTGCGATGTTGAAGGCTTTGCCGGAAAGGCGTCGCATGAGAGGTTGACGAATTACAATGTTGCTTGCCGGGAGACGTCGGCTGCCGAGGATGCCGTCTATGTCAGGGCGCTCTTCCAGCATCGCGACGAGTTTCTCGAGGGATTCCAGCGGAACACTCAGGTCAGCATCGGTGAAGAGAATGATGTCACCCCGTGCCGCCGTCACTCCGAGGCGCACAGCCATACCCTTGCCCTCTCCCTCGTGCTGGATGATCGGCTGGAGGGCGTGGTCATGCAGTGCCTCCCGCTCCACGATGGACGTGGTCGCGTCATGTCCCTGGACCACCGGAATCACCTCGGTTGTCCGTCCGGAGGAAGTGATCCACTCGCGGATCAGCCTCAAGGTTTTCGGGAGGCGACGTTCCTCATTGCGAGCCGGGATCACCACGGAAAGGGCGGGGCGTTCTTGATTCATCCGTGACGTCTTGGTTCTTTGGTTGGATGCAGAGTCGCCCATCGGTTCCCGCCGTCAAGAATCTCCTGTCGACCGCTTTGCTGGTCGAGGGAGCGATTCTCCTGCTGGCGGCCCTGTTGCGTCTCTGGGGTCTTGAGATGAAGCCGCCTCATTTCGACGAAGGGATCAATGGATGGTTCGTCGATCAAATGCATGCCAACGGCTTCTATCGCTATGATCCTGAGAATTACCACGGCCCTCTTTACTTCTATGTCCTTTTTGTTTTCCTGACACTCGGAGGTCGGAGTCTCTGGGCTCTGCGCCTGCCCGCGGTCATTGCGAGCATTGCCTCGGTCTTGGTCGCTCTGAGATTTGAGCGCTTTTTCGGAATTACCACGGCGCGACTCGGGGCGTTGGCCCTTGCGGTCTCCCCAGCAGCCGTCTTCTACGGACGCTATGCGATCCATGAGTCGTGGGTTGTTTTGGCCCTCATGATCATGACGCTCGGTCTACTGGGGCTCTGGAGGGAGGGGGAAAGACGGGATCTAGCCCTTGTCTTTGCCGGAGTGACGGCCCTTCTTCTGCTCAAGGAAACGGCGGTGATTCATCTGGTCTGCTTCGGATTGGCGGCGGCGGTACTCATGCTCTGGCAGAAAATGGTCCCCTCAATGCCTGCTCAGCCTCTGGCAGCAGGTCGCTGGAATGGCCGGGACGCTTTGCTCTTTTCGATGATCGCCCTCGTGGCATGGGTCTTCTTCTACTCCGGAACCTTCCTGAACTGGCAAGGGGTGACGGATTTCTTCCGGGCCTACGCAAAGTGGTTCCACACCGGGGTTGGCGCGGGGGGGCATGAGAAAACGGACTATCAGTTCGGCTCGTTCGGTCTGCTCAACTGGTACTGGGTGGCGCTGATGGTACGCTACGAATGGCCATCGCTCCTTGGTCTGATCGTGGCAGTGCGTCTGGCATGGTCGGCCCCGGCGATGCTCCGGTATCTGGCAATCTACGGACTGGGTGTGCTCGCCGCCTACTCCGTTGTCCCATACAAAACCCCATGGTGCATGATCTCGATCCTCTGGCCCTTCGCACTGCTCTTTGGCGCGGGAGTTGCGGAGTTCCGAAAAAAACTACCGTGGGCTGTTGTCACTCTCGTTGCCTTGATTGCACTGGCGGGATCACTGGTGCTTTGCATCAGGTTGAATTTCCGTCACTGCACCGATCCCGAGGAACCTTATGTCTATGTCCAGACCCAGCCGGGTATTGCGGTCATCACCGAGCCGCTGCTAGGCATGGCGGAGCGTGATCTCCGGAATCATGAACTCAGCGGAATGATCCTGCTGGAAAGTTACTATCCGCTTCCCTGGACCCTCGGTGATTTTTCAAAGATCGGCTATTACGAGAAAGACAAAGAACTGAACAAACTCGATGCGGATTTCGTTACGGCCCTCAGCAGCAGGGAGCGAGAGATTGAGCAGAAGCTCACGGGTCCCTATCTCAAGCGCCGTTATCTCCTGCGCGACTCAATGGACGAATGCACGGTGTGGTTCCGTGAACCGGTCTTCGCTTCCTGGTTTGCCGATGGCAGGCATGGGAAACCGCAATTGGTGAAGCCTCGTTCTCAGCAATCAACCACACAGTCAACGCCGGGTTCCTCCCCAGCACGATGAGGATAGCTGTCTCGATCCTTGGAGGGGTGGCGGCATCGGTGCTGATGGCGATCCCATGTGCTTTGATCGGTCACGGACTGGATCAAGGAACTTTCTGGATTGCACTCCTAGGAGGGTTGGCGGTTGCGGTGAGCCTATTGGGATTTCTTCCGCTGGAGAAGCCTTGGGGAGCCATCCGACCCGTCGGTTGGATCATGATCCTCATTTATTCCTGCGCCTCGGCCCGTGCCTTTCTCTGGTTGATCTATCCTGCGGGAGACGAATGGAAAATTCTCTCCCCGAATAACCTCGGTGATCTGGCGCTCCATCTCTCGTTCATCCGATGGCTGGCGGTTGCTCCTTGTTGGTGGCCGAGCAGTCCCATTCTGGCGGGAGACCCGCTGCGGTATCCGTTGGGCAGTGATCTTTTCAACGCCCTGCTGCTTAGAATCGGTGTTCCGGTGGAAATGGGACTCGTCTGGCTCGGCGTCATCGGTGCTACCCTCACGGGCATCGCCCTCTGGCGCTGGGGAAAGTCGGTGGCTTTGGCGGCCTTCCTTTTCAATGACGGCATCGGCAGGCTTTTTTTGGCCAAGAAAGAAGGAGTGGATCCTGAGGAGATCCTTCAGTGGAAAAACTTTTTCCTGACCCTTTTTGTTACCCAGCGCGGATTCCTTTTTGCATTGCCCGCAGGGTTGCTGCTTCTCTCGGCATGGAGGGAAGAATTCTTCGGCACCGCAAAACGGAATATCCCCCTTCCCGTCCAGGCCTTGTTGCTGGGTGCGATGCCGCTCTTCAGTATCCATGCGGCCCTTTTTCTTGGGGTCGCCATGACCGGACTCTGGTTGTTGGTGAACGGCGCCCGGCGTGTCCTGGCAAGATTGGCCCTTTTTGCATGGCCCCCGATGGCGCTGTGCGGATGGTTGGTCACGAGTGGTGCAGGAGGCCCTTCGGCTGTCCATGCCCTCGGTCTGGCACCGGGTTGGATGAGCGACGGGACAGTCGGATTCTGGTTTTGGAACTTCGGGATCTCGCTGCCGCTTGCGGTCGTCTTCTGTGCTCTGCTGATGCGACGTGACTCATCGCCGGAGGCACGCGCATTTGTCTGGCCCGCGGCCGTGATCTTTGCCGCCTGCCTGGTTATCCGCTTCGCACCATGGCCGTGGGACAATACCAAACTGATGCTCTGGTCTTGGCTCGTGATCGCCCCGTTCCTTTGGCAAGGACTCTTCGCCGAGAGATCACTTTTACTCCGTGTCATCGCCGTCATCCTGCTCTTCGGCTCTGGAGTCCTGACGCTTGCGGCGGGGCTCGACGGGAGGCATGGCTATGATCTCGTGAAGCGGAGCGATCTAGATCGCGTGCGGATGCTTCTTAAAGATGTGCCGCCGGGCGCAGTGATCGCCTGTGCGCCCGAATATAACCAACCCGTGTTGATGCTGGGGCATCCCGTTGTCTGCGGCTACGAGGGACATCTCTGGAGTCATGGACTCGATTACAAGGCGCGCTGGGACGCCCTCAACGCGGTCATGAACGGGGTGCCGGATTGGAGAGAAAAAGCCCGGATGCTTGGGGTCTCCTATATTTTTTGGGGAGATCCCGAAAAGACCCGTTGGCCCGATTCCAAGCTTCCTTGGGCCAGGGATCCCGCTCCCTCTCTCCATGCGGTGGGTCTGGGGGATAGGTGATGGGATATCGGGTGCCAGGGATGGCCGCCACGCCCCCTGCGACCTTGCGTCGCAGGGGCAGGAGCTTCCGACTCTCCTTCCCATTGGACAGGCCCGTGGGGGAGGGAACGACATCACCTTCCACCCACTGAAAACAGCGATGACCTAAGACGTGGAGATCATTTTCATTCTTCATTTTTCATTCATCATTTGCTAACTGGATAGTCATGAAGACATCCTCCCTTGCATCCCTTGTCGCCGTTTCTTCCCTTCTTTCTGCCTGCACGACCGAGATCGGTCCTAACGGGCAACCGCGTCAGGTCATGACGCCGTTCGGCGCGGCGGCGGTTCAGGCCGTCACGGCGGCCGGGATCGGTGCAGGCACCGGAGCGCTGATGCGAGGGGTCAACCCCGTCGCCGCCGGAGCCATCTCGGCCGGGGCCGGAAGCGTCGGCTCGCAGGCGATCAATGCCTTCATCCCGAAGGCCAGCGGCCAGGGTGGCGGCTATCAGTCACAGCCGTCTAATCAGCAACTCTACGTCCGCTCAGGAGAGAGCTTTGTCCCGGCCAAGATCAGCTATGTCCAGCAAACCGACGGCAGCTATGTCCCCTCCTATCCCAGAGGAAGACAGCTTTTCCGCCAGTTACCCAACGGATCCTTCGCACCTGTCAACTGACGGGCTGATCCCCCACCGCCACGAGCAGGGCGGTGGTGTTGTCCTTGCCTGACAGAGCGACCGCCTCGTGGACCAGATGGCTTGCCGGCGGTGTCCCCTTGGGGCATCCGGATAAAATCTCCGGGATCCTGTCTTTGAAGAAGGCGTCGGTGACGCCGTCGGTGCAGAGGAGGAAGCGGTCACCGGGAGAGCAGACAACCTCACCGACCTGAGGGTCCACGAACTGATTGCCCGCACCGAGGGCTTTCTGGAGACGATTTTTCGCCGGATGTATCTTTGCCTCGCGCTCGCTGATCTGTCCCGTCCGCTGAAGCCAGCCGACATGGGTGTCATCCTTGGTCAGTTGCACGATGACTCCTCCTGATGCGGGGAGATGATAGATCCGCGTGTCGCCGATGTGGGCGAAGTGCATGATGCCTCCCGAAAACCAGCAGATGCTCAGCGTGGCGCCCATTTCGTGGCATTCCTCGTAGCTGTCGCCGAGGTATTGGAGTGCCTTGTGGATCTCGGAAAACAGGGCCGCAAAGGCAGCCTCATACTCGATCGGTTTTCCAGCGATGCGTTGCCGGACTAGCCGGGGAAACATCCGCGTGATCTTTTCGACGGTGATCCTGCTGGCGAATTCCCCCGCCTTGGCCCCGCCCATCCCGTCGCTCACGGCAAAGAGCAGATCACTCTCTGCATTCGAGGTCGTCCCGTTCCTCCCCAGATGCCGCACCTCGTGGGAGTCGATGACCAGACCGAGGAAGGCATCCTCATTGTTCGGTCGCACGGGTCCTTTGTCCGAGGATCCCGACCAGGAGAGGAGCAGGGATGCGGTGTGGGGTTCTTGGAGATGCTGATCATTGCGGGATTCCGCTTTTTCTCCCAGTAGCGTTGCAAATTCGAAATCGATGAGGCAGAAACGGCCGTCCTGCTGGCGGTAGGTGACATTGCGCATCTCGGCGTCGTCATGCCGGACGCCGTATTCCTCGAGTTCAGCGAAGAGTTCCTTGCACCGCTCGGGATCGAGACGATCGACGCGGGAGCCGCAGTTGGTCGTGACAAGAACGAGCTTCTCCGGATCATCCGAGATCACCCTGGGCACGAAGCCGCAGCCCGCTTTCTCAAGATGGCGGAGTACCCGCACCTCGTTGGTAAAGCGCTCCTCGGCCTTGGGCCCGTGGAACGCTTTCCGCACACTCCCATCAAATGCGATTTGTACCGTGGCGCGCTGGGTATCCTTAACGGTGAGCATGATCAAAAGGCTGAAGGCATGAAGACTAAAGGCTGTTAGTGCAGAAGCCTAGAGAACGATGGAAGAGGAGAACCCGGGATACAAGGGGACATAACTCTTGCGTTCGTCTAACAGTCTACAGCCTAAACCGCTTCAGTCTGCAAAATCTCCTGCGAGATTTTGCAAGGCTGGCACCAAAGTTGCTTGATCCTATTCCGACCCTCTTTAGAGTCGGTTTCAGCCAGCTTCGTCGTCGGTCCGGACGGCGTCGGCTGATCAATAAACGACAGCCGGACACACCACAACCACCCCACATCATGGCCAAGTACAAACTCGAATACATCTGGCTCGACGGTTACGAGCCGGTTCCCAACCTCCGCAGCAAGACCACCATCAAGGAGTTCTCCAAGGCCCCCACGCTCAAGGATCTGCCGATGTGGGGATTTGACGGCAGCTCGACCCGCCAGGCCGAGGGGCGCAGCTCCGATTGTCTGCTCAAGCCCGTCGCCAGCTACGTCGATCCGACCCGCGAGAACGGCTACCTCGTCATGTGCGAGGTCCTTCTCCCCGACGGCAAGCCGCATCCGACCAATTCCCGTGCCACGATCCTCGATGATCCCGACACCTGGTTCGGATTCGAGCAGGAGTATTTCCTCTACAGGGACGGACAGCCCCTCGGTTTCCCCAAGGGTGGCTGGCCCAACGAGCCGCAGGGCAAGTTCTACTGCGGAGTCGGCTATGCCGCCGTCGGTGACATCGCCCGTGAGATCGTCGAGGAGCACCTCGATATCTGCCTCGAGATGGGAATCAATCACGAGGGCATCAATGCCGAAGTGGCCAAGGGCCAGTGGGAATTCCAGATCTTCGGCAAGGGCTCCAAGAAGGCCGCCGATGAAATCTGGCTCGCCCGCTACGTCCTGATGCGCGTCTGTGAGAAGTACGGCGTCGACGTCGAGTTCCACTGCAAACCGCTCGGTAAGGATTTTGATTGGAACGGATCCGGCATGCACTGCAACTTCTCCACCAAGTTCATGCGTGAGAAGGGTGGCAAGAAGTACTTCGAGAAGCTCATGGCCGCTTTCGATAAGTACAAGGACGAGCACATCGCCGTTTACGGTCCTGACAACCACTTCCGTCTGACCGGACTCCACGAGACCCAGTCGATCGACAAGTTCAGCTACGGAGTCGCCGATCGCGGTGCCTCGATCCGCGTGCCCCACAGCTTCGTGAACAACGAGTACAAGGGCTACCTTGAGGATCGTCGTCCGAACTCCCAAGGCGACCCGTACAAGATCGCGAGCCGCGTGCTCCAGACCATCAAGACTGTCCCGACCAAGTAAGTCCGGAGAGTTTCCCAATCAAAGCGCCGTCCTCGAAAGGGGGCGGCGCTTCTTTTTTTTTGGCAAAAAAGTATGAAGTCAGAATGATGAAAGATGAAAGTGGGCGAGACGGGCTCCCTTATCACCCCCTTTTTCATCCCTCATCCTTCATAATTCATCCTTGCAGGCCGCCCTCGGCGGGCTATTATGCCTCACCGCGCATCAAACATTTGCCGTCGGTCCTTGGGTGATCTGCATTTGCTGGTCACCGAAACGCGCCAAGGGTAACCCGGCAATTAGAATACCAGATACCATGCCTATCCGCCTCGGTCGCTTCGAAATGCCGAAGACCCTCGTCAAGGACGAGAAAACCGCCACCGAAACTTACGCCAAGTTCGTCGCCGAGCCCTTCGAGGCCGGGTATGGACACACCATTGGCAACTCGCTCCGTCGCACGCTTCTCTCCTCGCTGGAAGGAGCCGCCATCACCTCGGTTCGCATCGAGGGGGCCCCGCACGAGTTCACCAGCATCCCTGGCGTCGTCGAGGACGTCGTCGAAATCATCCTCAACCTCAAGAAGGTCAAGTTCAAGGCCCATGACCACGAGCCCCGCAACCTGACCCTCTCGGTCAATAAGCAGGGTGCCGTCACTGCCGGCGACATTCAGTCGACCAACCAGGTCGAGGTCCTTAATCCTGACCAGCACATCTGCACCCTCGACAAGAAGCAGAAGTTCGAGGCCGAGTTCACCGTCCGCGTCGGACGCGGATTCGCCACCGGCGACGAGAACAAGACCGCTGACAAGCCGATCGGCGTGATCGCAATCGACTCCATCTTCTCGCCCGTCACCAAGGTCAAGTACGCCGTTGAGCAGACCCGCGTCGGTCAGCGCACCGACTACGACAAGCTCATCCTCGAGATCTGGACCGACGGCCGTCTGACCCCGGACGATGCCTTGCTCCAGTCCGCGGCGATCCTCCGCCACCACCTCGACGTTTTCGTGAACTTCGACGACAACCAGGTCGAGTTCGACGAGACCCCAGCCGAGGTCAGCCAGGAGAACAGCCGCCTCAAGAAGCTGCTCGCCATGAGCGTCAACGAGATCGAGCTCTCCGTCCGCGCCGCGAACTGCCTCAACAACGCCAACATCACCAGCGTCGGCCAACTCGCCCTCAAGAGCGAGGCGGAGATGCTCAAGTACCGCAACTTCGGCAAGAAGTCGCTCAACGAGATCAAGGACAAGCTCGTCCAGCTCGGCCTTGGCCTCGGCATGAAGTTCGAGCCCGGACTCATCGTCGACGGTGCCACCGCGCCCGTCGCCGAATAAGACGCCCAGTAAGAACGAAAGAAACGACACGCCATGCGTCACCAGAAAAAGACCGTCAAGCTCGGCCGCTCGCAGGCCCACCGCGATTCGCTCCTGTCGAATCAGGTCTGCAGCCTCATCGAGCACCGTCGCATCAAGACCACCCTCGCCAAGGCCAAGGCGACCAAGCCGCTCGCCGAGCGGATGGTCACCCTCGGCAAGAAGGGGGATCTCCATGCTCGCCGTATCGCGCTCTCCTACCTCAAGCACAAGGACATCGTGAAGAAGCTCTTCACCGAGATTGCCCCGGCCGCCGCCGACCGCAAGGGAGGCTACACCCGGATCGTGAAGCTCGGCGCTCGCCTGAGCGACAGCGCTCCGATGGCCTACCTTGAGTGGGTCGATTACGCCCCCGAGGTAAAGAAGAAAGAGTCCGCCGTGGAGGCCGCCGAAAAGCCGGCTAAGGCTGAAAAGCCCGCAGCCAAGAAAAAGGCCGCTCCTAAAAAAGCGAAAGAGGCTAAGGAAGAGAAGGGCGAATAACCCCTCTTTACAGAATCAAGAAAAAGCCCCGGAGGAAACTCCGGGGCTTTTTTTGTTTTAAAGAAGTGGTTTTTTCCTGATGCGATGCTACGACAGAAAGCATACCTCTTGTTAAACTAGTGACTGACCAAACAAGACAACCAAACAATGATTGACGACATCCGTTGGAAACAGCGCTACGAGAACTTTTCCAAGGCATCTGAGTTGCTGGATGATGCATTGAAAAACGGCCCGGGTTCTCTCAATCAACTTGAGAGGGAAGGAGTTATTCAGCGCTTTGAGTACACGTTTGAATTGGCTTGGAAAACCGTGAAGGACTACCTCGAGAATGCGGGTGTGGTTTTTGAAGAAGCGACCCCGAGAAAAGTACTCAAGTCCGCTTACGCCTCGGGATTCCTATCAGAGGGGCAGATATGGATAGATATGCTTGATCAGCGAAATCTCCTTTCGCACACCTATGACAGAAAGGATTTTGAGGATGCAACCGAGGCAGTTTATTCAAGGTATCTGCCCGCCATTACTGCACTCAAAGATAAGCTCAGGAAGGAACTTTGAGATGGAACCCCTATCCTCCAGAGCACTTGAATTGATCCGCACTGTTCTGACACGGCAACCGGAGGTGGTTTCTGCAACGCTTTTCGGCTCCCGGGCCAAGGGGGTTCATCGTGAAGCCTCAGACATTGATCTTGTGCTAGAGGGCAATATTTCTGCGCTTCAGGCAGAAGCCATTGAGGCTGAATTGGAGGAACTCTCGTTACCCCAGACCTTTGACGTCTGTGTTATCGGAAGGGTTCCTGAATCTGTCAGGGAACATATTGCCCGAGTCGGAGTTCCGATTTTCAAAAATTCGGCTTCCCCGATCGATATTGTCCGTTTTGGGAAGGGCGGGACAAGGAAGGGAGTCGACCTTAATTCGTCATCTGCCCTGCTCGATATCATGGATCCCACCTCATAGCTAAGGATCGCGGGTTTGCCCAATTTCGTGGCCTCAAGCTGATTCATCCTCTGGATGAATGATCCTACTTCAGCCCTCAACTCTGCGTCTTTGCGGCCCTGCGCGAGCATTACTCGTTTTTTGCCTTTTGACGATACTTGCTTCCCCGGCACTCGGCAGGCTCAATACTTTGGTTGCCTTTCCATTTTTCTAAAAAGCCCTCGACCTTCGACCTCTCGTCCCTCGATTCAGTTTTAGCCTGAGGCACAAAAAAACCCGCGGTGGAACCGCGGGTCTTCGGTGAAAGGTTTTGATCGGGAATCAGAAGCCCATCGGGCGGGTCTTGGCCTTCGCGCCCTTCTTCAGGGCGGCAGAGTTGGCCTCGATGAAATCGCGCACCGCACGAACCACGACATCACTCAGGGTAACATCGGCATGGTCGGCAATCGCCTGCAGCATATCTTTTTCGTCCGTGGGAATGCGGACTGTCATGATCCCATCGCGTCGTTTCGGCATGAAGGAAAACTAATTCATTCCTCCTTCCAATCAACAAAAAATACCATTCAGATTAAAATAGATATATATTGTATAACAATATATATGCGAGTAAGCTAGGGGGATCGGAGACTAGACTCGGTAAGGTTGGAGCTTTCCTAGTGCAGGGAGTGTCGGTATCAAAGGCGGGATGAAATGTGTCATTCTAGCCGGTGGTCTGGGTACCCGGATTAGGGCTGAGGCCTTCATCGGTTTCTAAGTCTGGCGCATTATTGAAGTATGAATGAAATCAAACTGATCGGATTGACCGGTGCCACAGGCGTCATCGGGAACCGGCTTCTTGCTGCTCTTGCGTCGACTTATCCGGAAGTAACGATCCGCTGTTTTGCCAGAAACATTCCATCTGATCGTCTTGGCGGTAATGTGGAGTGGTTTCAAGGTGATCTGATGTCCGAGGCCGATTGCGGGGAATTCGTGCATGGTCTGGCCGCCGTCGGGCACTTGGCGCAATCCAACACCCCTGCCATTTCAGACAGACACTGGCCCAGCGATCTGGTCTCCAACATCGGGGCGACGCTCAACCTGCTGGAGGCCCTTCGGAGGAGGGGTGGAGATCCATGCCATTTCCTCTTTGCCAGCAGCGGCGGTTCCGTTTACGGCCATGGAAACCCTTCCGGTGGACTGTATTCCGAAGACATGCCCTGCCATCCGTTAAGTCCCTACGGTATCCAGAAACTTGCCATCGAACATTACCTTCATCTGGCTTCCCAGCAGGGTTGGCTCACGGCATCGATCCTGAGGTTCAGTAACGTCTACGGGGCGATTCTCCCCCCCGAGCGCAGGCAGGGCCTGATCGGCGTTTCCGTTTCAAGAATGCTGGAGGGAAAGAGCATCCAGATCTTCGGCTCGGAAGAGACGGTCCGCGACTATGTCCATGTCGATGACGCCGTGAGCGCGGCCGTGCTGGGGCTTTTTCAAAAATCCCCTTTTCAGATCTACAACATCGGAGCGGGCATTGGTCACTCCGTCCGGGAAGTTCTGGAGATTTTGGAGCGGGTCAGCAGGTGTCCTGTGGTCAAGGAGTCCTCCGATTTCGGGAAACACTCCTTCCGATTGACTCCTCGCGTTGTGCTTTCCATAGAAAAAGCGCAACGCGAACTCGGTTGGGAGCCAAAGGTTTCCTTGGAGGAGGGCATCTCCACTCTTTGGAATTCATCAGTTCAGCCTCATGGAAAATAACCGATATATCCCAAGACTCACCGTCTTGGTTCCTTGCTACAGGGATGCCACCGGACTCCGGGAACTCCATACCCGGCTTTCAGCCGTTTGTGGGGGCCTCTCGATTACCTATGAGATCCTCCTTGTCGACGACGGGTCGCCCGATGGCACGTGGGAAGTGATCCGCTCCATCGCGGCTGACGACGGCCATGTGAATGGGATCAAGCTTTCACGCAATCACGGCCACCAGCTTGCCGTCACGGCCGGTCTTTCCCGTGCCCGTGGTGAGCGCGTGCTCATCATCGACTCCGATCTTCAGGATCCGCCGGAACTTCTTCCCGAGATGATGAGGTTAATGGATGAGGGTGCCGACAATGTCTATGGGCAGAGGCTTAGCCGCAAGGGGGTGCCTCTTTGGAAGAAGGCCTGCTACCACACATATTATCGCATCCTGAGTTCCTTGGCTGGTTGTACAATTCCTCCTGATACCGGGGATTTTCGTCTGATTAGCCGACGTGTGGTCGATCTCGTCAACCAGATGCCTGAGCATCATCGATTCTTAAGGGGAATGATCAGCTGGCTTGGATTCAATCAAGTTGCCATTCAGTATCACCGTGACGCACGCTTCAGCGGTGAGTCGGGCTACACTCTTGTGAAGCTCTTGCGCATCGCCGTGGATGGAATCACTAGCTTCTCCATCCAACCTCTTCGTCTTGCGACTATGCTGGGGTTTCTCTTTGCACTTCTCTGCCTGATCGGGATGGCCAAGACGATTTTTGATCACCTGATGTACGGAACCGTGGTTGCTGGATGGGCCAGCCTGATGGCACTGATCATGCTGGTGGCCAGCCTCCAGTTTTTTGTGCTTGGTATGATCGGGGAGTATATCGGACGCATCTTCATCGAACAGAAGCGTCGCCCGCTCTTCATTATCGATGAGACAACCGGTAAAGCTTAACCAAAAGTAGCATACCTCATGCTGATCGCTGACACTGATCCTTTGAAAGGCTTCGTTTTGGAGTGTGATCAGGATAACTTGAAATGGAGCAAAAAAAGGTAAATTCCATGCCGAGAGAAAAATCAATAGCGGAAGAGCGTATCAAACCGGGGGCGTGGCTTCCTCCGTGGACGGTGGACGAACACAAGTCCCGATATGAATTTTCTGCACAATATGCCGAGAATCGAAGGATCGTGGATTGTGCTTGTGGGAACGGGGTCGGAACCCGCGTTTTTATTAGGGCAAACCCGTTGGAGGTTCATGGCTTTGATCTAGATGATGATGCGGTCCAATTTGCATCAAAACACCTTGAAAAAAACAACGTAACATTCACAAAAGGATCGGCTTTATCACTTCCCCTGCCGGAAGCCAGCGTGGATTTATATATCAGCCTGGAAACAATAGAACATATTGATGATGACGCCGGGTTTGTGAGTGAAATATCACGGGTGCTCAAGCCGGATGGATTACTCATCCTATCTACACCGAATCGATTGATAACCAACCCGGGAGCACGGTTGCAAGACAGGCCATGGAATCATTTCCATGTCCGTGAATATGCCCCATCGGAACTGGAAGCCGTTCTTGGGAAACATTTTGAAATTCAAGATTGGTATGGTCAGAACAAAAACATCCCTCTAAAAGTTGCTTTATTTGAATGGGTTGCTAATTCCATAGGAAAAAAAAGTGCGGTAATCCTTAACCAGATTTTAAAATGCAGGTGGTTTCTGTTGCCGAACAAGAAGAGGCATCATGTTGCTGCTACTGCACGCCCGGGCCTCCATGAATACCTTGTGGTTGTATGCAGGCGTAAAAAAGCAAACAGCGAGCACACTTTTCAAAGCAAGTTAGATCAATCGATTTGTGAAGATGCTTAAAGAGAATAAAAAACATAAATTATATGGTGCCGCTCGTATCAGTTTGTATTCCACTTTACAAACAAACCCCTTTTTTGAAGGAAACAGTCTCTCAAGTCTTTTCGCAGAGTTTTAGTGATTGGGAACTGATTCTTTGTATTAATTCAAAATCTAATATCGCCGATGCAATTCGGACTGATCTTGCATGCGAAATAAAGGATCCTCGAGTCAGGGTCATCGTTGACGCTACCCAAAAAAACATGGCGGAGAATTGGAATGCGGCAATTCATGCCGCTTCCGGAGAGTTTTTAAAATTGCTGTGCCACGATGATCTTCTTTATACGGACTGTTTGGAGCGCCAGGTCAAAGCATTACAACATCATCCCGCTGCTATTCTGGCTTCCGGCGCGAGAACCATCATCAACAGCAGCGGGAGGGCGCTCTTCAAGCGTAGCGGAATTCGGAAGAAGGGCCTCCATTCCGGCCGGGCGATGATCCGGCGATGTATCATGGCGGGAGCCAACATCATCGGAGATCCCGTTTGCGTTATGTGGCGCCGATCCGCAGTGGAAAAGGTGGGGGAATTTGACCCAAGTGTCGTCTATTGCACCGACATGGAGTATTGGTTGAGATTAATGAGCATTGGGGACCTTTACTACGACACCGACCCGGTGGGTTACTACAGGATCCATAAAAACGCAGCTGCCAGAGGTCTTGCGCGTGTTGCAGCTGAGGATATCGTCCACGCTGCAAGGCTCCAAATACAGGGAGGCAGCATCCAGTTAAACAATCTGCAATTGATGCTCGTGAGATTGAATTCCCATTTTATGGGCCTTTTAAGACAGATAATTTATAAATTACTAGGCTGAACAAATGACAAAATATCTTTTATCAATAGTTGAATCCTGCACATCCCGTAAGTTTGTAGTAGCCATTTCAGGGGTATTTTTTTCTATTGCGCATACTATATTTCAATTCATCCCGGGAAAACCCCGCTGTCCTGTGTGTGGGGCATTGCTAATTTGTGTTTATCGTCCAGTTCTAAGTAAAAAGCTAATAGATGAATGGAATCTGACAGCAGATTGGGAAGTCTTGTTCAATCGACGAGATGGTGAAATATGCATTTCCTGCGGAGGTTCCATCAGGGGACGTCAGATGGGTTTGGCTCTGGTTAATTGGATCAATCGCGCTCGTGGAGCTGACTTTCAAAACGCTCAAGCTGCTTTCTTGGATAAAAGTGTCCGGATGCTTAGAATCGCTGAAATTAATTCCTGTGGTGGCATTCATAAAATCCTTAACCGATTACCTTATGTCTCATACTCCGAATATGAGCCATATGATCAGCGTATCCGTCATGAGGATTTACTTGGGTTATCCTATGGTGATGAATCCTTTGATATAGCTCTCCATTCTGACACCTTGGAACACATCCCCGATATCGACAGGGCCCTCTCAGAAATCTGGAGGGTACTTAAACCGGGGGGAGCCATGATCTTTTCCATCCCAATTGTTCGGGACGGTCGTCCGACATTGGTGAGAGCCAAGCTTGAAAATCGTGGGATCAAGCAATTCTATCCTCCCAGTTATCATGGAGGATCTTATCAGACCACAAGCCAGTATCTGGTATGCTATGAGTTCGGAGAGGACTTCATGGATTTAGTCAAGAGTCATGGGTTCAAGGTGGAGTTGCTGGAGTACCCAGAGAACCCTGCCGCAGTGACTTTTACCGCTATAAAACCGTCTCTTTAATGACTGAAGAGGGGTATTGCAGATAAACTGAGAATGCCTAGGAACTTAATGTCATTGAACTGTTAAAGAAAACTGCGTTTAACAAGTCCTCCTCAATTCCACAAGTATGAGCAAAAAATCACCCGAATCTACTCCTGAAACTAACTCTTCCATGGAGAAGCTTGCTTTCTGGACGCTGACCAGTCTTTTCGTTCTCTTATCGATTGTTTGGTTGCTGGCACCGATTTCCAGAGAGGAGGGGTTTGCCGATACCGTGCGAGTTCCTGATGTTTTCAAGGGAATGCTCACACATGGGCCTTCTTGGTGGACGCCTAATTACATGATGGGCCAGCACTTGGCGACCATGTATATTGCCGGGTTGAGTATTGGTACCCTTGCCCTTGGCCCGACTTTTCTGGGTCCAGTCATCGGAGCAATGGCCTCGTTTAAATTGATCACGCTACTTTTTGCAGCAGCGTCCCTCTTCACGATGAATGCTTTTGTTAGGAGTGCAGGAGGCTCTCGGTTAGTGGGAATTATCGGGGCTGGCCTCTATTTTCTGATCCCGATGATGATGGTCCGCGGACCGGTCTATGAGCATCTCGGAATGTTCATGACATTCGTGTTCACTCCCCTGCTCTTCAGGGGTATTTTGAAGGTTGGGGAGTACCGATCCCCTGCAGAAATTGTCCTGCTTGGGATTGCAGCAGCTGGTCTTGCCCTAAGCTATGCAAAAATAGCCGTTGTGATGTCCCCTATTCTTGCTCTATGGGCATGGGCCGTTCTAAGGGATCATTGCTCTGATTGGCTGCCTGTCATCAAGGCCTACATGGCTGCCCTGTTGGTTGCCTGTATCTGTGGACTTATTCCGTTGCTCCCCGGAGTAAAGGAGTTCCCCAATGCAGCAGGCTTTCTCTTTGATCCCCTGGAGGGATGGAAGGCTCATTACTCATTCAAGGCCGCTGTCTCACTGATTGATCCTAGCAATTACCTGTTGTCTGGAATGGGTCAGGATTTTGAATCGGACTCCGCCTTTTTCCACATGGGCGTGGTGCCGCTCCTGCTGCTCACGCTGGGACTGGCGTTGCCACAGCTCATGGAGTGGCGCAAGACGAAGACGGGTTTCTGGTTCCTGATCTTGAATGCATCCTGGTTGATAGCGCTTTGGTTTGCGGCCGGCCCCGCCGGCATCATTGGAAATCATCTTGACCTCCTGAAGCATGCCCAACTGATGCCAGACACCAATATACCTATAGCTTGGCTAGCACTTGTCTGGCTGGGTTGGGTAGCCTGGCTCACGGCGAAGCACCTGCTCCGTGAACGCGTGATCCCGGCATTCATCGCCACGGTTGCTTTCCTGATACTGCCAGTCTTTCATATCGCGGAGCTTCTCTTCCCGATGTTCCGGGACATCCGGGCCCCGGAGTCATTCTTTTCCACAACGGGTTTTTGCTGTCTGGCGTCGGCGTCGGCTTTGGTCTCCGGTGAGATCTTTACTCAGTTCATCCCTCAACGGCGTCGACTGACGCTGGCAGCGGCGGCGCTTGTTATCATGCTCTTTCAGTTGTTCTCAATGTCTCAGATCTATACTTCGAGACTCTTGCCGAACGATCTCTGGACCGACTATTCCGCTGCCTGTGATTTCCTGAAATCCGCCCCCATTCAGGGACGAGTTCACCCGCTGAGCGGCAGATATTTTTATGAGACGCTTCCTAAGGACGCGAACCGCAGCATTGACACGGAATCATCATCCAGGCATTTCCAGCTTAAGTGGTTGCGCCACCTCGAAGTCGCAGGAAACGCGAACGGAGATTCACTGCAATCCTATCTCAATCTTGCCGGCGTGGCCTATATCCTTCTCGACAAGGAGGATCCTTTCTCGCCGAAGCAGATGCAGGATTTCTTCCGCTCAGTCTACCCTGTGGTCTTCGAGAACAAGTACTTTGCCGTCCTAGCCAATCCCGGAGCGCTCTATCCGGCTTTCCTAGCGCATGATTTCGTTGCGCTGCCTCCTGATAGCTATGCTCTCGCACCAGCCGCGCTTCAACTCCTGCCCAAGAACCTGATCACGGTGGAAACAGCACCATCAGCCAATGGGATGCCCGGATTTGCTGGTCAGGCCAATGGGACCAACCAGATCGCCCTGCTCCCTCAGTATCAGGCACAGAACGGTCAACCCTTTGGCCGCGTGCCACTTGTTGGCAATCGCATGGACGACTACCAGCGTATGACGTATCAGGTGCCACCGGATGCCTCAGGATGGCTCGTGGTATCCGAGGCCTATCACCCGGACTGGACCGTGACCATCGATGGCAAGCCCATGCAGACGACCCGGGCTGAGGCCGCTTTGCTTGGCACCTTTGTGCCGGCCGGCTCCCATGAAGTCGTTTTCCAGTTCAAGGCCCCCGCTTGGTACTCCCTCTGCCTGGCGATCGGCGCTCTGAGTTGGATCGTGGCCATAGCCGCGTTGCTCTATCTTCCTTCTAAATGGACTCCAGTCAAATGGCGAGACTGGTGGGTTGGGAAGGTGAGTTAAAGAGGGCAAAGCCAGGAGTGGGGTGCAATCCTCTATGATCTTTATTGTGAATTTATGACCCGAATTTCCGGGGTGGTCATGGGTGGTCGTTCCTGCTGGAATGAAACATTGTCCCGCTCCCCTGCGTCTGGACGCCCATAATCACTCCCATCTCTGTTCAAGGCCCTGTTTTTACTTTGGCCAAGGGCGGTAGCGTGTCCCGATGGAAACAAGGGTCAAGAACTTGAAGTCTTAAAGGGTTCGCATGGGACATCATACTTCCCTGAATTTCTTCCCTTTCCCAAAAGCCTACAGTCTAAACCGCTAAATACCTTCTCAGTATGAAATCACGCAAAGGCATCGTACTCGCCGGTGGTACCGGCTCCCGACTTCATCCCCTGACCATGGCCGTGAGTAAGCAACTCATGCCCGTCTATGACAAGCCGATGATCTACTATCCGATCTCGGTGCTGATGCTCGCTGGCATCCGTGAGATCCTGATTATCTCGACGCCGCAGGATCTGCCGAATTTCCGGAAATTGCTCGGGGACGGTTCCAAATATGGCGTGCGGTTTGAGTATGCCGAGCAACCCTCCCCGGATGGTCTCGCCCAAGCATTCCTCATCGGCGCCGAGTTCCTATCTGGATCACCTGCTGCCCTCGTGCTGGGGGACAACCTATTTTACGGTCATGACTTCACCGACATTCTGGCTGCCGCTGATCAGAACAAAGACGGAGCAACGGTCTTCGGCTACGAGGTAGCAGATCCATCGTCCTACGGGGTTGTGGAGTTTGATGCCACCGGCAAGGCGATCTCTCTGGAGGAAAAGCCGGTTGATCCCAAGAGTAATTTCGCCGTTCCGGGACTCTACTTTTACGGCGCCGATGTGGTGGAGAAGGCCCGGGCGCTGAAGCCTTCCGCCCGCGGCGAACTCGAGATTACCGATCTCAACCGCGTCTACCTCGAGGAGGGGAGGTTGCGTGTCGAGAAATTGGGCCGAGGTACTGCCTGGCTCGACACGGGAACTCACGAATCACTCTTGGAGGCCGCTGACTTCGTCCGTGCTATCCAGAACCGTCAGGGCCTTCGCATTGCCTGTCTTGAGGAGATAGGACTGCAGATGGGATTCCTAGATGAGGCTGCCTTTGAGCGCTCCCTCGAACCCCTTGGCAAATCAACCTACGGCACCTACCTCCGCGGCGTCCTCAAACGCCGGAAGAAGTAGATCCTGAAGCAGCGATCCCTGATCAGGCCTCTGTTCATGATTCTCTCTTTTGATGACAAGGATACAGAGGAACTCTTCCGCACAGAGAGAAACAAACGATTTGCTCAAATTGCACGGGTTGCCGCCCGAAAGCTAACGGCTCTCCATTCCGCAGAAGATCTCACAGACCTTTTGGTTCCGCCCGGGAATCGTTTGGAGGTCTTGAAAGGGAAAGGTGCAGGATGGCATTCCATCCGCATTAACGATCAGTGGCGGATTATCTTCCGCTGGACCGAAAAGGGCCCCTCCGATGTGGCGATTACGGACTATCATTGACAATATACTATAACGCTACAGGATATGATTTATGAAGCCAATCACTCCGGGTGAAATTCTATTAGAGGACTATCTCAGGCCGATGGGTATTTCCCAGAATGCGTTGGCTAGGGCAATCGGAGTGAGCCCTCGAAGCATCAATGAGATTGTGCTGGCCCGTCGCAGTATCAGTCCGGAGATGTCGATCAAGCTGGGTGCATTTTTTCACCAAACACCTCAGTTCTGGTTCAATATCCAGGCCACATGTGAGTTTCGTCAGCTCATGAAGAAGTCGTCGAAAATCACCGCGCAGGTAAAATCGGACTACCTAGAGATTGCTGCCTAGCCCGTTCCTTCGACTCAGCTAGCCCCGCTATGCTGACCACTCCTCTTTGGCTTAATCGGAGTCTGCATCTACCTAAAAGCCTACAGTCTAAACTGCTAACAGCCTCTCCTCTGTGACCAAACTCCCCACCAAAATCCACGACGCCTTCCTGCTGAAGCCGAAGGTCTTCGGTGACGCGCGAGGCTTCTTCCTCGAGTCTTGGAACAAGGCCACTTTTCGCGATCTCGTGGGAGATTTCGATTTCGTTCAGGACAACCACTCACGCTCCTCCAAGCACGTCCTTCGTGGACTGCACTACCAGTCCGGTGATGCCGCCCAGGGCAAGCTCGTCTGGGTCACTTCAGGAACGGTCTATGACGTGCTGGTTGATCTCCGTAAAAGCTCCCCGACCTACGGAGCATGGGATGGTTACTACCTGACTGCTGATGCGCATGAGCGACTCTGGGTTCCTCCCGGATGTGCCCACGGGTTTCTGGTCGTGAGCGATACGGCCGATTTTCATTACAAGGTGACCACTCCCTACGCCCCCGCCTCTGAACGCTCCCTCCGCTGGGATGATCAGGAACTCGGCATTACCTGGCCCATCGAGATCGGTATTGAACCGACCGTTTCACCGAAAGACGCCGTGGCAGCCTCCTTCGCAGACTGCGAGAAATACGATTGAAGAAATGATGCAGTGGTGCGATGATGTTACTATGAGAACTACGCTTGAGATTGAGGATGATGTCTTGGAGGTAGCCAAAGATCTGGCCCGGCATCAGTGCGTGAGTCTTGGAAAAGTGGTCTCGCAACTTCTTCGAAAGGGGATTCAGCCAACTGAAAGCGGGCAAACCATTCGCAATGGATTACGAATTGTGCATCGTCCCACCAATGCAACGCCCGTGACGTTGGAAGTCGTGAACCAGTTCAGGGACGACGCGCTGTGAGCTATCTGCTGGATGTGAATACTCTTGTGGCGCTTTTTGATGAAGCACACATCCATCACCTTGCCGCTCATGAATGGTTTGCCGCCAAAGGTAGCCATGGATGGATGACTTGCCCTATTACGGAGAATGGTCTGCTGAGAATCTTGTCACATCCCGCCTATCCGAATGCACCGTTGCCTATGTATGATGTCGCTGGCCGGCTTGAGGATTTCAAGAAAGCCGCGCCAGGATATGGATTCTGGAACAACGACTACTCGTTTTCCGAATGGTTGACAGATGGGAAAATTTCGATCAGTTCTGCGCAGTCGACGGACGCCTACCTGCTCCAACTCTGCGAACGAAACGGCGGAATCTTTGCCACGTTCGACCGCCGCATCAAGCCGCTGCTCATAGGGTCCCGGGACGAAAGTCTCTTGGAATATATTCCTTCCTAGTCTCGTATTACTCGCCGAGTACAAGAAATACAACTGACATCAAATATTAATCATGGTTCGCGCTCAGATCCAGTTGCCAGATTAGCTTTACAGAGAAGTCCAGCGCGTGGCACGCGACCAGGAGTGGAGTATTGCCGAGGTAATCAGAAGGGGTGCGGAGTCTGTCATTCGCGCTTACCATTCTTTAAAGCAAAAGGATCTTTCTGGATGGAAACTGCCGGCCCCCATCACATCCAAGATGCTGGTGCATGATCCTGAAGTCCTTCGCGATCTCATTTGAGCTACCGGAGTAAGGAATACTTGACAGCTACTCAATAAAAACCATATTGGTTCCAATATGGTTTCAATTACACTGAAAGATATACCTGATTCCATCCATCGAACCCTGAAGCAAAGGGCTCGACTGCATCACCGCAGTCTCAACAAGGAAGTATTGGCAACCATCGAGGAAGCGCTTCATGGTGCACTGGGTCAGCAAGAGGTAAGATTGGGCGCTGGCCAGAAACTCATCACCCGACGCCCCTCTGATGATTCGTTGATCAAGATGGATTTTGGTAACGAGTGGGAGATGAACAAGTGATCGTCCTTTTGGACACACATGTTTGGATATGGGCCTTTGAGGGTTCCGAAAGGCTCGGGCCATCAGCAAGGGGGATACTGGGGAATCAAGATAATGAACGATGGATCACCCCGGTATCGACTCTGGAAATTGCGCGTCTGATTGATGGAGGGGATCTCGCATTAAGTTGCACACTAGCCGAATGGATTGAGCAATCCATTGATGACCTGAAACTTAAGTCCCAAGAGGTGAGCCACGAGATAGCGATGAAAGCTTACCAACTCCCCGGCTCCTTTCATCGTGATCCAGCGGACCGCCAGATTGTGGCGACGTCTATCTGCCATGGACTGACGTTAATGACAGCGGATGAGCGTATTCTACGGTATCCGGAAGCAAAGACTCTCGATGCCCGTCTCTAATCCTTCGTTTCATTTATCCCTTCTAAAAGCCTAAAAGTCTTCAGCCTAACAGCCTCTTAATCATGACCTCCATCCTCGTCACCGGCGGCGCCGGCTTCATCGGTTCCAACTTCGTTCTTGATTGGATCGCTCTCGAGAAAGACTCCGTCATCAACCTCGACAAGCTGACCTATGCCGGCAATCTGCAGAACCTTGCCTCCATCGAGGGAAATCCCCGCCACACCTTCGTCCGGGGCGATATAGGGGATGCAGATCTTGTTGCTCGTTTGCTCGCAGAGCACAAACCCCGAGCCATCGTCAACTTCGCCGCCGAGTCCCATGTCGATCGATCCATCCATGGACCCGCCGAGTTCATCCAGACTAACATCGTCGGCACCTTCAATCTGCTCGAGGCGACCCGCGCATACTGGAACGGGCTCGATGATTCTGCCAAGAAAGCCTTCCGCTTCCTCCATGTTTCTACCGACGAGGTCTATGGATCGCTCTCCCCGACCGATCCCGCCTTCACCGAGACCAAACAGTACGAGCCGAATAGCCCCTACTCGGCGAGCAAGGCTGCCTCGGATCATCTCGTTCGCGCCTACCACCACACCTACGGCCTACCAGTCCTCACCACGAACTGTTCGAATAACTACGGCCCCTACCATTTCCCCGAGAAGCTCATCCCGCTCATCATTCACAATGCTCTTGCCGGCAAGACACTCCCGATCTACGGCGACGGCCAGCAGGTTCGCGATTGGCTCTATGTGAGGGACCACGCCTCGGCGATCCGCCGGGTTCTCGAGGCAGGCAGGGTTGGCGAGACCTACAACGTGGGTGGTTGGAACGAGAAGCCCAACCTCGATGTCGTCCACACCCTCTGCGCCATCCTTGATGAACTCTCACCGCGATCGGATGGGAAAAAATACGCCGATCAGATTACCTACGTGACCGATCGTCCCGGACACGACCGCCGGTATGCGATCGATGCCACCAAGATCAACCTTGAGCTGGGCTGGAAACCTGCCGAGACCTTTGAGACCGGAATCCGTAAAACCGTCCAGTGGTATCTCGATAACCAAGCATGGGTGCAGAACGTCACCTCCGGTGCCTACAAAGACTGGGTCGATAAGCAGTATCAGGGTTAACAGACAAGCAAGTTGACATCAATTAGATGCTGACATTACATTGATGGCATGACGAGAACACAGATCCAGCTTCCAGAACCCTTGTTTTACCAGATCAAGCGTATTGCAAGCGCCCGTGACTGGTCTGTTGCGGAATTGATCCGCCGCGGAATGGAGGCCTATGTGAAGACCATATCCGAGTCCGAGCTTCAGAATGCTTGGTCTATGCCTGTTTTGCGTGGAAGTGGAGGGTATCTCGTTGATCCTGCGACCATTCATCCGGAGTCCGATATAGCGGAGAAGCGACACCTGAATGCTATCCGCTGATACCAACATCTTCGTTCACGCGGCCGATCCAGACTCGCCGTTGCACGGGATTGCTAGAAAATTCTTTGCATCGTTGGATGACGATAAAGAGGAATTTGTTCTTTGCGAGTTGGTTCTAGTCGAACTTTACATTCTCCTACGGAATCCCGCAGTCTTCGCCAAGCCCTACACGGCCTTAGAAGCAGCTGGTTATTGTTCAGCACTGAAACAGAACCCTTCCTGGAGATGCATTGACTACGACCCGGATATTTCAAGGAAACTCTGGAACTATGCGGCTGATACCCGAGCAGGATACCGGCACATCATCGACGCGCGCCTCGCCTTCACCTTACAGCACCATGGAGTGGATCGATTTGCCACGGTGAATCAAAAAGATTTCCAGGGATTTGGCTTCAAGGAAGTTTGGAACCCCTTGGCACTTGGAGTTTGAGATCTCTTCGTCCCAGCTACATTCCCCTTCTTCTCTGACCTAACAGCATCTTACCATTCATCCTATGGCCACCGAGGAAATCAACCTGCCGCCCAAGCCGGGAGCAGATGATGATTTGGATCGATGCATCCGCGAGGTCTCAGCGGATCCCGATGTGGCGGAAATCTGGCTCTACGGATCGTGTGCCAAGGGGAACCCGACTCCGGAATCCGATGTCGACTTGCTTATAGTGAAATCCGAGACATCCGAGCAAAGCCCGCATATGGGTATCGAAATTGCCCGCAAGATTTCCAGACTCAGGCTGAATCTTCCCGTGGAGTCCGCCGTTGTCAGGCGCGACGTGTTTCTTGAGAGAATGAAAAAACCATTTGGGATTTACTGGGATCTTGCCCATCACGGCAAGCTGCTCTATGCGAGGTAATCCTGAAAACCCAGCTGATTGGTATGCCTTTGGAAGGCGCGATCTGGACAAGGCGCGCAAAGATCTTCTTGCCGGAGAATCGCTCTACGCAGTGCTTCTCCTCCAACAAGCAGCTGAGAAACTCCTGAAGGGGAAGATGGTAGAAGTTGGTGAAAACCCGGAGAAAACACACAATCTTCCGTATTTGTTAACCCGCCTTGCTGGTTTAGGGATAGATCTGGAGTGGTTTCGGGAGACCGCTGAATTCCTCAGCTATGAATATCTCGCTGAGAGATATCCCGGGGACTTTGATCCGCCGCCCACAGACGCTGAAGCAGCGAATGCCGCAGATTGGGTCACGAAACTTTTCGATCAAATGAATCCTCATTAAGAGCCGGGATTACTTCTCCGACTACGCTCTCCATTCAGTCCAATTCTTCATTTTTCATTTCTCTCCCCTTTCCTGCTTTCCCCATCGCCGATAACCCATTCCCCATTACCGATATAGCTCTCGACTCTGGTCTCTCGTCATTCGACTCGGCAATGGCTCTCTCACCGGCATCACTTCTCTGACCCAACAGTCCGAAATCTAAATGGCGATGCCGAAGCGTCAGAGAAACTAGCCCGAATCCGGAGGGGATTGGATTAAGGTAGAGTGAGGATTTTGATTGAAAGAGGCAGCTGAAATGGATTGCACTCCACCTTTATTGAGGTTAAATTGGAATGGAATCCATTTGAGGTATGAATCCACAACTGTTTGAATTAAGTCGGCAGATGGTGAGGCAGTCTCATCGCCCATTTAGGCGGTACCTGATGAGGCAAAATCCCTTTGGGGGCCGCTGCACAATGATCACAGGGCAGAGAGGCGTTGGTAAGACCACTTGTATCATCCAGCACCTGGTGGATCAGCACCCGAACTATGAATCCTCCGGGAAATGCCTGTATCTCCCAGCCGACCATTTTGTTGTAGCTCAAAAACCACTTTACGAGATTGCGACCGATTTTAGCAATGGTGGCGGAGAGCTTCTGTGTCTCGATGAGGCTCACAAGAACCCCACCTGGTCACGTGACCTCAAAAGCATTATCGACACACTGCCGATGCTGCAGGTGCTTGCTTCTGGAAGCTCCATGTTGCAGCTACAGAGGGGGAGTCATGACCTGAGTCGACGGGTATTGGTAAAGAAACTCGAAGGGCTCTCATTCCGTGAATATCTGTCGATCCGCCACGGACAGCAACTGGAACCATTGACACTCTCCGGCATCGTAGAGGGCCATGAAGTGGAAGCCCCCCGCATCGTCGAGGCGCTAAGGGGCAACGGACTGCATGTTCTCAAGGAATTTCGTGAATACCTTGCTTGGGGCTACTACCCGTTCTTTCTCCAATACACTGACAAACGATCCTTTCTCATCGCTCTTGAGCAAAGCATCCATGCGGTGATCGAAAGCGACCTGCCGGCCATTTATCCAGCCATGACAGGTGCCAGCATTGCTAGGATCAAGAGACTCCTCTCGGCATTGGCTGGCAACGTACCCTACACACCGGATCTTAATAAACTGCGCGAATTGCTTGGTATCGGGGATGATCGGACGCTCAAAGACTACATCCAGTGCCTGCAAGATGCCGGGCTCATCATGACCATTTCCAAATCCGGAAAAGCACTGCGATCCATGGAAAAGCCCGACCGCATCTATCTGGGTGATCCGAATATCGCATACGCACTGACCGCAACCGGCGAGCCTGATCTTGGCTCCCTCAGAGAGACATTCTTCTGCAGGATACTCTCTTCCTCACACCATATCACCTCGGGAGCAAAAGCGGACTTCCTTTTGGACGACGATATTACCATTGAGGTGGGGGGCAAGAACAAGGGGGCGGATCAGATTACGGGGACTAAAAAAGCCTACTTGGCCCTCGATGAACTTCCGATTGGTTCCGGACGGCGGATACCACTCTGGTTGTTTGGATTTCTGTATTGATTATTTCTCCACCATCTCACTTTTCAACCCAATACTTTTCACTTTCCGCTTTTCCAATTTTCCCCCGTCCTTTAAGTCCAACTCTTCATTTATCATTTCTCTCCTCCTACCTGCTTCCCCCATCGCCGATAACCCATTCTCTATTACCGATATAGCTCTCGACTCTGGTCTCTCGTCATTCGACTCGGCAATGGCTCTCTCACCGGCATCACTTCTCTGACCTAACAGACCAATAGCCTACAGTCTAACAGCCTCTTTCTTCCATCCCATGACTGACCAACCATCCCAAGACGATTACGAAATCAGCATCCTCGATATCCTTGTGGTGCTGGCTGAGAACATCAGGCTCATCCTTCTCGTCCCGGTGGTGATTGGCCTGGTTGCTTTGGGCGTTTCATTGCTTATCCCCCCGACCTACCAGAGCGTTTCATTGCTTTCCCTTGCTGAGAGTTCTGAATCCGGCATGAAATCCCAAGAAGTCATGGAGAAGGTTCTAGAGAAGACAGATTGGATCAAGGGATCAAATCGGGAAGCATCACTCAAAAAACTGAGCAGTAAGATTCAGGTAAGCGCCGATAAAAAAGCCAACCATCTAACCGTAACTACAGAAGCAAATACTCCTGACCGAGCGCGTGATCTCAATAGCCTGATCATCAATGAATATAGGACTTACAGCCTTCCCAAGGGAAAAGCGTTGGACGGAATCAATGAAAACATCAGAATTCTCAGTGAGGAATTGAGTGTGCTCGAACAGGCTGCAAAAAAAATAAGTGCAAATGTGGACAAGGTGGTTCCTGGTACGGAGGGGGATAACGTGGCACGAGCATATGCGACAATCAACGATAAGATAGTAAATCTGAAACAGGGTTTGTATGGACTCCGGCAGTCGTTGCTAGGCTTCGGCTCCGAAGTCTTCATCCAAGTGCCAACCCTTCCCGAGAAGCCCGTCAAGCCCAAGAAAGCCCAGATCGCCATCATGGCCACCCTTGCCTCCGGCTTCCTGACCATCCTGTTCGTCTTTATCCGTGCTGCCTTTAGGAATCTGAGTGGTGACGCTGAAGCGTCAGAGAAACTAGCCCGAATCCGGAAGGGACTTGGGTTGAAGTGAATTCGGTGTAATCAGATCACAAACTCACTGGACGGGTATCCTGTACGGGATTAGACTTGAACTATGACAACCATCTCCTACACAGAGGCTCGTGAACAGTTTGCCACGGTCTGGGACAGGTCCGTGGAGACTCGTGAGCCTGTGGTCATCTCTAGGCGTGGCACAGAATCCGTTGTCCTGCTGCCGCTTGATGAGTGGGAAGGGATACAGGAAACCGCCCATCTGATGCGTTCGCCTGCCAATGCCCGTCGGCTTCTGGCGGCCCTTCATCGCTGTGAAGCAGGGGAAGGGGAAGCCATGACCCCCGACCAACTGCGGTCACGCATTGGATAAGGAAAGGATGAGCCAGCAGGAACTGGAGATCATTATCGATCGGAATTTCTTGGAGGATCTGACCTACTGGGTATCCACTGATCATAAGACCGCTCGTAAGATTCTTGATCTCGTCGAGGCTATACGGAGAGATCCCTTTGCAGGCATAGGAAAGCCCGAGCCGCTCCGTAATCTGGGAAGCGGAGTCTGGTCTCGAAGGATAACGCAGGAACACCGCCTCGTGTACAAAGTGACGGATCATCGCATCTTCCTGGCGCAGGCCCGATATCATTACTGAAATACTATTTCTTCCATTTTAGCCCTTCGACCCTCGACCCTCGACCCTCGACCCTCGACCATCGACTAGGCACTTTCAGCCCTTGGAGACATCTGAATTCAGACTTCCGCCCACTAACATCTGACTTGATCTTCCTTCCTCATTACACCTTTGGCTTGTTTCGGATTTCTAAATTTCCCCTTTCACATTTTAGCTTTTTCCAACCTATACCACTCACTTTCCCTTTTTCATGAAAAACCCAATTAGCATCGAAAACCTCCAATCCGCTATTATTGAAATTAGAGGAATCAAGGCCCTCCTTGATAGCGATGTTGCTCGGATATATGGAGTAGAGACCAAGAGAATCAACGAGGCTGTCCGAAACAACCCTCAAAAGTTCCCGCAAGGATACATATTGGAGCTATCAGCAGGCGAGTGGGCTGCTTTGAAGTCGAAATTTTCGACTTCAATCAAGGGAGGCAAAGTCAAGCAGCCGACGGCATTTCCAGAGAAAGGCCTCTACATGCTGGCAACGATTTTAAAAAGCAAGCAGGCAGCCCAGGCAACATTCACAATCATAGAGACCTTTGCCAAGGTCCGGGAACTCTCAGAGACCATCAGAACCTTGTCTGTAACATCAGATGAAGCACAGCAAAAACCTTTGATGAAGAGAAGCGGGGAAATTGTTTCCGAACTGTTTGACGATGAGCTCCAAACCAAAGACACGGAAACCTCCATCGAGCTAAATTTCGCAGTTTTAAAATTCAAACACACCATCAAGAGGAAAAAGTAGTCTTTAAGCCTTCCTTAAAGCCCTCGACTGACTCGTTCGCACTCGCTCAGCTCGCCCCCCTTGGGGCTACCTTCGGCAATACTGGAGCATGGGGGTGCTCGGGATAGCCTACGCACAAGCGTAGCCTGAAAGGCGCTACTCGCGGGAGCGAGAGCGGCAATCTATCCGCGTCGCTTCCAAGCGACTTGGTTCAAGTTTCAGCCTCCTTTCGCCTTTCGCTTTCCAATTTCCTCTTTCAGATTTTCCAAATTTTGCTTTTCTCCCCCACCTCCCATCTGGCATCTGTCGTCTGTCGTCTGGCATCTCCCACTCCCCATCCCCCCACCTCCCAGCTACCCCAAAAAAAGTCGACATCTCTTGTGCCACATGAGATTGTAGTCGGTTGTTGTTTCAGCTGATCGCCTTTGGCCTTCTGGCTTTAAATGGCTGCCGCCCTCGACGCTCGACGCTCGTCCCTCGACTCAGGCTTTTTCCCTACTTCAGTGACCTCCTCTACCCATACAGGACTGGCCAAGTGCGGCAGCATGCCTTGATTGAAGTGGCCCATCACCTTTAGCATTTCAGGACTTCATTACACCTTTGGCTTGTTTCGGATTTCTAAATTTCCACTTTCACATTTTATCTTTCCGCTTTTCCAATTTTCGCCCTCAATTCAGTCCAACTCTTCATTTATCATTTATCATTTTGCATTTTTCTCCCCCTTCCCACTTTCTACTTCTCGCCGAGACCTTCGAAACAGGAATCCGTAAGACCGTACAGTGGTATCTCGATAACCAAGCATGGGTGCAGAACGTGACCTCAAGTGCTTACAAAGACTGGGTCAATAAGCAGTATCAAAATTAGTATTGGGTATAGGTTACAATGAACGACAGCTCAAATCACAAATCAGAAAAACCAGACCAAAAAACTCGTCGGATAAACAACCAAATACCGTGTCTGGTTTGGTTCACTGGAATATCTGGAGCCGGAAAGACCACCATGGTACGGCTTGTGGAGAAAAAACTTATTGGGCTCGGAATGCATCCTTACGCTATAGACGGTGATTTAATAAGAAAAGGGCTTTGTAAGGATCTTGGCTTCGATGACAAATCACGGGTGGAGAACATCAGAAGGGTATCCGAAGTCGCGCTAATGATGGTCGATGCTGGACTGATTGTTCTGGCATCATTTATCTCCCCATTCGCCGCAGAGAGAAGTATGGTCAGGAACTTAGTTGGCAATCATCGGTTCATTGAGGTATTTATGGATACACCTTTGGAAATAGCAGAGAAACAAGACACCAAAGGACTTTATCGCCGTGTACGAAGTGGGGAAATCAAGAATTTTACAGCAATTGACTCTCCTTATGAGGCTCCAGAAAGTCCTGAATTGCGACTGACCGCTGGGAGCGAATGTTTGGAAGATATGGCTGATCAAGTAGTTACAAAGATTATCAACATCCAATCAGATTTTTACCTGTGACTGAACTGAATGACATTGAGGATATAGTTTAATGCAAGAAAAAATCCCCCGTCTCGAAATTCTCGCACCTATCATCATAAAAACTATTTTATTAATAAGACTAAAATAAAACTTCACAATTCAAGTTAAATAATAATTACAATCAATATGAGTAAAAAAGCACTAATCACTGGAATTACTGGACAAGACGGCTCCTATCTAGCCGACTTACTTATCGCCAAAGGATATGAAGTCCATGGGATTATCCGCCGCACCAGTACGTTTACGACCGGGCGCATCGACCATCTCTACACCAATCCCGAGATCTACGGTAAAAAGCTCTTTCTTCACTATGGAGATCTTGCCGACGCGGTACAAATGACCAAGTTGATCTATGATTTAAAGCCTGATGAGATCTATAATTTGGCCGCGCAGAGCCATGTCAGGGTCAGTTTTGATATTCCCGAATACACCGCTGATGTGACGGGAGTGGGGGCTATCCGTATGCTGGAGGCAATGCGTGAAGCAGGAGTCAAATCACGCTTTTATCAGGCATCTAGCAGCGAGATGTTTGGTAAGGTCCAGGAGATACCGCAAACGGAGACGACCCCATTCTGGCCACGCAGTCCCTATGGGGTGGCGAAGGTCTTTGCCTACTGGGCTACGGTGAACTTCCGCGAGAGTTACGGGATGCATGCTACGAATGGCATCCTCTTCAATCATGAGAGCCCTCGACGCGGTGGCACTTTTGTGACACGGAAAATCACAAGGGCCGTGGCCGCTATCAAACTTGGAAAGCAGAAAGAACTGGTCCTTGGCAATCTCGATGCCAAGAGGGATTGGGGCTATGCGGCAGAGTATGTCGAGGCCATGTGGCTTATGTTGCAGCAGGATCAGTCTGATGACTATGTGATGGCGACCAATGAGACCCACACAGTGAAGGAGTTTTTAGAACATGCCTTTGGCCATGTTGGCTTGGATTGGAAAGAATTCGTAAAGTATGACCAGAAGTATGATCGTCCGGCCGAAGTGGATCTTCTCATTGGCGATCCTGCCAAAGCAAAGAAGCAATTAGGATGGGAACCCAAAGTGCATTTTAAAGATTTGGTCAGGATTATGGTTGATGCTGATATGGCAGAGGCTCAGGAACTCCCGGTTCCTGATCCGCTTACCCCGGCATACTACTCGAAATAAGTTCACGAAAAGCAAAGAACATGTCCAAAAAAGCACTTATTCTGGGAGTATCAGGCCAAGATGGTGCTTATTTGGCAAAGCTTCTGTTGGAGAATGGATATGAAGTACACGGAGCTTCCCGTGATCATATTGCTTCGTCCTTTGAAAACCTTACTAAACTCGGAATAAGAGAGCGGATCATCGCCCATTCACTCCAACTTGATTCAGTGGAGTGTATTAGAAAACTCTTCAGTGAATTGGACCCAGATGAGATCTACAATCTTGCTGGGCAGTCGTCCGTCAGTATCTCATTTGAGAGACCATTGGAAACGTTTCAAAGCATTGCCGGAGCAACAATCAACATTCTTGAGGCGCTGAGATTGGATAATCCATCGATAAAATTATTTAATGCAGGATCGGGAGAAATGTTTGGGGAAACCCTTGTGCCGGCAACCGAAAAAACCCCGGCCAATCCCAAAAGTCCCTACGGAGTGGCGAAGGCTGATGCATTCCAACAGGTGAAATGCTACAGAGAGTCATATGGAATCTTTGCTGCTACAGGAATTTTATTCAGCCACGAGTCAACACTAAGGCCGGAACGATTTGTTACCCAAAAGATAGTAAGAGCGGCAATACGGATCGCCAACGGTTCCAAGGAAAGATTGAAGCTTGGCAATCTGAATATTTATCGGGATTGGGGTTGGGCGCCGGAGTATGTAGAGGCTATGTGGCGGATTCTTCAGTATGAGAAACCAGAAGATTTCGTGATTGCAACCGGAGAAACTCATTCATTGAGAGAATTTGTTGAGCATGTATTTCAAAGCATTGGATTTAATGCATGGGACCATGTGGACTCTGATCCTGGGTTACTCCGCCCATCCGATATTGCCAAGAGTGTCGGGAGTCCAAAAAAAGCTGCCTTATTACTGGGTTGGCATGCACGTATTGCTTTTGAAGAAATGAATAAAAAACTTATACTAGAATGTTTATAACGCAAAAAGCGATTCACAAAAAACCATGAAAAATAAAATATTGGAGATTCTTAAAAAACGTTTTGAAAAAACACATCCCGATTTTAAAGATGAGACTGTAAACGTCGTGCGCAGTTACCCATTATCTATTGATGAGAGAGTTGTTATGACATGTTCATGTCGTGACTCTGACAATATTCCAAAAGTTCCCGATGCAGGAAAAGTAATCACACAGAATGGACAAAGCATACAAATCATGCACGAGGGCAGCAAGGTGATTGCTGGTGGCTACTATGGTGATTGGATGATCCGTATCATCGAAAACCTGCAGGGCCACCATGAGCCTCAGGAAGAACTGGCTTTTCACCACATTCTCAAGCACGTGCGTCCGGGGACACTTATGGTCGAGTTAGGTGCTTTTTGGGCCTACTATTCCAATTGGTATCTTGGCGCGGTCCCAGGCTCAGCTGCGGTTTGTGTCGAACCCGACGAGAACAACCTTGAATGCGGCCGGCGAAATCTCGCGCTAAACCATCGCGAAGCGCTTCTCATCAATGCCTGCATCGGAGAACAGTATCTTCCGTCTCTTGCAATTCGCCGTGAATCAGACCAAAGGACCATCAATGTCCCATGTCACAATATGGAAAGCCTGCTCGAAGTTATCGATGGTCGTCCAATTGAACTACTACATATCGATGCCCAAGGAGCTGAACTCCCATTCATATCTTCTGCAAGAAGTGTAATAGAGCGAGGGCTTGTGAGATTTCTACTAGTTTCCACTCACCACGAGTCGATCAGTGGTTCCCCATCTACTCATCAGGATTGCCTTCGCGAAATTTTGGCCATGGGCGGGACTATTCTGGCGCAGCACTCGGTTGAAGAGTCATTCAGCGGTGATGGATTAATTGCGGCTAGCTTTTTTTCAGAAGACTCAAATATTGTCTTACCAGAAATATCTTTAAACCAGGCAGAAAACTCACTTTTTGGCCCCCCTCCAATTAGCATACAGGAAGTTCCTTTTATATCTTACGCTCAAAATCAGGAGGACGTACTTCTGTGGAGAGTGTTCAAAGAAGTAACGGGAGGTTTTTACATTGATGTCGGTGCCGCCCACCCCGAATGGGAATCTGTAACAAAAGCCTTTTATGATAGAGGTTGGAAAGGCATCAATTTTGAGCCCAATCCGCACTTCTACTCTATGTTAGAAAAAGAGCGTCCTCGAGACATTAATATTTGCGCTCTAGTTGGCAGTGAAAATGGAGAACGGGAATTGAACATTGTCGGAAATTCTGGTCTTTCGACTGCGTCTTGCGAAGGAGTGGATTTACTTAAAGCACACAAACATATCATAACAAGTCGGATTGTTTGCAAAACGGTGCGACTCGACGATATCATACGCAAACTAGGGGTTACAGATATTCATTTCCTAAAAATTGATGCGGAGGGCATGGAGAAGGAGGTGCTAAAAGGATGCTCATTCTTAGAATTTAGGCCAAAAATTCTTGTGATTGAGTCAACGATTCCGGAAACTAATATATTGAGAAATGATGGTATTAGAGAGTATTTAGAAAAAAAAGGATACACCTTTGTATTCTTTGACGGATTGAATGACTATTTTATAGCTATCGAATGCGAGAAAATGGCATCAGAGTTTAATAGACCAGTTAATGTGTTAGATAAATATATTCGTGCTCAGGAGATTTATTTAAAAAATAACACACCAGATCCCAAACATTTTCACAACATAAAGTGAACAAGAGAGTAAAAAAATAAATGTCTGATGACTTCAATATATTTCTGAAAAATGGCATATAAAAAAGGTTGTAAATTGAGTGTAGAAGACATTAAGTGGGCTTATCAACATTTCTTTAACCGCACTCCCGAAAACCAAGAAGTTATACAGTACCATCTTGAGAATAGCAAGAACCTCAAAGATTTAGTAGAGAATATAATGAAAAGTAGGGAATACGAATATAAAAAATATAAAAATATTAGTTCCGGTGATAAAAAGCACAAAATCTACTACTTTTTCCACATTTACAAAACTGGAGGTATGAGTGTACATGAATACCTGTATGATGCTACTCCTAAAGGCTATCTCATGCCGGGATTTTTCGAACAAGACTTATTAAGTATTGAAAATCTACTATCATTCAGTTACTATAGTGGTCATTTTGGCCGAATTCCATTGATGTTAAAAGAACGACGACTGCACATGGCTACGCTGCTTCGCAACCCAGTTGAGCGAGGTTTCTCTCATTACAAACATATTCGACGCACAACCGAACTGGAGTTTAATAAAAATGAAAATGGAATATTTGATGAGAAAATAAGAAAAGAAATATTAAGTAATTCATTGGAAGAGTTTTTACATACATCATCGGCATCACTAGTCTTTGGAAACCACCAGGCCAGCCAGCTTGCTGAGTTGACCGCGAGTTCAATGCATCTGATTAGGAAGTCGATCGAAGGGATGATTACCCTGGACGAGCTTCATGATCTAGCCATGGAGAGCCTGTCAAAAATGGAATTAGTAGGAATAACGCAGAGACTAGATGAATTTATAGGTCGTCTGGCAGATAGGTGGAAACTTCCTCAACCCCAAAAAAAATATCAAGAAAACATTGACCCTGACAGCGAAGCTTATCACCTGACCAAGGATATGATCTCAAGAATAGAAAAGTTATGCAGCGTTGATCTCAAAATATATAATTATTTTTACAACCTACTTGTTAATTGAAAAAACATAGATCTCAGATGAATAATATTCCCTACCCACCGCTACGTCTTCGGAAATCCGTCGGGCCTATCGAAGACAGCTATTATGAAAACCCTGATGGACGTCTCGTATTCGAAAAAGAAGTGCCAGCCACCAACTACCGAAGTATATTTGATTTTGGCTGTGGCTGTGGGCGAGTGGCCAGACAATTGCTCCTACAATCAGAGGCGGCGGTTGGTTATTATCTCGGGGTAGATCTTTTTGCCGAATCAATTGAATGGGCGCAACAGAACCTTTCACAAACTAATCCTTTATTTAATTTTAAGCATCACGATGTTTTCAACGCACAATTCAATCCATTATCAAAACATGAGTTTGCTCCGCTAGAAACGGAAAATGAGCAATTTAGCCTCGTCACCGCGACATCTGTTTTCACACACATTATCGAACGCAACCTTGAGAATTACCTCTCCGAGTGTAGACGCATTATGAGTTGCGACGGTATTTTTCGTGCAACATGGTTCTTATTTGACAAAGCGAGCTTTCCAATGATGCAGGAATCGCAGAATTGCCTCTACATCAATGTAGATGACCCGACCAATGCGACTATCTACGACTACAACTACGTACGTTCGATGTACAGAAAGCACGGAATGACGATCACCGCAATCATTCCGCCGGCGGTACGGGGATTTCAGTGGCTTCTATTCGCAAGGCCCACATCTAAAGAGTTGGTTGAGGCACCATTCCCTGATGATGTGGCTCCACTAGGAATTTGTCGTCCTCCTGCAAATATTCTTGATTGATCAAAATTAGATAGCACACTTCTCCACGTAAAAAACACATTACTTATACCGGCTAAATACTCATATAAGTAACTTGGGGTAACATGTATGGGTCGAGGCCAAAATAAACAGTTTAGTAATTAAAATATTTTGTTATCATTATATTTGTTTTTTAAATTCATTTCAATACACATATAAGCGCTTTAATAAAATAACATCTTGTTTATTGTATAAAATACTAAATTTTAAAATAAAGACCGAATAAAATATTATTTCAAAATAAAATGATAAAAAAACATATTGGTTTCACAATTTGTACGAAATCCTATCTTGCTGGTGCACTTGAATGGCGGAGAACACTATCATTATCGGGGAGTGGTATTAAAGGCCTCATTTATATTACAGATGTTGGTTCAGAAGAACTATCAATCATATTGGAAGAAGTAAAAATAAATTCTAGAATCCATTCTGAGGGAATTGAAAAAGATCTTCGTGCAACAGTTGAGAATGATATTCCTGATGACAAAGGGATGAGGGAACGCTATGAAATAATTGAATATTGTACAGCTATTAAACCATCAATATTTCTAGCATTAGAAAAAGAGTTTCCTGGATCAGTACTTCATTACTTTGATCCGGATATTGCTATTTATAATAATCTTTCGGGATTATGTGAGTTTTCCGAGGTTCATAGCATCACGTTGATTCCGCACATGACGACTCCTACATACGATAACTTTAAACTAACTCAGTTGGATATATTACGGGCAGGCGTATTCAATTTTGGTTATGTAGGTTGGAATCCTGAGATTAAAAGTGGCAAGCTTTTAATCCAGTGGTGGCAAGGTCAACTTAAAGAGAATTGTCGGGTGGCATTGGACCAAGGAATTTTTACAGATCAAAGTTGGGGGGTATTTTTCTGCTCATCCCCAGAAACGGGTATCTTTCATGACAAATCATATAATGTTGCCTATTGGAATCTCCATGAAAGATCTATTTCATTAAATGATGTAGGGGATTATTTGGTTAATGATCAAAAGCTTCAATTCTTTCACTTTTCAGGATATAGTCCTAAATGCAAAGATCAGATATCATTGCATCAAAATAGGCACTCGTTTACAAATAATAATGGATTAAAGATACTTTTTAATGAATATTCTGATAACTTAATAAAAGCTGGATTTGATTATTGGAGAGGTAAATATGGAAATATGGGTAATCTTGAAACTATTACTAGCAATAAAAAAGAACTAGCTCATATTGTCCAAAAAAAAATAAAGTCTAAGATACCAAATCCTTTCCATAAACCCTATAAAAATCTTTTAATAGCTGGGCTTTTGCAGTATCATTATACATTAAAATGTAGAATTAAAAAAAATAAGTCTAAATTAGAAAAAAAGATAAATTCACTCTTAAATGAAAAAAAAGATCCTGTAGAAATAATATCAAGTCATAATCGGGAATTGAGATTATACATCAAAAAGGTAAGAACTGTTGCAGATCAGATGGTTTTAAAAAAATCAAAAGAATCAGATAAATATATATATTTATGGTTATATTGGGTAAGAAAGTTTATCAAACAGTTATTTATTCAATTTATTGAAGAAGAAAAAAACAAAAATATTGTAGTCCAGGATAATACAAGTAAAGAGAGTACAATAGCCTTAATCGGTTATCTTACTGCTGAAACAGGCGTTGGAGAAAGTGCACGTGGAATTGTGAGAGCAATCGAATCTGCAGGTGGGAAAATAGATTTGTTTGATATTCGTGGGCACTATGCACGGGCTGAGGATTTGGAGTATTCCTCTAAAGTTTCATTGAGGATCGGTCAAAAAAAGCACTATGAAACATCGATTCTGTGTGTCAATGCCGATCAAGTTGATATAAATATTAAATCCGAGCTAGGAGATATCCATTCTCATTCAAGTCGTAAAATCGCATATTGGTATTGGGAAACAGAAAAGCTTCCTCTGAGTTATGTTCACGTTTCACATCATTTTGATCAGATCTGGGTAGCAACAGAATTTGTTAAAAAATCGTTAATTAATGCAGGAATTCAGTGTCCCGTTATCGTTATTCCGCCAGCATTGTCGGAACTGCCGGAGAAATATCATGAGAAGGCTCATTTTAGTTTACAAAACGATGTTATTAGACCGCTTATATTAAGCGTATTTGATGCAACATCGTTCCTGGGGAGAAAGAATCCAATTGGTGCCATTCGTGTTGTGCAGAGACTTCAGCGTCTAACTTCTATACGACCGATTCTTATATTGAAAACGACAAATCTTAAAGATCAAGACGAGATTTATCTAAAATCAATATGCCCAGAAGTTGACATATTCTTCATAAATAAATATTTGACTAAAAATGAGACTCTATCGCTAATTAAAGCATCAAATTGTTTCTTATCTTTGCACCGGGCAGAGGGCTTGGGTTTGTCATTGATTGATGCAATGAGAATTGGAACTCCATTGCTTTCCACAGATTATTCCGGCCCTGTCGACTTTGCTAACAAAGAGAACGCATGGATGGTTCCATGGGAATATACAAATGCGACGACCGCAGACGGTCCATATTTTGGTAGCCAATGGGCAGATCCAATCGAAGAGAAAGCAGCAAAAATGCTTCATGAAATACTTACAAATACTGAATTGAGGGATAAAAAGGTAAAACAAGCTAAAAAAGATATTACGCTGCATTTTTCAAAATCTAAAATTACTACTTTAATTAATGCCGCGTTAAATAAATAATTACTACTAATATATAGTAATTTGAAAAACACCCATCCTAGTTTCATTTTTAAACTGACAAGTAAGTTTTTAATAGAATTATGTCTATTAAAATAATTTATGCAATAAGGGTTTGCTAATATCGTAAAACGCAATTTATTAATGAAATATCTTTTTAAAAAAATATTATATATTTATAAAAAAATCAATCGTTTAATTTGGCAAGTATATTGCCATTCTCTGTTATTCGAAAGTAAATGGTACAAAAAAAATAATAAGGATATAGACTTTAGCAATATCAGTGCGCTTAAGCATTATAATAAATACGGATGGAAACAAGGGTATTCACCATCTCCATTATTCAATGAAGAAAGGTACCTGATTATAGCACCCGACTTTATAAATAGTGACTGTAATCCAATTCAAGATGCTATACATCGCTTGGAATCTGGGATAATAAAAAAAAGTGATCTAAAAAAAACAGTTAGAGATTCTCCCCAAGTGAAGCCCAAAACGGGTCGTGTAAAAGATGGAATTTCAATAAGTGGATACCTGAAGTCCGAGGTAGGATTAGGACAGGCGGCGAGAAATCTAGTAGCGGCTGTGGATGCAGCTTCGATAGCTTCCTCATTACATGACTTGCCATTAAAAAAATCTAATTCTGAAACTAGATATGCTTATCGTTTACAGGAGAAGCGTGACAGGAATAAAAATCTGCTCGTCATTGCTATTCCTGAGATTCCTTCACGCAAATACGAGATTCAGTCTGGTGTAAAATCTATTCTATATCCTTTTTGGGAACTTTCTAAAATACCCTCGGACTTTGAACGGTATATTCAAAAATACGATGAAATCTGGGCCCCTTCACAATTCATTGCATCAATGTTCTCAGATTATAAAAAAAAGGTCGTATTAGTAAGACAGCCTGTTGTAATTCCAGAAATAGTTCCACCTAAATGTAGCGATAGCAGATTAAAGTTTTTGACCTACTATGATTTTGACTCGTTTATCACTCGTAAGAATATTAAAGCTCCCATCCTGGCTTTTCAAAAGGCGTTTCCTTCCCAACAGGATGTAAGCCTAACGGTCAAGGCTCGTGGCAAAGACGATCATGGTGCCAGAGAGTGGCTCAAAGCGCACGCTGCTTCAGATGCCAGAATCAAAATTATCGATAAAACTGTTTCTAGGACTGATATCGACAGGTTGGTTATGGAATGCAATGCCTTTATCTCACTCCACAGGTCTGAGGGATTTGGATTTGGTGCAGCGGAAGCACTCGCGGCTGGCAAGGCGGTTATTTCCACGGATTACTCTGGGACAACAGATTTTATCACGACAGAGACAGGATATCCGATCACTTATGAACTGATTCCCGTAAAGGAAGGAGAGTATCCTTACTGGGAAAATCAGGTATGGGCAGATCCACATCTAGAGTCAGCAGTTGAAGCATTGCGGAGGGTTTATCACAACCGCGAAGAGGCCATTAATAAAGGGTTGGCCGGGCGTCTACTGATCACAGAAAAATATTCCCCGGCTGTAATCGGAGAATTGATTAAAAATCTAATATCCAAAGAACCTATAGAAAAAACTTAAAAAGGATATTGAAAAAATAAAGTTGGAGCATAAAATCTTTAATTAAATGTCATTAAATAAACCAAAATCCAAAGTCTCAACTGAGTTTGATACTATAAAAAAGCTCTTTGGATTCCTAATGCCCTACAAGTATCGACTGATTCTGGGGCTCCTTTTTGGCGTTGGATTTGCGGCGGTGAACAGCAGTATGTTGCTTATCATCCGCCGCATCGGTGATACTGCTTTCCACGGTCAAGTGGACCAAGGGGCGATGATGAGGGGAGCAACTATCGGAAAGGGGCCGGCGATCGATGCCTTCCTCTGGATGGCACTCCTAATACCTGCAGTGATGATCACCAGGAGTTTCTTCTCCTATGCCAACGTCTATTTCCTGAGTTGGGTCAGCATGAGCGCGATCCGGGATATGCGCCGTCGTGTTTTTTCTAATCTCATGGCCCAGTCCATGGATTACTTTAACAAGTCACGTTCAGGTATACTTATTTCACGAGTTTTGAATGATGCAACGGTAGCTCAGCAGTCCGTGGTCCAGATTGTGGGGGATCTCGTGAAGCAACCGCTAACCGGATTGGGGGCCATGGGTGCCCTTTTCTACATTGATTGGAAATTCACGATTGTGGCGCTGTTTCTCTTCCCGATATGCATTGTTCCAGTTGCTGTCTACGGGCGTAAGGTTCGGAAAGCATCGCAGACCATGCAGAATGAGTCGGGACTCATGGCGGTTGTCCTACAGGAGTCTTTTGCTGGGATCAGAATTATCAAGTCCTTTTCCCGGGAAAACTATCAGCTCAAGCAATTTGATAAATCGCTTCAAGAACAGTTTGGCATTTCAATGAAGGTGACTAAAAACTCGGCCATCGTTCAGCCGATGATCGAAATCGTCTCCGCATTCGGGGTCTCGCTGGCTCTTTTCTATGTCTACTTCTCTCACTTAACTGTTGGTAGCTTCATTGCGCTACTGGGTGGAATGTTCCTGCTCTATGATCCGATCAAAAATATCAGCAGGATCCATGTCTCTATTCAGGCATGTATGGGTGCTGCCATGAGCATTCTGGAGTTACTCGCCACAAAGCCAACAATTCAGAATCGCCCCGGAGCCGTGGTTCTGAAGAAATCTGAAGGACGCCTTTCTCTGGAGAATGTGAATTTCTCTTATGATGCAACAGGTGTGCATGGGAATGCTCTTACAGATATCAATCTTTCGATTGAGCCAGGAACCAAAGTAGCTCTTGTCGGTGCAAGTGGTGCCGGGAAGAGCACGATCCTTTCTCTCCTGATGCGCTTCTATGATCCGCAGGCGGGTCGTGTCCTCATTGACGGACACGACCTGCGCGATGTAACTCTTCATTCCCTGCATGATCAGATAGGCATTGTGACTCAGGAGAGCTTTCTCTTTCACGATACAATCCAGGAGAATATCCGCTTTGGTCGTCTGGATGCCACCGATGCCGAGATCGAGGAGGCGGCGCGGCTGGCTCACGCACATGAATTTATTACGGAACAGCCGCAGGGCTATAAAACGCTGGTGGGAGATAAGGGATGTCTGCTATCGGGTGGTCAACAGCAGCGCATCTCCATTGCCCGTGCGCTTCTGAAAGCGGCTCCGATTCTCCTGCTTGATGAGGCGACGTCGGCTCTGGATTCTGAATCCGAGAAAATGATTCAGGATGCCTTGGAGAAACTCTCCAAGGGGCGGACGGTCGTGGCAATTGCCCATCGACTTTCGACTATTCTGGGTAGCGATATGATTGTGGTGATGGATCAGGGAAGGATTGTAGCTACAGGAACCCATTCTGAGTTGATGAAGAAATCAGAACACTATTCCAATCTGTATAGTTTGCAGTTTAGAGATGAGTGAAAAGTCGAAAGATATGGACGCAGCGAAAGTGCAGCGTCCTACAAATCATGAAATCGATGTCTCGATCATCGTGGTTACCTATAACTCCGCAGACTGCATCAAAGCGTGCCTGCAGTCAGCACTAGATCAGCAAGGTGTCTCTTTGGAGATTATAGTCGTAGATAATGTCAGTGTAGACAAGACTGCAGAAGAAGTAATGGCTCTTGAAGAGGGGCTCAAGCTACTGCGTAATTCTGAGAATGTGGGGTTCGGGCGTGCTTGTAACCAAGGAGTCAATGCAAGCAGGGGTAAATATGTGATGCTACTCAATCCGGATGCAGCCTTTGAGCGCAAGGACAGCTTGAAAAGGCTATTTCAAGTAATGGAAAGAAACAGTCAATGGGGGCTAACTGGCACCAGGGTAACTGAGGATGATGGTAGCGTCGAATGCCCTCCATCTCTATCATACCCTAAGCAAGATCGGACAAGTCGTGATTTTTCCAAACTTCCAGGAGAGATCGCCTGGGTATTTGGCGCAAGCATGTTCATAAAAAGGGATGTTTTTCTCTCGGTAGGAGGATTTGATCCCGAATTTTTCCTCACCAGTGAAGAAACGGACTTGTGCTTGCGTATCCGTGAAAAAGGGTACGAAATTGGGTTTGTAAGTGATGTCGGCGTCAAACATATAGGGGCGGCTAGTGAGCGAGGGAGGGACCCATACGATACATGGCGACTCAGGGCGCCTGGGCTCTATCGATTCTGGGCAAAACATTACCCTAAAAAAGATGCAAGGAATCTGGTGAGAAAGGATTGGTTTCGATCCAGATATCGTGAGGCTGTTTATCATCTTTTTTTATGGTTTTCAGGAGGTAAATCCACTTTTTGGCAGAAGTATCGTCGCAATAAAGGAATTGGAGATGCTGCAAAAGAATACCTAGATCTTTTGAAGCAAGACTCTCTTAATTCTCCATCGGCATTTCCACGTTTCAAGAAAAGTTAAAAACTATCCTTGGAGTGGTCTAAGCGCGTTTTTGATAAAGCATATAATATGATGAATCCTAATACCTTTTTGTTTTATCACTACGGAAAAATCCCTGATTATTTATGTCATGCTATTGAGCATGTACGAGTCTTCAACCCAGAATCCGAAATATATCTTATTACAGATGGTATAAAAAGCACATCTATAATGAATCGGTTTGGCGTAAAAACATTCCAAATGGAGGATTTTCACTCTACTGAACTCGATGATTTTAAGAAAAACTACAGGCATATATCCTGCTTTAATGAAAAATATGAGCGATTTGTTCTGGAAAGATGGTTTGTAACGGAAATTATCCGAAAAAAACAACCTGAGCGTGTCTATGTCATGCTGGACAGCGATGTCGCGGTCTTCGAAAAGGTCGATGCCTTAATAGATAATCTTCCTGAGAAGCCAATTCTGCTAACCAATAGGAATCCGGGTTTCAATTTTATAAACGATGACATCACGGATTTTCTTAATTTTATTAACGACTATTATAGAGACGGGGAAAAGATTTCTAGAGCACTCGAAAAATTCAAAACCCAAAGTTATTCCGGAGAGCTTTTTACTCTTGGGGAAATGCAACTTCTATTCGAGTATCTCGAATTAGATAGAAGCATGATTATTCATCATGTTGATAAAACCTATGGTCTCGTTGACGGAAATATTCATGTTCCCCAAGGATTTGACTATCTAGAGCTCCGACGCCGCCCTCGGAAAAAGGTCTTCTGGAAACTGGAAGAGGGTCGTGCCATCCCATATTTCAAGAGGGAAGACGAGTTGGTGAGAGCATTTCTTCTCCACTTCCAGGGTCCAGGGAAGAGAGTATTTCACCGATTCAACTCCATTGATGGTCCGACATCACCGCTTCAAGTCTGGTGGTGGAACCAGATTTTCCAGAAACGCTGGTTGGCGAATCTGATGTAGGAACTTTTCCAGCAGTCTAAAGGAGGTAAAAAGAAGGAAAGTTGAAGGTGGGAAGGAGTTTTGAAAAAGGTTGAAGAAAGGCGAGGGACGAATGTCGGGCTGCGTCTGTCGCGTTTGCAGGGTCAAAATACCACCTTCTACAGAGTAATCAAGACTACTCGGTGCCTATCGAAAACTACTCCAAAACCACAATCTGGTGTCCGTTTTGGTGTCCGTTGCGAGTCTATGGACCCTTCCGCAGCAAGTGGGAGCAAGTGGAAAAAAATCTGATTCAGTGCTGGTGGTAGCTTTGTACCATACGGCTATCTTGGTGAAGATGAAGCTCACCAACCCGTCGAAAAAGTGATGGGTGAAGTCAAACTCGGGCGCGGTGGCCTTGATGTGGGATCCCTTGATTCCTTGGCCTTCTCGGGTTGGTGGTGTTCACTGGGGAATGCCTCCTACCTGGTCAGATATTTGCAGACGGCTTGACCATGAGTTGATGAGTCTTTGGATCCCATCACAAGTGGAGTCCTGGCATGAGTTCGGGAACACTGGGCAATCATCTGAAGCCGTCGAACAGGACTTAGCTCTAGGAGATATTCCTTTCCTAGAAGAAGTCGCACAAGCTGTCGAAACATGGACGAGAACAGACTTGTGGCCGGAGCTTTCTACCGGCGGGAGGTATTGTCTGCGACTGCGGCTGAATGCTGCTGCAGATTTTGTGCATCTGCTTCCTCAGGGAATTGGGCTCCCTGAAGCGATGACAGAAAGGGAAATTGTCCGGATCTTTTTGCTGGAATGGTGGCCCTCCAAAGGGAGGGGATTTTTTGCCAGAGAGATTTGCAGCTCGTAGCTTAGGGGATAGGGATTTAAGAGGCTAATCCGCTCTGGCGGTGTGAAATGGGGCTTATGAGCAGTATCCTGATGCGACGCGGGCGTCTGTTGCTTACACGACATCCGGTGAGGGCTTGGGTGAGATAAGTGTAGGAGCATCAGAATTGTTTTTGTCCGACGCAGGAACTAATAAAAAAAGTCCAGATGCCTTTACCTCTTAACCACTGGGTCGAGAGTGGAACTGCTGGTTCACACGCCGGACACGCAAATCGGTATCCTGCTTTGAAGTCCAGATTCAGCATTAGCTTCGAAGGGGCCCCTTCAAATCTACAGCTCTTCACGCTCCATCCCTCCCCAATTCCAAAGGCTACCGTAAACAGTGCTTCAGATGTCATTAACCAAAAACCTACGCCGACTCTTCTTCTATACTCAACCCCTGTGCCCGCTCAAAGAAGAAGAGCCAACATCAAGGGTCTTATGAAGTTGAGAAATCAAACTGACGGAGATGTTTGAAGAGTATGGGATAGGCTCAGGCTTCAGCGTTCAATCGAACGAAGCAGGCACGGAGGGCTTTGAGCAGCTCATCGCTATCGGTGCCATCGAGAAATATCCTGCCTGAATCTGAAAACTCACAACGAAATCTCGGTTCCTTTGAGATAACTGTGAATTTACGGAGCTTTCTTGCTTTGCCTTTGAGGAATGAAGGTATGCTTTCACGGGCGTCTTTTTGTCCTGAAATAATGATTGTAGCGAATGCATCTTGTCCGACAGGAACGCCATCGTATCGAACACGAGAAATGGTTATTTTTGGGAATACAGTAATCAACTCAGTTAGTAGGCTTTCCAGATCGAATGAAACGAGCTCATAAGTGATCTCAAAATTCAAAAACTCCGCTAGACGGTTAAGAATAGTTTGGACAGATCGAGAAGGATTCAGAAGTTCTATGTGTGGATAATCTGTAGAAATCAAGAATTCCGTTATATCAAATCGCAAGCGCCTAACCTTGAGCGCGGCTCCCAGTGGATCGAGGACCTCATCAAAATAGTCGAGTTTCTCGATGAAGGTTCCTGATATTTTCTTTTTACGTGCATCTTGGACACGAAAACCTGTCGGGCTAATTTCCTTGAACGGGTTATTAAGCATTGCTTGTCGCAATGTTTCAATTTGGCGTTCAGTCACCTTGTTGCATGAATACCAGATGTGTCTATTCATTTGCTCTCTCCTCAGCTTCCTTCAGCAACGACTTCATCGTGACCTCGGCGTGAAATTCGAGTTTTGTAAGTAGCGTTTCGGATAATTCCTTTGGGGGATGCTCTCGCGTAGCACGAATCTCACCTTCATCATCGCGTGTGTAGATTCCCAAGATTTTGTAAGAGAAATCTTTGCCCTCGTCGTTGAATCCGGCGGTTAATTCGACATGTTCGCGCTTTTCTGTGGCGAGTTCGGCTCGCCACACGGCATTCGCAATGAAGAAAGATTTATCGACGAGTTTTTGAAATTCGGGAACCGTGAAAAGTCGTTTGCCGTAGAAGATTACTTTTTCGAGAGCGTCTTCAAGCTCGTCGTCCGTTGGATCTGGATCGGAGTCAGCATCTTTTTCATTTGTTTCGTTTTCAGGTGGCTTCTCAAGCTTCTTCATGCGGACATTTACGACATCGCGCAACTCCGTTCCTTCAATGCCTGTTAGTAGATTCTTGAAAAATGAAACACGTAAAGAAGCTATTTGCAGGCTGCTAAGCTCAATAGAATTCTTTTCGATTGTACGGCCTTCGTCGGCTGCCTGTTCCTCAAGTTTTCCAAGGATGTTTTCAACGATCTGTTTGGCCCTTGGGTTGTTGTCATATCGAGCCTTGAAGCCATCTTGTGTTCTCGTGATTTGAACGAAGATAGTCTTTTCTCGTTCTTGCAAAAGTCTTGTCGCAGCACTCAAAACATCAATGTAATCCACCGTGAACGCAATAGTATCGGCGGTGGTTTCAATGAATGTATATTTTTCCCTGTCTCGGTCGTGTCGTAGTGCTCGAATATCTTCTACTGCGCTCTGAATGAGATTAAAACCACCTTCAAATTTTACATTCTGGTTCGTCCTTTTATCTTCCGCGGATCTGACCGTGGCCATGCTGACTACTTTGTTTGCGGCATTCCAATCGTGATAAAGCAAAGAGACATATGAAAGCAGTTCTTTTCGTGGCGCCGAAGGAGACACAAATACCCCAAAGGACCGCAAAAGCTTACGAATTCTTTCATTTGGTGTGTTTACGCCATCAAGAAAGTCATAAATATCTTTGTCATCTGGCCAGTAAAACGAAGATCGATAGTATTTATCCATTTCGAGCCTCCATGCCGACTATCTCAGAGCTGAATCTAATTTCTGTCTCGTCGATGGAATAAACATTAAACTGCATCATTCGTTTTGCTATGTCTGGGGAGGAATAAAAGTTTTTTTCGAAGTTCTCCTTCGCTTGCGACAAGACCTGAAGGACGCTTGAATCAGGATTCAGCATGCGAATCTCGATTGTGTGACCGTCTTTGACAAGTTGATTCCGAAAGCAAAAATCGAAAATGTACTCGAATTCGGCCGGGTCTTTTCCAGATCCTTGATAATAGATAAATACGCCAGTTTTGTGCTTACCCTCCGTATCTTCAAAGTCAAACGGAAGGATTTGCCATGGGCCGAGGAGGAGTTCGATCCTCGCAGTTTCCGAGTTCATCTCTTTCGAAAATCTTCGGATTCGGTGGGGGTAAAGGAAGACGGATTTCTCAAGAGGCAAACGTTGATCTCCTCGACATTTAGAGATGTCAGCAAGAATATTTTGAAGATAATGAATTCTCTCAGGTCCAAAAACAAAAAGACGAGAGTTTTTGGGTAGCGCAATGTCGTCAGGGCTTTCGTCGAGAAAAAAAGTTTCAAAACTGTGTTTGAAATTGTTGTCGTGATTGAAAATGAAAAGTAAGCCATGAACTTGCCAATCCCCTACATCTTGATTAACGTATTTTTTTCGCCATTCGGCGCTTGAATTTGCGCAATCGACACTCCTACCAAGTTCCCGTAAGGCAGCACGTAGGCTTGTTTTGGTAATCGAATCACGACCGTAACTCTTTAAATCGGTGAGAAAATACTGTCTTTTCTCTTCGTAGGGATCGTCATAGTAGAAAACGATGTCGCAAGGGTGTGTTGGACTGCGACTTTTCCTCTGATGAACTTCAATTTTTTCACAGGGGAAATTTTCGTTTTCAGTGCCTGAAATTTTCCAACCGAATTTGCTAAAGACTTTTTCTGATACAATTCTTGCGAATTCTCCGATATTGGCGGTTTCACCAGGCATGCTTAAATTTTGACGAAACTAGCCTTAATTTTCAAGGTTCTTTGACAATCAAGCATTGGTTTCATTCCGGATGAGGCCATATTGGCACTCTCTACGGTCCGATCTGCCAGGAAACTCCACCAGGAAGCACCTAATATATATGAGAAAATGTCTTTATTGCTAATATAAAAGCTTGGTAATCAATGTAATGGGTAGGACTTAAAATCAGCATTACAGGACTACATTTAGCTCATCTATCAACTTAACGTGCTAATTTATACAGTTATGCCCACGTTCTAGATGCTCCTCTTTATCCAGCGGGCAAGATCCCATCCCGGTCGAGTCGGATTAGGTACATTGACTGCCTTGCCGCGTTCAGTGGCATTTGTTTTGGGCGTCAGGAGTTGCAGCGCCCCAACAGGATAATCCTGTTAGTGTCGCCACTTTCAAAAGTGGCTCGATAGCCTCTGAAGGCCCATAAATAAAAAGCCCCACTGACAACAGACGCCTCCTCTCGCAAATACACCCTCCTAAAATCTCGCTCCCGTCTCGGAGCATGAGCACGATCCTGATCGGTCAGCGTGGGGGGGATGAATACACCCCAACTACCCGAAAACGACATCCAGAACGCCGAGACTAGGCACCCTGTTGATCACATCGAACCCCTACCAGAGAGGGGGGACGATAGCATTGAGCGCATCTGTGAAGTCTTAGGCCGTACCTTTGAGTGGGTTGCCGAGGCGGAGGAACCCTCAGAAAAAGGCCTTCGTGCTGCCGTGGTGCTTTACTGCGTCCGTTCTGACCTAGTCGGCAAAGAGAGCCTCGAAGACCTCGCATTCTCGCTCCGATACACTGAGAGCGAGGTGGAGGAACTCGTTCTCGATTTCTCTCACGCCATTAACTGGAAGTGAGGGTCGCCGGCATGATCCCTTCTGATCTGCACGACCGGCTGCTAGAGGAGTACTTTTTCAGCTGGGTTGATCGGGGTGTTGCCGTGGGGGCCACCCCGCTATTCACAGGTGTGATTGATGGAGAAGACCTCCCGTCAGCTGTGGGGCGCCGGTTCGGTCTCTCCGAACATAACGCTATCCTCCACCTGGTACACGCCCGCGAGGAGGTGATCCTGTGAGTAGGGACATCTACGAGATTATTACCGAGCGATTCATCGAGCAGCTCAAGAAGGGCACTGTCCCGTGGCAGAAGCCCTGGGCGGGAGTCCAGAACATCGTCTCCAAGAAGCCCTACCGTGGGATCAATTCTCTCATCCTAGGAGGGAGTGATTTTAAGTCTCCCTACTGGTTGACCTTCAAGCAGGCCCATGACCTTGGGGGAAACATCAAGAAGGGGGAGAAAGCGACCCCCGTCATCTACTACAAGTTCTTCGAGAAACGGGATGGCAATGGGGCTCTTGTCTTAGGCAGTAATGGACGCCCCACTCGGATCCCCTTCATCCGTTGGAGTAATGCCTTCAATCTCGATCAAAGCGAGGGCATCGAGCCCCCGGTACAGACGGTTGTTCAGAACCCCATGCAGCCGATCGAAAAGGCCGCCAGGATCGTCCAGGAAGCCAAGATCTGTCCGATCTATCACACGGGCTTTGCGGCAGTGTATTCACCTACAGAGGATGTCATCCGACTCCCGGCCCAAAAGACCTTCCGGAGCCCCGAGGCATATTACCAGACCCTCTTCCATGAGATGACCCACTCCACCGGTCATGCCTCACGGCTCGATCGAGAGGGTGTCACCCTGCCGATCAAGTTCGGATCAGAACGCTACTCCAAGGAGGAGCTCATTGCGGAGTTGGGGGCATCCTTCCTCTCGAATGAGGCTGGTATCCTGAATCAAGTTCAGTTCGACAATTCCGCCGCCTACCTCGGCTCCTGGATCGAGAAGTTCCAGAACGATCCGAAGATAATCTTCACGGCCTCATCTCAAGCTCAGAAGAGCACTGATTTCATCCTCGGTATCGAGCAGAAGGAGTCCCTAGCGGAATCCCAGTCTCCGGCAGACTCGGTCACAAGGAAATCCGAAGCAGTACTGGCCCTCAAATCACCCGGCACAAAGGACCTGGGGAAGTCCCAAAGCAAGGGCATCCATTTATGAGCATCCACTCTATGTATCAACATCTCCGTCACGCTCATTGGCCGGAGTCAGCCGCTGCGCTTTCGGCACTGGGTTCAGCTGAAGCTTTCACCCGGTGCCAGCCTCCTCCCTCCAATCAGCTCACCCTGCAAAAAGACAAGCTTTCCATCCGCCCATTACCGTCCGTCGTTGGCTTCACCTTCCTCCTGCTGGCAATCGGCTCCTTACCCCTGTCCAAGCCTTGGGTTTCAGTACCGTGGAAAAGAGGCTCCACAGGTAGTTTAAAGGACAATTATCCCGGTCCAATTGTAACAGAGCAAAGTGATTTCCCCCGGGGAAATCACGGCTTCGCTTTTGCTGCGCAAAAAACATGTTCCTTCGCGTGTCAGGCACGCTACGGAATCCACTCGGCATTTTTCATCATTTGACCATGCCTAGAACGAAGATTCCCGGCACCAGCCGCGTCGAATTCAATGTCAGTTCGGAGGGGCTTCGCCGCCTCAATTCTCTCAAAAAGTCGTTGGGTTTGAGGAATCGCGATGAGCTTTTGGAGGCGCTTCTCTACAAGGTATCCGGAGACGAATCGATCGACCTGCAATTTCATAATCGCATCGAGCATAAGATCGACTGGCTCGTTGAGAAAATGGATCTCCTTGCATGAAGGATGGGATGATCTTTCCATTCAAAAAGACGTGGCGATCCCGTCTGGACTTGGATTATTTGGACGAGACTTCCGGACGCAAAATCGCTTCGCGAAGCGGGCAATCCCCGCTTAAGGATCAGGCTGATCACACTACCCTAGGGAAGAGACTCAAGCAGTTCGCAGACTACGCCTCCAAGGAGACTCTCGGTCAGGTTCATGCAGGGGGATTTCTCCATCACAAGATCGTCATTAATCCCGACGGGAGCCGCTCTTCACCCTCGGCTTTGAGTAATGGAGAAAGGAAAAAACGGATCTGTAAAGAGTGGCTGGAGCACTTGAAACAGTATCAGAGCAGCTCACGAAATCCTGTGATCCAGCACCGTTTGGTCTTCAGCATGTCGGCTCCTTTTCACGACAAACTCGTTGCCTCCGGGCTCAATCCCGACTCAGTACTCCAGATCAGCCTGAAGAAGGTTTTGCGTAATTTTCAGGAGCGATTTCATCCGAATGACTCGATCGGATATGCCTACGGATTGCATCACGATACGGACAACCTTCATGCCCATGTGGCCATTTGTCCGCGTACGGCCAATGGCAAGTATGTCGGGGTGAGCATGTCCCGCACACGAGACTCGGGAAACAAGAACCAGATGACGTATCTGATGCGCTCATTTGATAGGGAAAACCGTCGCTGGGACAAGTTGTTGGCCGATCCAGAGAAGCTCCGTCAGGAACTGGGTAACCGACTCGATGCTGACAAGATTACTATCGCTCCCAAGCTCTCAGCGAAGCAGATGGAGTCCCTAAAACAGGAGCAATCCTTGTATTCCACCCGGCTCCGTCATGCCTACCAGAGCATTCAGAATCTGGAGACAGTTTTGGAGAAAAAGAGGCAGGCCCATCGCACAGTTCGCCTCATTCGGTATATCCCGAGACTCCTCCGGCAGAGCAAACCAATGCCAGTTCGAACCATCGAGAAGGTGACGGCTTCGATCGAGAAATACTCCATTCGCGAGATGCAGACCCTTCTCTTTCGGATGAAGCAAACCTACCGGGAGGATCATCGGATTTACAGCCAACACTACGGCTTCCCAAGCAACCAAAACCAAAACCATGCCAATCGAAGGACCCAACCTCAAAGCCAAGGACAGAGACAGACATTCTGAATACGTCATCTGTGAAGATTTCGTTTTTAAACCCACTTCCGTGGACGCCTTTTCTCATGAGGCCATCAATGAAGGAACAGGTGTCACCACGGTGAATCTCAAATCCTACACCCAGGAAATCTCAGATCCTCAGAGGAAGCTCTTCAACTTCCTCGTAAGCCGGTTTCACCCCGATCCCCCAGATGAGGCTCCCTGACCTGATCATCTTCTTCCTCTGCATCGTCGGAGCAATCGTCGGGCATTTTGTGTTGTTGCCGCCCCTATCATGGCTGGTGGTTTTCCTCTGTGCCGGCTTTGGTGCGTGGAGTCTCTTTGGGGAGGCCCATTCCGGCAATGTGGTCCTACGCCTGGGAGGACTTACCTGGTCGATGGAGGATTTCGTCAGGGGGTGGCTCATCACCGGTCGGACGGGCTCTGGGAAGACCCAGTCGGGGATCAATTCGATCACTTTTCAGATCTTTCAGAATGTGAAGGACTGGGGAGGGATCTGCCTCGATCAGAAAGGTCTCTACTGGGAGATCCTTGTTCGGATGGCTGCCCACTTCGGACGTAGTGAGGATCTGATTCTTCTTCAGACCCGCCCCGAGGGAGCGAGTGTGCTCTGGCGACCACTCCACACGATCAACCTCACGGGGAACCCCGCTGTCCCCGCCTCCACCTACGCCAAGGTGATCGTCGATACTGCCATCTCACTGAGTGGGGGGAGGGGAGGAAACCCCTTCTTCCCAACAAAGGCCCAGTTGGCGATCCAGACCGCCTTCGAGATCCTGCGTCACATCGAGGCCTACGTGACCATTCCGAACATCCATCGACTTCTGCTCAATACTACTGATTCCACCGAGACCATGGAGATCTTGTCCAAGAAGGGAGATCAACGCTCCAGTGAACTGTTGGCCTCCTTTCAGAGCTATCTCGATCAGCCTCCCGAACAGTTGGGAGGAGTGCAGGGAACACTGAGCACCTATCTGGAGTTCTTTCTGAACTCGGAGATCGCCGAGGTCTTTTGCGCGGAGGAACCGACCTTCTCGGTTTCGCAGATCGATCAGGGGAAGATCGTTTGCCTCGCTATGCCACAGAAGTTCCAGAGCGAGCGGCTCTACATCAATACCATCCTAAAGCTCTCCTACTACTTCCATGCACTCAGCCGCTTCGACAAGACGGCCGAGGAGAGGGAGAGAGATAACCTCTTGATCCTCTTTGCTGACGAGGGACAGGAGATCATCACAGGCGCTGAGTCGGCCTTTGCGGATCACCGGGCAGCTGGAGTCATCCGAGAGGCTCGGGCCACCATTGTCCTGGCTACCCAGGCATACACCTCACTCCTTGGCTCACTCGACAAGCGCTATGCCGATGTCCTGATGCTGAACCTCAGTAACGAGTTAATTTTCACGGTGGCAAACCATGATTCCGCCCAGATTGCTTCCAAGAGTATCGGAGAAAGGGAGATCACTGAAAAATCCTGGGGGTGGTCCGCAGGGAAGCGTTCCTACAACTACCAGACCAGGATCAAGCCATGGCTGGAAGCCTTCCGGTTGCGAAAGCTCCCACGCTTTACCGCGATCGTCTGCCATTGCGAGAAACCGTTTAGAAAGAGACTCCTTCCTCCCATCACCCCAGAGGGGATTTACCCCATCTGGTTCACCCGCCTGCGTCCCGACTATGCGCTTCGCCAATGGTGGCGAGGTACAACCTCATCGCCATCCAGTCTATGAATCCCGATCCTTCACTTCTTCAGAAACTCTCCGGCCTGGAGGGCTACCTCTCCTCCAAGATCCGGGGGCAAGGCCATGTCATCCCGAGAGTCTGCTCCGTCTTGGAGCGTGGAGAGCTTGGGCTCCAGCCTCCTGATAAGCCGCTGGGATCGTTCCTGTTCCTGGGACCGACAGGAGTCGGAAAGACCGAGCTTACCCTAGAGTGCTCCCGGTATCTTTTAGGAGAGGGGGCTCTCTATCGCTTCGATATGTCCGAGTTCCAGCACATCGACAGTGTGAAGCTCTTCCTTGGGGATGAATCGGGCAACCCTGGTAGATTGGGGAAGATCCTCGCCATGCATAGTAAGGGAGTCCTCCTCTTCGATGAGATAGAGAAGGCGCACCGGCTGATCTGGGATCTCTTCCTTCAGATGCTCGATGCAGCCCGGATTACCTTGGCGGATCACCAGACCCATGACCTGACGGGATTCTTCATCGTCTGCACGAGTAATATCGGATCTCAGCAGTTGATGAGGCCGACTCGGCTGCCTTTTGCTACCTTGGAACGGGCGGTGTTGTCAGAGCTACATCGGTACTTTCGACCAGAGCTGATTGGCAGGTTCGATGAGAAGATCGTCTTTAGGCCTCTTTCACCCGAGACACAGAGGGAGATCGCCCGCTTAGTGATCGACGAGGAACTGACCCGGTTCAGAAAGAAAGGTTTGGATCTGGGGCTATCCGAAGAGGCGCTGGAGTTCCTTGTCCGGAAAGGAATTCATCGAACCTTGGGTGCACGTCCGATGAAGAGGACGGCTCAGAAGTATATCGGGGATGCGATTCGGATGGGCTTGAGGGGGGCTGCCGAGGTGAAGGGAGTGCTGTGTATCAATGGAGAGGGAGACTCTCTCCAGGTGATTGCATGACAGGATGGCGGATCATCTGAATTGCTACTCCAAGAATCTTCTGTTGAACTACTTTGCAATATGCCAAAAAGACGAGACGGAATCATGACGGTGCGGATCCCAGCTGATGAGAAGGATGCCCTTCAGGCTATTGCTGATAAAGCGGATGTAACCCTAAGTGATGTGGTCGTCCATGCAGTCAGGGAATTCATCAAGTCCCATCCGATTTCTACGAAGAAAAAGCGGAAAGAGTAAGTGCTGGGGGTTAGGCAGGGCTCGGCGAGCTTGCACTCGCCGTAAAGCGCGGGAAGAGGGTATGACTTTACACTGGTCTAACTTCATCTGCACTAACGGCATAAGCTGACCTGACTTCTTGATGGGAAAGTCTCGTCTTCAAGCCTTTTTCACTGGAGACCCAACGGGAGGTAGCGTTGCTCGTGATCGGGGGAGCAGTGGAGCGCTACCGGGAGATGGGGATGGAGCTCTCTGTGGATGAGGAGACCTTGGAACTACTCATCTGGAAGGGAATCACCAAAGCCCTGGGAGCCCGTCCCATGAAGAGGACGGTTCAGAAGTTTTTGGGTAATGTGGTCAGGGAGGGGATGAAGAACGCACGTGGTGAAAATCCAATCAAGTAACTCGCTCCATGGTAATCTGAAGATTCAGGCCGATCAGGTTGACGCTCAATGGCTCGGTATCCCCGAGCGATCGATGCAGCAGTATGTCCAGATGGGGCTCCTGCCGAGCTACAAACTCGGCAAGCATCGGCTCTTCCGGAAGAACGAATTGCTGGAGGATCTGGGGGCCACTCGCAGAGCTACCCGTGCGGAGATTCTGAGGTGAGCGTGGGGGGGGGGACGAAGCAGATTGGATCTAACACAAATGGCAGCTACATCCTTCTGGAAACTGCACATGACTGAGCGCCGAATTAAACCGGAATTTTCTACAACAACCAGCACGGGAGGATGGTAGATGCACCGTATTGTTAGGTTTCTTATTCACCTCGGACCGCTCGTGCCAACGTCTCCAATCCTTCGAGCGCGACCAGAACAACCGGCTTCATCTGTGCAGCGCAGATTGGATGCCCGAACGCGAACACCTTCTGGTTAAAGCTCTCTATGGCCTGCTCCTTCTCCGAGCGGGCAGTGCCCTGCGGCACGTAGCATTGCATAGTCATCGCCAATCCCCACATAGCGATGGAGTTCAGCCAACGAAGAAAAGAACAGTTTGGATGCTTCCAAATTGTCCCCTAACGTGCCGTAGTCACCGGCCCCTGCCCAACGGCGCGTCGGATGCCAGCGGAGCCAGCATCTGGCGTGACGACAGATAGGTATTCGGTGGACTGCATGGTTAGCATTTTCAGTCTTTTGGGCGAAAACTTTGCCATTGGGGGGCTGTCAGCAGAACGGCCGAAACATCAGGCATATCCCACAATGTGCTAGCCTCACCCCAGTAAAGGAAATGCGATATGTGCCCTTCAAATTCCTTTTCGCTAGATCGACCGCTTTTAGTGTAAACAACAACAAAATCTCCTTGCTTTATCTTCTTGTTCGGAAACCACATCGCGTTATGAACACGAGTTGTAACTTTAGAGATCGCGCTGTTATAGCCAGTTCTGAGGAGAGCGTAGTCTCCGATGTCAAGGTCTTGACTAGCTCGCATGACGATTCGCTCCTTATCGTGAACGCCAGCTTCTCGAATTGCAGTAATCTTGAGGCTCATAATTTTACTGCTTTTGCTGCTATTCCGGCCACAATTAATACTCCTCCTATCACCCCAAGTATCCAAGATGCAGAGGTGGCACCAAGAGAGACACCTCCTACCGTGATGCATGCTATGTGGATGATCTCGCTTGAACGGGCTGTCGTAAGCTTCTCCTCAAGGACTGCAGATTTCTTGTCCGCAGTATAGAAGCGAGGAACATATTGTTTGGCAGTGGCAGCTTCTTCTTCAAGGCGCTCTATCTCATCGATAAGGAGCTTTTGAACGGCAGGCGACTTCAATTCATCGTCGCTGAGTTCCCGACGGAGATTAGTTAGGCTCTTGCGAGAGGATGGTGCTTTCGCTTGGGGCGGTTCAGGACTGCCGCCATCGTCTAACGGCTCGAGATCAGGTTGGTCTGTTAGCGCCATATTGTTTTGTTAACGTATTTTAGAATGATGAGCCATTCTATTGCAATATTGTCTGTCATGTGCCGCTTTACTAGATGATCAATAAATCGTTGATTGCCAGTGGTTCCTTTGGTTCCAACAAGCTCGATACGCAGTGGGATGAGCGGCAGGCCCGATTTTCGGAGGTTTTGCTCGTACGAGGTGGCGTTGCCGGAAAGCATGACTTTTTCCGCAACTGGGTGAGGGGGTTCATTGGGTTTGGCCAAGCCGTTGAGGTTGGATTGAGCGAAGCTATTTCACGTCTTTGACCCCGATTTATTCTGAATGAATGGGTCTGAACGCTTCTATATGATGGTCGATCTTGCTTGGTAGATCTTCGGTCAACCATCCGCTTTCTTCCGCAATTTTGAGCAGTTGGGCTTTTAGGTTTTCTGATGAGGGTGGGTTATCCCGATTAAGCTCCCGAGCGATCATTTCTCTAAGTTGTTCTACCTCATTCATTTGAAAGTCGCGTTGGAGTTCTTTCTGAACCCTGTAACAGAGAGATGTGCCAGTCCTACCCCTTCAGCGAGTAGGTAGTGCTGCGCTTGTTTCCTTCGATGTGGAGGAATCCTTTATGAGCTTTGAGGAAGGCGGTAAAGCGAGGGCGTGCAAGTCCGACTTCCTTGAAGATCACAGCTGAAGAAACCTTCTTACTCCCGGAGAGGATTTGGGAGAGCTTGGCCTTGATCTCCTCGTCAGAAATCTTGGGGAGAGAGCGACGGGTGCGCTTGCCGCCGGTGGAAGCCTTTGCGACCTTCGCGGTGGTGGTAGAAGCAGAGACACCGAACCTTGCGAGCATTCCATCAAGTTGCTTGAGCTCCTTTGCGTACTTCTTCTGAACGGCAGCAACTTCCTTGGCGATTTTCTTCTCGATAGCAGCCCGGGCACCCTGAACTTGCTTTGCAGCTTTCTTCTCGAGAATGGCGAATTGTTTGAGGATATCGAGAGATGGTTTGGATTTGGGCATGATGGTGTTATGAGAATTGGGGATGTTTGAGGCAACTATTTTTCCATGTCAGCTCATCCCTAAGCATAATGCTTAGATTAAGGCAGAGGAATGGGAGGGGAGTAAAAGAGCCCTTGACAGGACTGGGTATGGAGTATTGAAGGAACGTCATACAACCTCCTTCTAATAAATGAATTTTAGAATAATCCCCTTAGTATGTCTGCTAATGACGAATATCGGCGTGGTGGTGGGAGTGGAGTGTCCGCCGCCAGGAGATCCACCTGCACCGCCTGCAGGAGAAGGGGAGTTAAAGAAAGCGGTTCCGCCGCCAGCGCCGGTTCCGAGTGCGACGCCTGTGCCTGGATCGGCAAGGTAAGAGGTAGACTCCCTAAATAAAACCTCCATGAAGACAGTGCATCTTATT
>CANIVT010000011.1 GCA_947471565.1 Spartobacteria bacterium | reverse complement strand
CCTGTTCCTGGGATCCATCCGCTCGGTGATCATCCCCGTGATCGCGATCCCTATCTCCCTGATCGGGACTGCCTTCATCATGGTGCTGCTGGGCTTCACGGTGAACCTGCTGACCCTGCTTGCGGTCGTACTGGCGGTGGGACTGGTCGTCGATGACGCCATCGTCGTGGTGGAAAACGTCGAGCGCCATCTCCATGCGGGTCTTTCCCCGCTGCACTCGGCCCTGCGTAGCGGCAGGGAACTACTCGGCCCAATCATCGCGATGACAATCACGCTCGCCGCGGTCTACACGCCGATCGGCATCCAGGGAGGACTGACAGGGGCGCTCTTCCGGGAATTCTCCTTCACCCTGGCGGGTGCGGTCCTGATCTCCGGTATTGTGGCTCTCACCCTCTCCCCCATGATGGCATCGCGGCTACTCAGGAGGGGTGATGACACCAGAGGCTATGCGGGATGGGTCAACAGGCGGTTCACCTCTCTCCAGCGCTTCTACGTCCATCTACTCGCCTCGATGCTCCGCCACCGAGGCGCGGTTCTGACGGTGGCGGGATTCTGGATCCTGATCCTGCCGGTTCTCTATCTCTTCTCCCCCAAGGAACTCTCCCCCAAGGAGGATCAAGGCATCGTCTACACGATCTTCCAGGCCTCGCCCTTCTCGACAATCGACCAGACACTTCTCTATTCCAATCTCGTGCGCGGGGCCTTCCTCACCCTCCCCGAGACTTGGCACACCTTTCAGATCATGAATCCCTCCGGAGGATTCGGCGGCATTCGCACCAAAAAATGGAACGAGCGGAAACGCAGTTGCGATGAGATTGCGGCGGCGCTGGGCAAGCAGACGGCGGAGATTCCCGGTCTGCGCGTCATCGCGACCACTCCCCCAGCCCTCCCCGGAGGGAGCAATTTCCCGATCGAGTTCGTCATTTCCTCGACACTCGAACCTCGCCAACTGCTTGAGGCCGCCAATGACCTCGTTCGCACGGCCTTTGCCAGCGGCATCTTCATGTTCGCCGACAGCGACCTCAAATATGATCAACCTCAGACCGAGATCGCCTTCGACCGCAACAAGGTCTCCGCGCTCGGACTCGATCTCCAGCAGGTCGGGGCCGATCTGGCCACGATGCTTGGTGGCAATTATGTCAACCGCTTCAGCATCCAGGGGCGCAGCTACAAGGTCATCCCCCAGATCAAACGCGAAAGCAGGCTTGATCCCGACCAACTCGGCTCCCTCTACGTGAGTGGTCCCGGAGGACAACTCCTCCAACTCTCCACGTTCGCCGATCTGAAGCGCACCACCGAACCGCGACAGATCAACCGCTTCCAGCAACTGAACTCGGCGAAGATCTCGGGACTCATCCCTCCCGGCATCACGGTGGACCAGGCGCTCAAGATCCTCGAGAAGCGCGCCGCCGAGATCCTCCCGCCGGGATTCGCCATCGATTACGCCGGTGAGTCCCGGCAACTCCGCACGGAGGGCAATACCCTCGTGACCACGATGATCCTCTCGCTGATCCTGATTTTTCTCGTGCTGGCCGCTCAGTTCGAGAGCTTTCGTGATCCGGCGATCATCCTCCTTGGATCCGTGCCGCTGGCTCTCTCCGGAGCCCTCCTTTTCACTTTCCTCGGGGCCACGAGCATCAATATCTACAGCCAAGTGGGGCTGATCACCCTTGTCGGACTGATCGCCAAGAACGGGATCCTGATCGTGGAGTTCGCCAACAATCTCCAGGAAGGCGGTCTCGACAAATGGCACGCCGTTCTGGCGGCAGCGGGTACGCGGCTCCGCCCCATCCTCATGACCACCGTGGCCACGGTGGTCGGCCACACTCCCCTCATCATCGCCTCGGGTCCCGGCGCTGGGGCGCGCAACAGCATCGGCATCGTGCTGGTCTCCGGCATGGTGATCGGGACGCTCTTCACTCTCTTCGTGGTCCCAGCGATCTACCTGCTGGTCTCCAAGCCCAAAAAGGCCAACCCCTCGAGGGAATCTCACCACGCCTTGGTGGGAGACATGCCTGCCCACCTCCCGGCAGCCTGAGCCAAACCCTCAGTCTTTCCTCAGATACGCCACCACGCAGAAAAAGAGGATCACCAGCGTCGAAAGGACGCATCCCGCGCCGATCACGGCTAGGATGTTTTTGATGATTTCGAATGTGGGATGTGCGAACAAGTCATTGTGTTAACAGATGTCCCACATCCCTCTCAAGCTGCATTTTGTTTTAAATCCGCAACTTGAAGACAACTTTACGCACTTCTCCTGACTGTTCTTCCATGACGCCGGGTTGATGACCATCCCCGGGAAAGAAGATTGCGAAGAGTCCGGGTGAGAGCCTGAACCGTGTTATCGCGCCAATGGGCGGCTCAAAGAACTCGGCGTCCTTCTCAGGATTGTAAGGAATACGTGTGGTGAGTTCGGATGCAGGCGACCAGCCGACGAGTTCGGATCCCGAGAGGACAACCTGTAGGTCGACATGGCACCGGTGGGCCTCCCACTTCTTCTCGGAGGCGGGTGCTGTGCTGTAGCAGTCGACGATCGCCGTGACCCCTTCGGCAACCTGATGGCGGCCCGAAGCAGCCGTGGAGGCATCGGTACTGAGCCATCGGAATGCCTCGCGCAGACCTGGCAGTAGGGATTGGTAATTCCCGGACTGGTCGAGTGAATCAACGATCATCGGCGGACAAATCCCGAAGGACGACGGTTACATCCCGCGGTAAGAGCAACGGGCGGAAGGGGTCTCGTGGAGGACGATTTCGGCAAGCCCCGGCAGCTGGTGATCGAGACGCTCCCAGAGCCACTGGCACATGTTCTCGATGGTCGGATTCTCGAGTCCCTCGATCTCGTTAAGGTAGGAATGGTCGAGCTTCTCCAGCAGGGGATCCATGGCGCGGCTGATGCGCGAATGATCGTAGAGCCAACCCGTCACAGGGTCGGTCTCACCCTCGACGGAGATCTCCACCTTGAAACTGTGGCCGTGCATCAGGCTGCATTTGTGGCCCGGCGGGACGTTGGGAAGAGTCTGGGCGGCTTCGAAGGTGAAGTCTTTGGTCAGTCGTACATGCATGCTTGTGCCAACTGACTACAGGAGAGGGGGCTATCTTGCAAACGGAGAGAGACTCGGCCTCTATCGGATTTGGGAATCCTGATCGTCCTCTTCCCCGACATCGCGCTTTGCAGGATTCTTGGCCTCGACATCCTCGCTCAAAAGCTTCCGGAGATACTCGGAAAGCGTGACACCCTCCGCGTCCGCAGCTTTTTTCGCCGCTTCCAAAATTTCGGGATCAAGGCGCATTTGAATATTCATTGTATACTTTTTAGTTAACCACTCGTATTTCCTTTTCCATTATTTTGCAAGTTTCTCACCGAGTGGTGTTTGCGTTTCACAACAGAAACTCATAGTTTCTGCTGATGAAGAAGCGGGTAACAAAAATCTTAACGGGGTTCCGACTCGATCCCCGTCTCAAGGTTCTTGCCGTACAGGCCGCTGCTCAGGAGAACCGTTCCCTCTCGAATTACATCGAGAACCTCATCCGGAAAGACGTTGAGGCGAGAGGTCTCCTGATGCCGCGAACCAACGGCGACAAGTAAAAGGTTCCCAAGCCGGATTTGGCTCAAGGGTGTTTGATTTCACAAAGGTATAGCTGGCTTTATGTTGTTAGTTAACACTTGTTTTTCATACAGATATCGCTTTCGCGTATCTTTGTAACTTTTTGGCATCCCATTGTTTACGATTTCAAGGAAATCACTTAAACAAGCCCGATGAACAAAGCGGCCGTGAAAAGAAAAACGGAAACTAAAATCCTGACAGGATTCCGGATCCATCCCGAAATCAAAGCCCTGGCCGTCGAGGCAGCCCTTCAGGAAAACCGCTCCTTCTCCAATTATCTCGAAAATCTCATCCGCAAGGATATCGAGTCGAGGAGTCTGCTGACGAAAAAACCGAAAAAGTAGACCTGTGGGTTTTCCGGGGAGCTTGAAAAAGTTCTAAGGAATCCTGGAAAACTCCCTCAGTCCTTCAGTGTTCATGGTCACCCCGTAGGTGTCGGTCTGGTCTTTCCAGGCAATGGTCAGCCGTGACTTGTCCTCGTTCCAGGAGGTGACGGGAAGTTCCTCTCCCTGACGGTGAGGGTAGAGGAGCATCAGGAATCCAGGTTCCACACTGCGGGAGCCGATCACGACCTGAGTTCCCATGCCCATGGATCGTCCGGTGAATTGATGGGAATCGTCCGTCTTCTTGTACTCGATCGTCCCGACGATCGGGGGCGGCTGAATGGTCGGTTGGTCGGGGATCGCGATGTCGAGGGTCCTCAGAAGGAGGAGTCGGTCCCCTTTTGCGGGGACCAGACCTGTCGTCCCTTGGAAGGCATTCCGTAGTTCCTGCTTGCCTGACGCCGTCGATCCGTCGCCGAGAAGGATGTCGGCTCCGCTGACCGAGACGGTACGGATGTCAGCGGGCATGTTCATGCGCCACTCGTAGAGGTGCTCCGCGTCGTCCCTCCGGATGTCGTCGGCGACCAGCACATAGGGGTGCTTTTCCCGGGAGAGCATGACTGTGCGGAAGGCCTTGCGCACGGGATACCACGGAGCGCGCAATACCCAGGCATCCTCATCGTCCCACATGCGGGGATCGCCATGCTCGCGGTCGGAAAAGCCGGTGTAGTAGGAGGCAACCTTGGGATCGGGTTCCCACAAGGAGAGGGGCACGCGTTCCTGAAGACGCTTGGCGGATTCCCAGAATCCGCCGTGATCACGTTTTTTGAGCGACTCCTCCGATTCGGTGAAACTCGATTTCATCCAGCGCCAGTCCCAGCAGTACTTGGCGTCCACGGCGGCGGTGACAAGGCCATTGGTGTCCGATTCAGAAACCCAGTCCCCGGGAGGTGTGAAATATCCCTGTCCCCGCCCGTCAATGGTGACGACGTTGTGGTATTTTGGCTCGGTGTCGCGGTACCCGTCGCAGGCCCAGGCACGACCAAGCGCGCAGAGGGTGAACTGACCGCGGTCAGGATGATCATGATTGGCGAAGGTCGTGTCGGTGCGGCAGTCGACGTGCAGCACGAGATCATTCGTTCCCCATCCGGTTCGGGTGTAGAGGCTTCCGCGGTTCGTGTCGTAATAGGTCAGGTCCTTGCCTCCATTGAGCTCGATCGCGGCCGCAATCGCCTTGTCTCTGGAATCACCCTGATCCGGGCCAACCGGAAGGATCCATTGTGCCTCGTTCCCTTCCCTGATGATCGACGGCCAGTCGTTGGAACTCACGAGGGGATGGTTGCGGAAGACGAAGTCGACTCCCGGGGAATCGGGAAGGAAATATTTTTGGACGGCCAGGTAGCCTAGGTTGGGCGGGAAGTTCCCGAGATCCGAGCAGGACTGCCACGCCCCGCCAAAGGGTTGCATCGCCTGCACGAGCCACGACTCGGTCTGTAGTCTCCAGTGGGGATGGGCAAAGAGATTCTTACCGCGGTTTGCAAAGGCCAGAAAGGGAGCGGAAAGATGGCCGAATCCTGCGGTCTGGTAGCCGATCCCCTCGGCGCCGAAACCTTGCGGGTCGATCCCGTAGGTGAGGTAATCCCGGAACACTTCATGGATCCGCTCACGACCTCGCGGATCGTCCCCGGGTTCTCCCTCGATTGCAAAAAGGCATGCGGCGTAGGAGTCATCCATGCCGAGGTGGTTCCAGTTTCTCCAGTGGGAAGGCAGATCCATGCCGACCGTGTACTTCCCGGCCGTGGCCTGAACGATCAGCGATGAGATCGTCTTTCGCTGCTCGGGCGTCATCCATTTCCAGGCCCAGTCGTAGCCGTAGGCGAGTTCGTTCGGAACGAGGTAACGTGTCGAATACCAGTGGAACTCATGGCGTGGTTTGAGATTGGCCTCCTTCACCTTGGGTGCGACATAGGCAGCATAGGTTGCAAACGCCGTCGCGATCCCCTTCCCCTCCCGGGGATCATCATCCACCAGGGTCAGCAAGGCCTTGGCCTCCATGGCTGTGAGCAGCGGGTTGCGTACCCCCCACTTCACCGCCGGCTTTCTTCCGGGAATATTGGAGCGGAAACCGGATCCCGGCGGCGTGTCGTCCTCCGGACTTTCCATGTAAGCGCTCCTGAATCCCGCAAGATCCCCCTTCGCAAGCGCCTGGTAACAGCGCCCCTCCCATGTCGCGGGATCGTCGATTCCCTTGGCAATCTGATCGCGCAACACCGAGAGGATCCGCCGCCCCTCCTCCGTCCCCGTGAGTTCCTTCCTGATGCGGGGAAGGTCCTCGGGGGCGAAAAGAATGCGGGGATGGATTCCCGGTTCCGGGACGTGGAAGAGGCGGTTCTGGGCGAGTCCCTTCGCATCGGGTTTCCACTCCACGGCGGGGGACGGGGGAAAATTCATCGTCCCGTTCAGGGCGCGGTCGACCTTCTCGGAAGGCATCACGGGAGCGACATCGCCGACCCGTTGTTCCTGTGCAGCCATGACCACGGGCCAGATGGCGCCGGCGAGCAAGAGGCAGGATGTAATGGCTATGCGTTTTTTCACCTCAAGGATCAATGGATTGCCGGAGAGGCAGAGGGTTTTGCAGCAGGCTTTCCCTTTGACTCCCACGCGGGAGTTGCCGAAACCACTAGGGTCGGTTCGCCGGTCACGTAGCCGTTCCTAGCAAGGAACCGGTCGATCATGATCATGGTGTCGACCACCTGTTGCTCACTGGCGGTGTATTTGGGGAGGATGAAGGCGTGACGGGCTCCGGGAATCAGGACCAGTTCGGCGGATACCCCCGCGGCTTTCAGGGCCTCGGCAAACTTGCGGGACTGCTCAGGAGAGACGACGAAATCGTCCTGACCATGCATTACCAAAGCCGGTGCCGACTTGGCCGAGACGAACGCCATGGGGGAGACGGATTTTGCCACGGCAATCTGCTCCGGCGTCGGAATAATCGCCTCGGGGGCGGGCTTCTTCTCCATGGCCGCACCTTTCTGGATCAGACGGAACCAGGAGTTGGTGTTCCCATCACCGGGGCCCATCTCGACAATCGGATTGCAAGGGATCATGAGGTTCGCGGAGGAGGAGACGCCGGCGGCATCCTGCGGGTCTGGGATTGTGCCGAGGCAGGCGGCGAGATGACCTCCCGCCGAATCCCCCAGCACGGCGATTTTTCCGGGGTCAATGCCGTACTCCGGGGCATGGGATCTCAGGTAACGCATCGCCGCCCTGCAGTCGGAGAGAATCTCTGGGATACCCACGCCGTTGGTCTCTTTCTGGATTCCCCGGTAGTCGATGCTGAAGGTCGGGATGCCCCTTGATGCGAAATATTTCGCAGCGGGGTAGAAGAGTGAGGCTCCGGGCGCATGCCATGCTCCCCCGTGGATCAGCACCAACGCGGGGCGCTTCTCACCCGGAGCCGTGTTCCTGGGGAGAAAAGGGACGATGACTTGGAGCGCGGGATCGTTCGCCCCGTAGACAACCGGCGACGGGATGCCGTTGGTATCCAGCAACTCGGTCATCGTCACCGCATGGGCGGCGGAAAGCAACAGAGGGAAAAGGGTCGTGAGGGGAATGCATTTCCTCATCCGTGGCATTGATTTGACTCAGGGTATGAAATCGGCGGGTGTCAGCGTCCTGCTTTCGCCTGGTTTCAGGTCGGAGACCGCTTTGCGTCCATTCCAGAACACATCGGTTTTTCCGCCGTTTTTGGAAACGATCAGCGCCTCTTTCAACGTTCCGTCCTTCCAGGAGAGATCGATCGTGAACCCACCCCTGGCGCGAAGCCCCTTGACGGACCCTGACGGCCAGGCTTGCGGCAGTGCGGGCAGAAGGTTGATTCCTTTTTCGTGGCTCTGCAGGAGCATCTCGGCGATGCCCGCGGTGATTCCGAAATTTCCGTCCATCTGCATCGGGGGATGGTTTCCGAAAAGATTCGGGCAGGTGGTCCCGAGGTACCCGCGGATCTGGCTCTCCGCGGCGTTGCCGTCACGGAGCCTCGCGTACAGTGCGCAACGCCACGCATAGGACCATTCGCGGACATCACCGAGATTCCCCCTACCCTTCATGGAGATGCCCGTCGCCTCGGCAAGCTTCGGGGTGAGGGCCACGCTGATCTGTCGCCCCGGATACAGTGCGAAGAGGTGCGAAGTGTGCCGGTGGTGATCGACCGGGGTATCCTCGATCTGCATGTCACCCGGATCGACCCCCATCATGAGCAGGCTGCGATTCACCCAGGGGATCAACGCCGGGTTGGTGGTTGATTGTCCGTTGAGCACGGCAAGAACCGGGTTCCTCTTCAAGCCATCGGAAAAACATGTTTGAGAGGCGAGCGAGGGGCCCTGAATCAACGCATTCAATCCCTCGGCCAGGGGAACGGGATCCTGCGGGGCGGCCGTGATCCGGGCTCTCAACGCCTCCGGGAACGATTCCCAGACATAAGCGGCGGCGGAACCGGGTTTTGCGGAGCGGAGTTTTTCGGCAAACTTCGCAGCCGACTTTTTCAATTCCTTGGACGGATCCACCGTTGCGGTCGCCTTCTCCTGTCTCCACTCGAGCAATTGCCCCCAGCTTCCGATGCCCGGAACGGCAAGTTTGTCCCTGAGTGAGGCGATGGTGTCGCGGAATTCCCTGTCGACGCCGAGATCATCCGCGGCCTGCACGGTGTTGTTGAAAAGATCCCAGACGATCTCCTGGCTGTAATTCACCCCGTCCTCGGTGGGTCCGTGTTCGGGCGACCAACCGTCGGGCACCACCAGGCTCCCGTCGGGCAGAGTCTTGAGATGGTCCTGCCAGTATTCACAGACCTCCTTCATCACCGGGTAGGCCGTCTCGCGCAGATACTGCCTGTCGCCCCCGAAGGCGTAGTGCTCCCAGAAATGAAGCGCGTACCAGGCGTTCGCCGTCTTGTCCCATTTGAAGGTCATCCCACCCTGCAGGTTGTGCCCGGTCTTGACCGCCCATCCGCGGGGCGAGAGCTTCCCGTCGGGGGTTCCGACACCGCGGTCTTTGAGGGTCACCTCCCGCCAGCACGGAATCTGACTCCGGATCATGTCAAAGAGGGGCAGATGGGATTCGGGCAGGTTGGCCACCTCGACCGGCCAGTAATTCATCTGGACGTTGATGTTGGCATGATAATCGCAGTGCCACGGGGGGACGTCGCTGTCGTTCCAGAGGCCCTGGAGATTCGCAGGCAATCCGCCAGGCCTGGAGCAGGAGATCATGAGGTAGCGTCCGTATTGGAAGAGCAGGGCCTCGAGTTCCGGATCGGTGACCTTGGCGGCCTCCAGACGGCGTTTGTCGGTGGGCAAGGCTCTCTGCTGCGGGGTGGATTCGCCCAAGGAGAGATTCACCCGGTCAAAAAGCGCACGGTAGTCCGATTCCTGAGAGGCAAGGAGGGCATTGAATCCGGTTTTCCGGGCCTCCCCGATCCGTGCCGAAACCCCTGCGTGGGGATCCTCGCCACGGAATCCCTTGGTGGAATCGGGCGCATAGTTGGTCCCCGCGGCGACTAGGAGTTCAAGTGCATCGCACCCTTGGAAGACCAACTCCCCGTTCCGGACCTCCACATGCCCTCCTTGGGCCTCCACGGCCACTTGGACTTCGTAAACCATCCCGTTGTGCACGGTGCCGCGAAGCGTCACCAGACCATCCTCCACGCTGACCGTGGCATTGCGAAGATCGGCCAAGGGATCGGGGGCATCGGCATCCCACGGGTTGCCGGAGGCTTTCTTGGAAGAGGATTCCTCCCTGAGGATCGGACGTGAAAGCGCCTTCATGCCGTCCCAGAGTCTGATACTGCCGCTGCAACTACAGGGTTTGTTCGCGTCGAAGCGCGCCAGGATGACCCCGGCAGGATGACTGGCAACGTACGTGCGGTGAAAAGTCACACCGTCCTGGGTGTAGGTGACGGTCGCACGCGCGTTGGAGAGATCCAATTCGCGCCGGTAAGCGCTCACGGCATTGGTGGATCCGATCGTGACCGTAAGATCGGCAAGAGCCAGATAGTTGCCGTACCCCTTGGGTTCGTCACCTCCGGGGCATCCCACCGTGCCCGACCAGAGACTCAGTTCGTTGAGACGGAGCAACTCGCGCGGAACCTCGCCGGAGATCAGGGCTCCGATGCTTCCGTTGCCGATCGGCAGGGCCTCGTTGATGTAGGTGCTCCAGCGGAAATGCCATCCCGCGTTCACCGGTTTTGCAGGCTGATCATACCACAGGGTCAAACCAGTTGGAGAAGGTGCGGCTGGGAGAATCGAGCACGATGCCGCCAGCAGAATCGGAGCGAGGCAACGTTTCATAAGGGGGGAATACAATGGATCATCAACCGCATTATCGAGGAGGGAATATTACCCAGCACCCGCTGCGCGCCTGAAAGGATAAGAAGCGTGGGGTGAACTTTGGTTGATGAATGTGGTCCAAGCGTATTCGTTGCATGTCATATCCCCGTCAGGAATGAACCGGTACTGCCTCCAGGTTTCGATCATATGCAGCCTTAATGGTCGCCGTACTTTTCAAAAAGGCGATGCACCTCGATGCCCGCGAAGATGAGGGCGAAAAGCCCGTGGGTATCATTGTCGTACAGACCGCGGCCAAGATAGTAGTTCACATCCTCCGAACACATCGTCCCCTCGCAGATATTGTGGACGGTCCCGTCCTTTTCAATCTGCGACTCAAGGGCGCTCCAACCTTTTCTTACAACGGGAAGAAACTCATTTGCTTCCAGCCACCCGTTGAGAATTCCGCGGGCCATGGAGAAGGTGAAAATCGCAGTTCCTGAGACCTCGGGTTTCGAGTCAGCGCTGTCGAGCACGTTGAGCCAGATGCCATCCTCCTGCTGGAAGCGCACCAGTGACTTTGCGTGCCTGCGGAACTGGTGTAGGATAGTCTTCCTGAGGGGATGATCACCCGGCAGATATAGCAGGACCTCACTCATGGTGATGAGAGCCCAACCGTTGCATCGCGACCAATGTGGAAGCTTCACCGGGTTATCGCTGTATCGGGCGTGCACGTAGAGTTGCGCTTCCTCATCCCAGACCTGTCCGTTGAACTCCGCTGTCTGCTGCGCAGCATCATCAAGGAACTGCTTTCGGAGCATGACGTCATCAACGTATTGGGAGGCCTGCAAAAGGAAGGGTATCCCCATGAACATGTCGTCTACCCACGTGGTGTATTTCACCGGGGTCACACGGGTGTAGATGCTGAACCCGGGCAGGCGTACCTGCTCATCGCGCGCATAGTTCAGCATTTTCTCGATCCATCGTTTGTAGAGATTCCTGTTCGGAAAATCGCCGCGCCTGCGAAGGCGATTGATGAAGGGGATCGAAGGAGCAAGCGTGAAATCGAGCAACGGGGTATCAAGAATGAAATGGTTGGCAGACTCCTGGGCATTCAACCTCTTGACCTGATGCTCCACGAACGGGATGCCACCCAGATGGAAATCGCAGAAGGCGTCGGCGTACTCCTCGTATCTGGGATCACCCGTCGCTTCGGTCAAGTGCTGCATGGCCCATGCCGTCCCTCCGTTGTAATAGGTCCAATTATAATGACTGCCCCATGGCTTCTTGCCGATGATGGCTCCCAGAACCTCGATCTTGGGGATAGTCCAGGTGACCGGTCCATCGATCCCGCAGTACATTTTTCCCAAGATGAACTCAGTCTCGGGCGGAAGGATTCCGTCAAGATCACGACCTGTGTTTTCAAACGGCCCAACCACGAGCCAATTGGTTAGTTCCGATACCTTGGAATCAATGTTTTCCAAGCCCATCAGGCCGATGGCCGGATGTGAATCGGCGAGATCAACCACCGCTCCTTTCAGGCTCGGGGGTTGCAGATAAAAGCACCATGCAGGGCCTCTGGTCTCGGATTTCACGAGCAGGGTATTTCCACCCTTGCGAAGCTTGAGACGGCATTCACCCGACAACTCCAGGCTGCGTTCCTCCCGGACAAGATTGATGTCTCGGTCGCCCTTGCTCTCATAGACGGGGGCGCCGTTGAGCCAGATCCTGCAGCCGTCATTGTGCTCGAGTTGCACCTCCATCTCCATGTCGTGCGGAGCGACCAGTTGGGTGATGGCATAAGCGACCGCCGGGCGACCCAGTCCGAAGGTTCTTCCAAAATCAACGAATTGAAGTCCGTCAAAAGCCTCGTTTTGGAACACATGGTTCACGGGGGCAACCTCAAGCTTGTACTCAAACTTGGTATCCCTGATGAGTTTGTTCCCAATCAGACAAACTGTGGATAAGGGTGTATTCATCGTGACATTGTAATGGTTATCGGGCTGTTGTGTGAATAGGAATGAGTTAAGCCCGCAACATGGAGTAGCGGCGGGCACCTTTTGTTAAGAAAACCTGAAATAATCGAATGATGCGGAGCCATGCGCCCCCGCAACGACGAGTCCCACCTTGGCGCCGATCCATCCGCCCTCACCCGCAATGAATGCAGGGTCCACGGCAATCGGATCGCCGTCGTTCACGCAGGAGAAGCGGCAGACTGCATCGCGATCGACAGTTACCCTGAGACGGAGTTCGGGCTTTACGAGTTGGGCAATCTCCTTCCTTCCCCCCATATCCAGCAGATACAGGAGTTTCCAAGTCTTGGATTCGCGGGCAACCCCAAGCCATGCGGAATGTCCCCCGCCGACAATGGCAAGGCCGGCCTTGCAACCCTCGGCGAGATTTGAGGCATCGATCATGGTCTCAACCGAGAATTCCTTGGCAGGGAATTTCTGCGCCACAAGATGGGGCGCTAGGATCGGGGAGACCTCATTCCCCTCGGCATCCTTCGCAAGCGGCCTAGCCTTGAGGGACAGCCAGCCCGGGCGTTCCGACAGAGAGTAAAACGAAGCGTCGTGGTTGCCATGCCACTGCCATTGGAATCCCAGTGAAGGAGCATCGAATTCATCGGTGTCGGCCGGGGCCGTCACGGGACCGGTGTGCCCGGTGTTCGGTTTCTCCCATTCGGTGACCGGCTCGCCAATGCCGTTGCCGTCGAAATCGACTCCCATCAGCGGCCATCCGTCGACCCAACGGACGGGATTCATATGCGTGATGCGGCCGAAGGCCTTGTCATCCTGGAAATGGAGGAACCACCAGGCCCCATCCTTGCCCGGAACCTGCCCGTTGTTCGACGGGAGGTCGACTAGCGCACCCTGGTGGGGGCCGTTGATAGCCGTGGAGCCCTGCTCGAGGACAACCTTCTCCTCGTAGGGGCCGAAGATGTTTTCCGCTCGGTAAACCACCTGCCATCCGGTCTGGACGCTTCCACCGGGTGCGAGAAGGTAGTACCAGCCGTTGAATTTATGCAACTTCGGTCCCTCAAGGTAGGGATGATGGGGAGCGTGGATGATCTCCTTGTCCCCCGGCAGGAGACTTTTGGCATCCGGGCTCATCGGCCGGAGGTGGAGGATCTCCTTCCTGCCCGAGCGTGAGAAGGCGTAGGCGTGAATCAGATAAGCTTTTCCGTCATCATCCCAGAAAAGGCAGGGATCGATCCATCCGCGGGCCTCCACGAGGCACCATGGCTCGCACCATTCGCCGCGAGGATCGTCGGCCGTCGCGACATAGATCCCTTCCTCCACCATCGGAAACACGACCCAGTACTTTCCTGCATGGTAGCGGATCGACGGAGCCCAGATTCCCGAGCCCAACTGAACCTCCTTGAAGCGCTCACCCGGCAGATTCTTCACCGCATGATTGACGATCGTCCAGTTGACCAGATCGTGTGAGTGAAGGATCGGCAACCCGGGCGTGCAGTTGAAGCTGGAGGCCGTCATCCAGAAATCTTCCCCCACGCGGATCACATCGGGATCGGAGTAGTCTGCGTGGAGGACTGGATTGAGGTAGCGGCCGTTGCCGAGATCGGAACGGTAGGGGTAGGCGTAAAGGCCGGGCATACGCCTTATACGAGGGCAAGCCTCAATCAGGATTGCTCCTGAAAGGCGAAGCCGGCAATCCCGCCGAGTTGAACAGATTCACGTCGGGAACGTTCGTCCATCCATAGCGGACGGCTGCTGGCACAGACACATCGGGGCTCGACACGATAACGTTCTCACCTTTGATATCCGCTTTTGCGGGAACAAACTTCCCGTCGGCACCGGCGACCTCGAAACCGCGTAGCAAGCCATCCTTGGCAACCAATTCCCCGCCCACATGGGTAAACATGACAACGGCATTGGTGCCTTGAAAGTCCACCTTGGAAAAGAGGGGTCCTGAATACTCAAGAGACTCTCCGTATGCCAGGGCACGGGCTGCAAGCTCCAGTCGCTGCCCCACCGGCTCCTTCTCCGCCGGATGAATGTCATTGGCGTCGCCATGATCGGTGATCACTGTCATGGCGGTGTTGGTGGTCTTCGCAAGGGTCATGAATTGAGCCTCCCGGATTTCGGGCGACTGGCCCTTGAATGGTGCTATCTGGACGTAGAGGAACGGAAAATTGCCCTCTCCCCAGAGCGCACGCCAATCGGAAATCATGGCAGGAAAAAGGTCGCGATACTCCCTGGCACGACCATTGTTCGATTCTCCCTGATACCAGATCACCCCACGCATGGCGTAGGGAATGACAGGGTGGAGCATCCCGTTAAAGAGCATGGAGGGGCTGTTTTGCGAGGTCATCGGGTCACGCGGGGGCACGGGCGGACGGGGTGCGGGCTTTGACTCCGAAAGCGCCTTCGCCACGGCATTGGTGTATTCCTGTTTCAACCGCTGTTCATCGGATTGGTACTTGGACAACCTGTCATGAAACGTCGCCACATCATTACTCAGGCGCGTCAGAATTGGTGCCAAAACCGGATTCGTGGCCAGCATATCGTGACTTGTCCATGTTTCGGCGGGCGTTCCTCCCCAGGAAACGTTGATAAGACCGACGGGAACCTTCAGGTCTTTCAGAAGATCACGGCCGAAATAGTAACCGACAGCAGTGAAGTTCGGAGCGGTTTGCGGCGTGCAGACCTGCCACTTGCCAACGACCTCTGAAAGAGGATTGGTGGAAATCACCTGCTTGACTTGGAAGTGACGGAGCAGGGGGTGATCCGCCGAAGCCACTTCAGCCTCCCAGTTCACCAACGGCTTCTGTCCCTTTCTGGGACCAAGCTGGCGTTCCATATTGGACTGGCCGCTGCAGATCCAGACCTCGCCGACGAGGAGGTTCGTAAGTGTCAATCTGTTGGTAGCCCCCGTGATGGTCATCGTGGAAGGGTTGGTGGAAGCTTCCATCGCCTTGAGATGCACGTTCCAAAACCCTTTGGCCGCAGTGGTTGAGAGTTTCTGCCCGGAAAATTCCACCGTGACCTTCTCCCCATCGGAGGCCGTTCCCCAAACAGGAACTGCAATGCCGCGCTGAAGTACGGCATTATCGGTAAAGAGTGGATTCGGCCTGACTTCCGCACGGAGTGTCGTGGTGATACCAACGAGTGTTATGATGGAGACAAGCTTGTTCATGAAGGTTTTCTTAACGAGAAATAAGCTTACGGTGTTTTTCTTATCTTGAACATCCCCGAAACCCATTTACCCGGATGAAGACGACCAAAATCCGCTGGGGCATCCTCAGCACCGGAGGAATCGCCCGACGGTTCGCAGGTTCACTGAGGAAATCGGTCACCGGGGTGCTCACAGCCGTGGGCAGCCGGTCCCTTCCATCCGCGGAGGCATTCGCGCGGGAATTCGGTCCGGCAAGGGCCCATGGGGATTACGAATCACTGATCATGGATCCCGAAATCGATGCGGTCTACATTGCGCCTCCCCATCCGATGCACCGCGAATGGGCGACCCGATGCGCCGAAGCCGGCAAAGCCATCCTCTGCGAAAAGCCGGCCGGCATGAACAGCGCAGAACTCCGTGAGATGCTGGCGGCTGCACAAGCAAACGGGGTCTTTTTCATGGAGGCCTTCATGTACCGCTGCCATCCGCAGACAAAGCTCCTGAGGGAAACCCTCCGCAAGGATCTCATCGGCCCCGTGAGAATGATCCATGCCACCTTCAGTTATCCTGCCGCCAACTATGATCCTCGGGAGCGTCGCTATGCCCGTGATCTAGGCGGAGGTTCGATTCTTGACGTCGGTTGCTACGGCGTCTCGATGTCGAGACTGATCGCAGGGGAACTCTCAGGCAGGCACTTTGCCGAACCCCTGCAAGTGAAGGGTTGTGCCCGGCTCGAACCGCAGGAGAAAACCGACCTGACCGCGGCCGCCCTGCTTCACTTTGAGGATGGTCTGATCGCCATGGTGCAGAGCGGAGTCGCACTGAAGGGGGAGAACGCCGTCCGAATCGAGGGTGAGCTCGGCAGCATCACTGTCGGATCTCCCTGGGCGGTTCGCCACGGGGAGTCATTCCTGCGCCTCACCCAATACCGCTCGGGGGAGATCACGACAAAGATAGCCACGGATCCCCACGACGATCTCTACGCACACGAAATCGATGAAGTCGGTCGTGCCTTGGCATCAGGAGAGAAGGAATCCCCCGAGATGTGCTGGAAGGATTCCCTTGGCAACGCCGCCGTACTGGATGCCTGGCTCCGCGAGGCAGGCGTCAGCTACGCCGATTAGAAAGCGATCAGCCCCTGAAGTAGAGATAGCCACCGACGATCACCGCCAGCACCAAGGCCGAGGCTGCAACCTCACCGCTGCCCCAGCTGTCGCGTGTCTCGGCCTTGTCCTCGGAACTCGTCGTGGCGAAGGTCAATCCCTTGATCCGTGCGTAGTCCGGCTCGGCCGTCGCCTTACTGACCACCACCATGACGATTGCGGAGACGATCGTGATGAGGATGCTGAAATACTGGAAGTTGATGTTGTTCACGATCCAGAAGAGCGAGCCCTCGGGATATCCGTTCTTGAATCCCTCGAGCCCCATCGTCACCGGCGTGTCGACCGCCATGCGGAAGAGACCGAGAATGAATCCGATGATCATCGCCCAGAGACAACCCTGCGCGTTGAGTCGCTTGAAGAAAACGCCGAGGAAAAAGACCACGAAAATCGGGGGGGCCATGTAGCCCTGAACCGCCTGAAGGTACTCGTAGAGACCATGGGCACCCTGAATCACCGGGATCCATAGAAGGGCGATCACGGCCATGACACCGGTGGCGATCCGCCCCATGTTGACAATCTCCTTCTGCGAGGCTTTGGGGCGGAGTTTCTCGTAGATGTCGACAGTGAATAGGGTGGAACAAGCGTTGAAGACACCTGCGAGAGAACCCATGAGGGCGGAAAGAAGGCCCGCGACAACCAGGCCACGGAGACCGGCGGGCAAAAGATCCTTCACGAGCATCGGGAAGGCACCCTGCGAGCCCTGGGCCTCGAAGCTGTGCGTGAGCTCGGGAATTTTTCCACTCTTGGCGAGGGCGAAGCAGATCAGACCAGGAATAATGAAAAGGTAAACGGGGAAAAGCTTCAGGAAGGCGGCAAAGATGCTTCCCTGGCGGGCGATCTTCTGGTTCGGGGCGCCCAGGGCACGCTGCACGATGTACTGATCGGTGCACCAGTACCAGAGACCGATGACCGGGGCGCAGATCGCCATGCCGAGCCAGGGGAAGGCGCCGTTGAAATACCAAGCCTGTTTCACGATGTGGCCGTCGGCCGCCTTCTCAAGGACGGGGGACCAGGTGGCGATCTGACCCGCAGGCACGATAGGCTTCCAGAGGTTGAACATTTCCGAACCGCAGATGGCTTTGAGTTCATGCCATCCGCCGAGCTTGATCAGACCATACACAGTCAGCGTGGCCGATCCCACGATAAGGACTGTCACCTGGACGGCGTCGTTGTAAGCCACGGCGCGCATGCCGCCGATCATCGTGTAGAGACCGGTGAGGACGATCACAAGGATCGAACCGACCCAGAAGCTGTTGAGTTCGACACCGCCGATGTTGAGATGCAACTCGGGAAGCAGGGTTGAGAAGACAACGCCGCCGGCAAAGATACCCACCGCGATTTTGGAGAGGATGAAGGTAATGAGCGAAACAATCGAAAGGATGTAACGGGATCCGACGGAGAATCGGCGCTCGAGGAACTCGGGCATCGTGAAGACCTGCGAACGCATGTAGAAAGGAACAAAGACCCAGGCCAGCACGAGAAGGCACCATGCATGCAGTTCGTAGTGCGCGAGGGCGACACCATCCTTGGCACCGGATCCTGCCAACCCAACGATGTGCTCGGAGCCGATGTTGGAGGCGAAGATCGAGGCACCGATCACCCACCAACCGAGATTGCGACCCGCCAGAAAGTAATCCTGGGCGGTGTCTTCACGTTGGTTGATGACCCAGATCGCGACTCCGGCAAGGAGGGCGAAATAGGCACCGATGGCGATCCAGTCGAGGGTTCCTAGGGTGGAGTTCATCATTGGGCGGGGTAGGCTTATCAAACTCTAGGAGGAGGCGCGTGAGGAGCAATCAAAAGAAAGCCTTTGGAAGGCATTCCTTATTTTTCAGACGCCCCCTGATCGATGAAAACTCCGCTTACCGTTGCGTTATCACCGCGAATTCTGCGAATCACAATGCGGATTTTTCCCTTCACTTTCCAACTCTGGTAACATCCCCCGGAAAAATCGGAAATAACCCTCTTGTCCAGCATCTTGGATGAGGACTCGTCCTGAATCTCAATCTCCTGAACCCGTTTTTTTTGATCCCAATCCACAAAATAGAGGCTTAATCGGCGAGGTGTCTCGCCTGCGTCAAGGGTAAGCGAGATTTGGCGGCCGTAGCGGGATGCCTCGACGCGATCGTGCGGTGTGATGGGGGTGTCGTTTTGGAAAAACTGAAGGGCCCGGGGGTCCTCCGTTTCGTTTTGGTAGATGAAGACCTTTCCATCCAACCATGCAAACTTCCGCGCACTAGGCATCTCGCACTCTTTCCCGGCTAGGTCATGTCCTTCGGTGCCATAACGGCCACGCCAACTTCCCTTAGTTGAATCGTCGGATCCTTGATAAATCGCGGAGGCGAACCGCTCTGACCGGGACATCACACGGAGGCGCAATGTCTCGTCGCGAAAGACAACCTCTCCATCCTTGCGTGACTCAAGCACCAGGCAAAGAGTCCTTTCCGGATTCTGGTCGCCGGTCTGCGGTGCGGTGAATGTTATTTTCACGGGAGAATGGAAACCGGGTTCAATAGTGCACGGAATGTCCCCTCCGGTTGCCGCGACGGGCCCGTCGGGGCTGTCCCATCGGGGTATCCAGCGCAAAGAGAGAGAATTTCCCCTTAGTCCACCATTGAAGACCTCGACGACACGCTCAACGGGGCTGCCGGCGACGCAGACGGGCAGGTCATACGGCCACCTGATTTCCCCGTTGTTGCCCGCCTCCACCGGAGCTCCGGGATTCTCCGCGAGCACGCCAAGATCCTGGACCAGGTAGGGATGCAAGCTTTGCTGGGTAAAACGGACGATGGGGGAACCCCAACCATCAACGCCATCGTGCCGGTCGGGGTGATTATTCTCCTTCCACGCGTGCAAATCGTGGCCCATGCCCTGGAGGAAATTCGGCCAGTAGTTGAGCCAACTCCACCCCGACATGTAACACCAGTCATTGACGCGCAGAGTACGAATCCCTACGGCGTAAAGCCCCATGTCAGTATGCCAGAAATGCTCTCCCATGCCCCGGATTCCTTTTCCCAATCCGACTTTCTCATGGATATCGCCGTAGTGCTCCATGATCCATGCATGCCCCCCCCGGATTCCCTCGACCAGTCCGTTACCCGACCGGTGAAGTTCGAAGGTCAAGGGATGAAGATCATCCACCTCGCGCATGTCGTCGATGGCGGCACGCCAAGGCCACTTGTCATCACGTCTTTCCCGGACTTCGTTTGTCAGGGAATAACGGGCCACCGACGGATGGTTCCGGCAGGCACGCCCCATGTCATGATAAGTCCGCGGCGTATAAGCCGTATTGTATCGGCTAAGCCCATTTCCCCAGATGGGGGCCTCCGGAACCAGCATGAATCCCAGTTCATCGGCAGTCTGCAGCATGTATTCGGTGGGCGGTGAGCAGTGGAGTCGGTTGGAATTGATGCCGATACGCATGTAGCGGCGCCACGACTCGGGAGCGCCGGTACCTGGACCGGTTGGGGGCAGCCACGCAGGGGAGTTGTAGCTATCATGACAGCTGACCTGCCCCTCCGCAGTGGCGTCGCTGATCCCGGTGACACGGACTCCGTTGACGGTGTAGCACTTCGGTCCCTCCGCGTGCTCCACAAATCCGAAACGCTGGGGATACGTCTGCAAAAGGCGATCTCCTTCCTTGAGTTGAAGATTGAGAAAGTGAAGTTGTGCAAGATAGTCCTCCCGGAACGGGATATTGGGCCACCAATAACTCTCCTCGCCCAAATCCCAATCGATTGCGGGGAGTGATATTTTTCCCGTGGAGTGTGCGGGAATGGTCATCGTGACAGGTTTGACGGCAGGGTAATGCCAGTCCCGATGATTCCATGAGGAAAGGTACCCCCCGAGCGTGACATCCTTGGGCTTGTCGCAATCATTCCGCACCCAGACATCGCAAGAGAGTTGTTTTGAGGAAACCGAGGGGCGCACGAAAACTTCCTCCACATGCACCGCAGGCAGTACGGCCAACTCGATCGACCGCGCAATCCCATAGGCAACTTTCGACTGTCCGCGCCAGTTGCACCAGGTCCTGGCCTCGGATCGGGAAAGCTCGTCGTCACCGTCGGGAAAGTCCCAGCCCACAGCAACCTCCGCTGTCTTGCGGGAATCCTTGGCCAGATAATGTCTGCGATGGAATACCTTGATCTCCAGGTTTTGCTGCTTGCCCGGGACGGCAACCCCGGTCAGATCGACAGTAAAAGGAACCTGGGGACCGTGGTGTTCACCGACTTTTCTACCGTCGAGATAGACCTCGCAACCATGCGCAACGGCTCCGAATCGCAGTTGCACCGCCTGATCCTTCGCGGATTCCGGGATGCGTATGGACCTTTCATATCGGACGAAGTCCCGCACATCGTGCATCACCTGGACAGGCGGTAATTGCCGGTCGGAATTCCAACCACCGCCGGGCACCTTGATAGGGCGTTTTGGCCCGTCATCCCGACTCAATGTCCAGTCACCGTCGGAAGCGAGGTTTATCACCTCGATCGCTCCGGGTAGAGGCAGGGGGCCATTGTGTTCTCCGGCGGTTACAGCCGGATCCAACTTTTCCGTTGCTCCCGATAAGATCGGAAGACATATCGTAAGTAAGAGGAAACAAAAAAGGCGAAGGAGGATCACCTTCACGGTCGATTTTATGTTCATCAGCTTGAATTTTTTGACTCAAACTTTCCAAGTCGTTATGTAGATCGGTATCATGACTGGCCGTAGTAAGCGTTCCTGCCATGCTTGCGCTGAAAGTGCTTCTCGCGGAGGTGCTCCGGAAGTTGGGCAATAGCAGATTCCAAGGATAGTGTCTTCAGGGCCATCTCGGAACAGATTTCCAGAGCGAGAGCATACTCCACGGCCTTCGGGGCACTGCCTCCCCACGCAAAGGGGCCATGGCCCGCGACGAGGACCGCCGGGACCTCGAGCGGATCAATTTTCCCAAAGGCCTCGGCAATGACTTTGCCGGTCTCCCACTCGTAGTCACCACCGATTTCCGCAGGTGTCATGTGTCGCGTGACGGGGACATCGCCCCGGAAATGATCGGCATGGGTGGTGCCGAGGCAGGGAAGGGGCCGGAGTGCCTGGGCAAAGGCCACGGCGTTGCGCGAATGGGTGTGAACAACCGAGGAGATTCCCGCGAAGGCGCGATAGAGATACCGGTGGGTCGGGGTGTCGGAGGAGGGCCGGAGGCTTCCCTCCACGACCTTACCTTCGAGATCGACGATCACGATCTGATCCGGCGTAAGGTCCGCGTAGTCGACTCCGCTTGGCTTGATGGCGAAGAGGCCGGCCGAGCGGTCGAGGACGCTGACATTGCCAAAAGTCAGATCGACGAGCCCAGTCGCGGGAAGGAGTCGATTGGCTTCGCAACACGATTCACGGATGTCGCGGTGGTTCATAAGGCATGGTTGATTGCTTGCACGGGAGGAGGAATGCGTACACTCAGTGAGGGGTGGATGATCCACCAGGACCCGGTAAAGGGGAAGACTGCTGCGAGAGTCGTTTGCATTCGGCATCCTTCCATTCTTTTTCCGTGAGGCATTTCCAGTAGACGACGTACCGTTGGTGGTGGATTGAGTTCAGAGGTGAAAAGACAAGGTTTTCGGGACGGGTGGCGTTCCCTGAACGGAAGTTAAGTGGGGTGTCAGCTACAGGACGCAACCATTCTCCGGATTTGTCAGGATCCACATCGACCAATGCAGGAACCATCGGAACCGGGAGTTTGGCCAGTTCCAGTTGTTTCTTGGCATGGTCGCTTGGCGGATAATTTGCCCTGCCGAGTTCACCCGCCAGCACAACGGGTCCGTACATGAATGCCACTGTCTTCGCATCGTCGGATGCATGATAGGTCCTTAGACTCATGGGCAGGTCAATCCTCAGCCTATCGCCGTCATTCCATATGCGCTTGACGGGTAAAAAACTCCCGGGCCGGGGAATCCCGGAGATTTTGTTTCCGTTGATGAAAACCGAAACCCCGTTGGTTGCCCATGCTGGGATGCGAAGGTTGATTTCCAATTCCCTCGGTGCCTTAATGCGGAACTCAAGGGTCGATCCCTGCTCCGAAGGATAAGCCGTCTCCTGACGCACAGTGACTCCCTTTTTGAGCCAGTCCAATTCGGAGGCAATGTAGAGATTCACCCAAAGTCGCGACCCGGAATGAAAATAGATTCCATCGCCGTACATGGCATGGTTTTCCATGCCCGTGCCGTTGCAGCACCAAAAACTCTCCATCGGATCGGAATAGACCTTGAATCCCCCGGGTTGAAGAGACAGGTAATATATCGTGGCCCCCGATTCAGGTTCAATGGATCCAAGGATGTGGTTGTAGAGGCCCTTCTCGTAATAGTCGCCGAGTTCGGCATCCGGAACGTCTTGGAATATTGCCCGGGTGAGTTTGAGCATGTTGTGGAGATTGCAGGTCTCCGATGTGGCAGGCCCCAATTGGAGAGCCTCCTGACCCAGTGGGGAAAAATGCTCTCCGTTGGAATTGCCTCCCTCGATGTAGGAACGGTGGCGTGCAACCTGCTCCCAAAAAAACCGCGCGGCATCACGGAACTTAACATCTCCTGTCACAAGGTAGTGTTGCCACCATCCGATTGCCTGAGGAATGTGTGTGTTGGCATGGAGCTTGTCCAACATGTCGTCTTTGCCGGCCATCCGATCGACGATCCAAGGCCTGTCGAAGAGATCGGCCAACAGGAGATCAGACTTTCGGCCGGTAATTGAGTAAAGCCGGTGGAGCACATCGGACATTCCTCCGAATTCGTTCTGCGGAGCACGCCTGTTTGTGCGGAGAACCGAATCGATTTGCTCCTTTGAGAGCCTGGACATCCTTTTTGAAAAGTAATCGGACATCGACTCTGCGATGGCGATCGCCTGCTTATCACCAAAAGCGTCGTGGCAATCGAGCAAGCCGGCCATGATTTTGTGGATCGTGTAATACGGGGCCCAGACACCCCAATATTTTGATTCCAAAATATCAAAAGCCGAAGCAGGGAAAGCCGAAAGATAACCCGTTCCGATTGCCTTCTGGCATTCCGCCATGCCGCCGATCACCTTCTCTGCATTGTCACGGTATCGGGGATCACCGGTGCACTCGTACATCCGGGCGCACGCCGAGAGGTAATGTCCTGTGAAATGACCGCGTAGCCCGCAATTTGGATTCTCCCAACCGTCCAAAGGCTTCGCGACCGAAGCGAGTCCCGCGGTCAGACGAAAAGTATGGAGGAGGCGATCGGGATCTATGCTCAGGATATATTTCCCGTTGATTTCCATCGCTTTTTTGAAGGGTCCATCCAGCAGTCGCACATCTTTCGGCGCAAAAGGCCGCGCTACTGGAGCCGCGGGCTGTTGAACGGCAAGATGGTCGTCTGCCCGCAGGACAGCGGCGGCCCCTAGCAAGACAAGAAGGGCGGGCAGAAAGCTCATGCTGTTAGGAGAGATTGAGGGAAGGGACTCAGATGCGACCCAACCCGGGCGCGATGTGGTAATAGATCTCGTTGTTGCGGAGTTGCTGGCGGAATTCCCTGATCCGGGTCTCCGCATCGATGACCGCCACTTCGATCCCCGCGATCTCGGCGAGATCCTCGATATGCTCGGTGGTCACCGCGTAGCTGTAGCCGGTGTGGTGCGCGCCTCCAGCCTGGATCCAGGCGCCGACGGCGGTCTTGAAGTCGGGGCGACAGGTCCAGACGGCACGCGCCACAGGGAGCTTGGGAAGATCATGCGGGGGCTTGATCGCATCGACCTCGTTGACAAGGAAGCGGAAGCGGTTGCCAAGATCCATGAGGGCCACATTGACGGCTGCGCCGGGGCGCGCGTCAAAGACCAACCGGGCCGGATCGGCCTTGCCACCGATTCCGAGGGGATGCACCTCGAGGCGGGGTTTGCCTGCCGCGATGGAGGGGCAGACCTCGAGCATGTGGGAGCCGAGAACGAGTGAGCCCGAGGGGCTCAGTTCGTAGGTGTAGTCCTCCATGAACGAGGCTCCGCCGGGAAGACCGTGGGAGATCACCTTCATGGCGCGTACGACGGCGGCCGTTTTCCAGTCACCTTCACCGGCAAAGCCGTAGCCATCGGCCATGAGTCGCTGGACGGCTAAGCCGGGCAGTTGGGCGAGACCGTGCAGATCCTCAAAAGTATCGCTGAATCCGGTGAATCCACCCTCCTGAAGAAATGCACGGAGGCCGAGTTCCTGCCGGGCGTTGTAGCGGAGGATGACGTGTCGGTCGCCTCCTTTACGAAGCTCGAGGGCAACCTCGTAGGTTTCGTCGTATTCTGCACAGAGGGCGTCGATGGATGCATCGGTGACCGATTCCATCACCGCGACGAGATCACCCACCCCGTGGGTGTTCACCGAGAAGCCAAAGCGGGCCTCAGCCGCCACCTTGTCACCGTCGGTGACGGCGACCTGGCGCATGTTGTCGCCGAAGCGGACATAGCGACCTCGCTGCCAGTCGGCCCAGGCGCGCGTGACGCGCATCCAGGCGGCAACACGGTCCTGCACCTCGGTGTCGCTCCAGTGGCCGACGACCACCTTGCGCGGCAGGCGTAGGCGGGCGTGGATGAACCCGTGTTCCCGGTCGCCGTGGGCGGCCTGGTTCAGGTTCATGAAGTCCATGTCGATCTCAGCCCAAGGCAGGTCCTGGTTGAACTGCGTAGCGAGGTGGAGAAGGGGCTTGCGGAGCTGGAGCAGGCCGTTGATCCACATCTTTGACGGGGAGAAGGTGTGGCACCAGGTGATGACGCCGGCGCAGTTCGCGTCGCCGTTGGCCTCGAGCAGGGTGGTGCGGATCTCCTCCGGACGGGTTAGGACAGGCTTGAAGACGAGTCTGAGCGGGAGGCGTCCGGAGGCGTTGAGTTGGTCGACGATGGCCTTGGAGTTGGCTGCGACCTGTTTGAGCGGCCCCTCGCCATAGAGGTGCTGACTGCCGGTAAGAAACCAGATTTCGGAGGCGGGCATGTTTTTCATGAATGGAATCGGTCGATTGGTTCAGGATTTGAGGGTGCGGTTCGCGGCTTGGATGGAAAGAAGGTCCTTCATCACGCGCGAGAGGTCGGCCTTGCGGTCGACGCCGCCGAGTGAATCGTGGAGCGTGCGGTAGATGGCATAGAGGCGGTCGTAAGTTTTGCTGGCCGCGCCGTTCGGCGTGTAGGCACCGGGCTTGATCTTCACCATCGCCTTCTGGGCGGTTTGGAAATCCTTGTGGGCACCCGCAAGGACGGAGGCCGAGATGGCCGATCCGAGGGCGCAGGCCTGACTCGATCCCGCCACCTGCATCGTGCATCCGGTGATGTCGGCATAGATCTGCATGAGTAGGGGATTCTTCTCGGCAATGCCGCCGGCGCAGACGACGCGCTTCACGGGGACGCCGTACTCGCGGATCCTCTCGATGATGGCGCGGGCACCGAAGGCCGTCGCCTCGATGAGTGCACGGTAGATCTCGGCACGGGTGGTGTGCAGGGTCTGGCCGATGATCCCGCCGGTGAGGAGCGGATCGACCAAAATGGTGCGGTTGCCATTGTGCCAGTCCAGGGCGAGAAGTCCGCTTTGGCCCGGGCTCAGTCTCGTTGCCTCTTTGGTCAGCGAGGAATGGAGCGACGGGTCGCCGAGGATCCCCTCGACCCACCACTTGAAGATGTCGCCGACGGCGGACTGACCCGCCTCGACCCCGAAGTAACCGGGGAGGATGGCACCGGGGACGATACCGCAGATCCCCGGGATATCGGCCACTTTTTTGGTCATCGGGACCACCGCGCAGTCGCAGGTGGAGGTGCCGATGACTTTGACAAGCGTCCCTTCGGAGACGCCGCAGGCAATGGCCCCGTAATGCACGTCGAACTCTCCGATGGCGATCGGGATGCCGGCCGGGAGCCCGAGCTTTTTCGCCCAGGCCGCACTGACGGAGCCGGCTGATTCGGTGGCATCGTGGGCTTTCGCGTAGAGGCGATCGCGCAGGGAGGCGAGCTTGGGATGAAGCATCGCAAGGAACTTCTTGTCGGGAAGGCCTCCCCATTCGTCGCTGTAGAGGGCCTTGTGGCCTGCGGCGCAGATACCACGCTTCACCTCCAGCGGATCCTCCACCCCGGCAAGGACGGAGGGAATCCAGTCGGCCAACTCAACCCAGGAATAGGCGGCGTCAAAGACCTTCGGTGCGACCTTGAGACAGTGCCAGATCTTGCTCCACCACCATTCGGAGGAGTAGGTGTTGCCGCATTTGGCGATGTAGTCGGGGCGGTGCTTCGAGGCGAGTTCGGTGATGCGAGCCGCTTCCTCCCACGAGGTATGATCCTTCCAGAGCCAGCATTGGGCATGAAGATTCTTTTTCCACTTCGGATCCTGCGCCAGCGCGCGATTCCTGCGGTCCACGGGGATCGGGCTCGATCCGGTGGTGTCGACGCCGAGTCCGATGACCCTTTCAGCCAAGAATCCCGGTTGTTTCGAGGCCGCGGCGAGCGCCCCCTTCACCGATTTCTCAAGCCCAAGCAGATAATCGCCGGGATGCTGGCGAGCCAGGTGATGATCCTTGGGATCAAGAAGGATGCCCTGGCTTCCGCTGGGATAGTTAAAGACGGTACTGCCGAATTCCTTGCCGTCATGGCAGCGCACGACGAGGGCACGGACGGAGTTGGTGCCGTAGTCGATGCCTAGGGTGAAGGAACGGGAATTCTCTTTCGGGGAACGGGATCGTTTCATTTCAGTTTGAGGGTGATGATCACGAGGGCATTGGGCGGGACGGTCACCGGGAATCCGGAGGAGGTTCCCTGGATCGATCCGGTGACGGGCTTGACGGCATCCGGATTCTGCAGGGAATTGGCTGTCTGAGGATCCTTGGAGGTGAGCGTGATCAGAGAAGCCTTGGATGCCGTCTTGGTCTCCTTGCCGAGATCGATCGTCACCTCGCGGGGTGATGCCGAGGTGTTGACCAGTTTGATGTGCAGGAGGCCCTTGGCTTTGTCCCGGGTCACGGAATAGGGAAGCGGATTGGCGGGGTCCTCTTTCTCCCAGGATGCCGTCAGCACCTCGTCACCACGATGGGTGTTGAAGAGGTGCTGGGCATGCCAGGAGGGTGAGACATAACTGTGGAGAGCATCGTACCCGATGAGGTTGGGTTTCCATTGGGTGGCCTCGGGATTTTCATTGGTCAGGAGCGGCGCATAACACTGCATCACAATAAGATCCGAGTTCCTCTCCATGGCACACATCCAGGCGGCATCTCCCAATGCTTCATCAAGGGTGGGGGTATTCGGGCGCCCAACCCCTTTGGTTATCCAAGCGGGTTTTTTCATTGTCGCCCATTCACCTACAAAGATTTTTGGCCCATTGCGGTCTGTCTTGTCGTAGTGCGAGAACTCCTTCACAAACCACTCGGTCGGCCTGTAGAAATGATCATCAATCACATCAGGCTTACGGGTCTTCACCCCGGCCGTGGCAATCAACTGCAGGTCGGGATAGCGCGCCTTGATTGCGTCATGGAACTGAGCATAGCGGCCTTCGTAACTTCCGCTCTTGTCGAACTGGTCCTCGTTTCCTATCTCCACATACTTGAGCCGGAACGGTTCGGGATGTCCGTCTCTGGCGCGAATAGCCCCCCAATGCGTGGTCTTTGCGTCGGCGGTGAGATACTCGATCTCATCCAGTGCATCCTGAACATATGGTTCGAGCAGGGGGCCTGCGGCCACCGGTTGCTGCTTGAGTGAGTATCCCGCATAGACGGCCAGCACGGGCTCCATGCCGAGATCCTCGCACCATCCCATGAACTCCAGTAGGCCCAGGCCGTCGCTGGAACGGTATCTCCAGCAACCGGGGTGACCGGAACGAAACTCCAGCGGCCCCCTAGTTTGCTTCCAGTCGTAGCGGTCGGAGAGATTGTCCCCCTCGAGGAAGTTGCCCCCGGGAAAACGCAGGAATTTGGGATGGAGTCCGGCCAACTTCTCCATCAGGTCGGTGCGGTTGCCGTTGATGCGGTTCTTGTAGGTGGGGGGGAAGAGGGAGACCAGGCTGAGGCGGAATGCGCCGGTTGCCGCGGCGGAGATGACGAATTTGTTCTCCTTTGAGGCACTCATCTCACTTCCTGTCTTGAGGGTCAGTTCGAACTTCTGCCAGCCACCGGTTAAAGGAGGAGTCGTCGCGGAGGCATGGACCTTGGTGCCATCATTGCTTTGTAGGGAAATGGTCAGAGGGACACGGAAGGTTATCGGATCGGGATCCCCCTTCTTTTTTTCCCAGACATTGTTACCCTTGGCGTAGAAGGAGACGTTATAGGTTGTGTTAGGCTTGACGGGGATGCCCCAGAACCCCTCGTTGGATACCATCACGGGTTGGTTGGAATCGACTTTCGAAATCACCACGTCGAGTGATTTCGGAAGCTTGTCGGTGAGGGGATACCGATCAGTCACCCCCATGGAGGCAAAAGCATTGGAGGGAACCGTCAGCGACCAGGCCTCCACGTTCGTCTCATTGTCCCGAAAGACGCGATTGCGGATAAGTTCGGCATAGAGTCCGCCGTCATAGGAATGATTAATTTCCTCAGTCATAAGTCCCGCAAACGTCGGAGAGAATTTCTTGGCAGGTCCTTTCAAGTCGATGAGTAGCTTTGCCGGTAGAGACTCCGATGCCTTGGTAGCCACATTGGTGGATTCCTCGGCAAATAGGCTCGAAGTGCTGAGCAAACAGAGGATCACGACAACTTGAATGTTCATAAGTAGTTTTTTGACTATGGCTTATGGGTGAATTGGGACAAGGTGATGTTTTCTTGGCAATAATGTCGGGTTCCAAGCGAATAAAATGCATCCAGTCACCAGGAATGGGGCCGCATGCGCCAGCAAAACGACATCTCGGGGCGAGCTTGCTTCGAGGTGTTTCTAAGCCAGATTATCAGGACAAGGAGGACATACCGTTCTTATCCCCAAAAGCCACAATCATCGGAGGCATTTAGAAAGAGGGAGTGCCTATCATTCCGGGTCAGGCCCAAGACGAAGGTTGTCTATCTATTCCGCCGAAAACTTGAAAATAATCGTGTTTTTATAGGTTTCCCCGGGCCTGAGCACGGTCGAGGGGAAGTTCTTGCGGTTGGGCGAATCGGGGAAATGCTGGGGCTCGAAGCAGAAGCCGTTGCGGAATCCATAAACCTTGCCTCCCTTCCCGACAAGGGTGCCGTCGAGAAAGTTGCCGGAATAGAACTGAACGCCAGGTTCGGTCGAGATCACCTCCATCACCCGGCCGCTCTTCGGTTCCTCGACTTTGGCGGCCAATCCGAGATGTCCGGGCAGCTTGTCGATGACCCAGTTGTGATCGTATCCGCCACCGTTCTTCAGTTGCGGATCCTCCATGTTGATGCGCGCTCCGATGGGGGTGGGCTTTCGGAAGTCAAAGGGCGTTCCCTTCACGGAGGCAAGTTTGCCGGTCGGGATCAGGACTTTGTCGACCGGGGTGTATTTGTCGGCGTGGATTGTCACGACATGTCCAAGAACGTCGCCGCTCCCCTGACCCGCCAGGTTAAAGTAACTGTGGTGGGTGAGATTCACGATGGTCGCCTTGTCGGTCTTGGCGCGGAAAACGAGCTTCAATTCGTTTTTGTTCGTGAGCGTGTAGGTGGCGGTGACGGAAAGATTTCCTGGGTATCCCTCCTCTCCGTCCTTGCTGACGTAGGTCAGCTTGAGAGAGGGGCCCTGTCCGGTCATCGCGGGCACGGCGTTCCAAATGACCTTGTCGAATCCCTTGAGTCCGCCGTGAAGGGACTGTCCGTTGTTATTGGGGGCAAGGCGGTAAGTGTGGCCGTCGAGGGTGAACTCCCCCTTCGCGATCCGGTTCCCGTAACGGCCCACCAGACAGCCGAAGTATGGGCTCTTCTTTTCGTAGTCGGAAAGGGTTTTGAATCCCAGTACCACGTCGGCGAACTTGCCATTCCTGTCAGGGACCTTCAGCGAAGTGACGATACCTCCGTAATTAATGATCGAGACAGAGGCACCCTTGTCGTTGGTCAGGGTGTACTGCGTCACCTTCTGAACCTCCGTGGTGGTACCGAAGGATTTTGCGCTGATGGAGGTGGCTGCGTGAATCATGGGGGTAATCAGCATGACCCCTGCAAAGGCAAGAGGGAGTCTTTTCATGGGGCGGAGCCACTTTTCTTGAAGAAAAATGCCCTCCAAAGCAAGCATCGAGACAGACCTCCCCGAGGAAGTTCCTTTGTCGCGATGATCCTTCCTTGGATAGATTCAAGCCATGCCCAAAGACCAGCCCCTCATGATCTTGACGATCCTTACCCTGGTTACGCTGTGCACGATGCAGGCTCAGGAAACCACGCTGCTGTCCCGATCACCCGACGGCAAATTCCTCCTGCGCCGAGAGCGTGCGGAATCAGGGGAACGGGGCGAAGCCAGGAAGACGCTGTCAATCTGCTCCCCAGGGGGGAAAGTACTCTACGAATGGATTTCCCCGCTGGGGGCGACCACGGCTCTTTGGAGCGGTGATTCCCGCTTTCTGGCACTGAACGACATGCCGGGAGACGCCGGCGATCAACTGCGGGTCTTCCATCTCGATCCCTCGGGCAGATCGGTCACTCCTCTGCGAGATCCAGACGGGGCAAAACTCAGAGCGGAGGTCGAGAGACGGCACGGCAGTTTCCTCAGCCGAGTCGACAAGGCCGCCCTGCGCGCCTCCGAGTGGAAGGATGGCCGACTCTGGTGCGCGGTGACCGGCACCTTTAGCCCCAAGCGTCAGCCCACGGTCCATGTGCCGTTCCATCATCTCTGGGTCTACCGCATCGACGGAACCAACACCCCGGTACTGGAACAGGAATGGACGCTCACTGACCCGAAGGAGCGGTCCTATCGGGACTCTTCGCCAACACCCTGATCCGGTTCAGGAATCCCCGAGCAGAAGCTTCAGGTTCCTCACCGAGTCAAAGCACTCCACCGCCGTTGAGCGGGCGGCATTGGAAAGTGCCGGCCAGTCCGAGAGGACGCGGCGCGACGCCTCGGCGGCCTCCTCCAGATCGCGCACAAAGAGCATCCCCGATTCCTCGGGGAGAAACTGTTCCGCCCCCGTCGGCTCAGTCACCACCGGTCGCCCGAGCGAGAGGAAAGCGGCGGCGCGGTCGCTCAACCATCCGCTTCCCATCAGGGCCTCGAGCTTCACAGCGGTGAACTCGGCTGTCGCGCCGGCCAGATAGCGGTAGTAGGCGGCAGGGGTCCGCGTGAGGGCATGGGGCACGGATACCTTCCACCCGAGTGATCGGAGACGCACCCGTTCAGGATCATCCTCTGAAAGGTTCATCGCCAGTTCGAAGGTCGCCCCGGTCACTTGCTTTGGCAGATCCATGTAAGGGGCGAAGGCAGCCTGCTTCGAGTAGTCCCGCCACTCGCCGCCTATCATGATGTTCCCATCCCAGTACCATTGGCCGATGGTGGTGAAACGGGGGCGTCCGGCAGGACGTGGTTGCGGCTGGAGCAGTTCCGTGTCGACGAGCGGAAAGTAGCTTTTCCACGGAACGACCGGCTTGGGAAGACGGGTATCGATCCGATCCATGCAGAGCCCTATCGACCAGAACTCGTCATGGGAGGACTGCCCCATCTCCATCTGGTCCATCCAGTAGAGAACCTCGGTCGGATCAAGACTGCAGAGCAGGCGGCGGCCGAAGAGATTGCCAAGCGGCGGCTTCACCGAGTAGCTCAGGTTCAACAGGAGCGAATGAGGAGCCAATTCCTCGAGTTCGGAAACCTTCATTCCAAAGGCTTTTATCCCGCGGGGATGGTGCTCCTCGGGGCCCCTCTGCTCCTGGGAAGGACGCAGCAGCAGGCAGTACTCCAGCCCGTAGAGCGCCATGCATCGCTGAAAGGAACGCACACAGAAAGCATCGCGTTTCGGATTCCCTGAGGATTGCATCACCTCAAGCCAGACACCGCGACGCCCCATCCGCTTGAGTCCCGTCAGGTACTGGAGCGGTACGGAAAAGTTTCCGCCTCCCTCAGGGTATTTCGCGGCAAATCCGCACCCGACAAAGACGGGAGGTTTGCCAAGTCGAGGGTCGAGAGTCGAGGGTCGAGGGCTCAAGTCGTCGGTCTTGTGAAGGTTATCGGGCGTTTTTTTAAGGAAACAAAGATGTCAAGGCGCAGGAGTTTTGGATGCAGCGCAAGGCCTTCAAGCGATGCTGGATGAGACATCCTGCGAGTGCAGAAGAACGATGTGACGCGCCAAAAGAACAATCCTTCATCAAACTCCGGCACGATCGAGGAGTGACTGCAACACTTTCTCCGCCTCAAAGATTTCCCGGGCGATCGCGAGTGCGGCACGGCTATGCTTCTTGTAATCGGCACGGATGGAGGCGACAGCCTCGGTGATCTCCTCCATCGTGGAGAAGGCGAGCAACCCCTCCTTGCCGCCGTAGTGGGCGGTAAAGCCGGTCTCCTGGGTGATCACCGGACGTCCGGCCGCGAGATAGCAGGCAGTACGGTCGCTGAACCAACCGGTGTTGAGGCGCACGTACTGGTCCTTGGCACAGGTGAACTCACCCTTCGAGTTGCTGATGTAATCCCGATATCCGTTCCAGTCGACGCTCAGATCATGGGGCAGCACGAGTCGCCAGTCATTTTTCTCAAAGAGGGCCAGTTCCTCCTCCTTCTTGATGTCTGTCGCCATCTCGAAGGGCTCACCGGAGCGCTTCGGTGCCTCGATGAATTTCAGAAACTCGAGCGACTTGCTCCAGAGGTAATTGGAGCCGCGCCACTCGATATCCTTTTTGCCACTTGTGGACCAGTTGCAGATCGTGGTGAAGAGTTTCTCCGCTGCAGGTGCGGGGGCTTCGGGAGTCGGGCACCAGAGGTCGGTGACCACAGGTTGGCGGGTCGGGAGCCACTCGAAGCCGTGGGTGGGGACAGCAAAGGACGGGGTGCCTATGTTTTCACCGAAAGTGAAGAGGTGGCGGTGCTCCTTGAGGTAATCGATCGTTTCCGATTCTTCTCCATCGATTTGTTGGTCGATCTTGATCTGCTCGACGCCGGGATCGCTCTCGACATAGATCAGGTGACGGATCGTTCGAAGGTCGTCATTCAAGTCGTGCGACCCGCAGATATTGAGCGCGCAATCTGCCTCTCGGTAGAGGGTCCGGATCTGCTCAAGGCTCATCCCCGTACTCTGGATCGGATCCTTGAAGCGGGCGCAATAACCCCAGCGCCCCTCGAAGCCGTGCTCCTTGGCAAGCCGACCGAGCGTCCGGGCCGCGTAGGAACAGTCGTCGGAGATGTTGAAGGCGACAGGATCGTAGGGATAATTCAGCGTGTCTTCGATGTAGTAGACCTCATGACCGAGACGCTGGAGGCCGACGATGTAATGGATGTGCTGCCAGATGACCCCGGCGATGGGCATGCCGCCCATGAATCCCAAGACGATGATCTTTTTGCGTTTCATGAAGGGTTCTCCTGTTTGTGACCAACTGTCGCTCCGGACGTATGTCCGGCGGCCTCATAGAGGCGTGCATAGGAACCGCCGGCGGCGAGCAGTTCGGGGCCGGTTCCCTGTTCGGCGATCCGGCCGTTCTCCAGCAGAACGATCCGGCCCAACCGGTGAACCGTCGAGAGGCGGTGGGTGATGATGAGTGTGGTGCGCCCCTTCATCAGTTCTGCGATCGTCGTCATGATCGCCTTCTCGGTCGAGGGGTCGAGGGCCGAGGTTGGCTCGTCGAGCAACAGGATCGGGGCATCCTTGAGGAAGGCGCGGGCAATGCCCAGGCGCTGGCGCTGACCGACACTCAGGTGCCCTCCCCTCTCCCCGACCGGGGTGTCGAAGCCCTGAGGCTGGGCCATGATGAAATCATACGCCTGCGCCCGCTTAGCGGCCTGGATGATCTCCTCTTCGGAAGCCCCTTCCCGGCCGTAGGCGATGTTCTCCCGGATGCTGCTGGAAAAGAGGAGAGTATCCTGCAGGACCATTCCGATCTGTGCCCGGAGGGAGGCCTTCGTGACCGAGCGCAGGTCATGGCCATCAATGCGGACGATGCCGGCGGAAGGATCATAGAATCGGGGAACCAGGCTCAGCATCGTGCTCTTCCCGGCTCCCGTTCCTCCAACGAAGGCCACGGTCTCTCCGGGAGCAACTGCAAGATCGACACCGGTCAGCACCGGAGCCTTGGGATCATAGGCGAAGGAGACGCCCGCCATCGTGATCTCTCCACGCACAGCAGGGAGATCGACGGCTCCGGGGGCATCCTTAGTCTCCTCCTCCCGGTCAATGATCTCGAAGCAGCGTTGGGCTCCGGCCGCCGCACCCTCGAGTGCCCAGGCCGTGTAGGTGAGTTGCTCGATCGGTTGGTAGAGCGTGGCGAGATAGGCCACAAAGACCAGTAGATCACCGAGGCTGAGCGCCCCTCGGAGTACCTGTGCCGATCCGACGCCGTACATCGCCGCCGATCCGAGGGCCATCAAGGTGCTCACCACCAGGGCACTGCGGCTCGAGGTAATGTTCATCCGGAAGTTCGCCTCGAGGCTCCGCGTGGCATGGCGGACAAACTGGTTCACCTCGAACGATTCCCGCCCGAACGCCTGCACCATGCGGATTGATCCGATTCCCTCCTGAACCGTGGCGAGCAGGTCGCTCTCACGCTCCTGGATGGTCGTCGACTCCTTCCGGATCCGGTCGCCGAAGTGACGGATCGACCAGACCACGGGAGGCAGGACAAGCAGGGAAACCACAGTCAGTTGCCAGTTCATACGAAGCATGATGACCAGCGCACTCACCAGGGTGACGACAGCGCCGAAGATCGTGGCGAATCCCCTGTTATAGATGGTCTGGATCGACTGGGAATCGTAGGCAACACGGAAGGAGGAGTCGCTGCTGCGGCGTGCGTCGTGGAACTGCAGGGGCAGGGCATTCAGCACCGTGTAGAGCTGGGTGCGGAGATGCAGGAGTGCCTTCAATCCAATCTTGATGAGCAAGATATTGGAGAAGTGGTTGGTCAATCCCGAGAGGAAGGCGATCACACCCATCGCCACGCAAAGCGTCGCAGCGCCCCCGATGGGTGAGGTCCAACCGAGCCAGCGAGTCACCGTCTCGTGGGCACTGGCAGTCCCGTGCGAGGTATCGAGAATACCATCAACGATGTATTTGAACGGCCAGGGCTTGAGCAGATTCAGCCCGATTCCGAATGACATCAGCACAACGGCGACCAGAGTCTGGCCCGAAAAGGCGCTGAAATACCGGAGGGTACGGAGATAGATCGACATGCCTGCTTCTTCCCTACGGCAAAACCTGAGACGGGGAAAGTCCGCTCATCGTTTCAGGCAGCTTCCAACCCACTCTCCCCGAACCGGTGAACCTGCGAATCAGAGGGAAGAACGATGCCCCCCAGATCGGCAGTGGTGAGAATGGCCTGCGCATCGGAGGGCATCCCGGCCAGCAAGGCGTCCCGGCGTCCGGGATCAAGTTCTCCAAAAATATCATCGAGCAGCAGGAGAGGCGCGACCCCGTTGATCCTTGTCAGCAGCCCCGCAACAGCCAGCTTGAGCGCAAGCGCTATGGTGCGCCTCTGCCCCTCCGAGGCGAATGATCCCGCAGGAATTCCGTCCAACTGGAGCCCAAGATCATCCCGCTGGGGACCCACACGTGTCTGACGAAGACGGATTTCCTCCGAGCGGCTCACCTCCAGGGCCTCCTTCATCGGTCGTGATGCTCCAGGCAGGTAGGAAATCTCCAGAGATTCGCCGGAGATCGCCCTGCAGGCCTCAGAAGCAAGAGGTGCGAGTGCTCTGACGAGGGCGTCACGGGACTCGAGCAGGCAATCCCCGGATTCAGAGAGGGGGATGTCGTAGGCCTCGATCTGCGCGCGCGGCTTCCCCTCCCGCAGGAGCAGATTTCTGGATCGCAGAGCTCGCTCGTAGTTCTTGAGATTCCGGGCATAAGAGATGGCATCCGTCATCCCAACACCGGCAAGCTGCAGTCCCGCGCTGTCGAGCAGCTTCCTTCTGCGCTCGGCCGGCCCGTTGACCAACAGCAGATCCTCGCTTCCAAACCAGACGATCCGACCCTGGACCAGATACTCCGAGGGCTTGGCCTGCACCACCCCGTCGAGCTTCAGCACCCGGGTAGGTGGCGTGCAGGTGATCGAGAGCCGCGTCTCTCCGAACATTCCCTCCAGGGCAAAGGCTTCACCACCGAAGCGGACCATCTCGCGGTTCTCCGAGGTCCGGGGGGAGCGAAGCCGCAGCAGCATGCAGGCGGCCTCGAGGATGGAGGTTTTCCCACGGGCATTGGGCCCGGTTAGGAAACTGAGTCGTGGCCCAGGCTCATATTCGAGAGATTCGAAGCAGCGGAAACCCCGCAGGGAAAGACGGGAGAGCCTACTCATCGGAATGCAGACGGGGGCCCAGGGGATCCCCCATCACGGTTTACCGCAGTGCCGCGAGGATCGGGGCAGGATAGACGCCAAAGGCAATGATGGCGGCACCGAGCACGGCGATCAGGAACCTCAGGGCACCGGGCACGGCGATCGAGGTCTCCTCGGCGGGTTGCTGCCAATACATGGCGCGGATCACCTTGAAATAGTAGTAGAAGCCGGCGGCAACCGTAACGCAACCGAGCGCCACCAATCCGTAATGCCCCTGCTTCAGGGCCACCTCAAAGACGAGCAGCTTTCCGATGAAGCCAGCGGTGAATGGGATGCCGGCGAGGGAAGCGGCGGCCAAGAGCATGGCACCTGCAAGCAGCGGGGAACGACGACCGAGGCCGTTGAATCGGGAGATCTCGTCGCCGCCGGTCGCCTCGGAGACGACCTGCAACACCACGAAGGAGAGCATCGTCATGGCCAGATAGCCGGCGAAGTAGAAACCGATCGCAGGAACCGCCATTTTGGAACTGAGGCTCGCGACCGCCATCAGCAGGTATCCGGCATGAGCGACACTCGAGTAGCCGAGCAGTCTCTTCATGTTGGTCTGCGGAATGGCCGCAAAATTTCCAAAGATCAGCGTGAGTGCAGCGAGCAAGGTGATCACCGCATGGATCTGATGGGAAACCGCCGGGATGGCCCAGAGAGCTCCGAGCAGACGGATCAGCACCACAAAACCGGCGGCCTTGGAGGCGACCGAGAGGTAAGAGGTCACCGGAGTCGGTGCACCCTGATAGACGTCTGGAACCCAGAACTGGAAAGGGAAGGCGGAGATCTTGAAACTCAGTGCGACGAGAATCATTCCGATGCCAAAGAGAAGCGGAGTCACCGCAGCCTCGGGGAGGGCGGCGATGGCGGAGGGCAGAGCCAGGAGATTGGTGGTGCCCGTGGTGCCGAAAAGCCAGGAAATGCCGTAAACGATGAATCCCGTGGAGAGCGCACCGAGGATCAGGAACTTCGTGCCCGACTCAAGCGAGGCTGTGTTCTGCCGGAGGTAGGTGGCCAAAATGTAAAGGGTGATCGTGGCAAGCTCCAGCGACACGAAGATCATGATGAAGTCGACGGCGGAAACCATCCACATGAGACCAGCGCAGACGAAGATGGGCAGGATCGCAAACTCACCAAGCCCACCCCCCTCTCGCTCGGCGGGAAGGGAAATCCTGAGAGCAGGGAAGAACGAGGGAACTGTCAGCAGGAAGACAATCGTGGCGGCGAGGATCAACCGTACGAAGAAGACCGAGAGCAGATCGGAGGTGATAAAGGCGGCGGCGGGAGATCCCGGCGCGGGAGCATGCTGGGGAATAAAGCTCAGAAGCAGAACTCCAAAAAGACCGATGGCACCGATCCAGGCGAGGCGGGCCTTGTTGGCAGAGGCGGAGTAGGACTCCACCATCAGCAGGATGATGCCGAGGACGACGACTGCGATTTCCAGATAAAGCGTGTTCACGGGTGTCGGACGATTAGTGGGGAAGGGCGGTGCCGGCCATCTTGAGGATGAACTGCGGATAGAATCCGGCGATCATGAGCGGCAGGAGGAGAAGGATCACGGCCCACTTGGCACCGCTGGCGATGTCGGCGACCGACTCCCAGCGCTGGACGACCGGACCCCAGAAGACATTGCGGTAGGCACGCAGCATGTAGATCGCGGAGATCACCACGCCCCAGACGGCGACGATCACAGGGATCACCATGACGGAACCGGCGGCAGTGGCTCCGAAGAACACGAGGACCTCGCCTGCAAAGTTGGCGAAGCCGGGCAGACCCAACGAAGCCATGGTGGCGAAACCGAAGAGAAGAGCGAGAACCGGCGCGGTGCGGGCGATACCTCCGAGTTCCGAATACTCGAGAGTACCCGTCCGGCGGCGGATCTCACCGCAAAGGGCAAAGGCGGCGGCCACCGAGAGACCATGGGCAAACATCAAGAGGGCCGCACCGCTCACGCCGATCATGTTCAGCGAGGCGAGTCCCAGAAAAATGTAACCCATGTGCATCACGCTCGAGTAGCCGATGGTCCAGTCGAGACGCTTCTGCGAAACGGTGACGTATCCGATGTAAAGGATGTTGCCGACGACCAGCAGGAGGAGAAGCCCGTTGAGCTCGTGCATCGCCTCGGGGAAGAGCGGCAGGGCGATCCGGATCAACCCGTAGAGGCCGAACTTCTTGAGGACCCCTGCGTGGAGCATCGCAGCGGGAGGGGGCGCACAGGCATAGGCTCCGGGGGCCCAGGAGTGCAAGGGAAAGAGCGAAACCAGCGATCCGAAGCCGACCAGCAGGAGAAGATAAATCAGGGCCGAGGGATGCAGCACACCGGAGGTGGCGAGCTGGTCCAGCTCCCGGAGATCGAGGGTACGGTGACCCGAGGGGATGCTGATGTAGAGGGCGATGAGGCCGATCAACAGGACGAAGCTGCCGAGTCCGAGGTAGATCGTCGCCTTCCAGGCGGCGGCCTGGCGGTCACCCGTTCCCCAGATACCGATCATCAGGAAGGTCGGGATCAGGGCCAGTTCGTGGAAGGAGTAAAGGAAGAGGACGTCGAGCGAGGCAAAGGCACCGATCACGCCGGCCGAGATGAAGAGCAGGGAGACATGGTACAGGCCGTTGTATTTCTCGACCTTGGGCGCGACCCAGAGTGCGGAGACCGTGACAAGAGTCGCCAACAGGATCATGACAAGTGTCAGGCCGTCGGCCCCGAGGGTCATGTTGATCCCGAGCTTGGGCAGGATCTTCCACTCCGAGAGGAACTGCCACCCTCCGGCCGTGCGGTCATAGCCGAAAAAGAGGACCAGCGAGAAGGCGAGGTTGACGACCGCGGCAACCAGGGAGGTGCGGCGCGGGTCGGCACCCGCCATGATGAGGAGGGAAGCCGCGAGCGGCAGGACGATCGTGAGAATCAGCAGGAGGCTCATGTCGGGAAAGGCGTCGTCTCTGGGGTCTTAGTGGATGGTCAGCAGCAGGTAGAGAAGCCCGACCACGCCGGCGGCGAAGAAAAGGGCGTAGGCCTGGATATTGCCGACCTGAAGGAAACGAAGGGCGAATCCGATGGTCCAGACGACCGTCGCGCTGCCACGGACAAGGATGCCGTCGATGAACCAGCGGTCGATAAAGGAGCAGAGCTTCGCAAAGCCGCCTTGGATCACACGGACGATCCAGAAGTAGAAATCGTCGATGTAGAAGCGGTTATGGAAAGCCGGGATACGGATCGGATCCTTGGCCGGTGCACCCCGATAGATCACGAAGGCCGCGAGGATTCCGATGACGAAGGCCGCGCCGAACACGAGTTCAACAAAGTGCGGCACCTCGGGCTCGGTGAGGCTGCCGACGGAATGGAAGAAGTAGTGCTCCACAGGGGCATATCCGGCGCAAACGGCAGGGATCGCGAGCAGGATGAGCGGGACGATCATGACGAGCGGCGACTCGTGGGCATGCTCGGCATGCTCCGAGCGGGGCTTGCCGAAGAAGACCACCAGCGCCTGACGGGTCATGTAGAAGGGGGTGAGCGCGGCGGCGATCACGACCACCCAGAAGATGCCGCGGTGATGCTCCCATGCGCAGGCCATGATCAGATCCTTGGAGTAGTGGCCACTGAAGAAGAAGCAACCCGAGAGCGCCAGCATGCCGCAGAGGTAGGTGAGGAAGGTGACGGGCATCTTTTTCCGGAGGCCGCCCATCTCCCAGATGTTCTGCTCATGGTGCATCCCAAGAATGACCGAACCGGCCGTGAGGAAGAGGAGGCACTTGAAGAAGGCGTGCGTGAAGAGGTGGAACATCGGCAGAGCCGCCGAGATGGCGAGACCGGCGCCGGTCACCATGTAGCCGAGCTGGGAGATCGTGGAGTAGGCGAGGATCCCCTTGATGTCATCCTGCTGGGTCGCGAGGATGCCGGCTCCGAGCGCGGTGATCGCACCGGTCCAGGCAACGATCTCGCAGGCGTCGGGAGAGGCTGAGAGGATCGGGAAGATGCGGGCCAGCAGATAGACGCCGGCCGCCACCATGGTGGCGGCGTGGAGGAGCGAGGAGACCGGGGTCGGGCCTTCCATCGAATTGGGAAGCCAGACATGGAGTGGGAACTGGGCCGATTTTCCGACCGTGCCGCAGAAGATGAGGACGCAGGAAACGGCCAGGAGCGTCGGGTGGGCCTTGAAGAGTTCGGCCGAATCGTTCACACCGGAGAAATCGAAGGTACCCGTGGCCACCCAGAAGAGCAGGATGCCTAGCATGAAGCCGAAGTCGCCGATCCTGTTGACCAGAAAGGCCTGCTTCGCTGCATCGGCCGCGGAGGGCTTTCCGTAATAGTGACCGATGAGGATGTAGGAACTGACACCGACGAGTTCCCAGAAGATGAACATCATCACCAGGTTGTTGGCCAGGACGATGCCAAGCATCGAGAAGAGGAAGATCGCGAGGCCCGCAAAGAAGCGCCAGAAGCCCTCCTCCTCCTTCATGTACCCGAGGGAATAGATGAAAACAAGGGGTGAGATCGTCGTCACCACCACCAGCATCGTGCGGCTCAGCGGATCAAGCGCCAAGGCGAAGGGAATGGAAAAGTCCTTCCCGAAATCAATCCAGTTGAAGCCCTGGTAGATCCCCTCGGCGTGGTTGAGGAAAAGCGTCCACCCGCCGACGAGAGCGATCAGCGCGGAAAGGATGGCCAGGCCTGAGGCAGCGGCTCGGTTGGTGCGGGTGACCAGCAGGATCAGGGCCGCGGCGCCGAGCGGCGCGAGCAGCGTGATCCAGGCGACAGTAGAGAGATTCATCGGCTGTGACTTCTTAGAATTTCAGGGTGTCGAGATCCTCGACGTGGGTGGTCTGGCGGGCCCGGAAGAGCGAGACGATGATCGCGAGACCCACGGCCACCTCGGCGGCGGCCACGGTAATGATGAAGAAAACCAAGACCTGAGCGTTGAAGTTCTGGTGTCCGGATACCAGTCCGTAGCGGGAGAAAGCGACAAGCGAGAGATTCGCGGCACTGAGCATGAGCTCAAGGCTCATGAAAATAATGATGATGCTGCGGCGGAGCAGCACGCCGGCCAGACCAACCGAGAACAGGAGGCCGCTGGCGATCAGGTAGTTGGCTAGGGTCGGCGTCATGGTGAGATCAGCGGAGAGTTTTGCGGCTTAGGACGACGACTCCCACGGTGGCCGAGAGCAGGAGGACGCCGACCACCTCAAAGGGAAGGCCAAAGGAGTGGAACAGGGTGAAGCCGATCATCTTCACGTCCGAGGCCTGTGAGGCGGGAAGTTCCGGAAGCGGCTTGGAAAGGGCGGGGAGGGAGTGGATCACACGCACCAGCAGGGCGAGGAAACCACACACCACAAGGGTGCCGCCGAGGGTCGCTCCGACATTGAGTCGGCGGCTCTTCTCAGCCTTCAGATCGAGGAGCATGATGATGAAGAGGAAGAGCACCATGACCGCACCCGCGTAAACGAGTACCTGAATGATACCGATGAAGGTCGCGTCGAGCGTCACGAACAGGGCCGCGAGGCTAATGAAACAAAGGACCAGCGACATCGCGCAGGAGACGGGATTGCGGAGCAGCACGACGCTCAATCCGAAAAGGATCATCAGCGAGGCGAAGAACCAGAAGGCAGTGAGGAGCATGAAGGGCGGAAAGGATGAGGGATGAATGATGAAGGAACAGTAAAGGGAAGCTGGTCTCTGTTTTTTAACTTTTTAACTTTTTAACGGTTCAACATGTCAACCTCTTCAAATTATCACTTTAATTCGTTCCACTTGAAGGTGAGGCCCGACTTGACGCCGCCGAGTTTGTAGAGGGTCTCCTTGTCGTGGACCATCTCGGCGCGATTGAGGCCGGTGATGGAATAGTCCTTGCGAAGGAAGATCGCCTCCTCCGGGCAGACCTCCTCGCAGAGTCCGCAGTAGATGCATCGGGCCATGTCGATGTCGAACTCCTGGGGGCGCTTCTCCACCTTGCGCCACTTGTCGTTTTCGGGGATTTCGCCCGGCTTGATGGTAATGGCGCGGGGCGGGCAGATGAACTCGCACAGCTGGCAGGAGACGCACTTTTCCCGTCCATGCTCGTCGGTGACGAGGGTCGGGGCGCCGCGGTACCACTCGGGCAGGTTGGCATCCCACTTCTCCTCGGGATACTGCATCGTGACGATCCCCTTGTTGAAGATCGCGCGCTTCAGGTGCTTCCAGGTGATGGCAAGCCCCGCGATGATCGAGGGAAGATAGAATTTCTCCGCGAGAGTGAGCTTGGGGCGTTCGACGACGATGGCCATGGGTTTGATCAGTTGCGCACGAAGGCGAGGATGAGGGCTGTCAGGAAGATGTTGAAGAGGGCGACCGGGAAGAAGCCCAGCCAGCCGAGCTTCATGAGCTGGTCATAGCGGAAGCGGGGCAGGGTCCAGCGCACCCAGATCATGAAGAGCAGCATCAGGGAGACCTTCACAAAGAAGACACCGATGTTCACGAGGCCCCAGAACCAGCCCTGCGAGCCGTCCGGAATGAGCGGGCAACTCCAGCCACCGAGGAAGAGGGAAACAATCGCGCCTGAGCCGGCAAACATCGCGGCATATTCGCCAAGGAAGAAGAGGGCGAAATTCATCGAGGCATACTCGGTGTGGTAGCCACCGACGAGTTCCTGCTCCGCCTCGGGAAGATCAAAGGGGAGACGATTTGTCTCGGCAAAGATCGAGACCAGGAAAATGAGGAAGGAGATCATCAGTGGGATCCAGAGCAGAATGCGCTGGAGACTCACCCCGGCGATGAAGCTGTGGAGGATCGCGGCCGGATGGAGAAGATCATGGATCGAGAAACCCTTCGGCCACCAAGGGGAGACGAGCCAGCCGTTCTTCACTTGCCAGTCGATGATCTCGTTCAGATTTAGCGACCCGCAGATCATGAAGACCGGGATGATCGAAAGTCCGAGCGAAAGCTCGTAGGAGATCATCTGGGAGGAGGAACGGATACCGCCGAGGAACGGGAACTTGGAGTTCGAGGCCCACCCGGCGAGCGTGATGCCGTAGACGCTGAGCGAGGCGATCGCAAAAATGTAGAGGACGCCGATGTTCAGGTTGGCGATCGTCATCTCGACACCGAAGAGGCTGCTCCCGAAGGGCAGGACCGCCAGCACAAGGATCGGCGGGATCATCACGAGCTTGGGTGCGAGCCAGAAGTAGAGCTTATTCACGCCACCAGGGACGAAGTTTTCCTTGGTCAGGAGCTTGATCGGGTCAGCGACCATCTGGCCGAGCCCCCAGAGGAAAGGATCCTTCTTGGCACCCAGAAGAGTCAGGGGAAGACCGACGCGGTTCGGACCGGTGCGATCCTGGATGAAGGCGCTGACCTTGCGCTCGGCAAAGACCGTCACCGAAACGACGATGATGGTGAGATTGAGGAAGATGAAGGACTTCAGGAACGTCGTCCAAAGGAGGAACACCCACGGGGTGGTCAGGAAGTGAAGGATCAGGGCGGTGTCCATGCGGTCGGCGAAAATCGGAAAGGTCACATGCTACCTCCCCCCGTCCCTCTGTCGAGACGCAATGGGGAAAAAGTGGAAGAGGCGCCGCTGAAGAAGACTCCCGCCGAGGCGCAGAGGCGCAGAGATTTTTGAATCAGGAACCAAGCGACTGGAAAGTCGCTCGAAAAACCGGGATGAAGTCCGCCACCGCGCAGGGGTCCGCTTGGGCGGCTTGCCTAGAGGCAATTGCCATCAACTCTGAAAGAGAGGAATCAGGTGACAGGTCACACTGGGAAGCAAGGCCCGACTGGTCGAGGCGCTCGGTTATGCCTTCTGCACCAGATCCCCCTCCACAAACTGATGGATCAGTCCAGAGATGAGTGTCTGGTAGGGAACTCCCTTGGAAGCCGCCACGCGCTGGATCCCGACCATGTCATGCTCAGAAAGCCGGATATTGATCCGGCGATCCTTGCGGAATGTCAGGTCAGCCGATGTGGCCAACTTCCTCAGCATCGACTTGCCGGGCTTCCGCGCGACGATCTTTCCCTCCTGATACAGGGACTCGATCTCTTTCTCTTCCTTAGTCAGTTTCATCGTGTTGTTCCTCCAGATAGTCTCGGGTCGCCTTGCGGCTTGGAATAATGGTAATCAGCCAGATAATATCCCCCCGCTCCTCATGGGGAACGATGTGGATGTACTCCTCCACAATAACGAAGAAGAGCTTCTGTCCGGGATAGCGCGCCTGATCGGGATGATCCGCGATCCTCCAGAGATCCCCGAGCCCGAGATGGACGACAACATCCTCAAAGGAGACACCCCGGGTGGATTTGAGGAGTTCATTCTTCTCGGGATCCCATTCAAAACGCATCCTCTTAAAGGATGCCTTATCGGCACACGGTTTTCAAGAGGAATTCCAAGGGAGTTCAACGACCCCTGATTGATTAATGGCGCATCACTCCATTTTCAGAGAGGAGTAAAAAGACTCAATCCAGGTCAATAAACGCATCCAAAGCCTTTAATCAAAGGCTTGGAAGTTTGGTTGCCGCGCTTGGAATTCCAGTAGGAATCGCAAGCTTGGATGGGGAGCAAGGCGGCCAAGGGATGCCGTAGTCATCCTACGGCGACCGTAGGCCAACGCAGTTATCCGCCAAGATCGAGATTCCTACCGGTTGTTGCCGTTGAGATTGGCAAGGAGGCGTAAGATCGAAATATAAAGCCAGACCACCGTCACCAGCAGTCCAAAGGCGCCATACCACTCCATGTACTTGGGGGCAGAGCCGGAATCGGAGGCCTGCTTGATGAACTCAAAATCAATGATGAGGTTCAGGGCAGCGATGATGACAACCGCGACACTGAAGATGATCCCAAACTGGCCTGACCCGAAGATGGCGTTATTGAGGCCATTGATGTGAAAGAGGGAGAGGACCATGCCGAGCAGGTAGGTCACAAAGATCCCGAGGGTGGCCCCGATGACGACCTTCATGAACATCGGCGTGGCGCGGAGGATGTTCCCCTGAAAGAGAAAAAGCATCCCGGCAAAAGTACCGAAGGTGAGCATGACAGCCTGGATGGTGATACCTCCCGTCTTAGCCTCGTACATGGCGGAGATGCCGCCGACAAAGAGCCCCTCGCAGAGCGCGTAGGCCGGTGCCGTAACGGGTGCCCAGGACTGCTTGAACGTGGTGACGAGCGCCAGGATGAAGCCGAGGATCGCACCGACCATCGTGTAGCCCATGCCGGCGGTGGCGTAGCCCCCGCGGGTGGCCGTCCAAGTGTAGGCGGCGGCGACGATGGTCAGAATCAGGAGGATGGCGGACTTGTTGACGGTGCCGCGGAGGGTCATCACCCCGGAGGAACCGGGAACGATATCGAAGTCTGCGCGCTCGAGGACGGGATTGGATGCCATAATTTCTTTATTCTAGCCCACGGACGGACTTTGTCATCCGGAATCCGTCTTTCCTTTCTTCTCTTTTTGGAGTGGGGCGCGTTCCGGCGTCTCAGCCGTTCCCGAGGTGGCGGGCAACCTCAAGATGGAGGGCCTTCAGAGAAAGCACGATGTCGGCAAACAGGAAACCAACACCGCCCAGCAGACAGAGTAAATTGATGAGTAACAGTGTTTCTACCGCGGTTTCCATCAAGGATCCGGTGAATCCCCTTAGAAAAAGGGATAGAATCATCAGGCAGGAGCAGAAAACCGCACCGACCAGAAGGCCGACGGAAACTCTCAGGAATCCAGCTCTCCTCACGATGATACGGAGCTGATCAAGATCGCGGGACTCTTCATGCGGCGGGGTGGAATGATCCCGTTCCAAATCTTTCACCAAAGCCCTGGAGCGATCGATGGCCCGACCGAGCCTGTTGGTCACCGAGAGAAGAAGCAGCCCTACCGCGGAAATCAGCACGACAGGCGAGATGGAGAGCTGCAGGAGTCGGGAGAGCGAGTCTAGACTGGGATCGGCGACAGGATGCATTCCTGTACGTATAGCACCGACGCCATGATGCCTGAAAGCTCCGAAAGCCTAATTGGAACGCTTACCCGATGCCTCTTGAAGGGATGCCCAAAAAGGATCAAAAAGGATCCATGAACACGACAAATACACCGGTCACGGGCAGTCAGCCCGACCTTCCTGAAGTTCTTTCCTGGGTTCAGGAATTCGCCGATCTGACCACACCCGCCGCCATTCACTGGTGCGACGGATCCGAGGCCGAGGACCAGGCGATGCGCGAACTCATGGTCTCCTCCGGCGCCGCCCTCCGCCTCAACGCCGAAAAGCGCCCGAACTCGATCCTCGTCCGCAGCAATCCGAAGGATGTCGCCCGCGTCGAGGAGCGCACCTTCATCTGCTGCAAGTCCAAGAAGGATGCCGGTCCGACCAACAACTGGCGCGAACCCTCCATCATGAAGGCCAAGCTCAGCGGCCTCTTCCAGGGCTGCATGAAGGGTCGCACCCTCTATGTCGTCCCCTTCTGCATGGGGCCGATCGGCTCCCCTATCGCCCAGTACGGCATCGAACTCTCCGACAGTCCCTACGTCGTGGCCAACATGCGCATCATGACCCGCATGGGCTCGGCCGTTTACACCGAGATCAAGAGGACGGGGCAGTTCGTGAAGTGCCTCCACTCCGTGGGCATGCCCCTCACCGCTGGCGTCAATGACGTGGCCTGGCCCTGCGATCCGGAGAACACCTACATCACCCACTTCCCCGAGGAGCGTCTCATCATGAGCTACGGCTCGGGATACGGGGGCAATGCCCTGCTCGGCAAGAAGTGCTTCGCCCTGCGTATCGCCTCGGTGATGGGTCGCGACGAGGGATGGATGGCCGAGCACATGCTGATCCTCGGCGTGAAGGATCCCAAGGGGGAGAAGACCTACGTCACGGCCGCTTTTCCGAGCGCCTGCGGCAAGACCAACTTTGCCATGATCATCCCGCCGGAGAAACTCCGCAAGGAGGGTTGGGAGGTTTCCTGCGTCGGCGACGACATCGCCTGGATCAAGCCGGGACCCGACGGTCACCTGCGTGCGATCAACCCCGAGGCGGGATTCTTCGGCGTGGCGCCCGGCACCTCGTACGACAGCAACCCGATGGCGATGGATTCCATCAAGCGCGACACCATCTTCACCAACGTCGGCCTGACCGACGACGGCGACATCTGGTGGGAGGGGATGACCAAGGAACCCCCAGCTCATCTCATCGACTGGAAGGGGAACGACTGGAAGCCAGGTCAGACCGACGCCGAGGGCAAGCTAGTCCTCTCAAGCCATCCCAACAGCCGCTTCACCGCCCCCGCGCGGAACTGTCCCATCATCGACCCCGACTGGGAGAATCCCGCCGGCGTCCCGATTAGCGCGATGGTCTTCGGAGGACGCCGCGCCACGACGATGCCGCTCATCTTCCAGGCCTTCAACTGGGTCCATGGTGTCTACCTCGGCGCCACGGTCGGATCCGAGATGACCGCCGCGGCGGCCGGCACGATCGGCCAGGTCCGCCGCGACCCGATGGCGATGCTTCCGTTCTGCGGCTACGACATGGGTGACTACTTCGCCCACTGGCTCGAGATGAAGAAGTCTGTGAAGTATGTCCCGCGCATCTTCCATGTGAACTGGTTCCGCAAGAGCGCCGAGGGCAAGTTCCTCTGGCCGGGATTCGGTGACAACATGCGCGTGCTCAAGTGGATCGTGCAGCGCTGCCAGCGCGGTGCCCATGCGCTGGAGACCTCGATCGGATGGGTCCCCGAGTACAAGGACCTCGACATGACCGGCCTCGAGTCAAAGATCACCCCGGAGGCCTTTGAGGAACTCCAGAAGATCGACCCGACCGAGTGGCACCGTGAACTGGTCCTCCAAGACGAGCTCTTCATGAAGCTCTACAGCCACCTGCCCAAGGAACTCATCTTCCAGCGCGAGTTGCTCATCTCGAGGCTCTGAAATAGCCCGAAGAGAATCTCGCGCTGAGACGCGGAGACGCAGAGAAGAGAAATGATGAGGGAGGCTGATTTCATCCGAACCCATTTTTCTTTTCGGTCCTCCTCATCCGCCACCCAATGGTGCCGTTTTTTCCTCTGCGCCTCTGCGGGAACTTTTCCAGATTTTCTCCACCCTCAGAGTGAAGGGCTGACCTTGGCCAACTCCGCGAAGACTGAGCCGATGAAGACGTCGACCTCGGCCTTCAGCGGCAGTCGGCGTGCGTCATCGGTGATCCAGACGCGGCCGGTACGAAACTTTTTATGCGGGGCCAGACGGCCGATCTCCGAACCGGTCGTTGCCACGGTTTGGATTCCGATTCTGAACCGGACGGACGGTATCTTCCTCTCCCCGATTCGTAGAATTTCCCTACCCTCCACCCTCAGATCGACCAAGTAGGGATTCTGATCGGGGAAGATGGTGAGCAGAAGACGGTCTCCGTCGTGGAGAGGTTGGCTCCGGATGGCGAGCATCGCTGCGAAAAGATCACAGACTCCCGGTAGCCGGGTCACCTTCCATGGCTTTTCCTCGGAAACAAGCCGATGGCACGAAAGAGCAACTCCCTCGGTGAAGGAGGCCTCGCTGATCAGATCACCCTTCCCCACCTCCTCATCCATCCGAAACCACGAGGGAACCTGCCCGTTGTCACCCGCCTCTCCGAGATAGCTTGCATGATAGTTCCAGAGTTTCCGGATGAGGGAGTTCGGTCCCCCTTCGGCACGAATCCTCAGGCATCCCGGCGAGGAACTTTTTGAGACCTCGACCACAGCCCCTCCCGCAGGGATCCCCTCCCAACCAAATCGGTAAACAGCCCTGAAAGGCGTGAGAGTAGGAAAGGGGACGACCGCAGGAGGCGTCAGCGACTTTTCCCAAGCTGCGTAGGGACTCTCCGCCGCCCAAAGCGTGGGAAGCGCCTGGACGATAAGAAAACTTAGGATCCCCCAGCAGAAGAGGAACCGGCGGGAAGCAGTGGGGTGAGGGTGTCTGAGGGAATCCATCCTGTGAGGCCGGGACCACCTGAGACATACCACCATGCGCCGTTCCGGGACAGCACGCTGACGAGTAGCCCCGGAGTCAGGGTCCCTCCCGGAGTTCCGCTGTCGGCGGGCGTGGCATGGAGAACGGGTGCTTTCTTGGCGGTCACCACGGCCTTGTCGGCCGCCACACGCCTGGAATCAACCAGTGTGCCGAGCACGGCCGCTCCATGTCCCAGAATCACGAGCGCGATCACCATGGCGATCAACAGCTTCCGCCGGGATGCCAGGAAGATCAAAAGGATGAGTCCAAAGACTCCCACCCAGCCAACGATCGAACCGGTCACAATCAACAACTCGGGATGGAGTGCCTGCCGCACCGACTCGTGCCATCCCGACGGAGCGGGCAGACCAAGAGTGCCGAGTACCGTTTCCAACTGTCGACGCGCGGGAGTGAAGGTCGGATCGAGCAGAAGGGCTCTACGGAACGCCAGGGAAGCACCGGCCGCATCGGCGCTCTTTTCCTGGGCCAACCCGAGATTGTACCAAAGCTCCGGTGAGCCTGCCGCCCGGAAAAGGGGATCGGTGAGTAGAGTCCTATAGCGTGAAGCCGCGTCGAGGGGATGTCCCGAGCGCAGGGACTCGGATGCAGCCTGCGCTTGCGAGGCTGTGTCGGCATGCAGAGAGGAAAGCCCGATGGCGGCAACCAAACCTAGGAGGGAAAGGAATCGTCTCATGAGCGGGAAGCTTTTGCGGTCAGGTCCGTAAGCACTGCAAGGATCTCCGCACGTTCGGCGGAATCGAGCGGACGGGTGCCCCCGGCACCGTATTTGAGCTGATCGCGGCGCTCGGTGAGTGAGTCGATCAGCGCCTGGCGCTCCTCTGATTCAGGGATGGCCAATTCCAGATAACCAAGGGCGGCCTCGAAGGTGGCGGTGGCATCGAGGCTTTCGGATCGCACGGAGGCGAGGAGCTCGGCGATCATCCTGCGGCGGCGGGCACGGGCGCTTCCGCCATGTGCCTGGAGATGACGGTACCAGAGGATCCCCAGCAAGGCGACTGCGGCCGTCAGCATCGCCAGGGTAGCGATCACGAATTCGCTCCGGATCAGTGGCGTCTTCCACGATCGGAGTGAGATGCCGAGAACGGGATCACCCTGCTTCACCTGCTGACGCTCTGCACCGGATGTCTTGGCAGGGCTCTTGCTCTCTCCCGCCCCCGCAGAGGCATCGGGAGCCATGGCGGGATTGGAAGCCGCTCCGGGCGAGGCTTGCAGCGCAAGAGGCTTGGTCGTAAGGGTGACATACTTCGCCGTGGTCGGATCGAAGTAGGAGAACTCCGCGCCGGGCGAGGATGTCTTCGGCACTTGGGCGATGAGAGTAAAATCAAACGACTTCACCCCGCTGTAGGAGAGCTCGTCGGAGCTATCGAACTTGTCGGTCGGCGGGTAACTCCTCCACCCCTCGTCCTCGGTGAGCACGGGAGCACCCATTCCCTTGAAGTTGCCCTTGCCGCCGATCTTGACCGAGAGCGTCGCCGGATCGCCGGGCGCGGGCTTGGGATTGGAAACCAGCGCGTCGATGTCAAACTGGCCGACGGCACCGGAGAAAGAAGCCGGGCGACCCTCCTTGGGCAACGGCAGGATGTCGAGATGGAGTGGGGTCGTCTTTACCTGAAGATCGCGCGCCTGCATGAAGGGTGACTGGCCACCCATCAATTGCCGGAAGATCGGGTCATCAAATCCCGGAGGAGCACCCCCGGGCACCTGAACCTGACAATCCAGCTTGGCGGGTGGAACGTCGATCGTGCCCGGTTTCACCGCCGAGAGCAGGGTGCGGAAGGTCAGGACATTGTAGGTGGTGCCGTCGCGCTCCTCGCGGCTTTCCTTGGGATCCGGGAAGCGTTCGGCGACGATCCCCTCACCGCCGAAGTCGACCTTGCCCCGAACCTGCACCTGGTAGTTGGCATCGAAGTAATACCGGATCTCCACGGGGACCACCTCCCCGGCAAAGATCGCTTTCTTGGGACAGCTGATCTCCCCGAAGGCCAAACGGGATTCATCGATACGCTGCGGCGCCGGACGGGAACGGCGCGGGGGTGGCTGGAGTCCCGGGAACGGGGGCGGGGCCGACTGGGCGGGTTGCTGGACCGCTGGGGTTGGGGCGGCCCGCGTGTCGGCGACCGAGAACTGAAGGGGGGCGGTGCGAAACTGGCGTCCATCCGCCGTGACCGTCACGCCGGGGATTGCAAAGTTTCCCGTGCGCAGCGGCATCACGATGTAGCTGTAGACGACCGAGGAGGAGACCTTGAAGTTCACCATCTGCACCTGAGTGGACTGCCCGGTGAGGCGCACCTGAAGCCCATCGACGGCGATCTGCTGGGGAACATCGGCCTGCTGTGCGCCGGTCACCTTGATCTGCAGTTCGGCCATTTCCCCGGCGCTGATCTCGGGACGCGACATCACCGCGGTGACCGAGACGTCGGCGGCGCCGAGGGAAGAGATCCCCGCTGCAAGCAACGCCGCGACCGCGAGAAGACGGCGCCCGAGGCAATGGAGCGGGTAAAGATTCATGGAGCAAAGATTCTACCAGTCGCGGAGCGGCTGTTCCACCGCGCGGTTCTTTTGCTGCTCGGTGACATGAGCCTCCTCGTCCTTGACCGAGTTCAGAAGGGCGCGGGCCTGCGAGGGGGTCATGCCTCCATCCTTGGACTCCTCGGCTTCGGCAGCTTGGGCGGGTTGCTGCTCTTTTTTCTCACCCTGCTGACCCCCGCCGAGGGACCCCTGCTTTCCGGGCGTGGGTGAGGGAGTCGGGGTGGGCTGACCTCCCTGGGCGCCGGGTTGCTGCTGTTGGTTGCCCTGCTGTCCGTTTTGAGGCTGCTGGGATTGCTGGTCCTGTTGATTCTGCCCTTTCTGATTCTGGGGCTTGTTCTGATCCTTGGATCCCTCCCCCTTGCCCTGATCCGGGGAAGGCGTCGGGGTGGGCGTGGGCGTCGGTGAACCCTGCCCTTGGGAAGAGGGATTCTGCTTCTGATCCTGCCCTCCCTTCTGATCTTTCTGATCGGGATTCTTTTGCTGGTCTTTGTTCTGCTGGTCTTTGTTGTCTCCCTGCTGGCCCTTTTGATCCTGGGACTTGTTCTGATCCTTGGAGTCTTTCTTGTCCTTGGAATCCTTTTGCCCGTTACCGCCGCCCTGCGATTGGTCGCTCTTGCTCTGGTCCTTGTTGTCCTTGTCGTTTTTCTGATCCTTCTGATTCTTGTCGTCTTTTTGATCTTTGTTCTGGTTCTTCTGCTGTTGCTGCTTCTTGAGGTCCTCGATCAGTTTTTTGACGATATCCCGGTTCTCCTTGGCCTTGCCGTTCATCGGATCGGTCTTGATGACGGTCTCGTAGTGCTGGAGGGCATTCTTCCAATCGGAGAGCTTGGCGTCGTTTTCCTTGGCAGCCTCACCGGCACGGACAAGGGAGTTGGCCAGGTTGTAGGTGGCGGCATCACGGACCTTCGGCTTGGTCGCGGTCATCGCCTCCGAGAAGTATCCGGCTGCCTTCTGGAAATCGCCCGCCTTGTAGGCAGCAGCGCCTGCGTCGAATTTCACCTCGGGAATCGTCTCGCCGGACTTGAGCCGCTTTTCAAAATCCTGCAGCGCCCCCTGGTAATTTCCCTGCTGGTAATCATTCAGTCCGGAGGCATGCAGCGGGACGCCGGCCAGCAGAAGCGCGAGCATCGCGGCGGCGGCAGGCACCTTCGGGGCGCGACGCCCCTCACCCAGCACGGAACGCAACGCCAGCAGAAGAAGCGCGGCGGCAACCGGCCAGGCATAGCGCTCGATCGGTTTGCGCCCGGTGAGGGTTCCTCCCACCTGTTCCTCGAGCGGGAGGATTCCCTTGTTGAAAATTGCCTTGGCCGCATCCTGACCGTAGGGAAGATAAAATCCGCCTGTAGCCTGTGCAATCTCGGTCAGGCGCGGCACGTCGAGCTTGGAATTCACCGGATTACCGCTTTCGTCGCGGACAAAATCATTGCGACCCTCCTCCGTCCTGATCGGGATCAGCGATCCGGCAGCGGAACCGAATCCGATTGTGAAAATCCGTATCCCAGCAGCTTCGGCCTGTTTGGCTGCCTCGACAGCACTCTCCTCGAGATCGTCGCCGTCGGTCATGAGCACCAGGGCACGGGTCGCCCCCTCACCCTTGCCGAAAGCCGCAATCGCCATCCGGATCGCGGCGGCGATATCGGTCCCCCCCTTGGGAATCGTATTGGTGTCGAGATCGCGGATCGAGTTGAGCACCGCTCCCTTGTCCATGGTCAGAGGGGCCTGAAGAAAGGCCGAGCCGGCAAAGGCGATAAGCCCGACACGGTCGCCCCGAAGCAGGTCGAGCAGATCCTGGGAGATAAGCTTGGCGCGGCCGAGACGGTTTGGCGCGGTATCGGTCGCCAGCATGCTGCGGGAGACATCGATGGCCAGAATCACGTCACGTCCCTTGGTCATGATGGTTTCCTCGCGGTATCCATAGCGCGGTTTGGCCAGTGACACGATCGTCAGCAGAACGGATCCCAGCAGGAAAGACGTGCGCAGGTTCCTCTTGAGGTGGCTGACCTGACCCGTGAGCTGCTTCTGGAGCCTCGGTGCGACGATGCGGGAGAGCAGGGCCTCGCGACGGCGGGCGGCGTCGACATAGAACCAGATCAACGGAGCGATCAGAAGCAATGCCCAGAACCAACCCGGTGACCCGAAGGTTAGCCGGTCGGATGCGGCGGTCATCAGGAAGAGGTTCATGGAAGTCTGCGCCAAATGGTCTGAGAGAGGACGGCTTCAGCTCCTAGAAGCATTACGCCGAGCACAAGAAGAAGGGGGAACAGATCGCGGTAGTCGGCACTTTTCTCGACCTCGATCTTGGTCTTCTCCATCCGGTCGATCTCGCGGAAGGTCTTGTCCATCGTGTCGGTGTCGGCCGCACGGAAATATTTTCCCTCTCCGATCTTCGCGATCTGATCGAGCAGCTTTTCGTCGAAGTCAAAAACCATCTTGCGGTAGACCGTCTTGCCGAACATGTCCTTTCCCACGGGAACGGGAACGGGGCCGTCGCTCCCTGCTCCGACCGTGTAGATTTTCATCCCAAGAGCCTTCGCCGCCTCTGCGGAGGTGAGCGGGAGGACCTTGCCGGCGTTGTTGGCCCCGTCGGTCAGGAGCACAATCAGCTTGGTCTTGGAATCTCGATCCTTGAGGCGTGACACGGCGGAGGCCAGCGCCGACCCGATCGCCGTGCCATCCTCGACGAGGCCGAGTTGGACACGGTCGAGATTGCGAATGAGCCATTCATGGTCGAGCGTCAGCGGACTCACGAGATAAGGGCGTCCCGCGAAGGCGATGATGCCGATGCGGTCATTGGGACGTGCCTCGATGAACTGCTGGGTGACCCGCTTTACCGCGTCGATGCGGTTCACACGGGAGGAACCGATCGTATAGTCCTCGGCCATCATCGATCCCGAGACGTCGAGCACCAGCATGATATCGACACCGCTGGCTTGGATCCGTTCCAGAGTCCTTCCAAGTTGGGGACGGGCCAACGCCACGATCAGGCAGGCCATCGCGCCGTAAAGCAAGGAGGCCAGAACGGCCCCGGCGCGGGAACGGCGGCGCTTGCCCACGGCCATCACCAACTTGGTGGAGGAGAAGAGAATACCCGGCGTCCCGCCGATCTTACCCCGCAATAGCGCCAGCACGGGCAGGGCCAGCAAAAGGAGCAACAACCATGGATGGACAAAAGAAAAGGTTGTCCCAACGGCGATCAGGGGAGTGATGCTCATGCGGCCTCCTTCGGAGTGGGAGCTGGGGTCGTAACCGCCGACACATCCGTCTTTGCCTTCTTCGCTTCATTGTTTGTCTGCTGCTCGCCGCTGCGGACAAAGGACTCGGCAGCCACAATCAGGGATTCCCTCTGCTCGGGAGTGGACTCACCCCGGGCATACTTCAGGAAATCGGATTGGTGAAGGAACGTGGCCAGCGCCTCCTGCTCGGCAGGGAGGAAGCGCAGGGATCCATGCAGCGATTCCAGGAACTCCTCGGTGGTCTGGCGCGGTGCGGCAAGCCCGAGGGCCTCGCCCAGGAATCGACGGAGCACATCGGAGACCCCCGCTCCGAATTCTTGATCAGTACCGCCCGTGAGGTTCGCGCGGAGACGCTCCAGATCGCGTAGGGCCGACTCGCGGGGGGTAAGTTTTTGTTCCTTTCTGCGCCCCGCGAACCACCAGAGCGCCCCGCCCGCAAGAGCAACAAGGATAAAGATCAGGACAATCACCCAGAGCGGGCCCGAGAAAAAGGGAAGCGGGCCGACGATGTCATGGATGGGGGCCGGCGTGGGTGCCGCTCCCATGCCCCCCATGCTGGGGAGGCCACCGGGAACGGAAGGCATTCCGGCAGCACCGGGACCGAAGCTGACGCCGGGCTGTGTCGCCGCATTGGTCATGCCGCCAACCTCCTTCCGCGCCGCTCGAAGAACCCGCGCAGAACCGGGAGATAATCCCGGTCGGTGTGGAGTTCCAGAAGGTCGATACCGCGTGCTCCAAAGAGTCGACCGAGGTCGCGAAGGCGGTCCTCCGCATGTTTTGCGTAGCTCCGGGAAATCGAGCGCCTCGAGGTATCCACCTCGATCTGTTCGCCCGTTTCGGGATCCTCGAGAAGAACAACACCGACATCGGGCAGAGTCTCCTCGGCGGGATCGACCACACGGAGAGCCACTGTGTCATGACGCTTGGCGGTGACGGTGAGTGGTCTCGAGAAATCGGGCGACAGGAAATCGGAAACCAAGAACAGGAGGGAACGGCGGGTAACCACCTTGTTCAGATATTCCAGGGCTCCGGAGAGATCGGTGCCACGACCCACGGGCTCGAAATAGAGCATCTCCCGGATGAGGCGCAGGATGTGATGGCGTCCCTTCTTTGGAGGGATGAAGAGCTCCACGCGGTCGCTGAAAAGAAGCAGGCCGACCTTGTCGTTGTTGTGAATCGCGCTGAAAGCCAGGATCGCCGCGATCTCGGCGGCCATCTCACGCTTGCTCTCCTCAACGCTGCCGAAATTTCCGGAAGCACTGACATCAAGGAGGATCATCACCGTCATCTCCCGCTCCTCGGTGAATTTCTTGATGTAGGGCTCGCCGGTACGGGCGGTGACATTCCAGTCGATCGAGCGGATCTCGTCGCCCGGCGAGTAGGGACGAACCTCCTCGAAATTCATCCCGCGCCCCTTGAAGACGCTCTGGTATTGACCGGCAAACGAAGACTCCACGAGCCGGCGCGTGCGCAGTTCGAGGCGCCGGATCTTGCGAAGGATCTCTTTGGGATCGTTCATCGGTCGGAAATGGGCACGGGACAAGGGGTGGGGCTTCGGCCCGACCCCGCTGATCACGGGACCGGCAGTCCCTCGAAGACGCGCCGGACGATCTCCTCCGAGTCGATCGACTGCGCCTCGGCCTCGTAGCTGACGGCCACGCGGTGGCGGAGTACCTCGGTCCCGATCGACTTGACGTCGTGCGGGGTGACGTAGCCGCGGCCATTCAGGAAAGCATGGGCCTTGGCGGCGAGCGTGAGGTTGATCGTGGCTCGCGGCGAAGCGCCGTAACGGATGAGTCCCTCGAGCTTCAGGTTGTAGTTGGCCGGTTCGCGGGTCGCCCAGACCAAGTCGACGATGTAGTCCTTCACGCGGTCATCGACGTAGATCGCATTCACGACCTGGCGGGCGTCGAGGACCTGCTGCGTCGTCACCAGCGGAGAGACGTCGAGCCTAGGCGAGGAGGTCGCCATGGCATCGAGGATCGAGCGTTCCTCGCTACGGGTCGGGTAGCCGACCACAACCTTGAGCATGAAGCGGTCGAGTTGTGCCTCGGGGAGCGGGTAGGTTCCCTCCTGCTCGAGCGGGTTCTGCGTGGCGAGCACGAGGAAGGGATCGGGTAGCTTGAAGGTCTCCTCGCCGATAGTCACCTGGCGCTCTTGCATCGCCTCGAGCAGCGCGCTCTGGACCTTGGCAGGAGCGCGGTTGATCTCATCGGCCAGGATGAGGTTGGCGAAGATCGGTCCCTTGCGGGTGGTGAAGACCCCCTCACGCGGATTGTAGATCAGGGTGCCGACGAGGTCGGCAGGGAGGAGGTCCGGCGTGAACTGGATTCGGGCGAAGTCCGCGTGGATGCAGGAAGAAAGGGTGCGGACAGTGAGGGTCTTGGCCAGGCCAGGCACGCCCTCCAACAGGACGTGGCCGTTGCCGAGCAGACCGATAAGCAGACTGCGGACGAGCCCCTGCTGGCCGACAACGACACGGCTCATTTCCTGAGTGAGGGGGCGGACCCAGGTGCTGGTCTCTTGGACGCGGCGATCGAGTTCTTGGACGGACGGGTTCATGGAATCAGGTGGTTGGTTGAAAAAAGGATGGTGTGGTCAGAAGGGGCTTCGCGCCGTTTGGATAGGCTGTTGCAGGAATAGAGACAAGCGGTAAACGGACTCGTTCAAAATTTCTCTCTTTGGCGATCAGCGGACTACCCGGTCCCTGAGCTTGAGCACCTGCTCCACGGCACGCGGCGCCGTTCCGAGCAGGGTAGCATGGCCCATCTTTCGGCCCGGCTTTGCCTCCTCCTTGCCATAGAGGTGGAGAAAACATCCCGGCTCCCGGAACAGGACTTCCCAGTCGGGCTCCCCTCCGCTCCAGAGATCCCCCAACAGGTTGACCATCACGCCGGGCGCGCGCAGATCGACAGGGCCCAACGGCAGTCCGCAGACAGCCCGGATATGCTGGGCAAACTGAGTGGTCATCGCCGTCTCGATGGTGTGGTGACCGGAATTGTGGGGCCTTGGAGCCAGTTCGTTCACAACCAGCGAGCCGTCGGGAAGGACGAACAACTCCACGGTGATCAGGCCGATCACCCCGAGCTTTTCGGCGATTCCCGTGGCGACCGCCTGGGCACGTTCGCAGACTTCCGGAGGCAGGGGAGCGGGGGCGACCGTCGTGTCGAGAATGCCATTGCGATGAACGTTCGCCTGCACCGGGTAACAGAGGGAGCCGGTCGCATTCCGGGCACAGATTACCGAGGCCTCCGACTCAAAGGAGATTCTCTTTTCGAGCACGGCCCGAGGCGCACCAAGCATCGCCCACACAATCTCGGCATCATCGCCCGGCGACACACTGATCTGCCCCTTCCCGTCATAGCCGAGGACGGCCGTCTTGAGGATCGAGGGGGCGGCCAGTGCGCCAAGGGCCGAGGCCAACTCCGCCGCCGAGGTGACGACACGGAACGGGGCCACAGGAAAACCGTTGTCGCGCAGGAATTCCTTCTCCAGCACCCGGTCCTGGCAGATCCGCACGACAGAGGAGGAGGGATGGACAGGGACGCGTTCCTCGAGGAATTCGAGCGCCTCGACCGGGATGTTTTCGAATTCCACCGTGGCCACGTCGATCGTCATCGCGAAACGGGCCAGCGCATCGGTATCGTCAAACGGGGCCACGATGGTGAGGTCGGCGCAGGAGGAGGCCGGGCCATCTTTCACCGTGTCGAAGATCATGACCTTGTAGCCCATCGCCTTGGCGGCCATGGCCGACATCCGACCGAGTTGGCCGCTTCCCAGGATCCCGATGGAGGAGCCGGGAGGAAAGACCGGGCTTTTCCCTTCCGGGAGGGCCGCCGGGCCGCTAGCGTGCTTTTCTTCGCTTTTGCTCATGGATCGTCTGATTTACCTGCTGGCTCTCGGGGTGGTCTCGTTCATCCGATTGCTGCCCATCACCGTCTGCTTCGTGCTGGGACAGCTCATCGGACTCGTGATCTGGATGATTCTGCCCGGCTACCGCCGTCTCGCCAAACGGAATCTCCGCATTGCCTTTGGGAGCGGGAGTGAGGGACTGGACAACAGGCAGGCCGCAACCTTGGTCCGAAAGCACTTTGCCTGCCTCGGAGCAAATCTCCTCTGTTCCGTCAAGATCCCGGCACTCAGCGAGAAGAAGCTCCTCTCCCGTCTCCGCTTTGACAACGAGCAGGCCTGGGAGGATTGGATCGTCGGACAAAAGACCGGGGAACGAGGCACCGTCGCCGCGCTCAGTCATTACGGCAACTGGGAGATCAACGCCCAGATCGCGGAATTCGTGAAGCCGCGCAAGGCCGGCTGTGTCTACCAAGCGATCCGCAACCCACTCATGGACGATCTGGTCAATCGTGACCGCCGCAGTCGCGGCGTCTTCACGTTCGACAAGAAGAAGGGGATGCAGGGGGCGAGCGACCTTCTCAAGAAAGGGGGCGTTGTGGGTGTCCTCACCGACCAGCATGCCGGCGGGGCAGGCATCTGGATGCCCCTCTTCGGAAAGATCGCCTCCACGTCTCCTCTTGCGGCGAGCCTCGCCCAACGCACGGGAGCCCTTCTCGCCATGGTGAGCGTCAGGACCATCGGGTTGGCACGCTGGGAGATCAAAACCAGCGAACCGGTGCCCACCGAGGGCCGCACCATTGCCGAGATCACGATGGATCTCAGTCATCTCCTTGAATCCGAGATCAGGCACTCGCCGGCGGACTGGTTCTGGGTTCACAACAGGTGGAAAAATTTCGTCCCTGATTTTCTCCTGCTTCACTTCAAACGTGGCATTCATCTCCCGGCGGGGATGGATTCTTCCGAACTTCAGCCATTCCGGATTCTCATCCGCTCCTCCAACTGGCTCGGCGATGCCTGCATGGCGGTGCCGGCGATTCAGGCAATGAAGCTGGGTCGCCCCGACCTGCACATCACCATCCTCTCACCCTCCAAGCTCGCCCCCATCTGGCGTGAGGTGAAGGAGGTCTCCTCCGTCCTCGAAATCCCGCCCGACTCCTCCCCCTGGAAGGTTGCCCGTCTGATCAAGGCATCCGGGGAATACGAGGTCGCCTTCCTGCTCCCCAACTCGTGGCGCAGCGCCCTGGAAGTTTGGCTTGCCTGCATCCCGATGCGGCTTGCCCTCGAAACGCACCGGGCCAAACGACTCCTGACCCGGACCGTTCCGCTTCCACGTCAACTCCATCCCACAATCCATCAGACTCAGGCCCTGCTCTCTGCGGTTCGCCGTCTCGGCGGTCCTGAGACAGCCCTCCCGATACCTCGTGTGCGCACCACGCCGCCGGGACCACTGCGGATCGGCCTCTGCCCCGGCGCGGAATATGGTCCAGCCAAGCGCTGGCCCCTGGAGCGTTACCGCGCGGTTATGGAGAAGATCGCCGCCGAACACACCCTGACCTGGGTCATCGTCGGCACGGCCAAAGAAGCCTCGCTGGGGGAGCAACTCGCGAAAGACTTCCCCGGCAACGTGGAGAACCTCTGTGGCAAGACCACCCTGCCGGAGCTCATCGCCGAACTGAAGCAGTGTCACCTTCTCCTGACCAACGACACCGGCACCATGCACCTGGGTGATCTGCTCGGCATCCCGGTCGTTGCGATCTTTGGCTCCACCGAACCGTCCCTTACCGGCCCCGTGGGGGAGACCACACCCCCGCACCGGATTCTTCGCCGGAAAGTCGAGTGCAGCCCCTGCTACTTGCGCACCTGCCCCATCGACTTCCGCTGCATGAACGAAATCACCGTGAAGATGGTGGCTTCCGCAGTGCAGGAAGCACTGCGGGAGGTTGAATCGTTAAAAAGTTGAAACGTTACAACGTCCTCCTCTTTACATTCCTCACTTTTTAACATTTTTAACCTTTCTAACATTTTCACCTTCTAAACCGCCCCATTTCCCATGCTAAGCATCCGCAAACTCAAGAAAACCATCGGCGGCCGTACTCTTTTTGAGGAGGCCGACCTGCAGGTCAATTACGGTGAGCGCGTCGCCCTTGTCGGCCCGAACGGCGCCGGTAAGTCGACCCTCTTTTCCCTGCTTCTCAAAAAGGACGAACCGGACGCCGGGACCATCGAACGCGACGAATGGACAATGATCGGCCACCTCGCCCAGGAAGGCGAGGCCACCGGAGAGGAAACCGTTCTCGATGTGGCGACCGGCCGCGCAGGGGAACTTCCAGCACTTGAGGAACAACTCCGTAAGCATGAGGAGGCCGGCACGGTCGATTCTCCGGAATACTCCGAGGCCAGTTCCAAGCACGCCGCCCTGAGCGATCCCAAGGTCGAGGCCAAGGCCAAGAAGATCCTGGTTGGACTCGGCTACAAGCAGGAGGACTTTGAGCGTAAGGCCAAGGAACTGAGCGGTGGATGGGTCATGCGCGCTCACCTCGCCCGCCTACTCGTGATGGAGCCGGACCTGCTCCTACTCGATGAGCCGACCAACCACCTCGATCTCGTCTCCCTTCTCTGGCTGCAAAACTACCTCAAGAACTATCCCGGCGCTGTCCTTCTGATCTCCCACGATCGTCAGTTCATGGATGAGATCATCCAGAAGGTCTACGAGATCTCCGAGGGACGTTTTTACTCCTACGCGGGGAACTACACCGACTTCCTCGCAGAACGTGAGGCCCGATACGATCGTCAGAACGCCGCCTACAAGAACCAGCAGAAGGAAATTGCCGACCTGCGTGAGTTCTATGACCGCTTCCGTCAGGTCGCCTCCAAGGCTTCCCAGGCCATGAGCAAGCTCAAGCAGATCGAGCGCATGGAGCTCATCGAGAAACCGATGCCTCCCCGCAAACCGTTCCGCTTCCAGATCCCGGCACCGCCCCGCGGTGGCCAGCGCGCCGTGATCCTCGAGGGAATCCACATGGCCTACCCAAGCTCGCAGGGAGAACGGAAAGTCTACTCAGGGCTCGATCTGACGATCGAGAAGGACGAGAGGACCGTGCTTGTCGGGCCCAATGGTGCCGGTAAATCAACCCTGCTCAAGATCCTCGCCGGAGTGCTGGAGTTCCAGCAGGGGAAACGCATCGAGGGACCGAATGCCAAGATCGGCTACTTCAGCCAGCATCGTGCCGCCACGCTGGATCCCAACAAGTCGATCCTCGACGAAGTGCGCGCCTCCAACGGAGAACTCTCTGAGAACGACGCACGTGGAATCCTCGGCTCTTTCCTCTTCCGCAAGGACGACATCTACAAGAAGACGGCCGTCCTGAGCGGCGGCGAGAAGACCCGACTCAACCTGGTAAAATTCCTCGTCGATCCTCCGAACCTCCTGCTGATGGATGAGCCGACGACACACCTCGACATTCACACCGTTGAGTCGCTGATCCTCGCGCTCGGGGCCTACGAGGGGACGCTCGTCTTCATCAGCCACGACGTCCACTTCATCCGTAAACTCGCAACCAAAGTTCTCCATGTGAAGGACGGGAAGGTGACCACTCACCTCGGCGGCTACGATGACTTCTTGGAACGGGTGGGAGCAGTGGGCAATGAGCGTGAAGCACTTACCTCCTGACTGCGGTAGGTGTTTAGCCATTTAGACTGAAGGCTATTAGCGGTTTTTTTCCAAATTTGGCGATAGGGTGGATTTCACAGATTTGGACACTTCACCCGGTTGGTGTGTACGTCAGGAGTTAAAAAACGTGAAAACGTTAGAGAGTTAAAAAGGGACTGAATCGAAACAGAGTGAATCGGGAATGCCACCCTTCTTGTGCTTCTTGTGGCGATCTGCTTCCGCCAGTCAGCTGGCCCACATCCCCACGTTGTAACTTTGTAACGGTTCTAACCCTTTTAACCCACCTTTCCTGCTCGGATCCCAGTTTCTAATGCAAATTCTGGGTTTAGGCTTTTAGGAAAAGATCAGAACCTCGCGCAGAGGCGCGGAGAACGCAGAGGGTTTGAAGTATGCCAGCAGGTTCGCAAACTTGGAGAGAGCAGCCGGCACCAAGCGTAGGACTTTTCGATGTGGGGCTAGGCGGCCAAGCGTAGCTGTATGAGACATACTGCAAGCGCAGGGCAACAACGCCTTCACCCAAGTAGCAGATCAATCCAAAGGGTTTCTGCAGCCGCTTGCTTCAGGAGTCCATCATTTGTTTCCGAATTGCGCCGGATCGGGACATCATCTCCCTGAGTTGGGTAAGGTACTGCTCGTAAACGCCGCGCGGCGTCGTACCCCTCTGAATGCAAATCGCAGCGGCCTTACCCACAATTTCCCCCATCATGCCGCAGGTCCGCATGACACGCACGGGTCCCAACCCTTCGTGGGTGACGCTTATGTCTCGACCCGCCATGAAGAGGTTACTGATGTTGCGGCTGTAAAGGCACCGATAAGGGGCCCAATAAGGACCCTTGTAAGCATAACCCTTTCCCGAAGTTGCCCTAGAGATGAACTCATCTCCCTTGAATCCATCCGAGAAACCGGAATCAGGCCCGTGAACGTCGATATGCCAACTGCAGGGGAAACAGCCGTCGTCGTAGACCTTGTTGCTGAGAAAATCCTCCGGCTTCAGAATCACGTCTCCGAGAAGCCGCCGTGACTCCCTTTTGCCTGCAATGAAGGCGGCCCAACCAATCCTATGATTGGGATAGAGATGATCGACGTTCTTTAATGCATCCCAGGCCCCGTACATCGCCCGGAGATTCTGGTCACGGATGCGTTCCACGTCAGCGACGGGATCCCTGTCGAAACCGCTTTCCCAAAACCAGCCGCCAAGGTTATCCAAATCATTCTTGCCGCCCCATTGCCCCTTGAACCCTTTGCGTCCCGGGAAGGGTTTTTCGGAAAGGTCGATGGCCCAGGGACACCGTGGAAAAGGTTGTGGGGTATCCCCGGATTCACAGGCCATGGCCAGGGCGGTCTTGTCCTTGCATTCGCACTGGAGTCGCTGTTTGGGATCGGATGCATCCATGACATTCCAGAGATTCGACATCCCTTGGTGACCTTCCCTGGACATCTCGTAGTCAGCCCCTGCGAGAAATCCCACCGTCGCATCACCGGTACAATCGGCGAACAGAACCCCCTCCAGCCTTGCCCGACGTCCAGTGTGCGTGTGCTGAACAACAACGGAACGGATGGCGTTCCCCTTCACCCCGACGCCGATGGCCCGCTGATCGGCAAGAAGGGTGATCCGCGGTTCGGCATGAACCGCGGCCGCCTTGCGGGCATCCTGGTAAACGGAACCGTTCCTTGCATTGCCACTCCCCGGAAATTTATCAGGTACAATCTCCTTCACTATGTCTCCGACATGGGGAAATGGCTCCAGGTTCGTGTGACCTTCCGGCCAGACTCTGACCTCGGAACTGCCGTTACCGCCAAGAACAGGCCTATCTTGAACCAATGCAACTTTTAACCCGTTACGGGCGGCAGAGAGTGCCGCGCACGTGCCTGCAATTCCCCCGCCCACAACTACCAGATCATATCGTCCACCTTCCTCGGGTTCTTCTCCAAGTCCAAGCAAACTGCGCCGGAAGGTGGTGAGCTCCTTGAGTTCATTGGGCGGGATGAAGGCCAGATCTTTACTAAAGAGCACGGCATCACAGCGCCCCTCGAATCCCGTAAGATCGTGCAGGGCGACGGTTGTATCTCCTCCAAGATCAACGATTCCCCCGTCCTGCCAGTGCCAATCGGCACCTTCGGTACCGAAGATCACGGGGAGCGGTTTGGCATTAACGAGGAGTTGAAACTTCCCCGGGGCCCCGGGCGATTTCCATGGAGCAACCCAATCCCGAGTCCTCACCCAAACCCGATAGGATCCCGGCGAGGCAATGCTTACCTTGGTGACGGCATCCCTGACAGGCACCCCGAGTCCATGCGCCAGTAGATAGGCCGATCCCATCTGATCCATCGACTGCTGGTCAACATCCCACCCGCCAAGATCGGAAAATTGCTCTGCTTCAAGCAGGATCATTGGAAAAACCGATTTCTTCTCGACCTCCCCCTGTAAAAGTGAAGGCATTAGACCGCTTAGAAAAAAACCACTGGAAATGCGAACAAACTCTCTCCGAGTAGGATTATCGGATGGCATGATTATTATTTGCTCGAAAGAAGACCCAAAATCAAAAGTGAATCTTTCGCAATGATTTTTACTAAAGACTCTGAAGGATTGACCCGTCCATCCTAAAATCCCAAGCCTACCCAAGTACGAGGCGGGCGGTGACGAGATAACAGGTCACGGTAAACAGATCCGCTGCCGCGAGCGTGATCGGCCCTGCCGCGATCTTGGGATCCCAACGGACGATACGAAGGATCACGGGGACAAGGATGCCGAGGAGAGCGGCCATGAGTATCGAGACGATCACGCTGCCACCTATTGACAAGGCGGCGGGCAGATCACGCCAGATCAACCCGACCATCAGGGCCACGGCGCTTCCGGCAAGGAGACCAAGCAGACCGGCCGTGACGGCTTCGCGCTGCAGCTTCACACGCAACCATTTCCAACGCACCCGACTCACGGGAAGAGATTGGACTGTCAGGGCCAGCGACTGGGCGGCAACAGCCTCACCCAGACCAAGAACGAGTGCCATGAACACGGCAAGAACCACCTTCTGCTGCAAGGTTGCTTCAAAGGCGCCTGCCAGGACCGCACAGAGGATTCCTCCGGAAACAGTCGCGGCAAGCCAAGGGAAGCGGACTCGGAACGCACGCACGGGCGATGCGTGCTGCAGTTCCTGGATATGGATACCGATGGTCTGGAAGAGTTGGTCGTTGTTACCACCGGTGCTCAGTTCCATGACCTCGTCGGTGAAGAGGCTGACATCGACGATCCCCAAGAGCTGTTTTTTCCCATCGACGACGGGAATTGCCAGGAACTTGTGGAGGATAAAACACTCGCATGCCTCCAGCAGAGTGGCCCCCTCGGGAAGCGAGAGGACCCTCGGCACCATCACCTCGCCGATCCTTCGTTCCAGCGGCTCGGTGAGCAGTTTTCTGGCAGGCACAACACCGGAAAGACGTCCCTCTGGATCAACGACGTAGAAATAAAAGATGCGCTCCTCCAGACCGGTAGAGCGAATGCTGTTGAGGGCTTCCCCGACACTCTGCTCGGTGAGCAAAGGGGGAGGGCCGGGCCTGAGAAATTCCGAGACGGAGCGCTTAAGGTGCTCCTCGGTGTTTTTCGACCCGGGCGTAGCGTGCAAGGACATGCGCCCGAGGAGGGATGTAGCGAAGGATCAGCCCTTGGCCTTCTTCGCCTTTGCCGAAGGCTTACCGGCAGCGACCTTGAAGGTAAGCTTCTCCCCGTCACGTGTCACGTCGACCTGGTCACCGGCCTTGAACGATCCGCGAAGGATCTCCTCGGCCATCGGATCCTCGAGATAACGCTCGACGGCGCGGCGCATCGGGCGCGCCCCGTAAGTCGGGTCATATCCTTTCTCGATGAGAAACTCATGGGCGGCCTGATCGAGGGTGATGGCAATCTCCTTGTCCCGGATCCGGGCGATGACCTTGGCCACCTCGAGATCGACGATGCGGGTGAGCATCTCCTTGGAGAGCGTGTGAAAGACGATGATGTCGTCGAGGCGGTTCAGGAACTCGGGTTTGAAGACGCGCTTCGTCTCCTCGAGGATCTTGCCCTGCATGGTGTCGTAGCCCTCGTCGTGCTTGGGCGCGCCGAAGCCGAGCGTGGTCTGCTTCTTGATCAGCTCTGCCCCGACATTGGAGGTGAGGATGATGATCGTGTTCCTGAAGTCGATCTTACGACCGAGGCTATCGGTGACTGTCCCCTCCTCCAGGATCTGGAGCAGGAGATGCATGACGTCGGGATGGGCTTTCTCGATTTCGTCGAAGAGGACGACCGAGTAAGGACGGCGGCGGACCGCCTCGGAAAGCTGCCCCCCCTCCTCATGGCCGACATAGCCCGGAGGCGATCCGATGAGCCGTGAAGAGGTGAACTTCTCCATGTACTCCGACATGTCGATCTGGATGAGCGCGTCGGGGTCGCCGAACATGAACTCGGCGAGCGAGCGAGCGAGGAAGGTCTTTCCGACGCCGGTAGGGCCGAGGAAGATGAACGAACCGATGGGGCGGCGAGGATCCTTGAGGTCGGCGCGGGAACGGCGCAGGGCCTTACTGATGGCGGTGACCGCCTCGTCTTGTCCGATGACTTTCTTCTTCAGCTCGTCCTCCATGGCGAGGAGCTTGGCGGTCTCCTTCTGCTCCATGCGGGTGAGCGGAACGCCGGTCCACTTGGAGAGGACGTGCATGATCGCCTCCTCGTCGACGATGACCTCGCGCTCGTCGCGCTCCTTGCGCCAGGTGGCAAGGGTCTCCTCGAGGCGGTCCTTGGCCTGCTTCTCGTCATCACGGAGGGCGGCGGCCTTTTCAAAATCCTGGGCCTTGATCGCGGCTTCTTTCTCGCTGCGGATCCGGTCGATCTCGGCTTCGAGGTCCTTGGTGGCCGGAGGCTTGGTCATCGCGCCGATGCGGGCGCGGGAACCCGCCTCATCCATGACGTCGATCGCCTTGTCAGGCAGGAAGCGGCCGGTGAGGTAGCGGTCCGAGAGCTTGGCGGCGGCCTCGAGGGCGACATCGGTGATGACAGCCTTGTGGTGCGCCTCGTACTTGGGACGAAGGCCCTTGAGAATGAGGACGGTATCCTCGACGGAGGGAGCCTCGACCTTGACCGACTGGAAGCGGCGCTCAAGCGCGGAATCCTTCTCGATGTGCTTGCGGTATTCGTTGAGCGTCGTCGCGCCGATGCACTGGAGTTCGCCGCGGCTGAGGGCCGGCTTGATGATATTGGAAGCATCCATGGCCCCCTCGGCCGAGCCGGCCCCGACAATCGTGTGGAGCTCGTCGATGAAGAGGATGATGTTCTTGTTCTTGCGGATCTCGTCCATGACCGCCTTGATCCTCTCCTCGAACTGACCGCGGTATTTCGTACCCGCCACCATGAGGGCGAGGTCGAGGGTGATGACGCGCTTGTCGGCGAGCAGTTCGGGGACGTTGCCCGAGACGATCTCCTGCGCGAGGCCCTCAGCGATGGCGGTCTTGCCGACGCCGGCCTCGCCGATGAGGACCGGATTGTTCTTGCTACGGCGGCAGAGAATCTGGATGACGCGCTCAATCTCGTCGGCACGGCCGATGACAGGATCGAGTTCCCCCTTGCGGGCGCTCTCGGTGAGATCGCGTCCAAAGGCCTTGAGGGCGGGGGTCTTTGCCTCCTTGCGTGCGGGACCGCTTCCGGCAGCAGCTTCCTCTCCTTCCTGCCCCTCGGGGATTTCTCCCTCCTCCTCGTCGGAGGGGGTGAAGTTCGGGTCGAGTTCCTTGAGGACCTCGTTGCGGGTGCGGTCGAGGTCGACCTCAAGATTGCGAAGGACCTGGGCTGCGACACCCTCCCCCTCGCGAAGCAGTCCGAGCAGGATGTGCTCGGTACCGACATAGGAATGCTGCAGGGCCTTTGCCTCCTTTCCGGCGAGGGCGAGGACCTTCTTCACGCGGGGCGTGTAGGGGATATTGCCGGCCATCTTGTTCTCCTGGCCGGAGCCGACCTGCTTCTCGACTTCCTGACGGACGGTCTCTAAGTCGAGCCCCATCTTCTGGAGGACATTCACCGCGACCCCTTGGCCGAGCTTGATCAGGCCGAGCAGGAGATGCTCGGTGCCGACATAGTTATGGTTGAAGCGGTCGGCCTCCTTGCGGGAAAGGGCCAGAACCTGCTGAGCGCGGGGCGTGAAATTGTTCATCATGATTGCTCGCCCGTGGACGGGCTGTCGTTGCCAAAGCCGTTGGTCGGGATCTTCCCGATTTCGGGTTCAGGCATCAGCTTTAGTTTCGCGCGGATCAGGGCCGCGCGCAAGGAATCGCGTTCTTCCGCCCCCATCTTGGCGGCATGGAGGCCTTTCTGGAGATGGGCCGGTTGGGTCTCGATGAAGAGTTCGTCCACCTGCAGGCGGGACTTGCATGGGAAGAGGCTGAGATCCACTCCCATCTTGATGAAGGAGAGAAGGTTAAGCGCCTCCTTGGAGGTGATCGAATGGGCGTGGCAGAGAATGCCGTAGGCCCGGCCGATCTGATCAAGCAGAGTCTCGGCCCGCTGCTGGAGCAGGATCTGTCGGGCGTTCTGCTCGTGCTCAAGGATCTGGGAGATGACGCGGTTCAGTCGGGCGATGATCTCCTCCTCGGTCTCACCGAGCGTGGTTTGATTGGAGACTTGGAAAAGATTCCCCATCGCCTCGGTCCCCTCGCCGTGGAGACCACGGACGGCGAGTCCGATCTTGTTCACCGAGTTGATGATCTTGTTCACCTGTTCTGACATGACAAGGCCCGGCAGGTGCATCATGGCGCTCGCACGCATTCCCGTGCCGACATTCGTGGGGCAGGCGGTGAGATAGCCGAGTTCGTCATGGAACGCGAAGTCGAGCGTCTCCTCGAGCTCCGAGTCGGTGCGGTTGATCATCGCATAGACCTCCTCAAGCTGAAGTCCGGCGCGGATCGCCTGCATCCGGAGATGATCCTCCTCGTTGATCATGAAGCTGAGTGTCTGCTCGGGATTCATCACCACGGCACTTCCAGCCCCTCGTGCCGCATGCTCACGGCTGATGAGGTGGCGCTCCATGAGGACCTGTTTCTCAAGCGGAGAGAGATCCTCAAGCCTCTCTGAGAAGGAATTCTCCATCTCCGGAAGTCCCTCGACCGCAGATCGGATCTCGTCGAGCACGGCAACGCGTTCGGCCTTCTTGGCCCAGCCAGGGAAAGGTTTTCCTTTGAGGTTGCGCGCGAGACGGACGCGGCTGCTCACGACGATCTGGTCATGAGGTCCTGAGCCGCTGAGCCATTCTCCGGTATTGGCGATGATGCGTGAGAGTTTCACGGCGGATTCAGGGCGATTTAGGGGTTTTTGCGGGGCTTAGGGACAAGCGGTTCAGCTTCTCCGGCAGAGAGTTCGGCGATCCGGTTCACCGGAGGCTCCTGCAGCACCTGTTCGTCCACCTCGTTCTCGAGACGACGGATCCGATCGCGGAGACCGGCGGCTTCCTCGAACTGTTCCGCGGTCACAGCGCGGTCGAGTTCCTCTCGCAATTTTGACAACTCCTGATTGCGGCGGCGTGAAACGGCGAGACGCGCCGGAACCTTGCCTGTGTGGACAAGGCCCCGATGCATGTTCTTGAGCATTCCGGAGAGCCCCTCGGCAAAAGTGTCATAGCAGGCACTACAGCCAAGGCGGCCGGTTTTCTTGAAATCAGCCTGCGAGAAACCGCAGACAGGGCATCGAATCCCGGCCGGGTTCTTTTCGATTTCCTGCGCGGCACCAAGGCCAAGCAGCAAGTCGGCCAACGCGAAACCGGTGGGATCATTGACCCCTTTCTCCTTAGAGCATCCCTCGCAGAGATTCACCTTCTGCATCTTCCCCTCGATGATCTGCGTGAGGAAGACGGTGGCCTCCTTGGATTTGCAGACGTCGCAGAACATGTCAGGGATAGATCGGTGTACCCTCCGTCTGTGTCAACTCTCGGAACCGCGCAATCAGACGGCGGGTTACCGGGCCGGGCTTTCCATCCCCGATGGGACGCTTGTCGAGTTCCACGGCAGGAATAATCTCGGCCGCCGTTCCGGTCAGGAAACACTCGTCGGCCGTATAGATGTCATAGCGCGTCATCTGAGGCTCTGAAATCTCGAAGCCGAACTCACGGGCGATCTCGATCGCCACCGCGCGGGTGACTCCGGCCAGCGCCCCAGAAGAGATCGGAGGGGTGGTGATTTTTCCGCCGCTCACGAGGAAGATGTTGTCCCCCGTACATTCGGCCACGAGCCCCTGCTCGTTGAGCATCAAACCCTCACCGGCTCCGGCATGGGTGGCCTCGATCTTGGCCATGATGTTGTTGAGGTAATTCAGCGACTTCACCATCGGGCTCAGCGCCCCGTGGGCGATCCTCCGGGTCGAGCAGGTCACGACCTTGAGTCCCTTCTCGTAGCTCTCGGCAGGATAGAGGGTGATCTTTGCAGCGATGATGATGACCGTCGGCTTCGGACAATGCTCCGGGCTCAGCCCGAGATTCCCCTTCCCGCGGGTCACGACGAGGCGGATGTAGCCGTCCTTGAGTTCGTTGCGACGGATTGTTTCGAGCAGCGCTTCCGTCATCGCGGCACGATCAAAAGGGATCACCATGTTGATGGCGGCAGCCGACTTATAGAGTCGCTCGATGTGCTCCTCGAGACGGAAGACCTTGCCACTGTAAAAACGAATTCCCTCGAAGACCCCGTCCCCGTAGAGAAGGCCGTGATCGAACACCGAAACCTTTGCCTCGGCCTCGGGATAAAAAGCGCCGTCGATATAGATCTGCATCGTCCATGCAGTATGCGGGTCTGACTCCGCCGTGACAAGCGGACAGGCAAGAGAAGCCGTTTCCTAACGGAACATCTCTGCAATCTGGCCGGCGTATTTCTCGGTGATCACGTGGCGGCGGAGTTTAAAGGTCATGGTCAACTCGTCCCCGACTTCGAAGGATTTGCCGATGAGTTCCAGGGCTGCAAGTCGCTCGAACGGCTTGAAGCCAGTTTCCCCACAGATCAGACGGCGGATCTCCGACTGGATCAGCTCCCGTGCCTCGGGGTGTGCCGCCAGGGCGGTGCTATCAGGTGCAGTAACCCCTGCGGCGACAAAGCCCCCCACGGAAGGAACGATGAGCACGCCCAAGTGCTTCTGATCCTGGCCGACGACCATGCACTGATCGATGAGGGGAGATTCGAGCAACTTGGACTCGATTGGGAGGGGTTCCACATTTTCCCCTCCCAAGAGAACAATGGTCTCCTTGCAGCGGCCGACAATTTTCAGACAGTCGTTGAAGGTCATCACTCCAAGATCACCGGTGGCGAGCCATCCGTCCCGCAGGACGCGGGCCGTGGACTCGGGATCCTTGTAGTAGCCTTTCATGATCTGAGGTCCCTTGGCGTGGATCTCGCCTCGGAGACCTCGCCCCAGATCATGGCGCGCGGAATCGGGATAGAGAATTCTCCCAGTGGCGGGATCAACGATGCGGATCTCCGTCTCGGGAAAGGCCGGTCCCACCGTTCCGATTACGAGTTTCTCCCAAGTCCGGACGGCCAGTACCGGACAACTCTCCGTGAGGCCATATCCCTCCAGCACTGGGATGCCGATATCGTTGAAGAAGGCATCGACATGGGGAGGCAGGGCCCCTCCTCCCGAGATCGTTCCCCGGAGACGTCCACCCACGGCGGAACGAAGCTTTGAAAGGATGATTTGGTCGAAAAGGAGGGAGGGAAGGATCAGAAAGAGCCAAGTGAACGCATGCCGCAGAACCAGGAAAGCCGAAGCAATCGTGCTACGCCCCGTGAGATCAAGCTCCTGCCTGGTGAAAAAGTATCGTGCCTTCCGCACAGAATGAGCCGAGTAACGGGCCGCCCGGAAGAGTCCTCGACGCAGCGGAGGAGCCTTCTGAACTCCCGACATCACACGCTGGTAGAGCCCCTCCCAGAGCCGAGGCGCAGAGGCCATGATCGTCGGGCGGACGGTCTTGAGATCTTCCCCCAGATGGCGGAGCGTGGTGTAGCAGGTCTCGAGGCCCGCCGCGATCGAGATGACTTCAAAGACCCGCTCGAAACTGTGCCAGACAGGAAGAATCGAGAGAGAGCGATCGGAAGGGGTCAGATCAAAGGGGAGATTCCTCACCTGCGAGGCCATCGCGGCGTGGGTAAGTTGGACCCCCTTGGGTGTTCCGGTCGTCCCCGAAGTGTAGATGATGGTGAAGAGATCTTCAGGGAGCACCCCGGCGATGCGTTCCTCGGCCAAGCGGCTCCCTCCCTTCCTGAGAAAGGCTCCACGCTGCTCCAACTCGGAGAGGCGAAGGATTCGTTCATCTTGCCCCATCGGCTGCCACGCGGCATCCATCACGATGAGATGACGGATTCCCGGAAGGGCAGATAGGAGCGACTCCACCTTGGCAAGCACGGCGTCATTCTCAACGAAGACCACGCCGACATCGGCGTGCCCAAGGATGTACCTGATCTCGGCAGGAGTGATGTCAGCGGCACGCGGCACGTCGGCGGCACCGCAAAAAAGGATCGCTGCATCGGCCAGAATCCACTCGAAGCGGTTGTCGGAGAGGATCGCAATATGGGCGCAGGCTTCGATGCCCAACTCGATCAGGGCCTCTGCGAGATCGAGTGCGCGGTCACGCCACGCACGATAGGTGACGGTACAAAACGACCCGTCGGATTGACGGGTCGCAAAGGCGGGCTTATCGCCCCACCGATCACCCGCCTCCCGGAAAAGGGAGGCGAGGTTCGGTGCGTTGATCCGGCCGCTCATGCAGGGAGCTGGACTGCCGGATTCCGGGTTTTCTTAGAACGAGGCAGGCTCGGCAACGGGGGCGACCGTCTCAGGAACGATCCCGAATGCGGCGCCGGCCACGGCTTCCGCCACATAGAGGCCTTCGCCGGCCTTCTTGACTCCGGCGAGCTTGCCGACACGGACATAAAGGGTCTGCTTGGGATTCTTGGCGGTCCACTGATAGCCATCCTGCTCAAGGCCGATCAGGATCTCAGTGACCTTCATGGGGCGATTGTAGCGCTCGAGAACTTTCACGACGGCGGGGGCCAGAGGGCCGGATGCCGAACGGGGACGAGGGCGCCCGGCGAGCGGCGAACCACCTTCACCCGCCTCGCGGACCTTGCGGCCGCTGCCTGGAGGACGTCCGCGGCGACGAGGAGCAGTGGAAAGCTCCACGAGCTGCGACGTCATGGTAACAGTGGCAGGCGGGAGCTCAAGGGTGGCGCCGAGAAGCTCGTGGAGCTTCTGCTGGAGCTTCTCGATTTTGACGGCGATCTTCATCGCCTTCTTGAGGGTCAGTGCGTCAGGGATGGTCATGATGGTATGTGTTAAGGAATTGGTTGATAGGTGATAGGGTTTAGGTAATCGGCAATCGGGGTGATTGCTTACGCGGTACGGAAGGTGATGCGGGCCTTGCTCAGGTCGTAGGGCGACATCTCCACCGTTACCTTGTCTCCAGGAACGATTCGGATGAAATGCTTGCGCATTTTTCCTGATATATGGGCCAGCACCACATGGCCGTTTCCGAGCTCTACGCGGAACATGGTTCCAGGCAGCACCTCGACAACGACGCCTTCCGTGGTGATTGCTTCTTCTTTTGCCATAAAGAGTTAGTTAGTAGGGTAAATATCTCTATATGCCAAGGAAAATGTTGTTGCTGAGCGTTAAAAAGTGAAGTGTTAAAAGGGTTACATGGATCTGAAAAGCTTCCCGGGGTTGGTCTGCAATCCATTGAAAGAATCCAGACCTTTTTAAGAAAATGAATGGCCACAAGAGGCACAAAAACACAAAAGCTTTAATCGAAAATGGAGATCAGTCTTTGTTTGGAGGCTTTGTTACGATTCTAACCTGTTTAACGTTCTAACTTTTTAACCGTTTTAACTTTTTACCTAGATGCGATAGCGTCAGCGTTCCATGCCTGCCCCGCAGAACATCGTCTATTTCGATTTGGAAACCCAGCGTACGGCCAATGACGTCGGAGGATGGGATAAAAAGGCCGACATGGGGATCTCTCTCGGGGTCACCTACAGCACAGGAACGGGAGCTTACGAGATTTTCCCAGAAAAGCGGACCAACGAGCTCATCGATCTGCTTACACGGGCTGATTTGGTGGTCGGCTATAACAGCCGCCGCTTCGACTACGAGGTGCTGATGGGCTACACCATCCTCGATCTCCCCCACCACCTGCCAACGCTCGATCTTCTCGAAGTAGTGGAGCAGGCGGCAGGGCACCGTCTTTCGCTCGACTCGGTTGCCCAGGCCACGCTTGGCATCGGTAAGACTGGCGATGGTCTCGATGCGATCCGCTGGTGGCGCGAGGGGAAGATGATGGAGATCGCCGAGTATTGCTGCTTTGACGTGAAGGTCACCCGGATGGTCCACGAGTATGCAGTAACTCACGGAGAGCTCCACTACACCGACCGCTTTGGCCGCAGACAGACGCTGAAGGTCTCCCTGCCATGATCCAACCGCTCGACAGTGCCCGCAATAGCTGGCGGCTTCTCTGGCTAGATCTGGAGGAGCCTGTCCCCCTCAAAACGGGGCCGGAAACACTCCCCTCCGAGGGTTTCTATTATCTCCCGACCTGCTTACTGGTGACCACTGCCTCGGGCAAACCGCTCTGCCCACCCGAGCTCATGGAGGAACTCGACCAACCGAGAGCCGAGCAACTGCTCGGGCGCCTCTTCGACGAGCATGGCACGCCCGATCGTCTGACGATCGCCGAGAGTGATGACTGGGACACCGAGGCCTGGCGGAGTTTCGGGATCGATTGCCGACTCGAAATTTCTTTTGGATCCTTTCCCTCGATTCGCCCCGAGGAGTTGCGTCAGGTCGGATACCGTATTGCCCAACGCCTGCGTGGTGAAGGCCATCATCCACCCGATCTGGTCGCTCGAGGACTAGTATTCTCGGCACGACGGGTGAAATCCCAAGTCAAGCGAACCGCTTGCCTCCGCAAAGCAATCGAACAGGATTCCGAATGTGTCTCGGCACGGATCGAGTTGGCCGATGCTGACTATCAAGCAGGCCGATGGAACGAATGCCGACGCGGCTATCAGGAGGTGATTGACCGCGAGGAGCGTCGATGGCGGGGGGAATCCCCGGAGTGGTGGGAGGATCCGGAGACCCGCCCCTACCTACGCGCCCTCTACGGTCGGGCGATGACCGAGTGGCATGGAGGCCGCTTCGCCGAAACGGCGAGCGATCTCCGAAAAATCCTCAACCTCAACCCTCGTGACAACCAGGGGGTACGCTTCCTCATTCCACTCGTCCATCTGCTGGGAGAGGAGGATTCCAAAGCTCTCAAGAGTCTTGGCGAGTACGATCGTTCCTATCCCGGCGATTACTGCGAGCCATCCCTGCTTTTCGGAAAAGGTCTCGCCCTTTGGAAAGCCGGCGAGGAAGAGGAATCCAGCGAGGCTTACCAAGCTGGCATGCTAAAGAATCTCCACATCGCCCCGCTCTTGCTGGACCTAACCCTGCCGCCGCCGGATGTCTGGCATCCAAACGACCGTTCCGAACTTTCGTACGCGCAAGATTTTATCCAGTCCTACGCGGTGCTGTGGGACCGCGACGCAGCGGCACTGCGTTTTCTCGGCGAGATCCACAATTCGCTCAGGGAGAAGATCTCCAAGATTCTTACCCTGCGACGCACCATGAGTGAATGGCAGGACCAGCGCTACCTGAAGGACTTCAAGGCAAAGTGGAAGGAATTGACCGACCTCGACGAATCACTCACCGGGGGAGCGGAGAGGTAAGGGGGTAGGAAAGACTGAAACTTGAAAGCTGAAACCTGAACCAGACATCTGGTAATGGGCGCGGACAACCCAGCAAAGGATGCCCGGGCACCACGGCTTCTGGGAGGAAATGACATCACAACCGAGTCAGCACTGAGACTCTTCCACCGCATCCCTCGGCACTTTTTAACCTTTCACTTTCTAACTTTTCAACCTCGACCAACACCCTTCCTCAATACCTGAAGGTCGGCTTGACGGCCTGATTGGTGGAGCCGGTCTTGGACTCCGGCGTCGGGGATGGTTTTGAGACAGAAGGAGCAGGCTGGGAGACCGGTTGATTTGGGGTGGGAGCAAGATGCAGCGCTTCATTGGCCACATAGCCGTTCTGCCCATCCTCGATACGGACAAAGCTATAACCAATTTCCTTGCGGATCACTTCGACAACATCCCCCTTGACCAGGGAAAGATCAGGGCCGTTGCCTTGGGCCGGCCCGTTGTGGAAGAAAGGTGTCCGTTCCACCACGACAACCATGCGTGGTGCATTGGTCGAGTTATACTCCACAGAGGAGCAACCCGGAAAAAGGAGAGCGCTTGCCAAAAGCAAAAATCCAAAGGCCTTTTTCATAGAGGGATTAGGATGCAGATACTGCATGGGGAGGGAATGCTTGCCAAGCTTGTCGTAGAAAATCGCTGCCCCATAGCCAATTGTGACGAAATCGTCACTTTATCACTGGGGTCTATGAGCGCTCTTGATTCAGAAAGACCCCAACCGCGCTGAGAATCTCCACATTGTCGATCCCGGTGATTCCGTTTTCCTGACGCACTCCCACGAAGGATCGGTGACGATCGCCTAGGGGCTGCCAGTCGGGCCTTCCCTCATACTCGCGGAACCACGTCACGGTTGGCACTCCCGTCATCCAAGCCACATGGAGACCACCGGAGTCGCCACCAAGATGGACGGCAGCCCGCTGCACAAGCGCGGCTAACTCGAGGAGATCGAGCTCCCCTGAAAAAACCCGCCATGGCTTAAAATCCAATTGCGGCAACAGCGTCTGCATCTTGGCCTTCTCCCGCGCGCTAGCCGAACAACTCAGGATGATCCTCTGTGCGCCGAAACGACCGTCCAACTGGTTCAGTAGATCCACCAACTGGGCCTCGGGCAGTTCCTTGTAGTTCTCCGTGGTAAAGGGGCTCACATGCATCCATCCACCCTCGCCTCCTGCCTTGGCCACTGCTGAGGCCTGCTTCGCGGAGGGAATTTCAATCGACATCTCCGGACTCTCTCCGTGAAAGCCCGACTGTTTCAGACACTCCCACCGCTGGGTGGCGATCAGCTTGGAGCGATAGGGAACCTCCACAAT
>CANIVT010000010.1 GCA_947471565.1 Spartobacteria bacterium | reverse complement strand
CTGAGCAAAAGCCATGCAGATCAACTGCTGTCGACAACCGAAATGCCGAACTTTGCTCTCCGCGTCGTAGCGTTGAACCAACCGGGAAAGAGACTTGCGATCTACCAGATCGAGGACTTGGGAGAGGACGTAGCGGCCTGAGTTCATGGCCGAGTATCCTCAAAAAACGTCGCTCAAAGTTCAAATGCGTGGCATCCATTTTGGATCGCAAGTCACTCATCTTGAATAATCAACAAAAACCAATCACCCTCTCAACCGGACACTAGTGCCTGCACTTAAGAACAATTTACCAGAAACCGGTTTGCTTTTAAAGAAGCAAACATCTGTGGATCAGCTTTTTATGACTTCTTTGTGTTCTTCGATGGATTTGATTTAAAAGAAGAATTTCGAGGTGTTTTCCTGCATTCGTATCCCTATAGAGCCTTGGAATACCCCCTGATTCCGTATTTTGATCACCTCTCATGAAGAGGCCGCATGAGATCCGGGCAGAGGATTTTCCGATCAAGATTCGTCCCAAGGCCAAAGACCTCGACGAGATCCTGCCACTCATCACCCTTTGCGCCTCGGGTAAGCTTTACGAAGTCGAAGAGTGGATCGCTTCGGGCAAACCGATCCAGTGCCTCCCCTCGGATGATCCGAGATGGCGCAAAGTAGTTCCACCCCTACAGACAGCGGCAGATAGAGGATTTCACAGCCTGGCGGCATTGCTGCTAGCCAATGGATACGATCCCAATGGGGATGACGACTCCCCGCTGAGCGAAGCCGTCCGTTCACGAAACCACACGATGGTCAGCCTCTTACTGGAATACGGCACTGACCCCTGCGGCTTCGATTTCTGCGACGCACTGGAGACCTACGACCGAGAGATGATGGATCGCCTGATGCAAGCCGGTGCTAACCCCTGCCTGGAGAATGCCGTGGCACGAGCTCTTAGGACTAAAGCCAGACCACTTCTAGGATTCGTGAAAAGCTACCTTGAGCAATGCCCATGCCTCCAGCGACAGGTCGACATTGCCCTCAATGTCTTTGTCGAAAATCAGGACGAAAGGGGCGTCGCTCTCATGCTTTGGCTTGGTGCCGATCCTCATGCCCGAGTTCCCTGCTCTCCCTATCCAGAAGATGAAGAATACGAGATGGGCTCCCTTGAGTCACCGTTTGAGCGATCCGTCTGGCGAACTCGTGAAGCCATCTTGGAAATGCTTCTGAAAAAACCCATCCCCGCAGATCAGGCTGATTCCCTCTTAAGTCATGTTTCACACAGAGGACTTCCCAAAGTCGTCAGCAGACTCCTGGAAGCAGGTGCGAATCCCAACCATACCGCTGAGGAAAACTGGCACATCCTCGATGGCTTCATCAGCAACCTTACCTCACGGTGGAGAATCTCGGAAAATGACAGCGACGAGCGAGGTCTGGAGGCCCTGAGCATGATCCTAGAAGCCGGCTCCAGATGGCCAGTTCATCGACCCGATGTTCCTCGGCTTCGCAGAGATCTCCTCAACTGCAAACCAGACACACTCAGAGCCATCATAGAGCTTTTCAAAAAGCATCGGGTCCTCACGGACGAACAGCTTCATGAGCTCACGCGTACCCCCACCATGAAGAAGCACCTTCAGAGTGCCTCTCCCATCGTTCCACGATCGACACCTCAGTCCGCGTACTCCACAGCGGGGACTACGAGCAACTCAGGAGGCTACTGGAAAAAGCACTGGTCGCAGCGCTGATTTCGACCACATCAACCCACTGTTCCGTATCCTTTTCTCAATCGAGCCCCAGCAGATCCCAGCGATCAAGGTACGCTCCCTCTTTGTCCCTAAAGTTTCTGATGGCGCTATCTTTGCGGCGATAGTCTCCAGCTAGCCATTCCTTGTGAGTGCGCGAGGTATATTCAGCCACTACTGATGCAGGAACGACATGGTAGCGAGGTCGTTCCTCGGGTGAGGTTAGAGCCACAAAGACGTAGAAGTGGTTTTTGGGGGCGAAGTCCTCGGCCTTCTTATTCAGGATCCAGGAAGATCCCCCGTCCTGATTCGCCTTGCACTGGATTGTGATCGAGTGAGTTGCCTCCTCGTTGGTAGCCAGAATGTCGATTTCTCGCGTGTTTCGCATCGAGATCGAGGCGATGTAGCCTCTGCGGGATAATTCCGCGGCCACGAAATACTCACCCGCTACACCGACGAGAATGGAGGGGATCTTACCCATAGGGCGATCAGGCTTCCTCGAAATAGTCGCTGTCGATGCGTTTGATCTCGTAGCTGACTGATCGGGAGACGCCGATGTTGTGCTCGATCATCAGTTCGGCGAGGCGGTCTCCGTCGATCAGGATCACGCGCTGGGGAAGGTTCTTCACAAATTCCCGAGCCTGAGAGGTGAAGTCACTCGTCGTGATGAAGATCCCCTTAGTGGCCTGCTGACCCGCCAGTGCTCCCACAAAGCTCTGGATGTCGGGTCTCCCGACCGTGTTCTTCCATCGTTTGGCTTGAATGTAGAGGCGATCCAGTCCCAGCCGATCCTCATTGATCAGGCCATCGATTCCCTCGTCGTTGGACTTCTGAGTGACCATCGCCGCTTCTTGGCGGGACCCGCCGTAGCCCATAGCCAAGAGCAGATCAATGACCACTTGCTCAAAGCGGTAAGGATCGATGCGTGCGACCAATTCTAAGATCTCCGACTTAAGCGTTCCCTGCAGGCTGGCGAAGGCGGATTCGATGATCTCGTTAGGGGTGACCGAGGAGGACGTGGCTTCAGGGAGAGCTTTTTCCTCGGAGGAGCGTCCGGCCTCCGTCAGTGCCTGCCAGGCTGCGAAATCCGGGAATTGCATGAGGAAATCCCTGTCGATCATTTTGGGATTACCCGCTGCGATCTTTTTGCCAATCTCGGTAATGAGATAGACCCCGCGCCGGTTTTTTACGAGCAGGCCGGCCCGGAACAGATCATAGCAGGCCCAACTCGCCCGATTGTGCCATCGTAATTGACGACCACTCGGTAGAACCTGGCTTAGTTCCTCCTCTGTCAGCGCGAAGTGCTTTGCGAGGGAGTCGTAGACTTCCTTGATGTGGTGCTCCTTCCCATCAGCAAAGAACTGAAGAGCAGGCGCCTTGATCTCGTTGAATTCAGGGATGGGCATTGAACTATGATGATTTACTAATTTCTAGGTCATCAGCTTGGAAAGGAAATCCCGCCTCTTTGTTTGCTAAGAAGAAATCGTAAGCTGATGCGCTTTGCGATGGGGATGAGAAAAGGGAAGGCCATTTTTACTGAAACTTAAGGTATTTGGCATAGCGGCCAGGCGCTTCATTCATCTGATCCATCATCCATTTCAGCAGTTCGCCATCTTTTTCACAGAGTGCTGTGCGCTCTGGGCCAACCGGCAGGGATCCGGCTTCATGCAACATGTGTCGGCAATACCTCAAATCAATGGCCTTTTTCCAGATATCATCCAAACGAGAAGAGATTTCATCCCCAAATAAAAAGCGTGATTGGTAGATTGCCTCTCCTAGTACAGGCAATACCTTATCCTCAACTGTTCCTGTCCGAACAACTTCTGTGAAAAAGTGTTGTAGCTTTTCATATGCTTCCAACCTTTTGGAAAAGAGGTCGAAACGGAGCCTATCATGATTGAGCTGATGCTGAAGCTTTCCTAAACGGTATTGCCAGTACGCGATAGTGCTCCCAACAATCCCCAAGACCAGCGTTACGAAGGCCGGAGTCAGCTTGACAATGATATCTACCCAGTAGGGCATATCATGAGTGCCAGCAGAAGGATTCATAGTTCTCCTTTGAAAGCACGGTCCAAGATACCCGGGAGAAGTGCATCGAGCTCGGCGGAGGTTTCTGCCTGGATGCGCTTTAATGCGTCGATCTCAGCTCTAACTTTTCTAAGAGTGAATTGCGATTCACGCGAGGGCAGCGGGATTTCGTAATCAAGAAAGTCCTTCGGGTTTAATCTGCGGCGACGTACATTTGTTCCTGTGCTTTCGCCTGCAATCTCCGGCCAAACTGAAGGCATTCGGAAATATGTGTCGAGAACTTCGGGGAGAACTCGATCCTCTTTGACTTCGAAAACTGGAAACTCAGTTGAGACCACACAGCCATTGCATTCGGGCGGAACCACACCGAATGCCCCTTCCCAAGCCATCAGCTTGGGATAAACAAACTCACCCGCGCGAAGGCGAGTGAGTCGGGGATAAGCAAAATCCATCCCCGATTTTCTCGTTGCTTTGAATACACCTCGCCCGAAACAATAAACACCAGCAAATTGGTAAGTTTCATCTGCACTCACTGTGACATCTGGAGAGCGCAGAGTTACTAAATCACGCATTGCCGTTGGCTTTGCCTGCTTGTCTTCCATGACAATGGAGCGCAAAAGCTCTTCCACTTTTTCTCCAGCTTGTTTGCGGAGGATGCGGACCTCTTCGATTTGGGCGGCCAGCTCCTCAATCTGCGCTACCACCCTCCGCTGCTCAACCAATGGTGGAAGAGGGATTTTCAACTCGAGAAAGAAATGCTCTTTGAACCGATTTCGCGTAAGAGGGGTACTTCCGGAACAATCAGCATCAACCATTGCGATAACGCTCGGAAGGCGAAACCAATATTTCAGATACTCAACATCTATCTTGCCTTGCGTTGGCAGGAAGGTCGGAAACTCACCGGAAACATGGCAGTCATCCAAATCTTCCGTGATGACGCCGAATGCACCGCGACATGCAAACAATCGGCTGTAAATAAAATCACCCATAGCAACGCGGAAAAGCTTCGTTGCCGATATTTCAGTTCCCATGACCGTTTCTCGTAAAAACGGTCCTTGTCCTTCTAGCCGAATACCGAGCAGTCGATATTGTTTTGAAGCATCAACTATTTCCTGGCGCTCCACGCGTTGGAGCACCTCGCCCAACTTCACCGTTGGCCAATGTTTCATCGAGTAAACTGTTCGCATAGATACACTGCTAATTCAGGCTGCACATCCGAAGTAACAGCCATAATGTCAGCAGGTTTAGTGAGATGCATCGCTGGCTGATGGTCTCGCAAACGCCGAACAATATATGGGTCTTTCGAAAGTAGTTCCTCGACCGCAGAGCGAGCTTCCGCATAACTCGGAATTGTACAGGGCCAATCTATACCAAAAGTCTCCCAAATGTATTGATGACAAAAATAAGTAGCCAAGCCCTCCTCAAGATTGTTGGCGTTCTGCCCTCCGCTGGGCGAGAGTAGGTGAATACATTCGTGCGCCAGTTGGTAACATGCACGAATGGTGTCCGTTGCACACGCCGGGGTAAGTTGAATTATGACATCTCCGCAATTTCCTGGATACCAAATCTGAGGAATGTCACCGCCAAATTCGATGCCAAGAACTGTGTAGGAAGTGTCACGTTTACCGAAACGGTCCTGAGCGACTCTAAGCATAGATCCTAGTCGGGAAGCTAGCGTCCATGTGTAACCGTCTTCTGTTTTAAGCGGTCGGGCAAAAAACAAATCGATTTCCAGCGGTGTGGATTGAATCATATCGGAATCAGCTAACTCTTCATATTGTGATTGGCCAACAACTGCCGAATGTTGCCCATGATCTCCGCGATGCGTTGCTCCTTCATTAGGATGCTTGCGGCAAGCTCCTCAGGAGGAAGATGTGTAATATCGTCCTTGGCGCTGGGATTCTTCCGATCGAGATTGCACCCATTAGCGAGGATCTCGGATGCTGGAACCTGCCATGCATGTTCGTTTTTCTCCCTCTTAGTCCACCAGGTGATCAGTGGAGAAAACTCCTCAAATTGGATAGGAGCTGTCTTGGTGTAATTCTTCCTGCCCTCGGGAAGTGGCTGTTCGTAATACCAGATGTCGCGCGTCGGCCCGGAGCGGTCAAAGAAGAGGAGATTCGTCGGAATGCTCGTGTAGGGAGCAAAGACCCCGTTCGGCAGCCGGACAATGGTGTGGAGGTTGAACTCTTTAATCAGCTCCTCCTTGATACGGGCGCAGACACCATCTCCAAAGAGGGTACCGTTCGGCACGACGACTGCGGCACGTGCTGGGCGCTTGGCACTCGTCGGTGCGCGGTGGAGTCGCCGCATGATGAGCTGGAGGAAGAGCAACGCGGTCTCGGCTGTCTGTTTGTCCTCAGGGAAGTTTCCTTGGATTCCACGCTCCTCCTCTCCTCCGAAGGGAGGATTAGTCAGGATAACATCCACGCGATCTCTCTCGCCAATGTCAGTAAGCTTATGGCGCAGCGCATTGCCAGGATCGATCTGTGGTGCCTCGAGTCCATGCAGCAAGAGATTCATCTGACAGAGGAGGTAGGGAAGCGACTTCGGCTCACAGCCGTAGAGGGAGCCGGTCTGGAGTTGCGTCCGATCGGCGACGGTCTTCACCTGTCCGGCGAGATGATTATAGGCCTCGACCAGAAATCCTCCCGTGCCACTGGCAGGATCGAGCACAGTTTCTCCAAGGCGTGGATCGGTAACAGCGACCATAAACCGCACAACTGCTCGCGGGGTGTAGAATTCTCCAGAGTCTCCTGCCGCATCGCGCATCTCTCGGAGCATCGACTCGTAAAGCATTCCGAGAGTGTGAAGTTCATCGCTGGATGTGAAGTGGATCCCTCCAACCTTGTTGAGAATATCGCGCAGGAGATAGCCACTTTTCATGCGGTTATCGACCCCCTTGAAGACTGTAGCGATCACCTCACGAGGATCGGCGGTTACCTCCTCGGAGCTGGTCAGGCGACGCAGGTAGGCAAAGAGGCCCGCGCCTTTCTTGCCGTTTGGTAATACAGCCTCATCGTTGTTGATGAAGGCCAACAATTCGTCACCAGTAATTCCATCAGTCTTCGCCGCCCAATCACGCCAACGATAGGGAGACTCAATCGCAGGCTTAAAAGACTTTCCAGCCAGCTTGGCTTCTTCCTCACGTTGAAGCTCCAGATCATCAAGGAACTTCAGGAACATGACCCACGTGAGCAGAGGCAACCGATCAAGATCACCGTTCAGCCCCTTGTCCTTGCGCATGATCTTGCGCGCGGAATCAATGAGTGATCCGAGGGATTGGGTAGTGGTGGAAAGTCCCTTAATCATTTTTGCTTGTAGCAATTGCATCAATTTTTGCAGTTAATGCTGACACTAAAGCGTCAAAAGAAGATCGCTTATAATGATTTAATGCGTTATTAGTATTTGCTTCGACTAATTCAGAAATATCCGATTTTAATTTATTTTCAATGTCAGTTGACCAATGTTTCCCCTGATGACGAAATGTGTCGCGAATGCGATATGACCATTTTAAATTTCCTTTGAATTTGGTTGATGATATGGAAACACCATATTTATTTTTAATAAGATTAGCATAAATACATTCATCTAAAATATCCTCGAACTCAGATTCTTTCATTCCATTACAAACAGCGAATGTTACATCAGCTTCAATTAACAGACCATCTCGGCTAGCGTTTTCAAAAGATGTAATTCCACATTTATCGTAATCCAAAAATGTGTGAGTAATACAGACCGCGTCGCGGAGATTACTTAGTTTATACGATAGATTTGATCCACCCACCAGTGACTCTAAAACAAGAGTTCCATGAGTAATTGCACTTCTCAGGACTGCTGAATTAGCCTTTAATAAGGCTTCTAATGATTTCTTATCATTCTCACCCTCAACAAGTAATACAAGTTCTGCATGTCTTAGATTATCGGATGCACGTACGCCTAGTATTTCACGTATTTGCTTAACATCTTTCGCTGGAGCAGCCTTGTTTTTATGAACTAATATATTTGATTTTAATGAAGCTCGATCTACAAATAATGGACAATGAGTTGTCATTATTACTTGATGTTCATCCGCTATATCATGCAGAACTGATTTTAATTGATGAATCGCCATTGGGTGTAAGTGAGATTCCGGCTCTTCAATCGCAAGAATAAGATTTCTTCCTGAGGCACCTGTTTTGGATGCGTGTCGCATTAAACTGAGCGCGGCCAAGCTTTGAACTCCATCACCCTTTCTAACTAGCAATGTAGGAGTTCCATCATCAACGATGATCTCACATGATTTACGTAGAGCCCGATATCTTTCCTCTTGTGGAATCGTTACTTGCACAGTTTTAACATTAGGCAAGAACTCACAAAGAGTTTCTTTAATGCTTTTTGAAATCTTTTCCAAAACTGGCGCTTGAACCTTTGCAACTTCAGCTAATGCTTTTTTTAGATTTTCATCATCCTCAACAGCTGCAAGCTCTTTTTCTACTATTTCTGAAACGATTCTTTCTGCCGAATTAGCTGTTCTGACTGCGGGAATATAATTTATGTTTAATCTCTTGGCTATAAATTGTGCAATCAGTTCCTCTTTTTTGGATAGAGCTGCTGCACCAGGTCCTTTTTTTAGAACTTTAAATCCAGGATCCTTTTGACCTAGGCTTAACTGAACCGGAAGTGTTCCGTTTAAACTGCTTTTAACTTCTTTGTTGAACTGTTCTACTTCTTTTTTTGTAAGTTCAAATTCAAAATTAAAAATTGACTCCCCGTTGGGATTTTTTTCCTGAAGAGAAACCGGAAAATCTTTTGACCAAGTATAAGTTTCACGCAATAAATAATGCGATTGAAACCGGCCACGCATAATTCTGAAACTCCCCAAATTTTTTAAGATTTCCAGCGCCGTAACTAATGCTCTTAAAATATTAGATTTCCCTTCGTTATTTGGACCAATCAAGATTGTAGCCTGCCTAATTGGCAATTTATATGCCTTGGTAATACTTCTATAGTTAGTGACTGAAAACGAAACAAGTCTCATTGCGTTTAATAGTTAGCTGTTTGATATATACAGCAATGACTGTAATTGTTCCACGGCTGTCCGAAGACGATCCACTCCTCCGAACTTACCGATGATTTCATTCACACTGCCGTGCTCTGAAATTGGCTGGAGTTTCAGGACATCGGGAAGTGTGAATTGGAGTTCGCCGTCACTGGCATATTTCTCCAGCAGTTCGTTCAGAATTTCACGAGCCTCCGGGGCGAGGTAATCAAAGAAGGAGGCCTCCTGTTTCTTCACCCGGTCAGCCCGCTGGCGGCGGGTGAGCACGGGGGCATTGAAAGCCAAGTGGCAGAGGAGGTCAAAGGGATCGGCCTCGGGCTGCTTGGCCTGTGCCGCAACGGCGGCGAAGTCGATCCCCCGCTCGGCAAGCTGTCGGATGATCTCGGCTCTCTGCTCTCCATGGGCCCATCGGGCGCGCAGCTCCTCGGGCGTGGCGCAGAGGGTGCGGACTTTTTCGGCGGTGTAGTCGGTGAGCTTTACGACACGGAGCTGTTTCCCATCGGCATCGAGCTCATGCACCAGCTCAGAAGCGATCTCGACTGAGCCGCCATCGAAGTAGATTTTCTGAATGCCGGGTGAAGGATCGCCTACGATGGGTGGTCGTTCCTGAACTCTAGCTGACAGACTCTCTACATCTTCAGCTCCAAGGTTTTCCTCGGGGGTTTCCACCTCGATGGCTTTCGTGACGCCGTGTTCGTCTATCTCTTCTTGAGATGCAAAAGCTGGATCCCCATCAAAATTCTTGTCCGCAAAGTTTCTCGTAGCAGCGCCCGTGTAGTCGAGGATAGTGAACCAGAGCTTCCTGTAATCGTCACGAACGCGGGTGCCTCGACCGATGATCTGTTTGAACTCGACCATGGAGTTCACCAGGCGAACGAGGACAACATTCCGGCATGTGGGCGCATCAAGTCCCGTGGTGAGGAGCTGGGAAGTGGTCAGAATGATGGGACTGCTCCGGTCGGTCTCTACGTCCTGGAACTTCTGCATGTGCCCTTTGCCCACATCTCCCTCGTCTGCGGTAACGCGGCAGACGTAGTTCGGATAGTCCCGGACCATGTCGGCATTGAGATTATTCAATGCGACCCGCATTTCAGAGGCGTGATCCTGGTCGACGCAGAAGACGATCGTCTTGGCCAAGCGGTCCGTTTTTTTCAAGAAATCGGTGAGGTGTCGTGCCACTGCCTCTGTCCGTGCTCTAAGGGCAACTCTCCGCTCGAAATCCGATGTGGTGTAGAGCTCGTCCGGGATCTGGCGACCAAACCGGTCTAGGTCTTCCTTGGTTGGGCGCCAGCCTGCTGCATCCCACTGAGTGACGATACGGTGAACGCGGTAGGGCGCAAGAAAGCCGTCCTCGATGCCCTGTCTGAGACTGTATTGATAAATCGGGTTCCCAAAGTAAAGGTAGGTATCCCGGTTTTCCTCCCGCAGTGGGGTAGCCGTCATGCCTAGCTGGTAGGCTGGTTCGAAGTAGTCGAGGATGTCGCGCCAGTTTGAATCATCCTTAGCACTGCCCCTGTGGCACTCGTCCACGATGATGAGGTCAAAAAAGTCGGGAGCGAATTCCTTGTAAAGGCCGGGTCGGCGCTCGTCCTTGGCAATAGACTGATAGGTAGAGAAGTAGATTTCGCGGCTGTGGGTGACGACTCCTCCCTCAAGCTTGTGCCGGGCATCGCCGAAGGGGGCGAAGGTCTTGTCCTTCGGGTCATCCACGAGGAAGTTGCGATCAGCCAAGTAGAGGATGCGGGGCTTACGAGTGGGATCCCCCTTGGCATTCCACTTGGAGGACCAGAGTTTCCAGCAAATATGGAAGGCCACGACGGTCTTTCCCGTGCCGGTGGCCATGGTGAGGAGAAGTCGCTTGTTCCCCTGTAAGATGCTCTGGACTGTGCGGTTCACCGCAATCTCCTGGTAGTAGCGTAGCGGCTTTCCCTGAACATGGAGGCAGGGTGAGAGGTAGCGACCTTGCTGCTCGGGAGTGGTGAGACCAAGGCTCCCCTGCTGGCGACTCCAGAGCTCATCTGGCGATGGGAAGGTCTCTCGAAGGGTTTCCTTTCCGGAAAGGAAATCGAACTCGACGATGGAGTGGCCATTGGTGGAATACGCGAATTTCAGATCAAGGATCTGAGCGTATTCCTTGGCCTGCTGGAGGCCATCGTGTGGAAGACAATCGGCGGACTTCGCCTCCACTACAGCTAGGATGTGGTTAGGCCTATAAAGAAGAAGATAGTCGGCACGCTTCTGAGGGCGTCGCCAGGATTTGCCTCCCGAAACCATGATCCGCCCATCGGTAAAGGAGCGTTGCTCTCGGATCAACTCGTCGGTCCATCCTGCCGAATAGAGCTTCGGCAGGACTTGTATCCGGCAAGTGTCGGCTTCGCTGGGCATGAGGTCTGGGTTAGGGAAAAACGGTGTCCGACAGATAACGGTCAGAAAGGTATGTGGCGAGCAGGGAATGGATCACTCCATCGATCGGCTTTTCTTCAGATTCGCTCTCTTGAGGAAGTCCGTGTCGGCTAAGGGGATAGTGCTGGAAAGGTCATTCATTCGGACTTCCACGCTCTGATGATCGTCGGAAAGGAGGACCGGGAGGATGGTCCCGGCGGAGACGGTACTCCGGACAGTGCCGCCAGAAACAGAGCCGGTGAACTCAACCGGCTTGAGTAGCCGAACCTTCTTCGGCCAGTAGCGACTCTCGGGGAAAGGAGGAGGTGTCGCCGTGGATGCCGGGATAGGCTGAGGGGTCGAAGTGGCCGAGGCTTGCGGGGACGACGAGGCGGTCGATTTCTTGTCCGTGGAGGTCTCTTTCCCGCTATTCACACACATGCTGATGCCACCCAGCACCAGAAACAGGAGGATGATCTGCCCGAGGCATCCGGCACATCCAGAACTCTCCTCGGTCGTCGTGGAGGTATGCCCCGATGTCTCGGTGTAGGAGAGTCCCGTGCCGGGAATGCCGACAGTAGTGCGGCCACCTCTAGGACCACCAACCGTGTAGTGGAACCCTTTCCCACCAAAGCTAAAGGAGGAGCTTCGCTTTCCGAGGTTCCATCGAACCCCAGGCATGATCTTGAAAGATCTGCGGAAGCGGAAAAAACCCATGTCGGTGGGATAGCAGCTTTAGCGGACAGGGGCGAAGCTTCCGTTGGGAAGCTGGCGGTAGAGTTGCTGTCCCCTTGGATAGGAGGGGGCGTAGCTACCATCGGGTTGCTGGATGTAGCAGACCTTCGCCGGGACGAAGGAGCCATCGGAGGCTCGGATATACAGTTGTTGATTCTGCGTTGCTCCCGAGGCTTTTCCTGATCCTTTTCCAGCCTGTGGGATGAAGGCATTGATGGCCTGGGATCCCACGCTTCCCGCTCCTGCGGCGATCGCTCCGGCGGCAACGGGATTCACCCCACGCATGAGGGCTCCGGTGCCAGCTCCGATCCCAGCCGCGGTGACTCCCTGGACGACGGCTGCACCCATCGGGGTCATGACTTTGTGAGGCTGGCCGTCAGCACCGGTTTCGGTGGTGCAGGCGGTGAGCGTGAGTCCAATCAGCGTGAGGCTGGTGACGGTACGGAGATGAGAGATGGATGGAGTCATAGGCCGAAAGTTTGGCAGAAGCACCACGACAGGGAGTGTCCTACCCCACGAAAAAGATTTTCATCTATTTCTTCCCCTTAATAGGTTTCCCTCCATGCCAAAGAAACGCGACGGCGTCATGACGGTCCGGATCTCCTCAGAGGATAAGGAGCAACTTCTCAAGATTGCCGACCTCGCAGATCTGACCCTGAGCGATGTGGTGGTCAGAGCGACTAGGGACTACGTTCGGGCCAACCCGCTGAAAGGTAAAAAGGCGAAGAGCTAAACGTTGGACCCCGGCAGAAAGGGAGCTACTTCTGCAAGCGGTAGTGACCTTCCCAAAGCGGTATCAATAACCATGTCGTAAACCTGAAGCAGCAGGGGCGACGCAGGAAATCGCCGTCAGGATCCGATTGACGTTTTCTAGGTAGTATAAGTTCCCTCTTCCTTGACCCCGTTGGGATGGAATCGCTTCACGAAGTAGTTGAAGAGTTCGCCATCAGGATCCTGGACGGTTTCCTTGTGGGATTGAAAGACAAGCGTGGTGGTGCGCAACCCGTCTGCCATCTCTTTCTGGGATACGGCTTCAACCTGCTTTGGCTTGAAAATGAACCCGTTGAACATGATGTGGTCAGAGATGTTGAGAGGGGGTTCTCCGGAGGGTCTGTTGGGGCTTGTGATGGGCATAGGTGTGGTGGTGTTGGGTGTAGTGTTGGTGTTCTAGGAGATATGTTCGTTTGAGCTTCGTCAGAAGCTGTTGCATCTGCCGAAGGGTGCGGGTCTGAGCTGTTGCTCCGAGCTTCTCTCCGGCCCGGAGCAAGGGACTCTTTTTGACCCCAAAGAGGCGCTGTGCGCTTGTGGCAGCACGAAGGATTGCTTGCTGTTTCTTCTTCTCGGCGATGGCCGCTTCCAATCGAAGAATCGCTTCATAGGATTGCTGCAAGTGATTCGCCGCCTCATGCGCTGAATCCTGAAAGGCGATCCGCTGTGCTGTCGAAAGTCGTGGCGCAATCGTGAACTTTTCCTGATCGATACGCTTCGTCAGGGACTGCTCCATCTTCTGCGGATTGGAGAGAAACTCCGCCCGGAGCCGGTTCTCCCTCTCAAACCATTCCCTCATGAAAACCATCTGGTTTTTGTGCTTCCCCGGATGCCGAGACATGCTGCATCCGACGTAGCGCCCCTTCGCGCTTCGGGGGCAAAGGGCGACATGAACATGGAGGTTATCCGTGTCGTGATGGAGCCCGTAGGCATAGCCAATCGAGTCACCCCGATGGAACTTCTCGGCGAAGCGTTCCATCACTTTTTTGACACTGTAAATCACCACCTGATCGGGGCTGATCCCGGCGTTCACGAGAGCATCGTGCTGCTCCATAGACATCGAAAAAACGAGCCGATGGGCCACGACTGGTTGCTTCGCCTGAGAACCAAAACGATTCAGATGATGCCTCCAGACCTCGGTGATTCTCCTCTTCCTTTCCTCATTGGAAAGTTTGCTGGGAGCGGTGCTTGTCCCATCGGGATTCCTACGAATCGCGTGATGCAAAAAGCCTCCGACGTGAACCTGGCCGAGTGATTCCTTGGAGGCGTAATCCGTAAATCCCTTCAGTTTTTTCCCGACTTCTTCATCCAACTTTTTGGCAGCACGGAGGGCAGCTTTCCTACCAGAACTCTCGTCCAGATATTCCAGATCGAGCCTTCCTCGGGCCGTCGATTTGTGCGCGAAGATGAAACCGTTCTTCACGAGAGTTCCTCCAGAAATGCAATCGCCTGATCGAGCTTGGTCTCGATCCTTTCCAGCGCAGCGGGATCGATTTTGCTGTCGAGTTCCGCAGCGTAGATCAGCGCTTCGAGTGTCTCGGCTTTGGTTCGAAAACCACGCGCCTCGTGCAACCGATGGAATCGCTCATACGCCTCGCCCGAGAGCAGAAACTCCATGCGGCGTGTGTTGGGTGGCTGATGATGAGGCATCGCGTTTTTAAAACGGAGTTGGTCGGGTTCCGTGGGGATCGGCTAACGGATTCAGTGAAATCTCTGGAGCGTGCCTGACACGCGGAAGAGGAAGCGGGGAGGAAGCGCCAGCGACCCCGCCAGCACTTTCCGTGAGAAAGTGCTATCCTGTTGGTTGTTTGGCCCGGGTGAACAAACACCACGATTCAGCATCCAGAGGTCTGGAATGGGTCTCGTTGATGGGAGTGAATGAGGTTGCCCCGAGTAGATCGAGCAGGTGGGTGAGCCGATTGCAGGGAAGCGGAGTGGATGGGGCCGATTCGCTGCAATGGGCGAAGGGTTAGAGGATCGTCTGGCAGGGTGAGCTGATGGGGTGGAGGAAGCAGGAACAAGCGGGGCCCACCCAAAGCCCCCAGTGACGTCCGCATAGCGGGCGATGACACCCCATGAGCGGAGGAAAACAGCAGGTGCGAAGAGATTGTCAGAAGAGGGCTCCGAGCAGGCCTGAATGAGGGATCGAACGAATTCCATTTCATCCATTCTTTCAGGGAAAAAAGCTCTTGGTGCTCCCGATCGGGAGCACCATGCCTCTGTAGATGTGTTTATTTGGTGGCTATGCCACAAAACGCACCCAGCAAAACTGATGATCTGACCAAGGTGAAAACCTGGCTGGAGAAGCCGGAGCAAGCCGAGATCCTTGGCTATCTCCGAGAGATGATCCGACCAACGCTGCGGCCGGAACGCCATGAGGAATTTATCCTCAAGAAGGCCCAACGATTCCTGCACACGGCAGGGGTCAAGCTTCGATAAAATGGCCGAGGAACACACCATCGAGGAGGGGAGGAGGCGTCCCCAGAACACCGCCGAAGCCCTGCTCCTGCTGAGGTCAATTGTCGGCCCCAAGGGGGATCCTCCGGGGACTCATCCGAAATCGGAATTCATCAACACCAAGACCGCTGCGCAGTGGCTCGGTATCCCCGAACGATCGATGCAGCAGTACGTCCAGATGGGACTCCTCCCGAGCTATAAACTCGGCAAGCACCGGCTCTTCCGTAAACACGAATTGCTGGAGGCCCTGGGTGCCACACGCAGGGCTACCCGTGCGGAGATTCTGAGATGAGGATTAAGCCCTGGGCAGAGGGGTTCAAATCGGATTACGGAACAACTCTAACCTCTTTGATTACTTCTGCAATATAGGCAGACCTCGATGTCTCCTGCCCTCATTATCCCAAGGACCATAAATCTTTGTTTTCTCTTTTAGGTAAGATGCACCTGCGAGCGTGTATCGCACACGTTCAATCGCTTGATACTCTCTGTAGAATTGTTTGATTTCTTGGTATGCAACTCCTCCTGCTGAGGTTTCAAAAACGAACACCGCAGACTCAATCCACGCATGATCAATCTTTATTCCTTTTTCACTACCTGAATTTGGAGTGATCCATCCGTGCACAAGAGAAAGTCCGTTTAGCTTCTCGATTTCCTCTGAATCAGTTTCCTTGCTCAAGGACTCTGAGAGTAGCTCTAGAAGATGGTATGAATTAGCGTAGCATTGCCCCGTCATGTTCCCTCTATCGGGAGTTATTCTTTGATTTGCGAGTCTTCACTGAAGACTTCCGGGCCACCTTGCCTTTCCCCTTGGTGACCTTCTTTTCCGGGAGGATTCCGAAGTATTCCTTCGCTGCCTTCTCGGTCACCAGTTCCCGGTAGTTCTCGAAGAGCATTTTGGGGGAATTCCCTGCCTCTAGGGAAACCTGAGCCGCCGATTTGGTGACCGCCAGCCGGTAGGAGCAAAAGGAGTGACGGAGGCCATTGTGGACGAGAGTTACCAAGGGCTCTCCCTGGGCATCGACCAGCTTGGAGGTGGCATCCCTGAAGAGTTTGGTGAAGTGGAACTCGTCGCGGATACCGGGGAGGATCGGCCCGGTCTTGGCTCGGGGTCTGAGCCATACCTCCAGGGCAGGAACGATGGGTGCCAGTCGGCGGGTGGCGGTCTTGGCTTTGTCCTTGCCCACCTCGATGACTCCCTTGTCGAACCAGACGTCTTTCCACTCCAGACGGAGGATCTCGATGGTCCGTAGCCCCGCAAATCCCCCCAAGGCGATGAAGGGGATAAATCGCTCCTCGATATTCTCCAGTACGGTGCGGAACTGGTCAGGGGTATAGATCCCGATGTCACCACCCTTGTCATCATAGCGGGTGGCAAACTCCGCCTCGGTCTTCTCCCCACGGGGGAGGTGCTTCTTATCCCTCGCGTAGGAGAAGAGGGTCAGCAGGGCCATCCGGTAGTTGTTCTTGGTGCGCCCAGAGGCCTTCTTCATGCCGGAGAGCCAGACATCGATATCATCGGCCCTGATGCCCCGGACTTGCCCCTTGAAGACCCCAGAGGCCTTCTTGAGCTTGGACTTGAGATCAAGGATGTAGCGGCTCGATTTGGAGCCCTTGATGGACTCCAGGAACTTGGTCGTAAGCTCCGGGAAGGTGATCGGGGTGAGGGCACCTCGTCGGTTCTCTTCCTCAAGGTGCTTTGCGTAGAACTGCGCGGCAGAAACAATGGAGCCACCCCCGAGCAGCTTGTGTGCCTCCGCAAATTGACGGACGGCCTCGGTGAGTGAGATTTCCAGAGGGGTGAGGATATCCACCGCATCGTTGATGGAGGCGGTTTCCTTTGGAGTGAAAGCGGCCACATGGGCCACCCCCGTGGTCAGGGTTTGGATGATCTCCTTGGCACCCGCCTTGGCTGCCTCAAGCGACTTGAATTTGACGAGCTTTCGCTTTCCCTCCGCGTAGTAGGCGGCTATGAATCGGCCACCACCGGCATCGTAAATCGGAATGCTGGTGGTCTTCTCCTTGATGATCTCCACCGGCCCACGTCCCTTCGCCTTCGCTGCACCACGGGGTCTTTTCATGCCCCAATTGTTACCTTTTTGTTACCTTTGGGTCAAATAGCCACTTCTTCTCTGTAAAAACTACGTATTCGAACCCTGTATCGCGCACCATTTTCCACAACACCATGGCGACCTATCTCTACGAGACGATTCCCTCCAAACAGGGCGAGGCGTCGCAGACCTTTGAGGTGCAGCAGAGCATGAAGGACGCGCCCCTCACCACCCATCCTGAGACGGGGGTTCCCGTGCGCCGCGTGATCACAGGTGGATTCGGCTTTGTTTCCAAGGGTGGATCGGCACCCGCTCCGCAGCGACCTGCCTCGGGCGGCGGCTGTGGATCAGGCTGCGGCTGCCATCACTGACGCGGTTTTTCGGTCAGCTTTTAAAGATCAAATCCCGCTCGGAAGCGGAGAGCTCCCTCCATGACCCCAGTGCGAGTCCTCCCAATTCGAGGGAGCCGATCCGCGCGCGCAGCAGACGGAGGGTGGGATGGCCGATCGCAGCGGTCATGCGACGCACCTGTCGGTTCTTTCCCTCTATGAGCTCGAGCTCGATCCAGCAGTCGGGAACGCTCTTGCGAGCCCTGATCGGGGGATCGCGTGGAGGAACCTCAGGCTGAGGATCGAGAAGCCGGACCTTGCAGGGACGGGTTTTGTAATCCTGGATCGTCACGCCAGCCGCAAGTTGTGCCAGCGCCACGGTGGTTGGGATCTTCTCCACCTGAGCCCAGTAACGGCGCGAGTGACCATGCTCGGGATCGAGTAGGCGGGAATTGAGGCCTGCTTCATCACTAAGCAGGAGCAGTCCCTCGGAGTCGGCGTCGAGCCGGCCGATCGGGTAAACTTCCTTGGGGAAGTGAAACTCCGTCAGCGTGCGATTGGGTGAGCCGTCGGGAGTGAACTGAGAGAGGACTCCGTGGGGTTTGTGAAAGGCGAGGATCATCAGCTTCTGCCGGTGATGAGATGAAGATGTTTCCGGAAAGCGACGAGTAACAGGGCGGAGACGAGCATCAGCCAGAAGGGAACCACTGCAAAGGCATTTGCCAACTGATCCTGAGCCGTGGCGCCCGGTGCGAAGCGAAGCGCCAAAGCAAAGAGGAGGCTGATGCCGCCGTACGCAAAGTTGAAGGCCAGCCCCTTGAAGGAGAGGACGGTGGCGCGATGATGGGAGTCGACGAGCGTGTTGAGATAGGTCGAGACACTGAAGCCGATCAGCGTCATTGCCCCGCCGAGCAGGAAGCCGAAGATCACGCCCCAGTACGGAGGGTGCAAGGCAACGCCGACCAACCCCGCCATTACAATGACGCCGATGATCGTGAAGGCACCGCCGATGCTCCGTGTGGAGACGAGTCGCCGTGCCCACGGGGAGACGAAGAAGCCTATCCCTCCCATGGCCGCCCCAAGCACCCCGAAAGCAATCTCGGGAATCCCGATCAGCCGGAAATAGGAGCTACTGAAGGTAAGGAACAGGCGGACGGCGCTCTCAAGCACGAATCCTGCGCAAACGACGAAGAGTGCAACGGGGCTGCCGAGCAGCCAACGTCCGGCACGGATCACGAAGGCGTAGGCGCCTGTCACCGAGGAGGCATGATGTCCCTCGGCATCCTCGACGGCATGGGGATGACGTCGCAGCGGTTCACGGAAGTTCAGTGCCAGCAGCAGCACTCCGACCGCGCTCAGGAGCGTGAGGACAATTGGAAAGCGTAGCGTGGCGGCCTGATCCAGGGAGGCATGGATACCGAGTAGACTCAGCACCCCGTTCACAAAGCCGGGCGCATAGACCGCTCCGCCGGCTAGCATGGCGACCATGAATCCGACCGACTGCCATCGGGTCAGTTGCTCCAGGACCGTATTCCATTCGCCGGTACGTCCTCTCTCGGCCAGTGAGTCATAGACGATTGCCTCATCGGCCCCGCTGGCCAATCCCTCGGCGAGACCGCTCAGGATCCGATTTGCCAGACAGAAAAGAAAGAGAATCATCCCGCCGTCCCTGGGGGCAACGCAGAGAATCGTCATCTCGGCGACCATGCAGCACCCAGCCGCAATCAATAGCGGTTTGCGGCCGATCCGATCGGCCAGCACTCCGGCGGGTACGTCGGAAAGAAGACTCGCGGCCGCCCAGGCGACATTGAGTAGCGTGTACTGGGTGGCGGTGAGGCCCAAATCGAGAAACAGGACAGCCAGAACCGGGTAGTAAAAGCGCGCCGAAAAGAGGACGCGGAACCAGAGGAAGAGCCGCCAGTTCCTGTCCGCGTCGGAGGATTGGTGGGCGGATAAAGAGGACGGTGGCATGAAGCATAAAAAAGGTGATTCTCCACGCGGCGGCAGTCGAGGGCATTCGACAACTCCAATCCGCAATGACATGGTTCCGTGATTAATGCAAAAAATCCTCCGTGCTGGCGCGCCATTTGCTTGCGAGGGAGGACGCCATCCGCGACATTCTACAGCTCGCCAGAGTTCCCCCTTTCACGGATTTCCGAGGGATAGGGACGGGTTCTCGCCGAAGCATCACCATGACCACCTCCAACGCCATGAACCATTCCCTGCCCCATCATCAGAGCGGAACCTCCCTCTATGACCCGGCCTTTGAAAAAGACGCCTGCGGTGTCGGCATGGTGGCCCGCATCAGCGGCCAGCGCTCCAACGAGATTCTCCGGATCGGCCTCCGCTCCATCTGCAACCTGATGCACCGCGGCGCCTTGGACGCCGACGCCCGCACCGGCGACGGAGCCGGTATCTCGACCCAGATCCCCTACAAGCTCTTCAAGCCGGTCGTTGAGAAACTCGGCCATCAGCTCTACCGCGATTCCGACCTCGGCGTCGGCGTGATGTATCTCCCGAAAGATAACGAGTACGCCAAGGCCCGTGCCAAGGCGATCACCGATGAAGTCATCGCCAAGCGCGGACTCTGTCTCTTCGGATGGCGGGAAGTCCCCACCAACAAGCAGATCCTGGGCACCAAGGCCCTGATGACCCTGCCCGACATGGAGCAGGTGCTGGTCGGTCGTCCCTGGGGTATGGCCGATGACGACTACGAGCGCCGCCTCTTCCTGGCCCGCAACGAGATCGAGAAAAGGGCGGCCGCCGACAAGATCGAGGGCTTCTACATCCCCTCCTTCTCGCATCGCCTCATCGTCTACAAGGGCCTGCTTGTCTCCTCCTCGCTGGAGAAGTTCTTCCCCGATCTCTCCAATCCCGATTACGAGACCGCTCTCTGCGTCTACCACCAGCGCTACAGCACGAACACCTTCCCGACATGGCCCCTGGCCCATCCCTTCCGGATGATGGCCCACAACGGAGAGATCAACACCGTCCGGGGCAATCGCAACTGGACCCAGGCCCGCGAGGCCGAACTGAAGGCCGATTTCTGGGGCGAGGACATCGAGCTGCTGCACCCGATCATCCAGCCCGGCGGATCCGACTCCGCCAGCCTCGACAACGTGCTCGAGGTCCTCACCATGTCGGGCCGCTCCCTCCTGCACTCCATGACCATGCTGGTGCCCCCGGCATGGCGCGGTGACAAGGAGATCTCTCCCGAGCTCGCCGCTTTTTACGAGTACCACACCTGCCTCTGCGAGCCCTGGGACGGCCCTGCCGCGTTGGTCTTCACCGACGGCATCACGATCGGCGCTTGCCTGGATCGCAATGGACTTCGTCCGGCCCGCTACCAGATCACCGAGGACGGGATCTTCAGCCTTGGCTCCGAGATGGGTGTCGACGGACTCGATCAGGATACGATTGTGGAGAAGGGACGCCTAGCGCCCGGCGAGATGATCGCCATCGACACGGCCGCCGGCATTCTCCTGCGCGACCGCGAGATCAAGCAGTCGATCGCCACCCGGCACAACTACCGGAAGATGGTGGACGACCATTTCGTCCGCGTCGCCCCTTCCAAGGCCGATGCACTCAAGGCTCCGGTCGGCGATCTCGATATCATTGATCTGACCCAGCGTCAGGTCTCCTTCGGTTACACCAGCGAGGAGCTCGACATGATCCTCAAACCGATGGTCAAGGACGGTGCCGAGGCCGTGGGTTCGATGGGTGACGACACTCCGCTCGCGGTTCTCTCGCTGCGCCCCCGCCTCCTCTACACCTACTTCAGCCAACTCTTCGCCCAGGTCACCAATCCCCCGATCGACCCGATCCGCGAGCGTCTGGTCATGTCGCTCTTCACCACCCTGGGTTGGAGGCGCAATCTTCTCTCCGAGACCCCCGAGCATGCCTCGCAGGTCTCGATCGACTCACCCATTCTCTTCAACGAGGAGCTCGATGCCATCCGAGCAATCGGTGGCGAGCACAAGGCGACCACCCTCTCCACCCTTTGGAAAGCAGCTTCGGGAGCCGCCGGGTTGGCCCCTGCCGTCCGCGAGCTCTGCAAGGCCGCCGAACAGGCCATCGATGACGGAACGCGGATTCTGGTCCTCAGCGACAAGGGTATCGATGCCGACAACCTCGCCATCCCCGCCCTTCTGGCCGTCGGCGCCGTCCACCATCACCTCCGCCGCGTCGGCAAGCGCATGCGCGCCAGCATTGTCTGCGAGACGGGCGAGGCCCGCGACGTGCATCAGTTCGCCTGCCTCATCGGCTACGGCTGCAGCGCGATCAATCCGTATCTGGCTTTCGAGACCATTCGCGAGATGATCGAGAAGGGTTCGGTCGACACCGACTACGCCACGGCTCTCCTGAACTATAAGAAGGCACTTCAGAGCGGCCTGCTCAAGATCATGTCCAAGATGGGCATCTCCGTCATCGGCAGCTACCGCGGCGCCCAGATCTTCGAGGCAACCGGCGTTTCCACTGCGCTGGTGGAAGAGTGTTTCTCGGGAACCCCCACGCAGATCGAAGGTGTCGGCTTCGAAGAGATCGCCCGCGAGTCCCTCGCGCGCCACGAGATGGCCTACGCCGCGCCCATTCCCGTCGAGGAGGGCAAGGAAGCCGCCGCGCTCCAACTCGGCGACCCCGGGTTCTACCGTATTCGCCGCGGAGGAGAGCTTCACGCCGTCACCCCGCCGGTCATCAAGAATTTCCACAGCTTCGTCCGCACGAACAAGCCCGAGGACTACAAGGCCTATGTAGACGCCGTCCTGGCCTCGACCCCGCACTCCCCGCGCAACCTGCTCGAGTTCGTCGCCCGTCCCTCCGGTCCCGTGCCGATCGAGGAGGTGGAATCGATCGAGGAAATCCGCCGCCGTTTCACCACGGCCGGCATGTCGCTTGGCGCGCTCAGCCCCGAAGCCCACGAGACCCTGGCCATCGCGATGAACCGCATCGGCGGAAAGTCGAACAGCGGCGAGGGCGGAGAGGATCCGCGCCGCTTCAAACGCCAGGAGAATGGCGACTGGGCCAACAGCGCCATCAAGCAGATCGCCTCCGGCCGCTTCGGCGTCCATGCCGCCTATCTGGCCAGTGCCAAGGAAATCGAGATCAAGATGGCCCAGGGAGCCAAGCCCGGCGAGGGTGGGCAGCTTCCCGGTCATAAGGTCACCGCCTACATCGCCGCCCGACGCAACTCGGTTCCCGGCGTCACGCTCATCTCTCCTCCTCCGCACCACGACATCTACTCGATCGAGGATCTGGCGCAGCTCATCTACGACCTCAAGCAGGTCAATCCCCGCGCCCGCGTCACCGTGAAGCTCGTCGCCGAAGCCGGCGTCGGAACGGTTGCCGCAGGCGTGGCGAAGGCCCATGCCGACATCATCCTTGTCAGCGGCCACGAGGGCGGCACCGGCGCCTCTCCGCTCAGTTCCGTGAAACATGCCGGGGGAGCCTGGGAGCTCGGTGTTGCCGAGACCCATCAGGTCCTCCTGCTCAACGGACTCCGTAACCGCGTGACCCTGCGCACTGACGGCGGTATGCGTACCGGCGAGGATATCGTTCACGCCACCCTACTCGGCGCCGAGGAGTACAATTTCGGGACTGCCGCCCTCATCGCGATGGGCTGCGTCTACGTCCGCCAGTGTCATCTCAACAACTGCCCGGTCGGCGTCGCCACCCTCGACGATCGTCTGCGTGCCAAGTTCAAGGGCAAGCCCGAGAACGTGGTCAACTTCTTCAATGCCGTCGCCCAGGAAGTCCGCGAGATCATGGCTCGCCTTGGTTTCCGCACCATCGACGAGATGGTCGGCCGCACCGAGTGCCTCCGCCAGAAGCACATCCCCGATCACCCCAAGGCGAACACCGTCAACCTCTCCCGCCTCCTCAAGGATGTCGTAAAGGACGATCCGACGGCCGTGCGCTACGCCACGCGCGATAGGAACGACCCCGAGCACGACCAGCCCATCGACGACATCATCCTGCAGGATGCCGAGGAGGCGATTCGCGACGCGAAGGCTGTGAAGCTTTCCTACAAAGTCGACAACACCAACCGCTCCATCGCGACGAAAGTCTCCGGAGAGATCGCCTACCAATACGGCGAGGAAGGTCTTCCTGAGGGCACCCTCGAGCTCGATCTCACGGGAACCGCCGGGCAGAGCTTCGGCGCTTTCCTCGCCCCAGGTGTGAAACTTGTCCTCACCGGCGAAGGGAACGACTACGTCGGCAAGAGCATGAGCGGTGGCGAGATCATCGTCCGCCCGCTCCCCGGCCACCGCTTCGTCCCCGAGAAGAACAGCATCATCGGCAACACCGTGATGTACGGCGCCATCCGCGGCTACCTCTTCGCCAACGGCCGTGCCGGCGAGCGCTTCTGCGTCCGTAACTCGGGCGGCACCGCTGTCGTCGAGGGAATCGGTGACCACGGTTGCGAATACATGACCGGTGGCACAGTCGTTGTCCTCGGTTCCACGGGTAAAAACTTCGGCGCCGGCATGACCGGCGGCGAGGCCTTCATCCTCGACGAGGAGGAAAAGTTCCTGGGCCGTTACAACGATCAGTTGGTCGGAGCGGCCAAGATCGAGTCCCTGGAGGACGAGGCAAAGCTCAAGGAGCTCGTCACGAAACATCACGAGAAGACCGGTAGCCCGCTGGCCGCCCGAATCCTTGGCGATTGGAAGGAATCTCTGGCGAAATTCTGGAAAGTCACCCCGCACGTTCCCGCGGCCAAGCCGATTGAGAAAGACAAGGCCGACGAGGCCAAGACCATCATCACCGAAGCTATCACTGCTTCGCCGAAGGCCTGAAAAGGCTTTCAGTGATTTAGGCTGAAGGCTGTTAGGTCAGCAAAACAACGAGGGATTCGACGAGTCGTATGGGAGGGTGGAGTTCCTCCACTTTTCCCACTCTTCTCAATGAGCCTTTTCTTTTTCCTCTTCTTTTTTCGTGCGACGGGGTGATCGGATGCTACGTTGAAGTCCATGCAGAAAACCGAACCGCTGGCTCCCAAGATCGTCCAGCAGTTGGCGGTGTTCCTTGAGAACAAGCCCGGGGCGCTCGCGGCGGTCTGCGATGCCCTCGCTGTCGCCAAGATCAACATCTACGGACTTACTGTCTCCGACACGACTGACCATGCGGTGGTGCGGATGGTGGTGAGCAATACGGATCGCGCTGTCTCACTCTTCGACGCGCATGGAACGCTGGTCGTGGAGAGCGAGGTCCTGATGATTCAGAACGACAACAAACCCGGCAGCCTCTCCCGGATCGCGAACGCCCTTTCCACCAAAAAAATCAATATCGAGTACGGTTATCTGGCCTCGATGCCCTCAGCCAAAAAAGGACTCCTTATCCTGCGCGTGACCGATGCGCGCAGGGCACTTTCCGTGCTCAGGAAGCTCGACGCGGAGCAGAAGCCTACTTCTTGAGCAGGTCGCGGATTTCCGTCAGGAGCTCCTCGCTCTTTGTCGGGGCGGCTGCCGCGGCATCGGTTCTGCGGAGCGAGTTGATCGTCTTCACCAGTGCGAAGATGCAGGCGGAGATGATCACGAATTCGATCACGGTGTTGATGAAGCTTCCGTAGGCAAGGATTGGAGCCCCGTCCTGTTTGGCTGCAGCCAGGGCGGAGTAGTGCTTGCCATTGAGCGGAACGTAGAGGTCCTGAAAGTTGATTCCCTTCATCAGCAACCCGATGGGCGGCATGATCACGTCCTGGACGAGGGCGGTGACGATCTTGCCGAACGCGGCACCCATGATCACGCCGACGGCAAGGTCGATGACATTACCTCGACTGATGAACTCACGGAACTCGTTGAGGAATTTCCCTGAGGTTTCGACAACTTTCTTGGGTTCGGGAACGGGGAGCATGGGAAGATAAATAAGTGGAAAGGTTAAAAGGTTAAAAGGTTAAAAGGTTAAAAGGTTAAAAGGTTAAAAGGTTAAAAGGATGCGGCAGAATCAGAGGAACTCATCACCCTTCTCCGTTCCACGCTTCAACATTCTAACTTTTTAACTCTCTCCCAGCAGGGAGATGCTGGATCAGTTCCACCTCGTAGCCCTCCGGGGCGTCGATGAATGCAATAAGGGAACCGGAGGATGTTTTGTGCGGACCATCGCTCAGGGGGTAACCCTTGGCGGTTGTCTCTTTTGCAAAGGACTCGAGATCGGTTACTTCGAAGGCGAGATGGGTCAGGTCTGGCCCGACAACAACAGGGCCGCTCCCCGCAAATTCGCAGATCTCGATTTCTTCTTCACTTCCCGGGGCTTTCAGAAAAACGAGTTTGGAGCCCCTGCCGCTCTCGCTGCGGCGGGTTTCCCTGAGTCCCAGCACGTCGCGGTAGAAAGAGACGGTCTTTTCGAGATCCTGGACGCGGTAGCGGGTATGGAGGAGGCGGGTGATCATGGAGGGATCATGATCTCAAGGTCCCGCAGGATGGAAGTGGGAACGGCACCCGATCCTCCTTGTCTCCGGCGCGGATCTTTTCCACCCTTATCGCAATGTCGTTTCTCCAAAGCGTGTATGCCAAGCTCCGCAGGCATCCCAAGAGGATCGTCTTTCCCGATGGGAACGATCCCCGGGTGATCCGTGCGGCCAGAATGTTCAACGACCGCGGGCTCGGTATCGCTGTCCTGATCGGCAAGAGGGACGAGATCACGGCCGTCGCCGAAGCCAACGGGGTCGTGCTGGAAAAAATCGCCATCATTGATCCGGAAACTTCTTCCGAGATGCCGAGGTTCCTGAGTCTGGCCACCCAACTGGAGCGTTACCGCGGTATGGAGCCGGGGGAGTTGCGCAATCTGCTCAGCAAGCCGAATTACTTCGCCGCGATGATGCTCCAGCACGGGCTGGTGGACGGACTGGTCGGCGGGGTCGGCGCCTATGCCTCGACGCTCTTCCGGCCGCTGCTGCAACTCATCAAGCCCCTGCCTCATTCACCTGTGGTCTCCGGTGCCATGATCGTGGAGGTGCCGCGTCCCGAGTTCGGTGATGACGGGGTCCTGTTCTTCGCCGATTGCGGCGTGGTTCCCGAGCCGACCGTCGAGCAACTTGCCTCCATCGGTGTCCAGACGGGACTCCTTGCCAGGCAGGTCTTCGGAAAGACGCCACGCATTGCCTTCCTGAGCTTTTCCACGCACGGGAGTTCCTCCCATCCCACCGCCCTCAAGATGGCGGCGGCTGCCGCCCAGGCGAAGGAACTTGTGATCCGCGCAGGAGGCCACGATGCGCTTGATCATCCCATGGAAATCGACGGGGAACTTCAGGCCGACACCGCTCTTGTCTCCTCGATCGCCAGACTCAAGGTTCCCGATAATCTCGTGGCGGGCAGCGCGAACGTCCTCATCTTCCCCGATCTCAATTCCGGGAACATCGCCGTTAAACTCCTTCAGCATCTCGGAGGCGCTCGTGTCTACGGCCATATCGTCAATGGCCTTTCCCGTCCGGCCGCACGAATCTCCCGCGGCACCCTCAGCGAGGACATCGCCGCGGTGGCGGCCATTGTCGGCCTTCAGGCCATCGAGTACCGGAAACTCTACCCGATGGGAGACAACGAGGGGCATTAGGCCGAGATCCCTCCGCCCAGACCCTCATGGCGTTCACGAGACGTTCCTTCATCCGGGTTCTCGGCCTATTCTTCCCGGCCATCGCATTCCGTGTCCGCGCCGCCACCGGTTCCGTCTTGTCTCAGCGTGAGACCCGTGATCATCCTTTGAACCCTATGGCATACACCCTTCCTCCTCTTCCTTACGCTTTCGGTGCGCTCGAGCCCCACATCGACGCCCGCACGATGGAAATCCACCACGACAAGCACCACGCTGCTTACGTGAACAACCTCAACAACGCGCTTAAGGATCACGCCGATCTTTCGGCCAAGCCGGTCAACGATCTTATCGCGGATCTCAACGCGGTGCCCGAGCCAATCCGCAATGCAGTTCGTAACAACGGCGGAGGTCATTCCAACCACACGTTCTTCTGGGAACTCATGACGCCGGGTGGCGCTTCCGCCCCGGTCGGTAAGCTCTCCGAGGCCATCGTGAAGACCTTTGGCAGCGTCGACGAGTTCAAGGCTAAGTTCGAGGCCGCCGGCGTCGGCCGCTTCGGCAGCGGATGGGCCTGGCTCATCGTCAACAAGCAGGGTGCTCTTGAGATCGTCTCGACTCCCAATCAGGACAGCCCGCTCATGGACGGATCAGGAAAGCCGGTTCTCGGCAACGATGTCTGGGAGCACGCCTACTATCTCAACTACCAGAACCGACGCCCCGACTACCTCAAGGCCTGGTGGAACGTGGTGAACTGGGACAAGGCTGAGGCCAACTATACAGCTGCCCTCTAAAATTTCGTCCTTCAGCAAAAGCCCCGCTCCGGAAACGGTGCGGGGCTTTTTATTTGAAGGCAGAAAATATCGCGCAGAGACGCAGAAGCGCAGGGAAATAAAAGGGGGCTGTTTCCGTCTCTCAGCGTTTGCCCCTCCCTCTCTCGAGGGCCTCGCCCTTCGGGCTGCTTCGCAGGCCAAACCGTGGCTCCCACCACTCGGTTTTCCGCGCCTCTGCGCAAAACAGTTCTCCTAACTTCCGACAATTAACCGAGCGGCGTGATCGGCTGCAATCAGCTGATCCAGGGTCGGGTGCTCCACGAACGGCACCTCATCCATCGCGCGGGCCACGCTCTCCCAGATCCCGGGGAAGGGGAGTTTGCTGGAGAGAAAGGCATCCACCGCGGCCTCGTTGGCCGCATTCAGGACCGCAGGCAGGGTGCCACCAGCGGTCCCAGCCCTGCGGGCCAGATCGAGTGCGGGGAAAAGATCATTGCGAGGCGCCTCGAATTCGAGCTTCCCCAACGCCGTCAGGTCGAGCGGGGCGCACGGGCCCGTGAGGCGTTCTGGGTAAGTGAGAGCGTACTGGATTGGCAGTGCCATGTCGGTGGAACCGAGTTGCGCCAGGATCGAGCCGTCGAGGAACTCCACCATCGAGTGGACGATGCTCTGGGGGTGTACGATGACATCGACTCGTTCCATCGGCATGCCAAAGAGCCACTTCGCCTCGATCATCTCGAGTCCCTTATTAAAGAGCGTGGCCGAATCGATCGAAATTTTCCTCCCCATCGACCATGTGGGGTGACGAAGGGCCTGCTCCGGAGTGACGGAGGCGAGGTCCGCCGCATCAGCCTTCCTGAACGGGCCGCCGGAACAGGTCAGGATCAGGCGTTTCACGGTCGAGGGATCCTGGCCCTCGAGGCACTGGAAGATGGCATTGTGCTCGCTGTCGACCGGATGGACGCGTCCGCTCATTTTAGCTGCTGTGGCCATCACCAACTCACCGGCCATGACCAGGATTTCCTTGCTTGCGACGGCGAGATCCTTGTCGTTCTCCAGGGCGTGAAGCGCAGGCTTCAGTCCGGTTGTCCCGACGATGGCCACCAGCACGAGATCGGCTTCGGGTAGTGCGGCGAGCGTCAGGAGGCCTTCCTCACCATGCAGTACGGTGCGCCCGAGATCATGAGATAGTTGTTTTGCAGCCGCTTCATCACCCGCGCAGAGTGTTGCCTCCGGAAACTCGCGGGCCAGTTCCAGAAGTCGCCCCGTGTTGTTGCGGCCGGAGAGTCCCACGATCTCGATCCGGTCCGGCATCGCCCGCGCGACGCGCATCGCACTCTCTCCGATGGAGCCCGTGGCCCCCAGGATCACGACGCGCCGCTTCATGCGAGGTGAGGGAGGAACTGCAGCAGGAAGTAGAAGAGGGGGAGGGTGAAGAGTAGGCTGTCGATCAGGTCAAGGCCGCCGCCGATGCCGGGTAGTGTATGGCCGGAGTCCTTGGTATGAACCGATCGCTTCAGGAGCGATTCGGCGAGATCTCCGGCCACTCCCGCCACAGCGAGGATCAATGAGAGGATGCATGCCACGGGGAGGCTGAAGTGGAAGACCGGCAGATAGCCGTCAAAGAGGCGCGAAACAACAGCACCTGTCACCACGCCCAGCAGGATGCCGCCGAGGATTCCTTCCCAAGTCTTCTTCGGACTGATGTTGGGGAAGAAAGGAGTCCGACCGAAAAGGCTTCCCGAGAGGAAGGCCCCGACGTCGGTGAATTTCGTGACCGCCACCACAAAAAGCACCAGATACTGGCCTGTGGTGTGGCCATCCGCCGTCCGGGGCGTGAGGTAAAAGAGCTTCGCCATGAAGAGAAAAAGCCACGGGATGTAGACCACGCCGAGCAGGGTGAAGGCGATCGCCTCTGCCGTGGCGCGACCGGGGTTGTTCCGTCCGAATTCCCTCAGGAAAAGCAACGGCACGAAGAGGGCGAGTGCCGCCGTCTCGACCGGGAACAGGGCAAAGCGCTTCAGTGGATCGGCGGAGGGAAGGAGTAGAAAATTCAGGGCGATGAGCACTAGGGCAGCCCCCATGCCGAAGCCCCGGTGATTGCTGATGCCTCCCGCCCTGAGCAGTGCGAAATACTCCCAGAGGGAGACCAGAGCGGGGATCGCGATCAGGATGGCGAAGAGGATCTCCGAGCGGAGCAAGAAGGCGACGATGACGGCTGACCAGAGACCAAGTGTGCTGAGTGTCCGAGGGATGAAAGAGGGGGGTAGGGGGCGCATTCGGAAGCGTCCAAGGTAAAAACACCCTTCTGAAAGGCAAGCCGCCGTTTTCCGGTTGCGGACGCCGCCGGGAGGTCTAGGGTAAAAACTTTCACCGACATATTCCCAAGAACCAACCCCACGATCCCCACGACCATGGCCAAAGAAGACGCATCCACTGAGAAGGCAACCGACAAAGCCGCCGCTGCCCGCGCGAAGAACCTCGACCTCGCCATCCAGGCGATCGCCAAGGACTACGGCGACGGAGCCATCATGCGCCTCGGTGAGGCCGCTGCGGTCAATATCGCCTCGATTCCGACCGGGAACCTCCTCATCGACCGCGCCCTCGGCGTCGGCGGATTCCCTCGCGGACGCATCGTCGAAATCTTCGGCCCCGAGTCCTCGGGTAAGACGACCCTCACGCTGACCGTCGTCGCCCAGGCCCAGAAGCGCGGCGGCGTTGCCGCCTTCATCGATGTCGAGCACGCGCTCGATCCCGGCTATGCCCGCAAGCTCGGGGTCAACCTCGAGGAACTCCTCGTCTCACAGCCCAGCTCCGGCGAAGAGGCCCTGCGTATCTGCGAGACCCTGGTGCGTTCCAACGCTGTCGACGTGATCGTTCTCGATTCCGTCGCCGCACTGGTCACCAAGACAGAGCTCGAGGGCGAGATCGGCGACTCGGTCGTCGGCGCCCAGGCGCGCCTCATGAGCGCCGCCATGAGGAAGCTCACCGCACTCATTGCAAAAGCCGACACCTGCTGCATCTTCACCAACCAGATCCGTGAGAAAATCGGCGTCATGTTCGGCAACCCCGAGACGACTCCGGGAGGCAAGGCCCTGAAGTTCTACGCCAGCGTCCGCTGCGACATCCGCCGCATCGGTGCCATCAAGCAGACCGACGGCACTGTCACAGGCAGCCGCACCCGCGTGAAAGTCGTGAAGAACAAGGTCGCCCCGCCCTTCACCGAGGCTGAGTTCGACATCATGTACAACGAGGGAATTTCCTCCACGGGCTCTCTGCTGGATCTTGCTATCGAGAAGAATGTCCTCGAGAAGCGCGGTTCCTGGCTCAACTACAAGGGTGAAAACATCGCCCAGGGCCGCGATGCCGCAAAAGACCTCCTCAAGTCCAATACCGAGCTTTATGCCGAGATCGAGGAGGCCGTGAAGGCCGCCCTCGAGACCGAAGCTGCGGGGAAGAAGTAAGACGGAACTCGGGGTTCCGGAGGCTGAAGCGGTTGAGACTGAAGACTGAAGTAGGTAGGGAGCGAAGCGTCTCTCCTTGTTTGGGATTTCCTTTCAGTCTTCAGCCTTCGGTCTTCAGTCTGATTCTCCCTCTTCTGTCTTGCGGCATCAGGCTGGTTTCGGAATAATTTCCCCTTCGCGCACCGGCCTTCCCGGGGCGGGATACGGCCCATGGCTCGCACGCTTTCCCTACCTTCCAAACCGAAACAATCCGCTTCCAAGAAAGCGGTACGCCCCGTCGTCACGAAGAAAGTGACCAAAGCTCCGGCCAAGGCCTCCAAACCTGTGAAAAGGGAGGTCGTTAAGAAAGCTCCGGTGAAGAAGGCGGCCCCTAAGAAGGCTGTTACACCCAGGAAGACTGCCCCGATCTCAAAGGCACCCGCCAAGGCGGCCAAAGCCGTCGCCAAACCAGCCTCTCCTGCTTCCAAAGCCTCGACTGACTGGTCCAAGGATCCCTTCAACGCAAAGCTCAAGCCTGCCGAGAAGGTCTCCTTCCTTCGCGAGATGCTCCGCATCCGCCGCTTTGAGCAGCAGGCCCTCAAGCACTACAACAACGGTGCGATGGGCGGTTTCCTCCACCTCTATATCGGCCAGGAGTCGGTTGCTGTGGGGACTGCCTCGCTGATGAACGGCCAGGATGAGATCATCACCGCCTACCGCGACCACGGCCACGCCCTGGCTGTCGGCATGGGGATGAACGAATGCATGGCCGAGCTCTTTGGCAAAGGAACCGGCTGCTCCAAGGGCAAGGGGGGCTCGATGCACTTCTTTGCACCCGACAAGCATTATTGGGGCGGCCACGGCATTGTCGGCGGCCAGGCCCCGCTCGGCATGGGGCTCGCCTTCGCCTTGAAATACAAGGGGATCAAGGGCTGTGCGATCGCCTTCCTCGGTGACGGCGCCGTGAACCAAGGTGTCTTCAGCGAGTGCCTTAATATGGCCGCGCTTTTTGAACTACCCATCGTCTTTGTGATCGAGAACAACGGCTATTCCATGGGCACGAGCCTCGAGCGTTCCTCGGCCATCCGTCACTCCCTGGCTTCCCGTGCCGAGGGCTTCGATGTCGACTGGTCCCTCTGCGGCGGCTTCGATCTTTACGAACTCCGCGCCAATCTCGGAGCCGTCATGGAGAAGGCCCGGACGAAGTTCCGCCCCCACGTCCTCGAGGTCTCGACCTACCGCTACTACGGCCACTCCGTTGCCGACGCGAATGCCAAGAAGTACCGCTCCCCCGAGGAGATCGAGCGCTACAAGACCGAGTTTGACCCGATCACCCTTTGGGAAAAGCAGCTTCTCAAGGAGAAGGTGATCACCGAGGACGGCATCGAGAAGATCAACTCCGAGGCCAAGGCCGAGGCTGCGACCGCTGCCGAGTTCGCCATCGCCAGCCCCTGGCCCTCCGAGGAGAGTATTTTCGAGGACATCTACCACGAGGTGGATCACCAGACCGAGGCTGGCCAGACCGGCCGCCACTTCTTCAGCGAGTAGGTTTTCCGCCTAATAGCCTACAGCCTAAACCGCTAAACACCTTCCCCATTCTCTGACCTAACAGCCTTCAGCCTTCAGCCTTCAGCCTTCAGCCTTTTCCCCGCATGCCCGTCATCACCTACCGCCAGGCCCTGAACGACGCCTTCGCCGAGGAGCTTGCCCGCGACGAGAATGTCTTCCTCATGGGTGAAGAGGTTGCCCAGTACAACGGCGCCTACAAGGTCACCGAGGGACTCTGGCAGAAGTTCGGCTCCAAGCGTGTCATCGACACCCCGATCAGCGAGGCCGCTTTCCTGGGCCTGGGCGTCGGCGCTGCGATGATGGGACTCCGGCCGGTGGTCGAGCTGATGTTCTGGAGCTTTGCCTACGTCGGACTCGACCAGATCATCAACAACGCCGGCTGTATCCGCTACATGTCGGGTGGCCTGATCAATGTCCCGATGGTCATCCGAGGTCCTGCCAACGGCGGCACCAACGTAGGCGCAACCCACTCCCACACCCCGGAGAACTTCCTGGCCAACACCCCCGGCCTCAAAGTCGTCTGCCCTGCCACGCCGTATGATGCAAAGGGGCTCATGATCTCCTCCATCCGCGATAACGACACCGTCTGCTTCATGGAGAACACCCTTCTCTACGGTGACCTCGGCGAGGTGCCGGAGGGTGCCTACACCATTCCGCTCGGCGTGGCCGAAGTGAAGCGCGAGGGAATTGATGTTTCGCTGATTGCCCATGGCCGCGCGGTCCTCACCTCGCTGGCCGCAGCCGAGATCCTTTCTGTCGAGCACGGCATCGAGGCCGAGGTCGTCGACCTACGCTCCATCCGTCCGCTCGATGAGGAGACCATCCTCAATTCCGTCGCCAAGACCCACCGGGCGGTGCTCGTTGACGAGAACAAGCCCTTCTGCGGCGTCAGCTCACAGATTGCCGCACTGCTTGCCGAGCACGCCTTCGACGAGTTGGACGCCCCCGTCCTGCGCGTCACCGCGCTCGACGCCCCCGCGATCTACAGCATGCCGCTCGAGAAGTTGCAGCTTCCCGACGCCCAAGCCGTGGTCGCCAAAGTCCTCTCATCTTTCTGATTTGATGAATCTTTCGAAGACATTTTTCCTCAGCGACGCGGAAAACCGAGTGGCGGGAGCCACGGTTTGGCCTGCGAAGCAGCCCGAAGGGCGAGGCCCTCGAGAGAGGGCGAGGCAAACGCGGAGAGACAGAAATCATACCCTTTTATTCCTCTGCGCCTCTGCGCCTCTGCGCGAGACCTTGCAGTCCTAGTTTTTCAACACCAACCTCTTACTCCCATGCCCGAGATCACGATGCCCAAACTGAGCGACACCATGACGGAGGGAACCCTCCTGCGCTGGCGCAAGAAGAAGGGTGATACTGTCGAGGTCGGCGACATCCTTGCCGAGGTCGAGACCGACAAGGCCACCATGGAGATGGAGGCCTTCGAGGAAGGCATCCTGACCGACATTTACGTCCCCGAGGGTGGCAAGGTCGTCGTCGGCGCCGCCATCGCTCTTGTTCTCAAGGATGGCGAAAAGGCCAGTGACAAGCCGAAAGCTTCTGCCCCGGCTACTTCAACTTCAACTGCAGAACTTTCAACTCCTCAGGCCCGTCCTGCTGTTTCCACGGGCCGCCCCCTGACACCCATGACACCAAGGGCCCGCGCCGCTGCCCTCCGAGCTGGTGGAGCCGGTGGCAACGTGAACGAGGGAGTTCGCGTGAAGGCCTCCCCTCTCGCCCGCAAGATCGCCGACGCCCGCGGCGTCCGCCTCGCGGGACTCCAGGGCACCGGCCCCGGCGGCCGCATCATTGCTTTTGACGTCGAGAACGCACCTGTTGGAGGGGGCGCAAACGCGCCCGCGGTTGGCGGATCCAGCGTCCCCACGATCCTCCCGACACCGATCGCCGGGATGTCCGAGACCCGCGTGCCGCTGAGCGGCATGCGCCGCGTCATCGCGGAGCGCCTGCTCGCGAGCAAGACCCAGATCCCCCACTTCTATCTTTCCATCGAGATCGACGCCGCGCCGATGATGGCCTTCCGCAAGGAATACATTGAGGCCAGCGGTGGCAAGATCACCTTCAATGACATCGCCCTCGCTGCCGTCGCTCGTGCCGCGATGCAGAAGCCGAAGGTCAACGCCGCCTTCGCCGGCGATGCCATCATCGAATACGGCAGCGTGAATCTCTCTGTGGCGATTGCCGTCGAGGACGGCCTTGTCACCCCCGTGATCCGTGATGCCCAGAAGCTCTCGCTCAAGGAGATCAGCGCCTCCGTCAAGGACCTCGCCCTCCGCGCCCGTGACAAGAAGCTCAAGCCCGAGGAATACGCGGGTGGGACGATCACCGTCTCCAACCTCGGCGCCTACGGCATCGAGCAGTTCTGCGCGATTGTGAATCCTCCCCAGGCCGCAATCCTCGCGGTCGGTGCCATTGTCAAGAAACCCGTGGTCAACAACCGCGACGAGATCGAGATCGGCCACCGCATGAGCATCACCCTCAGCGGCGATCACCGCGTCGTCGACGGAGCGGTGGCGGCGGAGTATATGGCAGCACTCCGCAAGATCCTCGAATCCCCCGCCCTCCTACTCCTGTAGGAGGAAGGCTGGTTCTTTGCCTCGCTCGCTCCCGCTCGTCTCGCCCTAAAGGGCTAACGCTTCGCGTTAGGCTATCCCGACCATTCCCATGGTCCGGTATTTCGCGCGGGGCGTTGTTGCCCTGCGCTTGCAACGCCGAGTGCTGGGAAGCACGGAGTAGCCTGTGCGTAGCACAGCCCCAAAGGGGCTAGGCCGTCGGGAGATGGCGAGGCAATAGGTCTCTTATAGCTTCGCTTGGGCGCCTAGCCCTGCATCCAAACTCACAAGCCTTGTTACCATGTGCTTTTCGGGTTGGAATCTCAACCGCTCGCCCGAGTTGTTAAGATTCCTAGGAGGCTGCCCTAACTGAAGACCCGCCAGAGTAATAGATGGTCGACCGAATTTCCTAAAGAGCGTTGCTGTAATAATAAGAACGCTGTGGTTATTATTTTTTGAGATTCTGTAAGCAAATAATTCAAGGGCTTAATGAAAGTAGGACTCTATCCTTCTATGAACTTGCGGAGGAATGAATTTATAGCATTCTAGCCTTAACAACAAAGATCGAAACCATCTGCTTAAAAAATGAACTTGATAGAAAAAGTCGAGAACTTCGTTCATAGATATTTCATTTCGTTACTTATAGCAGTTTACTTTACTGCAATCTTTTTCCCTAATTTTGGCATCGCAATAAGATCAGTCCATATCGGAGCTATCAGTATTCCGATACTAATGCTTGGCTTTCTGCTTATAAATGCTGGCATGGGGATTGATTTGAAATCTCTAAATAATTTAAAAAGCAATTCAATGCTATTAATATATGGGTTATCTGCTAACATATTAATACCAATCGCTTTTATATCATTATTAATGATTGCATTGCAATTCTGGCATAATGCCGACGAGGTACAGCATATTCTGGTTGGTTTGGCACTAGTTGCCTCTATGCCTATTGCCGGATCTTCAACAGCGTGGTCGCAAAATGCAAATGGCAATCTAACACTAAGTCTTGGGTTGGTTCTTTTTTCAACCATTTTATCTCCATTTACCACTCCCATCGCCTTGCATTCAGTGGGCTTTATGACCAATGGAGATTACTCTGAAGACCTACACGAATTAGCAGGATCGGGTGCTGGATGGTTCCTATTGATGACTGTAATTATCCCAACAGGATTAGGAATATTCCTAAATATAATATTAGGAAAGCAGCGCGCCTCCTCAAGCAAAAAAAAGCTAAAGCTATTTAACTTCGCAATTTTACTAATTCTTAATTATTCAAATGCAGCAGTGTCATTGCCACAGATTGCCAGAAATCCAGATTGGGATTTTTTATCGGTAACAACATGCATTTCCTTTATACTATGCTTCACGACATTCCTTTCGGGGTGGGTCATTTCGCGTCTATGCAAAACCAATCGAACAGACAAAGTTGCTCTTATATATGGACTGGGAATGAACAATAATGGCACCGGTTCGGTACTAGCCTCAATAGCTTTAGCAGATCATCCTCAAGTCTTTTTGCCCATTATTATTTATAATCTGGTGCAGTATCTTGTTGCAGGAATAGTCGATCGAGTATTCTTCTATCGAGCAGAATAAAAGCCGAGATTATATTGCGATTTAGTCTACACACTATCAGTATTGATACAGTATCCGCTTCTGAGCAAACCGTATTACCATTTCGGGGTCCCGCAGTTGCGGGATACATCCCGGTATTCCCCGGGGATGAGGAGTTCGTAGTGAACGTGATACTCGGTTGGGTTTCTGATCCTTTCCTGGGAAAAGGGTCAGTCCGTGCATTGCTTCAAAATCATCCCTGAGAGGATGAAAAACAGCCAGGCGCCAGCAGTTGCTCCGATGGCTTCTGACCTAAAAGCCTACAGCCTAAACGGCTAAGCACCTCGTCCGGCTTTGCCGGCTGACCAGCGCCTTTCATCCCGGTAGTCCCTGAGGAGTTCGTTATGGGGTCGTGATGCTCTACCACTTCCCCTGATGATTTCGGCTTGCGGTCTTCGGGATCGTGTGGGAATTTCCCACCATGAAGGCAGAAAAGGCCGTGACTAAACTCGATTCCCGACTGAGGGGGATTTTTCCCTCGGACTTTGCTCCGGGGGACGTTTTGGAACGAGAGGTTCCGGCGCCCGGTACGGTTCTCTTCCGGTTGCTCAAACCGGCCGAGGCCCCTCTTGTAAAAGCACGCAAGTGGCGCGGCAAGGTGATGGGCGCAAAGCGGAGGCTCGATCCCGCCAGAATCGCCGCTGCAATCCGGACGGATCGGGACTCCCGATGAGAGTGGATTGACACCGGATCGCGGCACTCGATGAAAACCGGATCCAAGACTTACTGGGATAGCTCGGCCCTGGTGGAAGCCCTGCACGATGAAACAGTGAGGGAGCGGTTAGGGCGACCAGGTAATCTCACTAGGACTCACTCTCTGGCGGAGATTTTCTCAACTCTGACCGGAGGCCGTCTGGGATTTCGTTACTCGCCGGACGAAGCCACCGAGATGATTGCGGATTTGGCAGGGGAGATGGAGTTGGTGGAGTTGACCCCGCACGATACCCTCAGCGCTCTTGCTTCAGCCCATCAGAAAGGAGTCAGGGGTGGAAGAATCCACGATTACCTTCATGCTGCGGCAGCTTTCAAAGCCGGTGCCAAAAGTCTCGTGACCTTGAACGGAAAGGATTTTAAGGGGCTGATCGAGGGTCTCCATATTGTGAATCCCTGATGGCATCACGCGCTTGGAAACCAACCCATGAAAAAGAACATCAAGGAAGTGCCCTTTGATGTGGAAAAGCTCCTGCGCCGAGTCGCGGATTACGCCGAGGAGAAGGAGCACGCCACCAGCAGGATCGTCAAGATTCATGAGTCGGTTGGTAAGGAGGCATCCATCCCCCGTGATTAGCGGGTGGATTTGAGGAAAGCCGTGGTCCTCGGCATTCAGTCTGCCGAGGCGGGTGAACTCCACGACATGAGTGATTCCCTGAAACAGGAAATCAAGATCCTGGGGCGCTTGCGGCGTACGAGTCGGGGTGCATTGATGGGAGCGAAGCGTCGGATTCATCGCTCCAAGATCGCAGCGGCTTTCAGAGCCGACCGCGACTCCCGGTAACAAATTGCTAAGTCGGTCGGTCGGAAGGACTCTCACGCTATCATTCATCCTTCCTGCTTTCTTGAGTGGCACATTTCTTCCTCCCGATTACCCATAACCTATTCCCCATCCCCGATCTTCCCTCCTAAAAAGCTCCCCATCCGTCGCGGGGAGGAGGAAGATCCGCCCATGCCCACTGCAAAAGCCTACTCCGCTGTCAGCGCCACTTCACTACTTGCCTCGACGAGCATTCCCCGCCGTGATTTGACCGATCATGACGTCCGGATCGAGGTCCTCTAGAAAAGGGGTTAGTCCCTAGTATTGACGCTTGCGAGGATGCTGCCGTTTCCCGATACCCTCTGACCTAACAGCCTAACTTCTCAAAGCTCCAGGATCTGGAATTCGGTGGGCGGAATGCAGACCGCTCCCGTAAAGGGGAAGTCGAGAACGACGATCGTGAGGAAGCCGAGGGAGATCACGAGTGTCAGGATGAGGGTCATGACCGCATGGGTCGGAAAGTCCTCGGCACCGAAGAGGAAGCAGAAACTGATGGTGAGCGCCCCTCCGGCGAGCAGGACAATCCAGAGAAAGGGAAGGAGTCCCAAGCGAGACCCTCAAGCTTCATCCCGAGGCGGCACCTCGATGGCCTGGCAGATGTCTCGCCAGCCGGGGAAGTTCCACGAGTTGGGGAAGTCTTTGCACTGCTGGGGTTTCAATGTCGCCTGACTTCCTTGCTGGCAAACCAAGACTCATGATACTCCTCAATCGTTGTTACGTTCCGTGAATCGCACAATCCTTAGCATCATTTTTTTCATCTTGCTGGCGGGTGTCTCATGGCTTCTTTGGAAGCGTGGGTTATCCGTTGAACGGCCCATCCGAGTCCTGATCACAGACGGTCACAGCAATCATGACTGGAAGCGGACCACCGCGCTGGTGGGCGGAATTCTGCGAGGCACGGGATTGTTCACCGTCGGTGTATCGACGGCTCCCTCTCGTGAGGATGACCCGGCGTGGAAATCATGGTCTCCACGATTCTCGGATTATGACGTCGTGATCCAGAACTACAATAACATGGGTGGCGGTGCCTCCTGGCCCGAACCGGCGCGAAAGGCCCTTGAGCATTTCGTCTTAGGGGGAGGAGGTCTTTTTATTCTCCATTCCGCAAACAATGCGTTTCCCGAGTGGGAGGAATACAATCGCATGATCGGGATGGGTTGGAGGCCGGTTTCCTACGGTTTTGCACTGAAGTTGGCCTCCCATGGCGATGTGATACGGATTCCTCCTAGCGAGGGGTCCGAAACAAACCATGGCAAGAGGACCGATCGGATCATCCATCGCACCGGGGAGGACCCCGTTCATGCCGGAATGCCCAGTGCATGGATGACGCCGCTCGTCGAAGTCTACACCCATGCGCGCGGGCCTGCAGAAAACGTCACCGTTCTGTCCTGGGCCGAGGAACCGACTACTCACGAGCACTGGCCCATCGAGTGGACGATCCAATACGGGAAAGGCCGTGTCTACAATTCGACATTCGGCCATGTCTGGAAAAACGAGCAGGATCCCGTCGATCTCAGGTGTGCGGGATTCCAGACCGTCCTGATCAGGGCACTGCAATGGTTGGCACATCGTCCGGCGACCTGGCCGGTTCCTCCCGATTTTCCAACGGCCGAACATGTTTCCCTGCGTCCTTTGCAGGACGATCCCGGGCCGACTCCTTAATCGTCCGGAATTACCTTGTTTAAGGAATGTCCGGTGGCAGGGTGCACAACGCCTTCTTCCTTGCCCCAAATCCCCCCAAGGGCGATAAAGGGCGCCTCTTTCGCCACTCTTTTCCGACATCCCGATGAGCGCCACCGCCACCACCGCCGAAACCAAGACCGAGAACACAGCTCCGGCCGTTCCCATGGTCAATGTCCAGATCGACGGCGAGTGGAAGCAGTTCCCCAAGGGAACCCGCCTGATCGAGGCCTGTATGAAGGCCGGCAGCTACGTCCCCCATTACTGTTACCATCCGGCGCTCAGCTCCCCGGGCAACTGCCGCATGTGCCTGATCGAGATGGGCACTCCCAAGATGAGCCCGGACCGCAAGCCCGAGTTGGGCGAGGATGGCCGCCCTGTCATTGCTTGGAGCCCTCGTCCCGCCATCTCCTGCGCCATCGAGGTCTCCGAGGGACTCGGCGTCCGCACGAACTCCCCGCTCGTCGAGGAATGCCGCAAGGGAGTCCTTGAGTTCCTGCTCATCAACCACCCCCTCGACTGCCCCATCTGCGACAAGGCGGGCGAGTGCCGCCTCCAGGAGTTCTCCGTCGAGTACGGCAAGGCTGATTCCCGCTTCGAGGATGACAAGGTCAAGAAGCCCAAGCGTGTCGACATCGGCGAGCGTATCGTCCTCGACGACGAGCGTTGCATCCTGTGCTCGCGTTGCATCCGCTTCATGAACGAGGTGGCCAAGGACGACTGCCTCGGCTTCGTCGACCGCGGCGGCCACACCCATCTGACTGTCCATCCCGGCAAGCGCCTCGACAGCAACTATTCCCTCAACACCGTCGACATCTGCCCCGTCGGCGCTCTGACCTCCAAGGACTTCCGCTTCAAGATGCGCGTCTGGTTCCTCAAGGAGACCAAGACCATCGACGTCTCCTGCGGCACCGGCAGCAACATCCTCATCGGAAGCCGCGAGAACAAGGTCCACCGCATCACCCCGCGCGAGAACGAGGCGGTGAATTCCTTCTGGATCCCCGATTCGCACCGCCTGAACTACACCTATCTCCACCGTGAGGATCGCCTCAACGAGCCCGTCGTGAAGGGTGAGGCCGTCCGCTGGAAAGATGCCGTTTCCGCCGCCGCCGAGTCCCTCAAGGCTGCCGGACATTCGGTGGCTATCATTGCCTCGGGCCGCATGACCAACGAGGAACTCTTCCTCGTGAAGCGCCTCGCCGCCACGCTCGGTACTGATCTGATTGACATCCGTCCCCGTGCTCAGAAGGGCGATGGATTCCTTGTCTCCGACGACGGCAATCCGAACACTTCCGGTGCCAAGCTTCTCGGTATTGCCTCCGGTACCCCGGGCTCGAAGCTCCCGGAGATCGCCGCGGGCATCGCCGCCGGCCGTATCACCTCACTCGTGGTGCTCGGCGAGAATCCCCTGAACTGCGGAATCTCCGAGGCCGATCTCTCGAAGCTCTCCTCGCTGGTGGTTCTCGACATTCTTCCCAACGCGGCGACCAAGCATGCCTCGGTGATCCTCCCCGGCAGCGCTGCCTACGAGAAGCGTGGCTCCATGGTTAACGTGAACGGACGTCTGCAGCGCCTCAACCGCGCCCTGACCGCCCCCGGTCACGCGCGTGACGACTGGGAGATCCTCGCCGAGTTGCTCCGTGCTCTAGGTGCCGAGACGGCTTCCTCGATCGAGGACCTCTTCAAGCAGATGGCCGCCGCCACGCCCGCCCTTGCCGGACTCAATCTCGGCAAGATCGGCGACCTTGGCGTCGACCTGAAGGCCTGATCCGCGACTCCATGGATCAGCTTGATCCGCTGGAAAAACTGCAGGAGTTTCTCCGTTTCCCCAGCGTCTCGACCCAACCGGAGCACGCCCCCGACCTCCTCTCCTGTGCCGAGTGGCTCCGGGAGCTTCTCTCGGGTATCGGACTCAACGCTTCCGTTCACTCCACGGCCGGTTCCCCGGTCGTCCTAGCCTCCACGCTGCGCGATCCCTCCAAGAGATCAGTCCTGATCTACGGCCACTACGATGTGCAGCCGCCCGATCCACTCGACGGGTGGACGACGCCTCCGTTTGAACCCCGTATCGCCGAGGGACGGATTTACGCCCGAGGCGCCGCTGACAACAAAGGTCAGATCCTCGCCCACATCCTCGGTGTCGCCGAGACCCTGCGGGAAAACGGCTCCTTGCCGGTCAATCTGATCTTCCTCATCGAGGGAGAGGAGGAGATCGGGAGTCCAAATCTTACTGACTTCCTGCGCGAGCACCGCGAGGAACTCGCCTGCGATCTCGTGGCGATTTCCGACACGGCAATGGCTCCCGGCAACAAGCCGGCTCTCACCTATGCCCTCCGCGGCATTGCCGCGATGGAACTCATTGTGCGCGGCCCGGCCCGCGATCTGCACAGCGGCCTCTTCGGAGGTGCCGTGGCCAACCCCGTCACCGTGCTGGCCCGTCTGCTGTCGACCCTCCACGACGACAAGGGTCATGTGTTGATCCCCGGATTCTACGATGCGGTGCGCCCTCTCGCCCCATGGGAACGCGAGGCCGCCGCCGATCTGGAAAAGGCCGCCGGAGGGGATGCGGCGATCAGGGAGTTGGCGGGGGTTCCGGAACTCTTCGGGGAGGAGGGCTTCTCAACAATCGAGCGGATCGGGGCCCGCCCCACCGCCGAGGTGAACGGAATCGGCGGGGGATACCAAGGGGCCGGCACCAAGACTGTCCTGCCCAAGGAAGCCTTCGCCAAGCTCACCTTCCGTCTCGTCGCCGACCAGGATCCCGCAGTGATTCTGACAGCGGCCGAGGAGTATCTCCGCAAACAGACTCCGCCCGGCGTCCTGCTGGAAGTTATCACCGGTCACTCAGGGGCTGCCTACCAGAACGATCCGAACTCTCCCGACGGCCTTGCCTCCCGTAAGGCGCTCAAGGGAGCCTTTGGCGCTGAACCGTTGCTCCTGCGCGACGGTGGCAGCATTCCTATCCTTGCAACGCTCAAGGAGATCCTTGGCGTGGACTCCCACCTCCTCGGTCTGGCCAATCCCGATTCCCGGATTCATTCCCCCGATGAGAATATGCTCATCGAGAACTTCCTGGGCGGAATCAGGATGAATCGAATTCTGTTGGAGGGATTGGGGAAGAGATAGAAGCCTACATATAGGGTATGAAGGCTCTTCATCAAATCCTGAGATCCGAGCTTGAACCCTACGATTTTACCGGCACGGATGCGGCTGTTCTCAGTATCGACAAAAAAGTCCCGCAGTCTGAACTGGAGGAGCTTTGCGAACCCCTGAGCTGTCAGATCCGTTTTTATCCCACGGAAACAGGATGGAAGATCAAAGCTCCATACTGGCAGGTTGCGGATTTTATAGAGGGATCGGAATACGCATCATCACCCCTGCAATTTGTCAGGGAACCCAAGGGTTGGGATCACGAGCACTGTTCCTTTTGCCACGAACACATTCCCATCGGGACTACCTGCTTTACGACACCTCATGAAGAAGGTGGGTATTATTTGCTCTGCGACTCGTGTTCAAAAAAGTGCAAGTAGGTAACGTATAAAAGGCATGGAAGTTTGGATGCCGCAGTAAGCCGCCAAGCGAAGCTGTAGCAAACTACTGCGAGCGCAGGCGAACACCCTGCGGCGCCAAAATCCCAAGCCTACTTCTTTACAAAGTCCGAAATGCGCTCGATCGCAATCTTGATCTGATCCATCGCCGTCGCGTAGGAACACCGCACGAAGCCCTCGCCGCTCTGTCCGAAGGCCGTGCCCGGGACGACTGCGACTTTCTTCTCCTCCAGCAGTTGCAGGGCAAAGTCGCGGCTAGTCATGCCGGTGCCGCGGATATCAGGGAAAACGTAGAAGGCGCCTTTCGGCAGGTGGCACGGGATGCCGGCCTCGTTGAGCGAGGTGACGATGAGATTGCGGCGGAGGCGGTATTCCTCGCGCATCCGCTCCATGCTGCGCTGTCCGCGCTCGAGGGCTTCGAGCGCAGCCTCCTGAGCCATGACAGGGGCGCAGAGGATGGAGTATTGGTGGATCTTCATCATCGCCTCGATGATGTCCGCTGGGCCGCAGGCGTATCCGATACGCCACCCGGTCATCGCAAAAGCCTTCGAAAATCCGTGCAGTAAGACGGTCCGCTCCTTCATGCCGGGCAGCGCGGCGATGGAGTGGTGTGGAACCTCGTCGTAGGTGAGTTCGCTGTAGATCTCGTCACTCAGCACGACGAGATCATGCTTCACCGCGAAGGCGGCTATTTTCTTAAGCTCTTCCAACGGCATGACCGCCCCCGTCGGGTTGGTCGGGAAGTTGAGCATCAGCACGCGGGTCTTGGGCGTGATTGTTTTCTCGAGGTCGGCGGCCCGGAGGGTGAACTCATCCTCGGCTCGCGTGGCCACGGCCACGGGGACGCCGCCGGCAAGGAGGATGCTCGGACTGTAGGAGACGTAGCAGGGCTCATGGTAGACGACTTCGTCGCCGGGATTGAGCAGGGCTCGGAGCGCCAGATCGATTGCCTCGGAGACCCCCACGGTCACGATGATCTCGTCGTGCGGGTTGTACCCGACAGAGAAATGCTTCTCCACATAGGCCGCGATGGCACGACGGAGGCGCGGCGCGCCGAGGTTGGAGGTGTAGCCGGTGCGACCCTTTTCGAGGGAATAGATCGCCGACTCCCTGATGTGCCACGGGGTGACGAAGTCGGGCTCCCCGATACCCAGGGAGATGACCTCCTTCATCGACTGGACGATCTCGAAAAAATCCCGTATTCCCGAACGGGGGATGGTGCGGACATGGTCCGCGATGCGTGACCTGCTCATGTCTCTGAAGCTTGAAGCAGGATCACGGAGTCACCGCGAGGCGTTCCGGCGCCTCCTCGGCGGTATGGACCCGGCCGTTCTCCTTGTAGGTCTTGAGTCGGAAATGGGTGGCGCACGACTGGACGGCGTCGATCGTCGAGAGTTTCTCGGCGACGAAGGAAGCGACCTCGCGGAGGGTGCGGCCTTCCACGACGACGAGCAGGTCATGACCGCCGCTCATCAGGTAAACCCCCTCGACTTCCTCGAAGCGGGCGATCCGGTTGGCGATGCGGTCGAATCCACCCTCGCGCTCGGGGGTCACGCGGACCTCGATGACGGCGGTCACGGCGTCCGGATCCCACTTCTCGCGATTGATGACGGCCTGATAGCCAAGGATCACCCCATCCTTTTCCAACTTCTCGATCTTGGCAGCTAGTTCCGCCTCGCTCACGCCAAGTTGGCGGGCGAGTTCGGCGCGAGGTGTCGCGGAATTCTGGCGCAGGAGTCGGATCAGGGAGTCCATAAAAGAAGGCTAAAGGCTGAAGGCTGAAGGCTGAAGGTTAAAATCAACTGCCGCAAGGGGATGATACAAGGCTGTTAGGCTGTAGCCTGTAAGACTGTTGGGACAAGGCATGGGGCTCTGCCCTAATAGCCTTCAGCCTTCAGTCTATTTACCTGCGCCTCCTTCGGAGGTGCCTGATTCGATCCACGCCAGAGCCTTGTCGTAACTCTTTTTCTCCAAGTAGTGGCGGAACTGGGGGTCGAGATCCTGCGAGGGAAGTGTGGAGATCAACATGTCGATGCGTCCTGAGACCTCGATGAGCCGCTGGAGGTGGCCCTTCTGGTCGCTGTCCCGGTGAGCGTGGTCCGCGATGACGGCAAGGCGTTCGCGCAGAGCCTCCGCCAAGGGAAGAAGATCAGGGGAGGACATTCTGGCCGGTCTGGCGGAGCAGGTGGTCGCAGATGACAAGATGAGCCATGGCCTCCACCATGGGAACGGCGCGAGGCAGAACGCAGGCGTCGTGTCGGCCGCGGGCGGCGAGTTCGGCGGCTTCGCCCTCGACAGTCACGGTCTGCTGGACCTTCGCGATCGTGGCGGTCGGCTTGAAGGCAATGCGGAAGAGGACCGGTTCGCCATTGCTGATGCCGCCCTGCACGCCGCCCGAGCGGTTGGTCGCCGTGTGGACCTTGCCGCCTTCGATGACGAAAGCATCGTTGTGCTGGCTGCCGGTGAGAGTGGTTCCGCTGAAGCCGCTGCCGATCTCGAAACCCTTGGTGGCGGGGAGGCTCATCATCGCCTTGGCAAGGTCGGCCTCGAGGCGGTCGAAGACGGGTTCCCCGAGCCCCGGAGGCAGTCCCCGGATCACGCACTCGATCACGCCTCCGACGCTGTCGCCCTTGGATCGGACTTCCTTGATCCGATCGATCATGGCCGAGGCGACCTTGGGATCAGGGCAGCGGACGGGAGTGGCGTCGACTTGGGAAACAGTGACGGTTGCGGGATCAACTTCGGAGGACAGGTCATGGATGGATTTCACCCAGGCGACGACCTCGTAGGAGGGATGGAGCGTGCGGACGACCTTGGCCGCTACCACACCGGCGGCAACCCGCCCGATGGTCTCACGGGCGGAGGATCGGCCTCCACCTTCCCAGTTCCGAATGCCGTATTTGGTCTGATAGGTGTAGTCGGCGTGGGAGGGGCGGAACATCGTCTCCATCTCGGTGTAGGCCGAGGGGCGGGCGTCCTTGTTATCGACGGCAACGAGGATCGGGGTTCCGAGGGTTTTTCCCTGAAAAACGCCGGAGAGAATCCGGCATTTGTCCTCCTCCTGGCGCGGGGTGACGATATCGCTCTGGCCGGGGCGTCTCCTGTCCAATTCAACCTGTATTTCCTCCGTTGTGATGGGGAGCCGGGCGGGGCAACCGTCGATGACGCAACCGACACCACCGCCATGGGACTCGCCCCAGGTGGAGACTCGGAACAGGGTGCCGAAGATACTGGACATAAAGAGAGTTCAGTATGAACGACCCGGACCGCTGTTCACGCAAAATCCGCCGATCGGGGGTGCTTGACGCCATCTCCCCAAGCCCGTATTCCATAGAGTCCCAAAAGAGATTGCATCCGCGCCGCTCACTCACTCCCTGAGGCGTGCTCCGCCCGCTTTCGTCTGCCCACCACCTTCAACGTCAACCTTTTCCAAACATGTTCAATAATCTTCTCGGTTTCCTTTCCAGCGACATTGGTATCGATCTCGGTACCGCAAACACCCTGGTGTACGTGAAGGACAAGGGTGTTGTCCTACGCGAACCTTCCATCGTGGCGGTCAAGGCCGGCACGACCCAGGTGCTTGCCGTCGGCGACGAGGCCAAACGCATGCTCGGCCGAACCCCCGGCAACATCACCGCCATCCGCCCGCTCAAGGACGGTGTGATTGCCGATTTCGAGATCACCGAGGCGATGCTACGGCATTTCATCCAGAAGGCCCACGGCCATCGCCGCTTCGTTCGCCCCCGCGTCCTCGTGGCCGTCCCGAGCGGCATCACCGAGGTAGAGAAGCGCGCGGTGAAGGACTCCGCCATGCACGCCGGTGCCCGCGAGGTCTACTTGATCGAGGAGCCGATGGCCGCAGCAATCGGCGTCGGACTTCCCGTGACCGATCCTGCAGCCAACATGATCATCGATATCGGCGGCGGCACCACGGAGGTGGCGATTATTTCTCTGGCCGGCATCGTGTTCAGCCGCAGTGTACGCGTTGCGGGCGATGAACTTGACGAGGCGATCGTCCAGTACCTCAAGCGCGTCTACAATCTCATGATCGGTGAGCGCACAGCCGAGGAGATCAAGCTCCGCCTCGGTAGCGCCTACAAGCTCGAGAAAGAGCTGACCATGGAGGTCAAGGGCCGCGACCAAGTCGCCGGCCTCCCCAAGACCATCACCATCACTTCGGAGGAAATCCGTGAAGCCCTCTCCGAGCCGGTCGCCCGCATCGTCGAGGCGATCCGTATCACGCTCGAGCGCTGCCCTCCCGAGCTTTCGGCCGACCTTGTGGACCGCGGCGTGGTTCTCGCTGGCGGCGGCGCCCTACTGCGTGGGCTCGACAGGCTGATTGGCGAGGAGACAGGTCTCCCCGTGCATATCGCCGAGGATCCTCTCAGCGCCGTTGCCGAGGGAACCGGAAAAGCCCTTCAGGAGATCGAATTCCTGCGAGCCGTCGCGGCAACCGATCGCCCGAGGGCCTGATTCCGAAAGGCTGCCGGGATTCCCGGTATGCCCCGTTCCACCCAGATGAGATGACCCGCCGGGGAACCATCCGATGAAAAAAATCCTGATCACGGCACTGGTACTGTTGGCAGTTGCTGCCATCGCCCTTTGCTCGCTTGAGGCGGGTCCTCTCCTGCACCTGAAGTCGGGACTGCTCGGACTGCTCTCCCCGGTCAGCCGTTCCGGCGGCGCGGTGAAAAGCTCCATCGGCAGTCTCGGCAAGGACCTGATGACCCTTGATCAGCTTCAGGCCGAGTACGACCGTGTTCTCGCCGAGAACAGGAAACTGCGAGCTGAGAATAATGGACTTCGTGATCTCCAGCAGGAGAACAATCACCTGCGCGAAATTCTCGGCTACCGGGAGCGCTCCTCGTTCCGCCTCGTTCCCGCCACGGTGATCGGCCACGATGCCGGTGTCTGGTGGAGCACGGTCAAAATCAACCGGGGCGCACGCGACGGGATTGCGGCCGATATGCCGGTCATCACCGACAAGGGATTGGTGGGCAAGACAACGGCCGTTTCAGACAGCGTTTCGGAAGTCCTCCTTGTGACCGACGAGAATTGCAAAGTGGCGGCCAAGGTGGAGGGCACCAAGGAGCAGGGGATTGTCGCCGGAACGCGCAGCCCCGGAGGGGAGTTGCAGCTGACCTTTTTGAGCAAACTGGCTGATCTTCAGCCCGGGCAGAAAGTTTACACGGCGGGCGTGAGCGGGGGGATCTTCCCCTCGGGGATCGCGCTCGGCACGGTGAAAAGTTTCCGCGCCCGCGAACTCGACGGCATGGCCGTCCTCGACCCCGCCGCCGATCCGGCGTCGCTCGAGGAGGTCTTCGTCGTCACGGGGGCGAAATGAACCGCGTTTTCCTCTTTCTGATCCTCGCGCTCTTGCTGCCGCTTTCGCTGGCGGTGCAGGATCTTCTCCCGTCGCTCCCTCCCTTCGGCGAGCGCCTTCTGCTCTTCCCTGTCGTCTTCGCCTTCGGGGTGCTGGCGCTGCCGCTGGTACCAGCCCTTGGGTTCGCGCTCTTGGCTGCCTTGCTCCAGGGATTGATGCTGCTCCAGGTGCAGGCGGGGCAGTCCGAGATCGGACTGACGCTCCCCGTTGTGTTCTTCCTGGGGTGGACAATCGTGCTCCAGATGGCGAGCGAGGCGACCCGGGGGATGAGTTGGGAGCTGCATGCTGTCGGCGGAGCCCTGGTGACGTTCACGATGATTGCCGGACAGTTCCTGACGCTTTGCATCAAGCGCGGAGGCTTTCCCGTCGATCTTTCCATCCTGATGCGGATTGCTGTTCCTTCGGTCGCCGCGATCCTGCTTGCGCCGCTCCTGTATCTCCTGCTGTGCAGCTTTGTTCCTCTTGCCGCCGACGAGGCACAGGCGGGGGGGATGCCCAAGGGTCCTGCCCACTGACATCATGAGGCGCGACGACGATTCCACATCCAAGATCGCCGTGCTGGCGATCCTCATCGGAGCGGCCATGGCGTTGCTGCTGGGGAGGATGTGGTATGTCCAGATCATCAAAGGCGATGCCTACAAGTCCCGCATCAAGGGTCACTCCCAGCTGACGGTCCGGTTGCCGGCGGTGCGCGGTGAGATCTGCGACCGCAACGGTATTCCGCTGGTGGAGAACCGTGCCAGCATGGAAGTGGAGTTCTATCTTCCCGATATCGTCCGAGCCTGGAAAGAGGAGCATGGGTCCGTCCCCAAGCGCAAATACTGGGGACTCGATCACGGGATGCGCGCGCTCAAGGAGGAGCCCGACATCGTTAAGATCGTCAATGAGTCGATCGTTCCCAATCTTGAGAAGCTCGGCCTTGCCGGCGACTACAACACCCGCAAGCTCCAGGTCCACTTCCGCGACAACTCCGAGGTGCCGTTCGTCTACCGTCAGGATCTCGACTTCGAGACGATGGCCCGCTTCAGCGAGAACAACCTGAACCTCCCCGGCGTCACGGTCACGCTCAAGCCCGTCCGGCACTACGTCTACGGGGCTCTGGCAGCGCACCTCTTCGGTTACGTCGGCGTGCCCAAGGACATCGACAAGGACGAGGCGGCGCAGTTCAGCTTTTACCAGCCCGACATTGAGGGGAAGGCGCAGATCGAGCAGGCCTTTGACGATGACCTGAAGGGCAAGGCCGGAACCCGTTTCCTCCAGCGCAACGCTCGAGGCGTCATTGACGGGGAGACCTCCCGCATCGAGCCGACACAAGGTGCAAAGATCCTCCTTACCATCGACGCCCGCATCCAGCAGGTCGTGGAGAAGGCGATGCGCGTCGTCGGGCGGGGGGCTGCCGTCGTCCTTGACCCCAACACCGGCGAGATCCTCGCGATGGCCTCGGTCCCCTCCTTTGACCCGAACCAGTTCGTCCCCTCGATCTCGAAAACGGACTGGGAAAAGCTCGCCAGTGACCGGACCGATCCGCTCATGAATCGAGCGATCAACGCCTACGCGCCCGGTTCCACCTTCAAGCTCTGCACCGCGCTCGCCGGGATCAGGGCCGGGGTTGGGAACAAGGAATTCGACTGCTCCGGCGGCGTGCAGTACGGCAACAAGTACATGAAGTGCTGGGTGCTCACCGCGACCCCTCCGCTTCCGCCGCACGGCCATCAGGATCTCTCCACGGCGTTGAAGAACTCCTGCGATCCCTTCTTCTACCAGTACGGCAATGCCGCCGGCATCGATCAGATCGATACGGTCAGCGCCATGCTCGGACTCGGGAAAAAAACGGGACTGCCGCTCAATAACGAGGCCAACGGCATCATTCCCGGTCCGGCTTGGCTTGTGCAGGCGAGACCAAGGGACCGGTGGAGCCCGGGGCACACCGCCAATACGGCGATCGGTCAGGGCGACGTGCTGGCCTCTCCTCTCCAGATGGCCGATGTCACGGCCACCGTGGCCAACGGGGGAACCGTCTACCGCCCCTCGCTCGTGAAGAAAGTCGTCGCCCAGGATGGTGCCGTCGTGAAGGAGGAGCCGCCCAAGGCAACCGCCGACTTCCTGAAGGATTCCGGAATCACGGCCGAACAGTTTGAGAAAGTTCGCAAGGGAATGTGGCGTGTGGTCAACGACGGCGATGGAACCGCGCGCAAGGCGCGGGTGAAGGGAATCGAGGTCGCGGGCAAGACGGGAACTGCTCAGTTCTGGCGCAGCGGGATCAAGGATTACCACACCTGGTTCGTCAGCTTCGCCCCGTACGACAAACCTCGTTACGTCGTCTGCGTCCTCGTGCAGGGAGGCAAATCCGGAGGTTCCGTCGCCGCACCCATCGCGGCGAAGATCCTCGAGCAGATTTTCGCAATGGAAAAGGGACAGGAAGTGAAACTGGAATTCCTGCCACCCGCCCTCGGCCACTTTAACCAGGTCGCAGGAGTCGATTTCGCAAAGGACCAGCCCACCCAGTTCGGTGCGGACAACGCGACGCCGGCCGACATCCCATCGCAATCCGACCAACCCGGCGGTGAGTCCGGCAACGGCACCTCGGCGGCCAAGCCCGACATCAGCGACGATGCGGACAGCCGTGCCAACAACCGCCAGAAACAGCAGCCGAACGGCCTGCAGAAATTTTTCAACTTCCTTGGCGGAGGCCGCTCCGCCGCACCCAAGCAATCCAATTAAGCAAATCGGCTGAAGACCTTAGACTTTTAGCAACCGAACCAAGCAAATTTCCAAATCCACCAACATCAAACTCCCCGTCAAAATTCACCCATCGAACTCACGCAAACCCTCAGACCTCACAACCTTCAGTCTAAAATCCTAAACACCGACCCATCATGAGCATCATCGATACTGTCAAAAAATTCCTCGGCATGAAGAAAAACGGCCCCCGCATCGAACTTATCGTCAGCTGCGAGAAGCTGGAGAAACGCGTCGCCCTCCTCGAGGACGGCAAGCTCGAGGAATATTCCATCGAGCGAGACAGCGAGCGCAACATCGTTGGTGGCATCTTCAAGGGGAAGATCCGCAACATCGAACACGGGCTCAAGGCCATGTTCGTCGACATCGGCTTCGAGAAGAACGCCTTCCTCCACTTCTGGGACGCCATCCCGGCCGCTCTCGACAGCGGCATCGAGGCGGTCCAGCGCTCCGGCAAGCCCGCCCCCTCCAAGAAGAAACTCACCGCCAAGGACATCCCCAACGTCTACCCCGTCGGCAGCGAGATCATGGTCCAGGTGACCAAAGGGCCGATCGGTACCAAGGGTCCCCGCATCACCACCAATATCTCGCTCGCAGGACGCTACATGGTCCTCATGCCCTTCAATGACCAGTGCGGTATCTCCCGCAAGATCGAGGACCCCAAGGAGAGGGCCCGCCTGCGCAAGATCCTCACCGAGCTCACCCTCCCCGAGGGAATGGGCATCATCATCCGCACGGCCGGCGAGGGGCAGAAGGCCCGCTTCTTTGTCCGCGACCTCGGTCTGTTGCTCGACCAGTGGCGTCAGGTCGAGCAGGGAATGGCTGAGAACAAGACTGCCTCGACACTCATGCTCGAGCCCGATCTCGTCGAGCGCACCGTGCGCGATCTTCTCACCGAGAGCGTCGACGCCGTCCATGTCGACGACATCAAGGCCGCCGAGCGGATGCAGGAACTCGTCGCCCCGATCTCCAAGCGTGCGAAGAAATCGATCCACTTCTACAGCGGTCAGAAGCCGATCTTCGACAACTTCGCCGTCCAGTCGCAGATCGACAGCGCCTTCCTGCGTCAGGTCTGGCTCCCGTGCGGCGGTTACCTCGTCATCGACGAGACCGAGGCGATGATCGCCGTCGACGTGAACACCGGCCGCAATAAGGGAAGCAAGGACATGGACAAGACCATCTTCCAGACCAACATGGAGGCCGCCGACGAGGTGGCCCGCCAGCTTCGTCTGCGCAACATCGGCGGACTCATCGTCGTCGACTTCATCGACATGAAGAACCGGAAGGACCAGCAGGCCGTCTACCAGCGCATGCGCGATCGCCTCCGCCGTGACAAGGCCCGCACCCACGTACTGCCCATCTCTGCGCTCGGACTCATGGAGATGACCCGCCAGCGCGCGCAGGAAAGCCTTGCCAGCTCACTCTACGTGAACTGCCCCAACTGCGCCGGTAAGGGTGTCGTCAAGAGCCCCATGACCATGAGCGTGGAACTCCAGCGCGCGCTCCACACGCTGATGAAGCGTCACCAGGAAGAGATCCACGAGTTCAAGATCACCGTCCATCCCGAGCTGCTCAACCGCCTTCGCACCGAGGACGAGGAGCTCCTCATCGATATCGAGCGCAAATACGCCGGCCGCCTGACCTTCAAGTCCGACCCGACGCTCCATGTGGAGAAGTTTTCGGTGGCGAATGCTCAGACCAACGAAGAGCTGAAGGTTTAACAGGGCTTGTGCTTTTAGCGCGGGGCTTTGTTGCTGTTCGCTCGCTGTAGGAAAACTACAGCGTCGCTCACGCGCCTTGCCCCGCATCTAAAATCCCTGCGCCTTGACGAAAGCGACAGAGAGTCCATAAAGGAGGCGCCAATGAATCGAGATACTGCGCCCGCGGGCGATGACGGAAATCTTTCATTGGAGCCTGCATGGGAGAGGCGTGGAGAAGTTGGATTTTTCAAATCAATCTTCCTTACGATCAAGGGCGTGATGTTCCGTCCTTCGGAGACATTTTCTAATTTTCGTTGGGATGGCGGCTATTGGAACCCGATCTTGCTAAATCTGCTGGCAACCGGAATCACCGTGGTGGGTGTGCTTTTGCTTACTAACGGGATCCTTTGGATCAAAGTGGCGGATTTTAAGAATTTTCTAAACTCTTTGAGCTTTGCTCTTCCATGGGTTCCCTCGGGACTGGTGTTTACGATTGCTCCCCTATTCCTTTTTTCAATCGTGGTATTCATCGCTCTCAGGGTTTTGAGGGCAGGGTCGGTGGCTTTTCAATCCGTTTTCCGTGTTGTTGCCTATACATCCATCTTGGTCTGCTTGCTTCAAGCAATACTCGACATGGCAATTGATTGGATCTTGCCCAGGATCTTGTGGGATCCCATCCAATACGCCATCGAGATTCTAATGATGATCTGGCAGGGGTACTGCATCGCCGTAGCCTTGAGCAAAGCGACACCTATTCCGTTTTGGAAACCTATGCTTGCGGTCGCGATTGCCATGACTCTTGCGTTCGGAGCTCAAGAAATGACCTCCATCAGCAATCCCATCGGACAAAAAATCTGGGAAGGGATTTACCACGGCATCACCGGAAATCACTTTTCCTCCTAAATAAAGCGGCAGGCTAGTGCCGCGCTCACCGAGGGAGGGTCCTACTTCGCTGTCGAGGGGGAAGGAAGGCCTCCGACCATGCTCCCTGCCAGCACGCCGTGTTTGGTGAACCACCCTAGGGGTGTTTCGATGGCGTAGACGACCGCGCCGGAGGCGCTCGGAATCGGAGTTTCGTCAAAGGGCTTCATGTCATGGATCTCGAAGATCCGCCCCGAGGGGCCGACGTAGGCGATCGAGAGCGGTGTCGGTGTGTCTTTCATCCAGAATGCGACGGATCGTGGGGTAGGAAAGACAAAGAGCATCGCCTCGTTCTCGGCGAGGTTGGTCCGCGACATGAGCCCCCGTTCGCGCGATGGATCGTCTGCGGCGATCTGCGCAATCAGTGACTCCGATCCCAGGGTGAGGGTCGCCTTGGGGAGGTTGGTCTGGGCCGTTGGCGCCGCCTGCAGTGTGCAGACCGAGAGAAGGAGGGCCTGAATTGTCGGAAGGAGATATTTCATCGGACTGGGTGAGTGGCTGATGATCTTGGAACCTATCCCGCAGGATAAAATAGAAAACCATCGAAAAAGGGAATCACCCGCATCCCTCTCTCCGCGCCTCTGCGTCTCCGCGCGACATTTCTGTCTTCCTTTGAATTTCCACGGCAAAAATCTTGCCTTCGGCGGCCATCTTTCTACTCTGTTCGGGCCTGCGAATTCCTCCATCCGGGCGTCTTCACCACTCCCGATGTCGAATTTCTTTCCCCGATGGGCCAACTGGGTACCGCTCCAGTTGCTTGTCTGCGTCCTCCTCGCAGGGGCGCCCGTGACTCTCGGGATCTGGTACTACTTCACCCCCAAGTACACCCGCGTGGGCTACCAGCCCGACCAGCCGGTTCCCTTCTCCCACGCGCTTCACGTGAAGCAACTCGGAATGGACTGCCGCTACTGCCATAGCTTCGTCGAGGTTGCCGGCCACTCCAATCTCCCCAACACCCAGACCTGCATCAACTGCCATGGTGAGGGCAAGATCCTCGGCAACAGCCCGCGCCTAGCCCCCGTCCGTGAGAGCTGGAAGACCGGCCAGCCGATCCCATGGGTGCAGATTCACCGCCTGCCTGACTACGCCTACTTCAACCACGCCGTCCATGTGAACCGCGGCGTCAGCTGCTACAGCTGCCACGGCAAGATCAACGAGATGGCGCAGGTCTACGAGGCCCAGTCGCTCAGTATGAAGTGGTGCCTCGACTGCCACCGCTCCCCCGAGAATTTCCTCCGCCCTCCCTCCGAGGTCTTCAACATGGACTGGCATCCCGCCTCCGACACGGAGCAGCGTGAGATGGGGCTGAAGTTCAAGGCGGACTGGAAGATCAACCCGCCCGTCAACTGCGGAGGCTGCCACCGATGAAGAAGATTTTTCCCCATCCACCCCGCGAGTCCAATCCGACCCTCTGGCGTTCGCTGGAGGAGCGCGAGGGTTCCGCTTCCTTCACCGAGGGGCTTGGACGTGAGTTCTCGGATGCCGCCGCGGGCCGTGACCAGGATGGTCTCTCCCGCCGTGACTTCGTGCGCCTCATGGGTGCCGCCACCGCACTGACCGGCGTGGGACTCACGGGATGCCGGCGCCCCGAGGCTCATCTCGTTCCCTTTGCGAAGTCGGCCGAATGGACCGTCCCCGGCAAGTTCCTCTACTACGCGAGCGCGATGCCGACCCCCACGGGCGCCATCCCGGTCATCGTCACCACCTCCGACGGTCGCCCGACCAAGATCGAGGGCAATCCCCTCCACCCGCTCAGCAACGGCTCGACCGACGCCTTTGCCCAGGCCTCCGTCCTCAATCTCTACGATCCCCAGCGTCCCCGCGAGATCACGCACGATTCCCTGAAGGTCGGCCGCGGCGACCTCGACAACCTGCTCGCCAAGATCCGCGCCACGGCGGGAGCCAACGGCGGCGAGGGACTCGCGATCCTCGTCGGCAGGGAGCATTCCCCGACCGTCGAGCGTTTCCGTACCGCCCTGACCCAGCAGTTCCCCAAGATCCTTTGGGTGCAGGACGAGGCGATCGCCCCGAATGACGCCGCCTTCGACACCCTCCTGGGTGCCGGTGTTCGTCCCGCCTATGATTTTAACAAGGCCGACGTGATCCTCTCGATCGGCAGCGACTTCCTCAATCCCGCCGATGCCGGATTCGGCTTTGCCAACGGTTTCGCCAAGCGCCGCGATCCTAATGCATCGATGAATAAAGAATCGATGAACCGCCTCTACGTCGCGGAGAATCATTTCTCGATCACCGGTGGCATGGCGGATCACCGCATCCGTGCCCGCGCCAGCGAACTCGGCGACTTCGCCGCCGCCGTGGCCAAGGCCGTTGCCGCCAAGACAGGCGACGCGAATCTGAAGGCCCTCGTTGCTACCGCCAAAACCGGCACTGTTTCTTTCGATCCGGCTTGGATCAATGGAGTGGCTGATGATCTGATCGCCGCCAAGGGGAAGGGGATCGTGATCGCCGGCTCCGGCCTCCCTGTCTCGGTACAGGCGCTGGCATTCGGCATCAATGCTGCCCTCGGAAATCTCGGCGCGACGGTCACTGCCCGGCAGACCTCCGCCAAGACGATCGCCTCCCTTGCCGACCTCTCGGCCGCGATGAAGGCAGGTGCCGTCCAGACCCTGCTCATCCTCGGTGGGAATCCTGTCCACACGGCCCCCGTTGATCTTGATTTCCCGAACCTGCTGGCACGCGTTCCCGAGACGCTTCATCTCTCTCTCTTTACCGACGAGACCTCCAAGGTGACCCACTGGCAGGTGCCCGCCGCCCATTATCTCGAGAGCTGGGGTGATGCCCGTTCCCTGGATGGTACGGTCTGCGCCGTGCAACCGATGATCCTTCCGCTCTGGAACGGTCTCTCGACGATCGAGATCCTTGCCGCGCTTGCCGGTGAAAAAGTCGACGGCCCCTCCGCCGTGCGCGCCACCTTCGCCTCGTATTCCAAGGACCCCTCCGATGCCGCCTGGAACACCTTCCTGAAGAACGGCTTTGCCGCCGGCAGCGCCTTCCCTGCAGCGACCCCCTCCCTCAATCAGACCGCCGCCGTGTCCGCCGTGCAGTCCGGTTCCGTGGCCAATGATGGCTTCGAGGCAGTCTTCCTGCGCAGTTCCTCGGTCGATGACGGCCGCTACGCGAACAACTCCTGGCTCCAGGAGACTCCTGATTTCGTCACCAAACTCGTCTGGGACAACGCCGTCCTTGTCAGCCCCGCCGACGCCAAGGCCCTCGGCATCGAGGATGGTGGATGGCTCAAGCTGACTGCCGGGGGCAGCTCCCTCGAGGCCGCCGCGCTGATCGCTCCTGGTCATGCCGACAAGTCGCTCAGCATTGCCCTCGGCTACGGCCGCAAAGGTCTTTCCCATGTCATGGAGAAGGTCGGCTTCGACGCCTACCCGCTCCGCGATTCCTCGGCTCTCTGCTTCCGCTCCGGCGTGAAGGTCGAGCGCCTGCCCAAGGACTACTATGTCTTCGCCCGCACCCAGGAGCACGAGAACATGGAGGGGCGCAACATCGCCCGCGAGGGGACGCTGGAGCAGTTCAAGGAGGAGCCCGGTTTCGCCGCCGAGATGGACGGCGAACTCACTCCGCCCAAGTCACTCTACCCGACCCCTTCCTACGATCAGGGCCTCCAGTGGGGCATGTCGATCGATCTGAATTCCTGCATCGGCTGCAACGCCTGCCTCGTCGCCTGCCGCTCGGAGAACAACGTCCCCGTCGTCGGCAAGAGCCAGGTGCTCAAGGGCCGCGACATGGCCTGGATCCGCATTGACCGCTGGTTCGCCAGCGCCGATCACAAAGAGGAAAACCTCGAGATGATCCCGATGGCGGTGATGTGCCAGCAGTGCGAGATCGCCCCGTGTGAGGCCGTCTGCCCGGCCAACGCGACCGTCCACAGCGAGGAGGGCCTCAACCTGATGGCCTACAACCGCTGCATTGGCACCCGGTACTGCGCCAACAACTGCCCCTGGAAGGTGCGCCGCTTCAACTGGTTCGACTACAACGAGCGCCCGCTCGACGAGCTCTACTTCGGCCCGCTCGCCCACAAGGGCATGGCCGACAGCCTCAAGATGTCCAAGAACCCCAACGTCACGGTTCGCATGCGCGGCGTTATGGAGAAGTGCACCTTCTGCATCCAGCGCATCGAGGAGGCCAAGATCGGACGTTCCGTTGCCGCCGGTGCCAGCGACGTGGAGAAGACCCTGCTCCCCGCGTTCAAGACCGCCTGCCAGCAGGCCTGCCCCTCGGAGTCGATTGTCTTCGGGAATATCAACGACCCCAAGAGCCGCGTCTCCAAGGCCAAGGCCGACCCGCGCACGTACTCCTCCCTCGCTTATCTCAACACCCGCCCGCGCGTCTCCTACATGGCCCGCGTCCGCAATCCCAACCCCGCGATGCCGGGAGCCTCGCTCGTCGGCGCCGCCAACCGCGGCGAGCACGCCTGATCCGATCATGTCCGCCTCCACCTCCAACGAGACCGTGACGCCAGACCTGAGCGCCATTGCCCGTCCGCCGCAGGTGCTCAACAACCGCGGTCCGCTCTGGGTGACCGACGCGGTCTGCTCCATCGTCGAGGGCAAGACCCCTCTCTGGTGGTATGCCGCGATCTCGATCTCAGGAACCTTCGCCGCCATCGGCGGAGCCTGCATTCTTTACATGATCATCACGGGTGTCGGCGTCTGGGGATCGAACAGCCCCGCGTTCTGGGCCTGGGACATCACCAACTTCATCTTCTGGGTTTCCATGGCCCATGCCGGTTCCTTCATCTCGGCGGTTCTCTTCCTGACCCGCCAGAGATGGAGCCTCTCGGTCTCCCGTGCCGCCGAGGCGATGACCGTGTTCGCGATCGTCTGCGCAGGCGTTTACCCGGCAATCCACATCGGCAGAGTCTGGTTTGTTTGGTTCCTTTTCCCCGTGCCCAACAACTACGGGATGTGGCCCAACTTCTCGAGCCCGCTGCTCTGGGACGTTTTTGCCGTCACCAGCTACCTGACGGTTTCCTCTCTCTTCTGGTTTGCAGGAATGATTCCCGACCTTGCGGTGCTCCGCGACCGGGCCACGACGAAGATCCGCAAGTTCTGCTACGGCGTTGCCTCGCTTGGATGGCTTGGCACCGCCCGCCAGTGGCGTCACTACGAGTCGATGTATGTCGTGCTGGCAGGCCTCACCTCGGTCCTCGTCGTCACCGTCACGACGATCGTGGCCAGTGACTGCGCCACTTCCGTGATTCCCGGCTGGCACGCCACGATCTTCCCCTTCTACTTCATGGTCGGTGCAGTCTACAGCGGCTGCGCCACTGTGCTGACGCTCCTCATTCCGCTCCGCGCCCTGTATCCGCAGCTCAAGGATCTCATCACCCCGGCCCAGCTTGAGAAGGTGGCGATGCTCCTGCTCATGATGGCTTCCTGCGTGGGCTACGTGTACGTCTACGAGCTCTTCTGCGCTTGGTACAGCGGCAACGCCTTCGAACGGGGCGCCTTCTGGGAGCGCTTCCACGGCACCGCTGCCTGGTACGCGATCACCTGCCTCTCGATCAACCTGACCATCCCCCAGCTTTTCTGGTTCAAGCGCGTCCGGACCTGCCTGCCGCTCGTCTTCGTTCTCGCGATCCTTTGCAACGTCGGCATGTGGTTTGAGCGTTTCATGATCGTGACGACCTCGCTCCTGCACGACTTCCTCCCCTCCGCCTGGGGCAATTTCCACCCTTCCATCGTCGATATCCTGACGGCCACCGGCACACTCGGGATCTTCTTCACGCTGTTCCTGCTCTTCATCCGCTTCGTTCCGATCATGAGCATGAACGAACTCAAGGCCGTGCTTCCTGGGACGCAGCCGCAACACGGGGAGGGACACTGAGATGAGCCGTCACCTTCCCGTCGCAGGATCTCTTGCCGAACCGCTCCACGCCGTGGGGGCGCGCTTCGACACGCCCGACGCGCTGATCGCTGCCGTCCGCAGCATCCGCGCCGCCGGCTACAATGCCGTCGACTGCTACACCCCGTATCCTATCCACGGGCTCGCCGAGGAACTCAAGGCCCCGAAGTCTCTTATCAGTTTCCTCGTCCTCGGAGGGGCCGTCACCGCGATCGCTCTGGCCCTGACGATGCAGCTTGTCCCGAGCAGTCTGATCTATCCGCTGGTCGTGGGGGGTAAGCCGGTCAATTTCTCCGGTCTTCCTCAGTATGTTCCGATCACTGTGGCTCTGACCCTGATGCTTGGAGCACTGGCCGCCGTGAAGGGAATGATCCTGCTGGGCGGGATGCCCCGCCTCAATCACCCAATGCTCGCGTGGGACCTCTTTGCCAAGGATGCGTCGCGCGGATTCTTCCTCGCCGTCTCCGCACGCGATCCCAATTTCACCTTGGAAAAAGTGACCGAACTCCTGGAGACCTCCGGCGCCGGCGACATCACCGCGATCCATCTGGAGCCATCCGACGACGAATAACGCCATGGTCCGCTATTTCTCCATCATTCTGACCCTGCTGGTCGTCCTGATCGTTTCGATCGCGGGACTGCGCGGCTGCAAGACCAAGCGCCCCCCCATCGAAATCTTCCCCGACATGGTCCGTCAGGACAAAGTCAAGTCCCAGGTCCCGAGCGACTTCTTCGCTGACGGCCGTGGCAACCGCCAGCCCGTAGTCGGCACCGTTCCCCTAGGATACGCGGCCCCCTCATCCAGCAAGATGTCCTCCGCCGACGGTTCGGACTCGGTCATGGGTGGGGCTTACAACGCGGTGATCTTCTCCGGCAGTGAGGGCTATGCTGACACCGGCAAGGTCGGAACGAACTGGGGCACGGGCATTCCCTTCCCCGTCACCAAGGAGACCCTCGAGAGGGGACATGACCGTTACGAGATCCAGTGTGCCGTCTGTCACGGATCGACCGGAACCGGTAACGGTATCGCTACCAAGTATGGTCTCGTCGGTGTCGCCAATCTCCAGCAACAGCGCCTGCGTGATATGACCGACGGCGAGATCTACAACACCGTCGCCAATGGGAAGAACACCATGCTTGGCTACGGCGGAGTGATCCAGGTTCCCGACCGTTGGGCGATCGTGGCCTACGTCCGCGCTCTCCAGCGTTCGCAGAACGCGACCCTTAACGACGTTCCCGATGCCGAGCGTGCCTCGTTCCAGCCAACCAACGCCCCGGTTACCACTCCGGCCCCCTCCAAGCCATGAGCGACGAGACCACCCATCTTCCTCCCGCGGAGACCTTCGACTACAAGCATGTCGGAGGACGCTTCATCGGCCTCTGCGTCACCGCCATCGTCACGCTACTTATTTCCCTCGTGCTTGGGATCGGCAATCCCCAGCAGTTTGCCTTCTCGTGGCTCTTCGCCGGATGGTTCTTTGTGACGATCCTGATCGGGTCACTCTTCTGGGTGATCGTGCATCACGCGACCGACGCGGCCTGGAGCGTCGGTATCCGCCGCCAACTCGAGAATATTTCCTGCCAACTCCCCCTGCTGGCCCTTCTGCTTCTTCCGCTCCTCTTCGTCGCGCCTAAGGTCTGGACCTGGATGGCGGAGTCGCCCACCCACAACCACGAGTTGGCCGAGAAAGCAGCCTACCTGAACGTCGACTTTTTCTGGATCCGTACGGCTGTTTACTTCCTGCTCTTCGGCATTGTGGCCCTGCTGTTCCGCCGCAACTCGCTGGCCCAGGACCAGGATGGCGCTGCGATCCATTCGATCCGCAACCGTCGGATTGCCTTCTTCATTATCCCGTTCGGGGCGATCGCGCTGACCTTCTGGTCGTTTGACTGGATGATGGGTCTCAACATCCGCTTCGTCTCGACCATCTTCGGGATCTACAACTTCGCCGGTGCGGTGCTCGCCGCCCTCTGTGTGATCATCCTGCTGGCCAACGCGCTCCGTTCCGCCGGATACCTCAAGAGGGTGCTTACTGCCCAGCACAACTTCGCCTTCGGCAAGCTGCTGCTCGCCTTCACCCTCTTCTGGGGCTGGATCGCCTTCGTGCAGTACATGCTGATCTGGTATGCGAATATTCCCGAGGAGACCTCGTTCTATGTTCTGCGCTCCACAGGCTCTTGGAAGGTGCTCGGGATCCTGCTCGTCGTCGGTCATTTCATTATCCCGTTCTGCCTGCTTCTCTTCCGCGGGCCTAAGGCCAATGCCCGTTTCCTCGGGGTGGTGGCTTTCTGGATTCTCACAATGCATCTGCTCGATGTCTACATGCTGGTCCTTCCCGTGCTGCATCCTGAGGGATTCCAGCCCGCCGTTCTCGATGTCGTCGCCCTTCTGGCGATCGGCAGCACCCTTGGTGCCTTCTTCCTGAAGGGGCTCGGCGATTCGCCCCTCTGGCCTTCCCGTGATCCGCGCCTTGCGGAGGCCGTCAACTTCAACGACTGATGACACAGCATCACCACGATCATGACGCGGTCGCCCGCACCTACCGCGGTCCGGGTTTTCTGACGATTCTCTCCGTGCTGGTGCTCTTGCTGGCCGCTCTGGCTGGAGCCTTCTGGATTTCGCATTCCGGATCCGCAACGGACCGCGAGGATCAGGAGCGTGCCGCGGTCCGGACGAAGAATCTCGCCGATCTCCGTGCCGCCGACCAAACTGCCCTCACCACCTACGGGTGGAACGACAAGGCCAAGGGGATCGTCCGGATCCCCGTCACCCGTGCGATGGAACTCGTGCTGCCCGAGTTGAACGCACGGGCCGCCAAGGGAGTCCCCTCCCAGAACCAGCAATGAGCAACACGACCTATTTCCACCACCACGATCCGGAGTCCGAGGGTGCCAAGGCGTCCTGCATCGACGCCTCCGTCCGCACACCCGTTCTCCTGCTCTTCGGAAACGCCCTGCACTGGCTGCTGATCGCTTCCGTGCTGGCCCTGATCGCCTCGATCAAGCTGGTTGCTCCCGGTTTCCTCGGGAATGTTTCATTCCTTGGTTATGGTCGCCTCTCGGCCATGGCTCGCGATCTCTTCCTCTACGGTTGGGCATCCCAGGCGGCGATTGCAGCAGGGATCTGGCTCATGGCCCGCTTCTGTCACCGCACGCTTGGCGGAGTGCTGCTGCGCACGCTGATCAACTCAGCGGTCGTTCTCTGGAATCTTTCCGTCCTGCTCGGCACGCTTGCCATCCTCGCGGGATACTCCACCGGGGTGGAGTGGCTCGAGTACCCGAACTGGGCCTCGGCGATGCTCTTCCTTTCCTTCCTGATGATCGGCATCTGGGTGGTCTGCCTCTTCGATCGTCGTGCCGGCATCGAGTCGGGAGGCCGCGCCGAACCCGCCCTCTGGTATCTGGTGGCCGGCTTCTGCTGCTTCCCTTGGGTTTACGGCACGGCGAACCTGCTCCTCACCTGGAAGCCCCTCCAGGCTTCCGCCCAGGGAGCTGTTCAGGGTTGGTTCTGCAATGGCTTCGTCATTCTCTGGCTTCTGCCGATTGCCTTTGGCTGTCTCTACGGTCTCCTGCCGCGCCTCAGCGGACGGCATTTGAACCGCCAAAATCTTGCGCCGCTCGGCTTCTGGCTCCTGCTCCTCTTCGGTGGATGGGCCGGACTGGCCCGTCTGATCGGTGGGCCGATTCCCGCATGGATGACCTCCGCTGGAGTGGTGGCCGGTGTCCTTTTGCTCATCCCGATCCTGATCGTGATGATGAATCTCTCTGGGCTTCGCAGACGTGGAGAGAAAGAAAACATCGCGTGGCAGTTCCTGAGTGCGGGTCTTTCCTTTGTCCTGGCAGCCGGGGTTCTTGAGGCTCTCACGGCACTTCCAGGCATCAGCGCTTTTGCTCGTTTCACATGGGTCACTGCCTCCGTTGATCTGCTCTGGCTTTTTGGAGCGGTCTCTTTCCCTCTCTTCGGCGTGATCTACCTCTCCCTTCCCGCCCTACTCGGTCGGGAGTGCTGGAGCACTTCGCTCTCTGGTCTCCACTACTGGCTGACCTTCTCCGGTCTCTGCTTTCTCACGGTGATCCTCATTCTCGACGGGCTTTTCGCCGGCCTTGCCCTGCTTGACCCGGTTGTTTCCTTCCTCAACATCACCTCCTATTCGCAGCCTTTTCATGTGCTGGAAGCTGCTGCCCGGTTACTCCTGGTGGCTGCCGCGGTAATCGTTGCATCCAATTTCACCCGTGCCGTGGCGGCCAAACGGCTCTTTCCCAAGAAATAATTCCATGCATCGCCTTTCGACATTCCTGATCGGCATCCTTCTGGTATTCCTGACCTCTTGGGTGGGGGTCGTGGCCTATTCCTCCAGTCGTCTGGGGCACTTGGATCCCATCGCCGATGCCGACACCGGCGGGTCCCTCCCTCCCAATCTTCAGGGCGACGCCATCGCCGGACAGCGCGTGTACGCCGCCGAGGGTTGCATCGCCTGCCACAGCCAGCAGGTGCGCCAGACGAGTGTCACCGGCACCGACATCGCCCGCGGATGGGGGGTGCGCCCCTCGGTCGCCCGCGACTACCTGAGGGATTCGACCGCCTTCCTCGGATCCGTTAGGCTTGGTCAGGATCTCTCCAATGTCGGGGTGCGCTTGCCCGACGCCAAGTGGCACTACCGCCATCTCTACCACCCAGGTTCTGTTTGCGAGGGTTCGATCATGCCCTCATTCAGTCATCTCTTTGAGGTGCGCAAGATCCAAGGACAGCGCTCTGACCAAGCGCTTGACCTGACCGGGGTCGACGCTCCCAAGGCCGGTTGCGAGGTGGTTCCTACCGCTGAGGCAAAGAACCTCGTCGCCTATCTCCTTTCCCTGCGCCATGATTATCCCCTCCCGGAAGCTCCGGTGAAGAAAGCCGCCGGGGCCAAATAAGGAAACCGAGACCGTGCATCACGACCATCACCAGAATGAAGGCGGGGACGGACAAGCGTCCTCCGCTCCGCTTTCCCCTTGGATCGTGGGGGGCTTCATGCTCTCCCTGTTCCTCGGAGGACTCTATCTTTCCTTCAATAGCGGCGGTTTCCGCAGCGATGTCTATGAGAGCAACGCGGTGAACTGGGCGGGTGGCGGAACGCAGGCGGCCGCCCCCGTGGATCCCAAGGTCGTGGGTAAGCGTCTCTACTCGCAGAACTGCGTCGTCTGTCACCAGGCCAGCGGTCAGGGTGTCGCCGGGCAGTTTCCGCCGCTTGCCGGCAGCGAATGGGTCAACGGCAGTGCCAAGCACGGCGAGAACCATCTTGTCCTCCTGATGCTCCACGGCCACCAGGGTCCGATGAATGTCATGGGCGGGGCCTACAACAATGCCATGCCGCAATGGAAGCAACTCAGCGACGACCAGATTGCTGCCGTCCTCACCTACATTCGCAGCGACTGGGGCAATAATGCCCCGGCGATCGACCCTGCTTTCGTGGCCGGCATCCGTAGCGAGCACAAGGATCAGTCCGATCCCTGGACCCAGTCCCAGTTGATGGCGATGCCCCCCGCTTCCGGTGACAAGGCAGCACCCAAAAAGTGATCACACCATGACGACCCGCTTTTTTATTCGCAACACCAGTATACCGGGCCGTCGGCTCGCCGGATGGATCGGCGCGGCCTGCGCCCTTTTCGCGGCGGCACCCGCTTTTGCGGAGCAGCGTGCGGGAAACATCTGGGGTCTTGCACCTTGTGTCACCGTCCACGGCGAGAAGATCGACGCGCTCTTCATGATCATCTTTTGGCTGACGGCGGTGGTCTTCGTGCTGACGCAGGGAACGTACATTTATTTTCTGATCGCCTACCGGAAGCGCCCAGGTCACAAGGCCTTCTACAGCCACGGAAGTAACAAGCTCGAGATCATCTGGACGACGGCACCTACGATTGTCTTCCTTGCGCTCGCTATTTATGGAAATCGACTCTGGGAGGAGATTCATCGGCCTGCTCCCTCAAACTCTTTGGTGATCGATGTCTCCAGCTATCAGTTCGGATGGGAAATGCGTTATCCGGGGATCAGTGGCAAGCTTGCGCCCATTGATATCAAGAAAATCTCCGACACCAATCACTGGGGCACAGATCCTGACAATCCGCTGACTTCACAGGATGTCCAGGCAACAGAATTGGTCATTCCGGTCGGACGCCCGGTTCATCTGCTCCTGCACGCCCGGGATGTGATCCACTCCTTCTACGTCCCTGAGTTTCGCATGTATCAGGATTGCGTTCCGGGGCGCACAATCGGTTGGGTCTGGTTCCAGGCAACCCGCACCGGAAACTTCCAGATCGCCTGCAACCAGCTTTGCGGCACCGGCCACTACAACATGAAGGCTCCGGTCCGGGTGGTGACTGAGGAGGAGTTCCAGAAGTGGCTCAAGCCCCGTCAGGAAAAGAATGCCGCCACCCCTGCTTCTTCCGTGCCCGTCGCCACCTTGACCCAACCCTAAAGGATTCCTATCATCCAGCCCATGAGCGCCACGATCACCGCCGATTCCCACGCAGCCGCCCATCATGGCGACCACGGCCATGGTCACGGGAAAAAAGGGATCATGCACTATCTCTGGAACACCGATCACAAGGTGATCGCGATGCAGTTCCTCTTCACGAGCATCCTCTACGTCATCATCGGCGGTGCCATGGCACTTGCCATGCGTTGGCAGCTTGCCTTCCCTGGCCACCCGATCCCTGTCATTGGCCACCTTCTTCCCTCCACGATCGTCAGCGACGATGGGTCCCTCATCCCTGGTGGATACAACATGCTCGTGACCATGCACGGGACACTCCTCGTGTTCTTTGTGGCGATGCCGATTCTGATCGGTGTCTTCGGCAACTTCCTCATCCCGTTAAAGATCGGTGCCGGTGACATGGCCTTCCCCACCCTCAACGAGATCAGCTACTGGCTCTTCTCGATTTCGGGCGTCATCATGCTTGCCTCACTTTTCGTCCCGGGCGGCGCGCCTGGCACGGGATGGACGGCCTACGCCCCCCTGAGCAGCTTTGCCAAGTACAACGGCACGCCGATTGGCCAGACACTCTGGTGTGTCTCGTTGTTTATCAACGGGCTCTCGTCGCTCACCGGTGCGGTGAACTACATCACCACCGTCATCACCATGAGATCCCCCGGCATGTCGATGTTCCGCATGCCGCTTCCTGTCTGGGCGATCTTTTTGACAGCGATCCTTCTGATTCTTGCAATCCCCGTTCTTTCGGCGGCAGCAGCCCTCATCATCTTTGATCTGAACTTCGGAACGACCTTCTACAAGCCCGAGGGTGGGGGCCAGCCACTGCTCTGGCAGCATCTCTTCTGGTTCTTTGGTCACCCCGAGGTCTACATCCTGATCCTGCCAGCCATGGGATTTGCCTCGGAGATCCTTGCGGTCTTCTCGCGCAAGCCGGTTTTCGGATACAAGGCGATGGTCTACGCCATGATCGTGATCGGAGTCCTTGGATTTATCGTCTGGGGCCACCACATGTATGTCAGCGGCATGAACCTCACGCTGAGTGCGGCGTTTGGTGTCTCGACGATGGTCATCGCGGTTCCCAGCGCCATCAAGACCTTCAACTGGATGGGCACGATCTGGCGCGGAAACATTCATTACACGGTTCCGATGGCCTTCGCCGTCGCCTTCGTCTCGATGTTCGTCATCGGCGGACTCTCCGGGATCTTCATGGCCGCAACGCCGATCGATCTCTTCGTCCACCATACCTACTTCATCGTGGCCCACTTCCACTACGTGCTCTTCGGCGGCAGTATTTTCTCAGTCTTTGCCGCTATTTATTTTTGGTTCCCCAAGATGTCGGGCCGCATGTTCAACGATACCCTCGGCTGGATCCATTTCTGGATGACGTTCGTGTTCTTTAACCTGACCTTCTTCCCAATGCACAATCTTGGTTTGTCCGGCATGATGCGCCGCATCGCCGATCCGACCGTCTATGACTGCCTGCGTCAGGTCCAACCGCTCAACGTCGTCTGCACGATTGGAGCCATGGGTCTGGGTCTCTCCACACTTCCCTTTCTGGCCAACATGTTCTGGAGCATCTTCAAGGGCCCCAAGGCTCCAGCAAATCCATGGAATTCCACAACGCTGGAGTGGACTGTTTCCCACCCCATTCCTCACGGTAACTTTGTGACGACACCCACCGTGCACCACGGTCCTTACGAATACAGCGTGCCGGGTCTTGAGAAAGATTACCTCCCGCAGAACGAGAAAGCCCCCGCGCACGTCACCCTGGAGGCCCACTAGGCTGGGCCATGGGTGACGTTTCCCCGGAAGCCGCACGCGTGGCCCCGGTACACCGGGTTGCCCTGCTCACGGCACTTGCTACCTTTCTGCTGATTGTTGTCGGAGGACTGGTGACCTCGAAAGGTGTCGGCATGTCGGTGCCCGACTGGCCGACCACCTACGGCTACAACATGTTCCTCTATCCCTACTCAAAGTGGGTGGGCGGAATCTTCTGGGAACACTCCCACCGTCTCATCGCTTCGGGCGTCGGTTTTCTGACACTCATCCTCGCCGGGGTCACCTTCTGGAAGGAAAAGCGCTCCTGGGTGAAATGGTTGGCAGTAACCGCCGTGCTGCTCGTCATCCTGCAGGGAGTGCTGGGCGGTCTCCGTGTAACGCTTTACAAGGACCAGATCGGCATCTTCCACGCGGCGCTGGCCCAGAGTTTCTTCGGCCTGCTTCTGGTGATTGCGTCTGTCACGGGCAGGGGCTTTCTTGCGGGAAGGTGGACCGGCGATGAGATTGCTTCCTCACTCCGCCGACTAGGGATTGCCGCCCTTCTCCTTACCTATTTCCAGCTTGGGATCGCCGCCACGATTCGCCATCAGCATGCGCCTCTAGCGATCCGCGATTTCCCAACCGCCTACGGGACACTCTTTCCTGAAACTTCTCCAGCTGCTTTGGAAAAGATCAATGCGGTGCGCCAGCAGGACCGGATCGCTCCGGTCTCCGCGTCGCAGATCTATCTGCAGATGACGCATCGTTTCGGGGCGGTCGCCCTGTTGTTCGTCGTCATCGCCTTCGTTGCGCGTGTCGTGAAAGTGACGCCTCTCGGTCACTGGCTCCGCGGATGGAGCCTGCTCTGGTGCGGGGCGATCCTGTTGCAGATCCTGCTGGGGGCCATGACCATCTGGTTTAACAAGGCGGCCGATGTCGCTACCTCTCATATGGCTCTCGGAGCTCTCTTGACCGCCTTCACCATCCTGTTGGTGTTCCGTCTTTTCTGCGCCGGTCACGGTGCTGGGGAGGTAAGGGCATGAACGGGAGCGATACGATTGCCGCGAAAGCGGATGTCGCCAAGGGGAGCGGACTCCTTGGTGATCTCGGCGAGCTTTCGAAGGCCAGGCTTTCATTGCTCGTCCTGCTGACCACACTGGTCGGCTTTCTGACCGGATGGCACGGCCCGATGGATTGGACCCTGCTGGCGGCCACCCTCGTCGGGACGGCCCTGAGCGCTGCCGGAGCCTCCGCTTTGAATCAATGGATCGAGCGCGATCTGGATGCCCTCATGCCGCGCACGGCCGACAGGCCCCTGCCCGCGCGACGGATGCATCCTTCGGACGCCCTCCTTTTCGGTCTTCTCTGCTGCGGAAGCGGCGTGGCCCTGCTTGCGCTGCTGGCCAACGCCATCACGGCCCTCCTGTCCTTCCTGACCATCGTGATCTACGCGCTGGCCTACACCCCGATGAAGCGCGTGAGCGAACTCAACACACTGGTGGGTGCCGTTCCAGGTGCGCTGCCTCCCCTGCTGGGTTGGACGGCCGCCACGGGGCACGCGAGCATCGGGGGCTGGATTCTCTTCCTGATTCTCTGGTTCTGGCAGATGCCCCACTTCCTCGCGATCGCCTGGATGTACAAGGACCAGTATGCGCTCGCGGGTTTCAAGATGATCACCCTGCGTGATCCGGAGGGATGGGCCACCGCCTGGCAGTCGCTCATCTATTCGGCCGGACTACTGGCCGTCTCGCTGCTGCCCGGGCTTTTCGGAATGGCCTCCTCCTTCTACTTTCTCGCGGCCCTCGCGCTCGGAGCTGGGATGCTCTTCCTCGCGGGGGATTTGGTTCGTACCCGGAGTCTCCCGGCGGCCCGGAGACTCTTTTTCGCGTCGCTTCTCTATCTTCCTCTCCTGCTGGGTTCGCTGGTGCTTTGCCGACTCTAGGCCACTCTCAATCCATGACCCCGAAACGCCGTAACCAGCTCCTTCTGCTCGCCGGATTGGTCGTTTTTGCGCTCGCTCTCTGCGCCACGGTGGTCATCATGATGCTTCGCCGCGGACCGGCCGTGGCATACTGATTTTCCGCGCCGAAAACCTACCATGAGTAACGCCGCCTTCAACGACGCCTCCCTCTTCCACGCACCGCAGGAAGAGAGCCATGCGCATGATTCGCATCATGCGCCGCCGACCGATCCCAAGATCTGCAAGCTCGGCATGATCGTCTTTCTCTGCTCCGAGGCATTGCTTTTCAGCGGTCTGATCTCCGCCTATCTGGTTTGTCGACAGGCTGCAGGATGCTGGCCCCCGAATCTCGGCGACGGTATCGAGCTTCCCCCGATGCCCAAGCTCCTGACCGGCATCAATACGGTCATCCTTGTCGCCAGTTCCTTTGTCTATCATTTCGCCGAAGAGGCGGTGAAAAAGGGCAAGTCCGGAGCGGGGTGGATGCTCGCGGCCGCGCTCATGGGTGCCACCTTTGTCGGCGTCCAGTGCGTCGAGTGGACGGAACTCTACCACGAGGGACTCTGGTTCAATAAAGGCGGCGTCTACGGCTCCTCCTTCTTTACCCTGACCGGCTTCCATGGCGCCCACGTCTGCATCGGCGTCCTGCTGATCCTCTGGTGCTTCTACCTTCAGGTGACCAAGCGCTTCTTCACTGCGGAGCGCCATGTGGCCCTGATGAATGTCGGCCTCTACTGGCACTTCGTCGACGTCGTCTGGGTGTTCCTCTACACGATCCTGTATCTCATCTGAGGTCGCCGGCTCCGTGACCGACACCCCGAAACGCCTCCCCTTTTCGGCGTGGGTTATCGCTTTTGCGGTGGCCGGTGTCCTGATCTTCGGCTCGGCCCGGCTCTTTAAGTCCTCCGAGCGTCGCGATGTCGACGCGATGCCCCCGATCGGGGAGATACCCACCTTTCGGTTCACGACACAGGAGGGAAAGCCGCTGACCAAGGAGGATCTGCTCGGCAAGGTCTGGGTGGCCGACTTCGTTTTTACCCGATGCAACGGGCCCTGCCCCCTGATGACCTCCCGGATGGCCGAACTCGCGAAGGGGATCGCCAAGGCAAAGGATGTCCGCCTGGTCTCTATCTCCGTGGATCCCGAGCACGACACCCCTGCCGTCCTGGGCGAATATGCCGGACGGATGATGGCCGATCCCTCCAAATGGATCTTCCTCACCGGCCCGAAGCCTGAGATCGACACCTTTGCCCGTAAGGGGATGTTCCAGGTGCTCGCCTATGACGGGAAGGGAGTCCCTACCCACTCAACCCGCTTCCTGGTGATCGACCGCGAGGGACGGATCCGTAAGACCCGCAATCTCGACGAACCGGAACTGGTCCAGAAGCTTTTCATGGACATCGGAGACCTCCTCAGGGAACCTATTACAGGAAAGGTTTCTTCCAGCCAGACCAGCCAAAGCCCGACCAGCCCGAAGCCATGAGACTTCCAAAATCCCTTACCTCCGTCCTCCTGATTGGCGCGGCGGCCAGCGCTGGAGCCTGCCCCGATTGCGCCCTCAAAAATTCCGGGGGGGTCATCGAGCCGCAGACCGTCACCGCCAAAATGGCTCTTTCGGACAACACACTCTTCATGATCCTGGTTGTGGTCGGCGTCATCGGATTCATGGTCTGGATGATGGTCAAGACCTGCCGCGAACTGGCTGCCGATAGGGATCTGCAGCACGGCACCTCCCGTTCCTGACGGGAATCAATGAACGTCAACGACCTCCCGCCGGTCAACGCCACGCTCAACGCGCTGAGCACCCTCTTCATCCTCGCGGGATGGACCATGATCCGCCTGGAGCGCAAGGTGGCCCACGCCCTCTGCATGGTGAGCGCCCTGATCACCTCGGCGGCCTTCCTGGGCTGCTATCTCGTCTACCATTTCCTGAAGGAGGGGCATGTCACACGCTTCACCCATCCGGGATGGCCCAAGGCGCTCTACCTCTTCATTCTTGGCACGCACACGCCGTTGGCCGTAGTGGCGCTGCCTCTGCTGGCCCTCACGGTGATCCCGGCGATCCGGCAGCGCTTTGACGCTCACAAGCGGATGGCCCGCTGGACCCTGCCCGTGTGGCTCTACGTCTCGGTCACCGGGGTACTCGTCTACTTTATGCTCTACGTATGGTTTCCCTCCGCGAAGATTTGACCGGCACGAATCCTCCCCCTCCCGGCTCGGGTATCGAGCGGACGGGGATGCTCGATGCCTTTGCTCATGACACGCGCGACGACGTGCTCGTGCTCGCCATGTTCGAGACGCGTGCCTGGGATCTCGGCGATCGGCAGCTCTGGCAGCTTCAGGAGAAGCTCAATGCGTATGTCTCGTTCATCCTCGACGGGGAGTTGAAGGACAACTTTCCCCATCTCGTAGGGAAACCCGTCCGGATTGAACTCCGCGCCGTCCACGAGCCCTCCGAACGGGCGATGGGATTCCTTGGCAGGGCCCGCGACCAACTGGCCCTTCAGGAGATCGGCCTCGAGGTCGTTCTCATCGGGGAGATTTCCGAAGGATGCTGCGGGGGATCGGGTTCCGGCGGTTGCTGTGGAGGAAGCGGGCAAGAAGATCATGGCCATGATACCGACCACAATCACGCCTCGGGGGGATGCTGCGGCGGGGCACGACCCGAAGCCTCGGGACAACAAGGGTGTGGCTGCGCTCACTGATCCCCACACGTTCCAAAACCATGATGGAATTCAGCGCCACGACCATCCGCCCCCGCAACGTAGACTGGAAGCGCGCCGCGGCGATCCTTTACGGCGACTGGGGCACCAGCAAGGCCTACGTCATCGGTCTCGCCTTCGCCGCAGCCGGCTACAGCTCCCCGTGGCTCATCGGGGCGATGTGTGTGCTCACAGCGCTCGTCGGCCTCAACTACATCACCATCTGCCGGCATTACCCCAATGGTGGCGGCGTCTACGCTAGCGTCCGTCACCGTTCCGAGATCATCTCGATCGTCGGCGCTTTCCTACTTGTGGCTGACTACATCGTCACGGCCGCGGTCAGCGCCCTCTCCGCCTTCCTCTACCTGGGTTTTCCCCATCCCGAATACTGGGCCTGCGGGGCGATCTTCGTGATCGGCTTCCTCAACTTCTTTGGGCCTAAGCATACCGGTGGTGCTGCAGCGATCGTTGCCGTGCCCACGGCTATCGTGGTGGTGCTGCTCGGCCTGCTGGCTCTCCCTCACCTTGGGGAGGCATTCCATGCCACCAAACCCCTCCAAGGAGGCTTCTTTCACAACTGGAATGCCTTCGTCGGCATCGTCCTCGCCCTCTCGGGGGTGGAGGCGATCGCCAACTCGACCGGCGTCATGAAGCTCAATCCGGGAAGCACCCCGGAGAGTCCGAATGTCTCACGGACCGCCACCAAGGCCCTTGTGGTGGTGATGATCGAAGTCTGCCTCTTCACCGCGCTACTCGGACTCGCCATGGCCGCCCTGCCCGGCATGAGTATCGTCAACGGTGAGGTAAATGCCCCGGGCGCCGAGGGGGTCCGAGACTACATGCTCCGCTACATGGCCCAGGTGTTCGGAGGGGGGCTCTTTGGTCCCGTTTTCGGGCATATTGCCGCATGGACTGTCAGCATCGTCTTCGGAATCCTGCTGCTCTCGGCAGTCAACACAGCCATCGTCGCCCTGAGCGGCATCTCCTATCTGATGGGGCGCGATCAGGAACTCCCGCCGGTGTTCACCAAGCTCAATCCTTTCGGCGTTCCCAATGCGGGCCTCCTCTTCGCGATGCTCATCCCGGCAGGCCTCGTCGTTGCTGTAAATGATATGTCGGGTTTGGCCGATCTTTACGCCGTGGGTGTGGTGGGAGCGATTGCCGTGAATCTCGGGGCCACGAGCACCGACCGAAAGCTTCAACTGAAGCCTTTCGCCCGAGGATTCATGTTCCTCACCGCACTGGTCATGGGAGGCATCGAGATTTCACTCTTTGTGGACAAGCCTCACGCGGGGGTCTTTGCAGCCATCGTTCTGGCCATCGGATTGATCCTCCGGGGCCTCGCGCGCGAGAGTGCTGATCGTAAAAAGAAGGCCGCCTCCGATGCCGCCCTGGAGGCCGCGATCCTTGCTGTGGAAAAAGCGGCGCATGAGCATGAGGTCCTGCCTCATGTTCAGGTGCCTGCTCCGTCCGCGCCTCAAGTTTCGAATCAGACTACTTATCCGGCTATCGTACGGACCTACACTGGCCCCATCCTGACGGCGGTACGCGGCCGCGGTCGCACCCTCGACTTCGCGATCAAGGAGGCTACTGAGAACGGACAACCCCTCTATGTGCTCTTTGTGCGCGAGCAACCGATTATCGCCCCTGCTGACAGGAAAAGGAAATGGATCGAGGATTCTCAGGCTCGTGAGATTTTCAATTCCCTGAAGGACAAAGGGCTCGGTGAGACCATCATCCCCTGCTACGCGGTTAGCGATGCCCCGGCCAACACCATCGCCGACTTGGCCTCCACTATCGGCGCCGAGCGCGTCCTGCTCGGAGCACCTCAGCGAAGCACTCTGATTCACATGCTGCGCGGCAATATTATCCGCGAAGTGGCGGCACTACTACCCGACGATATCCATCTCCTTGTTTGTGTTTAGGGCCTTTGGGCCATAGCGGTGTTGGTTCTAATAGTCTTTAGTCTTCAGCCTAACAGCCTATGTCAGAAGAGTTCGTGGGAGAGGACACTAAGGCAGTAGAGCGCGGCGGTTTCGGCGCGGAGGATCATCGGGCCTAGGGTCACAGGAATTGCTCCCGCGGAGAGTGCTGCGGCCGATTCTTCGGGGGTAAAGTCACCCTCAGGGCCGACCAGCACGGTGACAGAGCGGTGCTCCGGGTTTTTGGCGAGGGCTTCCTTGATCGTCACGGCCCCAGATTGAAGTGAGGCGAGGAGGAGTAGACCTTCCTGCGGCTGTTTGAGAAATTCTTCCAGCGAGCAGGGATGGGTGACTTCGGGAACCTGATTGCGTCCGCACTGCTTGCAGGCTTCGAGGGCAATCTGTTGCCAGCGCTCCTGCTTGCGTGATCCGTCCTCTTCGTCGAGCCGCACAACCGTCCGACGGGTCAGTAGGGGGACGATCGTGGAGGCACCGAGTTCAACAGCCTTCTGGAGGATCAGGTCCATGTTCTTCCCCTTGGGAACAGCTTGGGCAAGCGTGATTACCGCCCGCAGAGGGGGGGTGATTGTTTTCTCGCCGATTCGGACGCGGCAGTGCTTATGGTGCACCTCGGTGAGCACTGCATCGGCCACCGATCCCGCCCCGTCGAAAAGAGTCACCTGATCGCCAACCTGCAAGCGCAGCACATCGGCGCAGTGGTGAGAGTCCTCGGAGCCAAGGGTCGGCTCAGGGTAGGCCCACTCTTCGGGGGACAAATAAAATCGATGAACGGACATCTATGAAAAGGATGAAGGATGAGGGGTGAAGTATGAAGAAAAAGCAGACGACTGACTAATGGCCACAAGAGGCACAAGAAGCACAGGAGGGAAGAACCTTACTGGTGGGATTTCTCTCTGATCCTTTGTGCCTCTTGTGCTTTTTGTGGCTATCTCGTTGTGGTCAGTGATAGTGGACAACCTCCTATAACCAGTCGATTTGATGGGAAAGCATCTTGTCCTCATCAAAGTGGAAGTACCCTTTGAAATTTTCCCCCTCCAACATTCCCGGGAGCCAGTGGATGTCATCCGCCCACATGTCGTGATAGGGAATTTCCTTGGGTGTCATCCAGTGGGGGATCGCCTCGTCGGTTTCGACTGGTTCACCGAGGCACCCCTCAGCAGTGAAGACCACGCAATGGAGGGCGAGTCCATCGAGGAACTGAAAATGCAATTCACCCCGTTCGCTGAGGTTCAGTGGGGTCACGCGGAGTTCTTCCTCGGTCTCCCGGATCGCTGCTTGAAGAGCGGTCTCCCCGGTATCAAGTCGGCCGCCAGGGCCATTGATTTTTCCGGCTCCAAGTCCCCGCTTCTTGCGGATCATGAGAATCTGCCCCTCCCGCCTGACAAAGCAGAGGGAGGCCCTCATGGTCGGCTGCCAGTTCTGCCAGAAGACGGGGTCGTGGGGACTCATCAGAAGTGAAAGTGTTAAAATGTTAGAAAAGTTACAAAGGGCAAGTGATCACTTGGCAGGGGTGAGCATTTTTAACGATACACTCTTTTAACCCCTTTTAACCCGTGACGGTGCCGAATGTCACCGTCATGTAACACTTCTCCCCTTGAACCTTGGCGGCTGACATCGCACCATAAGAAACTATGGAAACGGGACAGGAATCGCACTTCATTAACAGAGGGTTGAGTTGGCTGGAATTCAATCAGCGCGTGCTTGATCAGGCTCTCGACAAGGAGAATCCCCTGCTGGAGCGCCTCAAGTTCCTCTGCATCGTCAGTTCCAATCTGGACGAATTTTTCGAGGTCCGAGTCGCCGGCCTTAAGCAGCAGGTTCAGCAGGGATCGGTCGCCCTCGCCCCGGACGGGATGTCCCCCAAGTCGGAGCTATCCGCAATCCTCAAGAGGGTCCGCAAGCAGGTCGACGACCAGTACCGCTGCTGGAACGAGGATGTCGAGCCCGCCCTCACCGCTGAGAAGATCCGCTTCCACAATTATCCCGACCTGCCCGACGCTGAGCGGGCCCATTTCGAAAAATTCTTCCGCGAACGGATTTTCCCTGTCCTCACCCCGCTGGCGATCGATCCGTCCCATCCCTTTCCTCAGCTTCTTAACAAGAGCCTCAACATCATCGTTCATCTTGAGGGCGAGGGACTCAATACCGACCTCGCCGTCGTGCAGGTGCCGCGTATCCTGCCGCGTTACGTCCCCTTCAGCGATCAGACTGAGGAGCAGGGTAACGACTTCGTGCTGCTCGGCAGCATCATCAAGCATCACGTTGGAGAGCTCTTCCATGGAGTGAAGGTGATCGGAACACACCTCTTCCGCGTCACCCGCAACAGCAATCTCTACGTTGACGAGGAAGAGTCCGACAACCTGCTCCACGCCATCGAGGAGGAACTCCGCCATGTCAATCGTGGAGCCGCCGTCCGTCTTGAGGTCCAGGAGGACTGCCCCGATACGATCGCCAACCGCCTTCTCGATCTCTTCAACCTCGGAAAAGAGGATCTCTTCCGCCATGACGGGCCGCTCAACCTCACCCGGCTCATGCCGCTGGCACTCTCAATCGACCGGCCAGACCTCCGCGATAAGCGCTTCACCCCCGCCACGGTGGTTTCCCTCACCGAGGAGGCCGACATCTTCTGGCATATCCGCAAGGGAGACATCCTCCTCCACCACCCGTACGACAGCTTCCAGACCGTTCTCGATTTCCTGGGACAGGCCGCCGAGGACCCGAACGTGCTGGCGATCAAGCAAACCCTTTATCGTACCAGCTCCGACTCCCCCCTGGTTGCCTCTCTGATCCACGCAGCCGAGAACGGCAAGCAGGTCACCGTGGTGATCGAGTTGAAGGCCCGCTTCGACGAGGCCGCCAACATCAAGTGGGCCCGCCTCATGCGCGAGGCCGGGGTGAATGTCATCTACGGCGTTGCTGGTCTGAAGACCCATGCCAAGGCGATGCTCATCGTCCGTCAGGAGGGGGAGGTGATCCGTCGCTATGCTCACCTCGGCACCGGCAACTACCACCCCTCCACGGCGCGTCTCTACACCGATCTCGGCCTCCTGACCACCCGTGACGAACTCACCGCCGACGTCGCCTCGATGTTTAATATCCTGACAGGCGTTTCGAAGTTCCCGGGAATGAAGGAGCTTCTCATGGCCCCCTATGACCTGCGTGAAGGAATGATTCACTTGGTCGATCGCGAGATCGAGCACGCGAAGGCGGGACGCCCGGCCGGACTCTTTATCAAGATGAATGCCCTCGTCGAGCAGAGCATGATCGAGTCGCTCTATCGCGCCTCACAGGCCGGAGTCCCAGTGCGCCTCCTCGTGCGCGGCATCTGCTGCCTCCGTCCGGGTGTCCCGGGTCTCAGCGAGAACATCGAGGTGCGCAGCCTCGTCGGACGATTCCTCGAGCACAGCCGCATCATGCGTTTCGAGAACGGTGGCAACCCCGAGATTTACCTCGGTAGTGCCGACTGGATGCCGCGCAACCTCTTCCGCCGCGTCGAGACCGGCTTCCCGATCCGCAATCCCCGGATCCAGGAGCATGTCCAGGAGATCATCGACTGGTTCTGGAAAGACAACGTGAAGTCCAAAGTCATGAGCTTCGACGGCTTCTACCGTTCGCAGGAGATCACAGGAGAGCGCTTCAACGCGCAGGAGGAATTCCTCGCTGACTCCCAGCGCCGCCGCAAGGCCAAGCCGGCGGTCGCTCAGTAAGGCTCGACTGAAGAGCTTCTCTATTACCTCAGGCGTTCAAGATTCAGTTTCCCTGATCGTTCAGCTTCAGGATCCGGGCCACCTCGTCGAAGGCCTTCGGATTCTGATGTGCACCGTGATCACTGGGAACGATGCACTCGGACTGCGCTCCCTCCATGTGGGAGCTCCAGTAAGGAACAACGCCATCGGAGGAGTTCGGCGAGTCACCTTTGCCGCGGTCACCCTGGATGGTGTGGTACGGGATGCCGGGCGTGATTGGGATCTTGTTGATCATGCGCACAAAGCGGTTCTTGGGGGAGAGGGTGTCGATGCTATTGGGGGCGCGCTTCAGCTTCAGGTCATTGGCCTGAAAGGTTGCGACCTTGAGGGCATCATTCCCCGCTAGGAGGAGTGCCCTTGGGGTCCTGATCAGCATGGAGCCGATTCGTCCAATAGAGAGGGAGGCGATCTCGCTACCCTTGAGCGGTGCAGAGATGAAGATCAGCCTGCCAACTTCGGGGCGATGTTTAAAAATCAGGGCTTCCGTGTAGAGCTTCTTGGAGGCGAGCGGGAAGTTCGTCTGTGCAGGGGTTTTGTTGAAGAGTAGCTTCCAGAGATCCTCTTTGGTGTCGGTGATCAGGAGACGACTGATGCATCCGCCCATGCTGTGTCCGATCACGACCATCGGACGATGCATCGGATACCGCTTTTCCACATCATCCAGTTTTTCCCGCAGGATCGATGCCGAGTAGGGATAGGGATAGCCGGAGGGATAGCTGTAGAACCAGAACTGGTAATTGCGCCTGATCTCCGGATCGCTACGCAACTTGATGATCATCGGGGCCCACGTGGAGGGGGAGTCCATCAGCCCATGGATGACAAGCACCACCGCCTTGTTGGGATTGTAGGGTTCGAGGCGGGCGAGTTGGGCCGTCTCCGCGTATTTCTCCGGGAAAAGCATGCGCTCCAGCTTGGGAACCTGAGGGCCGCCACTCGCCAGCATGACAGCCAGTGGGACGGTGAAATCAGCGGCGAGCGCCATGGTGCGCCCATCCACGGAGACGGTCTCCTTCTTCAGCGGATCTTCAAAGGCAAGGATGCAGCGATTGCCTTGGAAGCGTGCCACCGCCGTCACGCCGTAGTAGATCCGCTTGGTCAGGTAGTTGGTGCGCCATTCCTTGTTGAGTTGTTTGCCCACAGCCACGACCGGCGCCCCGATACCCGGTCGGGTCACATGATCCTTCACATAGGCCCCTCCGATCGTGAACTGGTCGGCCGGGGTGAAGTTGTAGAGCGCGGGATTCCACATCGGACGTGGATCTGGCTTGTGGGTCAGAAGAAGGGTGCCGCTGGGTGTCGGAACCTCAAGAGGCTTGGTCCAGGGATCGAGTTTGCTCTCCTTGATGATTCCCACCATGCGCGACACGGCGAAGTTGTAGTCGTGCAGTGCCGTTGGGTCGTTCGGGTTGGCCTTGAGTTCTGCCAGCGCACTCCGGGCGGCTTCCATATTCTCGCCAAGAGCACCCAGAGGGTTCGCGTGAAAATGGCTCAGGGCTTTGCGGATCATTGCCTCGGTCTTTGAGGCGGGGGAGAGGGGTGCAGTTGCAGCGCTGGCCGGGGATCCAATCAGAGGACGGAAACCCGGAATCCGCTCCTTGATAGTGGCGTCAGTGGTGCATCCCGTGAGAGAGACAGCCAAGAGCGTCAGGAAGGAAAATCGGGAGGGTTGACTCTTCATGGGAAGGAACTTTGCCGCTCCGAAACATTCAGGGCAACTTCCTAAAGCATCTCGCCAAAATGGAGTGGGTAGAGGGAACATCGAGTGCCGGGAGTTACGATGTGGCCTGAGCAAAGTCAAAGCTGCAGGTATCGGACGCTTTAGATGCGCGGCTAGGCGCTGGAGCGAAGCTGTATCGAGAATACTGCGAGCGAACAGCAACACCGTTGCGCGCTAAAGTGGAGCGGGTAGAGGGAACATCGAGTGCCGGGAGGCGCGATGTGGCCGTAGCGAAGCGTAGCCCGCAGGGCGAGGTCGCCGGGAGGCGGCGAGGCAATCGAACAGAGGAAACTTCAATCGCCTCCGTGTGAATCCGAATCTAAAAGGTGATTCGTGGAGCGGGTAGAGGGAATCGAACCCTCATGGCCTGCTTGGAAGGCAGGAACTTTACCACTAAGCTATACCCGCTTGGACTACCGAAAACATGACACAGACCCCTTTGAGGGTCAATAGAAGGCTTCCTCACTGGATTTTCTGGGAATGGGTTCCACATCAAGGGCCTTTCTCGCCGTTCTTTTGATTTGGCTGAGTTTCAAGAAGAGCGTTGCGTAATTACCCGATCTGGAGATTCTACGAAGCCATGAAGAACATTACCTTCCTTGCCCTGATCGCCTCGGTTGCTTTTGCGCTAACCGGTTGTGCCTCTATTTTCACGGGAACAAGGCAGACGATCCAAGTTAACTCCATCCCAAGCGGCGCAAATGTCTCCGTTGGAGGACTGGATCGTGGTCAGACTCCCCTGCCTGTCGTCCTCAAGAAGGGATCCAACGGTGAGACTGTCACGCTTTCTCTTCCTGGTTATCAGCAGAAGACTTTCCAGCCACAAACGGCTTTCAACCCCGTGGCCATCCTTAACCTCTGGGGTATTCTTGGATGGGGGATTGATGCGGCGACAGGTGCCCTCTGGAAGTACGATCCGACCCTTTACAACGTTCAGTTGCAGAAGGTTTCCAAAAACTGATCTGAAGCGGTAACAGGATGCTGGCGGAGATGGTGCTGAGGGTTTCTCCGCACTGCTAGGAAGTTTCAGCCCGCAGACTCCTAGTTCCTGGATCCTATCTCCGAACCCTTACTTGCTGGGCCCTGCCTGCGTCTGGATGCTGGCTTTCTGAAGCGCCTCGCCGAACTGGGCCGAGGCCTTCGTATTGCGCTTCTGGATCTGTACCGGGGAGTTCACTTGCTTGTAGATCAGCACTCCCACGACCACGAGCAGGATGATTGCCGCAGTAATTCGCATCCAGGGGCGCGTGCCCCGGGCGATCTGGTTCTCCAGATCGGTGATTTTCATCAGTGAAGAATGAGGAACCCGCTTAGACGAGCCGCTTAAGCTAGTTTTTTGGCGAGGATTTCGCCAACGACAGCGGGATTGGCCTTACCCTTGGAAAGCTTCATGACCTGCCCCTTGAGGAAGTTCAGCGCGGCCTCCTTGCCTGACTTGTAGTCAGCGACGGAGTTGGGGTTGGCGGTGATGACCTCGTCGCAGAAGGTCTCCAGTGCACCGGTGTCGCTGACTTGCTTGAGGCCCTTCTCCTCCACGATGACGGCGGGCGCCTTGGCGCTGGTCATCATCTCGGCGAAGACCTCCTTGCCCTGACGGCCGCTGATGGTGCCACCCTCGATGAGGGTGGTGAGTTCGCCGATGTAGGAGGCCTTGATGGGACATTCTGAAAGGTCCAGTGAAGCGGCGGAAAGGGCAGATAGGAGATCGTTGATGATCCAGTTGGCAACGCTCTTGGGCTTGGTTGAACCCTTTGCCGCCTCCTCGAAGTAGTCGGCCAGCGCCTTATCATCGGCGAGCACGGCGGCGTCGTAAGGACTCACCTCGTACTGGGTGACGAATCGCTCGCGCTTGGCCTGCGGTAGCTCGGGCATGCCGTCTTTGGCGGCTTCCAAGATCTTGGCCGTACGGACGGGCAGAAGGTCGGGATCCGGGAAGTAGCGGTAGTCGTGGGCCGACTCCTTGATGCGCATGAGCGTGGTCTCGCCTCGATCGTCGTCCCAGCGGCGGGTTTCCTGATCGAGCTTCACTCCCTTGCTCACAAGTTCGATCTGACGCTCGATCTCGAAGGCGAGCGCGCGACGGACGCCGCTGACAGTATTGAGGTTCTTGAGCTCGATCTTGGTGCCGTATTCCTTCTGACCCACGGGGCGGACGGAGACGTTCACGTCGCAGCGCATCTGACCCTTCTCCATGTCGGCGTCGCTGATCTCGCCGTAGACGAGGATCTGGCGCAGAGCGGTGAGGTAGGCAAAGGCCTCCTCGGGGGAGGCGATGTCGGCCTCGGAGACGATCTCCATGAGCGGTGTGCCGGCGCGGTTGAAATCGATACCGCTGGTGCTCTCGAGGTGAAAGCTCTTGGCCACGTCCTCCTCGAGGTGGATGCGGGTGAGGCGGATCACCTTGCCGGGGGTGGCGATGCTCTTCTGCGCATCCTTGGGATAGGCCGTGTCATGCAGGGGGACACCGCCTCCGAGGCAGAGCGGTTGGTCGTACTGAGAGATCTGGTAGTTCTTCGGCATGTCCGGGTAGTAGTAGTTCTTCCGGTCAAATTTGCAGACTTCGGGAATGTTGCAGCCGAGCATGAGGCCGGCGCGCGCGGTCAGGCGGAGGGCCTCGCCATTCATCACGGGCAGGGCGCCGGGGAGGCCGAGGCAGGTCGGGCAAGTATGAGTATTTGGCTCGGCGCCGTACTCCACCTTGCATCCGCAGAACATCTTGCTCTTGGTCTTGAGCTGGGCGTGGACTTCCAGGCCGATTGTGGCCACATATTCGGTACTCATGGATTGGAAACAGAGGGCTGTGGAGATGCTTGGGATTTGGGAGATCCGTTTTTACCCTGAGCCGCGGCCCGAGGCGAGTTTCTAGAAGATGGAGGGACATGGCGGGGTGGCACCACTGGTTCCAGTGCGTAGTCGAGGGCTTCCGTGAGAGGGAATTTCTGGAACTCAGCCACGAGCTGCGGGTCGTTCATGGCTGCCTGCACGTGCTTGTTGTGAATGAGGGGAAGGATGTTGCGGGAGTTGGCTGCCTTTTCAAGTTCGGGATCTTGAAGGAGGGCCATGATGTGGGGATTGGCAATGATCTTAAGGGTCTCTGGATACTGACAGAAACGCTCCAGCGCCTGCTGGCTGCCGGCCAGCATCGAGATCTTCACGATGTTGTCGTAGAAAGAGGTGGGAAGCGGATCCGCCTTCCGTAGGGTCTTGCCGGTGGTGCCGAGCTCGAGCGATTCCTTGAGCTTAATGAGAAACAGCGCGCTCCGCTCTGTGAAAACCGGCCTGCCTTCATTGCGGGCCTGCACCACACGGAGCTCCCCCAGGGCCCCGAGTCCCCGGATCATCGTGATGCCGCCCCAGAGGAGGAGCAGTCCATAGATGGCCCCGCAGGCCGCACCGCCCAAGCCGAAGCCCCAGCGCACCACACCCGAGTGATCAAGCGTGGTCTTGAAAAGAAGTCCCGAAAGAAGGGAGATGACGACGTAGATGCCGACCGCCACGATTAGACCTGCAATGGCGGGGGCGAAGAGGGGCGGAACTTTGGAGAAGAAGGCAACCACCGTACCGGTGGCTCCGGCAGTCGTCGTACCTGCGATCCAGGCGCAGAAGAGGGCGGCGAGCCGAAGGAGCCCCCGGACGGCGCCGAGCCGCCAACCCCTCCAGATCTCCCAGATCAGGAAAGCAGTCGCGGCATAGAAGAGATACCGCTGCCATTGGGGGTCGCCGTCGAGAAGCATAGGAAAGGCTGTTAGCAGTTTAGACTATAGGCTGTTAGGAGGACTGCAGAAAGGCGCAGACGAAGGATGAGGGATGAATGTAGAGGGATGAAGGATGAAATGCTGCCTAAGTAACCCTTCGGAAAATGAAGAATCGGCGCCACTAGTGTCCGGTTGAGAGGGTGATTGGTTTTTGTTTATTCTTCAAGATGAGTGATTTGCGATCCAAAATGGATGCCACGCATTTGAACTTTGAGCGACGTTTTTTGAGGATACTCGGCCATGAACTCTGGCCGCTATGTCCTCTCCCAAGTCCTCGATCTGGTAGATCGCAAGTCTCTTTCCCGGTTGGTTCAACGCTACGACGCGGAGAGCAAAGTTCGGCATTTCGGTTGTCGACAGCAGTTGATCTGCATGGCTTTTGCTCAG
>CANIVT010000009.1 GCA_947471565.1 Spartobacteria bacterium | reverse complement strand
GGAGTTGCGTCGACTGGTAGGCAACGGCATGCATTCAGGAAGCGTTCCCGTCCTCCCGGCAACGCCGGAACGGAGGGTGAAAGCGGAGTCGTCACAGGGGAAAGAGTCTTTCCGTTGGGGCCCCGGAGTTCAAAGAGAAAAGACCGCCACGGTGGAGGGGTTTAGGCTGTTGGACTGTTAGGAATACGATCGAAGCAGATCCCCGCAGAGTCGCGGGGATCGTAAAGAGGTTTTGCCTTGGGAAATATGGATCAAAGCACCCTAGACAGCCGGAGGCTGGGGGCTAGATTGAGCGCATGAGCATTCTTTTTCCACTAGGGCTCGGTGCTGTTATTTATCTCCTGCTGTCGATCAGGATCCTGATGCAGTACGAGAAAGGTGTCGTCTTCACTCTAGGGAAGTTCTCCGGGGTGCGTCAGGCGGGGATCACGATGGTCTTCGCCCCCTTCCAGTCCATGACCAAGGTGTCGCTGCGCACGGTGACGATGCAGATCCCGTCGCAGAAGATCATCACCAAGGACAATGTCTCGATTGATATCGCCGCCGTCGCCTACTACAAGATCTCCGATGCCGAAAAATCGGTGATCGCGATCGAGAATGTCTACAACGCGATCAACCAGATCAGCCAGACCACCGTCCGCAATGTCGTCGGCCGGTTCTCGCTCGACCAGCTCCTCGCCGAGACCGCCAACATCAACGAACAGATCAAGGGTGTGATCGACGCTCACACCGAACCGTGGGGGACGACCGTCACCGCCGTCGAGATCAAGGATATCACGCTGCCGGAGAACATGCAGCGCGCCATGGCCAAGGAGGCCGAGGCCGAGCGCGAGCGCCGAGCGAAGATCGTCGCCGCCGAGGGAGAGTTGCAGGCCGCCGCGAAGCTGGGAGAAGCCGCTGACGTGATCGCCCAGCACCCCGTCGCCCTCCAACTACGCACCCTCCAGACCATGGCGGAGATCTCCATCGAGAAGAACTCGACCATCATCTTCCCCGCCCAGTTCATGACCACCGTGGATGAAGCCCTCAAGATGGTCCGGCAGGATTCCAAGAACTCCTAGATCGTTGCCAGAACAACTCATGGCCACAAGGTGCACAGAATGCATAGGGGCTTTAGACTTCAGCCTTTAGCCCTTAGCCTTTCCTTCATGTCCACCGGCGAAGAACTACACCATCTGCGCGAGCACTACGCCGGGCAACCCCTGCTTGAGTCGGATCTCGATCCCGATCCGGTAGCGCAGTTCCGCAAATGGTTTGGCGAGGCCCGCGAGTCAGGCATCCCGGAGCCCAATGCCATGACGCTTGGCACGGCAGGGGACGACGGTCGTGTTTCCCTCCGAACGGTCCTGCTGAAGGCCTACGATGCAAAGGGGTTCGTCTTCTTCACCAACTACGGAAGCCGGAAGGCGGCTCAGATTGAGGAGAATCCTTCCGCCTCAATCCTCTTTCCCTGGGTGTCTCTCGCCCGTCAGGTCGAGATCTCAGGACCTGTTGAGAAGATCTCCGCAGCCGAGTCGTTGGCCTATTTCCTGAGCCGGCCACACGGCAGCCGTCTCGGGGCGTGGGTTTCCGAGCAGAGCACGATCATCTCCTCCCGCGAGGTGCTTCGTGCCAAGTATGCCGAGCTTAAGGAGAAGTTCGCCTCGGGCGAGATCCCGAAGCCCGAGGGATGGGGTGGCTATCGTGTTGTGCCGCAGCGGATCGAGTTCTGGCAAGGGGGCGAGGATCGCCTCCACGATCGCCTCGTCTACACGCGTGCCGGTGAGGGATGGGCGATTTCGCGACTGGCTCCCTGAGTGGCGTTTGGAGAGTTACAATCGTTGAAGCGTTAGAAAGTTAGAATGGACCGAAAACCTCGCTCTGATTTCAGGCACCTTGGAACAGTTACAACTCTTTTAACCCCCTAACTTTTCCCCCCTCTGCGCTCTCCGCGTCTTTGCGCGAGATAAATCTCTCAGGCCGCGTCGCGGTGCGTCTTCCGCTCGATGAGGGCGTAGGCGTTGTGATTGTGGATCGACTCGAAGTTCTCGGCCTCCACACGGTACCAGAGAATGTTGGGATCACGCTCGGAGAGCTCCGCAACGTTGCGCACGAGATCCTCGACGAAGACGGGATTGTCGTACGCTCGCTCGGTCACGAATTTTTCGTCGGGCCGCTTGAGCAGGCTGTAGAGCTCGGAACTGGCGGAATCCTCCACGAGGCGGATCATCTCCTCGATCCACATCGGCTTCGTGCAGCGCACGGAGTAGGTGACGTGGCCCCGCTGATTGTGGGCTCCGGACTCGCTGATTGCCTTGGAGCAGGGACAGAGAGTCGTGACGGGAACGATGACGGTGACAATGAAGTCGACCTTTCCCTTTGGACCCCCCGAGAGCGTGGCGGCAAAGCGCACCGTATAGTCGAGCAGGCCCAGGGATCCGGTGACGGGGGCTTTCTTCTCCAGAAAGTAGGGGAACTCGAAATCGACATGGGCCTGGTCGCTCTCGAGCCTCTCGGAGAGCTGGACGAGGATGTCGCGGATGTTGCGGACATGGAGGACGGGGCCGTGGGAGTTGAGCGCCTCGACGAAGCGGCTCATGTGGGTGCCCTTGAAATGATGGGGAAGGTCGACCGTGAGCTGGACGGTGGCGATCGTGGCCTGCTCGGCGTCGTGATCCCGGTCGCGCACCCGGATCGGGTAACGCAGATCCTTCACCCCGACGCGGTCGATCGGAATACGCCGGTCATCCGGCAGGTTCTGCGTGTCTGAAAGTTGGGCGGCCATGGGAGAAGATTGCAGTCTGTTAGGCTGTTAGGCTGTTAGGCTGTTAGGCTCTTGGCAATCAAACTTCCTCGCCCGTCAGGCATCACGGAGGGGGGAGGTTTTGATCTTTCGAAGCGTCACGGGGCCGCACTAGGATGCGGACATGCTGGAACTTTTGCAAAAAGGCGGTCCGTTGATGTGGCTTATCCTGCTCTGCAGCGTCGTCGCCCTCGGTGTCTTTTTGGAGCGTCTCCTACACCTTCACAAGGCATCCATCCGCGTCGGCGAACTCCTGGGGGGTCTCTCCCTGCAGATCCGCAACGGGCGTCTTGACGAGGCACTGGGCGAAGCCTCTTCGGCGCCCGGCCCTGTGGCCCGCGTCCTCCAGGCAGCCCTACTGCATCCCCATGAAGGTCGTGAGGTGCTCCAGTCTGTCACGCGCGATGCCGCCCTGCTCGAGATTCCCTCGCTGGAACGCAACCTTCCGATTCTCTCCACGCTTGCCTACCTCACTCCCCTGATCGGACTGCTTGGAACGGTGCTGGGCTTGCTTGACGCCTTTCTTCTGCTCTCCTCGCACGGAGGGTATGCCACGGCAGCTGAACTCTCTCGTGGTGTCTACCAAAGCCTGCTCGATGCAGCTGCCGGTCTCGGAGTCGCCATTCCCGCCTTGGTCGGTCATGCCTACCTGAGCTCCCGGGTCAACGACATCATCCAGGACATGGAGCGTGCCGGTATCGAGGTCGTGAACCTGCTATCCGACACAAGGCAGCAAGGCACCGTGGGGGCGGTGGGTGCCGGGGAAAAGGAGGCCTGATGAGGCTGCCCCGATGCAAGGGGGCGGAGGGGCCCCACCTGCTGATGGCTCCGGCCCTGGGAGCTCTTCTCTGTCTCGTCTTTTTCCTGCTGCTGGGGGGCTATTTCACCCTGCAGCCCGGCATCGAGCTGAAGATCCCGGAGTCGCCGTTTCTCCTGTTGCCCCAGCATGATCCCCGTGTCGTCAGCGTGACCGGCGCTCCCCTTCCACAGATCTACTTTGACCAGAAAGTCGTTACCCCCGAGGAACTTCGCGAGGAATTACACAAGGGGCGCCATGCAGGAAGCCTGATCATCCGGGCCGACCGGCTAGCTCCTTATGATCTGCTGATGAAGATCATGACGATCGGTGCTGATTCCGGGTATTCCGTCGTTCTGGCCAGCGGTGCCGGAGGATCATGACCGCGCACCTCCCCCGTCTTCCCCGGCACCCTCCCACGCCGCGTGAACTCGGAGAACTGGCCCAGTTGCTTTTTGAGTGGCCTATCCGCCGGGCGCCCCGTCTTGCGCTCCCTTTCTTTATCGTTGTGGCTGGGTTGATCCAGGCAGTCGTGGTCGTTCTTTTCTCGATCCATTACGGGGTGCCGGAGGAGAAGGCGCCTCCCCAGCCACGGTTTTATTTTCTGCCGCCCGATTCGCCCGTCGCCGTAAAAATCGCTCCTTGGCTGGAAGCGCATGACCCCTCGGTTTTCTCACCGCTCCGTGCCACCGAGAGGGCTGTGCCAGCACCGCCTCCGCTACGATACCGCCCTAGTTATGAGGACCCGCCGCCGCCGCTCCGCTCCTTGCCGAGCGTGGAAGAGCCAGTATCCGGGCCTCCGGATCTTCCGTTGGCGGGTGAAGCGCTGCGTCCGCCCACCATGGCGGGGGCCCCTGTTCCGATTGCCATTCCTCCAACTGCTTCGGATGTCACGCTGGTGCGCTGGTTGGATGGTCTCGCCAGTCTCAGGCAGTCCGAGGAGGGTGCAACAACTCCCCCCTTATTGCCCGCAGGTGTCACGATCTCCCGGCCCTCGGTCTATCAGGTGGCCGTCGGTCCGGAGGGAATCCCCCTTTCCTGTGTCCTGACGGAACCAAGCGGGAATCCCGAGGCTGATGAATCGGGGCGCGTTTGGATTCTCGCCCGCCGATTCACCACCGCCGAGGGGATCGCCTGGGGTCGTGCCCTGATTGTTTGGAAAAACTTGGCGCCGAAACCGTCGCCCTCTCAGGCCAAGCCATGATTTCGATATCATTTCCCCTCTTCGTGGCGATCTATCTGGCCATGTTTCTGGCAGGTGTTCTTATTCTCTGGCTTGGCTATGAATGGGTGCGCCGGCGCCAAGCCAAGAGGACAGCGCGCAACCATGTTTTTTGCAGGATTTGCGGCTCACGCTACACGGATAAATCTTTCTTGGACGTGCTGGATTGCCCAGTCTGCGGCAGTTGGAACGAGCGTTCGTCCTGAGCGATAAGAATCAGCAAGGGTTCGTGGATGGTTTGTGAATAAAATGTGTGAAAAGCAGGGGATTCCCCAGTTCATGGGGCGTGGAACATGTCTTTCAACAATCAAAGAAGGTTGCTTCCTACTAGGAATAAAAGGGGTCTTGCCGTGGAACAGACTCTGTCCAAGCTCTGATAAGGCTCAAGCCGAGTGACAGTTCCGTCACATTCGGTAAATACAGGGGTTAGGGGTGGGGCAGGGTTTTTGCCCCAGGAAACACCGCTGTGAATAACTAGAGCTTTGAGGGAAGTCTCTCCATCACCTGTTCCCGGCTCACGCCCTCGATCTCGATTACCTTGCTGCATGATGAGGCCCCTCGGCCGAGGCGTACCGACCCCTTCGGGCGTGCGAGAGTCTTGGCAAGGAAAGCACAGAGTTCGGCATTCGCCTTTCCCTCCTCGGGTGGGGCATGGACCTTCACCTTCAGGGCATCGCCAAGCCAGCCGACCACTTCGTTCTTGGGTGCATTCGGAATCGCTCTGATTTGCAGCAGGCATGTCTGTGCTGGAATTCCCATGACGGAAGGTTTCCCGCTCGCTCAAGATGGTCAAGAATCACCCGTTTCAGCCATGTCACGAACCCACATTCCCCAGTCGATGAAACGACGGCTCCTCCTCGTTTCCGTTATCGCGGCGATGCTAGTGGTCGGGGCAGGCGTTCTCTTTTTTGCAGGCGGGCCGCCCGATGATGAGGAGACGGCTGTCGCCGCGAATGAAGCTGATGCCCCGCGGGTGGCCATCGCGACGGGTGCCGTGGAAAAAAGTGCGTTACGGACATTGTCAAAGATGGCCCGCAAGCCCTTTCAAGCCTCATCAAGGCAGCAGTCTCCCGAGACACTCCCCTTGGCTCGTGTCCTTCACGAGCTCTCGTTGATCCCTTCCATGAAGCCGGGGGACCAAACTGATGCCAGGGAGATTGCGCTTGTACTGCGATGGGTATCCTTCCAGCCGGAACGCGCCTGCGACTACGCCTACCATGCGGTTCTCGACGGTGCCGACGAGAGTCTGCTCAAGGAGGCCGTCGCGGCCTGGGCACGGGTGGATCCCGCCTCTGCTGCCCGCTGGGCAGCAAGACTCCGTTCGCCCCTTCTGAGGGATCTCGCTGTCAGCACGGCCTGCGGAATCTGGAGTATGAAAAATCAAGCCGCGACCCTGAATGCGCTGAAATCGCTGCCCGGTTCCGCCGCCCGTTCGTCCGCCCTGAGCGGCATGGCCGGCGTCTCGGTCAGGAATCCCAAGCAGGTGCTGGATTGGGCGGAAAAGCTTCCCGGTCCGCTTCGTGAAAGGACACTGCAACAGGTGTTTGGATCCTGGATGCGAAGGGATCCGCTTGCCGCTGCGGAATGGCTGGCAAACCAGCCCATGGAGATCCAACTGCCACTGGCCAGTCGGCTCGCTGCTGAATGGGCACGCAAGGATCCCCTGGCCGCCCTGTTCTGGAGCCGTGCGGCAAGCACTGGCGCGCTGACGGGACCACGGCTGGAACCCGGCCCCGTGCAGCGGCGTGCTATGGATGCAGCTCTCGGCAGTTTTGTGAGTTCTGACCCCGAGGCGGCAGTTGCCTGGATGACGACGGGCGCCGGTCGCTCCTTCTTCTCTCAAAGGGTCTCCTCACTTGCATCCAGTTGGGCTTCGATCGATCCAATGGCCGCCGCCGCTTGGGTCTGGACCATCCCGGCAGGAAAGGAACGAGCTGCCGCCGTGGGTGCCCTCGCCGCTACATGGACACGATCCGATTCCTCCGAAGCACTCCGTTGGATTCAGCGTATTCCAAAGCCGGCGGATCGTAATGCCGCTCTATCATCGTTCGGCAGTGCGCTTGCCGGCAGCGATCCGGAAGCGGCAGCCTACTGGAGCACCCAGATCACGGACCGACAGCTTCGCGAGGGAACTCTTTCCCAAGTGATCTCGCAATGGCGAAGTATAAACCCCGGGGCCGCCACCCAATTTGTGCAGACTTCGAATGCAACGGCTTTTCTCAGGAAGAAGCCGTGATCGGACGGCGGTGAGACTCTCAGGCAAGTGCCGCTAGAAGCTTGGTGTGGAGGCCGTCGAAGGCACCGTTGCTGAGCACCACCAGGACATCGCCTTTCTTCAACTGGGGACGGAGTTGCTCGATGATCCTCTCGGCTGAGGGCTCGTGAAACGCGGGCTTGCCTGCTTTCACCAGATCGGCAATGAGCCGCTCCGCATCGAGGCGCTCCTCGGGCTGGAGATCGGCTGCGCGATTCACTTCGCCGATGACGACACCATGGGCCGCGGCGAAGGCCTTTGGGAACTCCTCTTGGAAGACGGCGCGGCGGGTCGTGTTCGAACGCGGCTCGAAGAGAGCCCAGAGCCGGGCGCCGGCATAGTGCTTTGCGAGCCCCTCGAGGGTCTGCCGGATGGCGGTGGGGTGATGCCCGAAATCGTCGATGATCGTGATGCCGCCGACCACACCGCGGACTTCTTGGCGTCGCTTGATGCCTCGGAACTGCAGGAGCGCCGCTCGGATGACGGCTGTCGGGACGCCGTAGAAGTGGGCCGCGGAGACCGCCATCGCGGCGTTGCGGATGTTGAACTCGCCAGACATTGGAATCTCGAACTGCTCGCCGAAGAGTTCAAAGCCGCTCCGGCCCTCTTTCTGCCACGGATTCAGGATCCTGTTGCCCGCATTCTCGGAGAACCCGACCTCGACGATCGGGGCATGGCAGTTGCGGGCGACATCAAGGCAGTTCGGATCATCCGCGTTTACGAGGACCATCCCCTCGGTCGGCACGACGTTGAGAAGCCTACGAAAGCTCAACTTGATCGCATCGAGGTTCTCGAAGATGTCGGCATGGTCAAACTCGATGTTGTTCACCACAACGAGCTCCGGCAGGTAGTGCAGGAACTTGGAGCGCTTGTCAAAGAAGGCGGTGTCGTATTCGTCCCCCTCGATCACGAAGTGGCGCGAACTCTTCTCGTCGCGCAGGCAGGCGCCCTGGCCGAGGTTGGCTGGGATACCGCCGATCAGGTAGGAGGGATTCTTCCCGGCATGCTCGAGGATCCATGCGGTCATCGAGGTCGTCGTGGTCTTCCCATGGGTGCCGGTGATGACGATGTTGTGACGCCCTCGTAGGAAATGCGCGCGGAGCACCTCGGGGAGCGAGGCGTAGTTGAGCTTCAGGTTAAGGACCGCCTCCACCTCAGGATTGCCGCGGGAGATCGCGTTGCCGACCACGATGAGGGCCTCCTCCTTGGGGAGATTCTCAGGACGAAATCCGGAGAAGACCTCGATCCCGCGCGAGGCGAGGAAGTCGCTCATCGGCGGATAGGCCTGATTGTCGGAACCGGTGACGATCCACCCCTGTTCCTTCATGCTCGCTGCGACGGCACCCATCGCCGTACCGCAGATGCCTAGGAAATGGACGCGGCGTGCGGCGGGTTTACTCACAGGGATAAAGGGGATCGAAGAATTGGCTGGAAGAAGTTCGAGAGACTAAGAGGAGCGGGGCCACTCCTAGTAGACGTCCTTGCGGTAGCGCTTCGACTTTTTCAGCTCCTCGACGTAGGCAGCAGACTCCTCGGGCGATTTGCCGCCGGCCTTCTCGACGACCTGGTGCAGGGCCGTGTCGACATCCTTGGCCATGCGCGAGGCATCGCCGCAGATATAGAAATAAGCTCCCTGCTCAAGCCATGCGTAGAGCTCCTCGGCGGCCTCCAGCATGCGGTGCTGCACGTAGATCTTCTCACTCTGATCGCGGGAGAAGGCGGTGGAGAGCTTGTGAAGGATCCCCTCGTTCTGCCAGCCCTCGAGTTCCTCGCGGTAGAGAAAGTCGGTTGCGGCCTTCTGGTCGCCAAAGAAGAGCCAGTTTTTGCCGGAAGCGCCGGAGACCTTGCGCTCTTGAAGGAATGCCATGAACGGCGCAATGCCGGTTCCGGGCCCGACCATGATCACGTGGGTCGAGAGATCCTCGGGAACTCGGAAATGCTTCGCGGTGTGGACGAAGACGGGCACTGTCTCGGCACGGTCTGAAAGGAATGTGGAGCAGACTCCCTCGCGCTTGCGGCCATGGCTCTCATAGCGGACTGCGGCCACCGTGAGATGAACCTCGGAAGGGTGGGCCTTCTGCGAGGAGGCGATCGAGTAGAGGCGCGGCTGCAGCTTGCGCAGGCACTTCACAAACTCATCCGGAGTGAACTTTGCAGCGGGATGGGCCAGCAGCGGATCGATGACTTCACGGCCCCAGACATAGGCATCCAACTCGGCCTTCCCCTCGGGCGTTGTCATCGCGACGAAGTGGGCTGCGGAGGGATCCTTCTCGGCGATGGCGGCCAGGAGTTTCTTGTCCTTTTGCGTGATGACGTAGTGGGAGGTTAGCGCCTCACGGATCGTGACCGTCTTCCCGTTCGGATCGGCAACCTGCTCCTCGCCATGGAAGCCCAGCACGCTCAGGATCTCTTCGACGAGTGCGGGATTGTTCGTGGGGAAAACCCCGAGAGAATCACCCACCTCATAGGCAAGGCCGGATCCTTCGAGGACGATCTCAAAGTGACGCGTGTCTTTGGCCGAGCCTTCGGCGGTCAGCTTGCGGTTCGTCTTGAGCTTGGCAGGAAAGGGATTCTTGCGGGAATAAAGAGCGGTAGGATCGGCGGACATCGTGAAAGAATAATTCAGGGAACGGGTCTATCAAGTTTTCGTGAAGCAAAAGGCGCGCCGGATCGGAAATACTTTGCCGGTGCTTCCCACGTCTGGGTCGATTCCATCTTTGACCACCGGGGCGCGCTCCTGTAAGCCCATACCCGTGGATTTTCAGCCCGGATCAGCCCCTGAGCAACAAACCTCCCCCTCCCAAGGGAAGGAGGTTGTTTTCCGCGGGATGGCCGTGGCCCCCGGCATCGCGGAAGGGAAGGTCCTAATCCATCAGCAGGAAGAAGAAGCCCTGCCTTTCCGGGATCTCCAAGAGAGTGAATTGGATGCGGAAGTTGCTCGTTTTGAAGCAGCTTTGTTTGCAACAAGGGGGGAGCTGAAAGCGCTTCAGGAACGCCTAGCCCAGTCGCCCGCAGCGGGAGATGCAGGGATTTTTGACGCCCATCTGCTGGTGCTTGAGGACCCCAGTCTGATCGAAGAGGTCTTCAGGCTGATCCGCAAGGAACGGCACAACGCCGAATTCGTTTTTCACTCGGTCTCCCAAAAATTCATCCGGACGCTTGCCTCGATCGATGATCCCTACCTCCGGGAGAGGGCGATCGATCTCGAGGATGTGACGCGCCGCGTGCTGCGCCACCTGCTTGGCAAATCCGGCCAGCGCCTGGGCGGACATGATCGCAGCCACATCATCGTGGCCGACGAACTGACACCTTCCGACACGGCGACGCTCAACCGCGATAATGTCGCCGGATTTGTCACCGAGAAAGGAAGCAAGACCTCCCACACCGCGATCATGGCGCGAGCCCTCGGCATCCCCGCCATCGTTGGCCTGGAGAATATCACATCGCGTCTGGAGAATGGGTGCACCATTCTGATGGACGGCTACAGCGGGAAGATCTTCCTCAATCCCTCGCCCGAGACCCGTGCCGGCTATCAGTCGCTCGCCGAGCAAAAGGAACACGTCGACGAAGGGCTGGAAGATCTGAGGGAACTGGACCCGGTGACTTGGGACGGACGGCGCATCACGCTTGCAGCCAATATCGAGATTCCCGAGGAACTGGACGAGGTCGCGGCAAGCGGCGCCGAGGGCATCGGTCTTTATCGCACGGAGTTCCTTTATTTCAACCGTACCGTGCCGCCTGACGAGGAAGAGCAGTACGCCGTCTACCGGCAAGTGGCTGAGCGCGTGGCGCCCCATCCCGTGATCATCCGCACACTCGATATCGGCGGTGATAAGCCGACCGAATGCCTTGACCTGGGCCACGAGGAGAATCCCTTTCTCGGCTGCCGTGCGATCCGTTTCTGCCTGAGGCACCCGGAAATTTTCAAGACCCAGCTCCGCGCAATCCTGCGTGCCGGAATTCATGGGAACATCAAGATGATGTTCCCGATGATCTCGGGCCTGGAGGAACTCCTCCATGCCAAAGCATTGCTGGCAGAAGCCGCCTCCGAACTGCGCGATGCCGGCACGCCGTTTCGTGAGGATGTCGAACTTGGCCTGATGATCGAGGTGCCGAGTGCCGCGATCATGGCGGGGATGCTGGCACGGGAAGTGAAGTTCTTCAGCATAGGAACCAACGACCTGCTGCAGTACCTGATGGCGGTAGACCGTGGAAACGAGCGAATCGCCCACCTTCACGATCCCGCCAATCCCGCTGTTGTTCGGATCCTCAAAAGCGTCGTCGATGCCGCGCATGAAGCCGGCATCTGGGTCGGGGTCTGCGGCGAACTTGCTGGCGATCTCGAGTTCACTCCTCTCCTGCTAGGACTGGGCATTGATGAGCTGAGCACGGGTGCCGCCATGGTGCCGCGCATCAAGAAGGCGATCCGGAGCCTCGACATGGAGGCCTGCAGACAGATCGTCGGCCACGCTCTCTCCGGCGATCGTGCCGCCGAGATCTATGCGCGCACAACGGGGCTGGCGAGAACGCGCTATCCGGATCTATTCTGAATCCACTCCCATGAATACCCTTCTCCGAAACACAGTTGCCTCACTGCTTCTGCTCCTGTCGCCCGTGCTCCTCATGGCTGCACCTCAGCCCGGAGCTAATGCCGCCCAATCCCTCTCCGGGTCCTACGCGGAATACAAGGTGCTTTCAGGGTTCAAGCAGCCCTTCAATGACGATCTCCAGTACCACCTTTCCAAAGGATGGCAGCCCGTGGGGGGTATCTCCGTGACGACCTGGAACAGCGATCTCTACTTCGCACAGTTGATCGGGCGTCCCTCCGACGTCTCCCGATAATCAATCAGGCGGCTCCTGCCGTAGCGGCTCCAATCACGGCTGCGGCGATGTCACGGCTGGCGGCCGGTTTCGAAATGGACGCAAGGTTTTCTTTCCAACGCTTCCAGGTAGCCGCATCGGAGGCAAACACCTCATCCACGGAGGCCGCTAGTGCTGCAGGGTAATGGGCCGCAAGGCGGCCGATATCGTGACGCTCGATCAGCTCGATGTTGCCCTCCTCCTGGCCGGGAACGACATGACTTACGAGGATCGGGCACCGAGCGGCCATCGCCTCGTGCACGATCGCACCGCCAGCTTTTCCGATGTAGAGGTGATGCGAGCAGAGAAGCTCGGGGATCTTGTCGGTCCAGCCGATAAGATGTGTGCGGACACCATCGATCACTCCTGAGGCCTGGAGTGATTCATGCAAACCTGTAAGCCGACCCGTCACGACGGTGATTTCTGTCCCGGGAAGCTTCTGGAGTTCCCTGATCACCGAGACCGTGTGGGCCACCCTCGAGGAGGGGAGATAGAGGATTCTCTTGGCGCCATGAATAATAGGCCCCAGTGGCTTAAGGGATGCAAGTCGGGGGGCAACGGGGAATCCGAGAGTTTTGAGAAACTTTTCCTCCACGCCTCCCTTGCGGAGAACAGCCGACGTCTCCTCGTCGGCCACGACGAAGCATTCGCTGCCGGCGCGGTACCAGGAGGAATTGATGGCGGTAGAATCGGTGACGATGGTGAATAGCGGGACTTTGGACGGACCATAGCCGCGCTTGCGGAGTTCCCGTAGCAGATAGGCGTAGAGCGGATACGTGGAGACGATGACGTCGGGTCGGAACTCGCCGACGATCCGGCGGACCGCCTCACGGAGATTTGCCGCAAAGGGTAGGGTCGCCTCGAGTTTCCCCGGCTGATCGAGGAAGTTGAAGATCGCGCTCCAGATGAAGGGATACTTGTTAATGGCGAGCCCGTAGCCCGCCTGCAGCACCTTGGTAAAGCGCGGCACTGTCTCCAGATAAACATCGGCCGTGCGGACCTCGACACCCTCGTTCTCTCGTAGGGCCTCCGCGATGCAGCGGGCGGCCGTGTTATGGCCCTCGCCGAAGCTGGCGGTCAAAATGAGGATGCGAGGCATGAGGAAGAGGGGCTATTAGCGGTTTAGGCTGAAGGCTTTTGGGGTCCGGGGAGCGGGATATTTTGGGACGTCACCTTTTATCTCTTCATCAACTCAACTCTTCAACTTCTCTTCACTTTTTAAAAAGATAGTGGGAGACAAGCCATTCTTCGCCGTTCCGGTAACCCCAGAGCTCCGCGCACGACATGAAGAAGATGCGCCAGTAGGCCCTCCACTTATCTGCATTCTCGCGGCCATAGGTTTTTTCCAGGATCGGAGTGATGATCTGCTCGTTGGCATCCATCGTTTGGAGCCACGCCTCGGAGGTCCTAGCGTAGTGGGTGCCGCTTACTTTCCAGTCGCGCTCGATCCGGAGATCGTCCTGATAATAGAGCAATAGGTCGTGCGAGGGCATCGTGCCTCCCGAGAAGAAATAACGGGTGATCCAGTCGGAGGGATCCTTCCCCTCGAAGTGGTAAGCGTATTCGCGATGCGTGAAGATATGAACGAAGAGTTTGCCGTCGGCCTTGAGCCATCTGGCGATACGCTTCATCAGCTCACGGTAGTTCTTCATGTGCTCAAACATCTCCACCGAGACGACCCGGTCATAGGTGCCCGGCTCAGGTGGGGCGAAGGAATTCATGTCGGCCGTGATGACGCGCACGTTGTAGAGCTCACGGCGGAGGGCTTCGGCCTCAAGGTGGAGGCGCTGGGTGTAGGAGTTGGAGACGGCGGTGATCGAGGCTTTGGGATAATGCTCGGCCATCCAGAAGGTGAGTGATCCCCAGCCGCAGCCGAGCTCCAGGATCTTCTGTCCATCCTTGAGTTCCGCGCGTTCGCAGGTCAGGGCGAGCATCGCTTCCTCCGACTCGAGGAAAGTTGTCTTCGCCGAGGGCCAGTAGCCGCTACTGTATTTGAGCCTGGGGCCTAGGGAGTTGAGATAAAACTCGGTCGGTACCTGGTAGTGCTGCTCATTGGCGTCGGCTGTATTGACCGCGATCGGCGAGGTATCGAGGCCCGCGCGGAATGCGGAAAAACGTTCGGCACGTTCCTCGACGGTGCCCCGTCCCTCCTCCCGTAGCTTTGCGGTGAGCAGGTGACGGATCCCTTTGCGGATGAGGAAGTCGGGAACGAGTCCGGTGGAGAGAAGCGAGTCGAGGAGGCTCATAAGAGATAATCAGTTTTTTGGAAACCAAGGAAAGAAGGCCGGGGTGGTTTGTTGATAGCGGATATAGGCCTCCCCCTTGGAGCGGACGGACTGCTGCTCGGTGTAGGGGATTCCGGTGACCTTGAGCAGGAGGAAAAGCATGAGGGCCGGAGCAAAAACAGTCAAAACACCCCACGGGGCCGGGAGCGCCATGACGAAGAGGGCAACCCAGATCAACCACTCGAAGAAGTAATTCGGATGCCGGGAGAGATGCCAGAGACCGGAATCACAAGCCTTCCCGCGGTTTGCGGGATCTGCCTTAAAGGCTGCGAGTTGCCGGTCGGCCAGACTCTCTCCGCCGATCGCCACGATCCAGAGGACGACGCCAAGAAAATCGGTGACGCCGAGATGCACCCGTGGATCGGCATTGATCAGCAGGCAGGGAACGCTCAACAGCACGAGCAGAAACGCTTGGGCCTGGAAGAACCAGAAGAACGCCACTCCTTCGCGACCCGCGACTGCGCGGCGCATCTCCGCATAGCGACCATCCTCCACAGGGTGATGGCCCATCACGCGTTTCCAGAGGTGCAGTCCCAAGCGCAGGCTCCAGAGGACGACCATCAGTGTCACGAGATTCTGGCGTGACGGCTCCCCATCGCTGAAAATCCGGTAGAGCAGGGCGAGCGGAGCGAAGCCGAGCGCCCAGGCGATATCCACGATTCCTGCGTTGCGGATCCGCATCGCCACAATCCAGACCCCGAGCATCAGCAGGCTCGAGAGCCCGAGGGCAATCGCCAGCAGCAAAAGTGGACTCATGCTGTGCGGGATGAGGGAGATGCAGGTTTCTCGCGATGATGACCCAGATCATAGGCTGGGGAATGCAGGTCGAGATTGTCGGGCCGCGTGTAGACAGCCTGTGCCACCGAAATATGACGAGTGCCGAAACCGGCCTCGCAGTAGCAGAGGTAGTAGAGCCACTTGCGGATGAAGGCCGCATCGTATCCCTGGGCCTTCACCTTCGGCAGAACGGAGAGGAAGTTTTTACGCCACTCCAGAAGCGTTCTGGCATAGTCGGGCGTCATGTCCTCGTAATCGAGGAGGTTGAGATCTCCGGTCGCGTTCATCGCCTCGGTAATGCGGCGATTCGACATGAGCAGGGAGCCTGGGAAGATGTGCTTCTGGATGAAGTCCACGCCGTCGCGCAGGATCGGGTATTGGTTGTCAGGGCAGAGGATCATCTGCAGGCCGAGCAGGCCGCGCGGAGCAAGTAGGGCGGCCACTTTCCCAAAAAAGGTCTCGGCATAGCGGTCACCGACCGCCTCAAGCATCTCGATGGAGACGATCTTGTCGAACCGCCCTGCCAGATCGCGGTAGTCGCAGAAGATGACCTCCACCAGATCGGCCACTCCAGCAGCCTCGACTCTCGCGGTGGCCTCACGGAACTGCTCTTGGCTGATGGTTGCGGCAGTCACGCGGCAGCCGCGGGTCTTGGCCGCATGAATGGCGAAGCCGCCCCAGCCGCATCCGATCTCCAGCACCATGTCGTGGGCGCCGATCTGCATCTTCTCGCAGAGGCGCTCCCACTTGCGGCGCTGGGCCTCTTCAAGCGTGAGGTCCGGCTGGTCGTAGTAGGCCGACGAATAGGTCATCGTGGGGTCGAGCCAGAGTTTGAAGAAATCGTTCCCGAGATCGTAGTGCTCGCTGATGTTGTCGCGGCTCTTGGTCTTGCTGTTGGGCCGGAGCGAGTGAGTGATCCTGTTGAGGGTCCCCAGCAGGTCGAAAAGCCCGTGCCCCTTGTTATCCCGTGTCCGAACGCCGGAGAGGTAGTCGCCGTTGAGGATGAACCAGGCGAGGGTGCGGGTCAGGTCGTCAGTCTCCCATTCTCCTGCGAGATAGGCCTCAGCAAAGCCGATGGGCCCGAAGAGAACACAGCGGCGGTAGAAGTTCTCGTCGCGGACTGTCAGTTCCGCATGCAGTTCCTTCCCCAATCCGCCAAAGAGGCGACGTGAACCCCCCGGCATCGTGAGCTTCAACTCACCGCGTCGTGCCCGGGAGAATGCATCGAGGACTAGCTTACGGAAAAATTTGTCGGTGAATGCCATGAGGAGATGGTCATGGATCATCCCTGATAGGAGGGAATCGGGCCAGCCTTCAGTCAGGGGCAGGAGAAACAGGAGGTTAGGCGGAAGACTGTTGGTCTGTTAGGACCGAATCAACGTGTGCTGCTGATAGGTCACAGGCAACGCGGAGGCTGAGCTGGTTTTTTGTACGAAGAGGACTAGGTTTGGGATACCCCTCCTGGTATGAACCCCATCCAGATCCTGATCGCGATCCTGCTCTTCGGAGCGGGAGCCTCCACCGGTTATCTCGTCAAAAGCACGCGGGTCGCCAAGGCCTCCCCGGCATCATCCGCATCCACGCAGGCTGTCGGCATATCCAAGAATTCGGCCTCCGGCACGGAAGTCCGGGAGCAGGGAGAGAAAACGATCGCCCTGAATCCAGCAGAGGGGGGAGGCGCAGGAGCTTCCTCTTCCGGCCTGAGTTTCATGGAGCGGATCAGGAAATCCAAGGAGGAGGGGAATCAGATGAAGCGTTTTGCGGCTTGGAACGAGGCCGTCCAGTCACTCGATCCCGCCCGGATTCGTGAAGCCCTGGCCGGAGTGGAGGGAATGAAGGATTTTCAGGAACGGATTTCACTGCGGATGATGATACTCTCCCGATGGGCCGAGAGCGATCCCAAGGCGGCCCTCGCCTACGCACAGGGGCTTGGAAATGCGGCGGAAAAACGGCAGGCCATCAGTTCCGTGGTGAGTTCCTGGGGAGCAAAGGATCTCCCCGCTGCAAAAGCCTGGGTGGAATCTCTTCCTGCCGGGGCGCTTCGGAATCAGGCCCTGCAATTCCTAGCTTTCGGATTAGCCCAAAAGGACCCGGCTGCCGCCGTGGTTCTGGCTTCCTCTCTTCCCGGTAGACAGGGCCAAGGTGCTCTCAGCATGGCGATCAACTCCTGGGCCTCCAGGGACGCCGATGCGGCCATCGGATACGTCAACCAGCTTCCCGCAGGAGCGATAAAGAATCAGGAGATCCAGTCGCTGGTGATGACCTTGGCCCAGAAGGATCCTGCCAAGGCGATCAGTTTGCTCGACCAAATTCCTCCCGGTGATCAACTCAACCAAGCCCTTACCCAAATAGGCTCCTTCTGGGCACAATCCGATCCGAAAGCCGCTCTCGACTGGGCGAATCAACAGAGCGATTCCCAAGTGAAGTCCCAGATTCTCCAAGGCATCATACGATCCATGTCCCAGAATGATCCGAAGGGTGCGTTAGGGCTGGCTCAGTCTCTCCCTGCCGGTAATGCGAGGGACAACAGCATTCAATCCGTCCTTTTCCAAATGGCTCAAAGCGATCCTCAAAGCGCCATGGGCTATGCGTTGAATCTCCCATCAAGCGACAGCAGGAACAACCAGATCAGCAACATTGCGGCTCAATGGGCAAGAAATGATCAACATGGAGCCCTCACATGGTACAATTCCCTGACGGACCAGAAGCTTAAGGATCAGGTTGCGGGAAGCGTGATCAGAAGTCTCTACGCCAACGATCAGCAGACGGCGATGAGCATGCTCAACTCGCTCCAGGAGGGATCTTCAGGACGAATGAAAGCCACGACCGAAATCGCCTTTTCGCTGATGCATAACGATCCACAAGGTGCTGTTGCCTTTGTCCAGTCGCTACCGGAGGGAAAATCCAAGGATCAGGCGGCCATGAACCTGAGCATGAATATCGCCCGGAACGAACCGCAGAGCGCCATCGGTCTGGCTCTGAGAATAGCTGATGCTAACCAGCGTTCAATGGCCCAGCAAAATGTCGTCAGGACCTGGATGCGGAACGATCCCGCCGTCGCCACGCAATGGGTCAACTCCTCCTCCCTGCCTCAGGAGGTGAAGACCCGCCTGCTTCAGCAGAAGTAATTTCCCATATCTCTGCGTCTCCGCGCCTCTGCGCGAAACCCTGCACCATCAGTCCTGTCGTTTGAGAAGCGACTCCGCAATCGCTTGGAGGCGATTTCCCCGGGAGCCGAGTGGAGCTAGCGCCCGGAGTGCTTTCCGTGTCTGAATCTCCGCCTCCTTGCGCGCAGCCTCGAGGCCGATCACGGCGGGATAGGTGGCCTTGGAGTCTTTGAGATCCTTGCCGGCGCTTTTGCCGAGCTGTGCGCTCGTCGCCGTGACGTCCAGGATATCGTCGAGGATCTGGAAGGCCAGACCGAGTGACTTTCCGAAATCCGTGAGTGCCTTGAGCTGAGTCGGAGTGGCGTTGGCGATCATGGCGCCGAGTCGGAGTGAGAGGACGATCATCGCCGCGGTCTTGCGCTCATGGATGAAGCCGACGTCGCGAATCGAAATCTTCTTCCCCTCGGCTTCGAGATCGGCAACTTGTCCGGCAATCAATTGAAGGCTGCCGGCTGCCATCTCGGCTTCGGCCAGAAGTTGGGAGAGAGGATAGCGTTTGGCGGTCTTCACTGCGGCTAGCAGTCCGAAGGCCCGCGTGAGCAAGGCGTCACCCGCTAGGACCGCGATTCCTTCGCCGAAGACCTTGTGCGAGGTGGGCCTTCCCCGCCGCAGATCGTCGTCATCCATGCAGGGGAGATCGTCGTGGATAAGGGAATAGGTGTGGATCAACTCCACCGCGCAGGCGGCGGGCAGCACGTTCGCCAGATCCTTTGCTCCGCACGCTTCCGCCGCAGCGAGCGTGAGGATGGGACGGAGACGCTTGCCTCCGGCCAGCAGGCTGTAGCGCATTGCCCGGTGAATCGTCGCAGGTCGGACGGTCGCGGCAGGCAGGCATCGGGCCAGTGCCCGCTCAACGAGCTTGCGGCGCTCCTCCAGATAAATGGAAAGGCCGTCCGCTTGCGGGCGGACGGCCTTCCGAGAAGTCATGGCGCGGAACCTCTTAGAGGGTCTTGCAGAAGTCCTCGAAGCGGTCGAGGCCCGGCTTGATGACATCAAGGCCGGTGGCGTAGCTGAGACGCACGACGCGGTCGTCGCCGAAGGCGACGCCGGGAACGACGGCGACGTTGGCCTTGCTGAGCAGTCGGTCTGCGAAGTTCGTGGAGGTCATGCCGAGCTTGGAGATGTCGGCCAGCATGTAGAAGGCGCCCTTGGGCTTCACAGCGGAGACATTGTGGATCGCGGAGAGGCGCTCAAACATGTACTCGCGGCGGATGTTGAACTCCTCGCGCATGTCGGCGACGCACTGCTGGCTGCCGGTGAGTGCGGCGAGTCCACCCTTCTGGGCGAAGGAGCAGGGACCCGAGGTGGCGTGGCTCTGCATGGAGTCGATGGCCTTGGCGATCTTCTCGGGGGCACCAAGGTAGCCGAGGCGCCATCCGGTCATGGCGTAGGCTTTGCTGAAACCGTTCACTGTGATGGTAAGGTCGCGGGCCTCGGGGGTGAGGGAGGCAACGGAGACGTGCTCGGCACCGTCGTAGGTGAGGCACTCGTAGATCTCATCGGAGAGGATGGTGATCTCCTCGTCGGCGGCCACTTCCACGAGGGCACGAAGTTCCTCCTTGGAGTAGACAGCGCCGGTCGGATTGCCGGGGGAATTGATAATGACCATCTTGGTGCGGGGGCTCATGGCCTCCTCGAACTGCTGGGGGGTCATCTTCCAGTCGTTCTCGGCGGTGGTCTGGACGATGACGGGCTCGGCTCCGGCGAGGCGGACCATCTCGGGGTAGCTCAGCCAGTAGGGGGCGGGGATGATCACCTCGTCACCCTCGCCGCAGACGGCCATGATGGCGTTGAAGCAGCTCTGCTTGGCGCCGTTGCTGACAATGATCTCGGAGGGCTTGTACTCGAGGCCGTTGTCGCGCTTGAACTTCTCGCTGATCGCCGCGCGCAGCTCGGGGGTGCCGGAGCTGGGGGTGTACTTGGTGAATCCGGCGTTGAGGGCTTCGATTGCCGCGGCCTTGATGTGCTCGGGTGTGTCGAAGTCGGGCTCTCCGGCTCCGAAGCTGAAGACATCGACGCCCTCGGCGCGGAGCGCCTTGGCCTTGCTGTCGATGGAGAGGGTGAGGGAGGGGGTCAGTTCGCTGACGCGGGATGCGAGGTCCATGGGAACGGTTGGGTTGGGTTGGTGGGTGTCTGGCGGAAAATCAGGCGACCTTCGTTTTGAAGTCGTTCTCGTTGAGTCGGATGATGCCGGTTTCACGGGCGACGTTCTCGACGGAGTCGGAGGCGTGGGCACCGTTGATCATGATCGTGGTGCCGAACTCCTTGCGGATTGTGCCGTGAGGGGCCTGCGAGGGATTGGTGGGTCCGAGGGCGGCGCGGATCTTTGCCACGGCATCGGGGCCCTGGTAAATGAGTGCCACGCAGGTCTGGCTACCGGGAGCGGCTTTTTCCTCGGGGGTGCACTCGGAGGGACGCTTGCCGGCCATGAAGGCGACGATCGACTCCCACTGGGCGCGCCCATCGGGAAGCTTGGCGACAAGGAAATCAAGGACAGGGCCGTAGAATTCCTCGCCCTGCGCGACCGACAGATGGAATGGCTTGAAGCCGACCAGCGCGAGGCCGGTGCGGGCGAAGAGATCGATGACGCCTCCGGGGCGAGTGCTGGGGAAGGCGAAATTGTCGGGCTTGATCAGAACCAAGGTCTTCTCGGTGGGGCCATCGAAGGAGGAAGCTGCATCCAGAATACCCCCCTCTGCATCGGAGGCGGCGGCGAGCACCTTGAGGCCTGCGGCGGCCTCGGCGGCATTGGCGGGAGCGATCACGCCGGGCTCGAAGTAAACGGTCTTGCCACCCTCCTCGACGAGGTCGCCGTAGGTGTCGCGGATGGTCTCGCCGCGTCCGCCCATGGAGGTGTCGTTGCCGACGATCGAGGCGACCTTGGAAGCGGCCTCCTCACCCTTCAGAACAACGGCCAGGGAATGGGCTCCGGCAGGGAGTCCCTTCAGATAAACAGCCGTTTTGGACTGCCCGCAGAGGGTGTCTGCGAGAGCCGAAAGGGTCGTCTGAGAGAGGGCGAAAACGCGACCGGTCTCAAGTCCCAGTCCGCTGCGGGAAATCAGGCGCCCGAGGATCCCTCCGGTGCGACCTTTACGCAGGGCGGAGGGGGTAATCAGGACGTAGGAAAGAGTGTCGGCCATAGGATAGGGAAAAGTTGAACCCGCCCGAGAGGGCGCGACGTGATGGCGTTCCTAGGCGGACGTGAAAGGATACGGATCCCTCTGACAGAGTCAAAGGCTTTCTGGAGTCCGGTGGGGAGGAAACGCCTTGCGGCGCGTCCATCTAGCTGAGTTCCTTGAGCACCGTGGTCAGATAGACCGGCTCGGGATGGGACTTGCGATATTTGGTGATTTCACTGCGGTTGAGCACCTGAAATCCGTAGCGTTCGAAAACTTTGGCCCCGCGGCGCGACTCAAAGGTGACGACCTGGCCGTAGACCTGACGGATTCCCTTGGTGCGGAGATGTTCCAGATAGAGGTCCATCAGCCCTTTGCTGTTGGCCAGCCCCTGGGCCTCGGGAAGGATGTTAAAATGGAAGTGGGCGCAGCGGCGCGGAGCCTGGGGTACCTCCTTCCACGAGGTGCGGAGGATCCATCCGATGAAGTCGCGCGTGGCCTTGTTGTAGAAGGCGTACTTCGCCATTCCCCGGGTGAAAAGGGAGAGGTTATTGAAAAGATTGAAGAGCTGCTGGCGGAGCGGGCGGTAGGAGCCAAGCAGGTATCCCTTCACCTCGCCGTCCTGCTCAAGCACGAAGGAGGATTCGGGTTCAATATCGGTGTAGTAGCGGGTCAGGTAGTCGGCAAAGATTTCCCGGTCTTCAAAGACGGAATCGATCGGCTTGCCGAGGAAGCCTGTCTCGCAGCAGAGCCATCGCACGGCCTTGCGATCGCGCGGCTCGTAGCGGCGGATCAGGAGGCGTGACACAGAGGGAGGGGCGATCGCCTGGGCTGGTGCTGGCTGGACTGAAAAAGACACTCTAAGGGTTGTACGAGGCGATCACGTCCCGGTAAACCGCAAAGAGCCGCGCGAAGACGGCCTCCCAGTCGTATTTGGTAGAAACCGAAGAGGCGGCCCGCAGGCCGGAGGCCTTGAGATCGCCTGTCGTCGCCGTCACGATGGCCCGGGCCAGCGACTCGCCGGAGTCGTCCGCAGACCAGTTGTGGAGGCCGCTGAAATTGATCGCGTCCATGAAACTCCCCCGGATGCCAACCACCGGAGTTCCGCACGCCTGGCTTTCTAGGGTGACGAGGCCGAAGGTTTCCTTCACGCCCGGATGGACGAACAGGTCGGCGGCCCGGTAGATATCGGCGAGTTCAACCGCGCCGTTGCAGTAGGGCAGCCAGCTGACGGAGGCCGTCTCCTCGGAAAGACGCTGGAGCGAGCCACGGAGCATCCCGTCGCCGATCACGGCCAGATGAAAGCGGCCTGGGAAGCGCTCATGGATCAGGGAAAAGGTTTCCAGAAGCCGGCGGACATTCTTATCCGGGTTGAGCCGGCCGACATAAAGCAGGACGATTCGGTCGGGGGGAAGCCCGAGCCGTTGCCGCGCTGCCCGCCCCCGCTCCTCATCGGGAAAGAAGATCCCCGTGTCCACCCCGAGCTCCAGAGTCTCGACATTCTCGAGGCCCCATGTTCGCAAGAGCTCGGAAAGCCCAGCGCTCGGGACGAGCGTGCGCTCGAAGCGGTTGTAGAGATCTTCCGTGTAGATGCGGCCGACTTCCTCGGCCACTCGCACCGACAATGATCCGAAATATTTTGCCACCGAGCGGAGCACCGCGTCCGTGAAATGGGAGTGGTAGAATCCGACCGTAGGGATCCCAAGAGCACGGCCCGAGGCGATGGCTTTCCACGCAACTTGATACGGGTCGCCCGACTCGATGAGATCGGGTTGCTCACGCTCGAGCGCTTCCTCGACAAGATGCAGTCTGATCAGGGCCCGATAGCGTGCGGTTCGCGAGACCAGCGGTGAGGCAATCGTGTAGGTGACGCGGTTCCCCTCTTCCCGGCGTTCGGTCTTTTCGCCCGGAATGATGAGGACATGCCGATGACCCTCGGCTTCCAGTCGGGATGCCTTTTCCCCGATGTAGCGTCTGACGCCGCCCGAGGCCGGGCTGTAAAACTGGGTTAAGTCGCAGATGACCACGGAGACCGTTCCTTACTGCGGGGCCTCAGGTGCCTCGGGGGCAAAAGGTTCGGGCCACCCCTTGGGAAGGCGGAGAGGTTTTCCCTCCGGCATCTTCACGAAGGCGAGCGCCTGCTGGCAGGTGATCAGGAGCGCTCCGTCGCGGGGTCGCTTGATCTCGAAGTGACACCAGAATCGCGCCGGAGTCGCCTCGCCGAGGCGGCCGTGGATTTTGAGTTCGTCACCCAGAATCGCAGGTCGGCGGTAGTCGATCTCCGTCCGGACGACGACGGGGTAGACGGAGGTCTCTGCCATGAGGGTCCAGTCCATTCCAAGCTGGACAGCCAGCAGCGTGCGTGCCGTCTCGATGAAGCGCAGGTAGGCGATGTTGTGAACCACGCCACCCGCATCGGTGTCAAAGAACATCACCTGAACGGGGGTGATGATGGAATTCCGAAGATCGGAAGACGGTGGATGGCTCATCGTGTCAGGAGTTTTGGAGATGCCCTTCGCACAGGAAGAGCTGGCGGTCACCAAGGGCCGCAAGCGCGGCGTCATGGGTCACGGCGATCATGGTGCGGCCATCTTCGCGTGCCAGGCCTAGCAGCAGCTCGATGATCCCGGCCCCGGTGGTGGCATCGAGGTTTCCCGTCGGCTCGTCAGCAAAGAGGATTCCGGGATCGTTCGCCAGGGCGCGGGCGATCGCCACCCGCTGTTGCTCTCCGCCGCTCAGCTGCGAGGGGAGATGATCCAAGCGCCCCGACAGACCCACGCGGTCGAGCAGGGAGCGTGCACGCTCCTCGCGGCGCGCACCGCCAAGCATGGTGGGGAGGAGGACGTTCTCCAATGCGGTCAGTTCCGGCAGGAGGTGATAGGATTGGAAAATGAAACCCATCCGGCGATTGCGCAGGGTGGCGAGACGGTCGCGTCCCAGTTTCAGCAGTTGTTCCCCCTCGAACTCGACGCTTCCGGCGCGGGGATGCTCCAACGCAGCGAGGATGTAGAGCAGCGTCGACTTGCCCGCTCCCGAAGCCCCGCGCAGGAACAGCACCTCGCCCCGGGCGATGTCCAGATCGATCCCCTTGAGGATTTCCAGACGCTCCGCGCCGAGTTCGTAAGTCTGCACGAGACCGCGGGCGGTGAGATGGGGTGAGGACATCGTCCAAGAAAAAGCTGAAATGACGAAACCTGAAAGCTGAAAGCTGACTTCTTGAACAGCGGACTATCCCCCGAAGACAATCGCGCGCGAACCGTGCACCACGACACGGTCCTCGACATGGAGGCGGACGCCGCGGGCCAGGGTGAGGCGTTCGCAGTCGCGTCCGAGACGCCTCATATCGGCCGGGGTGTGGTAATGCTCCACGGGGATCATCTGCTGATGGATGATTGGTCCGGCGTCGAGCTCAGCCGTGGCGTAGTGGCAGGTAGCGCCGATGAGTTTCACACCGCGGTCGTAGGCCTTCCGGTAGGGATCCGCGCCGGCAAAGGCGGGAAGCAGGGAGTGATGGATGTTGATGACCCGGTTGAGGTGTTCCTCGCAGAACCAGTCGGGCATGATCTGCATGTAGCGGCAGAGGATGCTCAGCTCACCCGAGACGTCGCAGATCGCATCGCTGATCCTGCGAAAGGCTGCTTCCTTGCCGGGGAGATCGGCCGGAACAGGGATATGGAGGAAGGGAAGCCCTTCTTTTTCCACCTGCGCTCTCAGGGTGTCGTGGTTGGAGATGACGAGTGGCACCTCAATATTCATTTCACGGGAGCGCCAGCGCCAGATCATGTCGGCGAGGCAGTGATCCTCTCGGCTCACCAAAAGCACGGTTCGCAGGGGTCGCCCCTGATCGCGGATATTCCAGCTGGCATTGAGTTCCACGGCCACGGCTGAAAAGTCGCGGCGTACGGATTCCAAGGTCGTTCCTTCTGGCACCTCGAAGGCAAAGCGGGCGAAGAACCAGCCATTGATGGAGTCCGTGTACTGGTGAACCTCGGTGAAATTTCCCTTCTGGGAGGCAACGAAACCTGTGATCCGGGCTAGCAGGCCGACGCGGTCGGCACAGTCGAGGGTCATGAGCAGGGTCGTGGGCATGGAATGTAGAAAAAGCGGAAAGCGGTGAATCTGAAAGTCGAAACGAAATGACGGGAAGCCCTACCCGGGTTAGGGTTACGGTCTTGATTCAACGTGGCCGTCAGCCTTCAGCACGTTGAATTTCCGAAGATGCGGACGTCCGACGTCGGTACAGACGGTCATTTTGCTGAGCGATGAAACGGTGAAGATGCCGCCCGGCGTGTAGATATGAACATCCTCGGGCTGCTCCCCCTGAAGGATTGGCGACCAGATGTAACTGCCGTAATTGGTGTCGGGTGATTTGTCCGAGGGGCAGCTGAGGACGGGGAGCGTGATGCCGTAGTTGCCCAGACAGGAAAGTGGGGTGAGCGGCGCGGTCGGTGCGGTACCTGCGCTCATGTCTGCGGAGGAGACGGAGACACTGTAAATAGGCGGGTAACGGTGACCGTTCTCGGGATCCGCGATGTATTGCTGCACGGCGTTTCCGATCTGCGTGAGATTGGACATGCACTTTGCTTTCTTGGCTTGCTCCAATCCTGATCGGATCGCTGGCATCATCAGGGAGGCAAGCATCGCGATGATGGAGATCACGACCAGAAGTTCGACCAACGTGAAGGCTGAAGGAGTGCGTTTCATGATCAGTGGGGTTGAGCCGCCTGGATCGAGGCCTTCCTGTTCAGGTAGTTGACGGAGCGGGAAATCCGCTGCTGGGCCGTCCGGCGAGAGTCACGCAGCAGCATCCGATCCGCCATTTTCTCCGCGAATCTCGGATCGGCCATCCGTTCCTTCATCTTTTGACGACGTTCCTCCGAGGAGAGGCTTTTTAAACTGTCCCGAAATGCCTTGGCCTCCTCGTATTCCTTTTTGGCCTCGACCTGTTTGAAGGCTGGCAAGGCGTTGATGGTCGCCTTGATCCGTTGATCCATCCACTCGGCCTTGGCTTCGGGACGGCGAGCGGCGGCAAGGGTAGGCTGGGTTGTGAGCGTCGACGGTGCCGCTAGTGAAGACGCGGCTGCGACCGAGGATGGGGGTGGCGGGGATGATTCTCGCGATCTGTCTTCAGTCGGTCCATCTTCCCAGCGGCGGCGCTCGCGTGCCGTGAGATAGTAAAAAGAGAGATCTCGCCCACGGACGGATCCCACCAAATCATGGACTGCCCTGGCCGTTGCCGACGACGTGGGGAGGCGGGGAACCGTCGCACTCCAATCCTTGGGCATCACGATCATGGCACCGCTTTTCTGGGCCGCTTCATCGAGAAGTTTGCCAACTTCCCTGTCCGGCCCTTGGACGTTCCACCGCAGGGATCGAGGATCCATGGCCGTCTCGTCCGGCGACATCATTGGTGAAAGAGGATAGTAGAAGACGCTCCACCCCTCAGGATCGGGGCCTGCCCGTAGCATGGAAACGCCCTCGGACAACGCCAATTTGGTTGGTGCCGTGACAATCACACCGCGCCATGAGGAATCCGTGATCTGGGCCAATTGATCCACAGCTTCGGCTACCGTCACGAGGTCGGCATCCATGCTGACCTTCGTCGAAGGATCCAGGGAGGTTTCCACGGTGACATGTCCCTGGCGGGCGATGGAAGAGGTCACCTTGGAAAGCGGGGCATCCTTCACGTGAATCGTGACCAATCCCCAGTCCGAGATCCACCGTGCGACCAGTAGAATCGCAAGCACGATGACCGTTCCGCCGAGGAGAAGGGTTCTTTTGGGCAGGGTGGACAACATGATCTCCATTCAAACACCGCTCACGTCCTATCGTTGCATGAAAAATCGTCCTCCGATTAGGCCCTGCCCTGTGATGGGAACCGATTTCCCTTGAAGCGGGCGGTATTCGGTGCGAGAGAGATGCCTGCCCGTTACCAACGGCGCCCGTTTGAAGCGGGGGATATTTCCCGCATTTCCTACGCGGCACGCACGGCATCGAACGCCGGAGCAGCCTCCCCAGAGCCCCGTGGACTCCTTTTCGAAGGACCGGGGGCCGGGACACACCAGGGAGGTCACGAGAACGGGCCCTCAACACACACGCAACGAACGAACACAAACAGTCCTGATCCCCGCCCGCCCGGCCAGTGTCCCGGGCCGCGCACCACCGGGGATCCCCAACACACCCACATACCATGTCCTCGAATTATTCCTCCGGCTCCTCCAACAGGGGCGGCCGTTCCCGCAGCGGCCGTCGCCGCTCTCCCTCCGGTTCCTCAAGCAGGGGTGGCCGTTCCGGCGCTCCCCGTTCCGAGGAGCGCACACCGCGCCAACCCGCTAAGAAGAAGGGCCTTTTTGCCAAAATCCTCGGCGTTTTCGGCATCGGCTCCAAGAAACAGACCTCCGGCAAGCCTCAGCGCAGCCCCCGGACCGACCGTCCCGAGGGTGCATCCCCTCGTCGCGAGGCCCGCAAGCCCGAGCGCATCGAGGTGACCACGCCACGCGTCTATGTCGGCAACCTCTCCTTTGACGCGACGGAAAGCGACCTGCTCGAGCTCTTCAGCGGGGTCGGTTCCGTCCAGAATGTCGAGATCGTCTGCAACCGTGAGACCCATCGCTCGAAGGGTTTTGGGTTCGTCCAGCTCTCTTCGGTCGAGGAGGCCAAGCGCGCCGTCGACGAACTTCACGACAAGGAGTACATGGGCCGCAAGCTCGTGGTGAGCGGAGCCAAGGCCGCTCCCGAGTCACGTGGCGAGCGTCCTGCCCGCCGCGACGAGTCCCAGGACTCCCCAGAGTCCGAGGCTGCCGCAGCCTAAGTCTTATTCACTTTTGTTTCCGTGATTCCCGCGGAAACGATTGTTCTTGCCGGTCCCACAGGGGCCGGCAAAACCTCCCTCTCCCTCCTGCTGGCGAAGCGCCTCGGGGGGGAGATCGTCGGAGCCGATGCCTTCCAGATTTACATGGGGCTCCCGATTCTCACGGCACAGCCGACACTCAAGCAAAGAGCCGAGATACCCCATCATCTCGTCGGGTGTGTCGATCCCAGTGAATCCTATGATGCGGCGCGCTATCGTCGCGATGCGTTGGAAGTACTGCAGGCCATCAGTGCACGCGGCAATCGGCCCATTGTTGTCGGCGGCACAGGTCTTTACCTGAAGGCTCTTCTTGGGGGTCTTGACGAACTGCCTCCCCGCGACCCGGATCTCCGCGAGGAACTTGCCGCCCTGGAACTGCCAACCTTGGTCGCGCGGCTGCACGCTCTCGATCCGGAAGGCGCCTCCTCCGTCGATCCGGCCAACCGTCGCCGTGTGGAACGGGCTCTTGAAATCGTGATGCTCACGGGCCGACCGCTGGATCGTGGTGCAGGCCGGGTGGCCACGCCGGCAGGAGTCCATGGATTCCTGATCACCAGAGACCGGGAAGAGATCACCGCCCGGATCGCGGCCAATGTGGCGGCCATGTTTGCACAAGGAGTGGAAGAGGAGGTAGCTGCCCTCCCCGAGGAATCAACCGGGTCTACGGCTTCCAAGACCCTCGGCCTTGCCGATATTCGTGCCCTCCTTCGCGGGGAGGCATCGCGGGCAGAATGCATCACCCGCATCGCGGTCGCCACGCGTCGCTATGCAAAGCGTCAAATGACCTGGTTTCGTCATCAGCACGATTTCTTGACGCTCGATCTTTCCAGCGCGGGGGATCCGGAAGAGCCTGTTGAGGCAATTCTGAAAAGAGTCGGGTGAGGCTACTTCAGAAATCCACCGACCGCATCGATCACGGATCCGGCATCTTTTTCGAGGGATTTCACGGCATTGGTCGCCGCCTGTTCCGCATCTTTTACGGAGGGGGTTCCGGACTTGATTCCCAGGATCTTGAGGCCCTCATCGATCCCGCTGCGGATCACCCCGGAGGCCTTGGCGGCGATCGCAGTCACTAGGCGCGGCCGGAGGTCCTCTGTCGGGTGTTCGAGACTTCCCCCAACATGCACCGGTATCCAGAAGTAGCCGTCGCGCTCCTCGGCCGAAAGGAGTTCCTTGGCCATCATCGGGATGACGCGCACGATATCGGTTGTCACGCCCGCCTGAAACGTTCCCGACAGTGAGCCGCTGCTACCCACCTCGGCCTCACCCGTCACTTTGAGCACGCCCGGTGCCTCAAGGATGATTTCCCTCCATCGGGTGATGCCTCCAACGCGGGTAAAGCTCGCCGAGGCTTTCTTGAGTGAGAGGTTGCGGAATTGCTCCATGCCAGTGAAGGCAGCGAGCTCGTCGAGGGCCGGCACGCTGTGAACTGAGGCGTCATTGACGGCCACCCTGCCTTCCATGGAACGTGACTCCAAAGGGGTCCAGGAAGCCTCTCCCTCGCCGGAGATGGTGCCGCTGACCATGGTCGAAGCAGTGGGTAAGACATCGCCGATGGGCAGTCCCTTGCAGTGAAGCCTGATATGGGAGATGCCTTCCGGATCGGGAAATTCACCCTCGAAGCCCGCCGATCCCCCTCCGGAAAAACCCAATTCCGCACCGTTGATCCGCAGGCGCCCCTCCCTGAGTCGGCCTCTCGCCCAGAGAAGATCTGGTTGGAATCCCGGAAACTGAGTCCAGATCATCGTGCCTCCGTGCGCCTCGAGGCGAAAATCCGCCTTTTCGGGATAGACCTCGAGCTTCGTCCCGAGAAGTTCCAGCATCTTCCCCTCGGGCAGGTCAAAGAGCAGGTCCGTTTTGCTGCTCCGGATCGCTTCCACGACCAGAACGGACGGAATCCAGGAGGGAAGTCGGAGAGGTGGCGCGGGGTCACGCGAGGAGGCCTGCGCACCTTCCTTGAGTTGGGCGGGGACGGCGGCTGCAAAATGAAGCCGGGCCTTCTCCATGGAGATCTCCTCGACGGCCCAGCAACCTTGCAGGAGGGAGGCAAGGCGTAGGCGCGCGCGTACATTGCCGGCTTCCATCGAATGCGGCCTGGCTCCGTCACCTGAAAAGGCTTTTACCTGCGGCGATGCCACGCCGACCCAGAGCCACTCCAGCGGACCGAACTCGGCTTTTCCGGCCAAGGCCTCCGAGGCCTTGCTCTCGAGCAGGGCATGACACTCCTCACTCTGAACCCACCGCAAAAGCACCAGGAATCCGGCTCCCGCGCCGAGCAGGAGAACGGCGGCGAGAACCAATGGGACGACCATGGAAAGTCCTGGGCGGCGGCGGGCGGTGCGCATGGTCAATCGATTAGACACCACTCCACAATCCTTGGAAAGGGGGCGGATAGTGCAAGGGCGCTGACTTCGGGCTTGGCGCACCGGCGGCTCTGCGGGACGATCATCACATGGCCAAAACCTCGCGATCCAAAAAACCAGCTGCCTCTGCCGGCCTGACCCTCCTCGGTGGCGGGTCAATGTCCCAACTCTCCTCGCCCGACGATGCCGTTCTCGAGAGTTTCCCCAGTCCTTCGCCCCGGCCCTATGAGGTCACCTTCTCGACCCCGGAATTCACCTCGCTTTGTCCTGTGACGGGGCAGCCCGACTATGCCTCGATCACCATCCGTTACATTCCTGACCGGCGGTGCATCGAGAGCAAGTCGCTCAAGCAATACCTGGGTGCATTCCGCAACCAGGCGGTCTTTGCCGAGGCGATCACCAACAGGATCCTTTCCGATGTGGTCGAGGCCGTTGCTCCTCGGAGCGCGATCGTGATCGGGGATTTTGCTCCGCGCGGCGGTATCGGTATCCGCGTCGAGGCGCGGCACGAGGCCGCAAGCACATCCGCCCGCCGGGCATCGAAATCCCGGTGAAGGTTGTCGTCCTGCTCAGCGGCGGGATGGATTCGGTCACCGCCTTCCACGATGCGCTGCGTGCGCACGAGGTGGTCGCTGGCCTGAGTTTCGACTATGGGGCCAAGCATCATGCGCGGGAACTTCCGATGGCCTCGTGGCACTGCGCGCAGGCGAGGATCCCCCATCGCATCGCCCCTCTCGGTTTCGTCGCCGAGGAGTTTTCCTCGGACCTCCTGAAAAGTGGGGGTGACATCCCCGAGGGTCACTACGAGGAGGAGTCGATGAAGCGGACGGTCGTCCCGTTCCGCAACGGTATCATGCTCGCCATCGCAGCCGGGTTTGCAGAAAGTCGTGGAGCGGAGGGAGTGGTGATTGCGGCGCACGCGGGCGACCACGCGATCTACCCCGACTGTCGGGAGGAATTTCTCGCACCCATGGCCGAGGCGATTCGCGCCGGAACCTATGCCGGGATTCGTCTGCTCCGCCCCTTCGTGGCGACTGACAAGGCTGGCATCGCCCGGAGAGGAGCGGAGCTGGGCGTCGATTTTTCCAGGACCTGGTCCTGCTACAAGGGCGGGGAGATCCATTGCGGGGCTTGCGGCACCTGCGTGGAGCGCCGCGAGGCGTTTCAGTTGGCCGGAATTTCCGATCCCACGGAGTACGCCTCGACAGCCCCACTTCCGGAAAACCCCTGATGAGGATCTCGGAAATCTTCCATTCGGTACAGGGGGAGGGACTTCTTCTCGGCGTGCCTTCTGTCTTTGTCCGCACCTCGGGATGCAATCTGCGCTGCCGTTGGTGCGACACACCCTACGCCTCGTGGAATCCCGAGGGTGAGGAGATGACTCCGGAGGAGATCGCGCGACGGGTGAAAGCTTACGACTGTCCCCATGTGGTGCTCACCGGCGGCGAGCCGATGGTGGCCTCGGGCATCCGGGAGCTGGCGGCCCTCCTTCAGTCGGCAGGACTCCACATCACCATCGAGACTGCCGCCACGATTCCGCCGGAGGGGATAGCCTGCCATCTTGCCTCGCTCAGTCCGAAACTCGCCGACTCCACCCCCTCTGAGGAACTGGCCGGTGCTTGGAGTACCCGCCACGAGGCCACACGCTCCCGACCCGAGGTCATTCGGCAGTGGATGGAGAACTATGAGTGCCAGCTCAAGTTTGTTTTCTCCCAACCGGAGCAACTTCCCGAGATCGAGGAGCTGCTTAATGAGGTCGGTGCCGTCCCTAGTTTCACTCGCGACCGCGTCCTGCTCATGCCCGAGGGAACGGATGCTGAAGCATTGAGGGATAAGGCGCCGGTGCTTGCCGAAGTCTGCATCGAACATGGGTTTCGATATGCGCCGCGGCTGCACATTGACCTCTTCGGCAACACCAAAGGTACATGACGGGACTTGGGATTTTGGCGCCGCGCGTTGTTCGCCTGCGCTCGCAGTAGGCTTGCTACAGCTTCGCTAGGCGTCCTAGCGCGGCATCCAAACTTCCAAGCCTTGGTCTGGATTCTGATAGGCTGCCCCGGCAGACGTTCAAAAATTACTGAGCTTTGAGGAAAAGCAGACTCGAGTGGCGGATTGCAAAAGGCGGCCTCCGGCCTTATCACGAATGTTCCATGCAGCGTCTGTTCCTATTTCTTGGCCTGACGGCGGTTTTTGCCGCGGTTCCTCTTCGTGCGGAGAGTTATGTCATCGCCGATCATCAAACCGGCCGTATTCTTGAGGATGGAGCCGCCAACCGGAAGGCCCAGATCGCGAGTCTGACCAAGCTGGCGCTTGCCATGGTCGCCCTCGACTGGGCGGAGATCAAAGGGGCCAATCTAGACCAGGTAGCTGTGGTTCCCGAAACCGCCCTTAGCACGACCGGTGGGATCAATCCGCTGGGTCTGCAGGCCGGTGACACCCTGACGCTCCGAGACCTGCTTTTCGCATGCCTTCTCGCTTCCGACAATGTGGCTGCGGTGACGCTTGCCGACCATCTGGGTCGCTCCCTTCCCAATCCGACGGGTCTTGACCCCGTTGGAAACACGGTCGCCCACATGAATGCTCTGGCCCGCCAGCTCGGGATGCGCCGCACCCTCTTCCTGAATCCGCACGGACTCGATGTCCCGGACGGTCAGGCGCGTCCCTATTCGACGGCCGCCGACCTCGCCCGGCTGCTGCGCTACGGCTATTCCAAGCCTGGCCTGACCTTCTACGTTTCCCAACCCTCCCGTGAGATCCATGTGCAGCGTGGTGGATCGTCGCTGGCCCTTCAGCTTTCCAACACCAACAAACTTCTTGGCAGCGAGGGGATCGACGGGGGCAAGACGGGCCGCACGTCGCAGGCCGGTGAATGCATTATCCTGACCTCCCAAAAAACCCCTGAAGTGCGTCGTGAGGGGGACAGCGTTTTCACCACGCCACGCCGCATCATCGTCGTTCTCCTGGGCTCCAATAATCGCGAAGGTGAGGGCATGTCGCTGGTTCGCCGAGGCTGGGCCCTCTACCAGAACTGGTCTGCCCGTGGGCGTCCGGCCAAGGCCTCCAACTCGCTCTGAACGATGGGCGGTTCTCCACGAAAGCGGATCGGTGTCCTGACAAGCGGCGGAGATTGTCCCGGTCTCAACGCTGTCTTGCGCGGGATCTTCTGTGCCTCCGAAGAGCTCGGTTGGGAGGTGATCGGGTTCCGTGATGGTTTCGAGGGGATGTTGCCCGACGGCGGGGATTACCTGCCCCTGACCCGAGAGAATACTCAGGGGATCATGCAGATCGGAGGAACGATTCTCGGCACCACCAACAAGGGCCACTTCACTGCGAAGGTCGCCGCGGGGGAAAAGGCTTCCATCTCGGAGGAGGTGATTGCCAAAGCTTCCCGCACCTGCCGTGATCTCGATCTCTCCGCCGTTATCGCGATTGGCGGCGACGGCTCCCTAAGCACGGCGCTCCAGCTTTACCGCGCCGGCTTCCCGATGATCGGGGTCCCCAAGACCATCGACAACGACCTTGAGGCCACGGCCATGACCTTCGGGTTCGACTCGGCGGTGGCCTGCGTGACCGACGCGCTGGACCGGCTCCATACCACGGCGGCCAGTCACAAGCGGGTGATCATCGTCCAGGTCATGGGCCGTCATGCCGGCTGGATCGCTCTCTGGGGCGGCCTTGCCGGAGCGGCCGACATGATTCTCATTCCGGAGATCCCGTTCTCTCTGGAGCACATCGCCGAGACGATCCAGAGCAGGGATGCGGCGGGTTGCAAGAGCACCATGATCGTGGTCGCGGAAGGGGCCAAGACACGGCATGGCCAGCAGTTCCGCAAACAGTCCGCAAGCGGAGAGTGGCGCCTTGGCGGCATCGGCGAGATGCTTTGCCAGGAGATCGAATCTCGCACGGGCAAGGATACCCGTGTCTGTGTGCTCGGTCACTTACAGCGCGGAGGGGATCCGACGACGCTCGACCGCATCCTGGGAATCCGCTTTGGGGTGAAGGCAGTTCAGCTCGCGGAGGAGGGGAAATTCGGAACGATGGTCAGCTATCAAAACTATCAGGTGCTGGACGTTCCCATTGCCGAGGCGGTTCATCACCTCAAGAGGGTTCCGCCCTCCGATCAGCTCGTCGAGACAGCGCGTGCGATCGGGGTCAGCTTCGGGGACAAGGCCGTCCATGGATGAGACGGAGCGGTTGAAAGGGGCGGTCCGCTCCGTACCCGACTTCCCCAAGAAGGGGATCCTCTTCCGGGACATCTCGCCCCTCTTGGAGGATGCAGTCCTCTTCCGCTCCGCCATCGACCTTCTGGCACGGGCCTGCGAGGGAATCGACATGTCGAAAATCGCCGGACTCGACGCGCGCGGCTTCATCTTTGGTGCGGCGCTTGCCTACCGTCTCGGGGTGGGTTTTGTGCCGATCCGCAAGAAAGGGAAACTCCCCTTCCGCACGATCGCCCATGAGTATGATCTGGAATACGGAAGTGCCGCGCTGGAAATTCACGCGGATAGCATTGCGCCCGGTGAAAAGGTCCTGCTGGTCGATGACCTCCTGGCCACGGGAGGAACCGCTCGTGCTGCGGTTTCGCTGCTGGCGGAACTCGGAGCGGATCTCCGAGCGGCGCTCTTTTTGATCGAGTTGGAGGGACTCGGCGGACGCGAGTCGCTCGGGGAGTTGCCCGTCGTCTCGCTGATTCGCCTTCCGGCGTGATAAGGGGTTACAAGAGTTAGAAGCGTTAAAAAGTGACAACGTGTATCGGTAAAAATCTTTAAGCAGGGATTCTGCCAACCAAGTCCACAAAATGTGATGAAATGGGATGTCTGGATGAGTCCATTCAGTGGACTCCGTTCTGACTCTTGAAATCCTTTTTAACGCTTTAACCTTTTAACTTCGGTCCGATATCTACCCGGCCGCGTTTGCCTAGGAATTCCCACGCCGCCCAAGCGACGGCGAGGGCGATGACCGTGGCCGCAACCACATCGGAGGGATGGTGGGCACCCAGAAGCAGGCGGGAATAGGCGATCAGGCCAGCAAGCGCGATCGCGACACTTCCCCAGGCGGGTGCTCCGAAGAGCAACACGCCCGCAAACCCCACCGCGGTAGCGGTGTGGCCCGAGGGAAAGCTGTTGAAATCGGCCTGACCGATCAGCCAGCGACCGTCATGCCGAGGTCCATACCATCCCTGCGAAGCTTGGGCGCGTGGTCTGGTGCGGCCCGTCGTAAGCCGTGAGGCATTAACCGCCATGCCGGCGAGTGTGGAGGCGATCATCGCCGAGAGAAAAAGGCGCTGCCATCGGACATTCTTGGTGCGGCGCGCCAGCAGATACCCAGCCCCGCCGAGCAGCATCAGTTCCGGCCAGTCGCCGTAGCGGCTGGCGGTGGTTGCCAGTAAAGAACGGCACCAATGTCCGCCATTGGACGCCAGCACGGCCTGTTCCACTGGCTTGTCGATCAGGAACGAGACACCAATGAGGGCCGCGGCCAGAATGACCAGAAGAGCGATCAGGAAGGGAAGGGGGCGGGCCATCGAGGTCTTTATAGGCGATCACGGCTCCTCATGAAACGAGGATCTCGACGGAGTGGTCGGCGAGACCGGCAAGGTGGACCAGCTGACGCAGTAACAGCAGCGATGCCAGCGCATCGCTGAGGGCCTCATGCCACCGGAATCCCGGAAGCAGGGCCGCCGCCGCCGATGCCACCCCGAGTTCGCCGGAGAGATCGGTCAGAGCGTAGGAAGAGCGCCCCGGAAGGATTTTCCTGCTTAAGGTCAGCGTATCGATCCACGGCCCGAAGCCGTTCGCGGGAAAAGCGCGCAGGAAGCGTTTCTCCGTTCCCGCGCCGTGTGCCACGATGCAGCGGCCCGAAAGGCGCCCCTTGATTTCCGGCCAAAGAGAGAGGAGCGAAGGCGCCCCCTGGAGGTCATCGTCGCCGATGCCATGGACTTTACGTGCTGCCCAAGTGACAGGACGACCCGGATTCAAATAGCTGCGGAAAAACGCATCCGACTGGGGTTCGAGGCGTTCCATGGCGGCGATACCGATCTGGATCGGAACCCCAGCCTCGTCGGGGCGCTCGCCGGCCGATTCAAAATCGAGGGCGGCAAAACTGATTTCCCGGACCTTTAGCGCCGGATTGAGCACGGGAAAAGAGGGAATCAGGAAGTGCGGAGCAGGGCGGCGGTTGCCTCCCAATCGAGACAGGCGTCGGTGATCGAGACGCCGTAGCGGAGCTTGGACGGGTCGTCGCCGAGATTCTGAGCACCGAACTCCAGATGGCTCTCCAGCATGGCGCCAACGATGTCGGTGCGTCCGGCGGCACGTTGCTCGAGGATATTCTGCCAGACCTCTGGCTGGCGGGCAGGATCCTTACCGCTGTTGGCATGGCTGCAGTCGATCATGATGGCCGTCGGGACTCCGGCGGCCTTGAGCTTCGCCGCTGCGTCAGCCGTCTGGTGGGGGTGGTAGTTGGTTCCGTCGCGGCCTCCGCGCAGCACCAGATGGCCGTCGGGATTGCCTGCTGTCTTGATGATGCTGGTCATCCCGTCCTGATCGATGCCCAGGAAACCATGCGCACTGCGGGAGGAGCGCATGGCGTCGATCGCCGTCTGGATGCTGCCGTCGGTGCCGTTCTTGAAGCCGATCGGCATCGACAGGCCGCTCGCCATCTCGCGGTGGGTTTGCGACTCGGTGGTGCGCGCTCCGATGGCCGCCCAGCTGATCAGGTCGGCGATGTACTGGGGCATGATGGGGTCGAGTACCTCGGTGGCAGCGGGAAGGCCCAGTGCGGCTACATCGAGCAAAAGCTGGCGTGCGACCATGATGCCGTGGGCGATGTCACCAGAGTCGTTGAGGTGGGGATCATTAATGAGACCCTTCCAGCCGACGGTCGTGCGGGGCTTCTCAAAGTAGACACGCATCACGAGGAAGAGGCGGTCCGAGAGCTCTTCCGAGAGAGTCGTGAGCTTCCGGGCGTAATCCATCGCCGAGACGGGATCGTGGATCGAACAGGGGCCGACGATCACCAGAAGACGAGGATCCTCTCCTCGCAGGATGCGGCGGCAGGTTTCTCGATGCTCCGCAACCTTGGCAAGCACCTCGGGAGAGGCGGGAATCTTCTTTTTGACCTCGTTCGGTGAGACCAGGCGCGTGACGCCGCGGACACGGGTGTTTTCCGTGACCGGTTGCGAAGTTGTCTCTGTGGCGGTGCTCATGCGGTGGTGAATCCCGTTACCGGGCTAGCCCGTAAACATCCTCCCGGATGGCCCGGAATGCAATCCGCAAAAGGGGTGATACAGGCTTTTAGACTGAAGGCTGAAGACTGTTAGCGCATCCTGAAGCAATGTGAGGAGAGAGGCCGAGCACAGCCACTCTCGACTTTTGTTTGCCCTGCTAACAGGCTAACAACCTACCCCCTTTACCCGCCCATGCCTTCCTTTGACATTGTTTCTGAAATCGAGCGGATGGAGATCGAGAATGCGGTGAACCAGGCCGTGAAGGAGTTGGCGACCCGCTTTGACTTCAAGGGTAGCAGCGCCAAGATCGAGCTGACCAAGCCGGAACTCATCACCCTTTCTGCAGAGGATGCCAACAAGCTCAAAGGTGTCCGCGAGATTATGGTCAACAAGCTCGCCAAGCGGGGGGTCGACCTCCGCAATGTCGAGCAGAAGGACCCCTCCGTCTCCTCGATCGGCAACACCCGCCAGGAATTCGTGATTACCCAGGGACTCGAGGGAACGAAGGCCAAGGAGATCACGACGGCTATCAAGGGCGAAAAGTTCAAGGTGCAGGCCTCCCTGCAGGACCGGCAGGTTCGCGTCACGGGAACGAAGCGGGACGAACTTCAGGAGGTCATCGCCTTCCTTCGTGCCAAGGACTTCGGCGTCTCTTTGAGTTTTAAGAACTTCAGGGATTAGGAAGCCATTCTCGCGCAGAGACGCAGTGGCGCGGAGGAGGACTGCTGCGGATCGCTTTGTTCTCCTTGCCGAGTCATCAAAATCTCCAAATCCAGCGGGTTGCGGGGTGCCCACGTCACTGTTCTTTCTTATCCCACCGCGCCAGTGCGCAAAAAAACCAGAGAATAGCAGAATTGATAATGGCGCTAGGAACTATATCAAAGATGATGAAATAGACTTCGACACATGCCTTGGGAAGAAGTGGTGTCATAAGCATACTCCACGGGAGAGTTACCACAATTGCCGGAAGCAAATGAAAGCTATCTCGCGAGTCCGTGAAGTAGTTACTAACGGCGAAAGATACCAATGCAAGATACAGAACGATAAGTATATAACGCACTTTCATAGGGCCGTCTTAGCATGGTAGAGCCTTACTAGAGAAGCGGGATTCTCTTCCTGCTTTCCAGATTCAAAAACCTCTGCGTCTCCGGGCCTCTGCTGGAGATGTTCCTAATAGTCTAAAAGCCTACAGCCTAAACCCCTATTTTTCCGCCTCATCCCCCATATGCTTGCCCGGGACGAGATAGTTGCGGACGTAGTCGCCGACGGCTTCCTCAAGCGTCGTGGAGGGAGTCTTCCAGCCCGTGGCCTTGAGGCGACTGATGTCGGCGCAGGTGTGGTACTGGTACTGGTTGCGTATGTGATCCGGCATGTCGATGAACTCGATCTCCGGCTTGCGGTCGAGCGCGGTGAAGAGGGATGTCGCCAGATCAACCCAGGTGCGGGGGGTTCCGGTGCCGATGTTGAAAAGACCGTTGGCCGTCGGTGTGTCAGCGATGTGGAGCGTCATGGCGACCGCGTCCTTCACGTAGACGAAGTCGCGGACCTGCTGCCCGTCCTTGTAGTCGGAGCGGTGGCTCTTGAAGAGGCGTACCTTACCGGTGTCGAGGATCTGCTCGTAGGCTTTGGAAACGAGGCTGCGCATCTCCCCCTTGTGCCCCTCGTTGGGGCCGAAGACGTTGAAATATTTGATGCCGGCAATGCGGTCGAGCCAGCCGTTGCGCTTGGCATGGAGGTCGAAGAGGTGCTTGGAATAGCCGTAGGCGTTGAGCGGGCGAAGCGTCTGCAGATGATCCGTCCCGTCATGCATGCCCTGTGTCCCGTCGCCGTAGGTGGCGGCGGAGCTGGCATAGACAAAGCGTATCCCGCGCTGGAGCGACCACTGGGCTAGGCGCTTGGTGTAGCCGAAATTATTCTCCATCAGGTAGCCGGCATCGGTTTCGGTGGTTGCGGAGCAGGCGCCGAGGTGGAAAACGGTACGAATCGAATCCAGGCTCTCTGGTTCGCACTCGAGGCGATCCAGAAACGCATCTGCCTGCTGGTAATCGGCAAAGAGGAGGGGGGAAAGATTCTTCCATTTGGAGTCCTTGCCGAGGACGTCGGTGACGAGGATGTCCTCTTGGCCCCTGATATTCAGGGCATGGATGAGGGCGCTCCCGATGAGTCCGGCGCCGCCGGTGACGAGAATGGAGGGTGACATGGGTGAAATTATTTTTTTGAGTTGCTGAGACCGCTCTCCTCGAGCTCCTCATCAAAGATCGCGGTCTGTTCGCCGTAGATGCTCTTGGCGACCTCGGTGAATTTGAGTCCTTCGCTTCGGTTGCCCTGTTTGTAGGATCGCGCGGCCGATGCGTAATACCATCCCGGGGTATTCGAGGGTGTCTCCGACGAGAAGAGTTTTTTCTGCAATGTGGCATCGGAGTCGTGTGCAAGAAGCAGGAGCAGCAGCTTGTATTGGACCAACTCGTTGTTGGGCTGATCGATCAGCATGTTCCTGAAGTGGGTGGTCGCTGGCTCCCATTCTCCTCGCAGGGCCATCAGGGCACCGATGTTGTAACGGGCGGGGAAAAATCCCGGCGATTGCTGCAAGGCCTTCTCATAGCAGGCCTGGGCGCCGGCATAATCCTTGAGCTTGGTCAGGATGGCACCCTTCATGTTGAGCACCTCAGGATCCCGGGGGCGGACCTCGAGTGCTGGGGCTAGCGCCCGTAGCGCCTTGTCGGGTTTCTTCTCTTCGAGTGCTTTCCCTGCGGCGCGCAATGCCGCATCAGCCTGTAGCGGGGTAGAAGCGGCCGAGGGGCTCTTGGAGCACCCAGTGATCGCAGCCACGACCAACAGGATGGCGAGGAGTCTTTGAAAAGTCTTGGGAGGCTGCCGGCTCATGGGCAAGGATCCCCGAAGCATGGAGAGACTCGATATGCGATGGCAACTAGTTCTTCGGGGAATGCATCTCCGGATGCTCCTGCTCGGATTCCTGGCGACGTGCTCGGGATCGCTCCTAGAGGCCGCGCCACAGCGCTTTGCCGTCGCGATCCCGGCCATGGAAGGGCCATTCACGATGGGCATCTTTTCGGAACAGGGCAAGCTGGTCCGGCTCCTTTACCGCGACGCCGCGGTCGAGACGATTCCTTCGGGACTGAATGGCCTGATCATGACCTGGGACGGGAAGGATGACTTGGGAAACGACGTCCCCGCCGGGAGCTACCGCGCGCGTGGTCTGGTTCACGGACCGATCCATATCTCGGCGCTCCCTTTCTATGATCCCATCACCGTTCCTCCAATTTCGGAAGAGGATCCGGCACACCCTTTTCCCGTTGACCGGATCGTCCTGAGGGCGGCCGAGGACGAGTTGTTGGATTCAAGGCCCCTGATCTCCCTGCGTGCCGTGAAGAGGACTGGCTCGGTTGACTTGGAGGCGGATGGCCTGCCCTTGGTGACCATTCCGCTGATGGAGGGGCCTGCCCCCACCAGGGTGTTTTGTAACCATGGGGCAAGGGCGGGAGCAGCAATCCTTGGAGCGGAGAGGGGGAACTTCAGGGAAAACTACCTCGTCAACGGGCTCGAGCAGATCGTCCCGATGGATGCCGGAAAACTCGAGGTCTCGGCCAAGGCTCCTGCAGGTGCCACTGATGCTTCCCATCCGGCGGCGAATGCCGGAGAATCCGCTCCCTGATGAGGAAAAAGCAGATGCAATCATGGCTGATAGTAGGGGTCCGCCGATGGTCTGCTATGCTGCTACTGCTTCTCAGCGTTGCCATGGTCAGGGCGCAGCAACAGGTCGTGCAGGGGATCCGTGTTCCCTACGGGATGGCTTGGGGAGACTCGCCGGAAAAAGTCCGCGACATGATTCGCGCAGTGAAGGCCCAGGAGACGGGCTTCTCCACAAAATCCCCCGGCAAGGATGTCCTCGAGGCGCAGGGGCTGGCGGTGGGTGATCCATTGTTAAAGAAATCGCTCTTCACCTTCCGGGACGGATCGCTTGTGGAAATCGAGATGCAATACGGTGACTCCACGTGGGATGCCGAGAAGACCCTTGATTTCTTCGATCGTACCCGGCGCCGTATCAACGAGCGTTATGGCACGGGCACCCTGCTGGTGAACCAGATCAAGGAGCGCCCTGCTGGAGAGAAGGTCCCCGAGGGCATGAGCTACACGCTCATCGTCTACGAGTGGAGCCAACCCGCGGTCGCACTGCAGTTAGATTACTACGCGGTCGAGGAAAAGGAGAAGGCGCTCCGTCTGGTCAGCCTTCACTACAAGACGCCGTGACTGAGGGAGGCTGTTAGGCTGAAGACTGAAGGCTGCTAGGAGGGAACCAAGACGGAGGAAACCGTCGTAAAAGTTTTGTGGGGGGAAAATTTAGTTATGCCGAAGGCAGATCTGGATCGGTGGTGCAGTTCGCCGAGAGGATTACTCCTGGAGTCTAAATAACAAGAGACTACTACCCCATCCCCCCAGCCTCAGACCTAACAGACTAAAGGTCTTCAGCCTATCCACCTTCTCTCAGAGCACCTCCACCGGACATTCAGGCAGGGCCTTCAGGAATGATTTTCCGTAGGGGCGGCTCAGGATGCGGCTGTCGAGGATGACGATGGAGCCGCGGTCGCGGGAGCTACGAATGAGGCGACCCACGCCTTGGCGAAGTTTTAGGATCGCTTCCGGGAGCGAATAGGACTGAAAGGGATCCCCTCCATCCGCCTCAATCTGTTCGAGCTTGGCTTCGGTGAGGGGATGGTCGGGTGTGACGAAGGGGAGGCGCGTGATGATGACGCTCGAGAGCGCCTCGCCCGGGAGATCGACCCCGGTCCAGAAGCTGTCGGTTCCAAAGAGCACGCTTTCCCCTTCCTCTCGGAAAGCCTCAAGCATCCGTGATCTGGAGAGTCCGCCTCCCTGCACAATGAGATTCCATCCCTTTTCGTCAAAATGTCCCTGCATCCTCGCGGCGACGGACTGCATGGTCCGGTGGCTGGTGAAGAGGACAAAGGCCCGTGCGCGGCTTTCCTCGGTGAAATGGCCGATCCATTTGGCCAGTGCCTCCTCATAGGAGGAATCCTTGGGCTCGGGCATTTTGCGCACGAGCTTCACAGTCATCTGGCGCGCATAGTCGAAGGGGGAGCCGAGTTGGAGCGACGTCACCTCCTCGGCACCGACGCGCCCGCGGAAGTAGCCGAGCTCCTCGGATCCGACCGAGAGGGTGGCGCTCGTCATCACGGCCGTCCCTCCCTCACGGAAGAGCAAGCGACCGAGTAGCGGTGCCACGGCCACGGGTGCGGCATGGAGGCTGGTCCACGTGGAGGCCTTGCCAGAGCGCTCGACCCAGTAGACATGCTCCGGTTCGTTCTGGGATAGGAAGCCGGCCAGTCCGGCGCGGGAGTCGCGAAGGCGTGACGCGGCGTCACGGAGTTCACCTTGCAATCCCTCCTCCTCGACAGCCGCGATGGTCTCTCCCAGCGACTCCGCAAGCCGTGACAGTCCGTTGGCGAGGGGACGTTCCTTCACGGCCTCGGCAAGGTCAGCGGCCGCCTCACCGCGGACCCGGAATTCGCGCCCTTGTCGGAACTTGCAGGCCCCGGCGAGCTGGTCGAAGAATCGGTCAACCTCGGGAAGGAGATCGGCAGCCGAGGCGATGGCCCCGGGTTGCCGTGCCTGCTGGAGCAGGCCCTTGCGTGTGCGCGGATTGTAGAGCCGCTGCAAGGTTTGCCGCAGGCCGTACTGGGAGAGCGTAAAGCCAAGATGGCGTGAGGCGACCTGCTCGACGGTGTGGGCCTCATCGAAGATCACGAAATCATCGGGGAAGAGGTAGCCGTTCCCTTCCTCGTCGGGGTCGCCAAGCAGGGTGAAGAAGAGGGTGTGGTTCAGGACTAGGAGATCGGCGGATTGCGCGCGACGTCGAGCCGACTGGTAGAAGCAGCCCGAGTCGCGTCCGCAGGTCTTTGGTGTGCAGAGGTGCTGTTCGCTGCAGACCTGCATCCAGAGTTCGCGCGACGGCTCGAAGGGGAGGTCGCTCAGCGTGCCGTCGGCTGTTGTGGATGCCCATTCTCGGATGCGTTCCAGTTCCGGACGCTCCTCGGCCGTGAAGAGATCGGACCCGCTCCGGCAGGCGCGTGCGAGCCGTGTGGGACAGACGTAGTTCTGGCGTCCCTTGAGCAGGACGGCCTCCACCTCCTCGCCCATGAGTCCGGCAGCGAGCGGGATGTCCTTGTAGAGGAGTTGTTCCTGGAGGTTGATCGTGTGGGTGCTGACGAGCGCCTTGCGTCCAGAGCGTCGGGCGTGAAGAAGGGCGGGCAGCAGGTAGGCGAGAGACTTGCCCACGCCCGTGCCGGCTTCCACGACAAGGTGTTCGCGTCCTGCCAGCGCACGCGCGACCGCCGTGGCCATGGTCTGCTGCTGCGGTCTCCATTCGAACCCGCGGATCGAGGCCAGACGGCCATCCTCTGCAAAGAGCGCCTCGACCTCGGCGGCAAAGCCGGGGCCGGAGGGATGGTCTTCGTTGAGTGAAATCATCGGGTGGGGTGGCGGGGTGATTGCGGTTGCAGCACGGGGGCGGGGAGGTGCAGGATCGTGTCCCGGCCGTCCTCCTGCAACGGGTTTCTGAATGGCCCTTGTCACCATGACTCTTCTCGACAGTTATCTTCTCCGTAAAATTTTGGTTCCGCTCGTTTACTGCGTGGCGGGATTCATCTCTGTCTGGTTGGTCTGGGATCTGAGTTCGAACCTTCCCGATTTCCTGTCGGGACATGCCACCTTTGCCCAACTGTCGCGGTTTTACCTCCTTCAGTTGCCCAGCGTCCTGATGCTCAGCATCCCTGTCGGGCTGCTGCTTTCGCTACTCTATACGCTCACCCAGATGTCGCGGCGCAACGAGATCATCTCGATGCTCTGCGCAGGCCGGAGCCTTTTACGGATCTTCATGCCACTGATCATGTTGGGATTGGTCGCAACGGGTCTCCTGGCCGTGCTTAACCACACGATGGCCCCGCAGGCAGGTGCCCTCCGTGATGTGATGAAGGAAGAGATCAAGAGCGGTAAGAAACATTCCCGTGGCATGGTCAGCAATCATCTCTACCGCAACCGCGAGGATCGGCGACTTTGGTTCTTCACGCACCTCGATCGGGAGAATAACACCGCCCTGCGTGTCGAGATCATCCAGCAGGACGAATCCGGGATCGTGAAGGAAAAGTGGTACGGGGAGCAGGCCTCCTTCAGCCCGGGGAACGCCACCTGGGTCCTTCAGAATGCGCGCCATGTGACGGTCGACGGGGAAGGGAATCTGGTCACTTCGGAAAGCAAGCCGAGGCTGGAAATTGCAGGGTGGCACGAGACCCCGTGGAAGATCACCAGCTCGACGATGAATCCCGAGTTTCTGGGCATTCCCGAACTCGCCGATTACCTCCGCTACAATGCCGAGTTTCCCGAGGCCCGATTGGCTCCGTTTGTGACGCACTGGCATTACCGCTGGGCCCTGCCGTGGGTCTGTCTCGTGGTGGTATTCCTGGCGGGGCCACTCGGGGTCGTGAATGGTCGCCGGGGAATCATGGGAGGCGTGGCCGGAGCCATCACGCTCTTTGCGGGACTGATCTTTTCCAGTAGCCTCTTCCTGGCGCTTGGCAAGGGGGATCGTATTCCGGCATGGACAGCCTCGTGGGGGCCGATCGCGATCTTCATGGCCATCGGGATCTGGCTTTTCTGGCTCAAGTCCACGGGGCGAGAACTGCCGAGGTTGCGGTTGCCCGGATTCTGAGGAGCTTCTAGGATTTTATTCCAATGCAGCAGGACTGGAACATCAGGTCACGGGCCGAGGTCTGTGACGCCACAGGAAAACCCTTCCAAGAGGGGGAAATTTTTTACACTGCGCTTTTCCGCGAGGAGGACGAGTTCCGCAGGGCCGACCTCTGCGAGGAGGCCTGGACGGCCCGATCGACCGACCCAGCCGCCCCGGTTGCCTTTTCCTCGTGGCGTTCCAAATTCGAGCCGCCCGCCCCGCCCCCACCCGAGCCTTTGCCACGTGACGACGCGGAGGGAATGCTCCGACGGCTGCTTGAGAGCAACGATCCGGCCCATGTCAACACGCGCTACCTGCTTGCGGTAATGCTGGAGCGCAAGCGAGTCCTGCGTCCCCAGCCCTCCGTGGAGAAGGGGATCCTGGTCTACGAGCTCGCCCGCACTGGGGAGACCTTCCTCATCGTCGATCCTGCCCTGTCATTGGCCGATCTGGTTGCCGTTCAGGAGGAGGTTTCCGCCCTTCTTTCGGGGCTCTCGGCACCGCCACCTGCTCCGAGCGAGTCAGAGGCTTCCGTTGAAGCTTCGGAGGGGGATGCGGCTGTTACCTCCGCATCCTGACACCCCTCACGTCGTGGAGGCGGCGCCTTTTCCCCTGTTTCTGGCTCCCATGGCGGGGGTCACCAACAGTGTCTTCCGCACCATCTGCAAGGAAAAAGGGGCCGATATCCTGACCTCCGAGTTCGTTTCGGCGGAGGGCATCATGCACCGCAACGCCCGCACCCGGGAATATCTCGACTTTTCAGAGTCCGAACGCCCGATGGGGGTGCAGCTCTTCGGGGCGGATCCGGAGCGTCTTGCTCAGGCGGCGCGTCAGGTAATCGACTGGGTCGCCCCCGATTTCATCGACATCAATTTCGGTTGTCCGGCCAACAAGGTCGTCTGCAGGAACGGCGGTTCCTCACTGCTGCGCGATCGTCCTCTTCTGGAGCGAGTGGCGGATGCCGTCGTGAAGGCCTGTGCGCCGCTGCCGGTCACCGCGAAAATCCGCATCGGATGGGATGCCAAATCAGTCAATGCCGTGGAGACGGCGCGCCTCCTTGAAGGAGTCGGCGTGACCAGAGTTGCCGTCCATGGCAGGACGCGTGCCCAGGGATATTCCGGGAACGCTGACTGGGAGGTGATCGCATCCGTGGCGGCTTCCGTCGCCATCCCCGTCATCGGGAACGGCGACATTGCGGTGGCGGAGGATGCCCTGCGGAGGAGGGAATGCGGCGTGGCAGGTCTCATGATAGGCCGGGCGGCGATGTCCAATCCCTGGATTTTCTCCGAGATCAAGCACGCGCTAGCCGGTCTTCCCTACACCTCTCCCACGCTGGCTGATCGTTGGGATCTTGTCTTCCGTCATGCCCGCGAAGAGGTTGCACGGCGAGGCGAACTTCACGGCATGAGGGGGATGCGCGGTCGTCTCATGGCCTACACGCGAGGGTTGCCCGGGGGGCGTCACCTCCGGGGAGAACTCTCATCGATCTCCACTTTGGCCGAGTTGGAGGAACTTGGCCGCCGCCATTTAGAGTCGGCCGCCGTCGTTACCCTGCCGGATGGCGCAGACAGGGTGGGGGTTTAGAAGATAGGAAAAGGCGGGGTCCTCCCCGGCTTACGCAGCCGGCAGAAAAACGGTGAAGGTGGATCCCTCACCCGGGGAACTTTCGATTGCAACTCTGCCTCCATGGGCCTGGATCACGTTCTTCACGATGGAGAGACCGAGGCCTGTTCCTCCGGACTGGCGGGCCCTGTCCCCTCCCACGCGGTAGAATCGCTCGAACACATGTTCCTGATCCGCCAGCGGAATTCCTGGTCCGTTGTCCCGGAAGCTGATGGCCAGATCACCGCCCGAGAGGAAGGCGGAAATGATGACCTTGGCGTTTTCCGATGATCCCGAGGGAATGCCATGACGGAGTGCGTTGACCAGCAGGTTGGAGAAAGCCTGCTCGATCCTGTAGGCATCGAGCTTGGCGGAGGGGAGTCCCTCCTCAAGCGAGACGGTGACCGTGGCCTTGCGTTCCGCAATCTCCTGCTCCGCTTGGTCGAGAACGGTTTTCAGGATCGGTGCAATGTCCGTCTTTTCGGTTTCGAGACGGACCCCCTTTTCCTCCATTCGGCTGATGGAAAGCAGGTCCTCGATCAACCGGTTGAGACGGCCCGTGTGCCGCTGCATGGCCGCAATGGCCTTGCGCGTCATGTCGCGCCCCACCCCACCTTCGCCCAAGGTCTCGAGATAGCCGTTGATGACCGAGAGAGGTGTACGGAATTCATGCGAGACGTTGGCCACGAATTCCCTTCGGACAGCCTCGAGCTCACGTAAACGCGTCACGTCATGCAGAACCAGAAGAACCCCGTCGGGACCCTCCTCGGAAGCAGCCTTCAAGGGGGCGGCCGTGACCGCAAGATGGCATCGGTCGGCCCGACCATGAATTGTCAGGGTGAGTTCACCACGCTGGAACTCACCTGTCCGGGAAGCCCTACTGGCCAGCCCCTGCAGTTCATGGCTGGTGAAGACCTCGGCAAGAAGCAGGCCCTGGACGGTTGATCCAAGATTGAACAGAGACATTGCCGCCCGGTTGAGTTGGCGGACGCGGAGATCAGGACCGAGGATCACCACTCCTTCGGCCATGCTGCCGAGAATCATCGAAAGGCTGAATTCTTCCTCGGCCAGCAGGTTCTTCTGGCTGGCAAGGGTCTCGGAGATCTTTCGGAGATCGGTTTCGGCATTCCGGAAATAAGATGGGACCGTCGGCAGGATGACCGGACGGAAATCCCCCTCGGCGATCCGGCGAAGGACAGCCAGCAGGTCGCGTCCGGGGAGAATGATGCCCGACACAATCCACCATGCAGCCAAGAGAGCCAGCGCGCCGGCTAGAATGCCTGCCAACGTGACGACCATCAGACGGAGTGGGAGGGGGGGAGAAAACGGTACCCTTCGCCCCGGATCGTTTCGATACAGGCGGCATGATCACCAAGTTTTTCACGGAGTCTCCGCATATGGGTATCGACCGTGCGCGTGTCGACGGTGTTCCTGTATCCCCAGACCTCCTGGAGCAGGTCTTCACGGGACTGGATCGATCCGACCTTGCCGATCAGCAAGGAGAGGAGCTTGAACTCCGTCGAGGTGAGATCGATCCGCTGACCATCGAGGGTCACCTTGAGCGACGTGCGGTCCAGAGAGAAGGGGCCGGTGTCGACGCTTTCCAGGGCAGGCACACCCTTGCGACGCAGGAGAGCTTGAATTCGGAGAAGCAACTCTTTTGGGCTGAATGGTTTGGGAAGATAGTCATCCGCTCCGAACTCCAGTCCCTTGATTCTGTTTTCGGTCTCCCCTTTGGCGCTCAGGATCAGGATTGGGATCCCGGCCGTCCGCGCATCGGACCGGAGCCGCTTGGTCACCTCAAAGCCGTTGAGTTTGGGTAACATCACGTCGAGCACAATGGCATCGGGTTTTTCGGATACGGCAAGCTTGGCCCCGTCGGCTCCATCTGCAGCGTGCACGACGCGGTATTTGGCTTTGCGCAGATGGTAGCGGACAAGATCCGCCACATCCTCCTCGTCCTCTATCACCAGAATGGTTTCGGGCATGTTGTGTTGGCGGCTTACGCCGATGGATAGGTGCTATCCGAGCGCTTCGTGGGAGGCAAGCGCGGCTTGGTGACGATTCCGGTGCAAAAAAGCGGGCCACCTTGGATCGCCCGGGAAAAACCATGAAACCCGGACGAGGTGGCCCGCCCCAAACCAAAACTATGTAAACAACCAGAGAGTTTGACCGCCCTGCCTTCCGAACGTTCAAAAATTTTTTCGCGGTTTTCGGCCCGGATTCTGCTACATCGACAGGGTCACATACCCCCCGGTGGCGCCAACCATGACAAAAAAAACCATCGGTATCCTGACTTCCGGAGGCGACGCTCCCGGCATGAATCCTGCCGTCCGTGCCGTGGCCCGCACTGCCATGCAGCACGACTGCCGAGTGATCGGCATCAGCAACGGCTACGACGGAATATTCGATGGTCTCACGGAGGAGCTGGGAACGCGCAGCCTCGCTTCCATCATCGACCGCGGAGGGACGATTCTTCAGTCCAGTCGTTGCAAGAGAATGTACACGCCCGAAGGCGTCGATCATGCCAGACGACGACTTCAGGAGCTGGGCATCCAGGGACTTGTTGTTCTTGGAGGCGACGGCTCGCTGACCGGCGCCAGGGAGCTTGCAAAGCGCGGGATGCCCGTCGTTGGGATTCCGGCCAGCATCGACAACGACCTTGCCGGCACGGAAATGGCCATCGGCGTCGACACCGCGACCAACACGATCATGCAACTGGTCGACCGGATCCGGGACACGGCCCGGTCTCATCGCCGATGCTTCTTGATCGAGGTGATGGGTCGCAACTCCGGGTATCTTGCCCTCACGACCGCGATCAGCAGCGGTGCCAGCGTCGCCGTGATCCCGGAATACCGCTACAACATGGACCGCATTGTCGAGGTGCTTCGCCGCCGTTTCCAGGACGCCCGGGACAACTCCATCATCCTTCTGGCCGAGGGTGTCTGCGGGGCCGAGACATTCATGCAGCGGATGAAAGCCGCAGTTCCTGAAGGTGAGTTCGAGCAGGAGGTGCGCATCACCGTGCTCGGGCATGTGCAGCGGGGAGGGATTCCCACGCACTTTGACCGGATGCTCGGCGCTCGGTTCGGTGAAATGGCGGTGATGGGTCTTCTTGCCTCGGAAACCGGGTGCATGACGGCGCTCTCCAAGGGCCGCACCACCCTGATCGATCTCGACATGGTCATCGGCAAGAAAAAGCACCCTGCTCCCGAACTGATCCGCCTCGCCCGCAACCTCCAGGTCGAGTACGGCGACGCCGTCGAACTCTGATCGGGACGTCGCAGGGACCTTCTTCCAATTTCACGGATCGACGGGACAGGACGCCGAGGTAGCATTTTCGCATGGAATCCCTCCTTACACTTCCCGTTGCCGATTATCGCGCCATTGATCTGGCCCTGCGCTTAGTCTTGGCCCTCGTCGGGGCCGTGGCCCTGCTGCTCGGTCTCTCCAGCATGTGCGTGGGGCGTCCGTTGAGATTCCCTCTCATCCTTGCCTCGGTTGCCCTTGGCATTGCCGCTTGTTTTGAATCCGGTATCTCAAGGGCGTGGCAGGGAGCTTTTGAACTTGCTGGCTCTGCTTACTGCGTCACCGGTCTCCCGCTGGCATCCGAAGACAGGATCATCGCTTGGGCATTTGGACTGCCCGCGATGCTCTTCTGTCTCGGCCTTGTGCAGCTGGATCATGGGTCAAAGTCCTTCCGAAACCTCTGCTGGTCGGTGCTCGGATTGGCGCTCCTAGGGCCTTTTTTTAATTATCTTTTCCTACTCGGCTTTCTTTCCTGTGTGACTCAGCTCCGCGGACTGGTGATTCCAGCCGCTGGAGAATCCTCGACGATCTGTACCGGCGCCAACCGGATCGCCCTTCTGGGGATGGCGGTTGGCATCCTGCTCACAGAGTCGGGGCATCTACACCTTCTTCCCCTAGGAAAGACCGTGGACTCCATTCTCGTGCGCGGGGAGCTGATTCTGTCATTCAGTGACATCCTCGCACTAGCGCTTCCCGCTGCTGCCCTGCTGGTCTGCATCCTGAACCTCCCGCAGAAGGAAACGCAGAACTCCTAGGAGAGAGGCCGAAGGGGCGAACCCATCGTGAGACGGCGGGGCGACCAGACCCTCGGCTAGGCTCGTGAACGAAGCTGAACCGAGGCGCTGGAAAGCGGCGCGGAAGATTCCGCATAGCGGAACCCAAAGGGCGGCACAGCTTGCCGGGCGGCAAGTGCCGTCATTCAATCGAACCGACCTCAATAAGCAAACCAAGTTTGGCGAGGAAGCAACATGAACTGATGGAGCGGGTGAAGGGAATCGAACCCTCGTCTCAGGCTTGGGAAGCCCACATTCTACCATTGAACCACACCCGCTGGAAAATCAGTCCCAAGAATTGATCAGTACATTGGTTCTGCCAATTAAGGGAGTCGTCCATACGCCAACATGCTTTGAAATGATAGCCGTCGTGCCTGCAGCATTCGTTGGTGCCGTGATCTGATTTACGTAGTTGGTATCAAGGGCTACTTTATACAAATTGGTGGAGGCAAAAGGATCACAGAAGCCGTTGGCATTGGTTCCTCCTTTACCGTTTTTCCAGGCGTTCGCCTCCAGAAAGATGATCCCTCGTGGATTGTTTATGTTAGTAGTGGTGCAGAGCATGGAGACCGCTGCGGCATCCATGTTCGTGGAACTGAAAGCAGGGAGTCGACCGTATTCCGTTTCGTAGGCGGTGATGGCTGTCGCGATTTGAACGGCTTGGTTCTTCGCGGTCGTTTTTTTGGCAGAGTTCTGCGCGCTGGATGCGGCTGGCATCAATAGGCCTGCCAGGATGGCGATGATGGCGATTACCACCAGAAGTTCGATCAGGGTGAATCCTCGAATCGTTTTCTGTTCCATCTGTTCTTTAAGGAAGCGGGTCTGCATCAGAAAAGTCTCTTCCACGCATTGCCTGCGACAAGCATTTTCTTGTTTGCCCACATGGGAAAGCAGTTGATGGTGAGGCGTGCCCAAGAACCCCAAGCGTCGCGTCGGTCGGCCGAATTTCCGCGGAAAGCCGGAGGCCTCCGCTTCCCCTCGTTCCAAGCAGAAGCAGGGGGCCCGCATAAACTCTGGTAAGCAGAATCCAAAACTCCGGGAACGCGAACCTAGGGACGGAAAGCTCGAACAAAGGATCCTTCCCCTCATCAGCGAGGAACCGATGACGGCGGCATCCGTTACGCGCGCCCTGAGTCTTCCTCCCTCTGCCCTTCCCGAAGTTGTCGGGCGGTTACAGGATCTGGAGAGGAGTGGGCGGATCGTCCGGGTCCGCCGAGACCATTACATTCTGCCTCAGGCCGCCGATCTTTTTACGGGAACGCTGCAGCTCCACGCCGGCGGATCTGGCCATGTGCTTGCCGAGCAGCAGGGGGGCAAGGATCTCTTTATCCGTTCCGATAATCTCGGCACTGCTCTCAACGGCGACCGTGTCGTGGCCCGTCTAATCCGCGATTCCCGTGACCATGGCCGTCCGAGGCGCGATGGCCGTCCCGAGGGGCGCATTGTCCGGGTGGTGGAGCGGTCCGGGTCACCCGTGGTGGGAACGCTGCGAAAAAACGGACGCTTCCTCGAAGTGGTGCCGGACGATCCGCGCTTCCCGCGTGATCTGCTGGTAACACCTGCCAAGAACGCCCGTCCCGGCGACAAGGTGGTGGCCCGTCTCGACCGCTGGGAGAACAGCCACGAGACCCCTGTCGGCACGATCACCGAGGTTCTCGGGCCTGCGGGTTCTCCCGGCGTGGACATGCTCGCAGTCATCCACAAGCATCGCCTCCCCCGCGAATTTCCCCCGGCGGTCAGTGTGGAGGCCGACCGTTTCGGCGCTGAGGTGACCACGGCCGATTTGGATGGGCGCGAGGATCTCCGTGGACGCGACATCATCACGATCGATCCCGACGATGCGCGCGACTTTGACGACGCCATCGAGGTGCAGCCGATAGCGGAAGGCTGGGAGGTGAGCGTCCATATTGCGGATGTCTCCCACTATGTGAAGCCGGGATCCCATCTCGACAAGGAGGCCCGCAAGCGCGGCAACAGCGTTTATCTCGCAGACCGGGTCATCCCGATGCTGCCGGAAAACCTTTCCAATGGTCTTTGCAGCTTGCGTCCTAACGAGGATCGTCTGGCTTTCAGCGTTTTTGCGACCATCAGGCGCGATGGCTCGGTCGGCAAGGTCCGTTTCGGACGCTCCGTCATCCGGAGTTCCGCCCGCCTCACCTACCGGCAGGCCTTCGCCATCCTGCAGGAACCGCCCAAGGACGAGGTCGGTCGTCGCGTCCACGAAGCGTGGGCCTGCTCCTCCGTACTCCGGAAGCGCCGCTTCGCTGCCGGAGCCCTCGACCTCGAGATGCCCGAGGTGAAGGTCTGGCTCGACAAGGAGGGACGGCCCGTAAAGCTCGAGCTCGTCGAGAACGATATCTCCCACCAGCTCATTGAGGAACTCATGCTGCTGGCCAACGAGCAGGTGGCGCGCCACCTCAAGCAGCGTAAGCAGCCCAATATCTACCGCATCCACGAGAAGCCCGATCCCGAGAAACTCGACGATTACCGGGAACTCGCCGCCACCTACGGTGTGAAGGCCGGCGATCTCGGCAACCGCCCCGAGCTTCAGAAGCTGCTCGACGGGCTCAAGGGCCAGCCCTACGCATCGGCCCTCAAGATCGGCCTGCTCAAGAGTCTGAAGCGGGCCCGCTACGCACCCGACCCGATCGGTCACTACGGCCTCTCCAAGGCCGACTACAGCCACTTCACCAGCCCGATCCGCCGCTACGCCGACCTGCTGACCCACCGCTCGCTTGCCCGTCTGCTTGATCCCAGTCACCAAGGGCCGGATTCCCGCGACCTTGAGAGCGTCAGCGAGCATCTCTCCACCACCGAACGCACGGCCGCCGATGCCGAGAAGGAATCAGTCCGCCTCAAGAAGCTCGAGTATTTCTCCAAGCTCGCCGAGGAGGCTCAGGCGGGTGTCGTTCCCTCCTTCGAGGCGCAGGTCATCGAGGCCAGGAACTACGGCCTGCTCGTGGAACTCCCCGAGACCCTCATGACGGGTTTGGTCCCGGCCTCTTCCTTGGGGGATGATTTCTATTTCTTTGACGCCACGAAATCGCGCCTCATCGGTCGACATTCGCGCCGGGTATTCAAGGCCGGCGACACCCTCCGGGTGCAGGTCCTGAGGGTCGACACCTTCAAGCAGCAGATCGACTTCCGGATCGCTGCGGAGCCACGGTCCGGAAAATCCCCCCGGAAAGACAAGGGAGGAAAGGATGCTGGCGTCAGGGAGAACAAGGCCGGTTTCATGGATGGGCTCAGCTGGTAGGATTTTCCGCTAGTTTCAGCATTGACGCCACTTGCCGCCCGGCAAGCGGTGGCGCCCTCCGGGCTGAGGCTTTGTCGTCTTTTGTCCGGCGATCCTCCCGGATCAGCCCTCCGGGCTTTGCCCGGACTGCCTTCGGCATGACTAAGCTGCGTTCCCACGCACCTTTTGCGCATCTTCCCAGATGCTTGGTTCATCCTTCATCTTTTCATTTTCAGCCTTTAACCTCTACACCCGTGAGCACATCCCACCCCGTTCCCCTCGCCCGTCTCGAGGAAATCTACCGTACGCCCTTCTTCGACCTCATCCAGCAGTCGCGCTCCGTCCATCTGCAGAACTGGGACGAGGACAATGTCCAGCTCTGCACGTTATTGAGCGTGAAGACCGGCGGTTGCAGCGAGGATTGCTCCTACTGTGCCCAGAGTTCCCGCTACGACACCGGGGTCAAGGCCGGCAAGCTCATGGGCTGCTCCGAGATCCTCCCCATCGCCAAGCAGGCCCGCGAAAGCGGCACAACCCGCTTCTGCATGGGGGCCGCCTGGAAGGGAGTGAAGGCGGGCGATCCTCGCTTCGACTCGATGCTCGAGACTGTCCGCGAGGTCAGCAAGCTTGGCATGGAGGTCTGTGTCACCCTCGGTCAACTAGGTGATGAAGAGGCTCTCCAACTCAAGGATGCCGGCGTCACCGCTTACAACCATAACATCGACACCTCGCCGGAGCATTATCCCAACATTGTCTCCTCTCACACCTTCGAGGATCGTCTCAACACAATCGCCTCGGTTCAGAAGGCCGGCATGGCTGTTTGCTGCGGTGGCATCATCGGGATGGGTGAGACCGAGCGCGACCGCCTGCGCATGCTTGAAGTCCTCTGCGGGTTCAATCCTCCGCCCGAGAGCGTCCCGATCAACTGCCTCATGTCGATGCCCGGCACCCCGCTCGAGGAACAGCCTCCCGTCGACATCTTCCAACTTGTGCGCCTCATCGCCGTGGCCCGCATCGTTCTTCCGAAGGCCAGGATCAGGCTTTCCGCCGGTCGCACTCGCATGACCCGCGAGGGACAGGCCCTCTGCTTCTTTGCCGGAGCGAATTCGATCTTTTACGGGGACAAACTCCTCACCGCCGAGAATCCCGGCACGAACGAGGATCTCGACCTCCTCCGAGCGATCGACCTGGCCCCCCTTGAACAAGCCCAAAGGGCGGAACAGGGAGTTCCCGCGGTCTAGGTTGGGCGAATCACCCGTTTTCTTCAGCCTCTGCGATCTCTGCGCCTCTGCGCGAGATTTCCATTAAACTCCTTGGCTGCTCCTTTGAAGCGCCCCGGCGAGAGCCCGGATTTGCTCCGGGGAATGCGCGGCGCTGAGCGAGACGCGGAGCCGGGCCGTGTTTTTCGGTACGGTCGGATAGCGGATGCCGGGAACGAAAAAGCCCGCCTCGAAAAGGCGGGTCGCCTCCGCGAGTGCCCGCTCCTCGGAGCCAAGAATCAGGGGGATGATGGCACTCTCTGCCGGTTCCGTGCGGAGCAGTGAGGAGAGAAAGGCGATGTGTCCGCGGAGCGTCGCGCGCCGGCGATCCCCCTCTTCCGAGCAAACAACCTTGATGGCGGCGCGGCAGGCTGCGGCTACTGCGGGAGACGGGGCGGTGGAGAAAATAAAGCTGCGGGCACGGTTGACCAAAAAATCAATCAGTACCCGCGAGCCGGCGATGTAGCCGCCCGAGACGCCGAGAGCCTTTCCGAGCGTTCCCATCTGGATCTCGATCCGGTCGATGAGGCCGAGTTCCCCTGCCAAGCCCTGAATCCCGGTTCCCCGGACCCCGACGGCATGGGCTTCGTCCAGCATCAGCCAGGCACCATGACGTTCCTTGAGATCCACGATCTCCCGCAGCGGCGCGAGATCGCCGTCCATGCTGAAGACCGACTCCGTGATGATCAGGATCTTTCCGTCGGGATGGGTTTCCCGGGCCCACCGGAGGTGCGACTCCAGCTTCCCCAGATCATTGTGGGGGAAGACCCGCATCTTGGCCCCGCTTGCATGGGTTCCGTCGATCAGGCAGGCATGGGCGAGCTTGTCGAGTATCACGACATCGCCGCGGCCCACCAGCGCGGGGATCGTTCCCGTGGCCGCGGCCGCACCGGTGGAGAAAACCAGCGAAGCCGCCGTTCCCTTGGCCGAGGCGAGTTCCTCCTCCAGAGAGGCATGTTCTGCGGTGGTGCCGCAGATCAGGCGCGAGGCGGTTGCGCCCGTTCCCCAGCGACGCGCTCCTTCCGCCATCGCTTCGGCGAGGGCCGGATGTGAGGCCAACCCCAGGTAGTCATTGGAGGAAAAATTAACGATCTCCCTGCCGCTGATGGTAAGAAGGACACCTTCCGAGCGGTCAATAATCCGGAGGCTGCGGCGCAGGTTGGACTCCGTCAGCCTCTGCAGTTCCTCGGAAAGCATATTGTCCAAGGGGTTCATCCGGGAAAAGGTGATGGAGCCGCTTATCGGATTCGAACCGATGACCCTCTCATTACGAATGAGATGCTCTACCGACTGAGCTAAAGCGGCCTTAAAGTGGCTTTTCACGCTACCCTTTTTCTAAAGGATGGCAAGAACGACAGTCCTTGCATGGCGATGGTCTACCCTCTACATTCCCCAGTCCAGCTCAGGATGGGTGGCAGAGTGGTCGATCGCGCACGCTTGGAAAGCGTGTTTACCTTTATCGGTAACGAGGGTTCGAATCCCTCCCCATCCGCTGGTTTAATCCAAACTGAAAATCCATGGAGGGATGAGAACCACGGTTCGACTGGCATGCCGCGATCAGCGGCACGAGATTTTATCGGAGCCATTCTCCAGAGCTCTTGCCGCAGGCAAGGGATAATCCCTCCCCATCCGCTGGCTTTAAAGCGTCCAATATGAGGCTGTTCTGCAAGATTCTTTCCGCGCTGCTGGTGCTGGGTTTTCTTTCCCCAACTCTCGAGGCGAAGCCAAAGGCAACATCCAACGCGACTTCGAAAGCGACGCCCGATCCGAGAAAGGATCCCCAGGTCCAGAGGATCCTCTCTGATCTGAGGCCCGTTTATCCGCATCTGACCGCATCCGAGGTTGTCAGGACGAGCAATCATGATCTTCGCAGGATGTACGAGCGCCTCTACCATACCGAGGGGATGAATCTGCTGGAGGCCAAGCAGAAGGCGGCCGTCGTGTTGCTCAAGGAGAACTAACCGCCCGAGGGTTTCCTGGAGGTGAGCTTTTCCAGAATCCTGGAGGCGAGTTCCCCGCTGATTCCCGGCAACTCAGCAAGCCGTTCCGGCGTCGCGCGGCGGATGCGGGCAATGCTGCCGAATTCCTTGAGGAGTATTTTTTTTCGCGCCTCGCTGACACCCGGAATGTCGTCGAGCTGGCTCTCCGAGATACGCCGCCGCAGCAGGAGTTCGTTGTAGCCGTTGGCGACGCGGTGGGCTTCGTCCCGGATGCGCTGAAGCAAGCGTAGCGCCCCGGAATCCTTGTCGAGCCTCAGCGGGACGGACTCTCCCGGGCGGTAGATCTCCTCGAATTCCTTGGCCAGCCCAATGACCGGCTGATCGTGCAGCCCGAGTGCCTGGAGCTCCCGGCAGGCCATACCGAGCTGCCCCTTTCCTCCGTCCACGATGATCAAATCGGGAAGGGGGGTTGACCCGGAGGTGCCACGATCCAGGGCCTCGGCTGGCTGTTCCTGTGATTCCCCCAGTTCGGGATGGCGGGCTGCTGCCTGTCGGAGGAGACGGCTGTAGCGCCTCCTGATGACCTCGGCCATGCTGGCGAAGTCATCCTGGCCCTTAGTCGAGGTGATGCGGTAGCGGCGGTAGTTCTCCCGGTCGGGAACCCCGTCACGGAAGCGGACCATCGAGGCGACGATGTGGTTGTCGGAGATATTCGAGATGTCGAAACACTCCATGGAGGCCGGAATTCGCGGCAATCCCAGGGCATCGCGGAGTTCCGCCAGATCCTCTGCTGGCCGGATTCCGCTCGGGAGTGATTTTCTCGTGAAGCGCCGCATCGGTTTACTGGTCTCGCGCAGGTCGTTCAGCAGGTCGCGGAGGGAAGCGGCTTTCTCGAAATCGAGCCGCTCGGCCGCTTTCTCCATCTCTGCCTCGAGGCTCTCGGTCATCTCTCGCGATTTCCCCTCGAGCACCGCGCAGGCATCTTCCATGCGGCGGCGGTAGTCCTCCACGCTGATCCGCCCGACGCAAGGTGCGGTGCAGTTCTTGATCGCATGATCGAGGCAGTGTTTGAACTCGCGCTCTCCCGGCTCGGGATGACGGCAGGGACGGATCCCGAACTGCTTTCGCAGTGCCTGCACGGTGCTGCGGAGAGCGATCGCGTTGGCGAATGGGCCGAAGTAGCGCGCGCCATCCTCGCGCCGTAGGCGGGTCATCTCGAACCGGGGCATCGGGTCGGAGAGATTCACGCGCACGAGGGGGAATCGCTTGTCGTCGCGGAAACTGATGTTGTACTTGGGCCGCCACTCCTTGATGAGTTTCCCCTCGAACAGGATCGCCTCCGCGTCGCTCCGCACTGTGTGCCACTCGTAGTCCGCCGCACTGTCGATCAAGGCACGGGTCTTGATTTCCGCGCGACGGCGCCCCGAGGGGGTGAAGTAATTGGAGAGCCTGCGACGCAGGTCGCGGGCCTTGCCCACGTAGATGATCTTCGCGAAGCGGTCCCGGATCACATAGACGCCGGGTTGATGTGGCACTTCCCTGAGCTTTGCCTGAAGGGCGGCTTGAGGGGTATGGGTGCCGTTCATCGGAGTGATCTTGGTGACAGACCGACAGCCTATCGCCGTCGCATGGTTTGGGCAAACTGCGGCAGGGGGTGGACTTGATCCCCTTTTCGACATCCGGTTTACTCGGGAGGTGAGTGGAACAAACGACGGAATACGCCTGATCCTCAGCACCTTTGCCGACGAGGGCTCCGCTTTCCCGGTGATCCGCTCTCTTCTTGATGAGCGGTTGATCGCCTGCGCCAGCATCTTGCCGGGAGTCCGCTCGATCTATCGTTGGAAGGGCAAGGTGGAGGAATCTGCCGAGGTACAGGTCATTCTCAAGACCTCCCCCGAATCTGCCTCCTCTTGCATGGCCCGCCTTGCCGAACTCCACCCCTATGAGGTCCCGGAAATCGTCGAGGTGGAGCCCTCCTCGGTGGGAGCCTCCTACGCAACTTGGATCAGAGAATCTTTGAGTCGAGGGGAGTGAAGCGATAGAACTGAATTCTCATGGCCTCTTCCGCTCCCACGATCCTCGACCGGATCCTTGCCGATGTCCGCGTGGAGATCGACGGGGCGAAGCGCCTCCGGTCACTCGCGGATGTGCGCGCCATGATCGCCGATGCACCGCCGGTACGTCCTCTGGATGCGGCACTGGAGTCTTCCTTTGGCCTGATCGCCGAGATCAAGGCCTGCTCCCCAAGTGTCGGAGCGATGCGGACGGAGAATGTCGCCGAGGCACCCAGTGCCTACGAGGAGAGCAGCGCTGTGAGAGCCATCTCCGTGCTGACGAATGAACGGCATTTCAGTGGGAGCATGGAGCATTTGAAGGAGATCCGATCCATGGTTTCCAAGCCGGTCCTTCGGAAAGATTTCATCCTGGAGGAATACCAGGTGCGTGAGGCGAGGGCCTTTGGGGCGGATGCGATCCTGCTGATGGCTAGCGTCCTCGACGCGGCACGACTGAAAGGATTTCACGAGCTGGCCCTCGAACTCGGCATGGAATCCCTCTTTGAGGTCCATGACGAGGAGGAGGTGGCGGCCCTGCCGTCACAAGCTCGGATCGTCGGAATCAATAGCCGCCGATTCAAGGCGCCGGAAGATTCCGCCGGATTCGCCGCTGTCGGTGGCGCCGGTTCTTCCGAGAAGGATTTCAGCATCCGGCTCGATACCTTTGATCTGGTCGATCGTCTCCCCACTGGGACGATCCGCGTCGCCGAGAGCGGCCTTGATGCCGGGAATGTCGCCTCCGTTGCGAAGAAATTCCATGCCGCGCTGGTAGGCACATCTCTTCTGCGCGATCCCGATGGGATCCGCGCCGGCCTTGCCGCGTTTGAGGAGGCCCTGTCATGAACTCCGAGGATTTTTCCATCGATCCCGAGGCTCCCGACACGCCGTTCGATGTGTCGCTGCGGCCGCCGATGTTCGAGGAGTTCTGCGGCCAACCCAAGACGATCGAGCGCCTCCTGCTTCTGGTCGAGGCGGCCCGCCAGCGCGATGAACCACTTCAGCATATTCTGCTGAGCGGTCCTCCCGGTCTTGGCAAGACGACCCTCGCCTACATCCTCGGTAACGCCATGGGGGCGGAGGTCCGCACGACCAGCGGCCCGACCATCGAGAAGGCGGGTGATCTCGCCGGTCTCCTCACAACGATGCCGCGCGGCGGAGTCCTCTTCATCGACGAGATTCACCGCCTGCAACCCGCCATCGAGGAGTATCTCTACCCGGCGATGGAGGACTTCCGCGTCGATATCATGATCGACCAAGGGCCTAACGCCCGCAGCGTGCGCCTGAATCTTGCCCGTTTCACATTAATCGGTGCCACCACGCGAGCCGGCATGATCAGCTCGCCGCTTCGTTCGCGCTTTGGGATGACCTGCCGCCTCGACTACTACGAGGCCGAGGAGTTGAGGAAGATCGTCCTGCGTACCGGCGGCTTGCTCGGCATGACCATCGATGCCGAGGGGGCGCTTGAAGTGGCACGGCGCTCGCGCGGCACCCCCCGAATCGCAAACAACCTCCTGCGGTGGGTCCGCGACTATGCACAGGTCCGTGCCGGCGGGATCGTCGACAAGGAATCGGCTTCCCGGGCCCTCGAGATGCTCGACATTGATGCCGACGGATTCGATGAGATGGACAAGCGGATCATTGAGTCGCTCATCCACAAGTTCGGCGGCGGTCCCGTCGGGCTCAACTCCCTGGCCGTGGCCGTGGGCGAGGAACCTGGGACCCTCGAGGATGTCCATGAGCCTTACCTGATCATGCAGGGTTATGTTTCCCGTACCCCGCAAGGCCGCGTTGCCATGCCCAAGGCCTACGCGAAGATCGGTTTGCCCGCTCCCAAGAACCGCGCCTCCGACGCCCAGCAGGAACTTCTGCCGTAGAAGGCTTCAAATCCCTAGGAGGGAATGGTTCATCCACCCCAGTTGACAACGCGGGGTTCCTGCCGTTTGCTAATCTGATGAGCCTCCTCGACCGTATCGTTATCGATCCGGAAATCTGCCATGGAAAGCCCGTGGTGCGGGGCCTTCGTTATCCCGTCGAGTCCTTGCTGGAGTATCTTGCAGCAGGGGATTCCATCGATGATGTCTTGGAAGAATTTCCCGATCTTGAGCGACAGGATCTTCTTGCTTGTCTGGAGTTTGCCGCCCGATCGCTCAAGGGTCGTGGAGTTCATTTGGAACTCGCGTGAAGTTCCTGATCGACGCGCAGTTGCCTCCATCCCTTCGCGGACTCATTCAGTCCGCGGGGCATGAGGCTGTTTATACCTTGGAACTTCCAGAGGGCAACAACACTCCCGATGCCGAAATAGCCGCCAAGAGCGCAAAAGAGGGATGGATTCTTGTTACCAAGGATTCCGACTTTTACTTCTCCCATCTTTTGAATGGTCGCCCCGAGAAACTGCTGTTGGTCAGGGTCGGTAATATGCGCCTCAAGGAATTGGGGGACCTTTTTCAGCGACACCTCCCCGGTATCATCGAGGCATTCGGTTCAAACTCCCTTGTGGAAATGCATGGTGACCATCTCGCGCCATGATAGCGACTCCCTGATCCTGTTTTTCACTTTTTAACCTTTCACCCGTCACTTTTCGCATGTTCTCCAATCTCTCCGACAAGCTTCAGCAGACCTTCAAGAACCTCCGGGGTCACGGTCGGCTCTCCGAGGCGAACGTTTCCGATGCCCTGCGCGAGGTCCGTCTGGCTCTGCTCGATGCCGACGTTCACTTCGCCGTTGCTAAGGAGTTCATCGCCAAGGTCAAGGAGCGTGCCCTCGGCGAGGAGGTCCTCAAGAGCGTCACGCCCGGTCAGCAGATCGTCAAAATCTTCCAGGACGAACTGACCGCGCTCCTCGGCGGCGACAACGAACCGATCAACCACGGCAAGCCGACCCGCATTCTGATGGTCGGTCTCAACGGCGCCGGCAAGACCACCTCCTCGGCGAAGCTTGCCCGGCTTCTCAAGAACCCGGGTCTCTTCAGCACCATGAAGGGGGAGGCTCCCCGCACTCCGCTCCTCGTCGCGCTCGATCTGGTTCGACCTGCGGCCATCGACCAATTGGCGACCCTTGGCGAGCAGATCGAGGTGCCGGTCTTCCGCCCCGACCCCGCGCAGAAGGATGTCCTTGCCGCCGCCCGACAGGGACTCGCCTGGTGCGAGAAGCAGGGTGGGAATGTCGAGATCTACGACACGGCTGGTCGCCGTGAGATCGACGATGACCTTGTCGGGGAACTCGTCCGCCTGAAGGAGCTGATTCGCCCCCAGGAGATTCTGCTCGTCTGCGATGCGGCCACCGGCCAGCAGGCGGTCAGCGTGGCTGAGAAGTTTCATGCCGCTCTGGGGCTGACCGGGTTGGTATTGACCAAGCTCGACGGCGATGCCCGAGGCGGCGCGGCCCTCTCCCTTCGTTCGGTGACGGGACGGCCGATCAAATTCGCCGGTGTCGGCGAGAAGGTCGATCAGTTCGAACCCTTTTACCCGGAACGACTTGCATCCCGTATCCTCGGCATGGGAGATATTGTTGGCCTTGTGGAGAAAGCTGCCGAGGCGGTCGAGATGGAGGAGATGGGCCGCTTGGAGGCCAAAATGAAGAACGCCTCCTTCGATCTGGAGGATTTCCTGACCCAGCTCCGGATGATCAAACGGATGGGCCCCCTTGAAAATCTGCTTGGCATGATCCCCGGGATGTCTAACCTGCCTACTCCCGCAGTGAATGGAAACGAGCTGCAGCGGACCGAAGCGATCATCCTCTCGATGACGCCCGGCGAACGGAAGCGCCCCGAGATCCTCAACGCGCGCCGTCGCCAGCGAATCGCCCGCGGCAGTGGAAATTCCGTCACCGAGGTCAACAACCTGATCCTGAGGTTCAGCCAGATGAAAAAACTGGCCAAGAACACCGGGAAAATGAAAAAAATGATGTCCCGTTTCGCTTCCGGCGGAGCGGCAGGCCTCGCCCCAAATAACTCCTTACCGACCCGACTCCCATGGCAGTAGCAATCCGACTCCGCCGCGAAGGCGCCCGCAACCATCCCTTCTACCGCATCGCGGTGGCCGATCAGCGCAGCCCGCGTGACGGCAAGTTCATCGAGCTCATCGGTCACTACGATCCGAAGCAGGCCGGTGACAACTACAAGATCGATCTGACACGCGCCGAGTATTGGCTCAGCGTTGGCGCCCGCGCCTCCCAGACGGTCATGAGTTTTATCAACAAGGCCAGAAAGGCCTCCGGCGCCGCCGCCTGATATTTCGGCGATGGACGAGTTTCTCCGCTATGTGGTGGGGAAGCTCGTCGAGTATCCCGACGAGGTGGGAATCAACCACCGTGAGGAGAAGGGGAAAACCACCTACCTCTTGGAGATCAACCGGGGCGATATCGGGCGCCTCATCGGCAAAGGTGGCGCGACCATCAAGGCCATCAGGGATCTCCTTTCTACTGCAGCCGAGTTGCAGGGTCAGAAAGTAGCCGTTGAGATTTTGGAGTAGTACCCCGTCCGGCGCCTTTATTACCAACCCGATCGGATTAGGTGATAGTCAGCGATTTAGGGAGGGTTTCAGCAGTGTCACCGGGCCGAGAAGGCCGGAACTTACTGGTGTGGCTTTCGATGCGAGGCGGATGTTCGTGGAGGTCATCCTCTTACCTTTTGGCAAGGATTGGTCCGCGAGGATGCGGTTGTACCAGGTATTCACCACCTTGATCTCAAGGAGGTTGTCTTTTTCCTTCACCGAGTCGGAGATTTCCACGCGGAGAGGCGGAAACCAAAGGACACCAAGATTCCTGCCGTTCAGCGTCACTTCCGCAATTTCATGGACGTCGCCGAGATCCAGAAAGAGCTTTTCTCCGGCATGAACATTCTCCGGCAGATCGAAAGTTTTCGAGTAGACCGCCGTGCCACTGTAGTTACGGATTCCCCCATCGGGGTTCTTGATCCAATCGGAGAGAGTTTCGAAGACTACCTTTTCCGGAGCACCCCAGTGCGGACCGAATGCGACATCCCAAGGGCCTCGGAGTTCCGAGATTGTCGTGAATGAGGGGAAGTTCGATCCATGCGGTGTTTTGACCTGCAACCCATCGCGAAAAATCACGAAAAGCGATCCGTAGGGAGGGAGATCGATCGGAACGGATGTGCGACCATCCGCCTCTCCGAAGTCAGTCGCTGAGCATCGGGATCCCGTGACGGGATCCCAGAATTCCGGTTTTTTCCCCGCGATGCGGAACTTGACCTCTCCTTGGAACGGTTCCCTTTTCTGATTGCTTAAGAAGTAGATGTCGGTCTCCCCATCCTTGCGGTGAATCCAGTCGGCGATTCCCTCCACATCGGGCGTGATTCCCATTTCTGAGAGCGCCTTCAAGGCCGGGATATCTCTAATCTTTCCGGAATTCCAAAGCTCGTCGCCGATGCGTCGAACCTCGGCATCGTCGTCAAGCCCGGTGGCGCGCTCAGGTTTTGGTCCGATGATCACGGCTCCTTCCTGCGCAAGTTCCCGGATTTTACGCGCGGCCGACAGGGAGAGGATGGGTGCTTTCGGGAGGACGAGGATTCTGTAGCTCATGCCCGAGGGAAGCGTCACAAGGCCCTTCTCGGATTTTGCGCGTAGCAGAATTTCTTCGTTGACCGTGTCGTAATCGTAATGGGGAAGAACCTTGGCAGGGTCATCCTGCTTGAGTCGGGCTATGTTGGGAACGTGGTTGCCGTAGTATTGGAGCACGTCGGCAACGAACTGTCCGCGCTGGAGCAGGGACTGGCATCTATTGAGGTAACCTATGAAAGCGGGGGCCTGCTTTGCCCAGGTGATCTGCGGATTGAAATGCGTGCCGGCAAAATATTCCTGTCCCGGAAGACCTGCTTCCTTGGGCGAACAGGTAAAGGCATGCCAGAACACAAGGTTTAGACCGGCGCAGGCCTCGTGATCGAAGCTGGGTTTTTGGGATGACCATAGGGTGTCGTTCCACTGCGGGCCGATGGAGGTGAAGCCTTCGGCACAGGTCAACGGTTTGCCATAGGTGTGCGCGGCGCTGGCGGCCTGTTTCACAAAGAAGCGCTTCTCGTCCGAGGGCCGGTGCGGGGATGGAACCCAGAACTCGCTCATCGGCCACGTACTGCGTCCGTAGCACATCTGACCGTCAATCGGAGCGGTATGAGGACCAGCCGATTCGGGTTGGATGCCCATGCCATGTCGAGCGGCAAGCGCTGCCATCGTGCCATAGTGGTTGTCGGCGATGCAGTCCGCGATCGTCCGCCGGTAATCGGCCAGGAAACGGTTGCTCGACTCACGGCTTTTCACGATGAGGCCGGAGAGCACCGGCATCCATGGGCGGATGTCGTAACCGCGCCTCGATTTGAATTCCTCCGGGAAGTTTCCGGTCCAGTTGACGCCCCCGAGTTCCCAACTGTCCGTTTGGATCATCTTCCAACTCCTTCCAGCGAGGGGGCCTGCCTCCGAGATGATGGGCCTAATCACGCTGTCCCAGTACCAGCGCATCGCATCGGCATCCAAGTAGTCGAGGACGGGTCCCTGCCAATTTCCACTGGAGGTCGAGACGCGTGCCCCGTTGGAAGTGTAGCCGAAGCGCAGGATCATCCACTCTCCGGGCGGCGCATCCCAGCGGAGTTTTCCCGATTCATCAAGTTTATCGCTGATATCGATCACATCGTCCGTGGTCGCGATATCCTGTTCCCCGTCGGTTCCGGGGATGTCAAAAAGCAGGGGGGTGCAATCACTGGCGCTTCCACCCAACTCCGAAAAGCCACACTTTTCACGAAGATTCCTGATCGGCTGCGCCCTACTGGAAACGACTGCGGGAAGCGCTTTTGCATGATTCGAGAACTTGTCAACCATGTCGGACTGGGATCCCGATTGATTCCGGTAGGCTGGCACTGGAGCGCCGGGCCTCAGGCGGCATGCCAGCAAAAAGGAAGGGTGGTAAAAGCCGTCACGAGATTCCGGCATCGGCAGTGTTTCGTCGACCTGTTTGGGTCCCTGAATCCGTATCGCCGACCATGTGACGAGCTTCGCGGCCTTGTCCGGTGTCACGATGGGGCCGCCTGTGTTCCAGCCGCTGGTGATATTGAGGCCGATTTCCAATCCCAGCCTGTCCGCCTCGCGGAGGGTGTGCAGGAAAAGCCTTCTCCACTCCGCAGATCCGAAAAGAGGTCCGGCCGGCACGTGATCGTGACCTCCCTGTGATGCACCATCGGCGTCAAAAACGAGGCCCCCCCCCATGCCAACACCCTTCATCCATTCCAGATCCTTTGTGATCGCGGCAGGGGTGACATTGCCGTTAAGCCACCACCAGTATGCTCGGGTTCTGGCTTGGAGCGGCGTCTTATTCCACGAATCCTCAAGCGTCGGAGGGTGATCTGGTGATGAAGCGATTTCGCCGGAAGAGACCAAGGGAGTAAGCGAAAAGAGAGCGGCAACAAGCGCAGTGCGATTGAACGTGGTTTGGTGCATCGGGTTCGGGGAGAAAGGATTCAGAGTTGGGCCGACCAACCGCCGTCCACGGTGATGGTCGAGCCGTTGATATAGCCCGCATCGCGGCTGCCAAGCAAAAGGAAGGCGGAGCCCAAGTCGGATGGTGATCCCAGTCTGCCCGCAGGACAATGGGTGCTCAGCCATGGTTCGGTCACGGCTGGATCCTTGGAGGACGCATCGTTGATGTCCGTGTGAATCCAACCGGGCGCAACGGCGTTGACAAGGATGCCATGCGGAGCGAGCTCCAAAGCCATACCCTGCATCAGAAGATTCTGCCCCCCCTTGCTTGTGCAGTAATGCGTTTGAGTGGGGTTCGATCGAAAGGACCCGACGCTGGTAACAAGGATGATTCTCCCCCCGCTGCCACGCTTCACCATGATTTTTGCGGCTTCTTGGGAAACGTAGAAGGAACCGTTGAGGTTCGTGGCGATGTGCGCATTCCACTCTTCGTCCGAAATCTCGAGAAACGAAAGGAAACGGCAGATCCCTGCATTGCAGACCACGATGTCCAGTCCCCCAAGCAGAGAATCCGCATCTTGGACAAGCTTTCTGGCTTGGTCAGGAACAGCCACATCCGCCTTAAGTGCACATGCCTTCACGCCGAATTCAGCCATGATTCCAGAAGCTTCCCGTTCGGCGCAGTCTCCTTGTCCTGGATAGTTGAGGACAATGTCGCAACCCGCCTTGGCAAAAACCCTTGCTGCTTCCAAACCGATGCCCCGCTCGCTCCCCGTCACCAGGACCCCCCTGCCGAAGGGAATGAGGGGAGATCCTTGGCTCATTGTCCTGATGAGGGCTGTCCGTCAGACCACGTCCAGATCAAAGGCCGCGTGAGCCAATTTAGCCGCGTCGGTAATTTTTTCCTCGTCGAGGATGACGGCGATCTTGATCTCGGAGGTGGAGATCATCTGGATATTGATCCCGCCCTTGGCGAGGGCTTCGAACAGCTTTGCAGCCACGCCGGAGTGGGTACGCATGCCGATGCCCACCACGCTGAGTTTGGCGATGCCACCCTGCTTGGTGACCTTGCCGGCACCGATCTCGGCGGCGACGCGGTCGACGAGATCACCGATCTTGTCGAGTTCGTCACGGTTCATCGTGAAGGAGATGTCGGTCGAGCCGCTCTCGGAAACGTTCTGAACGATCACGTCGACCATAACATGGGCGTCGGCCAGCGCGGTAAAGAGGCGAGCGGCGCATCCCGGCTTGTCGGGGACATGGGCGACGGTGACCTTGGCCTGATTGCGCTCGACGCTGACGCCGCGCACGACGACCTGTTCCATTCCTGCGGTTTCTTCTTTCACGATGGTTCCTGGGTTGTTGTTGAAGCTGCTGCGCACCTCGAAGATCACTCCGAATTTCTTGGCGAACTCGACCGAGCGGGACTGCATGACCTTGGAGCCGCTTGAGGCCATCTCCAGCATTTCGTCGTAGGAGATCTCCTGGATTTTTTTTGCGCTCGGCACGATCCGGGGATCGCAGGTGTAGACCCCGTCGACATCGGTGAAGATCTGGCAGATGTCGGCGCCGATGGCCGAGGCGACCGCGATGGCGGTGAGGTCTGATCCTCCGCGTCCGAGGGTCGTGATATCACCCTCCTCCGTCTCGCCCTGGAAGCCGGCGATGATGACGATCTCGTCACGTTCGAGGTGCTTGCGGATCTGGTCCGGGGTGATGTTGCTGATCTTGGCCTTGGTGTGGATGCCGTTGGTGACGATGCCCGCCTGCGCTCCTGTGAGTGAGACGGCCTTGCCACCCATTGCCTGGATCGCCATGGCGGCAAGGGCCATCGTGGTCTGCTCTCCGGTCGAGAGAAGAACGTCCATCTCGCGCTCGGTCGGCTTCGGGGAGACCTCCTTGGCCAGCTTGATCAAGGAATCGGTCACACCCGACATCGCGGAGACGATGGCGACGACGGAGTTCCCCTCACGCTGTGTTTCGAGCAGACGCTTGGCGACATTGCGTATCCTCTCGGGATTGCCTACCGAGGTGCCACCGTATTTCTGGACGATAAGAGCCATGGGGTGAGTCGAGTGTCGAGAGACGAAAGTTGAGGGCTTGGATTCAGCCTATTTTGGCCAGGGCTTCACGGACGGCTTGGGCCGTGGCGTCGGTCTCGATCGGGGCGGTGACGGCGTGCTTGGCCGTGTCGGGATCCTTGAGTCCGTGGCCGGTGACGGTAAGGACCACTTTGGCACCCGGTTGGATCTGGCGGAAGGGACAGCAGTCGCACTGCGTGGTTTTCCCGCAGCGGTTAAAGCATTTAAAAAGGGCGGCAACAGGGGCGGCGCTGGCCGGTTCGACAAAGATCCCCTCGTTGGCGGCGAGCCATTTCTGGGCGGCCAAAATTTCGGAGTCCTCGACGATCTCGAAGCAGCCACCCGATTCGGAAACGGCGGCCTTTGCTCCATCCCAGCTGGCCGGACGACCGATCCGAATGGCCGTGGCCACGGTCTCGGGGTTGTCCATCGGGGCACCATGGTAGAGGGGGGCGGCTCCTGCGGCCTGCACGCCGAGCATTCTCGGCAGCTTTCCGCTACGCCCGAGTTCCTTGAACTCCTTGTAACCCTTCCAGTAGGCGGTGATGTTGCCGGCATTGCCGACGGGCAGAATGTGGATGTCGGGCGCATTGCCGAGCTCCTCGATGATCTCGAAGGCTGCGGTCTTCTGCCCCTCGATGCGGTAGGGATTGATCGAATTGACGATGGCGAAGTCTCCGGTCTCGCCCAGTTCGCGCACAAGGCGGAGTGCGTCGTCAAAGTTACCCCGGATCGCGATGACGCTGGCCCCGTAGATGTAGGCCTGGACCATCTTGCCCCCGGCGATGCGGCCTGCGGGAAGAAGGACGGCGCATTTCATCCCTGCGCGCGCAGCGTAGGCAGCGGCGGCGGCGGAGGTGTTTCCCGTGGAGGCGCAGAGCACGGTGTGGGCTCCCTCCTCGGCTGCCTTCGAGATCGCCATGGTCATGCCGCGATCCTTGAAGGATCCGGTGGGATTGAGTCCCTCGTACTTGACGTAAACTTCCCCGCCGGTGATGGCGCTCAGCTTGGGCGAGTGGATGAGGGGCGTGGAACCCTCGCTCAACGAGATGACGGGTGTCGCGTCTGTGACGGGAAGGAACTCGCGGTATCGCGCGATCACGCCGCAGTCGTTGGAAGGTTGCTTCATCGGGTGAAAATCAGGAGAGGGTCTCCACGTTAAAGAGGACTGGCTTACCCTTCACACAGTCGAGGGCGGTGATCGTTGCAAGAGCCTTCCTCACCCCGCCGTAGGGAGCCTCGTGGATCATCAGGACCAGAGGAGTCTCGACTCCCGCGATCGACTCCGGCTGAACCACGGAGGAGATCCCGATGCCGGCCTCGCCGAGCACGCCGGCGATTCGAGCCAAGACGCCCGGTTTGTCATCGACCGAGAGGCGCAGGTAAAACGAGCCGACAATCTCGGTTGCCGCCCGGCTGCTGCCGTAGAGGCTGTGGGAGGAAAAGCCGTAAGTTTTACGCGGGGCATCCAGTACATGGGCTGCCTCGACGAGATCGCCGATGACGGAGGTGGCCGTGGGTCCACGACCTGCGCCACGGCCGTAGAAAAGACTGTCGCCAACGAGGTCGCCGCGCACGGCAACGGCATTGAAGACGCCGTTCACCGAGGCAAGGACATTCCCTTGGGGGATGAGCGTTGGGGCGACACCGACCTCGACCTTCCCGTCAATTTCCCGGATCGAGCCGAGGAGCTTGATGCAATAGCCGAGGCTCTTGGCGAAGTGAATGTCGGCGGCGCTGACGCGGTCGATTCCCTCGACGCGGATTGTGGCCGGATCGACCCAGAAGCCGTAGGCGAGTGCAGCGAGGATGATCGCCTTGTGGCCTGCGTCCCATCCATTGATGTCGAGGGTCGGGTCGGCCTCGGCGTAACCGAGCTTCACTGCCTCGGCAAGGGCCTCGGGGTAGTCGAGTCCCGCCTCCTGCATGCGGGTCAGGATGTAATTGCTCGTGCCGTTGAGAATGCCGTGAACCGATTCGATGCGGTTGCCCACGAAGGCGTCTCGCAGCGATTGGATGATCGGGATGCCGCCGGCCACCGCCGCCTCGAAGAAGACAGGCACTTTGTGCTCGCAGGCCAGGGCGAAAATCTCGGCACCCCGCTCGGCCAGCAGGGCTTTGTTGCCGGTGACGACGATGCGGCCCGACTTGATGGCGGCGACCGTCAGGTCAAAGGCCTCCGTGGTTCCACCGATCAGCTCGACGATTACCTTGATCCCGGGATCGTCGAGCAGGTCCTGCCAGCGATTGGAAAAGAGTCTGGCAGGGGCTGCGACATCGCGCTGTTTCTTCGGATCGCGCACGACGATCCGGCGCACATCAAAGGCGTATCCGGATCGCTCCGCGATGAGGTCGCGGTGGCGTTCCAGATTCTCATAGACCCCGGCACCGACGGTGCCGAAGCCGGCTAATCCGATGCCGATCGTTCGCATAAAGAGCCCTGAATCCTCTCTGTGGAAGCCACCAAGGTAAAGCCTTAAGGGTGGATGATCGGGTGCTCGACCTTGTGCGGAATCAAGAAAAGCGATCAGATGCTCCAAGCATGGCAAAACGGCTTCTTCTTCTTATCCTGCTGGCACCCTCCGTTCTTCGCGCCCAGCAGGGACCGCAGGACCTGAAGGCGTTTTTCAGCCCCAACGGAGGGTGTACCCAGGCCGTGGTGGATGCCCTGAATGCCGCCAAGAAAACGATTCTAGTTCAGGCCTACAGTTTCACTTCTGCTCCAATCGCGAAGGCGCTTGTGGATGCCAAGCATCGCGGCGTCGATGTCCGGGTGATTCTCGACAAAAGCCAGCGAACGGAGCGGTATTCCGGAGCGACTTACCTCGTCAACGAGGGCATCCCCACCTTTATCGATGCAGCCCACAGGATCGCCCACAACAAGGTCATGGTGATCGACGATCAGGAGGTCATCACGGGCAGCTTCAACTTCACCAAGGCGGCAGAATCGGGCAATGCGGAGAATGTTTTGCTCATCCTCCATGCACCGGAACTGGCCGCACGCTACACGGCAAACTGGAAGGAGCATCTCGTCCACGCCGAAAAGCACCGGTGAGTTTGATCAGGCATGCACGGATGACGGCGATTTGACGTTGTCTAAGATCAGTCGCCCGTCTTGGGATTAAGTCTTGGGGTTACTTCAATCGCCTGGCAGATGTCGCGCCAGCCAGGGAAGTTCCACGAGTTGGGGAAGTCTTTGCACTGCTGGGGCTTTACGGCCTGGATGGAGCACTCGTTCCCCTTGAGGAAAAAGCAGGTGCCGTCCTCTCGGTCGATCAGAGCGAGGCCGCCGCGGTTCGGACGCAGGCGCGTGTAGTGCTGGATGAAGTGATCCTCCTCCATGCCGACATGGGCGGCGATCGCCGAGATCTCCTCCTCGGTCACCCGGACAAATCCCGGCCAGCGGCAGCACGCCGTGCAGCGCTGGCAGAGGTAGGTTGGGGGAGGCATGAAGAGTTAAAAAGGTTAGAAAGTGAAAAGTGAGAAGGTATCGGAGACGACGGCCTCCGATCTCCCTTCGTTGTCTCCTTGTAACGGTTTCACGCTTTTAACCGGCATGCGCACTCTTCTTTGGTATTAGCCAGGAGCAGAGGGCCGCAACGGCTAGGGATGCCACGATGAGGGCCAGCGACCAGACGGTCGGGAATCCTCCCGGGAGGTGATGGTCGAGCCATGCCATCTTCACCCCCACGAAGCAGAGGATGAATCCTAGGCCGTACTTGAGGTAGTGGAACTTGGATGCCATCCCCTCCAGAAGGAAGTAGAGGGCACGCAGCCCAAGGATCGCGAAGACATTGGAGGTGAAGACAAGGAAGGGTTCTTTCGTGATCGCAAAGACTGCAGGGACGCTGTCGACAGCAAAGACGACGTCGGTGAACTCGATCACCACCAGCGCAAGCAGGAGAGGGGTGCCGGCCCAGCGGCCTGCCTCGCGGACGAGGAATTTCCCGTCGCGCAGGGAGTGGGTGATCGGTAGGAAGCGCTTGAGGATCCGGATGACGACGTTCTTTTCCGGGTCGGGATGCGATTCGGGACCGAAGGCGACCTTCAGGCCGGTCACTCCGAGGAAGATTCCCAGCACCACCGGGACCCAAGAGATCTGCATGAGGAAAGCTCCCAGCGCGATGAAGAGGGCGCGGAAAACGAGCGCGCCCAGAATGCCGTAGAAGAGGATCCGGTGGCGGTAGGAGGGCGGGATCGCGAAGAAATCAAAGACCACCAGAAAGACAAAGAGATTGTCGACCGAGAGGCTCTTCTCCATCAACCACCCCGAGAGAAATTCCAGGGTCGCTTTCCTAGCGAGCGCAGGATGGTCGAGTCCCGCCAACCTGGGATCGAGGGGAAACTCATGCAGGCCGTAGAAGTAGAGTCCGCATGCAAAAAGCAGGGCTAATCCGATCCAGACAAGGGCATTCCGGATCGCCTCCCCGTGGCTGATCCTGTGTTCCTTGCCATTCCTGCGCCGCATGTCGAGCAGGAGGCTCGCGACGATAATCAGGACAAAGAGACCGTAGAGCCACCAAAAGCGGTCCAAAGGGAAGAGTTCAGGATGAGACATTGGAGAAAAGGCTGAAGGCTTAAGGCGGAAGGCAGAAGGCAAAAATGGTGCGGGAGCGAGCGAGGCAAACGAGAGCGGTAGATCCCGTCCCGAATTCGCGGGAGGACCCGGAGGGTGTCCGCCTAGGCGGATTTCCGGGATGCAATTCCCGTCATCGTTGAGGCAACAAGGATCCTTTGGCGGGATTCCCGGGAGCAGGCCCATCATCAACGCCCTCACGGATCTTAAGGATCACACGCTCCAAAGGCTGGGTCATGATTCGGGTCTGACCTTTGAACGGATTGTCCAGAATCAGGACGGCCGAGAAGAGCATATTGATGATGATGACCTGCACCACGATGACGATCACTCGTGAGAGCGATGGCTGAAGTAACCGGAGGGCGCTGACGATAATGACGACCGCAAGACTCACAATATTGACGATCCAGAAAAGACTGGGGAGATGCGTCGAGGCGTTCAGCAGGCGGAGGTCCCGGGATTCGATCACGCCTCCACCCTGCCTGACGATTGCTGGGAAAAGTTGACTCCGGGTGCCGTCGTCACTCTGGAGTTTTTTGATCCCATCCAGAAAACGGTCCAGGCTTGCTGCGGTCGCCGGGTTCCCGCGGCCGGGGTTGGAATCATTGCCCAGGATCGGCCATTCCTCCCGGGAGACCGACTCCGTGTAGGCGAGAAGATCATGCCGCAATGCCAAGGCATTGGTTGACGAATCCAGGGACAACATCCGGTCAAGGACGTGGATCTGGCTCGCCTCGCGGCTGGCGTCGGCTTCAAAACGGTCGGCGTTGCCCATCACCAGGACAAACGAGAAACTGAGGATGACAAATGCCCCGGAAATCGTGTTGCCGGTGGCCGTATCGATGACGTCTGCATCGTAATCAAAGGCGACATGACGCTTTTCCAGAAAGCGGATGAGCCAGCTTGCCAGGAGTAATCCCAAGAGCGACAGGGCTGGGATCAGCAGCAGGATCTGCCAATCCTTGAGTATCAGAAAAAGGGAGTTCACGAGACTGTCATGGGAGAGGGCTCTGAATCGTTCTTCAGGACGATCAGGTGCATTCAAGCACGGCGTCCGGAAAACGGATAGCTCCCAATCGCAGTTGTCGCCTCCCGTGCTTACTCCGAGGACTGCAAAGCACCTTGCTGCAGCTTCCTTTCCTGAGTTCCATATTTTTACTCAGCCTTTAGCCTTTCCACATGAAAACCATCATTCTCGGATCCAACGGCCGTCTTGGGGCCGCTCTTGTCCGCCGCTGGCAGTCTCTCCCTGATACGGAGGTCGTTGCCTTGACTAGAGCTCAGGTTGATCTCTCAGATCCCGAGAAGGCGGAGGCGGGTCTTGCCTCGATTCCCTTCGGTGCGGGTGATGTCGTCGTGAACTGTGCCGCCGCAACCGATGTCGACGGCTGCGAGAAGGATCGGGAAGGAGCCCGCCGGATCAATGCGGAGTCTCCCGGTCGGATCGCTCGGCTCTGTGCCGAGCGTGGAGCGCGGCTGGTTCACATCGGGACCGACTACGTCTTCGACGGTACGCTCGACCGCCCCTACACCGAGGAGGACGAGCCCCGTCCGCTCAGTCATTACGGAGTGACCAAGCTCGAAGGAGACCGCGAGGTTCTGGCCGCAAATCCGGCGCATTGCGTCGTCCGTGTCTCGTGGGTCTTTGGCCCCGACAAGCCGAGCTTCGTCGATGCGATCGTCAAGCGCGCCCTGACCTCACCCGATGCTGCTGCAGTCCACGACAAGACCTCCGCCCCCAGCTACACCGAGGACATGGCTCTCTGGCTCGCGGAGTTCCTGAAACCCTCCGTTCCGGGCGGCATCTACCATCTCTGCAATGGCGGCACCTGCTCGTGGCGCGATTACGGCGAGTATGCCCTCGAATGCGCCAAGGCCAACGGCGTCCCCGTGCTCACGACCACGGTTGCTCCGCTCAAGCTTTCCGACATGAAGAACTTCATCGCCGTGCGTCCGCCCAAGACTCCGCTGGATACCGGAAAGTTTACCCGTGTCACCGGGATCAAGCCGCGCCCGTGGAACGAAGCGGTGGAAGCGCACTTTAAGAACTGGAAGGTTTGATGCAGATCGGGATCGACAGCTTTGTCGCCACGACCGGCGATCCGGTCACCGGAGCCAAGGTCGATCCCGTGGTGCGGCTCCGTAATCTGCTGGAGGAAGTCGAGATGGCCGATCGAGTCGGACTCGATGTCTTCGGGATCGGGGAACATCACCGCGAGGAGTTTCTCGATTCGGCTCCCGTCGTCCTGCTTGCCGCCGCCGCTGCCCGCACAAAGAGGATCCGCCTTGCGAGCGCCGTGACTGTCCTGAGCGCGGCCGATCCGGTCAGGGTCTTTCAGGAATTTGCCACCCTCGACCTGATTTCGGAGGGGCGCGCCGAGATTGTCGCTGGGCGAGGCTCCTTCACCGAGGCCTATCCCCTCTTCGGGCTGGATCTGCAGGACTACGATGAGCTCTTCGATGAGAAGCTCCGGCTCCTGCTCGAGATCCGTGCCCATTCCCGGATTACCTGGTCGGGAAAGCATCGTCCTCCGCTCCGTGATCAGGAAATCCATCCCCGGCCCCTGCAGGAATCCCTGCCCATCTGGGTCGGAGTCGGCGGTTCACCTGAGTCGGTGATCCGTGCCGGGTCGCTCGGTCTACCGCTCATGATCGCCATCATTGGAGGACAACCTGATCGCTTCCGTCCGCTTGTCGATCTCTACCGGGAGGCGGGCGTCCGCTCTGGCCATGCAATCGAGTCCCTGAAAGTCGGCATCCATGCTCTCGGCTCCTTTGCGGCGACCACCAAGGAGGCTCGGGATGATTACTTCCCCGGCTACGAGCGGATGTTCGGCCAGATCGGCAAGGAGCGTGGCTGGCCAGCGATTCGCCGCTCTCACTTCGAAGCCCTCTGCGGCCCCGAGGGAGCTCTTATCATCGGCGATGCGAAGGAGGGGGTGGAGAAAATCCTCCATTACCACGAAGTGCTCGGTGTCATCGACCGCATCACCATCCAGATGAGTCCCGGGACGTTGCCTCACCCGAAAGCGCTTGAAGCTATAAGGATTCTCGGAGAAGAAATCGCTCCTGCTGTCCGTAAACGCTTAAGGAAGGTTTAGCCCGCAGAGGCGCTGAGGTACGGAGAAAATGGAAAAACAAGAGTATCTTGGATTTCCCTGCGTCCCCGCGGGGAATAATGCAGTAGCTAACAGCCTTCAGTCTAAACCGCTACTAGTCTCAGCCCGAAAGCTCGGCCTTCAGCGCCTCCAACTCCTCCCACCTAGCCATCGCCTTTTCGATGGTGTGATGGAGTTCGTTGAGTTCCCGTTCGACCTTCTGAAACTCCCCATCCTTGCTTTGGTAGAGCGCGGGATCGGCGAGTCTCTCGGAAAGCTCGGCCTGCTTGGCCTCGAGTTCCACCAGTTTGCCGGGTAATTCCTCGAGTTCCCGTTGCTCGCGGTTGAGAAACTTCCGGCCCTTCTCGATTTTGACTCCCTTCTGCGGTGTTGCAGGCGCGGGGATCTCAGAGGCTGGAGTGGCTTTGGCAGCCTCAGCGATCTTCCGCTGGCGGATCCAATCCTCGTAGCCTCCCGTGTATTCCGTGAAGTGTCCGTCTCCCTCGTACACCAAGGTTCCGGTCACCACATTGTCGAGGAAGGCGCGGTCGTGCGAGACAAGCAGGAGGGTTCCCTCGTAGTTCACCAGCAGTTCCTCGAGGAGTTCCAGCGTCTCCGCGTCGAGGTCGTTCGTCGGTTCGTCGAGGACGAGGACATTGGCAGGTTGGAGGAACAGGCGGGCGAGCAGAAGGCGGTTGCGCTCTCCTCCCGAGAGCATCTTCGCAGGCATGCGGACGCGGTCTGAGGCAAAGAGAAAGTCGCTCAGGTAGCTGTGAATGTGGCGCGGCCTCCCCTGGAAAGTGACGGTTTCGGCCTCGCCGGCAACGTTCCATCCGACGCTCTTCTCGCCGTTGATCTGGTCGCGGAGCTGGTCGAGGTAGACGATCTGGAGCTGGGTGCCGAGTTTGACGGAACCCTCCTGTGGCTCGAGACGGCCAAGCAGGAGCTTGAGCAGGGTGGTCTTGCCGCAGCCGTTGGGCCCGATGATGCCGATCTTGTCCCCGCGCCAGAGCGTGGAGGTAAAGTTGCTGACGATCGGAGATCCGCCGTAGCCGAAGGAGGCATTCTTTGCCTCGATGACTTTCTGGCCGGAGGTGCCTCCCTCCTGCAGTTCGATCTTTGCGGTGCCGGTGCGCTCGCGTCGCTTGCCCCGCTCGGCGCGAAGCGCTTTCAGTGCGCGAACGCGCCCCTCGTTGCGGGTGCGGCGGGCTTTCACTCCCTGACGGAGCCATACCTCCTCCTGGGCGAGCTTCTTGTCAAAAGCGGCCCACTGCTTCTCCTCGGCCTCAAGGGCTGCACCTTTCCGTTCGAGATAGGTGTCGTAGTCGCAGGCCCAGCTGGTGAGATGGCCCCGGTCCAGCTCCACGATGCGGGTCGAGAGTTTCCGCAGGAAGGCCCGGTCGTGCGTCACGAAGAAGAGGGTCGGCCTGGCTTTGAGTAGGAAGTTCTCAAGCCAGAGGATCGACTCCAGATCGAGGTGGTTTGTCGGCTCGTCCAGCAACAGGACATCGGGCTGTCCGGCGAGCGCTCGGGCCAGCAGGACACGGCGCTTCAATCCTCCCGAGAGGCTCTGGAACTGCTGTTCGGAGGGCAGGTTCATTTCCTGCATCAACTCCTCGACGCGGACATCGGCCTCCCACTCCTCCTCGGTTCCCCCGACACGAAGCCCCGCGTGGATCACCTCGAAGACCGTTCCCTCGATTCCCTCCGGAACTTCCTGGGGTAGGCGGGTCAGGACGACGCCGTTCGGCTTGGTGATCTCTCCCTCCTGCGGCTTCTCCTCGCCTGAGATGACGCGCATGATGCTGGTCTTGCCGGCACCGTTGCGTCCGACGAGACAGACGCGCTCGCCCGGATCGATCTGGAGGTCAACCTGATCAAGGAGCGGTCTGTCGGTGTAGCGGAGGGTAACGCCGCGGAGTTGGAGAAGGGGCATGCGGCTGGGAAAGATGAATTAGGAAGGATGAAGGATGAAAAAGTGAGAGATGAGGGCTTTGGGAAAAATAAGCCGCTTGAGAGCTGCGGAACCTAACAGCCTTCAGTCTAAACCGCTACAGCCTTCCAATCACCTCATCGGCCCGAAGGGTGGGGCGGATGGCTGGGCGGCTTGGGGGGAGAGAGGTGATGCGGGAGAGGCCTCGTTCAGCCACGGCTTGTCCTGGGCACTCATCTGGAGGGAGTTCATGACGACGTAGAGGAGTTCCTCGAGACGGGCCTCGTCACAGCGGAAGACATCGGTCGCTCCGGCCGGAGGTTGCCACATCGAGGCAGGGAACGCAGGGGAATAGGTGAAATTCTCGATCAGAAAGGACATGGCGAAATCGCTCCGATGGATGTCGATGCGCCGCGGGGTGTAATCGGAGCAGATCCAGAGCTTGGAGGAGAAGTCCTCGGCCTTTGCGGCCTTGGCGATGTCGGGCATGAGGCCGCCGGCGATCACGCGGCACGGCACCCCGTTGATCTCGGCGATGTCATTGCCGCGTTCGAGTTGGAAGAGTGCTGGGAGGAGAACCGCCTGCTGCGAGGTGAATGGGAGCTGGAGCGGGGAGTTGCCCTTGGGATTGGGACGGGGCTTGTGGCGGAACTGATCGAGCAGGAACTGGATTTTCGATCCGGGGATCGCCCAGACCTGGTTGCCGTTGCGGCAGATGGTGACGGTCTCTCCCAGCAGCGGTGCCTCCAGACGGATGCGGCCGGGATACTCGATCTGCGCCGTGATGCTGGCTCCCTGGATGATCTGAGGGAGACGGCCGGCCACTTGGCCGACGGTCGCCTTAAGGGTGAGGGCGCGATCCGTGGTCTGCTTTCCTCCCAGGAGCACTCCGGCGAGCGGGGTGATCATCTTGGAGAGGACGTCGTAGCGGTTCTCGGAGGGGGGTGGGCCGTACGAGCGCGAAGGAGTCGGCGCGGTTGAAGGGGAAAGCGATGGTACGGCGGAAGTCTCCGGATTGGTTGAGTCAGCCTGAGACTGGGCACTCGCGGGAACCGCCAGCAAAAGCAGGGCGGGAACGAAGCGGAACCAGATCAAGGGCATCCTTCCTTGATAAGCCGGGAGGTATCGCAAGGCCAAGCCGCAAAGGCTGCCCCGTACCGATCAAATCTCTTTAGACGCAATCTCTTGAGCGCTTGAACCCCGCCGCTCGGTCTCCCCATGATGGCGTGATGGAGACCGACCGCCTCATTGATCTGCTTGATCTGCAACCTCACCCGGAGGGGGGATGGTATGCCGAGACTTTCCGCTCCCCGGTCAGGGTGAGCCTCCCCGATGGTCGGGAGCGCAGAGCCGTCACGGCGATCCACTTTCTGCTCCCGAGCGGCGCAGGTGAGTTTTCCGCCTTTCACCGCGTTTCCTCGGACGAGATCTGGCATTTTCAGGAGGGGAACCCGCTGGAGCTTGTGACCATTGACCAGAACGGCTCCGCAGTTACGACCTTGCTCGGACCTGATCTTACAGGCGGCATGAAGACTCATCATCCGGTTCCCGCGGGGTGGTGGCAGGCGGCGCGTTCGGCGGGCACGACAGGTCATACGCTCGTTGTCTGCTCGGTCTCGCCCGGTTTTGACTTCGCGGATTTCGAGATGCCCGGCAGGGAGGAGTTGCTCGGCCTGCTTCCTGGTCAGCGGGATCTCATTCTGGAGTTTACGCGTCCCTAGGAAACACGGATGCTTCCTCCATGGTTTTGCTAGGCAGCGGCATCGTGTACGCCTTCCTCGAGTCGACTCTCGAGGGAAAGATCGTCCTGCTCACCCTGTTTGTCGGCTCGATCTTCAGCTGGTCGGTGATGATCACCAAGATCCGTGTCCTGAGCTTCGCCAAGAAGCAGTCGGAGCGCTTCATGGCGCTCTTTCATCGGGACCGCGAGCCGCTGACCATCTTCGAGACCGGGCTCGAGTTTGAGGGTTCGCCCCTCTACGAAATCTACGAGGCAGGCTGCGAGGAACTCTGCTTCCAGGTGCTCGGCTCGACCGAAGTCGACGAGACGTTCAAATCGCGTCTCAAATTCGCCGACCGCATCACACCTGCACAGATGCGATCCGTGCAGGCCGCCATGGAGCGGGCCGTGGGCGAGGCCTCGCTTAAGCTCGAGTCGCAGATGATCATCCTCTCCACCGCCGTGAGTGGGGCGCCTTTCGTGGGGCTGCTCGGCACGGTCTGGGGTGTCATGGATGCCTTTGGCGGGATCGCCGCCTCGGGCAGCGCGAGTCTTGCTGCGATGGCTCCAGGTGTCTCCGGGGCGCTGATTACCACGGTCACGGGCCTCCTGGTCGCGATCCCCGCGATGTTTGGCTACAACTTCCTCGTCACCAGCGTCCGGGGCATGATCGTCCAGTGCGACAACTTCGCTGCCGAGCTCTCCAGCGAGATCGAGCATCGCTACGTCAGTCACGGCGGTCGCGGATAGGAGGCCAGCCATGCGCCGATTCTCCGACCGCAACGCTCTGCATACCCTCAGCGAGCTCAACGTCACCCCGCTGCTCGACCTTGCCTTCGTGCTGCTGATCATCTTCATGATCACCACCCCGCTGATCGAGAACAGCATGGACCTGATCGTGCCGACCAGCGCGACGGCCAAGACGGAGATCAACTCTGCTTCCGTCCAGACGGTTTCCGTTGACCGCAATGATGCGCTGAAGCTCAACGAGCAAGCCCTCGGCGAGGCCGAACTCGCCGAACGGCTTGCGGAACTGAAGAAGTCCCAACCCGGCCTGGCCGTCGTCGTGCGGCCGCACAAGGAACTTCCCGTGCAGGATTTCGTCCGCGTCATGGATCTGCTCCACAAGGCGGGCATCACCAAGGTAGGCGTCATGACCCGGCCCGAGGATCAGGGAGGGGGCGCTCCCTCCCGCTAGCGCTGCCATGGCTCGCAAGGAACCCCGCTTCAGCAGGGCTTTCATTCTCGTCGCAGCGATCCATCTCCTCGTGATCGGGGGGCTGATCTGGTGGTTCACAAAGCCCGTCAAAAAACCCGCAGGCCAGCTGACATGGATGGAAACGGGATCCTTTGCCCAGGCGCAGGAGAGCGCCGCCGAGCCAACGATTTCCGCCAAGACCACGGAGGCTGACGATGTGATCCCTGATCCTATTCCGAAAGTATCTCGCACCAAGCCGACTCCGATGGAGAAAGCGACGCCTGCGCCGAAGGCGACACCGGATGTTCCCTCGGACATCTCGCTTGCCACCCCCACGCCGACCCCAACCCCTACTCCTGAGCCGACTCCCACGCCCACGCCCACGCCCAAGGCTACGCCGACGCCTACCCCCAAGCCCACACCAACTCCAACCCCTAAACCGACGCCGAAGCCCACACCCAAGGCGACTCCCACCCCGATTCCGGAAGAAAAGGCCAGCCCGACCCCCTCGCCGGCGGAGACTCCCAAACCAACGCCAAAACCCTCCCCCAAGGCTTCCCCGAAATCCTCGCCTCATCATACGCCGGCCAAGCCTAAGACCTCGGTCAGTCCACAGCCCAAGCCGAAGAGTTCTCCCAAGCCGGAGAAGAAAGAGGCGGCTGATGACGAGGATCATCCTCATAAAGCCGCTTCCCAAGCGCCCTCCAAGGAGGGGGCAAAGAAGAGCTCCAGCGATGCCAAGAAATCCTCCTCCGGCAAAGGAGAGGGGAGCGGCAACTCCTCTGCCAAGGCCGCCTTCCTTGCCAGCAAGGGTGGCGGAACCGGAGCCGGTGGTACGGGAGGCAACGGGGCCGACCCCGGCGCCGTCGACGCCTACCACACGCTGATTCACGACCGCTTCTACAGTCAGTGGGAGCAGCCGACCTCCATCCCGGCGGAGCACAAACACGAGTTTGCCACCGTCCTCAAGATCACGATCGAACGGGACGGCACCATCAGTGCCTTCTCGCTGGCTAAACCGAGCGGCAATCCCATCATGGATGGATCCGTCCTCGAGGCCGCCCGCAAGGTTCTCAAGATCGCTCCCGTGCCCCAGGGAATGGGTTCTTCCTCAGGATATACCATTAACATCAATTTCGAAGTCGAGTGAGGTGTGCGCTTTTGGCAAGTAGGTTCGTTGCTGCACGATCGGCGTAGGTCTTGCTACGGCTTTCACTTGGCCGCCTAACTCTCCATCCAAGCTTGCACCGCGCTCCGGGCCGGTTGCTGATACCTGTCTCAAAATTTCCCTTCAGCCTTCAGCCTTCAGCCTTTAACCTTCTTTCCATGCCTGCAGCCGTTGCCGAAAGCCTGATCGACCGAGTCATCGAGGGAGAACGCATCACCCCGGAGGAGGCGTTGGACCTCTACCGCCTGCCGCTCGAGGAGCTGGGGGCGCTTGCCGATCATCGCCGCAAGCTAGCCCGTGCCGAGGCCTTCGGCGGCCGCGGGAACGAGATCGTCACCTACATCATCGACCGCAACGTCAACTACACCAACGTCTGCAACGTCTACTGCAAGTTCTGCGCCTTCTACCGGACCGAGAAGGACGCCGACAGCTACGTCATCACTCACGAGGAGATGGACGCCAAGCTCGACGAGCTCACCGAGGCCGGCGGCATCCAGGTCCTCATGCAGGGAGGGCATCATCCCTCGCTTACGATCGACTGGTACCTCGACCTCCTCTCCCACATGAGGGGGAAGTACCCGCACGTGAACATCCATGGCTTCAGCCCGCCTGAGTTCAATCATTTCTCTCATGTTTTCAACATGCCCCTCGAGGAGGTGATCCGCCGCTTCAAGGAGGCCGGCCTCGGCTCGATTCCGGGCGGCGGCGGCGAGATCCTGGTTGACCGGGTGCGCGACCGCATCGCCCCGCTCAAGTGCAACAGCGACCAATGGCTGAAGGTCATGGAGATCGCCCACGGCATGGGGATGAATTCGAGCGCCACGATGATGTTCGGCCATGTCGAGACAGTGGAGGAGCGGATTGAGCACCTCGGACGCCTGCGACGCCAGCAGGACGAGACGGGGGGATTCACGGCCTTCATCTGCTGGACCTTCCAGGCCGAGAATACGAAGCTGCGCGCCGAACCTGTCGGGTCCGCCGAGTATCTGCGGATGCAGGCGCTCTCCCGCATCTTTCTCGATAATTTTTCCAACGTGCAGAGCTCGTGGGTGACTCAGGGGCCGAAGATCGGTCAGGTCGCCCTGCGCTACGGTGCCAACGACTTCGGCAGCGTCATGATGGAGGAAAACGTGGTGAGCAAGGCCGGAGCGAACTTCCGCCTCCAGGCGCAGGAAATCGAAACGCTCATCCGCGAGGCGGGCTACGAGCCCCATCGCCGCAACAACTGGTACGAACTGGCCGGTTGATCCAGCCCTTGGAAAAGCTCCCCAGCTTTCTGCTGATTCCACTGCTGGCGGCTTCCGCGCTTGCACAGCAGACCTCGCAACCTGATCAGCTCATTCCTGCGGCCGTCCCGGTGGATGCTTCGGGGCGCTTCATTGTGGACGACGAGGCTTATGAAAAGCAGGCTGGCCAGGCCACGGAACAGCTTGCCAAGGACGGAAAGCTCGTCTGCTACACCGCAGTCGCCAAAACCGCCCCCCCGTCGCATCCCGAAACCGCCGTGGCGCGCCTCGCCGAAAAGACGCTTTCTCCCACGGAATTGGCCGAGGTGCTTCGCAAAAGCACCGTGGCCCTCGGCCTCCGCTATCAGGAACCGAAATCGAAAAAATGGCGTTTCATGATCGGGGCGACCGCCTTTGCGGTGGCGCCCGGAGTCTTCTCCACCTCCCTCCATGTGATGACGCTCGATCCCTCCGTCATGAGGGAGGCACAGGCAGTCGCCGTCACGTCCGAAGGGGCTGTTTTTCCGGTCACCGGCGTCCTTGCGGCGAGCGACCGGGCCGACACCTGCCTTGTCAGCGTGCCCGGACTCGACCTGCCACCGCTTCCGATCCGCCCCGGCGTGCGGACCGGGGAGCCTGTCTGGTGCATGAGCCATCCGGACGGATTCACCTACATGTTCACCTCGGGGCAGGTGGCGCGGATTAGCCGTGAGCGTTGGGACGAGAAGCACGAACCGGCGCTTCGCATCGAGGTGACCGCGGAGTATTGCCCTGGCTCGAGCGGCGGGGCGCTGGTCGACTCGGCGGGCAACGTGGTCGGTCAGGTCTCCAGCATCAACAACTACGACGGATTCAGCTCCGGCGACGGCAAGTCGGTCAACGGTATTGTCTCGGCACGCACCTGCACGGCCTCCGAGGAGATCCTCGCCCTGACCCGGCCCGGACCGAACGAGTCGGTCCCTCTGCCCACCCCGACCCCGAAACCGAAGTCCCGGCATCGTCCTTCCGGCGGCGGTGAGGAGAAGTCCCGCTGATTCCGGCGCCTGCGGTCTTGATCTTTTGGCCGCTTTGCGACTCCATGGAGCCATGCGATTCCATCCCGTTGCCATCCTTTCCCTGACCGCCCTGCTGGCTCTTTCCGGCTGCGCCAACAAAAAGAAAAAGCAGTATGCAGGCGTTGACGGCGACTACGTGAGCGGCACGCCTCTCGGAGAGCGTACCGAGGGCGCCAACTTCCTCGGAGCCAATGTCCAGCGCGGCCTCTATGCTCCGGTCCAGTTCGGTTATGACAGCTCCTCGGTCTCCCCTGATCAGGAGTCGAAGGTCGACGCTGTCGCCAGCGCCCTCAAGGGCAGCGGCAAGACGGTCATTGTCGCCGGCTTCACCGACGAGCGCGGTACCGAGGAGTACAACCGCAGTCTGGGAGAGAAGCGTGCACTGGCTGTCCGTGAGGCCCTGATCGCCAAGGGACTCCGTGCCAACGAGGTCCAGACCGTCAGCTTTGGAAAGGAGATGCCAGCCGATCCTGCGAGCAACGAGGCCGCCTGGGCCAAGAATCGCCGGGCCGAGTTCGGCATTGCCAAGTAACCCGGAGGTCCTCCGGTGTCCGTTCCTCTTTTTGATCTGGGCCGCCTCGGCCCCGAGGTTGATGATGCCGTCCGCGAGGCGGCCTTGCGCGTGCTGGGCCACCGCGGCTATGTGCTCGGTTCCGAGGTGGAGGCGTTCGAGAGCGATCTTTGCGCGTACCTCGGAGGAGGTCACGCCATCGGCATGTCTTCCGGCACCGATGCCCAACTCGCTCTCCTCATGGCGATGGGCATTGGCCATGGAGATGCCGTCATCTCCACGCCCTACACCTTTTTTGCAACGGCTGGATGCATCCATCGCACGGGTGCGGAGATCGTCTTCTGCGACATCGATCCGGCCACCTTCATGATGGACCCGGAGTCGCTCCGGACCTTGCTGGCGGGGTTGAAAAGGGACGGCGACGGCAACCTGTTTTCCGTGCGCGGCAACCGTGTCCGCCTCATTGTTCCGATCCATCTCTTCGGTGCTGTCTGCGACATGGACGCGCTCGGTGCGGTCGCCGCCGAGTTCGGGATCGAGATCCTGGAGGACGCTGCGCAGATCTTGGGCGGCAAGTATCTTTCCAAAGAGGGCCTCAAGACCGCCGGGATCATCGCTCCCACCTCCTATGTGAGCTTTTACCCCAGCAAAAACCTGGGTGCCGCGGGCGATGCCGGTGCTGCTCTCTGCCTCGATGCCGGAATGGCCGAGAAGCTGAGGAGGATCCGCAATCATGGGATGGAGGAGCGCTACTACCACAAGGTGGTCGGCGGGAATTTCCGTATCGATGCGGTGCAGGCCGCCGTGCTGCGGGCAAAACTCCCGTTCCTCGACGGTTGGAACGCCACGCGCCGAGCCAATGCCGAAGCCTACCGCGAACTCTTCTCCGCAGCGGGTCTGCTTGACCGCTTGATTCTACCGCCAGAACCTCACCGCGATCAGTCCGACTCGGTGCGAGATCATCACATCTTCCACCAGTATGTGATCAGGATCTCCGGAGGGAAGAGGGATGCCCTTCAGAAGTTTCTCACAGACCGTAAGATCGGCACCGCGATCTACTATCCAGTCCCGCTCCACCTGCAGGAATGCTTTGCCTACCTGGGCCACAAGAGGGGTGATTTTCCTGTTTCTGAGCAGGCCGCACTCGAGGCGCTCGCATTGCCGATCTTCCCCGGTCTGCGCCGTGAGGAGCAGGAGGAAGTGGTTGCCGGGATCGTTTACGGGCTTTCCTGAACTGGTCTCCCGCGTGAAAAAGCGGAACCATCCCGCTTTCTTCGTGCGCCGCGGCGGCGCGTGGATGTAGCCTTGCCCCACTCATGAACGGAAATCCGGAAATCCAGATCTTCAGCGGCTCGGCCCACCGGCAGCTTGCCCTCGAAATCGCCGCCTATCTTGGCCGGCCGCTCGGCGACGCCACAGTCTCCTCCTTCCCCGACGGCGAGACCTTCGTGAAGATCAACGACAACGTGCGCGGCCGCGACGTCTTCATCGTCCAGCCGACCTGTCCCCCCAGCAACCAGAACATCATGGAGCTGCTCATCATGGTGGATGCGGTGCGCCGCGCGAGCGCCGACCGCATCACCGCGGTGATCCCCTTCTTCGGCTATGCCCGCCAGGACCGCAAGGACCAGCCCCGCGTCCCGATCACGGCGAAGCTCGTGGCCAACATCCTCGTGGCGGCCGGCGTCAACCGCGTCCTCACCATGGACCTGCATGCCCAGCAGTTGCAGGGTTTCTTCGACATTCCGGTCGATCACCTCTACGCGCTTCCCGTGATGGTCGAGTACATTCGCGCCAAGCAGATCGAGAACCTCGTGGTCGTCTCGCCCGATGTCGGCGGGGTCAAGATGGCCAGCGCCTACGCCGAGGCCCTCGGGGCCGGTCTGGCCATCGTCGTGAAACGCCGCCGCAACGCCACCGAGGTCGATGCCCTGCACGTCATCGGCGATGTCGAGGGTAAGAACGTACTTCTCATCGACGACATCACGGAGACGGCCGGCACGCTGACCAGTGCGGCCAAAATGCTGCGAACCCGGGGGGTCGGCGATATTTATGCTGGCGTCTCGCACGCAGTGCTGACAGATTTGGCGGTTCAGCGGTTGGAGGGCTCCGAAATCAAGGAGCTCATCACCACCGACAGCGTCCCCGTCCGCACCGGATCGGGAGATCGCGTCAGGGTCCTTTCCATTGCCGAGCTGCTCGGCGAGGGGATCCGTCGCATCCACGGAGGCGAGTCGGTCAGCTCGCTGTTCCGTCTCAAGCACTCGTAGAAAACCGCACAACCTTCGTAATCCCATGGCTAAACAGGTCAAACTTTCCGCCCGGCCCCGCGCCGATGTCGGCCGCAATTCCGTCAAACACCTCCGTTCCCGCGGCCTGGTTCCCGCAGTCGTTTACGGCCACAAGGATCAGCCTGCCAACCTCGAGGTCCAGCAGCGCGAGATTTCGGCCCTCCTTTCCCATGCGGTCGGCGAGAACATCCTCGTCGAACTCGTCATCGCCGACGGCAGCAACGTTTCCAACAAGCTTTCCCTGATTCAGGAGGTCCAGCACCATCCCGTGCGCGGCGACATTCTCCACGTCGACTTCCTCGAGGTTGCCATGGATGAGGTGCTCCACACCGAAGTTCCGATCGAGCCCACGGGCGAGGCGGACGGCGTGAAGAACTACGGCGGCCTGCTCGAGCAGAGCCTTCGCTCCCTCCACATCGAGTGTCTTCCCAAGGATCTTCCCGAGATCATCCGCGTCGACGTCAGTGCACTGGGGCTCAACCAGTCCATCCACGTCCGCGACCTCGTCCTGCCCGAGGGAGTCAAGGCGACCAGCGATGGCGATCTCACCGTCTTCATCGTGGCCGAGTCCAAGGTGGAGGCCGAGCCCGTTGCGGCAGCCGCCGACGCCTCCAAGGGACCCGAGGTCATCAAGGAGAAGAAGCCCGCCGAGGGCGAGGCTGCCAAGAAGTAATCCGTCGGATTCCTTCTCCCCATGCCGGATTCCGAAGCCCCGGGGCTGCGCCTCATTGCGGGTCTCGGAAATCCCGGCAGGGAATACGAGGGGACACGGCACAATGCAGGGTTCGCCGTCCTCGACGAATTGGCTTCCCGTCTGGGTACCAGCTTTTCCAAGGAGGCAAAGTGGGACGCGCATGTTGCCAAAGTGCCTGGCAGTGACCTGGTCCTGCTGAAGCCGGCAACCTTCATGAATCTCAGCGGCGAGGCCGTCGCCGGATACGCCCGTTTTTACCGCATTCTCCATGGCTCCGTGCTGGTGGTGGCCGATGACGTCGCCCTGCCCCCGGGAACCATCCGTCTTCGCCGCGAAGGGGGCTCGGGTGGCCAGAAGGGACTCGAATCGGTCCTCATTCACTTTGCCACCGAGCAGGTGCCACGCCTCCGCATCGGTGTCGGTGGAGCCTCCTCGGGCGCCGATTTGGCAGGCCATGTGCTTTCTCGCTTCCATCCCGAGGAAATCCCCGTGATCGGGGAGGCTGTTTCCCGTTCCGCGGAGGCCGTTCTCTGTGCGGTCGAACGGGGCCTCGAAACGGCGATGAACCTTTACAACGCGCTTCCCGTTCCCGATAAATCCCAACACCAACAAACCGAACAACCATGAAAAACCGATACGAAATCCTTCTCGCTCTGAACGTCGCTGGCAAGGAAGAGACCAACAAGGACCTTGTCGAGCGCCTCGAGAAGCTTCTCGCCTCCGAGGGTGCCGAGGTCGAGCAGGTGCAGCGCCTCGAGCGCCGCGAGTTCGCGTACCCGCACGAGAAGCTCAAGAGCGCCTACTTCGTCAACTACGTGGTCAACGCCCCGGCCGCTGCCATCGCCAAGATCCGCACCAAGCTGACCCTCGACGAGGAAGTCGTTCTTCAGAACTACCTCCGCAAGGGAGCTGCCAAGCCCGCCGGCAAGGCCCGCAAGGCCGCCAAGAAGTCGGCGAAGGCGAAGTAAATAGGCTGTAGCAGTTTAGGCTGAAGGCTGTTAGGAAGAATTCCGACAGCCGGAACTTCCTCCTCTGCTCTCCCTGAACTAAAAGTCTTCAGTCTAAAATCCTTCAGTCTCTCTTCTCCTATGGCCAACCTCAACAAAGTGATGATCATCGGGAACGTCACCCGTGATCCCGAAGTCAAATACACCCCGAAAGGAAGCGCCGTCACCGATCTCGGTATCGCCGTGAACCGCACCTACAAGGTCGGGGAGGAGCGCAAGGAGGAGGTCACGTACATCGACGTCACCCTTTGGGGCCGTCTGGCCGAGATCGCCGGCGAATACTGCCGCAAGGGGAAGCCGGTCTACATCGAGGGCCGTCTGCAACTCGACAGCTGGGAAGACAAGGCCAGCGGCCAGAAGCGTTCCAAGCTCCGCGTCGTCGGCGAGGAGATGCAGCTCCTCGGCCCAAAGATGGGAGGATCCTCCTCCGGTGGCGGCGACGAGGAATATTCCGAGCGTCCCGCACGCCGCGAGCAACCCTCCTCCGGAGGCGGTTTCAGCCGTGGCTCCGCTCCCTCCCAGCCTCCCATCGAGGAAGACGACATTCCGTTTTGATCGAAGATCAAAACGGAGGTGGATAGGCTGAAGCCTGTTAGGCTGTTAGCTCTACAAGACAAAGGCCCGTTCAATAACGGGCCTTTTTTCTTGGGTTTGGAAAGAAGGGTGGGAAGTATCCTAAAAGACTTCAGTCTTCAGCCTATCCACCTAGAAGAAAACGGGTGGCTGACGGGATTATCCCGCCTGCGGCGGGCTCTGCGGAAAAGGCTTCGCCTCCATGGATAGCGCTGACGCGCGGGCAGTCGAACTGCGTTCTCATCCCATCAAGCAAATCAAGAAAACGGGTGGCTGACGGGATTCGAACCCGCAACAGCCGGTACCACAAACCGGAGCTCTACCGTTGAGCTACAGCCACCATCGTTTCCGCCTGAAAAAGGCGGGTTGACATCATGGATCCGCGGCACGAGTTGTCAATCCCCAGAGATCACTTCCATGTCGAAAAGCCCTGCCCCAGTCCGCCGCAAATTCCTCGTTGTTTCCGCCCCCTCCCAGTTGGCGAGGGCTCGTGGAATCGAGATCGAGCAGGGTTATGTCGTGCGGGAACGCGGTCAGGAGCTCCGTGTCCGACGCGAGGGGCGCAGCCACTATCTCTCGGCACGGGACAGGACGGGGCGCTCGGTGACGGGACAGGAGATCCGAATCACCAAGGGGCAGTTCGACAAGCTCTGGCCCTTCACCGAGGGGCAGCGTATCCGCCGGATTCGTCACATGATGAAAGTCGGTCGGCTCAGGATGAAAATCGACGAGTTTACCGGGGAGCATGCCCCGTTGCGCCTCGCTGAGATTTTCTTCCCGGACGCCGAAGCAGCCCGATCCTTCAAAAAGCCCGATTTTTTGGGTGAGGAAGTGACCCGCCGAGAGGAGTATCAGACCTCCGAGATGGCGATCCACGGCGCCCCCGAACCGACGGGGATGTGCCAGTTGGGCATTGTCCCCTACACGTTCATCGACAGGCGTCTGCACCTCCTGCTGATCACCAGTTCCTCGGGAAGCCGCTGGATCTTCCCCAAGGGGCGTCAGGAACCCGACATGACCCCTCACGAGGTGGCCGTCATGGAGGCGGTCGAGGAGGCCGGCGTGCTGGGAACTCTCCGTCAGGATCTCCGCACCCGCTGCCAGATGCTCGACGGGAGGCATCTCCAGCTCTACGCAATGAAAATTTCCAAGCTCCTGAAGAGCTGGCCCGAGGAGAATGTCCGCCGCCGCCGCCTTTTCCCCTTCAGCGACGCCCTGGAGATGCTGGAGGATCCCGGACTCACCAAGGCCGTCCGCAGGCTGGCTGCCGCCGTTAATAAGTAGCGGGGGAAGTTAAAACCGTTGAAGGGTTAGAGCGTTACAACGTGGATTCAAAACCCGCTTACCTCGATCCCTGGGTGGGCAATATCTGATAACTAAATCTTCGGAAAACTTGAGAATGTTTCAATCAGGCAGCTTCTGTCGGCCCCATTTTAACCCATTTAACACTTCAACAGTTTTAACTCCTCCCCCCCCCGCGCTTGCTTTGAATGGCCGCTCCCAGTAGTCAAAAAGGGTCACTTTTCTTCCAGAATCCCCATCACCCTTACCCGGATCCAATTCCCCGATTTCCCCATGCTCGCCGTCCTCCGAAAAAACCAGCAGGTACTGATGCTCGTCGTCGCGATCCTGACGATCGTCGCCTTCATCTGGCTCTACAATCCGACCGATAAGTTCCACAAGTTCGGCCGCAATGATGTCTTCGAAATTTACGGCCGCACCGTCCAGCGTGCCGAGGTCGACCGCGAGGCTCGCGCCTACGGACTCGCTCTCGGTCTGGGGCTCACCGATTTCGTGAAGGATCTGGGCGGTCTCGGGGCCGACGAACAGTCCTCCCTGAGCGAGTTTATTCTCAACGTTGCGGTGATGCGCCACGAGGCGCCGCTGCTGGGCATCGAAGCCACCGACGAGAAGGTCGCCGAGGTGATCAAGGGACTCTCTATTTTCCAGACCGGCGGGGTGTTTGATCCCGCAAAGTACGCGACCTTCCTCCAAGAGCAGCTTGCGCCAAAGGGGTTCACTGAGCGCCAACTCGAGGAGATTGTGCGCGATGCCGTCCGGACGGCAGCCCTGCGTCGCGTGATCACCTCGCCTGTTGCCGTCGGCGAGGCGCAGGTAAGGCAGGCTGCCCGGATCTACCAGCCGGTCACCGTCCAGATGCTGCGCTTTGAGAGCGATGCGTTCGCCAAGACCGCCGGGGTAAAGCCGGAGGAGATTTCGGCCTTTTACGAGCGCAACAAGCAGGGCCTTGTCGCTCCGGAGACGCGCAACATCGCCTTCGTGTCGTTCGAACTCCCCGCTGCCGCCCAGAAGATTGAGGGCAAGGAGCGCGCATCCGCCCTCCAGAAGCTGGCCGACCAGGCCGAGGCTGCCGGCAAGGCGATCCGCGCCGAGATCGCCAAAGGAGCCGATTTCGAGAAGGCTTCATCAAAGGCCTCCCTCCAGGTCAGGAAGTCCGCCGCCGTGGAACGAGATGGCACCAGCAAGGAGAAGGATGCCGGCCTTCCTGCAGGCGTCATCTCCGGAGCTTTCCGCCTCCAGAAAACCGGAGAAGTCTCCGATCTCATCCAGGACGGGAACAGTTTCTACCTCGTGACGGTCGAGGGCTCCTCTCCCGCTCGTCAGCTTGCGCTGGCTGAAGTGACTGAGAAGATCACGGATCTTTTGAAGCGCCAAAAAGCCGCGCAAGCCGCCGCAGAGGCCGCCTCCAAGTCCCTTGAGCAGATCCGTACGGCTATGTCATCCGGGAAGTCCTTTACAGACGCCGCCAAGGCAGCCGGAGTCAAGATGCAGCAGGCCGGCCCGATTGCTCCCTCCGATCCGAAGCTCTCGCCCGAGCAGCAGGCAGCTGTCTCCTCGACCCTCGGCCTCAAGGAAGGGGAACTCGGTCAGCTCCAGCCCGCCCCGTGGGGCGCCATGGCCGTCTGGCTCCAGAAACGCGATCCGCTCACCGATGCCCAGTGGAAGGAACACCGCGACGCCCTTTCCAAGACAATCCTCGGCAATGAGCAGGAGCTGCTCTTCCAGGAGTGGCTCCGTGCTTCGCGCGGCGCGGCACAGCTCCGCATCCTCGGCGGCGAGACCCGCCGCGGCGGAGCCTGATCTCGGAATGGACCGCGCGGCCGAGGCCGCCCGTCTCCTCGACGAGGCGAGCGGTGACATCGCGGTCGGTGAGTTGGATGCCGCCGTGGAGAAATACCGCCGCTGCACCGAACTCGACCCGGAGGGCTTCGACGGCTGGCATGCCCTCGGGATGGCGTTGATGAAGACCGGCCAGTATCCGAAGGCGATCGAGGCGGGACTCCGGGCCACGCAACTCAGACCCAATGACCAGCTGGCATGGTCGAGCCTTTCCATGTTTTATGTGAGGAACCACCAGATCCCGGAGGCCGAGTCCGCCGGGACCAAGGCACGGATCCTCTCGTGGGGCGCCAAGATCGCCCCGGAGACACCGGGATCAGAAACCGGCACACCAACCATTCCATGAATCGCTTTTTCATCACCACCGCGATCGACTACACGAACGGGGCACCCCACATCGGGCATGCCTACGAAAAGGTTCTCGCCGATGTCCTCGCCCGTTTCCACCGGCAGACGGGTGAGGAGGTATTCCTTTTGACCGGCGTTGATCAGCACGGCCAGAAGGTTCAGCAGAGCGCGGAGCGCGAGGGAATCGCCCCGCAGGAGTATGTCGACGGCGTCACCGCGAAGTTCCTCGCGCTTTGGGAAAAACTCGGGGTTGTCTACGACGATTGGGCCGCCACCACCGCCCCGAAGCATAAGGAATGCGTGCGCGCCATCCTCACCCGCCTTTGGGAGGACAGGGATCCCGCCACGGGCGCCAGTCGTTGGATCTACAAGGCGGCTCGCGCCGGTCACTACAGCGTCCGCCAGGAGCAGTTCCTTACCGACAAGGAGCGCGGTCCGAATGGTGAGTTCGGACCCGAGTGGGGGCAGGTCGAGTATCGAGAGGAGGAGAACTACTATTTCCGTCTCGCCGAGCACCGCCAGTGGTTGCTCGACCTGATCGACGCGCGCAGCGGCGAGGGCAAGCCCTTTGTGGTTCCCGAATTCCGCGTCTCCGAACTCCGCAACGCCGTGGAGAAACTCGAGGGTGATCTCTGCATCTCCCGTCCGAAGAACCGCCTTTCCTGGGGAATCGAGTTTCCTTTCGATCCAGGGTTCGTCACCTACGTCTGGTTCGATGCGTTGGTCAACTACCTCAGCTTCGCACCCGGCTACGATCCCATTCCGACGCGCCCCCCCCACGAATTCCTTGCCTGGTGGCGGACCGTGATCCACGACATCGGCAAGGACATCCTGATTCCCGCCCACGGCGTCTACTGGCCGGTGATGCTGAAGGCCCTCGGATTCTCGGATGCCGAGATGCCCACGCTTCTCGTCCATGGATGGTGGAATATCTCCGGAGCCAAGATGAGCAAGAGCCTGGGGAACACCGTCGACCCCGATGTGCTGGCTGACCGGTATGGTCGCGCCGCCCTGCGGTACTACTTGATGGCCGACATCGCGACCGGACGCGACGCTGACTTCAGCGAGGAACGGCTCATCCAGCGGTACAACGTCGATCTCGCCAACGGACTCGGAAACCTCGTTAACCGGACCTTGAACATGACGCTCAAGTACCGCGAGGGAAGTCCGGCACCCATTGATCTCCCTGCCGACCTTGCAACTCATCTTACAGCCAATACCTTGGCCCAAGAGACCTATGTGCGCTCCATGCGGGACGGGCAGGTTCAGGCGGGATTGGAGTCCCTCGGTGACGTGGTCAACAGGGCCAATGCCCTAGTCGACGCTTCCGCTCCTTGGAAGCTGGCCAAGGATCCCGAGCAGGCCGATCGGCTTGATGCCGTGCTCGCCACGCTGATCCTCTCGGCACGCACAGCGGCCACGATGCTCCTACCTGTGCTTCCCGAAGCGGCTGCCGAGATTCTCGAGCAACTCAATCTCGTGGCCGCCCCTCTCGAGGAGAGAGGCTTGGAGCTCCTTCCCGCAGGATACCGATGCGGCGAACCCAAACCCGTCTTCCCGCGCTTGGACGCAATTGTTCCTCCCGAGGCATGAGCGGAACCGGAATCCAAGAGGCTCTGGGCAGGGTCCCGTTCTGGAAGCGTCAGCGCTACCGTCTGGAATGGCTCGGGCTGAGGCTTCTCTCCGGATTGGTCTGCTTTCTCCCGTATCGGGCCATTCGTCCCTTCGGTTTTTTCCTGGGATCAGTTGTCTGGAGCGTTGACCGAAAACGGCGCGAGGTGACCTTGGCTAATCTCGAATGCGCATTTGGGGATAAGTACAACCCCGCTGAACGGAGTGCCATCGGGCGCAGGTCCTTCGGAGTCTTTGCAGGGACGATGCTTGAGCTGCTCTGGTCGCCGCGGTTGAGCAGGGAGTTCCTGAAAAAATTCGGAACACACGAGACCCTGGATCCCTCAAGCCGCCACGCTGACGAGGGCAGGCCCGTGATCTATGCCTGCCTCCATGCGGGCAACTTCGAGTGGACGAGCAAGATCTCGGTCAATCTCTTCGGGCCTGTCCCCCTCATTGCGCAGGAGTTCAAGAACCCCCTCATCGGTCCCCTCTTCGACTCATGGCGTTCCGCCGTGGGACACACGATTTTCCCGCGCAAGGGGGTGATGATCCGGATGCTCAGGCATCTGAAGGAAGGGGGTAAATTCGGAGTCCTTGTCGACCTCAACCTCAAGCCCTCCGACGGCCCGGTCATCATCCGGTGTTTCGGGAAATACCTAACCCCCGTGACCCGTCTGCCCGCGGAACTCGCACTGAGGACAGGAGCCGCCGTGGTGCCTGTCGACATCCTGCCGAGGGACGGGGGCGGTCATCATCTTCGCTTTCACCCGGAGATCCCGATGACAGAAAAGACGACTCCAGCCGAGATCGCCCAAGCCTGCTGGGATGCCCTCGAACCGCACCTGCACGAGCATCCCGAGCTTTGGCTCTGGAGTTACAAGCACTGGCGCTACCGCCCCAAGGGCTCTCAAGGCGAGGGGTATCCCTTCTATTCCTCGCAAGACGATTCGTATCAGAAACTCCTCTGAGCCCAGGGCTTTGCTCCCTGAATGGGGGTGACCACGACAGACACAAAACGCACGAAAGGGTGAAGCGGGCCAAGTCGAGTTCTCGGAGGTTTTCGTGTTCTTTCGTGTGATTCGTGGTTTTTTCGGTCCTCGTTGTCTTCAAACCGTGAAGCCTTGAAAAAGGAGATGACAACGCACGAGGCCGTGAGTAGGAATCGCCGTATGAGAATCCTGATCCTTCCTTTGGTTGTCGGTTCACTCCTTCTCGCCGGTTGCAACACCTTCAAGGGTATCGGCGAAGACATCAGCGGCACGGCCAGTTGGACCCAGGACAAGATCTCGGGTGGAGGCGGAGGTGGTGATTCTGTGAAGTCCTCCGACTCGGATTACGTCAAGAATCCTCCTCAGTTTCCGAAGGCAAACTAGTTGCCTGATGTTGTGGACTAGAGTGTTGTTCACTCAACCCTATCTACCACTTCCAACTCCTCGCCAGTGGCTTAGAGCCACTTGTGCTTGGGATAGCGCCGTGACAACTCCGGTTTGATCTTCGGATAGGTCTCTTTCCAGAACGAGGCAAGGTCCTTGGTGACTTGGATCGGGCGGCGGTTCGGAGCGAGGATCTCGCAGGTCACCTCGGCTCGGCCTCCGGCGAGCTTGGGAGGAGCTGTGACCCCGTAGAGATCCTGAATGAGGGCGATCATCACCGCCTGTCCGGTGGATTTGTAGAGTAGGCGGGCCTTGTGACCCCCGGGGAGTTCATGGCGCTCGGGCGCGAGCTTTTCCAGTGCCCCGCGCTGCGCCGGTGTCAGCAGCGATTGGAGCGCGGGGATTGCCGGCTTGTCCTTCACATCTCGGTAGCCGACGGCTCCCTCGCACCATTCGGTGAGCGCGAGCAGACGGTCCTCGTCGTCAAACTCCGGAAGCTCCAGTTCCGGGTGATGGTGAGCGAGCCAGCGCACGCGCTGGATCCATTCCTCGGATTCATCTTTCCAGGTCGGGAGGGGTAGATCCCCTTCTGCGAGGGCCATCGCCAAGACGCGCGAAGTTTCGGGGCCAGGTTGCGCGTCCCGATGGATCGACTCGAGCACAAGGTCGCGGAAAACCTTCTCGGAGCGGCGGACGACGCGGTTGGTCGCGGTGTCAAAGACATGGTCGTTCCGGTCGGTGAAATCCTCCGGGAAGACCTCGCGGAGCATCTGCTCATCAATTGCCGTGGCCATCGAGAGTTGCACGCGGACATCTCCGCTGCCCTGCCCGATCTCGCTGATCTCGGCAGCCACGAGGAGGCGGCTTTCCGAGGCGGCACTTTCCTTAGTCAGTAGGCCGCGACGTCCGTGGACGATGTCGCAGAGATTGCTCCCCATCCCCTTGCGGCGGGCCACCTGGTCGGCGAATCCCGCGAGGATGCATTTGGCTAGCGCCTCGTCGGGTGCGGGCGGTGCATCGACATCGAGTCCCTGTCCCTCGGCAAGCCGGAGGAACTGCTCATAGACCCGGTCGGTCTGGCGCGCTGCATCACCGTGCACGGCGAGTTGGCGGCACTTCTCGGCCCGGAACTCCTGCTTTCCCGCCCAGCGGAAGGCGCGCGCGGCGACGAGAAAATCCGACCCCCCGCCTCCAAAAAGATCCTGCCGTTTGTCCTCGGTCGCACGGTCGGTCCGCAGGAGAAGGGGGCGTGATTGGGTGAGCGCCGCGAGGAGTGCGGCCTGTCGGACGCAGCCGAATTCCTGAGCGGCCAGCAGCATCCGCGCGTAGCGCGGGTGGGCGGGGAAGGAGAGCATCCGCCGTCCGAGCGGGGTGATGACCCCCTCGTGGTTGAGTGCACCCAGATCGCCAAGGAGGGTCTCGGCCCGCGACAGCGCTTCTCTCTGGGGGGCGTCGAGCCAGCGGATCGTCTCGATCGACGTGACTCCGGAGGCCTTCAGGGCAAGTAAAACCTCACTCAGGTCGACGCGGTGAATCTCGGGAAGTTCCCGTGGTTGGCGACGGGTATGCTCTCGCTCCGTCCAGAGGCGGAGGCAGATACCCGGCGCGGTGCGACCCGCGCGCCCTGCCCGCTGGTCGGCGGAGGCGCGGCTGATCTTCTCGATGAGGAGGGTGTTGATGCCGCGCCTTGGATCAAAGCTCGCCACGCGTGCCAACCCGCTGTCGATGACGCCGGTCACTCCGTCGATCGTGAGCGATGTCTCGGCCACGTTGGTCGAGACGATCACCTTCCGCCCTCCGCCGGGCGAGACGGCCGCGTCTTGCTCGGCAGGGGGGAGTTCCCCGTGAAGGGGAAGGATGACGATGCCTGAGGGGAGTCGCACCCGCATGGTCGAGATGGTGCGGGAGATCTCGTAGGAACCGGGCATGAAGACGAGAAGGTTCCCTTCGGTTTTGCGGAGCATTGCTTCGGCGGCTTCGGCCGCCAGGTCCCACGGCTTTTCATCGCCGGGATCGCGGTTCAGGTAGCCGATCTCGACGGGATGGGTGCGCCCCGTGGATCGGAGCACCGCGCAAGGGGCGAGGTAGTCGGTGAGTGCCGAGGTATCGAGGGTGGCCGACATGACGACGATCTTGAGATCGGGGCGGCGCGTTTCCTGTAGAGCCAGTGCCTGGGCGAGCGAGATGTCACCGTGGAGGTGGCGCTCATGAAATTCGTCGAAGATCAGGACGCTCACCCCAGAGAGTTCGGGATCCGCCAGCATCCGGCGGACGAGAATTCCCTCGGTGACAAAGAGAAGGCGCGTGGCGGATGAGGAGACGTCGTCGAGGCGGATCCGGTAGCCGACCTCGCCCCCAACCCGTCCGCCGCGTTCCTGGGCCACACGGGCGGCGAGCATGCGGGCTGGAAGTCGCCGCGGTTGCAGGATCACGGCCTGTCCGTTGCCCAGGATCCCTCCGTCGAGAAGCATCTGGGGAATCTGCGTCGACTTGCCTGATCCCGTGGGTGCCTCGACTACGAGTCGATTCCCCTCGCTGAGTGACGAGACGATGGCGTCACGGAGTTCCTCAATCGGCAGATTGGTGCGGCGTGGATCCTGTTCTGAAGTCATTTCCGGCATTGCTCGCTTTGTGCGGCCCTTTGATGTATCCCGAAACCATGGCGACGGGCAGACATTTTGCCATCTTGGTGGCACTCCTCCTCCCTTTCTTTGAGGGGAAGGCCGCCCCGGCCATGAATAAGGAACAGCGGCAGGGGGCTGTGTTTTTGGATTCGCTGAGCATCCCCTGTCCGGGGGAGGTCTTTACGGCGCTCAACAAGGTCTGCCGTCCCAACTGGGCCACGCTCGTCACTCCGGCAACCGCCCCCGTCTCCGGCGACCGGGCTCAGCTTGCACTGGCGATCGGCGTCCTCGCCACCGACGGCTATATCGCCGTGGAGGCCCAGGATGGCCAGCAGGTGAAAAATATCGGGCGTGAAATCATGGCCATGGCCAAGGGACTCGGGGTCAGCCAGAGCCTTCTCGCTCGGGGCAATAGCCTGGTTGAATTTGCCGATACCGGGGCTTGGGAAGCTCTTTCCGAGGAACTGGCCGCGACCGAGGCGGAGGTCAAGGCGACGATGGCCGGTCAGAAGGACCGGGATCTTGTCTTGCTGACTTCTTCCGCTGCGTGGATCCGGGGACTGGAAACGGCCACGGGGGTCGTCTTGGCGGATGATTCGCTTCGCGGCGCCTCAATCATTCGTCTTCCTGAGTTGGCCGCAAGGCTCTCTTCCGATCTCGGGGCTCTTCCGGAGCGGCTCGGAGGGAATCCACGCGTTGTTGCTGTGAGGCAGGCGCTGGCAAAGGCTGCCGAGATGCTGTCGGCACAGAATCCGACTGCTGAGCAGCAGAAAAACAACCTTCGGGAGATTCACGATGCCTGTGCGACCGCCATCCGTGTCATCATGGCTTCCGCCAAGGTCACGGCTTCCCCCTCGCCGTCGGCCTCCGCTTCCCCCGTCCGATGAAGCCCATGAACTATTTGCACTTTCTCATCATTGCAGGGCTGGTGATCGGCGTGATCCCCATGAGGGCTGAGGATCCGGCAACGTCTGTTCCAGTCGTCAATCCCGCCGGACCTGTTCCCTCGGAGGGGCGGCGGCTGGCTTTGCAGGGCATGCGCCCCTTTGCCAAGGAGGGATTCCGCATCCGCGATGGGGAATGGAGCGTCGAGTTGGCCAAGGGGGATTCCCGCTTCCTTCAGGTCACACTCTTTGCAGGGGAGAGGTATCTCTTTGCGGCCGCTTCGCCGCAACACGGGGGAAATTTTCGGTTGGCGCTTTTTGATGCTACAGGAAAGGAAGTAAAGGCCGAGACACCCAAGGGAGCAGATCCCGCCGCGAGTGGAGGCAGCACGTGTGCTGTCGTGGAGGTTGCGCCCGGAAAGAGCGGGAACTATTTTGTCGGGGTGGAACTTGCGGAGAGTCCCGGAACGGGGCCCTCCGAGGTCTCCCTCGTTTACGCCTACAAATAAGCCCATGTCCCAAGCCGCAACCAAGGAAGGCCTGACCGGATCCCCGGTGAGGCATTTCTCCATCTTTCTCGACAACAAGGTGGGGGCCCTTCTCGAAGTCGTAAAACTCATCGAACAGCACGGCGTGGTGGTGCTGGCCTTCAGTATTGTCGATTCCGCCGAGTCCTCGATCGCCCGGATGATCGTGAGCGATCCTGAACGCGTCTCCGCCCTTCTGAAGGAGCATGAAATCGCCTTCAGCCAGACCTCGGTGCTCGTGGTGGAACTCGCCGAGGGGGCCTCGGATCTCGGGAAGGTGCTTAGCTGCCTGCTGATGGCCGAGGTGAATCTCCTCTTCAGCTACCCACTGCTGGTTCGTCCCCGCGGCAAGGCCCTCCTGGTCCTCCATGTGGATGACAACGAATGCGCCTCCAACGTGATGGCCGGTGAGGGCTACCAAGTCCTGACCCAAGGGGATCTGTCACGGTAGTTTAAGGCAAAGGTCGGCAAATTTTTGTCAGGAGGGAGCAGTCTCGACTTCCGCAGCACAAGCCAACTAGGCTCATCAAGATTCAAATAGGAGGGGTGGCAGAGTGGTCGATCGCGTCGGTCTTGAAAACCGAAGAGGTGTTAAAGCCTCCGTGGGTTCGAATCCCACCCCCTCCGCCATATACTTCTCTTGAGGATAGATATTTTGTATCCCCACAGGAATTGAAGCAGTAATTGGCAGGAGTAATCCTTCCTAGGAGAGAAGTATCTTTTAGAGTTGTTCATAAATTCTTTTTCATTCCGCAGGGAACGGGATTTCACAAGGGATCGTCTTGCTC
>CANIVT010000008.1 GCA_947471565.1 Spartobacteria bacterium | reverse complement strand
TCCCACCACCAGTGAAACGCACGCCACGGCCCCCAGCAGAAAGCGAAAGGTCTCTTGGGCCCTTTTGGTGGCCTCGATCATCGCCGCCTGATTGAAAATACGGAAATCCTCCTGCTGGCGAAGCTTGTTTAGCCGGTTCCTGATCTCGTCGGCAACGGCATCGATATTTTTGTACTCATCGACCTGGACGGCGATTTGCGAGAGCTTGGGAGTCTTATAAATTCGGGCCTGCCCCGTGGAGATGGGGATCAGGGCGATGTCATCCTCCCTGTCCCGGCCATCACCACTTCCTCCCCGGACGGTGACCACACCGACGACCAGAAAGGGGGCGTTGTTCAGAAGGATGTATTTTCCCACGGGATCCTGACGCTCCGGAAAGAGTTCCAGATAGGCCTTCATCCCAAGCACAACAACCGGCGCCCTGCGTTCGTCATCCTCCTCGGTGAAGAAACCGCCGCGGACCACGACCCTGTTCTCGGCCTGGGCGTAGTTGGGGGTCACCGCGCCGACACTGCAGGAATAGGCGCGATCACGGTAGCGGAGAACCTGGGTTGACCAGACGCGGGGGACGATTTCGCGGATATGCGCCAGGTCGCTGATTGCGGCCACGTCCTGGATGCTGAGGAATCCACCCTGCAAGGTGAATCTTCCGGCAGGCTCTATCCGGAGCATGTTCGTTCCCATGCGGTTGAGGGACTGCATCATGCCGCGTTGCGCCCCCTCACCCACGGCAAGCATCGTTACCACGGACGCAACGCCGATGATGACCCCTAGCATCGTCAGGAAGCTCCGGAAGACATTTGATCTGATGGAATGGGCCGCCATTCGCAGGGCCTCCATGAGATCGGAGAGCAACACGAGCCTGCGTCTTGCAGCCGGGGAAGGAAGAATCTGTTTCCGCGGGGGCGTCTTGGCGGGTTCATGTCGGGCAGAAACCTCGGTAGCCGCTCCCTTGCCGGGCATGTCTGAAATGATTGATCCGTCCACGATGCGGATGACACGGCCAGCCTCCTCAGCGATCCCCGGATCATGGGTGATAAGAATGACGGTGTGACCGTTGTGGTGCAGTTCATGGATCCGCTCCATGAGTTCGCGTCCGCGGGACGTATCAAGGGCGCCCGTCGGCTCGTCGGCCAGGATGATCCCGCCACCGTTCATCAGTGCGCGGGCAACGGCAACCCGCTGCTGCTCACCCCCGGAGAGTTGGTTGGGGCGGTTGGCCACACGATGAGCAAGTCCCAACTCTCCCAGGAGCATGAGCGATCGTTTGCGACGATCTTCAGGCGGCATGCCAATATAGGATGCCGGCAGCTCCACGTTCTCGACGGCCGTCTGCGAGCTTAGCAGATTATAGCGCTGGAAAATGAATCCGAAAAGCCGCCCCCGTGCCTCGGCGCGTTGATCCGCGGTGAGTCTGGAAACATCCTTCCCATTAAGCTCAAAGCGGCCCGCGGACGGCGTGTCCATGAGGCCCAGGATGTTCATCAGCGATGTTTTTCCGGAGCCCGAGGGGCCGACGATCGCCACAAACTCCCCCTGCTCCACACGAAGGGTTATCCCGTGCAATACCTCGATCTCGGAATCACCCACGGGATAGCGCTTCACGATCCCCTCGAGTAGGACGGCGGGGGGATGCAGAAGGGCTTTCTGTTCGGAGGGACTGCTCACGGCGGGAGGACCTCAGCGAAGCATCACCCTGGGACGGCTTTTGCCGGAATCGATAGGGCCGGTGACTACTTCCTGTTCCTCGGAGAGACCCGAGATCACCTCTGCGGAGACCCTGTTTTTGAGGCCCAGCACCACCTCCACCTCGACAGGCTTCTCATTCCTGAGCACAAAGACCCTGTCCGGGCCCTGCTTGCCCTTTTTTTCAGCTCCCAGCTTCGTCCGATGCAGGGATTGCTTCCTGGCATAATCCAACGCAGCCAATGGCATGATCAGGACATTCGTTCTGGTCATCATCGGAAAATAAACCTGAGCGGTCATTTCGGGCATCAGCGAGAGATTGTCATTCGGGACATCGAAGAGTGTGTTGTAAAAGACCGGTGGATTCGTCGAGGCGGGCGTCGGCTCCACGCCACGCACTTTCCCCTCGTGCTTGGTATCGGGATCCCCAAGGGTCGTGAAATAGACCGGTAGACCAGGCTTGATCCGCTGGATGTCGGCCTCGGAAACCTGAGCCTGCACGGTCATCGTGGAGAGATCGGCAATTCGGAAGAGGATCGGGGCAGTCTGGCTGGCATTCAGAGTCTGCCCCTCGCGCGCCTGGATCCGGACCACGGTCCCGCCGATCGGAGCGAAGATCTTGGTGAATCCGAGATTCGCCTTGGTGGCGGAAAGGCTACCCCTCGCCTTGTCGATCTGGGCTTTCAGGGCCTCGATTGCCGATTCCGCCCGGGAAAATTCCGCCTCGGACCTGTCGAGCTCGTCCTGACTCACCGCGTCGCTCTTGAGCAGATTGCGGTTACGCGTGAGGCGCTGCTCCGCCAGCTTGCGGCTGGCCTCGGCGGCATCAAGCTGGGCGTCGAGATTCTTGAGTGTTGCCTCGTCCTCCACAACGCGGGCCTCAAAGACGGTCGGGTCGATCTGTGCAAGGAGATCCCCCTTTTTCACGTTCTGCCCCAGGGTCACATTGATTTTCTTGAGCACTCCCGAAACCTGTGCCCCGATGTCGACGTACTCCTTGGCCTCCAGGACGCCTGTTGCCGTCACGGCATCCTCCAGCGTCCCCCGTGTGATGGTGCCGGTGATGTAGTTGATGGGAGGGGCGACGCTCTGCCACTTCCAGAACGCAAAAAGACCGACCAGGATCAAGATCCAGGGAAGCCAGCGCAGAAGGGATGAACGGGGAAACGCCATGAATAGGGGTTCGTCAGTCTTTCAGAACCGAATGTTTTTTCTAGGGGTTTTGTGAGATTGATTCCCTCTGAGCGATAGATTCACATCCCTCCTCAATCAACACCCTCAGATCCTCAGGCAGGGTGCTCCTCCAGCAATGCCTCTCTTGGCCAACTGTTAAGGAAAGCATGCTCGAATGCAGCGCGTGGCGGGGATGCTTCAGTAATGCCTCCATCGAGGGACTTAGGCCGGTCTCGATGAACTCCAGATAGCACTCCTCGGAGGGTCCGTAGATCTTGTCCCCCACCACGGGATAGCCCGAGTGGGCCAAATGCACGCGGATCTGGTGGGTGCGCCCGGTCTTGGGAACGCAGTGGATCAGGGAGAGTTGTCCAAACCGGGGATGGGTCATGTTTCGGAGAACGGTGAATTCCGTCAGCGAAGGTGAACCCTGGGGATGAACCATCCTCTTGAGCCAGATCCTGGAATCGGTCACCTCCCCCTGACGCAGGATCGGTGCCTCCACCCTCCAGCTTTCCTGGGAGGGCCAACCGGTCACCACGGCGAGATACTCCTTGGCCACCCGACCCCGGGCCATCGCCATGGTGCAGAGGCGGGCAGCCTCGGCAGTCTTGGCCACCAGCACGATGCCGCTCGTTTCGCGGTCGAGGCGATTGATCAATGAGACCTGTCCGCCGCCAGCGATCTCGTAGGCCAGGAGTTCCTTGAGCCTGTCCCAGAGGGTGACGGGGCCGCCGGGTTTGCTCGGATGGACGAGCAGAAAGGGGGGCTTATCGACAGCAATCAGATCGGGCGTCTCCCCAAGGATCCTGAAGGCAGGTTCGTCGGCCCCGAGTTTGGGCGCTTGATCAGCGGGCTGCATCGGTTCATTTGTGAACGCCATGATCCGTCTCGTCAAAGCCTCCCGTTCCTATGGGGATCCACCCGTCACAGCCCTGCATGGACTCTCGCTCGACATTGAACGCGGGGAATTCGTCGCCATCACGGGGCCGAGCGGCTCCGGCAAGAGTACCCTGCTGAATCTGCTGGGAGGACTCGATCACCCCACCTCGGGCGAGGTGATCGTCGACGGGATCCATCTCGAAACAGCCGATGAACAGGCACTGACACTTTACCGCCGGACCAAACTCGGGATCGTGTTCCAGTTCTTCAATCTCGTCCCCTCGATGACGGTTGCCGAGAACGTGGAGCTACCCCTTCTGCTTCGCGGTGACGAAGGGAAGTCGATGCGTGCCACCGCTCTGGAGATGCTGGCTCAGGTGGGGCTATCCCACAGGGCGGACCATTTCCCCCACCAACTCAGCGGAGGAGAGATGCAGCGGGCGGCCATCGCCCGTGCTCTCGTGCACGGCCCCTCCCTACTTCTGGCCGATGAACCGACCGGAAACCTGGACTCCGGGAATGCCTCCCAGGTCCTCGAGGTGATCGCAAAGATTGCTTCACGGCGGACCACCACGGTCATTATGGTGACTCATAGCGATTCCGTAGCCGAACTGGCCGACCGCCGCATCAGAATGCTGGACGGGCGCCTTGCGCCGGATTCCCCCGCAACTCACTGATCCCGAAACTCTTTTCATCATCCTGCCCATGGAAAAACAGCGTACGTTGGCACAAACCGCAACCCTCACGGGGGGAGCTCTTCACAACGGCGGATCCGTCACCCTGACGATCCACCCCGCCCCCGCCGGACACGGCTTCAAGTTCCGACGCACCGATCTGCCCGACGAACCGGTGGTCGAGGCCGACGTGGCCCATGTGAAGACCGTCGAGCGGGCTACCACACTGGTGCAGGGGAACGCCAAGATCCAGACCGTGGAGCATGTCCTCTCGGCCCTTTCTGGACTCGGAGTCGACAACGCCCTTGTCGAGATGGATGCCAACGAACCCCCGATCGGCGACGGGAGTGCAGCCCCCTACGTCAAGATCATCCAGGAGGCGGGTATCGTGGAGCAGGAGGAGGCCCGCGCTCTCTTCCAGCCAGACCAACCGATCCACATCGAAACCTCCGGAGGATCGATCATGTCGGTCTTTCCACACAATGGATTCAAGATCTCCTGCACCCAGGCCAACCACGACGGCCGATTCACCCAGTATCTCTCCCTCGAGATCACCCCGGAGATCTACGCGAGCGAGATTGCTCCCGCCCGCACCTTTGTCCACTACGAGGATGTGAAGGATCTGATGGAGAAGGGGCTGATCAAGGGTGGCAGCCTCGAGAACGCCCTCGTCATCCGAGGCGACTCCGTCCTGAGCAAGGAACCACTACGCTTTGCAGACGAGTTTGTGCGTCACAAGATCCTCGATATCATCGGCGACCTTGCGCTCGCCGGACGCCCCCTGCGGGGCCATGTGGTCGCGGTGAAACCCGGTCATGGTCCCAACACCGAACTGGCACGCTCCATTTCCAAACGCCACAGCGATCTGCTCGCCATGGCACCCAAGCCGGTGACCTCCTCGGCACCGGTTCTCGACATCAATGGCGTGATGGCTGTTCTACCCCATCGTTACCCGTTCCTGATGGTCGACCGGATCGTCGAGTTCGACGGCGACCTCAAGGCCGTCGGCGTGAAGAGCGTCACGATCAACGAACCCTTCTTTCAGGGACACTTCCCAGGCCATCCGGTCATGCCCGGCGTCCTGCAAGTAGAGGCCATGGCCCAGGTCGCCTCGGTCGTGATGATGCGCAAGACCGAGAACAGCGGAAAAATCGGTTACTTCATGAGCGCCGACGAGGTGAAATTCCGGAAGCCCGTTTTCCCGGGCGACACCCTCTTCATCCACGTCGAGATGCTCAAGGCACGCAAGAACCTCGGCAAGGCGACCTGCAAATGTCTGGTCAATGGCGAGGTGGTTTCCGAAGGGATCCTGCTCTTCGGCATCGTCGATAAATAAGCCTCCAGAGTAAATAAGCCCCCATGGCTAGGATCCACCCCACGGCGGTCATCGACCCCACGGCCCACGTCGGCCAGACGACCCAGATCGGACCCTATTGCATCATCGGGGCGAATGTGTCGCTCGGCGAGGGGTGCAGGCTCCACAGCCATGTCGTGATCGCGGGCCCCACGGTGATCGGCGACGGGAACGAGTTCTATCCCTTCTGCTCGATCGGACAACGGTCGCAGGACCTGAAATACGACGCGGAACCGACCCATCTGGAAATCGGCTCGGGGAACACCTTCCGTGAATTCACCACCGTGCACCGCGCCACCTCCCCGGGCGGAGTGACGCGTGTCGGAAGTCACGGCAATTTCCTCGCCTACGCCCACATCGCGCATGACTGCACGGTGGGCGACCATGTCATCTTCTCGAACAACGGGACCCTCGCCGGCCACGTCGTGGTCGGAGATCATGCGGTGATCGGGGGCCTCAGCGGCGTCCACCAATTCTGCCGGATCGGCGCCCACGCGATCGTCGGCGGATGCACCAAGATCGTGCAGGATGTTCCGCCGTTCCTCATTGCCGATGGGAACCCCGCGGAGGTCCGCGGCGTGAACCATGTCGGGTTGGAGCGACGCGGCTTTGCGGCGGAAGCCATCAGGGAACTTCGCGAGGCCTACAAGGTCATCTACCGCGAGAATCTCAACACGACCCAAGCGCTTGAGGTACTCCGCTCAAAATTTGAAGGTTCGGAACTCGTCACCTACCTGACCGACTTCATCGCCTCCAGCGAACGCGGCATCGTGAGGTAGCGGGGAGGTCAGATAGTTAAAACCGTTGGATCGTTAAAAGGGTAAAAGGACTGGTTAAGAGAATTACAAAGCGACCTGATCGTGGGATTACAGAAGTCTCGTCGGGTCGGTGTATGTTTTATCCGTTAGCGATTTCAGAAGTCCGCTCTCCCCACGTTGTAACTTTTCAACCTTTCACCATTTTAACTTTCCGCCACCCTTCATCCCTTCCAGCCAAAGAACTTTCGGGACTTGATAATCTCCACCACTTTGGGGGGCACCATGCCCTCCCAGGATGTGTCCCCGGCCTGCAGTTTCGCCATGGTCTTGGCTGAATCGATCCCCAGATATTCCAGATTGCATCCGGCCATCGGGACGATGAAGCGGTTTTCCAGCAGGTAGACGTAGAGGGCGCGGAGGTCGGCATCGACCTTGAAAGAGGCGGCCTCGACAATGTGGCCCTTCTCATCCTTGGTCGGATAGACATAGAGGCGGACCCCCTTCTTGAAAAGGCGTCCCAACCCCTCGAGGATCCCTCCCTCAAGATCGTCGTAGTATTTCTCCTCGAAGATCTCATGGAGACTAGGAATGCCGATCGGCAATCCGATGGGTCGGTCGGAGTAACGGCGCAGATACTCCACAAGACGGTAGAACCTGCCGTAATTGGAAATCAGAACGTTGCGGCCGAGCGCACCGAGCATGTCGATGCGGTCCAGGAAGTCCTGAAGGTCGAGTTGTCCGCCGCTCATGAGATTCCTCATCGTGATTTCGTGAAGGATCTCGGGTTCCTCGTTACCCAACTCATCCTCCATGAGGAACATCTTGATACCGCATTCGATCATGTCGCGGTGAACATTGGTGACGGGGCGGAAACTCCCACGCTCAACCAAGAGAGGCTTGTGATAAAAGAGATCCGCCGCCTGGATCACCTCACCGTCACCCCGGAACAGGACCGCCTGAGCAAGTCCCTGGGTCACGAGTTCCAGACACATGATCCGGTTGTCCACCATCGCAAAGTCAGGTCCCGAGAACCGGATCATGTCGATCTCGATGCGGGTGTGGTCGAGATCATCGAGCAGGGAGGCGATGAATGCCTTGAGATCCTTCCGCTTGAAGAAGGCTCCATGGATCAGGTTCAGACCGACGATTCCGAGGGCCTCCTGCTGCTCCTGGTTGGTCTCATCGAGCATCCTGACGTGCAGGATGATGTCGTTGGGTTGGCTGCGCGGGGTGCTCTGGAATCGGATCCCCATCCACCCGTGAGACTCGTTCTTGCTCTTGTATGAGCGTGCGGCCACGGTGTCAGCGAAGGCAAAGAACGTGCGTTCCGAACCGACTTTCTCGTCGAGGCGCTCGATCAGAAGGCCGTACTCATGATCGAGCATTTCGTTGAGACGCTGACGACTGACGAAGCGGGTGCTCTTGCCGTAAATCGCATCCGAAAAGGTCATGTCGTATGCCGAGATCGTCTTGGCCACCGTTCCGGCAGCACCCCCGACATGGAAGAATCGACGGGCCACCTCCTGCCCGGCGCCGATCTCGGCAAAGGTCCCGTAGATCGGCTTGGTCATGTTGATCTCAAAGGCCTTCTTGTTGGCCATCTGATCAAAGTGCGTACTCATGAACCCTTTTTACAAAAGCCCCCCATCGCTGCCCAGCCAATCTCTGCAACGGTTTTGAAATAGTACCGCAGGCGACTGCCCCTGCGGGAAACTTTGATTTTTTCGCTGTTTCTGCGAAGAACCATCCAATGAAGCGCATAGTGACACTCCTGCCCGTGCTTCTGGCACTCGGAGGATGCGCCCATCCTCTCCCTCGCTACGAACCCCCGATGGCGCGCGCGGCAGTCCAGAAGGTTCGGACCACGGCCTACACCCACACCGAGAGTGATCACATCCGATACCGCAACCTCACGGCCCTGGGCACCCCGCTACGCAGCGGACCATACGTCCATAGCGCGGCCGCCGACTGGGCACGCTGGCCCTGCGGCACCATGTTCCGCATCCCTGCCACCGGTGAGATCTACGAGGTGGACGATTACGGGTTCGCCCTTTCCGGAGTAAACACCATCGACCTCTACAAACCGACCAAGCGCGCGATGAGGGAATGGGGCGTGCGCCGTGTCACCATCGAGATCCTCAAGTGGGGCGATCCGTGGGCCAGTTACCGGAAGATGGTCCGGGTAAGGACCTATCGTCATATCCGGCGGATGATGACCGAGATCAAATCCTGGTTCAGCAGCACCCCGCCGCCGGAACCGGTCTGCCCGATGCCTGCGCCGCCGACCTGCCAACCGTGCAAACCGAGCCCAAAGAGCCCACCCAAAAAAACTCAGAAGAAAACACCAAGGAACAACGGAAAGCATCTCCCGTCCGGCAGAGGGTGAAATCGGCTTCGGATGAATTCACTGACTTTTCGTGGATTTCCAACGAACAAACAGTCTGAGCAGGGGAGCAAAGAGCATGAGCAGGCGGGCTTGGTAAGTGAGAGGATGAACCGTGATCAACGCGGCCCCGTGCTGTTCCAGCAGGGTTACCATGGCGGTGCGTCCGAACATGGAGGCAAACATGATGGGCGTAAGCCCCCCTCCGTTATCTGCATGGATGTCGGCACCGTGCCAGAGAAGCAGCTCCGCGAGCTTGAGATATCCCTTGAAAGCCACACCTCCAAGCGGGGTCTGCCCCTTGTCATTGCGACGATCCACATCGGCGCCGGCTTTCAGGAGCATTCTGGCCGTTTCGAGGTGACCACGATACGAGGCGAGCAGGAGCAGGGAATTGCCGCGTTGATCACAGAGATTCACAGGAAGACCCTGCCGGAGCATGCCGGCCAGCGCGTCCGTCTCGCCGAGACGGGCGCGCTCGAAAGCCAACTGCTGAAACTCACGGTACCGCGCCTGCTCCTCGGGATCCGTGATGACGTGCTGCATGAGGGAAGTGCGGTTCCCGCCGGAGACAGGAACCGCCTTGGAAAAACGGCCGTTAGGACCGGCTCAGGTCGTAGCGATCGAGGTTCATGACCTTATTCCAAGCCGCCACGAATTCCTTCACAAAGAGACCCTGCGCATCACTGCTGGCATAGACTTCAGCCAGGGCCCGCAGTTGGGAGTTCGATCCGAAGACGAGATCCACGACGGTGCCGGTCCACTTGAGCGCACCGGTCGTGCGGTCGCGGCCCTCGAGGATACCCGCGTTCGCGGCGGAGCGCTGCCATTTGGTGCCCATGTCGAGCAGGTTGACGAAGAAGTCATTGGTGAGCGTTCCGGGTCTCTTGGTGAAGACGCCAAGTTCGGTGTGACCGAAATTGGTGCCCAGCGCGCGCAGTCCACCGATGAGCACGGTGACTTCCGGAGCAGTGAGGGTCAGCAGATTGGCACGGTCGAGGAGCAACTCCGCGGCATAGGGCTCATGACCCTTGCGGAGATAATTGCGGAAACCGTCGGCAATCGGTTCGAGCACGGCGAAGGAGTCGACATCGGTCTGCTCCTGGGAAGCATCCGCGCGGCCCGGGGTGAAGGGAACCTTGACCTCGTGACCGGCCTTCTTCGCGGCCTGCTCGATGGCGGCGGCGCCGCCCAGAACGATCAAGTCCGCGAGCGAGACCTTCTTGCCACCGGATTGGGCACCGTTGAATTCCTGCTGAATCTTGGTGAGTTCCTGCAGGACCTTGGCGAGATCGGCAGGTTGGTTGACCTCCCAATCCTTCTGCGGGGCAAGGCGGATACGGCCACCATTGGCTCCGCCGCGCTTGTCGCTGCCTCGGAACGTGGAGGCCAAGGCCCATGCGGTGGTGACCAACTGCGACACGGTGAGTCCGGAAGCAAAGATCCGATTCTTGAGGTTCTCGATGTCGGCCTCTGCGATCAGCGGGTGATCCACGGCAGGGATGGGATCCTGCCAGATCAGCTCCTCCACGGGGACATCGGAGCCGAGATAACGTGCACGCGGACCCATGTCGCGGTGGGTGAGCTTGAACCAAGCGCGCGCGAAGGCATCGGCAAACTGGTCGGGATTCTCAAGGAACCGACGCGAGATCTTCTCGTAGGCGGGGTCGAAGCGGAGCGAGAGGTCGGTGGTGAGCATCGTCGGGAGGTGATGCTTCGCGGGATCGGCGGCGTCCGGGATGTCGGCCGTCGCGTTCTTGGCGACCCACTGATGGGCTCCGGCGGGGCTCTTGGTCAGCTCCCAGTCATACTTGAAGAGGTTCTCGAGATAATAATTACTCCACTTGGTAGGGGTCTGGGTCCAGGTGACCTCAAGGCCGCTGGAGATCGCGTCACCCCCCTTGCCGCTGCGGAAGTTGCTGATCCAGCCGAAACCCTGCTCCTCGATGGGTGCAGCCTCGGGCTCGGGACCGACATGGCTGGCTGGTCCGGCTCCGTGGCACTTACCGAAAGTATGACCGCCTGCAATGAGGGCAACCGTCTCCTCGTCGTTCATCGCCATGCGGGCGAAGGTCTCGCGGATATCCTTGGCGGCGGCCACGGGATCGGGCTTCCCGTTGGGGCCTTCGGGATTCACGTAGATGAGACCCATCTGCACGGCGGCGAGGGGATTCTCAAGATTTCGTTCACCGGTGTAGCGCTCATCGGCCAGCCAGGTCTTCTCGGGGCCCCAGTAGATTTCATCGGGCTCCCAGACATCCTCGCGTCCGCCGGCGAAACCGAAGGTCTTGAAACCCATCGATTCCAGGGCCACGTTACCGGTGAGGATCATCAGGTCGGCCCAGGAGATTTTCTGCCCGTACTTCTGCTTGATCGGCCAGAGAAGACGGCGGGCCTTGTCGAGGTTGACGTTGTCGGGCCAGCTGTTGAGCGGCGCGAAACGCTGGGTGCCGTTACCACCACCCCCACGGCCGTCCGCGATGCGGTAGGTGCCGGCACTGTGCCACGCCATGCGAATGAAGAGAGGGCCGTAGTGTCCGAAATCGGCGGGCCACCACTCCTGGGAGTCCGTCATGAGCGCATGGAGATCACTCTTGAGGGCCTCCAGGTCGAGGCTCTTGAACTCCTCCGCGTAGTTGAAGCCCTTCTCGAGCGGGTTAAAGAGCGGGGAGTGCTGGTTGAGAATCTGAAGATTCAGCTGGTTGGGCCACCACTTGGCATTGGTGGAAGCCCCGGAGGCCACGGTGGTTTTCAGGTTGCCGTTTAGGAACGGGCACATGGATTCGGACGACATGGTGATAAATTCCTGCGGGTTGTGGTGTGGGGTGAGTTTGCTACTTTCCAAATCTATCAGAGCGCTCATTCATTGTTGAAAGACTGATTTCCTCTGGATATCATAGGATTCTCCTATGGAAATGCACCAACTCCGCTATGCCGTTGCGGTGGCCCGTTCGGGCAACTTCTCACGGGCTGCTGAGCAGTGCCGCGTCGCCCAGCCATCCCTCAGCCAGCAGATCATGAAGCTCGAGGAAGAACTCGGCGAAAGGCTTTTCGACCGTACAAAGCGGGAGACGAAACTCACCCCCCACGGGGAGGCCTTCCTTCGCCGGGCCGTCCGGATCCTCGAGGAGGTCGATGCCGCCACCAGAGAGGCCCATGATGCCAAGGAACTGATCTCAGGAGTGATCTCGATCGGAGTCATCCCGACCATAGCCCCCTACCTTCTCCCTGATGTGATGGCCGCCTTTGCGAAGGATTACCCCGGCGTGGAAATCATCGTTCAGGAGGAGACGACGGGACGCCTGCTCAAGCTCCTTCAAGGGTACGATATCGATTTCGCCTTACTCAGCCCACCGCTCGATGCCGAGGGCCTGGAAACGCAGCACCTGCTCGACGAGGAACTCCTTCTGGCATTGCCTCGGAAGCACCCCTTGGCATCCAGGAAGACCGTCTCCTCATCCGATCTGGAACAGGAAAAGCTGATCCTCATGAAGGAGGGCCATTGCCTCGGCGATCAGGTGCTGAGCTTCTGCAATCGTCGCGAAGTCCGGCCCAAGATCCGGTTTCGCAGCGCCCAACTCGAAACCATCCAATCGCTGATCGCAGCCGGGATGGGGATTTCCCTGATCCCCGCCATGGCAGCTTCCCCGGAAGGAAAAACCAGATTGATCTACCGCTCCCTCCACTCTGGAAAGCCTCAGAGATCGATTGTCGCCGTCTGGCCCAAGCAGCGCCCTCCGGGACGTGCGGCCAGTCAGTTCATCAAAATGATCGTTTCGAGGGTCAAGAATGCGCCGGCTCGATCCAGCGGCCATGCTCCTTGATCAGGTCAACCAGGCGATCGACCGCCTCGACCTCGGGGATATTGAACTTCACGGCCTGTTTACCGACGTAGAGGTTCACCTTGCCCGGAGCACCGCCGACATAGCCGAAATCGGCGTCAGCCATCTCACCGGGGCCGTTGACGATGCATCCCATGATGGCGATGCGGACACCTTTGAGGTGGGTCGTCGCGGCCTTGATGCGGGCCGTGGTCTCCTGGAGATTAAAAAGGGTGCGACCGCACGAAGGACAAGCGACGTAGTCGGTTTTGAAGATCCGTACTCCGGCAGCCTGCAGAATGTTGTAGGCAAGCCGCAGGGACTGTCCGGGAGCCTCCTCGGATCGCAGCAGGACGGCGTCACCGATCCCGTCGCAGAGCAGGGATCCCAGCACTGTTGCCGAAACGAGCAGGTGATCAAGGAACTCGCCGCCTGTCACAGGTGCCAACGTATCTTTGAGCAGGATCGGGTGGCGCGGATCGACCCGTGAAGCCAGAAGACGAAAGGCGGCGATCGGATCGAGTCCCACTCCATCCCGAATGGTGACAAGTCTGGACTCGGTCACGCCATTCACCGCATCGGTCTCCTCTTCCGAAAGGGGATCGACCTCCACAAGAGGCAGATCTTCCAGGATCAATTCGGGTTGGTAATCACCAAGTCCTTCACGCTTGTGAGCGACAGCCTCATCCACACCCCGCGGCACCACGACTCGGACCAATTCACTCCCACCGAGGGGCACGGGTTCCAAAATTCCGGAGAGTTCGATTCTCTCGGATGCGCGGCGGGCATAGTCGTAGGGATTCCATGTCGGCTCCACCCCGATGACGGGAGATATTTCCGCAACACGGTTCAGGAACGGGGCGATCAGGGCTCGAGCCACGGGAATTTCATGGTGGCTGTCCTCGGTGAGGGAAACCCGGATCGTGTCGCCGATTCCGTCGGAGAGGAGTGATCCGATACCGATGGCGCTCTTGATGCGGCCATCCTCCCCGTCACCCGCCTCGGTGACGCCAAGGTGAATCGGGTAGTTCCAATCAGATCCCTCGGCGTTGAGTCGGGCCACGAGCAACCGGTAAGCCTCGATCATGACCTTCGGATTGGAGGCCTTCATCGAAAAGACAAACCGGTGGTAGCCGAGATCCCTTGCGATCCGCGCAAACTCTAGGGCGCTCTCGACCATGCCCAGCGGCGAATCACCGAAGCGGTTCATGATCCGATCACTGAGCGAACCATGGTTGGTGCCGATCCGCATCGCCACCCCCCTCTCCTGTGAGAGCTTTACGAGTGGAGTGAAGCGCTCCCGGATCCGATCAATCTCGGCCTCATATTCCGCATCCGTATAATCGCGGGAGGCGAATTTTTTGGAATCGGCGAAGTTGCCCGGATTGATGCGAACCTTCTCGACCCACTTGGCGGCCTCAAGGGCAGCCTCGGGCTTGAAGTGAATGTCGGCGACCAGCGGGACACGACAACCGCGACGGTTGAGTTCCTCGCGGATGTTTTTGAGATTTGCGGCATCCTTCACCGTCGGTGCGGTGATGCGAACCATCTCACATCCCGCTTCGACCAGCCTCAGGGTCTGCTCCACGCAGGCCTCCGTGTCCATGGTGTCGCTGGTGATCATCGACTGGACGCGGATCGGATGCGATCCGCCAAAGCCGAGATCCCCAACCATCACCTCACGGGAGGGACGGCGGGAGTAGGAAAAGAGATCCGCCGCGTAGACGGATGGAGTCATGGCTTAGCCGGAGCGTTTCCCGTAGCGGGTGCAAAGATCATCGTGTCAGCGGCTTTCCCTGCAGGGGAAAGCGCGGTTTTGCGGCCGGCCACGAGATCGCTGACATCGAAGAAGGAAATATAAAGCATGGTGCCGATGAGCAGCATCGCGAAGGTGGTCTGGACAATCTCAAGGGTCTTCTGATGGATCGGATGACCGCAGAGCCACTCGATGAGAGCCAACAGGATGTGGCCTCCATCGAGCACGGGGAAGGGAAGGAGATTCATGACAGCGAGGTTCACGTTGAGCACGACGCTGAACCAGAACGCCAACTGCCATCCCATGGGGCTCTGGAAGAGAAGGTAGTAAATGCGCATGATGCCGACGGGGCCGCTTAGCTGCTGAACGCTCACGTCGGAGTGCCGGTCCGTGACGGCGGAGATCGTCTCCCACATGGTCAGCAGGCTGGACTTGATCTGGGTGAAGGGATCGGGATGGATCAGGGTGATGATGCCGCGCTCATCCCACTGGATTCCGATCCTGGGCTGCTTCTCGCCAACCGGGATGCGCGGGGTGATCGTCACGGGAAAGTCGCTCGCTCCACGACGGATCACAAGGGTCACCGGGGCTCCCTTGGTGGCCGAGAGAATCCCGGCAAGGGCCGGCTGACTGAGGAGCTTCGTCCCGTTGGCCGCCATCACGAGATCGCCGCATCGGAGGCCCGCATCGGCCGCGGGGCTGTTCGGGAACACCCGGGCGACCATCGGCGTCATCGCCGGAATCACCTGAATCTGCCGAAGCGGCTTGCGGCTCCAGCCATGACGTTCCTCGGCGACAGGCTCCACCTCCACCACCTGCTCTTTGCCATCGCGCTCGAAGCGGACCGGGATCACCGGGGCGGCCGTCACGGCAATGTTCCAGGCAACGCTGTCACCCATCCGTCCCATACCGGTGATGCGGGTCACGGGATGGCCATTGACGGCTAGGATGCGGTCGCCCGGCTTCAAGCCGGCCTTCGCGGCGGGCCCTCCCTCCACGACATAGCCGATCACATTCGTTGTCTCGGCCTGACTGACAGGACGTCCGATGATCCAGACGATGCAGGCGAAAACGAACGCCAGTCCGAGACTGGCGGCAGGGCCGGCAAGGGCCACAATGATCTTGTCGAGGGGGCGTGCCGCCGGGAGATCCTCACCCTTCTCGTCGGTCTTTCCCTCGATCGCCTCCATCGGGGCGAGTTGGGGAATGGCGACGAATCCGCCCGCCGGGATCGAGCCCAGGCGATATTCGACTCCGCCGATGGTCTTTGACCAGAGAGGCTTGCCAAACCAGATGGCGAACTTTTCGACCTTCAGACCACGCCAGCGGGCTGCGAGAAAATGACCCAGCTCATGGACAACGATGAGCAGGTTAAAGAGGAGAACCACCTCGAGAAGGATCCCGAGCACCTTGAGAATGGACAGAAGCATGAACCACCAACCTTGCCCTACCCCCCGTAAAAATCAATCCTTCGCCCCAGAAATGGGCTGTATGAGCAAGCTGGGTCAGGGTATGGTGATGATCCTGCGCTGCTGATCCCTGATAATCCCGACGGACAAAGGATGGGTAATTCCCCTCTTTCCCAGATCAAGGCATGTTTTGACGGGTTGTCCGTTGATACTCTGGATCAGGTCACCCTTGCGCAGCAGGGTATGCGATCCCCCAATGATCTCGATGCCGCCGTCATCCTTTGCCACCCCGTAGGCGGAGTATTCCTCGCCTTCCATGTCTTTGAGTTGCAGACCCTCCCAATTGCTGATCGGTGCAATCCTATCGGGGGAGCTTTTCACCACCCTTTTCAAAACAGGCAACTCGGGATCCCCGGCCCTGGCCTTGAGCTCCGGCTTTCGCACCCCGAAACGATCCATGGGGAAGTTTTTGAATCCCACCTTCAACGCGGGGGAATCCGACCTCACGGAATAATCGCCTCGGGATGGATCCGTGAACATGGGATCACCCGACAGCGAATTGGAATCGCAGCCGTTTTTCAAAAATCTCACCCTTGCGGAATCAGGTGCGGCGAAAAAGTTTCCGTCAATCTTTTCGCCCCATTTCCATGAGGAATTCATGGCCGCCGAGCGATAGCCGGACATCCAGATGTTTCCGCTCACCACATCGCCGCTCTCCTTGAACCAACAATGGGGATGCAGTGCATTGTTGACCGCGATATTGTTGCAAACCTTACGGCAATAACCCTCCCGGAGCTTGATTCCCCCGTTTAGGAAGAGGTTGTCATGGATCTCGTAATTTGACGAACCGTCGTCCAGATCGACATCCCAGCCGTGATCGCATCTCCAGCGGTTGAAGCGGAGGGTAATGGGCTTGACCACGTCAAGAAGCGCGAAAGCAGGAAGTTTGTCCGCCGGCACATCCTTGGTTCCCCAGTAGCGGTCACGGCCCCAGGAATTAAAGGAGCCGTGATCCCCCGTCTCCTTGACGGTATCGAAGACGTCGCACCACTCGATCACGTGACCTCCCCAGCATCCGTCGCCGATGTTGATGCCGGCCCTTGAAACATCATGGATCGTGCAATGACTGACGGTGATGTCCTGCGCAAGATCGATCTCGATGCCGGCCGTCTGCTTCTCGACGCACCCCGTGCCGTGAATCAGGCAGTCATCGACAAGACAATCCTTGGGGTAGTTGTCGGATTGGGGCCCCGGGGACGGATCAATTTTCAGGTAACCCTGTCTTGATTCGTATCCTGTCAGCGCACTGCGTGCAGCAGTCGGATCGCCGACAAAAGCAATGCCGTTGCCTCCCGCGTGAGCTATTTCCGATCCCCGGACCGTGATCCGGCGGTTGTAGTCGTTGACGAAGATCGCATTGCCCCCGACCTGGTCGATCAGGTCGTCCTCCAGGGAGCAATCCTCGGCTCCGTCGAAAACGACCGCTCCGCCCCTGTAAACCGTCCAGTCGGTGCGGAGCAGCTTTTCCCTGTTCTCCATGAAGGTGCGCAGCGTGTGCCGGAAAACGATCCCCTGAAGGGTGACAAAGCGGACCGGGGCTCTCTGGTCCCCGCGGAACTCCACCAGGCTCTTGAGGACCGGCACCTCCATCATGGCCTTTTTCAAATCGAGTCCTGCGGGAGGGTAATAGTAAAGCGTGTGCGTCTTCGTGTTGAGAAACCATTCGCCGGGAGAGTCGAGTTCCTCGAAAATGTTCTCGACCATCCGGAATTTGGGATGGATCCCCTTGGGCTCCCCGACGAATTTTCCAGCCGCGCCACCGGGCCTGTTGTTCTGCCATCCTCCCTCGAGAAGGAGCTTCCCTTGCGGATCTTTTCCGGTGATCAGATAGGAAAATCCACCCCAGAGGGAGGGGTGCATCGTGTGAAGGTAGCCTCCCGCAGGATCGGACCATCGGGCGACCCTGTCCGGTCCGATTGCATCCGCGGCGCTCCCGCGAAAGATCAGCTGCTTTGGATCGACATTCGGGTAGCGGGCAAGGATTTGACGTTCCCCGTTGACAAAGAGTTGATCCGCCAGCAGATCAGCCGGCACGGTCGCCTGCATGATCCCCTCCCGGAAGAGCTTCCAATCAAGGTTGACGAGGCGCACACCGCCGCTGATCACGGGCTTCTCGTTACCGTAGGCCTTGTAAATAACGGGTGCCTGGGCCGTGCCGGAGTCGGCCGCCGTGAACACAAGCGGCTTTCCTAGGTAATGGGTACCCCCCCTGAGCACGACGGTGACCGGTTCATGGGAAGCGGAGGCCCGGGCCAGTTCCTGGGCGCGATGCAGTGAAGCCACCGGCCGGTCGATCGTTCCCGCATTCGCATCGTTGCCGGAAGGGGAGACATGGATCTCGGCGGAGAATAGGTTTCCCGTCGGAGTCAGGCATAGGCAGGCGGCCATCAGCGCAAGGATCCGGAAGGAAGACGCAGTCTTGGAGGTCATAGGAAAGACAGTAGATGAAGGCGGGTCAGTGCACAGGCAGGAAACAATTTCAGTACGTGATGGTATGGGCTCCGGCTGCCAGAGGAACAAGCAACCGTGATCCGATAGCGGCGCCCGTCGTCTCTCTGCCGTCAATCAGGACTGAAGTCACCCCTTCCTTGAGCGGAAGAGCCAGCGTCGTGGCGGGCCACTTGGGGACGCTGATCTGGCCTTCGAGTTTTTTGCAATCACTGGTCCATGCAACGGTTACCGGCCCGAATTCCGTCTCCACCGTCCCCGAGACATGTCGCAGGTCTCCAAGGTGAGGCTCAACGATGAGCTTGCCTTCGGCCACCGGGGCATCGCGGCGAACTCCGAGCACGTAGGCACTAAGAAAATATCCGGGATACATCCCGTAGATATGAGCCAAGGATCCCCCCCCGTATCCCTCCCACGAACATTGAAGCGGGGAGTCAACCATTGCACGGAACTTTTCCCTGAATTTGGTAAGGATGAGGGAATCAAACTCTGGCGTGTCGAGCGAGTAGAGTTGCTTGAACAGGTAATACGCCGTCATGATCCCGCCCCCGACGTTTCCTTTCCTGACCTCCGCAACCACAGCGTCAACCACTCTTTGCCTGCGATCCCCGGGCACGACACCACGGTCCAGGGCGAAAAGATTCGCTTCGAGAGTGGACGGGAAGTAACCGTCCTTGAGTCGCCCGGCCAGGGGCGCTTCCCTGGATCTGAAAGGCGTTTTGACGGATGCGTTCGCCTCGATTTCCTCGGGGCTGAAATACCCCCCGTAGTAGCATCCCCCTTTCTCGTCCCAAAGCACCGCGTTGATGGCTTTCTTCAGGTCTTCCGATGCCTTGGCATACCGTTCCTTTGCCGGGGCGTCACCGACGATTCCGGCGAGGTGCGAGGCATCGGCCAGTGAACGGAAGACGAAGCTGTTCAGCGGCGTGGTCTGCCCCTCGAGGTATGCGGTGGGGTTTTTCCAGACCACCCAGTCGCGGGCGGAGACAAGCCCCTTGCCGGTCCTTCTTTTCAGGAAATACTCCATCTGCGCCTTCACCGCCGGCCAAATCTCCCTCACCGCGGAAGCGTTCCCCGTGGCATCGTGGTAGAGCCTGATTCCCTCCACCCAGTCGCATGCCCGGTCCTCCATTTTGGCATGGATGTCATAACGGTCGGAGCAGGTGTGGGCCTTCACCCATCCCTCCGGTTGGAGCGTGAGTGCGGTGCGGCGGATCAGTTCGCCAAGCAGTCTAGGATCGGCGTGGAGCTGCCCTCCCCCGGGTTCCGCAGGTCCGGCCATGGCGATGCGGGTGACGTCGTATGCCGGGGGCGTGTCATCCATCCACTCGACGCGCTCCCGGTCGGCGCAGTCGACATAGGAATCCTCGCTGAGCACCTCGCAGGAACGCGCGCACATCTCCCAGAGTCGGTTGAGGAACGAGTCGTCCGAGTCGAATCGGGCAAGCCTCTCGTAGGGGTAAAGCCTCTCGACCAGTTTCAGGCCGGTGATCGTGGCCTCACCCTTGGTCACGGAGACGGACATCTCGGTGATGCCGCGCGTATCCAGAGTGAAGTGTCTCTGCGGTCCCCCCTTGGCAACATAGTGGACGCGGTAGGGTTGGATCGAGATTTCCGTTCCGGCCTCGGCATTGAACTCGATCACCGGGTAGGCCTGAACAATCCGCCCGGTCGAGCATACAAGTTTTTCACCCGCCTTGAGTGTCACGGGCAGGACTTTTCCATCCCCGATGGCAAAGGAGACTTCTTTCTCCCCGAGTAACGGAATACGGCGTGCCGTCAGCGGTCCCCAATCCGTTCCTTGAATCGGGGAAGCGTGTTTCCATGAGCCATCGTTGTAGTCGGCCGTCGTCCAGTCCCCGTCCTCCACCCGGGCATCAACCTCGGATTCCCAGAGGTTCGGCCAATTGGCGCTGACCGAACGGAACCGCGTGGAATCGCTCCAGCGCCACGCATCGTCGGTTTTCCAGAGCATTTTCCCGTTCACCTCCAGCGAGGCGGTCAGCCCGGGCCGATGCCTCATCACCTTGCCTCCCGAAAGATTTCCGGCCACAAGCAGCGCCACGGCATTCTTTCCCCGTTTCAGAAACCGACTGATCTCGATCATGTCGTACTCGGGCCCGTTGGGCTGGAACCTAGCAGGCCCTCGGTCGACATAGGAACCGTTCACCCAGAGAATGTAGCGGGCATCGGCGAAGAGTTGAAGGAATCCAGAGGTGGGTTTGGATTCCAGATCAAATGTCCTCCTGAAGCCGACAGCCACACCCGGTTTGCCAACGGGCAAATCAGCCCAGACAAAAGCCTTCTGAAGGGCCTTGCCCGCGGGATCCTGCACGATGTTCAAACACTGCGTGAGGGCTGGTTGCTGCGGAGGCTTGGAAGCAGGAATAAACGATACCGCTTTCTCCGTCGGATTCTTCGGAAGCGGAGTATTTGTTTGGGTTAAACCATTGGCAAAAGTCACCAGACACTGAAACGCAAGAATAGTTGTTCTCTTCATTAGTCCTGCTTTTTGCGGAGTGATCACGATTGCACGAAGGGAGCGACAAACTCATACTTCCCGCTGCCAACCTTCAGGTAAAGAGCACCTTTCTGAGAATGCAGGGTCTTGATATTAGGGACCTCAGAGATGGGAGTTCCCGATTCCTGAACCTGATCAGGCAAGGAGGTCGGCATTCGGATCGTTGCCGTCGTGTTCGGCGGAATCGTCACTTCCATGGTCAGTTTGCTATCCTTGAGGCTCCAGTTGCTGGCGATCTTGCCATACACGGAATCGAAGGAAACCTTGGCCCAAGTAATGCCATGGCCCACCACAGGAGCGATCAGCATGGTTTTGAAACCGGGAGTGATGGGTTGGATACCCCCGATCATTCCATAAAGATACTCGCCGACGGATCCGAAGGCGTAGTGGTTGAAGGAGTTCATTCCCACATCCTGAAACCCATTGTCCGGCGTCCATCCGTCCCATCGTTCCCACATCGTGGTGGCCCCCAGTTTCACCTGAAAGAGCCAGGACGGATAGCTCTCCTGAAGAAGAAGCCGGTTTGCCAAATCATCACGACCCGCGGCATGCAGGGCGGGAAGCAAGCGGGGAGTGCCGATGAAACCCGTTGCCAGATGGTCGTTAAAACGGGTGATCTCACCCCCAAACTTCTCCGCCGCTTTTTCTTTAAACTCGTCGGGAACCAGACCCATGGAAAAGGCGAGGGTATAGCCGGTCTGGCTGCATCCCTTCAAAGTTCCGTCCGGATCGAAAAAACCCGCGAAGGTTTTCTTCACATCAGCGTGCAGTTTTTCATATTTGGCCCCGGCATCCTTGTTCCCGATGGCGCGGGCCATCTCGGCCATCAGCCGCGCGTCGTGGGCGTAGTACGCAGTGTCGATGACCTCCTTGGTGGCACCACCTCCTTTGTTCAGCCAGTCGCCATAATGCCCCGTCACCGGGATTCCATTGGTTGATTTCGACGAGATCCAATCCATGTAGCGTTCCATCGCCGGGAAGTGATCCCGGATCACGGAGAGGTCACCATAGGTTTTCCATATCTGATAGGGGCAGATGACCGCTGCATCAGCCCACGCCGTGCCTCCGCTTTTTCCGAAGAGATCCGGCGCCACGCTCGGGATGAATCCGTCTGGACCCTGGGAGTCCTCGCAGAGCGTCGTCAGCCATTTGGCGAAGAAAGGGTCTACGTTAAAATTGTATGCGGCCGTCGGGACGAAGAACTCGGCATCACCCGTCCAACCAGCCCGCTCGTCGCGCTGGGGACAATCCGTCGGCACGTCGATGTAGTTCGACTTCTGTCCCCAGACGATGTTGTGAAAGAGTTGGTTGAGCAACGGGCTGGAGCACTCGAAGAAACCGCTCCGTTCCATGGGGGTGTGAACCACCACCCCCGTGACCATCCAAGGATCAGGCTTGCCATCGAGGCCCCTGACCTCGACGTAGCGGAACCCATGGAAGGTGAAGGAAGGCTCGAGAATCTCCTCGCCGGAACCGGCCAGGGTGAAGCGGTCGGTGGAGGTCGCCCCGCGGAGATTCGCAGTGTAGAGCGTCCCGTCGGGATTCAGGAATTCTCCGTAACGGACCACAAGCCTCTGCCCGGGACGCCCTTTGAGTTTGAGTCGTGCCCAACCGCTCATGTTCTGACCGAGATCGAAGACGGCGACACCCGGGGCCGGTTCGGTGACCTTCACGGTTGGAAGAAGCTCCTGGATCCTGGGAGGGCAGGAGACATCCGCCACGAGGAGGGGTTCCTTCGGCGCATTCGTCCCGACACCCGCAAGGCCGGACGAGACGGCTGTCCACATGGAGTCATTGAAACCGGGAAGATCCCATCCCGTGATCGATTTGGTGGCGTCGTATTCGGACCCCAGCAGAAGTCCGGCCGAACGGATCGGCCCCTCCCCCGCTTTCCAGGAACCGTCGGTAACCACCCGCTCCGTCGTCCCGTCGGCGTAGTCGATGGTCAACTCTGCCTTGATGCGGGGATTTCCCCCGTAAAAATTCCTCTTCCCGGTGAAAGCGAGGGGACCGGCATACCACCCGTCGGCCAGTTCGGCGGCGAGAGCATTGGTCCCGACGCGGATCATCCGGGTCACGTCATGTGTCTGGAACGGAACGCGCTTGCGGAACTCTGTCCATCCCGGGGCAAGGACATCCTCCCCCACCTTAGAGCCGTTGAGACGGATCTCGTAGGCTCCCAAGGCGGTCACGGAAAGCACTGCCCTGCGCACTTCCTTGGTTCCGGTGGTGAATTCCTTCCTGAGATACGCAACCGGGATCCTCGGTTGGTCATTGAGGGCGGGGGTACCCCACGGAGTCTTGGGGTCCCTTGATTTTTTCATGCCTAGGTCGGTGACGTCACCCCAGGTAGTGTCGATCGGCAAATCGAGAACCGGTCCCGACTCGGGAGTGAGCAGCACCCTCCCGACTACAGCAGCTGGTAGCCCGTCGCTATTGGTGACGGTCAGCGACACGGTGTTGGTTCCGGGATGAAAGAATTTGGTGAGGTCGAGACGTGTTGTTTGATCCCATCGGACGGCCTCGCCCGCCGGTTGACCATTCACCTGAGCAGTGCAGAAGTTGTCGGGAAAGAGCATGAGCATCGCCTTGGCGGGAACCTGACCGGCCAGGAGAGCGATCTGCTTGGAAAGAATCAAGGAGCCCGCCTTACCGGATTTCCCCTTGACCCAGGCCAATCCCGCCGTGTTACGGGAATTGGTTTCCGGGGGGACATCCCGGCCGATCCATTGGGCATGCCATTCTCCGATTGCGGTGCTGAAGGTCGACGGCCCGCTCCAGGCGGTCATGCGGCCATGGGCATCCCAGAGCCGGACTTTCCAAACATAGACCTCGCCCGGTTGCAACGGAGCACCCGCATAGACAATCCCCTGCGATTGATCGGATCGAACCTTTCCTGAATCCCAAAATATCTTGCTGCGGGAATCAGAAACCTCGATCCGGTAAGCTGTCTGGGACTGGTTTCGCTCTTTTGAGATTTCCCTCCACCCGAAGCGTGGTTTGGCGATGCCTATACCCTCCGGGTTGACGCGGTATTCACACCGCAGCGCCGAAACCGTGACCTGATCTGTCTCGGGACGGCAGCCGGAAAACGCGACTGCAACGAATGCAGCCAGGAAAATCCAGGGAGTTCGATTCATTGTTGGAGGGGGGCTTGAGTAAAGGGCGAAAGCTATCAGCAGACCCGATACATCCCGATGCCGAGCAGAAGGCTGATCTTTTCGATCGCTCCGGCAAGGTGCCCCACGCCGACTGCGCAGTGATGGGCGGGCCCCTGGGTATTCCAGTCGTTCATGAACCGGCGGGCGCCGATCGGGAAGCGATACCGGCTGTTCGTGTTCCCGATTTCTAGAATCGGTCCCGGAACGGATTCCCCCTCGGCGACGAGAAGTTTGATCCTGTTGTCAGCCGTTTCAACCACGCTGAGCAGGGTGACGGGACCGTGTTTCACCGACATCTCTACGGAGAGGCCGCTGCCGACCTTCCCGTGATAGACCGCGAGGGGGCGGACGCGAGTCTTCCCCTGCGCGATCGCGATATGCCCCGGTCCATCATGCCCCATCAGGACCACATCGTCGTTCCAGTCGACGGCGTAATACTCGGTGAAGGATCCGCCCGCACCCAGTAGGTCCATGATTTTCATGGCCTGGACATTCTTGATCTCGAGTTCCCCGGCGACGGGTATTCCCCGCGCCGTGAGGAGCGAGTTCCCGAGGATGATGGAACTGATGGAATCCTCGTTTTCGGGGATGCCGGTTCCCATATGGTAGTAGGCGAGCGAACCGAGTCGCTTCTCCCGGACCAGGCGATCGAGGGCCACGGAGGTTCGAGCGGCGCGCAGCAACTCCTTTTCAGGGCAATCCTCGCGGACATCGAACTCGCTGTGGAATTCCGCCACGCGATCCGCAGCCTCGGAATCGCTTACCTCACGCCGAAGGGCGCTGAGTTCCTCCACTTCCACGATCTCGAGATGCGTACCGAAGACGGCGCTCTGGAGCGTCAAGTCGGAGTAAATATCGAGCATCCCGTTGTAGTAGTGCCCCATGACCCCGAGACGGTTGTGCTCCATTCCGTGAACGACCCGGGCCGCGGCGATCCAGTCGCCGATTTCACGCCAGCACTCCGCGTCATCCTCCAGACGACCCGTGACCTGATGGAACGGTATCCGCGCGCGGGTCAGGACATTGGCAATCTCGGGAACGGGACATGAGCCGCAGTGGGCTAGCCACTCACCGGTCATCTTCGTGCGGTCGCCCATCGCGTTGAACGACGCATAGTCGAGGGTAGCCTCGGGCGAGAGATTCAGAATCAGAACAGGCACCTTGGCCCGACGGACCATTGGCAAAACCGTTGAGGAAAGGGCGTAGGTGGCGGCATGGATGAGCAGCAGATCCACGTCGGCCCGGCGGAGCTCATGCCCCGCCTCAAATGCATGTTCGGGTGAGTCAACCATGCCGAGGTTCACAATCTGCGCCTTTCCCTCAACCTGACCGGCGATCCTAATTTCGATGCGGTGCGTGTATCCTTCCAGGCGTTCCTTTAGTCCTGGAAATTGGGGCCAGTAGGTGTCCAGCCCGATCGAGACAAGACCGATGCGGAGTTCAGGGGGATTTTTCATTGGCGAAAGATAACAAAGGCTCGGGATTTAAACCTGATTTTTCAACGGTGCTGGAAAAACTTTATCAATCAATCTTTCCTCCAGCGCCAACGGGGTTTCTCCCCCTTCCACCAGCAGACGGCGATCAATGCACTCGCCAAAGTCCAGACTGCCCCCTGAAAGAGTCCGTAATGCTTGGGGAGCAAGAACCATGCGGATAGCCCCATCAGGACGATCCATACCCCCAGAACCACCCACCCTTGCCACCGGCATGGCAGCCCCCAACCCCAGCCGTAGCGTTTGGCCGGGAACCAAATCTCTTTTTCGGGGTACTGCTGCATCGTTCTCTAGGATTTCTTTCCGAGAACCTTCCAACTGGAATTCACAAAGGATTGGTTGAGTACGGTAAGAGTCTTCTTGGAAACCCCCTTAAGTTCCCTAGGGATCTTTCCTCCCTTGAGAAAGTAACCCAGTGCCGCCAACAGGAGCCCCGGTTGTTCCTCCTCGGAAATGGGGACCTCCTCGGGAAAGCGGGCGTCAAGGATCCAGCAGGTTTCCTCATCCTGCTGCAGGAGTTCGAGAGCCCATTGTTGGATGGTGTCCAGAGGAGAGCCTTTGTAGCGATCGGCGATCATTTCTAGGATCTGCTTGCGGGCCGGGATATTGAGAAGGAGTGCCAGGAAGAAACGGAGGTCAGGATCCGTAATCGTGGCCCGCATCGCCACGATGGCGTCGCGACGAACAATTTCTTCCAAGGTTGGAAGCAACGGACGGGCTTTGGCCCCGTGCTTCTTCACAAAGGCCACCCAGATCGCCTCCCAAGCGTCGATGGAGCGTAGGTGACCGATGCCGTTCTGCAGGATGAAGAAGCCGCGTTCCAGGTCGAGCTCCCCGATGAGACGCAGGACCAGCTCGGGATAGGTGGGATCTCCGGTCTGCTCGAGCACATCAAGGAGCTGCTTGCGGCGAAGCGTGAGAGTGTCGTTCTGGATCGGATCCAGCGCCACATGCGGGGGAAGGTAGGTGAACTGAGGATCGGTGCCTGGATCAGAGTGGGTCCGGACCACGATTGTCACGGAGGGGGTCTCGAGATGAAAGAGGGAGTGGATGCAGCCGCTGCCCGAGGCGATCGGAACCGTCGTTCCCGTCGGAAGCAGATGCGTCTCCCTGAGCTTGAGATCACCGAGGCGGAAACGTGGCGTGACGGGACGTGGCTTCAGGAAATCATAGCGGGCATGCAGGCTCGATCCCGCCATGACATGAAAGGCTCCCGAAAACCCGTGCTGGTGAATGTCGGTCGTGCCGTCCATCCAGAAGAGAGCCTGGATGTAGAACTTCGGATTATCGTGCAGGATCAGCTCGGGTTGACCGAATCCCGAGGAGGACTGACAGGGCTGATCGTCATTCAGCAGGAAATCGACCATCAACTTCCCGAGATCGGCATACTTAGCCGGCGGCTTCTCGCCCAACGCCTTTGCAGCGATCGAAGGAAACGCCTCCAGCGAAAAATCAACAGCCTTCCAGCGTGCATAGACCGTCTTGCCAAGTTCCGTGAAATAAGGATCCATCCGTCGACTTTTTCCCACACTCCTCTCTGGGACAAGAACCTTCGGCGCTGAGCGCTGAGACTAAAGCGGTTTAGACTGAAGACTGTTAGGGAAGAAGAACGTTGCTCATCTTTTGGAGCAGGACTCGGCGTTATGGGGGAGGATTCTTCCCTTAACAGTCTCATAGCCTTCAGTCTAAATACCTACCTCGTCCCTTGGACGAGGAGAGAGATGCCCCGCGGTGCCGTTAGGTCGCGATCCCGTTCCCAATATAGGTTAGGGTGGAGACCTCCGCACGGACCGCTGACCTCCAGTAAAGGCCTGTCATTGTTCCGCCCGGTTCAGCCTCCGGTTTGATCACATCGGATCGGGAGCATACAGACCGAATCCCGAACACCGCAGGGCAAATTCAAAAGTGTTTTAGAACGTCAGCCTCGGATTTCGGCGCCAGCCGTTTCCCGAAGCCGGGTGACGATGCGGGCGACCGCTTCATTCACCTCTTCTGTCGTCAAGGTTCGGTCGGAGTGCTGGAAAGTCAAGGCGACGGCAAGGGACTTTTTGCCGATGGGAACCTTGACTCCTTCCGGATCACTAAAGATGTCGAAGGGAGTAATTCCGGAGAGCAACTCTTCCTTGGTTGCCTGGGCTGTCTGTTCGATCAGGGAATAAGGAGTCGCGGCATCAAGCAAGAGCGCCAAGTCACGACGAACTGCGGGGAATTTGGGAATCGCCCCGAAGCTCTTTGGATCCTTTGAGAACCCGGTGCCGCTGGATGCCTGAAGGGCGGCGAGATCAAGTTCGGCCACCACGATCTGACCCTGATGACCGCCGACCATCACCTCGCGCGTGGCGGCAGGGGAGAGGACTCCAAGGATGCCGGCGGGTTTGCCACCGATCAGTATCTCGAGAGCCAGGGGAAGCGACGCATGGGTCGTAGAGCGGAAGGTGATCGGATCGAGAGGATTACCGAGTCGGGCAAGCACCCCCTTGAGATCGAAGAGATCGACGGAGCGCTCCGACTCACCACGCCAATTTTCCAGCGCGGTTCGCCCCGTGATGACGAGTCCGAGGCGTGTGCTCTCCTCGGGCTGCTCCTGGCGGTAAACCTTCCCGATCTCGAAGAGTCGGATCGAGTCGGCACCATGGCGAAGGTTCCGCGAGACAGCATCGAGAAGTCCGGGGATGAGGCTGGCGCGCAGGGTCGAATGTTCCTCGCCCATGGGATTACGGACGGCAACGACACCGCCAGAATCACCGGGGGCGTAGGAGGCCTGATCACGGCTACCCGTGAGGGTGCCACTGCGGGCTTCATGGAATCCACCTCCCGAGAGGCGGCGGCGCAGAGCACGTGCAAAATCGTAGGCGCGGTCAGCCTCGCTCGAGTGAGCAGGGATCCCCTGTAGCGTGGAGACAATGTTCCCGATGCCATGCAGGCGGGCGACCTCCTCAATCAGATCGACTTCGCGGGTGAGGTCATTTCGCCACGCAGGGATCTCGAAACCACCAGAAACCTCCTTGATCCCGAGTTTTGCAAGTAGGGAGGCAATCGCTGTGTCATCAATAGAGATACCCAAGAGCGAGCGGACGCGATCGCCACGTAGTGCGATCACACGGGGAGCGGGTACGGCTCCGGCAATCACGAGGTCGACGGAGGCGGATCCTCCTGCCAATTGGGCGATCAAGGCAGCGGCACGGGCTGAAGCAGCCAAGGCACCCTGCGCGTCGACCCCACGCTCAAAGCGGTAGCTGGAATCGGTTGAGATACCCAGCGCGCGGCTTGCACGGCGGATGACAGTCGGAGTGAAGACGGCGCTCTCGAGGAGGACGGAGGTGGTGGACTCCGAAACACCGCTGGCGGCACCTCCTGTGATTCCAGCAAGAGCCTGGGCTCCCTTGGCATCGGCGATCACGGGATCGTTGGCGGAAAGTTTGTGCTCCCTGCCGTCGAGAGCCGTGAAGCATTCCCCGTCGTTGGCGAAGCGGACGGTCAGAGCACCCTCGATCTTCGCAGCATCAAAGGCGTGGAGCGGCTGGGCCGTCTCGAACATCACGAAGTTCGTGACGTCGACGATGTTGTTGATGGAGCGGAGGCCGACGGACTCAAGGCGCTTGCGAAGCCACTCGGGGCTGGGCCCCACCTTCACCCCGTCGATCCGGCGGATGCTGTAGAAGGATGCGGCTGCAGGCGCGGTGATCGCGGCGACGGAGGAATCCTCCTTGATTGCAGGGAGATCCGGCTCCGAAGCCTTGAGTTCCCCGCAGCCGAAAGCGGCTGCTTCACGGGCCACGCCGAGATGGCCGAGCCAATCGGGACGGTTCGGGGTGATCTCGATTTCAAAGACCTCCTCCGCGGGAAAGAGTTCGCTTAAGGGCGTTCCGACTGTGGTCTCGGGCGGCAGGATGAGCAGTCCGTCGGCTCCTTCGCCGAGGCCGAGCTCCTTGGAGCTGCACATCATCCCCTCGCTCTCGACACCGCGCAGCTTGCCGACCTTGATCTTGAAATCACCGGGCATGACGGCACCGGGCTGGGCGAGCGGCACCTTGTCGCCGACCTTGTAGTTTTTCGCTCCGCAGACGATCTGGCGTGGTGTGCCACTGCCGTCATCGACCTTGCAGACGCTAAGGCGGTCGGCGTTGGGGTGCTGGACTGATTCCAGAATCTGTGCTGCCACGACTTTGGGAATAGCAACACCGGTCGACTCGATCGCGCCGACCTCAAGTCCCGCATCGGTCAGGATGCGGGCAATCTCGGCGGCCGGTTTGTCGGTGCGGAGATAGTCGCGGAGCCAGGAGAGGGAGATCTTCATCGTCGTGGATTCCGTTCCGTTAGGCCGTGAAGCGAGAAAGGAACCGGAGGTCGTTCTCCGTCAGCATCCGGATGTCGGAGATACCGGTCAGATTCATGGCGAGGCGGTCGAGGCCGAATCCGAAAGCGAAGCCGCTGACCTTCTCTGGGTCGTAGGCGTTGTCGCCGCGCTGCTTGTTGACCTCCTCGAAGACGGCGGGGTCGACCATGCCGCAGCCAGCGAGTTCCATCCACTTGCCACCGAGGGCCTCGGTGCGCAGGTCGATCTCGTAGCTCGGCTCGGTGAATGGGAAGAAATGGGGGCGGAAGCGGATCTCGGTGCCGGGACCGAAGAGCTCGCGGAAGAAGAATTCAATCGTTCCTTTGAGGTCCGCGAGACTGACGCCCGGGGCGACATAGAGTCCCTCCATCTGGGTGAACTGCGCCAGATGAGTGGCGTCGACCTCATCGCGGCGATAGGCGGCGCCGGGGGCGATGATGCGGATCGGGGGCGGATTGGCCACCATGGTCCTGATCTGAATCGATGAGGTGTGGGTGCGCAAGAGACGTCCGTCAGGAAGGTAAAAGGTGTCCTGCTCGTTGCGGGCCGGATGGTCGGCCGGGGTATTCAGCGCATCGAAGCAGTGCCACTCGGTCTCAATGTCGGGACCATCGGCAATCGCGAAGCCAAGCCGGCGAAAGATCTGCACCGCGCGATCGACCAGCAGGGTCAGCGGATGGAGCGATCCGGACTCGGGCGCCGTGCCGGGCAGGGAGGTGTCGATCGAGGCAAGGGCGGCGGCATCGGCAACCGCGGTGAGCGCTCCTTCCTTTTCGTCGAGGGCGGCCGTAACGGCGGTACGGAGTTCGTTCAGGAGTTTCCCCATGACGGGACGCTCCTCCTTGGAGAGGTTCTTCATCCCCTCGCTCAGCAGGGAAACCGATCCGGTCTTCCCGAGGTAGCGAACGCGTGCCTCTTTCAGGGCAAGGGCGTCGGACGCCTCCGCAATGGCGGAGAGCGCCTCGACCCGAAGTTGCTCGATCTGGGTTTCCACGGAGTGATCCGGGGGAAGCCCGGGGTGTCCGCTTAAGCGGCTGCCTTGACCTTGGGCTTCGCCTCGAAGGCGGCCTTGGCCTTGGCGACGATCTGGGTGAAGGCACCCTCGTCCTGGATCGCGATGTCCGAAAGGACCTTGCGGTCGAGCAGGATGTTGGCGGCTTTGAGACCCTCGATGAAGCGGTTGTAGGTCAGGCCCTGGGCACGGACAGCCGCGTTGAGACGGGTGATCCAGAGGGCACGGACGTTGCGCTTGCGGGTCTTGCGGTCGCGGTACGCCCAGTACTTGCCCTTCATGCGGGCATCCTTGGCGTAACGGAAGAGTTTGGAACGGCGGCCGCGGTATCCGCTGGCCTCTTCGATCACCCGCTTGCGGCGTGCGCGACTCGCGGGGGAATTGGTGGCTCTAGGCATTCTGTCATTCCCGCCGCTGTGACACGGCGGGCCTCATCGGGCAGGCTGTTTGTTGTGTGTCGATCCGGGATCTCACCCGCCCGGGCAGACCGGAAGAATTCCGGCCAGATCCTCGGATCGTCTATGCTCTATCGGAGGCCGAAAGGCAGGTTCGCCTTCACGCGTGCAACGTCGGTGTCATCGACAACGACCTGCTTCCCGAGCTTGCGCTTGCGCTTGGAGCTCTTGGACTGGAGAAGGTGACGCCGGCCGGCCTTCGACCGAACGACCTTGCCCGTGGCGGTCAGCTTGAAACGCTTGGCCACGGACTTCTTGGTTTTGCTGCGGGCGATGGCTTTAGGCATGGGGGGTGGAAGATTTCAGAGACGGGCCCCTCTGGCAATCCCTTAATTTGAAAAAGTGTTCCAAAAGGGCGACCGTGTAGTCTGGGGGCCTACCTCGACCAGGTCGGCTCGGTGACCTTGCCAAGGTTGCTTACGACGGGGAAGGACTTCCCGGTAGGGACATCGAGCAGGGAGATGGTGCCGCCCGTACTGTAGATCAGATGGCGGGAGTCGGCTCCCCAGACGGGGTTTTCCCCCTGTCCCACGATCCGGGCACCGCCACCGTTCAGGTCGAGCACCGCGATGGAAAATCCTCCTCCTGAGCGGACATTGAAAGCAAGTCGCTGCCCGTCGGGCGACCAACTCGGCTCGCTGCAATAGCCAAACCCGGTCGGGATCTGGCGGCCGTATCCTCCCGAGGAGGAGACACGGAAGAGTTGGGGAGTTCCCGTCTCGTCACAGGCGTAGATGATCTCCCCACCGTCGGGCGACCAGGTGGGGCAGGACTTCGCTCCACGGCCGCGGGTGATGCGACTGGCGCCACCACCAAGACTGACCACGTAGATTTCGGGATTGCCATCCTTGCTGACCGAGCAGGCTAAGCGGCCTCCGCTGGGGGCGAAGCGGGCTCCGGAATTGGTTCCAGGGAACTTCACGAGACGGACGCGGGACCCGGAAACCAGATCGATCAGGTAGATGTCAGCGTATCCCGCCTGATAACCGGTGTAGGCGAGCTTGCGGCCATCAGGGCTCAGGGCCGGGGAGACACTCAGGCCGTTGTCATGGGTGATCTGACGGCCATTGGCCCCGTCGTAGTCGGCGAGGTAGACCTCCTTGCGGCCCGTGCGGTTGCTGATGAAGGCAATGGTGGTGCTGGCGATCCCCTTGTGCCCGGTGAGGGTCTCCACGATGTCGTCGGCGAACCGATGGGCTGCCACACGGGCACTGCCACTGTAGGCCTTGGAGAGAACAACTTCGTTCCCTTTCTTTACGGTCCCTTGCAGGATGCCGCCAGCTGCAGTGCCGGTAACCGTGATGTTGGCGAGTCCCGAGGGGGCTAGCGAAAACCAGCCGGCCAGGGTCAGGTCGTTCTGCAGGACCTTGGAGACAGCGGCACCCTCGCTGCCCCCGATAACAGCCAAAGCCAAGTTAAGCGCATCGCTTTTGCGGACAGTGATTGTCGGCGCCTCGGCACGGATGACCTGCGCAAATGAAAGGGTGAGAAGCGTGAGAAGGATCGGTAATCTCATAAGCGGAATGGTGACAAGTCAGTGGGAGGTTTTCAACGGTGTCCGATAGCGGGGTCTCGAAGGGTAGGATCCGAGGGGCTGGATCCTGACGGCCATTTTACGGGCACCCGAAAGGGCCTTTTGAACGGCCGGCTCGGAAAGGGCCCCCTCGACCTCCAGATAGAAAACATACGTCTCAGGCTGACCGGGGACGGGACGCGAGACGATACGGCAGAGATTGGCACCGGCACGGGCAAAGGGCCCCAGAAAACGGTGAAGGCTTCCCGGAGTCTGCGGAAGCGCGGCGACCACGGCCGTCTTGGATCGGTTACTCGCCGAAGAAGCGGAAGAGGATTTCGAACTGTCCGAAGGAACAATGACAAAGAAGTGGGTCACGTTGACCGCCTCGGGACGAACGGGGAACCTAAGGACCGAGAGTCCATAGAGTTCGGCGGCTCCCGGAGCCGCAAGGGCTGCGGAGGTGGCCGAGAGCGAAGCCTTTTTCGCTGCCTCGGCCGTGCTGGCGCTCTCGATCATCTGCACGGAGGGAAGATTCTCGCGAACCCAGCCGCGGTGATGCCTCAGCGGCATGACATGGGAGTAGAGTTTGCGGAGGGCCTTAAAGGCGGTTCCCTTTTTCCCAAGCAGGGCGAGGCGTACATCAAGAGCAAGTTCCTCCGAGATCTCGAGATGGCCGGCCTGCTCGATCAGCAGGTCTACTGTCTCGGTGATGGTGCCGCCGGAAGAGTTCTCGATCGGGACGATTCCGCAGCCAGCATGCCCGGACCGCACCGCATGGAAGACCTCGGTGATTGTGGCGCAGGGAAGTCCCGACCGCTTCGGATAACGGCGCAAGGCAACTAAATGGGAAAATGTTCCCTCGGGTCCAAGAAAGGCGACGGCGGATGACATGGATACCGAGAGTTATGCGGCGTGAGGTGGGATGCCGGCAAGCCGATCCGGATGATGATTGAGCAACCGGGCCAGCTGGTCGGGGTTGCTTTCCGTGATTTTCGGGATCAAGAAAGAAGCCGTGATCCGACATGGCGCCAAGCTGATGACTGTGTTAATGGCCTTTCTGGGCTTGGCCGCCTGCTCGTTACTTCACTCGCCTCATCGTTCGAAAAAACCGGATACCCCGGCTGCTACTGCGCCCACTCATCCTGCATCATCCCAGTCGACTTCACTTTGGCCACCCTGGAAACTCCTTGAAAGAAAGAGGACCACTCCTCCCCCCAAGGCAGCTCCCTTGTTGGAAGTGGGAACGATTCGGAGTGTTTCCAACGACTCAAGTTACGTGATCGCCGAACTGGCGCCCGGGACACTCGTCCGTACGGGAGATACCTTGATCGTGACCTCCAAAGAGTATCCCGTCAGCAGACTCAAAGTCGCGGAGGTTCAGCCCCCCTGCTTTGCTGCGGAGGTTGAGGAGGGCTCGGTTAGCACGGGAGACATCGTGAAGCGGTAAGGGAAGAATCTGAGTTGGCCGGCTGTGATTGACGGACTGTTGCAGAGACCACATCCTGTTAGTTAGTTAATCACCTTAATGATTCAGCAGAAGTCGCTCCCTGATCAACCGACGCCTCTATCCCGAGAGGAAGTGGGCTCTTTGGCCTCCATGATCATGGTGATGCAGCGACGTTTTTTGACGACCCTGATGGGTGAACTTGCCCGCGGAAAAGTCTCCTTTCCGCAGTTTTTCCTTCTCGGTCATCTCTGCTCCCATGGACCTACCGGCATGAGCCGCATCGCCGAACTCATGGGCCACAGCACCCCCGCTGCGACTGGACTTGTCCAGAGACTGGAGAAACTGGGCCATGTCCGCCGAACACACGGCATCAAGGATCGCCGTCAAGTCATGGTCGCCCCAACGCCTAAGGCCACGCGTCTCGTCGAGGGAATCCGACAGGAAATGATCGGTAACCTTGAAAAGGTCATGGGAATGCTTTCCCCGGGGGAACAACGGGCTTGGTTGGACATTTACGGCAAAATCCACGAATACTGCACATCCTGCAATCGATGAAGACTCCCGCTTACACCATTCTTGCCGCATGGGCGATGCTTGCAGCCGACCTCACGGGGCAGCAACCGGCCACTAACGATGCCAGCATCAGCGGGATCTCTGTCGACTCCCAGACGACGAACCAGTCCCTGACGAACCTCCCCGTGGAGGCGACCAATCTTCCCTCCCCTGCGGACCTCTCGCCTACGGCAGCATCCGTCGCCCCCACGCTGGCTACTAATCCCCCGGCACCGCCTACCGGACTGAATGCGGGAACCAATACCTTCACCAATCTCCCGTTGGTCCCAGAGAATACGGGGCTTCCCCAAGCCCCGATGATCACAAACCCCGTGACCCCTGAGTCGCTTCCCGCACCGCTGCCCGACACCACGACGGGCCCCGTGCCGATGGCCACACCAACAGCCACCAACTTCGGGCTGATCGATGAGACAATGAAACTCATCCACGACGTCCCGCTGTCTGCAGAGGCGCTGGCCAAGGCGGGCAATAAGGTGGTCCCCAACATCATTGCCAAAGATGCAAAACGGATGAACATCGACCAAGTGGTCCAATTCGCACTTGCGCACAATCCCGACATCCTCACGGCTGCCCAGAATATCCAGCGTGCGTCGGGCAATTTCGTCAATGTCCGAGCGGGTCTACTCCCAAGGGTGACGGCATCCCCTGCATATACCTGGCTCGATCCCAACATTCAGCAGGGGCAAACGCCTCCTGGCTATAGCAGCGGGGGAATTCCCAGCGTCCAGGTGAATCAGGCCTGGAACATTAATTTCCAGGGCACCCAACTGATTTATGACGGATGGAAAACCCCTGCCCTCACTGAGGCAGCAAAGCTCTCCGAGCAGATCGCCTACTTCCAGCTTCGCCAGACACTCGACAGAGTGGTGGCGGACGTGGTTCGCCAGTTCTACCAGGTCGTCCTAAACAGGGCACTTGTCATCGCCAATGAGCAACAGGTGGCCTTGTACAAGACCCAGGTCACCGACCAGCAGAGTCGCTATGATGCTGGGACAGTACCTCGCTTCAATGTGCTTCAGGCGCAGGTCCAGCTGGCAAACTCGATGCCTCCTCTCATCACGGCTGAGAACAACCTACGTGTCTCCATGTTCAGGCTCATCCAGCTTATCGGCATGGACTACCCCAACCTGCAGAACATGAAGCTGCCGATTGATGTCACCGGGGAGCTGGGGTACTACCCGCGCAAGATCGATGACAATGCCTCGATCCACACGGCCCTCCAGCGTAATCCCTCCCTCAAGGCACAGCGGTTCAACATCCTCGTGACCGCCAAGCAGGTCACTGCCGCCATCTCGGGTTGGCTCCCCACAATCAATGCCAACGGAGGTTACCAGATCCAGAGCTACAAGTATGACCAGAGCCTCACGGAAACCATCGAGGGATGGTTCTTCGGTGCAACAGGTAGCTGGGCCATCTGGGACAGCCTTGCCACCTACGGCTCCGTCAAGCAGGCCAAAGCGACCATGCAGAACGCCAAGATCGCCTATGATAATGCGGTTCGTAGCGTCGTCACTGAGGTGCAGACAGCGATCTCTAATCTGCGCCAAGCCAAGGAAACGATCGAAAGCCAGCGAACCACCGTGGAGCAGGCCGCCGAGGCCCTCCGTCTATCCCGGGAGCGTCTTGATGCCGGCGCAGGCGTTCAGTTGGACGTCATCAATGCACAGGTCCAACTTCTTCAGGCACAGACCTCCGTCCTTCAGGCCCTTTTCAACTACATCTCCGCGACGGCGGAATACGACCGTGCCCTCTCCCTGCACACCCAATACGAGGAACTCTTCGACGACCCGCTCAACAAGTGGGAGAAGGAACGCTACAAAAAATACAATGCTCAGGATCGCCTCAGACCTCAGCTGCCCAAGTCGATGCGCAAGGAGGATCCTCTCCCCCCCTCGGTCCAGTTTGACAACCTGATCAAGAGTTCTTCCTACCGCAAGGAACAGAAAGCCTCCAAGAATCAGAAGCCCGATTGAGCCAGAACCAACTCAAGCCGATTTCCTCACTCCTAGGCATTTCGGGAGTCAGGGCACATTTTATCGGGTTGATTCCCGGAGTTGACGTGAGGGTTCCCCGTGGGGAGGCAATGGCGAGACTGGAGCCATTTCATCGGAACCTACTGCGGACAGCAGCCGGAGACCACCACCTCGTCACAGCCGAGCAGGTTCATGGCTCCGTCGTCGCAATCGTCAATTCCCCCAGGGAAGAACCTGTTTCCGGAGCTGACGGACTGGTCACGATGACGCGTGGCCTGACGCTCGGCATCTATGTGGCCGACTGCGCTCCCGTCTGGATCGTCGCACGGGATGGCAGCGCGGGAGCTCTGCTGCACTCCGGAAAAAAAGGAACGGAACTCGGCATCACACGCGAGGGCATCCGTATCCTGACTGTGGAAACGGGGAAACCCGCCGATGAGTTTGAAGTCGTCATCGGCCCCTGCATCCGCCCTCCCTGCTACGAAGTTGATTTTTCAAAGGAGATCGCCAGACAAGCCCGGGATGCCGGTATCCGCCAGATCCATGATGAAGGGGTCTGCACTGCCTGTAATCCGGAGCACTACTACTCCTACCGAAGAGAGAAGGGACTGACAGGAAGGATGCTTGCAACGCTCACGCTGATACCCTGATCAGGGTGCGGGAGGCGGCGTAGACTGGGGCACCGGGGTGGGTGATGCGCCACCACCGATCTTGGGAAGTAGCTTGGGGCGCCATTTGGGATGCTTGGCCGAACCCACCGACTCGTACTCGAAAATCTTGCTCACAGGAAACAACACCAAGCCGGGTAATCCTTGGGCATTGAGGCGGATGTTCATCTCCATCTTGTCCTCGAGATAATGGATCGCTCCATTGCCGATCATGCTGAAGCCCTTGCCCTTGATGAGGAGATCACGCGTCGTGATAACGCCGTTTTCCACGGAGAAGTCGGCCGTGGCCTCGCGCGCCGTCTGGTAACCGAGGCCCGGAATCACTTCCCCCATCAGTAGGGAGAGTGGCCCCAGGACCGGCATCGCCAGCACGTTTCCGTCCTGGATGAGAAGATTCCCGTTGCCGGTCATCGCCAGATCATCACCGCCGATCGTCCGGAACGCATAGTCGGCCGTGATGCTCCCCCCGGATTCATCATAGCCGAAATAGAGCTTGGTCAGGTCGCGGAAATCAACCCTTTCCAGATGCACGGAGGCCCCATAGCGGGCATCCCCGGGGAGCACGGAGACATCCCCCTTGAAGGAAACCTGACCATCCAAAAGGCGGGCGGTTGGAATGTCGATGAGGAGTTTCTGGCCTTTCAGAAGAACTGTTCCCGAGATGGCTCCGAAGGAAAGGTCTTTCCCGATCAGGGTGTAGCCCATGCCGGACGGGGATTTGATGGCGATCCTGAGATCGTTTTTCTCAGGGTTCTTGAGGCCGACTTTGCCCGTGAGCCTTGTCTCCGGAGGCTTGTTAAACCGATAGGGTTTGAGTCCTTCGGCAATCCGGGGATCGATCCACGTCATCACTTTGACGGGATCCAGCGTCGTGCGCACATCCGGGAAACGCCCCTCCCAGTTGCGGTAATCGTAGACGAACTCTCCGCGTCCCGCTCCCCCGCCCATCCGCACCAAAATGTCCCGGAAATCCACAGCGCCGCCAGACACCTCGAGTCGCGCGGAAAGTTCCTCAATCGGGGCACCCCTCATCGATGCTGATCCCAGCGAAAGGGAACCGCTTCCCTTGAGTTCCAGAGGATCCTTGCCGGGCATTACCCCCTCAAAGCTCAGCCGTAGAGGATCCTTGAAGTCCATCGCCGAGAGTGACTCGGCCGCCTGGCCTGTAGCCAACGGGGCGAGCTTTGCGGGAAAGAGCGAGGCATCGAGTCGGATCCGGTTGTCACCCGGCGCGATCATCAGGTCGACCAGGAGGTTTCCAGGATCACCGGCAAGATGCAGATCTCGCAGAAGGATTTTTCCCTCCCTGCAAGCGACGCCCCCGGAGCATTCCCCGAGGAGGATCCCGTGACTCCGGATCCCTTGCACGGAGAACTGAGCGGTACCGCTGGCCAGCGGTTTTCCGGAGGACCAGTCGACGGATGCGGATCCGTTGATCCTGACGGGATCGGAAAAACTCCATCCATGTCCCTTGTCGCGCCCAAGAAGTAACTCAGGAATCGGAGTGGGATCGAAGCCACCTGCGAATTCGAGGGAGGCTTTGTTTCCACGAAAATCAGCTTCCCCAGCCGCCTGCAGGAGACCCATCCGATCCTCAGTCTCTAATTTTTCGACTCTCAGGATTCTCTCGGCATACGATGCCTGCAGGGAAACCTTGCGTAGGGAGAACGTGTTCCAGTTCCCACCCGCAGCCTCGAAATCGATTCGCTTCGCCCGCAGGGTTTCCACATCGGCAAGATCTCCTCCCGCCTCGATCGTGAGAACGGGATGTCCCCCGGTCCAGATGATCTGATTCATTACTTTCTGAATGGCATCAATAGTCTTGGTGGTATTTCCCGGATTTCCGTTTGCAACCGGCCGAGGAGCGAATTTCTTGGGATTCAAGAAGGTGCCGGTCATCGAAACCCTGATCCCGACGATTTCAAATGACGCCTCCTGCACGCGAAACTGGTCCGCAGGGCAGAGGATGAGTCCCCTGACACGGTCCAACCTCAGGCGCGGTTCCGAACCTGCGCCTAGGGGAATATCCAGCGTGGCGTCGCGAAGGTAGATCCTCTCAATCCGGGGCGTTCCCCGGATCAAGGAATCCATGTTCATGGATACCGCGATCCTGTTGGCCGAGACAACCAGACGCCGGTCGGGGGACCTGTCATAAACCTGCATGCCCTCGAGAAGAAATCCCCGTGTCGGGTTGAAGAGAACCTTCTGCAGGTGCACCTCGTAGTTTTTTCCACCCAAAAGTGATTCCGCGCGGAATCTCACGGCGCTGCCGAGTCCCGCGGTCGAGGTGATAAAAAGCAGCGTGGGAATTCCCGCCACCAGAAGAAGGAACGCCAGACCGAATATCCATGCGGCAAGCCAGCGCATTGCATCCTCGACCTTGTCGCGGAGCGTTCTCACCTGGACGCGCAGACGGCGCGGCGTGACTTTGATCAGTCCTTTCACAAGATCACCTTCAAGGTTGCGGGCGGCGGTGTAAAGCGACGGAAAGACTTCACATCATGGAGTAGGGATCCACATCCAGGGTCATCACCACCTCCTCGGGAATCGTGAAGAGGCTGATCAAGTCGCGGCCCAAGCGCCCCAGGACAACTCCCGAGGAGGCCTTGAGAATGATATGGTAGCGATATTGCCCGTGTGATTTCTCCAGGGGTGCGGGTGCGGCCTCGGAAACCTCGACCGAGGCGGGGGCGTGTTTCCTAAGCCAGGCAGAGGCCATGGATGCCGTCCGGGAGGCTTTTTCCAAAGAAATACTCCGGATCCTCACCAACAGCATCCGGGAGAAGGGGGGATGCCGGAAGGCCTCTCGAAACGAAATCTCCTGCTCATAGAAACCTGCAAAATCATGATGCCTCGCATGCTGGAGAGAGGGACTCCCCGGCGAAAATGTCTGGACGATCACCTCTCCCTCGGTCTCGCCCCGTCCCGCACGCCCCGCTACCTGAGTCAGCAGTTGGAAAGTCCTCTCGCCGGCCCTGAAATCAGGGGAATGAAGGCCTATGTCGGCATTGATGATCCCCACAAGGGTGACATTCGGAAAATCAAGTCCCTTGGCGATCATCTGGGTACCCACCAGAATGTCGATCTGGCGGGCGCGAAATTTTCCCAGGACCTCCTCATAGGAACCGCGACGGGTCATTGTGTCAGCATCCATCCGGGCAATCCTGGCTTTTGGGAAGCTCTTTTGGATCGACTCCTCCACACGCTGGGTACCTATCCCGGAGTGACGGATGCCGGGATCGCCGCACTCAGGGCATCGTGAGGGGGGGACGGCCGAATGACCACAAAGGTGGCAGGCCAGACGCTCTGCAGCGCGATGGAACGTCATGGCGAGACTACAGTTGGGACACTTGCAGACATAACCGCATGGCTCGCAGAGCATCGAGGTGGCGAACCCTCGCCTGTTCAGGAAGAGGATCGTCTGCTGATCGAGTTCGAGACGACGGGTGATCGCCATCTGGAGCGGGGCGGAGAGCCCGCCATCCGACTTCGCCCGCTTTCCCTGGAGGCGAAGATCAACCACCCGGATCAGGGGCATTACCTGACCGTCGGCGCGTCGTGGCAGTTCGAGTAGACGGTATTTGCTGCTCACGGCGTTGCGATAGCTCTCGATCGACGGGGTGGCACTACCCAGCAGCACCGGGCATTCCTCTAGTTTTGCCCTCATCACGGCGACGTCGCGGGCATGATAGCGCGGAGTCTCCTCCTGCTTGTAGGTGTTCTCATGCTCCTCATCGACGATGATGAGTCCCAGGTTCGCCAATGGGGCAAAAACGGCACTCCTAGCCCCGATGGCAATCCTCGCTTCACCCCGTTGCAGGCGGAGCCATTCCTCGCGGCGCTCTGCCTCCGTAAGATGGCTGTGCAGAACGGCTACCCCGACTCCTCCTCCCCCGGCATGATCGAATCGCGAACGAAACCGTTCCACCGTCTGTGGGGTGAGTGAAATCTCCGGCACCAGCACGATCGCGCTCTTTCCAGATTCAAGAACCTTGGCAAGAAGTCGGAGATAAACCTCCGTCTTTCCACTGCCCGTGACCCCATGAAGGAGAAAGGGCATCATTGCCTTCTTGCCCCCACCCTGCGCGACAGCGTCGAGTAATTCCTCCACCACACAATGCTGATCGGGATTGAGTTCGGGGATTTTTCCCGGCAGAACGGCGGCTCCCGAACTCCCCAAAGAGACTACCCTTTTCTCCTTCAGGTCCACCCATCCGGAGCTGATAAGCGATCGCAACGAGGCTTCGGAAGCTCCCGAGGAAGCGAGTAGGTCAGCAACGGAAATGCGGTCGGAAGAGTCGGCAAGGGCACGAAGTAAGGCTCCCTGCTTGGGTGCCTTTTTGAGGATGTGATTCATCTCTTCGGCCGAGGGCTTTTTCACCAACCCGGCCATCCGGATCTTTTTACCCGTAATTTTTTCACCTCGAATCGTAGGAGGCAGGATACTTCTCATCACCGAGGCAAGCGGTGCGCAGTAGTAATCGGCTATCCAACGTCCCAACCGCATCAGGGCTGGTGATGCGGAAGCCTCCGGCTCAATAATAGACTCGATCGGCTTGATTCCCGGGACCCCAGAGTGATCCAGCAATTCAAGAACCGTCCCGATTGCACGGCGCCCGCGCATCGGGATGATCACCCTTGAACCGACGGTGACATCCCCACGGAAAGACTCCGGCACTGAGTAGTCGAGTTCCTGCCCCTCGGAGCGGTCAACCAGAACGCGAACGAAGTTGGGCATGGCAGACGAGGTGTTTAGACTGAAGGCTGAAGACTGTTAGGTCTGCATCTTAACCGAGCAAATACACCCATGAAGCCAAAACCTGACCATGCAAAACCATTCTACTGAACTCGCTTCAATCCTTCAGTCTTCAGTCCATCACCCTTCAGCCCGTGAGGTTGCAGCAATGCTGTAACCTCACTCCGTAATGATATCCTTGTAGGTCTTTCCGGAAGGGATCATCGGGAGCACGTGCTCGGTATAGGGCGTCATCACATCGAGCACATAGGTCTCCTTGGAATCGAGCATGCGCTGGAGAGCCGCACGGAGATCCTTTTTGTGAATGACCCTCTCGGCCGGAACGCCGAATCCCTTGCAGATACCGAGATAGTCGGGATAGATGCGCGTCAGATCCTTGGGATCACCGAGGAAGGTATGCCCGCGGTTGCTGTCGTAGAAGCGATCCTCCCACTGCACGACCATGCCAAGGTGCTGGTTGTTGAGAATGATCACCTTCGGGGCGATCCCGTCGATGTGCGCGGTGGCCAGTTCCTGGACATTCATGAGGAATGATCCGTCACCATCAATGTCGATCACCTGCTTGTCGGGACGCCCCAGCTTCGCTCCGATCGCAGCAGGATAACCGTATCCCATGGAGCCGAGTCCTGCTGAGGTGACGAGGGTGCGTGGCTTGGTAAAGTTGTAGAACTGGGCAGCCCACATCTGGTGCTGGCCCACACCTGTCGCGATGATGGCGTCACCCTTGGTGAGTTCGCAGAGCAACTGGATGACGTGCTGAGGTTGGATCGCGTCAGGAGTGTCCTGATAGCGGAGCGGGTGCTCCTTTTTCCACTTTTCGATCTGGCGATACCAAGCGGGGAAGCGGGTGTACCCCTTGGCGAGGGGCTTGCTGCCCGATCGGTCAAGCGCGCGATTGAGGCGCGTCAGGGCATCCTTCACATCGCCGAGGATGGGAAGCTTCACCCACTTGTTCTTGTTGATCTCGGAGTTGTCGATATCGATGTGAACGATCGTCCCATGCTCGCAGAATTTCTCCACCTTGCCGGTCACGCGGTCATCGAAGCGCACTCCGATGGCCAGCAACAAATCGGCCTCGTTCACGGCATTGTTGGCGTAAACGGTGCCGTGCATCCCGAGCCACTTCAGCGACAGGGGGTGAGTCTCGGGGAAACAGCCGATCCCCATGAGCGTTGTGGCCACGGGAATCTGGGTCCGCTCGGCGAACTCGCGGAGCTCCGCAGAGGCCTCGGCGCTCAGCACTCCGCCACCGCAGTAGATCATTGGCCGTTTTGCCGTGGCAATCAGGCCGAGCATCTCCTGCAGGGCCACCTCGTCGGCACGGCGTACCGGGTTATATCCTTTGAGCGTGATGCTCTTGGGGAAGACCGGTTGGGCAGTCTGGTTCTGGATATTCTTGGGAATGTCGATCAGGACCGGCCCGGGACGACCGCTCTGGGCGATGTGAAACGCCTCCTTGATGATGCGGGGAATGTCGTTGATGTCCCAGACAAGGTAGCTGTGCTTCACGATCGGAAGCGTGATGCCGAAAAAGTCGGTCTCTTGGAATGCGCCGCGTCCAATCATCTCTTGGGGGACCTGACCCGTGATCGCCACGAGCGGTACCGAATCCATGTAGGCGTCGGCGATACATGTCACAAGATTGGTGGCCCCGGGACCCGAGGTCGCCATGCAAACTCCAGCCCGACCTGTCACGCGGGCATACCCCTCGGCAGCAAAGCCTCCTCCCTGCTCATGTCGTGGCAGGATCGTGCGGATCTTCTTGGACTTGGTCAGTGCCTGGTGAAGAGGCATTGAGCACCCGCCAGGATAAGCAAAGATATACTCCACGCCCTCACGTTCCAGAGAGGCTACCAAAATCTCCGCCCCGTTCATAACAGGACCTCTCTCTGAAAAGAGAGATTTCCCAGAGGACTTGGTTTTTTTCACTTTCTTGGACGTGAGTTTCGAGGGCATGGGGCAAATGCTAATAATTGCCGAAAAAAGGTAATAGTGTCGAGAGACAAAAAAGGGGGGCAATAGCCCCCCTTTTTCTTATTTTATTAAAGTTTAGAAGGAACTTAGCCCTGCAGTGTTGGTTCCACCAGTCACTGATCCGTTTGTCAATACTGCCGAATTTGCACTAATAAAACTGACTGCGGAACCGCCAACAGTTACCACTGCACCTCCCTTGGCAAGGTAAGGACCCGTGCCATCATAACTGATGCTGTTTGAAGATCCAGTTACTCCCTTAACGGTGATAAAAACAGAATTTGGTTCAGAGGAGGAGCTAACGTTCCAGTAGAGTGAATTGGAGCTAGTTCCTTTCACATTATAAAGGTTAGCAAAGGTATTTGAGGAACAATAAGCGTTATTGGATGTAAGCGCGTTAGACCAGTTCGCTCCGCTGCCGCTAAGATCCCCTGGAAATGCACCCGGACCTCCGCCCTGCTGAGAATCAAGAGACGCTGCCTGTGTAAGCACATACAACTGGCGATAATTACTGGTGGTCTGTGTGATCTGGCCTTTAGTCAATGCTCCAGTAACAGCAGGAAGCGCGAGGGAGGCGAGAACCGCGATGATCGAGATCACGACGAGCAACTCGATGAGGGTGAACGCGGCAAATTTGCTGCGGAGGGTCTTGAGTGTTTTCATGGGGTTTGTGGGTTGTTGAGTTGGGATTGTTGGGGTGGATTCCTAGTTGGCGCAAGATGGAGCCGCGTTTTTATTGGGTCAAGCTCTCTTTTGGAAGCGGACCAATTTTTTATTCGAGTCGCAGGATGACGACGGAAAGCGGGGGGAGATCGAGGCTGATGGAACATGGCCGAGCATGAATCGGATGTGCATCGACTGGCATCTCACGGCGATCCAAATAACCGCTCCCCCAGAATTCGGAATCATCGGAATTCAGGATGATGCAAGCCAGCCCGCATTCCGGCACCCCGATCCTGTAGCCATCCCGCGGCACTGGGGTTGCATTCACAATCACCAGAATGTCCTTTGCTCCACTGTCGGCGGGAGCCTTTCTCAGAAAGGACCAGACCGTGTTGTCCGCGTCGCGGAAATCGACCCACTCAAATCCCTCGGGGCGATCATCGAGCACCGAGAGTGCCGGTTCTGATCGGTAGAGTTCATTCAGCCTCCGAACCAGACATTGGATACCCGTATGAGGCTGTTGCTCCACCAAATGCCAGTCGATGCTCCGGTCGTGGTTCCACTCAGTCCACTGGCCGAGTTCCCCGCCCTGAAAGAGAAGTTTCTTCCCGGGGTGCGTCCACATCCAACTCAGGAACATCCGGAGATTTGCCGCCTTCTGCCAGTCATCGCCAGGCATCTTGTTGAGGAGAGATCCCTTGCCATGCACCACTTCGTCGTGGCTGAGCACGAGGATGAAATGCTCATGGTAGGCATAGAGCATGGAGAAAGTGATCTCGCCCTGATGATGCCTGCGGTGAATCGGTTCCCGCGCGATATATCGGAGCGAATCGTTCATCCATCCCATGTTCCACTTAAAGCCGAATCCGAGGCCTCCCTCATAGATAGGCTTGGAGACACCAGGCCAAGCAGTCGACTCCTCGGCGATCGTCATGACCCCCGGATGACGGGCGTAGCAAGCCGTATTGAAGGCCTTCAGGAACTCGATCGCCTCAAGATTCTCCCTGCCTCCGAAACGGTTCGGCACCCACTCCCCTGCGTTGCGCGAATAGTCGAGATAGAGCATCGAGGCGACCGCATCCACGCGCAGGCCGTCGATATGATATTGGTCGAGCCAGAAGAGTGCGTTTGCGATCAGAAAATTCCGCACCTCGTTGCGCCCATAGTTGAAGATCAGCGTTCCCCAGTCACGATGCTCACCAAGCCGAGGATCCTCATGCTCATACAGAGAAGTACCATCGAAGCGCGCCAGTCCGTGAGCATCCTTGGGGAAATGTCCCGGCACCCAGTCCAGAATCACGCCGATCCCCGCTCGGTGTAGAGCGTCGATGAGGTGGCGGAATTCATCGGGCGTTCCGAACCGGCTACTGGGTGCGAAGAAATTCACGACCTGATAGCCCCACGACCCATCGAAGGGGTGCTCCATCACAGGCAGAAGCTCCACATGGGTGAACCCCATTTCCGTGACATAGGCCACCAACTCCTCGGCCAACTCAAGATAGCTCAACGGCCGGTCCTTCTCCTCCGGTCTCCGCCTCCAGGAGCCGAGATGCACCTCGTAGACCGACATCGGCTCGGCATAAGCATTCCGCTGAGAGCGTCTCTCCATCCAGTCTCCGTCGCTCCAAGCATAGCGACCCAGATCGGTGACCAGGCAGGCGGTGCGCAGGTCGTGCTGCGCAAAGAAGCCGAAGGGATCGGTCTTGAGGAATACGTCGCCCTGAGGTCCACGGATCTCAAATTTGTAATGATCCCCCTCATCCACGCCGGGAATGAAGATCTCCCAAATCCCCGATCCACCAAGACGTCGCATCATGTGAGCACGGCCATCCCAGAAGTTGAAATCGCCCACGACGCTCACTCGCTGCGCATTGGGAGCCCAAACCGCAAAGGATGTGCCTTGGATTCCCTCGAGCGTCCGGAGATGGGCTCCCAGAACGCGGTAGGCTTCGAGGTGTTCCCCTTGACCTAGCAAGTAAAGATCCACTTCACCCAAGGTCGGAGGAAAAGCATACGGATCGCTCCATGCAGCATTGATCCCGTTTCCGAAAACAGCCTCGATCGTGTAATCACAGGGGCCTGATGGAAGAACCCCTTCAGAGCAGGACTCAAAAATACCAGAGGCATGAACCTTGGTCAGAGGGAGGCGCCTCCCGTCGGCAAGGAGCATGGAGACCGATATGGCTTCTGGCTGGAAAACCCGTACAACACTCCCCCCCTGTATTCTAGGACGCACACCAAGAACGCGGTGCGGGTCGCTATGGCGGCACTCGATGAGCGGGTAAAGATCCTCCGGAGGGAGGGATGATGCCATAACCGATGGGGGATTCATTGTTTCCGCATCATGCTGCCCACCCTCAGCGCAGGCAAGCTATCCGGTTAATGGAACAATTCAGACCGCCTCAAAGCGTCCGAGCGTGCGGAAGATCTCGTAGCGCTCGGCGATCTCGGCCTTCGAGACGGTGCGGAGGCGATCCATGCTGAAGGATTCGACATTGAAGCTGGCGATCACGCTCCCCTCGACGACAGCCTGCTTGAGGTACTCAAAGGGGATCTCTTTCTTTTCAGATAGGTCGGCATCAGAGAGGTGGCGGCTGGCCAGATGGCCAGCGAGGCCACCCGCGAAACAGTCTCCCGCCCCAGTCGGGTCATGGATGTCTTCCAAAGGATAAGCCGGGCAGCTGAAGAACTGACCGTCGCCGAAGAGCAGGCAGCCGTGCTCCCCTTTTTTAATAGCTACCGCGGAGGGCCCCATCTCACGGATCTTGCGGCCGGCGCGGATCAGACTTGTCTCCCCGGTGAGTTCGCGGGCCTCACCGTCGTTGAGAATCAGCATGTCGACGCGAGCAATCAGGCTGAGGAGCTCCTCCTTGGCAATGTTGATCCAAAGATCCATCGTGTCAGCGATCACGAAATGGGGCCTAACAAGCTGGTCGAGCACATGATGCTGGAGCGCCGGGGCGATGTTGCCGAGTAGAACCATGCGGGCCGAGCGATAGGACTCGGGAAGCTCGGGGGTAAAATTTTCGAAGACATTCAGCTCCACTGAACGGGTCTCCCGCTGGTTCATGTCCCACATGTATTCGCCGGACCAGCGGAAGGTCTTGCCGGGAACCACCTGCATTCCAGTCAGATCAATATTGCGATCCTTGAAGAAAGAAATGTGCTCCTTGGGAAAATCATCGCCGACGATCCCGACCAGATTAACAGGGGAGAAGAAACTTGCTGCAACGGCAGCATAGGAGGCCGACCCGCCAAGTTGGTCATGGCGCTCGTCGAGCGGAGTTTTGACGCTGTCGAGGGCGATGGATCCGAGAACAAGAAGGGACATAAGAAAAGGGTGTTAGGCTGAAGACTGAAGGCTATTGAGGGACCCTAGATCAGGCGGTCACGCCGCCCTTGGCTGCGGTCTTGGCTGCCTTGCGATCACCCCAACGAGAGCACCAGAGGACGATCGGGGAAGCCACGAAGACCGAGGAGTAAGTGCCCACCAAAATACCGATAAGGATCACAAAGGCGAAATCCTTCAGCACCGAACCTCCAAAAAAGAAGAGCGTGGCCACCGAGAGAAGCGTCATGCCGCCAGTGAGGATCGTACGGCCAAGCGTCTCGTTGATGGAGCGGTTCATGAGGGCCTCGATACTGCCACCGGTACGGTGTCGGAGTCCCTCGCGGATACGGTCGTAAACGACGATCGTATCGTTGATTGAGTAACCGGCGATCGTGAGAATCGCGCCGACCATGACGAGCGAGAACTCGCCACCGGTGAGCGAGAAGACGCCCGCCGTGATGATCACGTCGTGCAACAGCGCAACCAGCGCCCCCACGGCAAAGGAGAATTCAAACCGAAGGGTCACGAAGATGAGGATGCCAATCATGCCCAGGCCAAGGGCGAGAAGGGCCTTCTTGGCGAATTCAACACCAATCTGGGCGCCGACTTTTTCCTGCTGGGCAGTCTTGATGCCGCGCTGGGGAAAGGCCTCCTGAAGCCTCGTGAGAATTTTTGCAGAGGTGTCGACGGCGCTACGAATGGCAAGCATCTCCTGAGTGCCGGCCTTCTCCTGCTGGATAGTCGCCTCTGCGAGGTGAAGCGGTTCAAGGGCCGTGCGCGCCTCAGCAACGGTCAGGGCGGGCTTAGCGTCAACGACAAGCAGGTCTCCACCGCGGAAATCGATGCCGAAGTTGTTAGGACCCCTCACGGCGAAGAATGCGATCGATCCCCCGATCAGCACGAGAGAGACAAAGACCGCCAGCACCCGCTTACCGAGGAAGTTGAACTGATGACGCGGCGCGAGATTCGCCATGGTCAGGCGCTTGAGCCCGCCAATCCCCATCATCCAACGGAAAGCAGTCCGGGTGAAGAGAATCGCCGAGAAGAGCGAGGCAATGATGCCGAGGATCAGGGTGATCGAGAATCCTCGCACCGGTCCGCTGGCCTGCCAGAAAAGGATCCCGGCGGTGATCAGTGTCGTCGCATTGGCGTCGAAGATCGCACTAAAGGCCTTGCTGTACGCTCCGTCGATGGCAGCCCCGAGGGACTTGCCAGCGGCCATTTCCTCACGAAGACGCTCGTAGAGCAGCACGTTCGCATCCACAGCGAGCCCGATTGTGAGGATGATGCCTGCGATGCCGGGTAGGGTCAGGACGAAATGGAACATCGCCATCATCCCGAAAAGGAGGACGATGTTGAGGAGAAGACCAACCAACGCCACGCATCCGGCGAGTCGGTAGTAGAAAAGGACGAAGAGCATCACCAGGGCGAGACCACCCAGACCTGAGACGATGCCGCTACGGATTGAGTCCTGCCCAAGGGTCGGTGAAACGCTGCGGGTTTCCTCGATCGTGACTGGGGTGCGGAGCGGATTCTCCAGGACGCTTGCGAGTTCACGGACCTCCTTCTCTTTGAAGTTACCCGAGATCGTGGCGTGCCCGTCCGGGATGGGTTCATTGACCTGCGGGGCACTCTGGACCTTGCCGTCGAGCAGGATCGCAAGGCGACCGTGATGGGGCGCCAGCGCTGTGGTCAGGTCGAAGAACTGCTTGGCACCCTCCCCGTCGAGGGCAAGCCCGACGGCGTAGCCGTGGTTGTCGAAGAAGGCATAGGCCTTGGTGACATGGTCGCCGGTCAGGTCAGCCGTTTTCTTCACGAGGAGTTTCATGACGACGGGTTTGGCCGTTTCCCGATCGAGGGAATATTCCTTGATCTCAAAACCGGGGGGAACGATGGCCTCCCCCTTCTCGATCTGCGGAAGGAGGGTGTCGGAATCGCGGTGCACCTCCGCAAATTCGAGTTTGGCCACCTGCTGGAGTTGCTCCTTGGTCGACTGGATCTGGGCGGGATCGAGACCGGGAATCTGCACGAGGATACGGCTTGCCCCCTGCGGAGCAATGACCGGCTCGCTCACACCGAACTTGTCGACGCGCTTGCGGATTACCTCGACCGCCTGCTGAAGCATGTCAGCTGTGATCTCCTGCCCGTTCTGTGGCACCAACTGGAGCAGGAACGAAGTACCGCCGCGCAGGTCAAGCCCGAGACGGATCTTCTGGGCGGGAGGCGTCACCGAATCGAGACAGAAGAGCACCAACAGCAACGTCAGGACCGCGCCGAGCCAACGCTTGCGGGTGTCGCTCTCCGTGGAAAAGTACCAGGCGAAGAGTCCGAGCAGAAGAAGCCCGAAAAAGAAGGTGAGAAGTGGTGTCATGAGGAGTCGGCGGTCGGTGTGATCTCAGGGATCAGGAGGCGGACTCGTCGGATGAACGCTCTAGGACGGTAGCCACGGCGGCCTTGTCGATCTCGATCTTCACGTTATCGGCGACCTTGAGCAGCACAGTTTTCTCCTTCACATTAGCGATCAGGCCATGGATGCCGGCGGAAGTGACTACCTTGTCGCCGGTCTTGAGTGCCTCGATAAGTTTCTGCTGCTCCTTGCGCTGCTTCTGCTGGGGACGGATCAGCAGGAAGTAAAAGATGACTCCAATGAAAATCAGCGGGGCGAACTGGGCAATCGGGCTCGGTGCAGGATTGGCACCGGAAGCAGCGGCATCAGACAAGAGGAAGAGGGTGGCGGAAAAAACCATAGTCTTCTTTGGTAGCCTACCCCCTACCATCAGGGCAAGGTCTCTCTCCCTAATAGCCTAAAAGCCTATAGCCTAAATACCTGCCCCCTCCGGAAGGGGCGGCTCAGTGTCCCAAATAGGCAGCCTTCACTTCGGGTCGTTTCCGGATTTCAGCGGAGGGACCTTCCAGATGAATGCGTCCACTTTCAAGCACGTAGGCGTGATGACTCACTCTCAGGGCCAGCGAGGCATTCTGCTCCACAAGCAGCATAGTCATGCCTCGCTCCCGGTTCAGATCCACCAGACGGGTGAAAATCGTCTCTGTCAGCAGGGGAGCGATGCCGAGGGAGGGTTCATCGAGCATCAGGCATCGGGGCCTGCCCATCAGGGCACGACCGATGGCAAGCATCTGCTGCTCCCCTCCGCTGAGTGTGCCAGCCTGCTGGGTCAGGCGCTCCTTGAGGCGCGGGAAAAATTCGCAGACCCACTCCAGATCCTCGGCGATCCCCTTGCGATCACGCCTCAGATAGGCCCCCATCCGGAGGTTCTCCTTCACGCTCAGTTCAGGGAAGACCAAACGCCCCTCGGGCACATGCGCAAGGCCGGCAGCGACGATCCGATGGGCGGGTTGTCCCGAGATCTCCATACCATCAAAACAGATCGAACCCGCAGAGGGTGTCACCAACCCGGAAACCGTGCGGAGTGTGGTCGATTTTCCCGCCCCGTTGGCGCCGATCAGAGTGACGATGCTTCCCTGTGGAACTGAAAGGGAAATTCCATGGAGTGCCTGAATGCCTCCGTAACGGACGGTCAAATCGCGGATTTCAAGAAGCGACGCACTCATGACTCCTCCTCTCCGTGCTCTTCACCAAGGTACGCGGCAATCACTTTGGGATCAGCCCTCACTTCAGCCGGTGTTCCCGTGGCCAGCAGGGCGCCACGGTCGAGGACAACGAGTCTTTCGCAGATTCCCATCACCACCTTCATATCATGCTCTACCAGAAGGATCGCTGTGCTGAACTCCGCGCGGATCCGCGCGATGAGTTGCTTGAGCTCCTCCTTCTCAGTGGGGTTCATGCCCGCTGCGGGCTCGTCGAGCAGAAGCAACCGCGGTCGTGTCGCCAGGGCCCGCACAATCTCAAGACGTCGCTGATCCCCGTAAGGAAGACTACGGCTGGGCAGGATGGAGGCTTCTTCCAGCCCGAAATAGGCCAGCAGGCGTCGTCCCTCCTCCTGGATTTCACGTTCCTCGGAACGGAAGGTTTTCCCCCGCCGGACCACCTCGAGAAGACCTCCCCGGAGGCGGGCGATAAAGGATGTCCTGACATTCATCCGCACGTCGAGCGAGCCAAAGAGGCGGATGTTCTGGAATGTTCTGGCCACCCCGAACCGATTGATGCGGTGTGGCGCCAAGCCGGTCACGGGGCGCCCCTCCAGCAGGATCTCCCCCTCGGTAGGCCGGTAAACCCCTGTCAGGATATTGAAAAGCGACGTCTTCCCCGCGCCATTGGGACCGATGAGGCCGACAAGCTCACCCGCGTCGATGCGCAGCGAGACATCGGTCAGGGCCGCAATGCCGCCAAAACGGAGCGAGCAGTTGCGGGCTTCCAGAAGAGGAGTTCCGGCGCTCGTCATGACGCGGCGGGTTTGCGACCCGGAAGAACTCGCGAAAGAAGCGGCCTCAGGGTCTCGGCGGGACGCAGGATCATGAAGAGAATGATGATGAGGGCATAGACGACCATCCGGTATTGGGAGAGATCCCGTAACCACTCATTGAGAAGGGTAATCAGGATGGCCGCGATCGCCACGCCGACAGGACGGCCAAGGCCGCCCAGGATCACCATGACGATGATCTCAAAGGAACGCAGAAAGTTGAATCCCTCGGGACTGATGAATTCCACCGCATGGGCATAGAGGCCGCCCGCCACCCCCGCAAAGAACGCACCGATCACGAAGGCCGTTACCTTGACTCGCGTGGTGTCGATTCCCATCGCCGCAGCGGCGATCTCGTCGTCACGCACCGCTTGGAAGCCACGCCCGTAGGTGGAGCGGACCAATGCGATCATTGTGTAGACCGTGAGGACGGCGAAGCCAACGGCCCAGAAGAGATTGGTTGCCGGCAGGATCCCCTCCATCCCGCGCGCCCCGCCGACGAAGTTTGCGTTCTGCAGGAGGACGCGGATGATCTCGCCGAAGCCTAGCGTCACCATCGCAAGATAGTCACCGCGCAGCCGCAGTGATGGCCCGCCCACGATCAACCCTGCGAGCGCAGCCACAGAACCGCCGACCAAAAGCACCGGCAGGAAAAAAACCTGTGAGGCCCACGAGGAGCCGGTCCAGGAGAGGTGTGGCAACAAAGTGGGAAGCGCCTTTCCAGTCAGGAGAGCCGAGGTGTAGGCACCGACCGCCATGAAGGCGGCATGACAGAGCGAAAACTGTCCGGTCTCCCCCATCACGAGATTGAGGCTGACTGCCAGAATCACGTTGATCGCCGCAAAGAGGACCACCTGGGTTGTGTACGGATCGATCCACCCACCCCCGAGCTGCAAAAGCACCGCAACGCCGATTCCCGCCGCGAGGGCGAGGCGGGGATTGCGGATCAGAGCCTTGGAGGAGTGGAACACAGAAGAATGTTGTCGCGGAGGACGCCGATGGAATCAACGCCTTTCCTGATCGGGAGGAAATGTGAGTTTTAGACTGGGTAACATCGAGGGACTCCATGGGTTGATCCATCCGCCTACCTCCCCGATGCACTCTGAGGTCTCCTTGGCGAGTTGGATTGCCGCAGCAACATCGACCCCAAGATGCCGTGGCGGATAGGGATGCAGATTTCCCACTGCTAGCAACAGGAGCCTGCAGGCAGGTGCAAGACGACGGCCATGCTTGGGATGATCCGGATGAAGATACTGCAGTCTTAGGTGAACGAAACCTCCGGCGAGCTGGATAAGCCCCTTGTGAAAGGCATGGTCGGGATGATCCTTTCCCTGACGAAGCCAAAGATCCTCGAGCACGTCATGCGCTTCATAGTAGCAACCTGAGTTGAAGCACTCGAAGTATCCTGCAAGGCGGGAGTCGATGTCATTTCCCTCTCGGACTTCCAATCCCTGCACAAACTGCGCGATGCGGTCGCTTTTCTTCATCCTGCAGTCAGTCAATCACACTCCGGGTCGCACCGGAATAGACACGCCCCTTCCAGACAATCCCGCGGCGGAGGCAAAGACGCCAACTGTTCAAAGCAACCAGCAGCGCAAGCACGATGGCAAACGGATGGGCAAGGAATCCGAACCACGAGGTGCGAAAACGCAGAGTTAGGACAAATCGGTTCAACAGAATCAATCCGACAGCGATTCCAGCCGAGGGAATCCAAGGGAACATCAGGAACGGGAGCAGGAAGAGTCCGAAGATCACGATTCCGAAGAGCAAAAACGATTTGGGAGACTCCTCAAAGACAGGGCGCATATTCTTGGAGAATCCTTCCCAGACACCGGCAAAGTCCGTGTACATGCGGCACTTCAGCAGATTGATGCCATCCGCGTTGAATAGTCGCATCCCCTCACCGGTGCGTGAGGCCACACGTCGGCCAAAGGCGATATCCTCGACGAGGTGATCCCGCAGCGCCTCATGACCACCGAGTGAGTCGTAGGCCTCGCGGCGAAACAGCAGAAACTGACCGTTCGCGGCCCCCAGTCCTGCGAGACGACGGCGATCGAGTCCCAAGCGCTGCGCTCGTGCGGGGTCAAGCTGGAGCCATCTCAGAAAGAGAAAAGGTTGGAAGGACATGAAGAGGAGGTAGCCGAGGGGGATGATGAGTTTTTCCGACCATGTACCGGTGATCTGGTCGGGCCAGAGCGAGAGGAGATCTGCACGAACAGAACGGGCATAGGCGAGAGCCGCGGAGACGCAACCCGTCCCGTGAACCGTGTCAGCATCGGTGAAGAGGAGATGGCTACTTGAGGGATCGGCCACCTTGGACAACTGATGACAGGCCCAGTTCTTGCCAATCCATCCCTCGGGCAGATCGGTTCCATGGATGAGGCGCAAACGACATCCGGCTTCCTCACGGAATCCCAATTCCCGCGCAATCTCCCCGGTGCGATCGGTGGAGCGGTCGTCGAGCAGAATGACCTCGCGGACAGGGGGGTGCTGTGCGGCAAGGGAGGCGAGGCAGTCGCGGATACGAGCCTCCTCGTTGCGCGCGGGGACAAGGACCGAGACGTCCGAAATCGTGTCGCCCGAAGCCGGTTCGGTAGGCCCCAGCCTCCGCAAGAGCCTCATGCTGACGAGAGCGTGAATGAGGCTGAAACCGAGTAGGGGAATGATCACCCACTCCATGACCACACCGATCAGGAGAAGAGCCTCCCTCATCGCGCAGTTCGGTTAGTCGGCAACTGTCGGCTTACTGCGATTTCTTGGCCGATGCTTTCGGAGTAGGACTTGCCGAGGCATCAGGATCGGCGACTTTCTTCTTGGGCTGTTTGAGGGAAGGAGTAGGAGAAGCATCGGCGTCTTCATCAGCCTTCTTGCTCTTCTTTTTCTTCTCAGGGGTGGGCGTGGAGTCCACTGAAGGAGCGGGTGGAGGATTGAGGGGGATGGTCGGTTCCACGCGCACCTGCTCCAGACGTCGCAGGTAAGCCGCGTGCATTGTGTCGATCCATTCCGAGATCGAGGGGTCGATCTTCTTCATGCGCTTGGCAAGCAGGTCGTAGTAGGAGCGCAGGGCCTGACGCTTGGCCTCGTCGGACTTGGCTTTATCAGCCTTGGCTTGAAGCGATGCCAAGGCCTCCTCCTTGTCAGCCTGCGTCTTGGCAGTGTAGTAGCGGGTCTTTTGATCCTCGCGTTGCTTGGCCTCATTGCCGGAGGCGTTGACGGGAGACGGTTGCTGAGGCTCCACCGGAGGGGGGATGAGGGCATTGGGATCGCTCGGAGGCGGGTTCTGACCAGGAGAGCCCATTCCGGAATTGGAAGCCGGGGCATTCGAATCAACGGCCAGCGGCGCGGCGGTGGGTGAATTAGAATCGGCAGGGGCATCGGCGCCGACCGGCGAAGGCGAGGCGGAAGCCTTGTCCGGGCCGAAAAGTGAAGGAGCAGGCATCGTGCCGGGAACCGCCTGTTCCTGGATCTGAAGAGGGCCTGCGTTATTTGAGGGTGCAGCCTGATCCTGAGCGGCAAGAGGCAGCAGGGGGCAGAGAATGCAGAGAGAGGCAAGGAGTTGCGGAAGAGGGCGATTCATGGAGAGGAGTTTTCTGGGACTGATTCTTGAGGGATCAAGGGTCAGAACCTTGCCAAGGAATCAAAATTGGGCGGTGATGGCAAGAGACTCCCAGTAGGCACGCTCCCGATGAACTTCTCAGACACCTCCTCCACGCAGTCCCTGCAGGATGTCGCCGACAGCATGCGTCACCGTCCAGGTTTCGTCTGGATCGATTCCTCGGCGGAGAGTGGTCTCTCGCTGATAGGCGCCGAGCCGGAACTGATCCTGGAGGGTAGCGTAGGGGACTTGCCGCGCTTGGAGCACGAATTGGAGCAGCGGCGCCAGTCCTGTTCCGGGGAAGGATTGGCAAATGGGGCCGCCATCGGATTTTTTCGCTTTGACGGGTCTTTCCGCTTTGGTTTCTACAACCGCCCCCTGCTCCATCACGGGAAATGCTGGGCAACAGCCCCGGATCTTTTGCCCAGTGCGGCCGCTTCGCCTGTTTCCACTCCGATTTCCTTCAGCTCCGAGATCACGCAGGAGGCCTATGTCGCGATGGTTCGACGGGCCAAGGAATACGTGGCGGCAGGCGACATCTATCAGGTCTGCCTTGCTCACCGCTTTTCGGCTCCGTTTGAAGGGGATTCCTGGCCGCTCTATAACTCTCTACGTGAGGCATCCCCCGCACCTCATGCGGCCTTTCTGTCGCTCGGGGACGAGACGATCCTCAGCAGTTCGCCCGAGTGTTTCCTGAAAATGGATGGTCGCTCCATCATGACCCGCCCCATCAAGGGAACGCGCCCCCGGGGATCCTCACCCTTGGAGGATGCGCGCCTTGCACGCGAACTCACCGATTCCACGAAAGAATCGGCCGAATTACTGATGATCACCGACCTGGAGCGCAATGATCTCGGGCAAGTCTGCGAGTTCGGCAGCGTGACGGTTTCCCGGTTACTGGAACTGGAACGCCACCCCCAGGTCTTCCACTTGGTCTCGACAGTAGAGGGAACCCTCCGCGATGGGGTCTCCCATGTGCAGGCCGTGGCCGCCTGCTTCCCCGGCGGATCGATTTCCGGAGCCCCAAAAAAGAGGGCCCTTGAAATCATCCGGGAACTCGAACCGGTCCCGAGAGGAGTATTCACTGGGGCGATCGGCTATTTCGGCTACTGCGGGCAGAGCCAGTTCAACATTGCCATCCGGACGGTGGTCACACGGGGTGGACGGGCAGAGTTCCATGTCGGCGCCGGAATCACGGCAGACTCCGACCCCGTGCAGGAATGGCAGGAGACCCTGCACAAGGCAGCAGGCATCCTGAAAGCCGCCGCTCACACGATCTGATTTTCGCTCCTCTAGGAATCTTCTAGGAATCCTCCAGAAAAATGAAACGGCCCGGGATGACCCGGGCCGCTCCTTGAAAAAACTGGACTCCAGCTTAGCGGTAATCCTCGCGGGGACCACGGTCCTGATACCCACCGCCATCGCGGTCACGGTATCCACCACCGCCGCCACCTCCACGGTAGCCGCCTCCGCCGCCACCATCGCGATCACGGTATCCACCGCCGCCGCCACCTCCACGGTAGCCGCCGCCTCCGCCGCCACCTCCACGGTATCCACCGCCTCCGCCGCCACCCCCACGGTAGCCGCCTCCGCCTCCGCCTCCGTAACCGCCTTCACGACGGGGAGGACGCTCCTCCATGGGGCGGGCTTCGTTGACGGTGAGGTTGCGGCCGCCCATGTCGGCACCGCTGAGAGCCGCGATCGCGGCCTTGCCCTCCTCGGGGCTGCTGAAAGTAATGAATCCGAAACCGCGGGAGCGGCCGGTGACGCGGTCCATCATGACGATGGCGTCGGTGACGGTGCCGTGGGCGCCAAAGACCTCGCGGAGGTCGGTCTCGGTTGCGGAGAAGGGAAGATTCCCGATGTAGAGTTTCATACTGCTGACTGCTTTGTTGTGTTGTTTGTTCCTGTTGCGCTGACGGCTACTTCGCGGAATGCACCTGCCGCTCATCTGAGGGGACACGGAGCAGTACACCCGACCTGCGGGGAACCTGCATTGCCTGAAACGCTATCATCGAACTTCGGCAGAAACCTATGGTGCCGACCGATGGGTTTGGCAACAGAAATTCTTTGTGTGTCGTTTTTGTGACGGCCCCGCTCCATCCCCTCCCGGCGGAAAACAATTGATGTCCGGCGGCAAATCGTGGATGACCTTGGTGCGGCACAACCCGTTCACACTCGCCGTCATCCATGAACAAACTTCCCAACCTCCTGGCTCTCGTTTCCCTACTAGCTCTCGCCGGATGCGCCGACGAAGGGGAAGTCTACCCTCCCAAGAAAAAACACACCGCTCAGACACAGGATTCCCAGTACACCGGGGTGGCCGATACCAACGCCGTCACCGGGGATGCCTCGTTGATCGCTGACACCAATGCAGCGGTGACCAATGCGATCTCCAGTCCGGCCAATCCCTTTGCCACGCCGACCCCTGTCCCTGCCGCCGCACCGCGCGACCTTCCCTACGGAACGCCTGTTCCGGGCAAACCCGGTTTCGTCACCAGTCCCCACTCCCCGACAGCCGGGTATGTCGACGTGCGCGGCTTCCCTCCCGGCTCCGAGGTGAAGGATCCCTACTCCGGGAAGATTTTCCTTGTTCCTTGATCCACCGGATCAACGACACCGATCCCTCTTGAGCGCCTCGGCTGGAAACCGCGGAATAGCCATTTTCGGGCCCGGCCTGATCGGAGGGTCTGTCGCCATGGCTCTCCGGGCGAAGCGTCCCTCCCTCCCGATCACCGTCTGGGACCGCGATTACTCCACCTTGGGCGAACTCCTCAAGCGTGGACTCGCAGATCGAGTTGAGACAGATCCGGCATCAGCCGTGAAGGATGCGGACCTCGTCGTGCTCTGCACACCCGTGGCAACGATGGAGCAACTTGCCTCGGCCTTCGCCCCCGCCCTCTCCGAGGACGTCGTCGTCACCGACACAGGAAGCGTGAAACTCCCCGTGGTCGATCGACTCACACCGATCCTGGGCCGTCGCTTTGTCGGTGCCCATCCCATGGCCGGCAGCGAGCGCTCCGGCATCTCTGCGGCACGCGCAAACCTTTTTGATTCCGCCCCGTGCATCGTGACACCTGGAGGGGATGCCAATTCGGAATCCTTGGCGAGAGTGGAGGAATTCTGGACCGCCCTCGGGTGCCGCCTCACCCGGATGACCCCTTTGGAACATGACAAGCTGGTCTCACGGATCAGCCACCTCCCGCACGCTCTGGCCTTCGCCCTGGTGAATCTCGTGATCGACACCCTTCCCCCGGGGGCACAAGACCTCGCCGGCGGCAGTTTCCGCGACGCCACACGTGTCGCCATGAGCGATCCGACGCTCTGGAACGGCATCCTCACCGAAAACCGTACCGAGGTTGCTGCCGCCCTGCGCGAGATGGCATCACTCCTTACCTCCATGGCATCCGCCCTCGGCGAGGAAAAGACGGACTCCCTTCTCGATTTTTTAACCCGAGCCAAGGAGCATCGTGATTCCCTGCCGCTCCCGCCTCCTGACGAGAATCCTTGAACCTGACTTCCGCCGGGGCAGCACACGATACCAACCACGATTTTTGCCATCATGAAGAGATTCACCGTCCGGGCCTGCGGCCCAATCAAGGCCACCCTCGTTATTCCAGGAGACAAGAGCATGTCCCACCGGAGCGCCATGTTCGCGTCGCTCGCCGAGGGACGCAGTGTGATCACCGGATTTCTCGAAGCCGAGGACTGCCTCTCGACCGTCAATGCCATGCGATCCCTCGGGGCTCACATCGAGCACATGGGTCAAGGGACCTTCGCCATCGAGGGAACAGGCGGACACCTCGCTCAACCCTCGGGTGATGTCGATTGCGGGAACTCCGGAACCACAATGCGCCTCCTCTCCGGAATTGTTGCCTCCCAGCCGATCCGGGCACGCATGACGGGGGACGTGTCTCTCTCCAAGCGGCCCATGGGCCGCGTTATCAAGCCGCTCACCGAGATGGGGGCCCGCTTCACCGCCGAGGGTGGTGACGGCAAGCCTCCCCTCGTCGTCGAGGGCGGGTCGCTCAAGCCGCTCTCCTATGAAATGCCCGTGGCCAGCGCGCAGGTCAAAAGCGCCGTCCTGCTCGCGGGCCTTTCCGCCCAAGGTGAGACCAGCGTCGTCGAACCGGCCGCCTGCCGCGACCATACCGAGCGGATGCTCCAAGAGTTTGGAGTCACGCTCGATCTCGGCACCCCTGACTCTAACGGGCGGCGGCGCATCGCCCTCAAGGGACCCCAGAAGCTCCGTGCGCGTGACTTTGCCGTCCCTGGCGATATTTCGAGCGCCGCTTTCTGGCTCGTGGCCGGATCGGCCAAGGAAGGATCGGAAATCACGATGCACGGGATCGGACTCAATCCCACCCGTGACGGCATCATCTCGGTTCTCCGTCGCATGGGGGCTGATATCACCGCAACCCCCTCAGATCCTACGGCCGCAGAACCCTCGGGCACGATCGTCGTGACGGGAGGCAAGCTCACCGGAACGGTGATCGCGGGAGCGGAGATTCCGAATGTCATCGACGAACTTCCGATCCTCGCCGTTGCAGGGGCCATTGCCTCGGGCACGACGATCATCCGTGATGCGAAGGAACTCCGCGTCAAGGAGACAGACCGCATCGCCGCCGTCGCCGGCAATCTCCGCGCCATGGGCGCAAAGGTCACCGAGACCGAGGATGGCATGGTGATCGAGGGAGGACACCCTCTCCACGGGGCCACACTTCAGTGCTTCCACGATCACCGCATCGCGATGTCGGGCGCCATCGCGGGACTCTTTGCCGAGGGAGAAACCGTCATCGAACATGTCGAGTGCGTCGATACCTCCTACCCCACCTTCGGGGCCACGTTAGCCTCCGTACTCGGACGCTGATCCACGATGCCCGGACGAGTCATTGCCATCGACGGCCCGGCCGCCTCGGGAAAAAGTTCCGTTTCGCGCGGCGTTGCGGAAAGACTCGGTTTTCTCTTTGTCAGCTCCGGACACTTCTACCGTGCCTTTGCATGGGGTGCCGCGCGCGATGGAATTTCCCCGGAGCAGGCACCCTTCTGGATCACAGGACGGAAGCTGGAAGTGCGCCGTGATGCCTCGGGGGTTTCCCTTCTACTCGATGGGGAAAATGCCACCCCACACCTTTCCGAGGCGACCACCGCTTCGATGGTCTCGCCTCTTGCCGCGGTGCCCTCCGTCCGCGACGCAGTGAATGCTCGACTCCGCGCGCTGACTGCGGAACACGACCTCGTCATGGAAGGGCGTGACATCGGTTCGGTGGTGTTACCCGACACACCGTGGAAGTTCTATCTCGATGCCTCCCCCGAGGAGAGAGCCCGCCGCCGAGCCAAGGAGGGCGCGGTCGACTCGGTGGCTGAGCGTGATCGCCTTGATTCCACACGCGCCACCGCCCCGCTCACCATTCCGGAAGGAGCCATTGTGATCGACACGACGCATCTCGACCTCGAGGGAGTGATTGAGGCGGTGCTCGGGCGACTCAATGCGGAGGGCCTGCGATGACCTTCACCTACTATTTCTGGTACACGCTCTCGAAGATCACCGCGCGTCTCTTCTTGAGTCTGCGCGTTGTTTATCCGGAGCGATTGATCGAGGAGGGTCCGGTTATCCTCGCCTCCAACCACCAGAGCTACTTCGATCCTCCACTGGTGGGGATCTGCTCGAAACGCGATGTCTATTATCTCGCCCGAAAAACACTCCTCGACGTCCCTCTGCTCGGCAAACTCCTGCCTCACATCAATGTCATCCCCGTCGATCGGGACGGCAACGACATGTCGGCTCTCAAGACGATCATCCGACTCGTGCGTTCCGGCAAAGGGGTTGTTCTCTTCCCCGAGGGGACGCGATCACCTGATGGAGAGCTCCAGCGGGGCAAGCCAGGCATCGGCCTGATCATTGCCAAGTCACGGGCCCCGGTGCAGCCGATGAGGATCTTCGGGGCACACGAGGCCTTTCCAAAAGGCTCCGGTAAGATCACCGCCGTCCCCATTACGGTGGTCGTCGGAGAACCGATCCGCTTTACCCCGGAGGAACTCGATCCCGCCTCCTGTGACGGTGACGAACGCGCCCTCTACCAGAAACTCTCAGACCGCGTCATGGAGGCGATCGCCGCGCTGAAACTGCCCGAGTCCTTGCCATCGGGAAAGACAGACGAGAGACTCATCCCTTCATGAGCCATCCGGATCCGAACGCCACCATCGTTGTCAGCGATCTCGTCAAATCGTTCGGCGATCGCCGAGCCCTCGACGGCATCTCGCTGGAGGTGCGTCGGGGAGAAATTTTCTGCCTACTCGGTCCCAACGGCGGTGGCAAAAGCACCCTCTTCAGGATCTTGGCCACCCTTTCGCTTCCCGACTCGGGTTCCGCCGTAATCGCGGGGCATGATGTTGTCGCGGACGCCCCTTCGGTCCGGGCACGGCTCGGCGTGGTCTTCCAGTCTCCGAGTCTCGATGGCAAGCTGACCATCCTCGAGAACCTCCGCTGCGGGGGCGCACTCTACGGACTCCGTGGCGAGGAACTCGAGTCCCGCATCCGTGATGCAGCCTCTGCCCTGAATCTCAGCGACCGCCTCGGTGATCTGGTCGAGACACTCTCGGGAGGACTCCAGCGCCGCGCGGAGATCGCCAAGTGCCTACTGATCCGACCCGAGGTCCTGCTGCTGGACGAACCCTCCACCGGACTCGATCCCGGCGCCCGGCTCGATCTCTGGGCCGCACTGGAGGAACTTCGCACCAAACACGGGGTGACCGCCCTCTGCACGACCCATCTCATGGAGGAGGCTGCACGAGCAGACCGCGTCGGTATTGTCAGTGCCGGCAAACTCGTCGCCTTGGGCACCCCCGAGGAACTCACCTCGGCGCTGGGCGGAGATGTCATCAGCCTCGGCGTGAATCCCGGTACGGGTGCCGATCTACTGGCCAAACGGATCACGGAAAAGACAGGCCTGCCGGCCAGCGTCGTCCAAGCCGAGGTGCGACTCGAGTCCCGCGAGGCCTACGCGCTGGCGGCGCGAATCGCCGGAGACTTCCCCGGTGAGATCTCCTCTCTGCGGATTGCCCGTCCCACGCTGGAGGATGTCTTCGTTGCCCGTACCGGTCGACTCTTCGCCGACGAGAATCTGGAACCCGATAGCCGCCCGGCCCCCAAGAAAAAAAGGCACTGATCCGACCCCTTCCATGACGCCCGCCAAACAGCTTCTCTGGACCCCGTCGGTCGCCTTCTGGTGGCGCGACGTCATCCGTTTCCTCCGCCAGCGCAACCGCATCATCGGCGCACTCGCCACCCCTCTGGTCTTCTGGCTGCTTGTCGGAACAGGGTTCGGCCCATCGTTTCGCAATCCAGCCGCAGTCGCCGCCGCAGGTGCGGCAGGTAGCTACCTCGCCTATTTCTTCCCCGGAATCCTGGTGCTGATCATGCTCTTTACGGCGATTTTCTCCACCATCTCGGTGATCGAGGACCGCAGGGAGGGATTTCTTCAGGGAGCGCTCGTCGCCCCTCTCTCCCCTGCCGCGATCCCGCTCGGCAAATTCCTCGGAGGCACGACGCTTGCGGTCCTTCAAGCCCTGCTCTTCTGCCTCCTTGCTCCATTGGCCGGTCTTCCGATTGGTCTTCATCAGATCCTGCTTCTCATGCCCGCCCTCATCGTCACCGGATTTGCCATGACAGGGCTCGGATTCCTCGTCGCCTGGCCGATGGACTCCACGCAGGGATTCCATGCCATCATGAACATCTTCCTGATGCCGCTCTGGATGATGTCTGGCGCTCTCTTCCCGATGCCAGTCGGGACCGGTTGGCTCCATCTCGTCGCACTGCTCAATCCCGTCAGCTACGGGGTGGAGGCGATCCGCTCCTCCTTTGCCCCGACTATTTCGGAATCCCTTTTCTCAGGATATGTGACCGGGGTCTGCGTCACGGCACTGTTTGCCGCGGTGCTCTTTGCTGTCAGTGTCCGGTTGGTGGCGAAACGTTCCCGTCGCGGTTGAGTCATGGCTGGATTTCTGGAAACACTTCGGAAACGGGTGCTCTGCGGCGACGGGGCTATCGGCACGCTGCTTGCTGAACGTGGCGTTCCCGCAGGAAGCTGTTTCGAGGAACTTTGCCTTTCGCGCCCTGAACTCATCTCCTCCCTCCATGCCGATTATCTGGAGGCGGGCGCGGAAATCCTCACGACCGACTCTTTCGGTGCCAATGCTCTGAAACTAGCGACCTTCGGGCTGCAGGAGCGCGTCACGGAGATCAACCGCGCCGCGGCAGCGCTGGCCAAAGGTGCCATTGCCCATTCTGGAAAAACGGCCTGGGTTGCTGGAAGCGTCGGGCCGCTCGGAATTCCTGAGGGAGAAGTCTCCCTGAGCGACCTCGACCGGGAAGCGCTCTTCCGCGAACAGATTGCAGGACTACTGGAGGGTGGAGCGGACATCATCCTGTTGGAGACGTTTCAGGATCCCGAGGAACTTCACCTGGCACTCCACGTCGCCAAATCCCTAGGCGACACACCGGTCATCACCCTGCTTGCCTCGCCGGAAAGCGGCCGTCTTCCCGGCGGTGCGCCGATCGGCCAAGCTCTGGACCGCCTCGCAGAAGCAGGGGCGGATGTCGTGGGACTGAACTGCGTCAACGGCCCTCAGGCAATGCTCCGACTGTTGGAAAAGATCGCGCCGTGTCGCCCGCTCGCTCTCTTTCCGAATGCGGGTCGCCCCTCGTATCAGGAGGGCCGGATCTCCTACGGCACCTCGCCGGAATACTTTGCTGATCTCGGCCGTCGGATGGCGGAAGGCGGAGCCGCACTGGTCGGCGGTTGCTGCGGCACCTCTCCCGAGCATATCCGCGCTCTCTCCGCCGCAATCCATGGTCTCAAACCGGGCACCCTCAGGAGGGAAGCCGCTGTCACGGTTGAAACATCCGTCGCAACTTCGGAATCCAAGGAAACAAGTCTCCTAGATCTGGTAGCTGCCGGGAAAACCGTCATCGTCACCGAACTCGATCCTCCCAAGACCCTGCCACTCGAGAAGTTTTTCCATGCTGCGGAGGCCATCACCCGCGCCGGGAGCGACGCGATCACGCTCGCCGACAATTCCCTCGCCATCCTGCGGGTGAGCAATTTCGCCGTGGCGGCCCTGCTCAAGCAGAAGGGGATCCTTCCCCTCCTCCATCTGAGCTGCCGCGACAAGAACGTTATCGGTCTTCAGAGCGAACTCCTTGGGATGGCGGCACTCGGAATGCGCCATGTTCTCGCTCTCACCGGAGATCCGGCCAAGGGGGGAGACCATCCCGACGCAACCTCCGTCTATGACGTCAACTCGATCGGCCTGCTCGGCATCATCCGTCGTCTCAACGAGGGCTTCACTCAGGCCGGAACCGATCTTCAGGCACGCCCCGATCTAGTGGCCGGCTGCACCTTCAATCCGAACTCCCGGAATCTCGACGCCCAGGTCCAGAAACTCGAGCGCAAGGTCGCGGCCGGTGCCCGCTACGTGATGACCCAGCCGGTCTTCGAAACGCGCCTCGTCGAGGAGACGGCATGTCGCACCGCGCATCTCGGCATCCCTGTCTTCACCGGCGTCTGGCCCCTGCTCAATGGCCGACAGGCGAAGTTCCTCCACAACGAGGTCCCCGGCATCTCCATCCCTGACGCCATCATGGCCCGGATGGAGGGGCTCGAGGGGGATGCCGGCCGCAAGGAAGGAGTCGCCGTCGCCAAGGAGGTGACCCGTGCCGTCCTCGATCATTTCCCCGGGGTCTACTTCATGACCCCCTTCCTCGCCTACCAGACCACCGAGGAACTCTGCGCTTTCGTGCGGGGACGATAGTCTTACCTATTCAAACTAGGGATTTTTCGCGCGGAGGCGCAGAGACGCGGAGAAAAATTAAACTGCAGGGATTTTAATTCCCCGGAAACACCCAAATTACGGAGTCTTGTTGGAAGTCCTCCTGATTCCCCTCCCTATCTCTGCGCCTCCGCGCCTCATCTTGAGAATCAAATAAAAGGCGCGTGGGGACGCGGCTTAGTCATTCGAGGCAGAGGGCCGAGAAGTCCTGGAATCAAAAGATTCCAGGATGCCTGGTCGGGGACGACCGGCAGACAAAAAGCCCGGCCCCCTTTCGGGAAGCCGGGCTTCTTAAAAACGGAAACCTGTTGCTTACTTCTTCTTGGCAGCCTTGGCTGCCTTGGACCTGGACTTGGTGGCTGCAGCCTTGGCTCCTCCGGACTTCTTGGGCTTGGCCTCGGCGGCGGTCTTGTTTCCACCGGCGACCCGGGTGTTGAGGCGGCTCTTCTTGCGGGAGGCTACGTTCTTGTGAACGGCACCACTCTTGGCAGCCTTGTCGAGGGCGGAGGCAAAGGCGGCGTAAAGGGCCTTCACATCGGTGACTCCCTCCTGAAGGGCTGAGCGGAGCTTCTTCTCCTCGGTCTTGAGGCGGCTCAGGATGCTGCTGTTGCGGGCGTGACGCTTGACCGCCTGGCGCTTGCGCTTGAGGTCGGACTTGCTCTTCTTGGCTGCTGCTTTGGATGTGGCCATGGGAAAGGGGTTGGGTGGGTGTTCGGTATAATGAGAGTGCCAGTGACAGGGATCGAACCTGTGACCTAGGGCTTATGAGTCCCTCGCTCTAACCAACTGAGCTACACTGGCATTGGGGGTTGGAGCTTATCAAGTCATTCACCCTGTTCAAGGGGGAATGTTCAGGGGGTGCTCACGCAGCGGAAGCCTACGTGGCTGCTGCCGGTATCGGGAGGGGTGCCTCGCCTTGCAGAAGGGCGATAGCTTTCGCAATAATCGGGATGACAGAGGAATGATCCTCCCTTAGTGACCCGTCGCTCTGCACCCGGAACGCTGGGCGGTGAGGGATCACCTGGGATGGATGTTTCTCCCTGGATAGTTTTGGGACCGGAGGGATCACAACAAACCAAGCTGCTTTCGGCCTGCTTGGAATAGGTATCGGCACGGTAGAGGTCGCTGCACCAGTTCCATACATTGCCTCCCATGTCGTAAAGCCCGTAGCCATTCGCCGGAAAGGACCCGACAGGAGAGGTGCCGGCAAAACCATCCGAAGCATCGTTGCGGTACGGGAATTGTCCGGTCCAGCGATTCAGCATGAAACGACCTCCGGACCGTTCCTCATTGCCCCAAGCATAGCGTTTTCCCACGCTTCCCCCGATCGCTGCAAACTCCCATTCCGCCTCCGTGGGAAGGCGTTTCCCGGCCCAGGAGGCGTAGGCATTCGCATCCTCCCAGGCAACGTGCACCACAGGGTGGTTCTCCCTGCCCGCGATGTTGCTGTCAGGGCCTTCTGGATGACGCCACGAAGCGCCATTCACCCATCGCCACCATGCGGCCATCCCCCGCAAATCCACGGGACCATCGGTGGGGTGAAAAACCAGCGATCCCGGCATAAGCATTTCGTCGGGAGGCTTTGGCGTGCCGGGCGGAACCTGTTTTTTCAACTCCTCCCAATCGACGGGTCGCTCGGCCACAGTGACATAGCCGGTGGCCTTCACGAATCTCGCAAACTCGGCATTTGTCACCGGATGAACATCCATGAGGAATGGTTTGACCTTCACGCGGTGCGCCGGTCTTTCGTTGGGGAAAGCGTCTCCGGCATCGGAACCCATCATGAATTCCCCGCCGGGAATCAAGACCATGTCGCCGGTAGGTTTGGAGGAATGGCACCCCGCCATGCTAAGCATTGCGGGCACTATCATGATAAGTAGGGCCTTCATCGTCTTTGTTAACGGGAGCGGGGAACGCGCTACTTTGAAAAGATCGATCGCCAGTCTTTCCGCATATCAACGACGACCCATCCTCGGTCGGGGGCGTCAGCAAGGGCTGCCACAAGCTTCCCGCTGCTCCGCGGTTCGGCGTCGTAGGCATATTCCCTATCAGCGTCGGAGTGATGAACAAGAAGCCCGAAGGACGGGCGTGGGTTCCCGATGGTGGTGTATTCCAGCATCGCCTTATCCCCGTCGCTGTTGCCAAAGGCCGCGATCGGCCGGCGTCCGATGAATTGGTGGATAGCCTCGGGTTTTCCGGCACCGTCATCCACAAAGGGACGATTCATGGTTTTGACGAGCACGGGGCCGCTTTCCTTCAGTTCATAAACCACGTCCGTGTGGGATCCGATAACCTGCTCGGGCACAATGCCGTAAAGCCGCTCGCTAAAGACGCGCATGAAGTCGAAGCCGCCGCCGGAAACGATGTAGGTTTTGAATCCATTCGCCCTCAGGTAGGAGAGAACCTCCAGCATCGGCTGGTACGAAAGCCTGTCATAGGTTCTGTTAAATCGGGGATGAATGGCAGTGGCGAACCAACGGTGGACATTTTTGTCGAATTCCCCTGTGGTCATGCCTGATCCGGCAACGAAGATAATGTGAAACAGGCCCTTGTAGTGGTCCAGCAAGAGCGGCGTCAGATCACCCGAAAGCGCGGCCTGAATATCCTTGTCTGATTTCCACTCGGGGTGATCGGGAAGCCGTCGTTTCAGTTCATCAATGCTGAATGAGATCTGAAATGGGACCGGATTTTCGGGCCAGAGCGTGCCGTCATTGTCGAAGACAGCGATCCGCTCGGAGGGAGGAACAAAACTCCCCCCTTTTTCGTCGGTAACTTTCTCCACGAAGGCGATGATAGCCTTCCTTGAAGTTCCGTCGTTCCAAGACGGCAGAGGCTCGCCCGCATGGGCCGTCAGTGCGGACCAGAGAATCGATCCCAGCGTGAGAAGGGCGCGGCGTATCACCGGGAGAGCCCCTCCTTACTCATGCGCCGCGGTCACCGACTCCATCACTCGGTCGAGATTGAAGCTGCCCGGCTTTTGACGCGGTGGGAACTCTCGAAAGCTCTGCAACCATCCGCCGACATAACTCGCGGCGGGAGCGATGACAAACATGTGGTCCAGGAACCAGCGCTGGTAACCCATGCCGATCTCCGGTGCCAACTCAAAGGGATCCATGCGCAGATTGGTGACCATCGGCGCCCGAAGGGCCTCGAAGGGATGCAGCCACACATCCATGCCGTGGGCGTTCTGCTTGAGGAAAGTGATCTTCCAATTTTCGTAGCGAAGGGCCGCCACATTGCCATCATCTGTCCAATAGATGAATTCCTTGCGCGGCCACGAGGCCTCTCCCTTGAGCGCAGGCAGGAGGTTGTTGCCATCCAGATGCACCTTGTAGCTCGAGTCCCCGACCTTGAGCCCCCCGAGCAGATCCTCTTTTACCGTGGTATTCCCGGCGGCGGCGAGAAGAGTGGGCAACATATCCTCGTGGGCACCGATGTCGTTGATCACGGTGCCGGGCTTGATGACGCCGGGCCAGCGGATGAATGTCGGCACGCGATATCCTCCCTCCCACTGGGTGTTTTTCTCTCCGCGGAACATCGTGGTGCCTCCGTCGGGCCAGGTAAAGGACTCGGCGCCATTGTCGCTGGAATACATCACGATGGTGTTTTCCTCGAGGCCGAGTTCCTTGAGCTTCGCGAGCAACTGACCCACATGCGCGTCGTGTTCGACCATGCCGTCGGCGTAAATACCGAGACCGGTCTTGCCATCGGACTCCTTCTTTAGGTGCGTGAAGATGTGCATACGGGTCGAGTTCCACCAGATGAAGAAGGGCTTTCCTTCCTTGGCGGCGCGCTCCATGAAGGCGAAGGTCTTCTCATTGACCTCGTCATCGATCGTCTCCATGCGTTTTCTGCTTAGTGGGCCCGTGTCCTTGATAGAGCCGTTGGCAAAGCTGTGAATGACGCCCCTCGGCCCGAACTTCTTCTTGAACTCGGGATTCTTCGGATAGTCGGGATGCTCAGGCTCCTCCTCGGCGTTGAGGTGATAGAGATTGCCGAAAAACTCGTCGAATCCATGGCTGGTCGGCAGCATGTCGTCCCGATCGCCGAGATGGTTTTTGCCAAACTGGCCGGTGACATACCCCTGGGCCTTCAGCAGGGTCGCGATGGTCGGATCCTCTTTTTTCATCCCCTCGGGCGCTCCCGGGAGACCGACTTTGGTAAGGCCTGTGCGGATCGGCGACTGGCCGGTGATAAAGGCCGCACGCCCAGCCGTACAGGATTGCTGGCCATACCAATCTGTGAAATAGGCGCCCTCGCTGGCAATGCGGTCGATATTGGGGGTACGGTAACCCATCATACCGCGATTGATCGCACTGATATTGAACTGGCCGATGTCATCGCCCCAGATGATGAGGATATTGGGCTTTTTACTGGGGGGCGCGGCCTTGAGAGAGAAAATAGGAGCGAGCGAGAGCGCGGCAGCCAGCGCGATCACAGCCGCCTTGGAAAGGTGGAGAAATTTCATCATGTAGGGATTCGAAGGTTGCCGAGCTCCCTTGCGAAGGAAAAGACCTTTTCCGTCCATGAAGCAATCGGGAAGCATGCACACCCACAAGATCCGCCTTCGCTTCCTGATCATCCATCCCTTGAAGACGGAATCATCCTACCTAAGCATTCCCCTTAACCTGAAGAAACGCCTCTCTTTTGAGGGGAAACTTTTGTGAATAACCAGATTGACAGGAATCCGTGTTTCCCCTATGCAAGTCACCGTCAGTACAACCACAAACCCAAATATACATGAACAAAACCCTTACACTCCTTGCAGTCGTAGTGGCCACCGCAGCGACCTCGTTCGCCGGCACGGCCTCCAAGAAAGTCGTCGTGGCTCCTCAGGATGAGCTCTTCCGCGCTGGTGAAGTCCAGGTTGACGCTTTCGTCGCTGGCGCCGCTGGCAAGTACGGCAACCACAACAACGTCGGCGCCCTCGGTGGCGGCCTCGGACTCAGCTACTTCCTCACGAAGTACATCGGCATCGGCATCGACAACTCCCTCGGCGGTACCGTTGGCGGCAATGGCTCCTCCGGTGGCGCCATCGACGCACTCCAGGGCCAGCTCATCGGTCGTCTCCCGATCGAGAGCCTCCACCTCGCTCCCTACGCCATGGTCGGCGGCGGCGCCTTCTGGGGCGGCAACCGCGGTCAGGGTAACGGCAATGTCGGTGGTGGCGTTGAGTACCGCATCAACCGCGGCTTCGGTCTCTTCGGCGACTATCGCTGGCTCTACGGCAACAACGGCCTGAGCGAGAACCTCTTCCGTGCAGGTGCCCGTTTCGTGTTCTAAGATCTCCTGATCTAAAAACCACTCTGAAGACCCCGGAGGAAACTCCGGGGTCTTTCTTTTTTCAGGCATCACGCCTAGTTTTGAACCCCGCGCCGATCACCATTCCCTTCATGAGCCAACCGAACCCATCAGCCTCCAACCAACGCGTCGTCATCGGGATGAGCGGCGGCGTGGACTCGAGCGTGGCCGCCTGGCTTCTCAAGGAACAGGGATGGGAGGTCATCGGCGTGACCATGAAACTCTGGCCTCAGGACTGCATGACCCGGGCCGAGGACAAGTGCTGCGGCCCCCAGGCCATCGCTGACGCACGCGGCGTCGCCCACGCGCTCGGCATCCCTCATTACGTCGTCGACGAGGCTGTTCCCTTTGAGCGCCTCGTGATCGATTACTTTGCGGAGGAATACAAGGCCGGGCGCACCCCCAACCCCTGCATCATGTGCAACGAACGGGTGAAGTTCGGGAACCTCCGTGACAAGGCTGCCGCACTCGGCGCCGATTTCATTGCGACCGGCCACTATGCCATCGTCGAGCATCCGGAGGGCCAGGCACCGATCCTGCGCCGGGGACTCGATCCGAGGAAGGATCAGTCGTATTTCCTGTTCAGTCTCAATTCCTCCCAGCTTTCCAGCACCCTCTTCCCGCTGGGCAAGCTGACCAAACCGGAGATCCGTGACATCGCCCGCAAACTCGGACTCAAAGTGGCCGATAAGGAGGACAGCCAGGAGATCTGCTTTGTCCCGGGCAAGGATTACAAGGGCTTCCTCAAGGGCCGTTTCGAGGAGCGCGGGGAGTCATTTCAGCCGGGTGGATTCTACGATCTGGAGGGAAACCACCTCGGCGACCACGAGGGGATCGAATTTTTCACCATCGGTCAGCGCAAGGGACTTCCGGGCGGCGGTGGAACTCCTCGTTATGTCGTCGACATCGATGCCGAGAGGGGGCGCGTCCTTCTTGGATCTGAGGAAGACCTGCTCTGCGGTGAATTCATCGCCAACAGGGTCACCTGGCACGGCACACCACCAGCGAACCCCTTCCCGATCACCATTAAGGTCCGCCACGGCCACACCGGAGAACCCGCCGAGGTAACGGCAACCGCCGACGGGGAGGCAGTGATCAGACCTTCGGAGCCGATCCGGGCCGTAACGCCGGGGCAGGCAGCCGTCTTCTACGATGGGGACCGTGTGATCGGAGGAGGCTGGATCGCCCGCCGGACACTCACCGCCATGCATCCCCGACAGACTGAAGCCGTCCCCGCATGAAGAAAAAGACCGTAAAGACCGCTCGCCGGGCCGCACCCAAAAAACCTGCCCCGCGTACCGCTCGGAAAAGCACCTCTTCCTTCGATCCGATCCCCGAAGTCATCGAAGCGATCCGAAAGGGCCGGATGGTCATCGTCACCGATGACGAGGATCGGGAAAACGAGGGTGATCTCGTCATGGCCGCCGCCAAGGTCACACCGCAGGCTGTCAACTTCATGGCCACACACGGCCGAGGCCTGATCTGCGCACCGATCACCGCCGAACGAGCCACCCATCTCGGTCTTCAGAGGATGGTGGCCCATAACCGGGAGCTGCATGCCACCGATTTCACCGTCTCGGTCGACGCGACCCACGGCACCACGACCGGGATCAGTGCCCGCGATCGTTCCGCCACGATCCGTGCCCTAGCTGATACCTCCTCCACACCCGGCGATCTCCGCCAACCGGGACACATCTTTCCGCTCCAAGCCGCAGACGGCGGGGTCCTCCATCGGGCAGGACACACCGAGGCGGGCGTTGATCTGGCCAGACTTGCCGGTCTCGATCCCTCTGGGGTGATCTGCGAGATCCTGAACGAGGATGGATCCATGGCCCGACTGCCCGACCTGCTTAAGTTCCGTAAAAAGCATGGTCTCAAGATCTGCTCGATTCGCGACCTGATCGCTCATCGTCGCCGCAGCGAGAAACTCGTTCGCCGGGAGCAGGAGATCACGATGCCCACGGATTACGGCGACTTCAGAATGTTCCTTTATGGCACGGAGGTGGATCACCAGCACCATGTTGCATTGGTAAAGGGGCCCATCGACCCCTCCAAACCGGCTCTGGTCCGTGTCCACAGTGAATGCCTGACCGGTGATGTCTTTGGCTCCCGCCGCTGCGACTGCGGCAGCCAACTCCACCGCGCCCTGCGTCAGATTTCAGAAAACGGACACGGAGTCCTCGTCTACATGCGTCAGGAAGGACGCGGCATCGGACTCCCAGCCAAGATCCATGCCTACAAGCTCCAGGAAGAGGGACTCGACACCGTGGAGGCCAACAAGAGACTCGGCTTCCCGCCCGACCTGCGCGAATACGGCACCGGCGCCCAGATCCTCGCCGATCTCGGCATCCGGAAAATTCGTCTCCTCACCAATAATCCCCGGAAAGTCGTCGGCTTGGAGGGCTACGGATTGGAAATCGTGGAGCGCGTCCCGATTCGTCCCGAGCCAAACGCTCACAACGCCCGATACCTCAAGACCAAGAAAAAGAAACTCGGACATTTGTTTTAGGAAATAGGATATCGGCCATTGGTCATCGGCATCGCCCCCGACCACGGCATCCCTTGCGAAAACCCTTCTTCATTCCTCCTTCATCATTCATCATTTCCGTAGCGCATGCTCACTCCGATCCCGACACGACCACGTCTCTCCACGGCGGCGAACAACCGGATCGTCGTGGTGGCCAGCCGCTATAACTGGGAATTCGTCGAGCCGATGGTGAACAAGGCTGTTGAAGAACTCGCTGTCGTCGAACCCGGAACCAGAGTCGATATCGTTCACGCGCCAGGTTCGTTCGAGATCCCCTTCCTAGCGGCAAACGCCGTCTCCAAGGTCAAACCCGATGCCGTGATCTGCCTCGGAGTGATTTTCAAAGGAGAGACTGGTCACGCCGACCTGATTGCCGCCTCCGTGAGCGACGCCCTCTGCCGCCTATCGGTGGAAAAGCTCATTCCCGTCATCCACGGAGTGTTGCTTCTGAATGACCAAGAGCAGGCCCGTGAGCGCTGCCTAGGAGATGAAATGAACCGCGGGACCGAGGCAGCCCGTGCGGCTGTCGAAATCCTCCGCTCGTCCAGAACCCTCTCCACCCGCTAACAAGAAACCAGAAGACCATGGGAGTACGCCGCGAAGGCCGCGAGGCCGCCATCCAATTCCTTTACCAGCGAGACCTCGGCGGAGGCGCCGCGGTCTCGGACCTCCAGGAGTTCTACGCCTTCCGGGGACTGAGCCCCTCGGCTCGACGCTTCTGCGAGGGACTGGTCTCGGGACTTCTCCAGCACACCGAGTCGATCGATGTGGCACTGCGCGAGCACACCCAGAACTACGAACTCGAGCGCCTCTCCGCCGTGGACAGGAATATCCTGCGCCTCGCCGTCCACGAAATGCTCCACTGCGATGATATTCCGCCCGTGGTCTCCATCAACGAGGCGATCGACATCGCCAAGAAATACGGCACCGAGGAATCGGGCCGCTTCGTCAACGGCGTCCTCGACAAGATCAAGGCAACCCTGAAGCGCCCCGAGCGGACTCCTGCGGGCGGCAAACAGGCACAGGGCAACCAACCGACCGAAGACTGATGGCGGGGTGGCTGAAGGGGGTTCTTGGCCGTTTGACCGGAACCCATGAGGCGGTTGATTGGGATGAGGTCGAGGCCGCTCTCTGGCAATCCGACCTGGGTGCTCCCACGGCCACGGCAATCCTCAAGGCGCTCAAAGACCAGGGTCTCTCACTCCACGCGGACAATGTGCTGGAAGCCGCACGCTCCGAAGCGGCGAAGCATCTCCCGGAGAAAGGAGTCGATCTCGTTCCCTCGTCAGGGGGCCCCGTCGTCATCCTGATGGTCGGCGTGAACGGGACGGGCAAGACCACCAGCAGCGCGAAGCTTGCCTCCCTTCTCAAAAGCCGTGGTCACTCCGTGCTTCTCTGCGCCGCCGACACCTTCAGGGCGGCAGCCGTCGAGCAGCTCAAAGCTTGGGGTGAGCGACTGAGTATCGAGGTGGTTTCCAGCACCTACGGTTCCGATCCCGCAGCCCTCTGCCACGACGCCCTTGCCAAGGCAAAGCGCCTGAAGGCCGACTTTCTGATCTGCGACACCGCCGGACGCCTCCACACCAAGGACAACCTGATGCAGGAACTGGCCAAAGTCCGCCGCTCTCTTGGTAAGCTTGATCCCTCGGCCCCCCATGAGGTCTTCCTCGTCGCTGATACGACCACCGGCAGCAACGCCGTCGTGCAGGCTCGGGAGTTCCATGCGGCCACACCGCTTACAGGACTAATCCTGACCAAGCTCGACGGCTCCGGAAAGGGAGGTGTCGCCGTCGCAATCGCCCGCGAAACAGGTGTCCACCCCCGCTTCCTCGGCACCGGCGAAGGGGAGGCAGATTTCGCCCTCTTCGATCGCTCCTCCTTTCTGGAGAGAATGTTGTAGGAAAGATGCAGGGAAATAATCTCGCGCGGAGACGCAGAGATTTTAAAGGAACCAAGGATTTAAGGATCGGTACGGTTCTCGACCTAGAGCATGTTCAGAAAAGGTGTAGCCACAAAAGGCACAAGAGACACAAAAGCAGAAGGTGCCCTGACCACGATTCAACGCTGATGGGATGCGCTCCATAGCAATCACAATCTCTGTGCATTCTGTGCATCTTGTGGCCATGAATCAGTTTAAAACGCTCTAGAGCCGATATAGAATCAGGCGTATTCAATCCCTTATCTCCTCTTTGCGCCTCTGCGCCTCTGCGGGAAAACTTTTAGCCAGATATCTTCAAATGCCTCGTTGACCCGCCCCCTTGTCAGCCTATGCTGGCAGGACAACATGCGGGGGAGCCGACTGGCTGAGAGGTTCGGGATCATCCGAACGACCCTTTGAACCTGACACAGTTCAGGGAGAAGACTCAGGCCACGCTTTGCAAACCCACGCGTGGCCCTTTCATTTTACCAATTTCCGTCTTTTTCCGCCCTAATAGTCTAACAGCCTTCAGCCTAAACGCCTCTCCACAATGATCTCCGCCAAATCCGACTTCGAGCCCCAGAGCACCGACGCCCTTCCCTCCAGCACACGAGTCTATGTCGAGGGAACCCTCCATCCCGAGATCCGCGTCCCGATGCGCGAGATCGAGCTTTCACCCACCAAGAACTTCTCCGGCGAGTTGGAGCCCAACGCACCGGTCCGCGTCTACGACTGCAGCGGCCCATGGGGTGATCCTTCCTTTGACGGCGATTCCTCAGAAGGACTTCCTGCACTCCGTCAGAGCTGGATCGAGAAGCGCGGTGACACGACCCCCTATGCCGGACGCGAGGTCCAGCCTATGGACAACGGCTATCTCTCGGGTAAGCACGCCGAGTTCGCCAGCACCGCAGAGCGGAACCGCCTCATCGAGTTCCCCGGCCTGAAAAGTGACCAGCGCCAGCCCCGTCGGGCCTCGGCGGGACATCCCGTGACCCAACTCTGGTACGCCCGCCAGGGAATCATCACCCCCGAGATGGAGTTCATCGCCATCCGCGAGAATATGGGCCGCGCCCAGCAGACCAAGCTCGCAGAGCTTGATCGCGACATTGTCCGTAACGAACTCGACAAGCAGCACGCCGGATCCGGCCAGCGTCCGGCGAGTCCCTACACCCCCTCAATCTTCGGTCGATTCCCTCAGCGTATTCCCGAGCAGATCACCGCCGAGTTCGTCCGCTCCGAGGTTGCCGCGGGCCGCGCCATCATCCCGGCGAATATCAACCATCCGGAGCTCGAGCCGATGATCATCGGGCGCAACTTCCTCGTGAAGATCAACGCCAACATCGGCAACAGCGCCGTCGCCTCCTCCATCGAGGAAGAGGTTGAGAAGATGCGCTGGGCCACCAAGTGGGGCGCCGACACCGTGATGGATCTCTCCACCGGCAAGAACATCCATGCCACACGCGAGTGGATCCTGCGCAACTCCCCCGTCCCCATCGGCACTGTCCCGATCTATCAGGCGCTTGAGAAAGTGAACGGCAAGGCCGAGGATCTGACCTGGGAGATCTTCCGGGACACCCTGATCGAGCAGGCCGAGCAGGGCGTCGACTACTTCACGATCCACGCCGGTGTACTCCTCCGCTTCGTCCCGCTCACCGCCAAGCGCATGACCGGCATCGTCAGCCGCGGCGGATCGATCATGGCGAAGTGGTGCCTCGCCCATCACAAGGAGAACTTCCTCTACACCCACTGGGACGACATCTGCGACATCATGGCTGCCTACGATGTCAGCTTCTCGATCGGAGACGGACTCCGCCCCGGCTCCGTGGCCGATGCCAACGACGAGGCACAGTTCGGCGAACTCAAGGTGCAGGGCGAACTCACCGAGCGCGCCTGGGCCAAGGGGGTTCAGGTCATGAACGAGGGTCCCGGCCACGTCCCGATGCACATGATCGAGGAGAACATGGCCAAGCAGCTCGAGTGGTGCCACGAGGCCCCCTTCTACACGCTCGGCCCCCTCACCACCGACATCGCCCCCGGCTATGACCACATCACCAGCGGCATCGGCGCCGCCATGATCGGCTGGTACGGCTGCGCCATGCTCTGCTACGTCACACCGAAAGAACACCTCGGCCTGCCCAACAAGAAGGATGTGAAGGATGGCGTCATCACCTACAAGATCGCCGCCCACGCCGCCGACCTTGCGAAGGGACATCCCGGAGCCCAGTACCGAGACAACGCTCTTTCTAAGGCCCGATTTGAGTTCCGCTGGGAGGATCAGTTCAACCTCGGCCTCGACCCTGTCACCGCGCGGGAGTTCCATGACGAGACCCTGCCTCAGGAGGGTGCCAAGTCAGCCCATTTCTGCTCCATGTGCGGCCCCCACTTCTGTTCAATGCGCATCTCTGAAGATGTTCGCCGTTATGCCGCTGAGAAAGGCATCGCCGAAGAAGAGGCCTTGAAGGCGGGTATGGCTGAAAAGTCGAAAGAGTTTTCAGCCACAGGCGGCGAACTCTATACCAAAGCCTAATGCGCATTGACTCCATGAGCCGAGGCCGTTGGGAACGGCCGAGTCAGAGCCACCGCAGGTGGGCCCGAAGGGCGCCGACGATGGGCATCGGCGGAGTCAAAATCACTCTTCATTCCCGCAAATACGCCGCCGCTCAAAACCTCTCCGAAGAAGAAGCCCTCAAAAAGGGCATGGAGGAGAAGTCAGCCGAATTCGTGCAGCAGGGCGCCGAGGTCTATACCAAAGCCTGAGAGTAATCGCTCCCTTGGGCCCAGACCATGCACGTCGAGCGACTTAAATACATTATTTGGTCTGCGGATCGGGCTCGTGCAGTGACCTTCTACACCAAGGTCTTCGGAGGAAAAATCATCCGGGAGAATCCTGCGGTGATCGATCTTGAAATCGCAGGAGGCATCATCGGGATTCATGGCGGCGGCGAGGGCAAGCGAACCTGGACCGGGATGAGCTTTCAGGTGCCTGATGTGATTGAGGGAGCCGCCGAGATCGTTGCGGCAGGCGGTCAGTTACTGAGGGAACCGCAGCCTGAGAACGGGGAACCCCCGCATCTGGCGATGTGTGTGGATACCGAGGGCAACGAATTTATGCTTAGCCGCAAGCGAAGCTAGCGGGTGCTTGCGATTCCTTGGGTCTGTAACGCCTGACCATAGTTGTCTTAAGAACGTGGCCCTATGAGTAGGCCGTCGGCCTGCCGGAACATCTTCCCGCTAAAACCCTTTAGTTGCTGGTACGGCCACACCCCTTGGCTATTGTCCTTCTTTACGTTTGCTTTTCACCTTCAACCTTTTCATCCCATGACCATCACTGCTGGATCTGTCGTCCTGTTCGACTACACCCTCACCGACGACGAGAAGGACATCATCGATTCCTCCAAGGAAGGCGGTCCCCTTGCCTACCTGCATGGTGAAGGTCAGATCGTGAAGGGACTTGAAAAGGTCATGGAGGGAAAGAAAGCTGGGGATTCGTTTTCAGTCACGGTCTCTCCCGAGGAGGCCTACGGCCTTCCCGATCCGGAGAAGATCGCCGTGGTCACCGCCGACCAGATCGAGGGTGGCGAGGATCTCGATGAGGGGATGCAGTTGGAGGCCTCCAATGACGAGGGTGAGCAGATCGTCGTGGTTTCCAAGATCGAGGGAAACAATGTCACCCTGGACGGCAACCATCCCTTGGCCGGCATGACGCTCCATTTCGACATCACGATCCGCGAGGTCCGTGAAGCCACTGCCGAAGAGATCGAGCACGGTCATGTCCACGGCCCGGGTGGTCACCATCATTAATCCCCCTTCACCGAACTCCCAACCCTAACCATCCACACATCATGTCCGAACCCGTCATCGCCCAAAAATCACCCATCCCTGTCGAGGTCAAAGCAGGCCAGACCTACTACTGGTGCTCCTGCGGCAAGAGTGCCTCCCAGCCGTTCTGCGACGGTGCGCACAAGGGAAGCGACTTTGCCCCCAAGCCCTACACCGCCGAGAAGGATGGAACCGTTTACTTCTGCGGCTGCAAGCACAGCGGGAACGGCGCCCTCTGCGACGGCGCCCACAAGAATCTGTAGAAGATTTGCCGTAAAGCCCCACTGCAGCCGGGCAGTGGGCACGATCCTGGAGCCGCCACTCGGATGACATACTATCCGAGTGGTTAAAACGTTGAATCGTTAAAAAGTTAAAAGGGTCAAAGGGATCCTTCCGATTAAATCGCTCAAGCTTGGGGCATGTTGTTTCGGCCCACGTTTAACTCTTTAACTTTCCAACCTTCCCCTTCCTTTTTCTTTCGGAACATCATTGCCGACCATTTTCCACGGCGGAGGGTCTGCTGATGACGCAGGGAGCTGAATGTCTTCTTAAGCGCCGACTCCTCGACTGAAAGGATGCCGGACAGAATCAGCACCCCTCCGGAACGGATCGTCTCGATGATCATCGGCGCAGCAGCCGTCAGGATCGTGGAGTAGAGGTTCGCCGCCACGATGTCGTAGGTGGACGGCTTGCCACCCGATTGCGGAGGCTTCCAGCGCAGGACGTCGGCCTTCACAAAGCGTGATCTGGGAAGATCATTGAGCGTGGCATTTTCCTTGGAGGTCTTCACGCACCGCTCGTCGAAATCGCACCCGAGGATCTTGCGGGCACCGAGCAGTTCGCCCGCCAGCGCGAGGATTCCCGAGCCGCACCCAAGATCGAGCAGGGACCATTCTTTTCCCGCGAGGGGCTTCGCAGCCTCGACGAGCAACTGCAGGCAGCGTGCCGTGGTGGCATGATCTCCTGTGCCAAAGGCCAGACCGCTCGGGATGAAGAGGGCCTTACCACGACCGGAGGCACGCTCCTTGGTAAACCGCTCCTCATCGCCATAAACACGCAGGGCGCCGCTGATGCGGAGCGGGGTGGTCTTTTTTGGAGCGGGCGGTGTCCACTTGGACGAATCGAAGGGACGAACCGTGCCGCCGAAGGCTTGTTTGACCTTCTTGGCCGTGGCGGCGTCGATGTAGAGATCGAGGCGAATGGAGCGGGAGGCAGGGAATTTCCTGATGACCAGATTCTGCTCCCCGGCAAACCGAAGCCTCTCAACCCAGGCATCCTCCCATTTTGCAGAGGAAAGGCGTGACCAGAGATGAGTAGACATGGGCAGAAATGGATGAAGTCAGAAGGATGAATGATGAAAGGGGCTACAGGAAACTCCTGTAGATGAACCCGGATTCAAGAATAGAGCGCGGGAAAAGGTCTGGGGTGCTGCCTCTAGGGTTGGTGGCTTCTCTTATGGTTAAAAAGTTGAAGCGTTAAAAGCGTTAAAAAGGGGTGTAAGCAGCAACCGGATCCGAGGATTGCAACCCACTCTTGTGTCTCTGTTACTTCTGTAACCTTCAATATCAGACTTCTCGACTAATCACGTTCCTCACGTTGCAACGATTTAACTTTTTAACAATTTTAACCTATTTTTTCACTTTTAACATTTCACTTTTTCACTTTTTAACCCGGCTCCCAGATTTCCGCCTTGTTCCTGCCCCCCCCTCCATTACTCTGTTCCCACTATGTCCACGGCGACCCTTCCCACCCATCCTCACAGGACTCCGGTCCCGACGCCCATGGCGTTCGACTCGAAGATCGAGGGAAACATCATCATTACCAAGCTCGACGCCGCCATCAACTGGATGCGCAAGAACTCCCTCTGGCCGATGCCGATGGGTCTCGCCTGCTGCGCGATTGAGCTCATGGCCGCCTCCTCTTCCCGCTTTGACATCTCCCGCTTCGGCGCCGAGGTGATGCGCTTCTCGCCCCGCCAGTCGGACGTGATGATCGTGGCCGGTACGGTGACCTACAAGATGGCCCTTTCGGTGAAGCGCATCTACGAGCAGATGCCCGAGCCCAAGTGGGTGATCGCCATGGGCGCCTGTGCCTCCTCGGGCGGCATGTTCCGCAGCTACGCGACACTCCAGGGCGTCGACCAGATCATCCCCGTGGATGTCTACATCTCCGGTTGCCCTCCACGCCCTGAGGCTCTGCTGGACGGCCTGATGAAGCTTCAGAACAAGCTCATGACCGAGCACTCCTTCCTCGACCAGAAGAAGGCCCTGTTGGAATCCCTGCGATGAGCGCCTCCTCCCTTTCGCAGGAGCACGCCTCCAAACTCTCCGCCCAATTCGGTGCCGATATCCTCGGCACCACGGAATTCCGCGGCGAGACGACCATTACCGTGGCCACGGCCCGGATTCATGACATCGCCCTCTTCTGCCGCGACTCGCTCGGCTACAATCTGCTGCTCGATCTCTGCAGCGTCGACCATTTTGGACGCGACCCTCGCTTCGAGGTTGTTTACGAGCTTCTCTCCCTTGCCGGAAAGAACCATCTGCGTCTCAAGTGCACGGCCTCGGAGGATGCTGCAGAGGTCGATTCCGTCACCGACATCTGGCCCACCGCCAACTGGCACGAGCGCGAAGTCTGGGACATGATGGGAATCAAGTTCCGCAACCATCCCGACCTGCGCCGCATCCTCATGTGGGAGGGGTATCCCTACCACCCCCTGCGCAAGGACTTCCCTCTCGAGGGTATCCCGACCGACGTGCCGGATGTGGCCTTCACCGAGGTCGCCCCGCTTGCCGGCGGTCCCTTCGTGACCATCCCGACCGAGGGGAACACCGAGGTTCGCGAGCCCCGTGCCCGCCATGCCGGGGATCTCCCGACGACGGCCACCTTCATTGCGGAGCCTTGATCTCCTCGGAATCGGCCTTCCGGGATTATCTCGCCGGACTGAAGGGGCAGTCGCAGGTCGCCCTCGACACCGAGGCGGACAGCCTGCACTGCTACTTTGAGAAACTCTGCCTCATCCAGAGCGGATGGGGCGAGGAACCGGACACCGGCCTGGCAACGGACCTGCGCCTCATCGACCCGCTGGCGGGACTTCCGCTCACGGAATTCTTCGAGGTGCTGAAGGGGAAACAGGTTCTCTTCCACGACGCCGACTACGACCTGCGCCTCCTGCGCCGCTCCGGGGAATTTCCCGACGAGGATATCTTCGACACCATGATCGCCGCGCGGCTCTGCGGCGAACCGCAGCTGGGACTCGCGGGACTGGTGGAAAAATACTTCGGCATCACCCTTTCCAAGGCTTCCCGCAAGGCCAACTGGGCCCAACGCCCCCTCTCCGACCAGATGACCGAGTACGCGCTCAACGACGTCCGGTTCCTTCCGCAGCTCGCCTCCATCCTTGGGAATCGCCTGGCCGAACTAGGCCGTATGGATTGGTACCGCCAGTCGCGCGACCGGATGATCCGCGGCACCCGCGAGACACGTCAGCGCGACGAGGAGAATCTCTGGCGTATCACCGGTCATGCCGCCCTCTCGCGGCGCGGATGGGCCCTCCTGCGCGCCCTCTGGCAGTGGCGCGACGGCGAGGCAAGGGGATGGGATCGCCCGCCCTTCCATGTCCTCTCCAACGAGAATCTCCTGCGCCTCGCCGACGAGGCCTCCAAGGGCGGTAAGTTCTCCCGTCCCCGACTCCCTCAGGCCCGCATGACCCGTCTCGAGGAGACGCTGGAGGAGGCGCTTGCCCTACCAGAGGAACAGTGGCCTCAGGTGATCAAGGGAGTCCGCATTCGCGCCTCCAAGCAGCAGGTCGACCACTTCAATGAGCTTCGCGAGCACCGCGACAAAGTGGCCACTCAGATCGACCTCGATCCCTCGATCGTGGCTCCCAAGGCCGCCCTTGAGGCCGTGGCCTACGGCAAAGAGGAAATCCCCCTTCTCCCCTGGCAGCTCGAGCTTCTCGGACTGAAGCCCGCCCCGGGCACCGCTTCCTCACTCACCCCCTAACGGCACCCCTAACGCTCCTTCCATGAATCTCCCGGAAAGCGTCGGGACATTGATCGACCTCGCTCTCTCCGAGGACCTCGGTGGGACAGGCGACATCACCTCCCGGGCTTTCATTCCAGAAGCGTCCCGTTCCCATGCCCGGATCGTGGCACGCGAGGCGTGCATCGCCTCTGGATTGGAAGTTGCCATCGAGGTGTTTCGCCGTGTCGATCCCTCACTCAAAGTCGTCCCACACTGTGCCGAGGGCGATCCCGTTGCCAAGGGATCCTCACTAATCGATCTTCACGGCTCCTCACGCTCGATCCTTTCCGGGGAACGGACCGCCCTCAATTTCCTGGGGCGACTCTGCGGCATCGCCACGCAGGCCCACCGCTACTCCGATACCGTGGCAGGCACGAAGGCCCTTCTGCTCGACACACGCAAGACCACACCCGGTTGGCGCCTTCTGGAAAAGGCTGCAGTGAAAGCCGGTAGATGCACAAACCACCGCATGGGGCTCTACGACGCCGTGCTGGTGAAGGACAATCATCTCGCGGCCCTTGGCGACCTGGCACTCCTGCCTCCCGTCATTGACCGCCTCCGCACCGAACATCCCGGCCTGCCCATTGAGATCGAGGCTGACACACTCGATCAGACCGAACGACTCCTCGGCATGAAGGGGATCGATGTCATCCTGCTCGACAACATGACTCCGGAGCAGATGTGCCAAGCGGTGACTCTCCGAGACTCCAAGGCTCCAGCCGTCCTTTTGGAAGCCAGCGGCGGCGTGACTCTGGAACGTCTTCCCGCAATCGCTGCGACCGGAATCGATCGTATCTCGGTCGGGGCACTGACTCATTCCGCGCCACACGCCGACCTCTCGTTGGAGATCGCCGATGTCCCCTGAATCCGCCCTGGATGCGGCGGCTCTCACCGCAGTCTCCCCGTGGCATGTGCCGGCCGAGGTGGTCACCGAAATCCCCTCTACGAACGATGAACTCCTCTGCCGAGGGGAAGCAGGTGCTCCCGAAGGGACGCTACTCTTTGCCGAGAGCCAGACGGCGGGACGCGGTCAGTTCCAGCGCTCTTGGAGTTCCGCTTCCGGACTAGGACTTTGGTTCTCGCTACTCCTGCGCCTCGACATCAATGATAGCACAGTTCCGCTTCTTTCGGCCTTCCCTGCGGTGTCGTTGGTGGAGACCCTCCAAGCTCTCGGAATCAGCGCTGGGATCAAGGCCCCGAACGACGTCCTGATCGGTGGGAGGAAAGTGGCTGGCATCCTTGTGGAGACGCGCCCAGGCAGGAATCCCTTCGCCGTGATCGGGATCGGCTTGAACGTGAATCACAGCCCGAAGGACTTTCCCGAGGAACTGAAGGATCGTGCCACCTCGCTGGCGTTGGTCGCCGGATCACGTTTCAATCGCACCGCCGTAGCCTCCACCCTCATCGCAGAGTTGAGAAAGGCAGAACACCTGATGCTCGAATCCCCAGAGACACTTCTCTCGGCATGGCATGGCCACCTCCTTCCAACTCAGGCAGCCAAGCCGGATCAACAATCTGGATTCAACGAATACGAAGCAACGGCTTAGCAAGCAAAACAAGAATACAGGAATTGAGGAGACTAGGCGAATGGCCACAAGATGCACAAAAGGCACGGGAGAAGAGGCCTTCTTGAAAATCTCTTTTGTGATTCTTGTGCATTTTGTGGCTCCTCACCTTTCGCAGGTTCTCCCCTTCATACTTTCCTGATTTCCTGATTAAACCTTTCAGCCGTGTCTCCTGATTCTTTCATTCTCGCTATCGAATCTTCGTGCGACGAAACAGCCGCCGCCGTGCTGCGGCCGCCGGGGACAATCCTCTCAAGCCTGATCGCCTCGCAGGCCGAGGAGCATTCACGCTTCGGCGGGGTGGTTCCCGAGGTTGCCTCGCGCAATCACCTCCTGGCCGTCGACCCCCTGGTCCGCCGAGCTCTTGCTGAGGCGGGTGTGACGCCCCGTGATCTCGGAGCCGTGGCGGCAACCTCCGGACCCGGTCTTGCTCCCGCTTTGCTCGTCGGCGCCTCCTATGCCAAGGGCTTTGCGCTCGCGCTTGGTATTCCTTATCTAGCCCTGAATCACTTGGAAGGTCACCTTCTCTCCCCGTTTCTCGGCTCCGAGGAGATCCCCCATCACGTCGCACTCCTGGTGAGCGGCGGCCACACGCAACTGACCGAAGTGCGTGGCGCGGGGCGGTACACACTTCTCGGGAGAACGTTGGATGACGCGGCGGGAGAGGCATTCGACAAGACGGCTAAGCTCCTCGGCCTACCCTACCCGGGAGGGATCGAGATCGACCGCCTCGCGGCGGAAGGAAATCCACTACGGCATGAATTTCCGCAGGCGCTCATGGAAAGCGGCAACCTGGATTTCAGCTTCAGCGGTCTGAAAACTTCCGTGCGCTACTTTCTGGAGAAGAATCCCCTGCTCCCCTCCTCACCGAATGGAATGGCCGACCTCTGTGCTTCGGTCCGCCACGCGATTGTCGGAGTGCTGCTCAAAAAAACGGCCCGCGCCGTCGAGATCTCCGGGTTGGACCGCGTCGCAGTCTCCGGAGGCGTCGCCGCCAACAGGGCCCTCCGCGAAGGCCTTCAGCATCTCTGCACCACCAAGGGGTGGACGCTGCATCTCCCCTCGCCGGAACTCGCTACCGACAACGCCGCCATGATGGCCTTTGCCGCGATGCATCATCTTCGGGCAGGGAAGCAGAGCTCGGTCGGCATCGAGATCTCCCCGCAGTGGCAGGTTGGGGGAAGATTTTAAGCTCTCACTAAGATCGAACCTTCTCCAAATCTCGAGCCGCACGGCTAAAACGGAGAATGTGTTGCCAAGAATGCACCCGCGCGACATAAGGGCATCTACCCCATGTACAGATATTCCCACTTTGTCTGGCCGGCTGTGTTCCTGTTTCTGGTGAATACTTTTAACCCAAACCTTCAGGCCCAGTATGATCCTGGCTCAAGAGATCCCGAAGCTCCCTCCGATCCTGCCTCCGAAAAGAAGGCTGCCGCTAAGCTCAAGTCGGCGATCGGTCAGAAGGCTCCAGACTTCAGCTTCCAGGCGACCGATGGGATGACTTACAGGGTTGCTGATTTCTCCGGTCGTTGGTTGCTGCTTCAGATCGGTGGAAGCTGGTGCCCCTCCTCAGAAACCACGGCCCAGTATTTTTCCTTCATCAGGAAAGATCTGGAGGGGAAGCCTTTTGAGTTCGTCGAGATCTATGACGATCTGTCTCTCGCTGATGCTGTGTTCAACAGTCTGACCGATTTTCACGGGATCCGTGCCTTTACCGGGATGAACGGGACTCCGGAATTTTACGAAATTGGATCCATCCCTGTCTGGTACCTGATTGACCCGAAGGGAATCATCCGCCTCGACGGTCAGTATGAAGAGCCGCAGGTCCTGCGGGACGATATTCTTGGTATACTAAAGCAGGATCCGAGGTTCTCCGGCATCTCACCAACTATTTCTGCAGAGGATCAACGGTATTTGGCGCCCGTTTCCCTCAGCCAGGAGAGAAAATGGAAAGAGGCGGCGGTCGCTTGGGATGAAGTCCTCAAGGATAATCCCGCCAATCCCTTTGCCGTCGCCAAGCACGCCCGATGCATCGCCTGGGCCCAAGGCTACAAGAATGCGTGCAAGGATCTGGATGAGAAGCTTAAGGCATTTCCCCAAGGGGTGCCGGATATCCTGAAGTTTTTTCAAGCTACCTACCAACTGAAAGGGAATGGTAAAGCGGCGGAGGGCGCCAAGACCTTGGCATCCCTTCAAGCAGCTCATCCGGATAGCAAGTACCTCTCCTCCGCTCTCCTGACGCTGACAAAAACGCCTGATGAAATCAGCAACCAGGAATTCCAGGAACTGAGACTTGCCTCGAGATTTTACGGGGAATTCGGCATCCCCTACTTTTATGGATACGCCCTGGAACGTCACGGAAAGGTTGAGGAGGCCGCTGTAAGCCTTTCCGGTGGGAAGAAGGGTAGCGGACGGGACGCCTATCCCTTGGTTGGTCTACTTCTCCGCATGGGATTGGATGATCAGGCCAAGTCTATGCTGTTCGGTCAGAATCCACCCACACCGGAAAACGCCAACAAAGCCATGGCATGGGAGCTCGCCATGAGTGCGGCTCTCCTAGAGGACTGGAATCTGAGTGCCGCATACGCCCAGCGATATGAACAGCATCAACCCAAGCGTGGCGAGGGGCCTCTCTACCAGATGCTCGCTGCCATGCGTCAGTCCCTGCCTGATAAGGCCAAGGAAATCCGTACCCGACTGGAGCAGATCCTGACCGAAAACTACAAGTCTGCCCCTCTCATCCAGGGTGATGGTCCGACCCGTGATCAACTCATGTCCATGGGGGATGAGAACGCGAGGATGGTGACGGCGCTTTCCGCCTACTTCTTTGCTCAGATCGACGGGCAGACCGATAAGGCGGCCAAGATCCGCAGAAACGCCCTAAATGCGTGGCAGGCCTCCACGTTCAATTATGCCCTGATTTACGCCATTACGACTCCTCCGAGTGAAGAGACCTTCAAGGCCAAAGCGCGAATTGCCGAGAAGATCCAACAGCGTAAAGGCGTCAAGGAGACCCTCGATGCCGTGGATGCCAAGCTCCTAGCAGGCCTTGGCGTCTCCACGAATAATCCCGCCGAGGCCGACAAGGTCGGTGCTTATTTCCTCGGGAGGCTCTCCCCAGTGTACGAGGGGCTCAGAACCAATGAGTTCTTCCCGCAAATGGAAACTTACCGCAAGCAACTTGAGGCGACATTAATATTGGCAGCCGGACTCAAACAACTGGCACAACTTCCGGATTACTGCGCCAGCAACAACGTCTCCAAGGATGACCTCACAGTATTTCTCAATGGCAGCGTGATTAACGATCTCGCCTATGCCGAAACTCCTGTGAGTGAAGAGGCTAGGCGGCAATATATCGCCATTGCAGAGTCCTGCGCCAGTAATGGGGCCGGAGCGTTTTTCACTGGCACCTATAAGAACTGGGATGCCCTGAATGCTTTACTCAATCGCCGGAATGCACTTCTGCTGGAATCCCAGCAGAACAAACCATCACGACCTGCACCCAGTCCATCACCAACAGTCACACCGTAGCCCGCTTCTTCACCAACAATGTCGCAAGCGGTACCTCTTGCAGCATCCTCTACATCTGACTGCTATTTATAGAGATACGCGTTTACACAAAGCGTACCGATAACTTTTTAGAGATAATAAAGATTTCGCTGTCACGGTAGCCTCATAAAGAAATATCCAGTTAAAACGAAAGTTTCCCAAGGAATCTTCAGGATGCATGCGTCTTATATATAAAAATGCACGCATGTCGAACGATGAAGATTACCCACTCGTCCCCGACTTGGCAGCACAGGCTGCCTCGGGAGACGAATCTGCCTTCGGTCTTCTCTTTGACTTATACTACGACCGCATTCGGGCGTTTGCCTTCCGAATCATGCTCGATGACGCTGCCGCTGAGGATGTCACTCAAGAAAGTTTCATCAGAGCTGCACGGGGGATACGAGGCCTCCATGACAGCAGTACCTTTCAAGCATGGCTCTATAGGATCTGCAGCAACACGGCGCGTGATGCCCTCCGGCAAAAACGCGCCCACGATGCTAAACTCGAACTTGCTGCTCAGTATCAAGAAATTGCCAGGGATGGCAGGAATGGAGATGCTGCGGGCGAACGGGCTCTTTACATCATGCAGTCACTGCCTTCCGAGCAGAGGGAGGCAGTTGCGCTGGTCTTTCTTGAGGAGTGCACCCACGCAGAAGCGGCGCAAAGGCTGGGATGCGCCGAATCGACTGTTTCCTGGCGCATCCATCTTGCCAAACGCAGGCTGCGCAAACTCGTGAACGAATGAAGTCCAACGAAGAAGAGAATCCAGAGCAGATCCTGCGTGCCCTTAGGATCGATCCAGTCTCCGAAAGCGTTCGGGATAAGGCTCGCCATCGTACTCTCACGGCGTATCGGAATCATCCCACTCATGAAAAGAAGCGTTCGCGACTCTCTTGGTGGATTTGTTCTTTTGCAAGTGCAGCGGCGCTATTTGCGGCAGCGCTCGTCATGCTCCCGAAAAGCGGATCTCGAACTCAGAATCTGCACGTGTTTTCAGAGGTCGAATCGATGTTCTCTGGCCGACTCCTTGCAGTCATCAAGGATGGCGAGCGCCTTGATCTCAAACTTTCGGGTTCCGTAGAGTCGCTCCCGAATGATCAGCGCATCCTCATTACTCTTCGGAAAAATACGCGTCTGATCCAGGTTCTCACCTACAGCGGGCAGCCTGTGAACCTGCAACTTGAAGGTCACACTGCGGCGTTAACGCCTCTGCTAAGCAGTGATGGATCCGTAATGATCATCACGGATCGTCGGCTTCTCCATGGCTCAAAAGACTCCGGATTTGAAGGATTCTCCGTCATTGCCAAAGCAGTCGAAGGAGGACGCTCATGAGACGGAGCGTGCTCGCGAGGCTGTCTTCGCTCATCCTCGCGATGGTTCCGGCGATCGTACTGGGATCGACCAATGATGTCCTTCTGATCAGCGTCGGAAAGAAGCCGAGTTCACCTGCCGATGATGTTCGCTGTGTTTTCGGAGGTGGAACGAGGGAACTGCCTGTTTCATTTCTTCTAAAGAATCAACAGCTCGGCGTAGCGGCCGACCTTTACCTCTCCGGCGGGAAACTTGGGGAACCAATAGCAAAGGCCATCACTTTTCAGACTCAGCCTGATGGAAAATTCCAAGAACTTAGCTCCGGGATCTTTTCTCTGGATCTTCCCGATGTGGAAAAGCCCATCCTAATGCTTCTGAAGATCCGACACGGTGAGACCGGATCCAATGATGGGAACGAAATAGCCTCCATTCCTTTAATGGTTTATCCTGATACGTTCATTAGGCAGATTGGCAAGCGCTTCACCGACGAGACGGCAGCCGGGCACTCACTCAATCTTTCACTTTTCGGTGACATGAAGGGGCTTAGGGAACTCCTGCGTCTCAAGCAGGTGCCCTTTGAGGATCTGGGCAGGGATTTACCATCAAAACTTCCAGCCGGCACAGTGGCTGTGGGAGACCTTCACAAAGATCTTCCGCTACCGCCCTTATCCATGGATTCCGGTTCTTCGCTCATGGTTTTTCACGAGGATCCTACCGCACCGGAGAACATCACCCTCACCTCGCAGGATCGCCGCATCCAGATGGTGATCCACCATGCAGCACCCGCCAGATGGGCCGAGGATCCAAAGGCCCAAAAACTTCTGTTCGACATCATCCAGAAAACCCCCGCAATCCCATGAAAAATAATACACCCCTGCTCCTCATCGGGCTTCTAGCCGTTATTCTGCCCGCCCTGAGGGCTGAAAACACGAATTCACCGTCGCCGCTTACCGTCGCCGTGCTCAACTTTGAAAGCTCTGATGAAAAACTTCAGGGAAAAGCCGCCGAGGCTGCGGCCCTTCTGAGCGCCCAGCTTTCGACTTCCGGTAATTTCTGGACGATCGAGAGGGCGGACATCGACAAGGTCCTAGGTGAGCAGACCATGGGTTTGTCGGGACTGAACGACCCCGCGACTGCTGCAAAGACCGGAAAGTTGCTGGGGGCCAAAGCCTTGATTACGGGGCGACTTATCCCCAGCGGGGAATCCGTGATCGTGGTGGCCAAGATCATCAGCACGGAAACATCACGGGTGTTCGGTGAGACGGCCACTGCTCCCAAAGAGGGATCGTGGGAAAAACCGACCGGAGAACTTTCGACCAAGGTCGGCAAACTCTTGGATTCCCAGAGGTCCTCCTTCATACCTGTTTTCGTCACGAACGAACAGCGTCTGGAGGCCCTCAGACAAATCGTGAAGGGAAAGAACCTTCCCTCCGTTCAGGTTGGCATCTCCGAGGTGGACCTGCGCCGCGTAGCCATTGATCCCGCGGCTCAGACCGAATTCAGGAAAGTTCTCCAGGAGCTCGGCTTCGAGGTAATTGACCCGGCATACTCGCAGAAAATCTCAGAGGTCATTATCTCGGGCGAGGCATTCAGTGAGACAGGCGCCCGTCGCGGACAACTGGTCTCTGCTCGTGCCCGTGTTGAGATCAAGGCTATAAAAAAATCTGACGGCAAGCTTCTTGATTCCGACAGCGAGAACGCCGTTGCCGTGGACATTGCCGAGGCCACGGCCGGAAAGATCGCTCTTCAGGATGCCTCCTGGACCCTGTTGGAGCGTCTGGTTCCCAAAATCGTCAATCCGTAATTCCCTCGGATTTGACGATGAAGATCACGTCATGGGCTCTGACCCTCCTGCTGCTGTCGCCAAGTCTTGCTACGGCACAGGCCGCTGATACCAAGGTCGCGGTGTTCGCCGCCGGAAAAGACCGCGACCTTGAGGATCTTTGCGTGGCTGCGCTCTCCGACAAAGGGATAGAGTTGCTCGACCGGCGCAACCTTAGGCAGCTTCTTGGGGAAAAGGCGATCAACGCCGGATTTGCTCAATCCCACCCCGATACCCGAATCGCCAGACTGGCGGGAGCGGACTTCTTGATGGCCGTACGCCGCGAGGGGGATGCGGTGGCCGTTGAGATCATCGACTGCTCAAGCGGACGAATCCTATCTCAGAGCACAACGCCTCGGGAAAATCTAAGCGATCAAGTTGCAAATCTCCTGAAGAAAGCGGAGGAGAGAACTATTCATTCCAGCAAGCCGGTCAAGGTAGCAGTCGAGGACTTTCCCGAACAAGACGGGATTAACTACAGACTGCCGGCGGAGATCCGTGACGGTCTTGCAGCAGCGGGATTCGAGGTGCTCGATAGATCCATCATCGAACACGCGGCTGCGGAACACGAACTTTCAATATCGGGAATTTCATCCAAGAGCAGTGGTTCTTTGGCAGGAGCTGACTATCTCGTTCGAGGACAGATTCACGGAGAGCAACTCCACCTCCAGTTGCTCGATTCACGGAAGGGGAGGATTGAGACTGCGGCCGACTTTCCACTCATGAAGGCACAGGAGGAGGTAGTTCGCCTTCTTACTGAACGGAACAAAAACCTGAAGCCCTCCCCAACAAGCATCCTGGAACCAAGAGTCCAGATCGAAGCACTGACTCCACTTTACGAGGGTATTAAACATTACAGGGACGGGGATCTGCCTGCGGCACTTTCCTCTTTTTGGGAGGCGGAACGGTTGGACGACAAGTTCGTTGAGGCGATCGAATGGGAAGCCCGGTGCTACGATGCCTTGAAGCTCCCGATTTTTGCGGATGCAGTCAGGCGCTATGCAAGCGAGTGTCTCGTGGGCCGGGGTGTTTCCGTTCCGAGCAGTAATATTCCCACAGATGGGATCACCTTTCTGGGTATCCAGGGCTCGGAGAGCCAACCCCTGCAGGAAATGAAGGCAGTCGATGCACTCGTTCGCCTAGCCCCAGGCAAAATCGTTCTTCCCTCTGACCTTGCTTCCTACCGAAACGAATACGATTCCATTGTCGGCGGTTCAGACAAGGCGTGGCTTACAGCACCCGGGTTTCTAACTCGTTGGTCCCTCAGGGCAACTCCCAAGCTTGCTGATGCTAGAAAACTGGAATGGACGCTTTTTGACACTTTGAGCGGCACTATCTGTTCCACGGCTACTACCTCCTATGATCCGAAGGATTCATGGCGACAAAACCTGCATCAACTCGTCGAATCTGCAGAACGTCCCGAAGTAAAAAAAGGGGGGGGTATCGGTTCGCATTTCATATCACCGGATTCCTGGTCATTGGAGTCCATTACGGACGAGGAGGAAAAAAATAATCTAGAACTGCTGCGCATGCTGACCACCAACCCTTCCGATCCATCATTGATCGGCAAAAAGATGCAGGGAGCGAACCAGAAAAACCAATTTAAAAAGAAAAGCCTCACCCGCAAATACAGTCTTGAGGAAAATTTTCTGAACTACGCCCTCAAGGAGACGGTGAGGAAATCCCTTCCCGAGAATGACCCCTACAGGTCTTGGCTGGATCTCGACAAGATCGCCTCCTTCCTGAAATACGATCCTTCGGGTCTTCTCTATTCGGGTGAAATAATTGATCCGATCAAGGCACTGAGGAGCTTTGTCGCGTCACATCCCGATAATGCTCCCGGAGCTTTTGCCAGATACATGCTTCTGTTCGATACCATGGATTCAATGGCACCTGAGGAAAGGATCAAGGCCTGTCACGCCACCGTCGAGGCCCTTGGTCAAGCAAACGTGCAAGGATCGTTTGAAGAGTCGCAGCACCTCCTCGACTGCGCACGTCACCTCGAGACTCTGGCGCGTATAGCGGCGGGTGAAATAGAGGGTGTTCCCGGATTGCCGGGGGCTCCTTTTCCCTCAGCAGTACGCCCCAAAATTAATCTTGAAGATGGAAAAGTTGGAGTGCAATGGAGCTTGGAAAGCTGGAGTTGCAATGAGTGGGAAAAACTTACGATTCCTAGAGAGCAATGGAAACAGGAAGCCATCGCAGCCATTCATATTCTGGGAAGGGGCAGCCATTACGCTTACATTCCGTCTTCATGGTTTGATGAATCGCCTGAGTCCCTTGTTCTTCTGAGTTTTTGCGAGAAGGCAACTCATGAAGTCGGGTTTCCATTCGGCCTTCCGTCTTCTGATCCGATCAATGCCAAAGCTGAACGCATGAAATATCGAAAGACTGTGGATTATTGCTTGAGGAATTTTCCCAAATGGCTTGGCCGAGCATCAAACGGGAGAGAATTGATGTACCTTGCACAAAAAGTGGATCAGTTTGTGAGACACCTCAGCTACTACTCCTACAGCTCTTCGATCAGCGACCAAGAATTTAACTCCATTCAAAAGTCACTTTACCAAACCGTAGTCGCGGCAGCTGAAAGAATAGGTGAGAATCCCGCACAGTATACCGATGATTATTGGCCGGAAATGCCCCGGCGGGTTTCTACTGAAATTTGGGATTCGTGGGAGTCCACAAAAGCATTCTGCCGCCCCTATGAAACTATCTCAGCGAGAGAGATTGCGGCGGCCGCGGGCAGTTTCGCCGACTCCCCGACGCAAAAAACCGACTGGTGGTCATTCATGTCCGACGGACATGGCCTGAATGCAGCTAAATACACGGAGTTTGCGCTTCGCCATCTTGGAAAGATGAACGAGTTGTATCATCCCGATGATCTCTCCCTGGCCCCGATGCTAGGAGAGAGGGAGGCCGCTTTTCTATTCAACTACGGAAGCACCCTCTTCTACGGTAGGCACTATCAGGAGGCAGAGCCATGGTTTCGTCTGGTCGCTTCGATACCGGACGGGCCACTTCTAAGCACCAAGCAATCCCGAGAACTTCGCGAGAACGCTAGGCTTTACATGGCGCGTTGCCTCCAAAAAGAGGGCCTTTTAACCGAGTCCCTCTCGCTGGCCTTGGAAAATGTAGCGGCAGCATCAACGCAATCTCCTCCCATGAGATTCATCACTCATGTCTGGCCTGCGGGGATGGGATTACGATTTGAGTACGATGGATTCCTAAACACGGTTGGCATGAGGCTCGTGAGGGACATCCGCCTTCTTTCATCCACAAAGGATCTTCCAGATCACTTGAAGGTTTTTCAGGTTCCCATTAAAGGGGCGTCGGGAAAGGGCGATAAGGCGACCTTCCTTTTAAGACTGCCTCTCGGACCATCCACATCGGCCGAGATCAAGATGCCGCTACTCGTTCTGAATCCTTCCTTCAATCACAGCGGCGCAGAATACATCTTGGATTCCAATTCCTGGGCGCGCTTTGCAGATGAATACGGCATTTGTCTTCTTATCCCCGAATTTGAATTTGGAAATGAACGGGCAGGCGGAGGGTATGAATACGAACAAGCTGCCTTCTGGTCGGGGAAAACCCTCCTTCAAGCAGTGAAATGGTTGGGTGATCGATACCCAGTTAACACTGATCGATTCTTGATTCATGGATACGGAGGGGGCGGTATATTCGCCTCGGGTTTTGTGCGATTAGCCCCGGAACGGTGCCTTGCTGCATCACTGAGCAGCTTCGGAAGCATGACAACCCGATTTGACGGATGCCCCGACCTGAAGCCCTTCTCCGAACTTAAATCCGTGCCGCTCCTCATTACTTGCGGCGACCGCGACGATGCCAGATTTGGAATCTTTAACCGAAGAAAGATTACTGAAGGGTATGCTGCCGAGGCAAAGGAAGCGGGGTCTGATGTGGAGTATCAAGTGTTGCCGAATACGGGACATGTCCCGACCGGTGATATGGAGAAAACCGTCCAGGACTTCTTTGTTCGGAAAGCCCATCTAACCAAACGGAACCCATGATACTGAACCCGTTTATCAGCTTCGCAGCATTTTCTTTGCTTCTCATTTTCAACAAAGCCAACGCCGCTGTTTTTGACTGGGAAGCACCGCTTACAGACGATCATGTCATGGCGCTCAAATGCTATCTCCCAGATGGTCTAGAGAGGGCTCGCGCCATTATTGTTCTGGTTCCAGGACTCAATGCAGACGGGCGCGGTCTTGCCAACGATCCCCAGTGGATGAAATTGGCCCAGCGTACGGGTTGCGCCTTGATTGGTCTTTCAAATAGAGGAAACCAGGGGGGAAGTTATTATGAAGTCGAACATTGGTCGGGTGATCTTTTCCTAAAAGGCATAGCGGAGCTTGCCCGTAATAGTAATCATCCAGAACTCGAAAATTTGTCCCTAGGGTTCTGGGGCCACTCCGCCGGAGGCCAGTGGAACTACAACTTTGCATGCTGGAAACCTCAGCGAACGTATGCCTTTATTGCAAACAAGGGTGCATATTACCATGGCATTCCAACGCCGGCCCTTAGAAAGGTGCCGGCCTTATGGATAGCTGGTGGAAAGGATACTGATGAACGCATTGGAAACATCACTAGCCTCTATGCGGAGAATCGTCGCAAAGGAGCCCCGTGGGGACTTCTGATTGAACCCGAAGTCAACCATGCAGTTGGAAGAAGTAAGGAAATAGGTATGGCATTTCTGGAAGATGCCCTTTTTTTGAGGACCGACCCGAAGGGAAACCTTCATACTTTGAAAGGTGAGACGGGTTGGTTGGGAAACTTTCGTGAATGCGGTGTAGAACCAAATGTGGCTTCTGGCTTTGGCCCCGTGACTAACACGTGGCTTCCCGGACAGAACTCCGCTAATCTTTGGAACAAGATCTCTTCGAGCAACTGCCCAGTCCCAGTGAAAAACCTTCAATAACCGCAGTCATCCAACAGTTAACGGTGCTGGATTTATGTCACACCCAACTTTTTTTGTTGCGCAACGTCCTGAAAATCAACTAACAGGGGCCTGTATGAACTCCCCCCGTTCCCTCCTCACCTTCTTCATCGCAGTCGCCCTGATCTGCCCGGCCTTTGCCGGAGGATGGAGCGATGATTACAAGGCCTCCCTAGCCACGGCCGCCAAGGAACACAAGAAAGTCCTATTAGATTTCACGGGAACTGGTTGGTGTTCTTGGTGCATCCGGCTTGAAAAAGATATCTTTAGCCAGGCGGCCTTTAAGGAATACGCCGATAAGAACCTTGTACTTGTAAGGGTTGAGTTCCAACCAATCGGCAAGACCCTGAGCTCCGAAGTCTTAAAGCAGAACGATGCGCTCCAGCAGCAGTATCAGGTTGAGGGGTTGCCGACTTTGGTTCTCCTCTCTCCCGAGGGCAAGGTGATCAAGCAGCAGAGCGGCTATATCCCCGGCGGGCCGAAGGGGTTTATTGATTGGGTTACATCGAAATAAGGGCGGAAGCAGAACGTTAAAAACGTTAGAACAGTTACAAGGTTACAACGTGAAGTCCGGAGCACCCGAGCAATGGGATCCGGAGCACCGAATCAGCCTGCTTCACTCGGCCCTTTTAACCCTTTTAACGCTTTAACATTTTTAGCCCTTCCCCCTCACACCAACCGGATCGCTGGGCTGACCTCATCCTGCGCCGCGCAGGAGAGGGAAACCGCAGCGCCTGACATGACTGGCGCCATCGCGGCCAGAGCGAGTTCCTCGCTGTTGCAGTCGCGGCTCAGATGGCCAAGCACGACATGCGTCAACTCTGCGTGGCGGATGGAGGAGGCCAAGCCAGCAGCGGCTCCGTTGGAAAGATGGCCATGCCGCGACTGGATGCGCTGTTTTGTGGACCAAGGACGCTTGGTGTCTTTCTCCAAGAGCCCCTCGTCATAGTTGGCCTCCAGCAGGAGACCCTCCACGCCACGCAGTGACTCGATAACTAGCGTGGTTGCATGACCAAGATCCGTGGCAATCCCAAAGGACCGCCCTCCGCAGCTCACCGTGAATCCAACGGGATCAACTGCATCGTGGGGAACGGAAAATGTCCGCACTGCGACGCCGTGCAGTTCGAATCCCGCGCCACTCTCGAAGAGATTCCATCCGCCGAAGTCCTCCATCTTCTCCCTCAGGATCATCGCGGTGCGCCTGTTGCAGTAGACCGGCGTAGCGTGTTTCTTCGTCCATTGAGCAAGGCCCTTCACATGGTCCCCATGCTCATGAGTGACTAGGATTGCGGAGATCTCCCGAGGTTCTACTCCGCAAACATCAAGACGCGCCGTCAGTTCACGCGTGCTCAGTCCGGCATCGACCAGCAGGGAGGCCGCCTCCGTGCGGACGAGCGTGGCATTCCCTGCACTGCCGCTGGCCAGGACGGTGATCTCGAGCATCGTGTCAGGATAGGAGGCCTCTCGTGCTCCGCGAGGAAAACCGACGTGGAGACCTTTGTGGCGCACCCGGCAGGATTCGAACCTGCGACCAAGGGATTAGAAATCCCCTGCTCTATCCCCTGAGCTACGGGTGCTTCAACTGAAAGACTCTACCGGCTTCCCGCGTCGAGGCAGGAAAAATTTCAGCCGATCGCGCCTTCCTCTTCCTTGCCTGTAGCGATGGCGACAGCGCGGCGGGCGAGGGTAGTGATGCCCTTCCAATCACCGGCCTTGATCAGATTCCTGTCGGCGATCCAGGATCCGCCGACCGCCGCGACACCGGGAGCAGCGAGGAATTCCTGGAGCGTGGCCTCGCTCACTCCGCCGAGCGGGATGAACTTGATACCGAGGTGCCCGTAGGGGCCCGAAAGGGTTTTCAACATCTTCACGCCGCCGGCCACGTCAGCCGGGAAGAACTTCTGGACGGTGCAGCCGAGCTCGAACGCCCCCTCGATCTCCGAAGGAGTCATGACCCCGGGAATGAAGCCGAGACCTCGCTCATGCGCGGCGCGGACGACATCCGGATTGAATCCAGGAGCAAGGCCGAAGCTGGCCCCCGCCTCGGCGGCCTGGACTACCTGTGCCCCGGTCAGCAGCGTGCCAACGCCGAGGTGTACCTTGTCGCCGAAGGCAGCCTTGATGCGCTTCACGGCCTCGGGAGCGGCGGGAGTGCGGAAGGTCACCTCCAGCGCATTGAGGCCCCCGTCGAGGAGTGCCTGAGTTAGGGGCTCTGCATCCTCCGCGCGGTCGATGGTGATGACGGAAACGATGCGGTTGGCAAGGATGGCGGAGTAATCAAAGGTAGACATCCTTCCTCTTTAGTGAATCCCAATCCCTAGGCCAAGCCCTGCCTGTGGAGTAGGATGTCCGGATTTCACAGGGAAGAAAGCCTCCAGAAGGATAAAACCACTACATATAGTGGTGGTTATTCACAAAAGGCCCAACCCATAGTGTTTTTTATTGTCCACGCAATAACCCCTCCCTAGGCTTCTGTTACCCCCACGCCACGCTTCTTCCCCACCACTCCTCATCCTTTTCAAGCCATGTATCTTCAATCTCTCGAACTCATCGGTTTCAAGTCGTTCGCTCCGAAAACCGTCCTCCGCTTCCACCGAGGCGTGACCGCCATCGTCGGCCCCAATGGCTGCGGAAAATCCAACGTCCTCGACGCCATCCGCTGGGTGCTCGGCGAGCAGTCGGCTAAGGCACTGCGCGGTGGCGAGATGGCGGACGTCATCTTCAACGGCACCGACACCCGACAGCCTCACAACATGGCAGAGGTCTCGATGACCTTCGGCGAGTGCGAGCAGGAGCTGGGCACGGAGTGGAACGAGGTCTGCATCACCCGCCGTGTCTTCCGCGACGGCAAGAGCGAGTACCTGATCAACGGTACCCCCTGCCGCCTCAAGGACATCCATAATCTCTTCATGGATACCGGCATCGGCCGGAGCGCTTACTCCATCATGGAGCAGGGCAAGACCGCTCTCCTTCTCAACAGCCGCCCGGAAGATCGCCGCTCGATCTTCGAGGAAGCCGCCGGCATCACCAAGTACAAGGCCCAGAAGAAGGAGGCTCTCCGTAAACTCGAATACACCGAGGCCAATCTCCTGCGCGTCTCCGATATCATCAAGGAGGTGAAGCGCCAGATCGGCTCGCTCCAGCGTCAGGCCGGGAAGGCTCGTCGCTACCAGTCCCTCATGGAGGACCTGCGCGTCCTCGACACCCACCTCTCCCACCGCACCTACCTCGACCTCGAGCGCTCCATCACCGAGGTGGCCGAGCAGGTCGACAAGAGTGCCGATGCTCGCTCCCTCTACGAACGCGAGATTGAGGAACAGGAGGTCGAGGTCGCCGGGGCACGCGAGCAACTGACCACCCTCGACGCCGAGACCGAGGGGGCGCGCGACCACCTGCAGACTCTGCGCAACCGGATCTTCTCCGGCGAGAACCGCATCGAGACGAACTCCGAACGCGCCGGCGAATTCCGCGGCATGATGGAGCGTTCCCGCGCCGACATCGACTCCATGCACCTGCGCATCCGCGAGCAGGAGAGCGAGATCGAGCAGGCCGATGCGCAGCTCACCTCACTCCTCGAGGTGCTCCGCGCCGAGGAGGAATCCCTCACCGCCTCGACTGCCCGCGTCTCCGAGGCCCAGCGCGAGCGCATTGTCGCCGAGCAGGAGACCGAGGCGCTTACCGGCCGCCTTCATGAGCTTGAGAACCGCCTCACCGATGTCCGCGGCGAGCTTTCCACAGCCGGTGCGCGCCGGGACGCCGAGAGCGCCCGCGTCCTCCAGCTCCGAGAGCAGGCCTCCGTCGCCGAGCTTGCCGTCACCACGGCCGCGACCCGCTCTGCCCAGACCGAGTCGGCGCTCGCCTCCACACGTCAGGCACTTGACGCCGCCGAACTCGAGCTCATGCAGGCCCAGCAGGCCCACGACGAGTCTCAGACCGCCCGCCAGATCGCTGAGAGCGAGTGGAATACAGCCGGCAAGCAACTCTCCGAGAAGGAACACAGACTCGAGATCCTCCTCCAACTCGAGCGCGAGGGAGAGGGACTCGGCGAAGGAGCGCAGGCAATCCTCCGTGGTCTCGACCGCCCCGAGTTTTTCCAGGCAGGCATCACCGGCACGCTCGCCTCGCTGATCGAGGTGACCCCCGCCGAGATTCCGGCTGTCGAAGCCGCACTCGGTGCGGCGGGCCGCTCCATTGTCTTCAAGGACACGGGTGTCGCCGAAGAAGCCCTGCGCACCCTGCGCGAAGCCGCCCAGGGGAAGGCCTCCGTGCTGGCAGGTGACCTACTGCCCGTCCTGCACCAGCAGGGAAGCGGACTCCCCGAGGGAGCCCTCGGCTGGGCCGCCGATGCGGTCCGCTCAGCCGGATCCGTAGGCAGCCTCGTCGCCCGACTCCTCGAGGGAGTGGCCATCGTTCCCGATCTGGCCTCGGCACTCCGCCTCAAGCGCCAGTACCCGGACCTCGCTTTTGCCACCCGTGACGGGGAATACGTGGCCCATGACGGCGTGATCCAGGGTGGTGCCACCGGCGAGACCAATACCTCCGCCCTGCTGCGCCACTCGCAGATCGCCGCCCTCGAGCGCGAGGTCGAGACACAGAGGAACGAATTCAGTCGTCTCTCTCTTGCCCGCGAGGGGGCTCTCGCATCGCTGGAAGCCGCCATCAACCGTCTTCGCGACGCCCGTGAGCATCTTGGAAATACCCAGGGGCTCCTCGCCGCCTCACAGGCCGACCACCTCCTGGCCACACGCGAACTCGAAAATGTCCGCCACCGCCACGAGGTCCTCGACGGTGAGATCGCTGCCCTCCAGTCACATCTGGGCGAGCTGGAAGGACGCATCACCGGTCTCCAGCAGGAACTCGAGAATGCCAATGCGGGACTTTCCTCAGCCCGGGAGGAACGCTCCGCCGCCGGAGCCAGAATCGCCCTGCTCCGCGAGGCCGAGGCAGAGACTGCCAACGCACTGGCAGAAGCCCGTCTCCGCGTCGCCACCGAGCGACAGCGCCAGCAGTCACTCGCCAGCCAGCGCGCCCCGATGGAGGCCCGCCTGCGCGAACTCGCCGAGACCATCACCGTCCGCGAGCGCGACATCGCCTCCCACGAGGAACGTATCCGCACCTTGGAGCTCGAATCGGCGGAACTCGCCTCCAGCGTCGAGGGATGGAAGCTCGAGGTCACCGAGGCCGAGGCCAAGGTCATTGAGCTTGGTGCGCGCCGCAACGAACTTCAGCAGGGAGTCGAGGCCCTCGAGATCGCCCTGCGCGGTGCACGCAAAAACCTCTCCGACCTTCAGGACAACCGTTCCAAGAACGAGGTGCGCCTGGCGGAGTTGAAACTCCGCGCCGAGGCGATCCGCGACCACGTCTCCCGCCGCTACCAGCTCGATCTGGCCGGCTTCGAACCCGACCGTTACTCCCTGCTCAAGGCCGTCCTTTCTCAGAAAGAGAAGGAACGTCGCAATGCGCTTCCCGAGGCGACGACGGAAGGCGATTCACCAGTTCTCTCCAACGAAAATCCCGAGGAGGTCCCCGTCGAGGTACTGGAGGCAGCGGCTTCCGGCCCCATTCCGGCCGAGATCCCGTGGGAACGCATCGAGGCCGTGGTAGCCGAGCTGACCGAGCGCGTCGACTCGATGGGACCCGTCAACCTCGACGCCATTCAGGAGTACGACGAACTGGAGGAACGCTACAACTTCCTCGAGCAGCAAAACACCGACCTCGTCAATGGCAAGGAGGAGCTGATGGAGGCCATCTCCCGGATCAACAAGACGACCCGCGAGCTCTTTGCGGAGACGTTCGAGAAGATTCGCCTGAACTTCCAGGAGATGTTCACCCAACTCTTCGGCGGCGGTAAGGCCAATCTCCTCCTCATGGACGAGAGCGACCCGCTCGAGAGCGGCATCGAGATCATCGCCCAGCCCCCGGGCAAGAAGCTCCAGAGCATCTCGCTCCTCTCGGGCGGTGAGCGAACAATGACGGCGGTGGCCTTGCTCTTTGCCATCTACATGGTGAAGCCTTCCCCGTTCTGCGTGCTCGACGAAATGGACGCACCGCTCGACGAGAGCAACATCGGTCGCTTCATCAAGCTGCTCGATCGGTTCATCGGCCAGAGCCAGTTCATGGTCATCACCCACAACAAGCGCACCATGTCCCGTGCCGACACCCTTTACGGCGTGACCATGGAAGAGCGCGGCATCAGCAAGCTACTGAGCGTGAAGTTCACCGGACGCGACGAGCAACTCCCGCCCGCCGCCGCTACCAACACAACCCTCCGCGACGAGACCAAGGAGGCCGCCCCGGCCTCATTGGAAGCTCAGTCATAGATTGTCTGCCGATCCTCCCGGATCAGGCATCCGATCCCGCAACAGCAGGATCGGACTGCTCGGCCGTGCCTCGCATGACTAAGCTGCCCTCCCTGGCACCTTTTCCCCCCACCCCGAGGAATCGGCGCGGGATTAATTTCCTGCGCCGATTCACAAGCGTCCGGTTATAAGTCCCACAGCATCAACTGGTTATTTTCTGGAGGCATATAAGATTTGAAGTCGGTTTCTGTAAGTAGTTCATGGATAGGCACCTTCTCAAAGGGATGAATGCTCAAAAGCTGGAAGGTTCTGTGGAGTCTG
>CANIVT010000007.1 GCA_947471565.1 Spartobacteria bacterium | reverse complement strand
CGGCCAGAGTTCATGGCCGAGTATCCTCAAAAAACGTCGCTCAAAGTTCAAATGCGTGGCATCCATTTTGGATCGCAAATCACTCATCTTGAAGAATAAACAAAAACCAATCACCCTCTCAACCGGACACTAGTGGCATTTCAGCACATTGGATGGAGCGAGGTCAGGAGAGTTGGCTCTCACCGAGTTTTGCGCTTGGAAGGCAAGCCCCTGCTTGCAGCATTAAGATGCTCGAGCTAAGCTGCTCCCCATGAGTAGTGAGATCATCTTTGAGGTCAGGGAAGACGAGACTGAGGGGGGCTTTACCGCCTCGGCGCTTGGATTTGGCATCCATACTCAGGGAGAGACCATGGAAGAAGTGCGATCCATGGTGAAAGAAGCGGTAGAGTGCTACTTCGAGGATGAAGCTGAATCACCCAGAGTCATCCGCCTTCACTTTGTCAGGGATGAAGTGATGGCACGATGAAGCTTCCCCGCGATATCCTTGGATCTGAGCTGGTCAAGGCACTGAAGGTCATGGGATACGCAGTGGTTAGACAGAGGGGTTCACATATCAGTATTGCAACTGAGGTTGATGGTCCCAACAAGGAAGTCATCCCAAACCATCGCCCCATCAAGACCGGAACCCTTTCTGGAATCCTAAAAAGTATTTCAGCCCATCACGGATTGACCATGGATGAATTGTTGGGGAAGTTGGATCTCTAGTTTGGTGGAACCTCATTGATTTGAGCGGGCAGGCAGGGAAGCTCACGCAGAACAAGCAACAAAGAAGGATATTCACCACAACGCCGAGTGCCTGGGGCACGGCGTAGCCTTTGCGCTGACGCATAGCCCGCAAGGGTTTCGGATCGCGGGAGCGATCGAAGCAAAGGGCCATCCAAGTGGAATCCAAGGGGTGGGAGCAAGTGGCATGGGCTCCGAGCGTCGTAGCTGGAATGCCTAAGGTGTCATCTCCTCAAGCTAGCTTGAGAGAGTGATCCACTAGGCCTTCCTAACCGCAGTACCTTCGGCACTGTCGTCCAAGCCATTGCCCCTCCGGAAGGCTCCGTCTCTCGACTTCCCCTTCAGCCCTTCGCCCGTCCTTGGCAGTTTCCTTGGTGGTACAACTTCAGCCTGCAGCACACTTCGGCACCTTCCCACCTATCACCTTCACACCTTTTACCAACTTCTTCGGTCTCTCTTTCATCTCCCTCAGGCCGATTGTTGTCAGCGCGTCAGTTTTTTAGAATTTCAGCGTGTCTGAGTGTCAGCCTTTCTAACCGCTCTCGACGCTCGACACTTCGTCCCTCGACTTTCCCTTTAGCATCCACCGTCTTCTCTGTGCCTCTTGTGCCTCTTGTGGCCAATGAATGCCCACTGATCTTCACGCCACAGGCGCTTCCTTCGGCACCTTCCCACTTTCGTACCTTTCACTTTTAACCAGCGTCGCGCTCTTCCCCTTTAGCCTTCCGGTCTTCAATCTACCGCGCCCCAGGCGCATGCTTTAACGCTTGCGGACTTCGATCAGGGTTTGCCCTGATTCGAGTTGGTGGATGATCTCGGGGAGGATGGAGTCCAGCCACGCAAAGAGCACTCTGTTTGTGGCATTGCCGATCCTGAGCCAGACAACGGATGGTCCTGCATGGAATCCGATTTCCTCATCGGCAAAATCCTCGTCCTTCGTGATGAGGATCCAGCCGCCATCCCTAGCAAAGTTACGAATGCTCCCATCATCGGATTTTAGAAAACCTGCATCCCTCACCGCGGTCGCTGAGTATCCCTTTTCCCCGAGCCAGCGTGCCAGTGCGGGCGGCAACTGCGCATCCACCAGGAAGCGCATCGGTCAGGCAGCCGTCAGGACAGGGTGATCGGTGTACCGGGCGGCATAGGCGATCGCCGCACGGATATCCTCGGCCTCAAGATCAGGGAAGTCCTTCAGAATCTCCTCTTGCGAGGCTCCATCAGCCAACATTTCGAGCACATCCTTGACGCGAATACGCATACCCCTGATGCAAGGGCGTCCCCCGCACTGGGCCGGATCCACGGTAACTCGGTCAACGCATTGCACGATTCACTCATACTCCCAGATCCAACCCCCGTCAACGCCTGGTTCGGGTGTAATCCCGTGACTTCCCCAATCAACCGTTCTGTCCCTTGACTTCAATCTACCGCGCCCCAGGCGCTCCCTTAGCCCGTCCTTGGCTGTTTCCTTGGTGGAAAAATGCAACCTGCAACCCTCCTGCTCTCTAGAAGCTCCCTCCCAGAAGCTTGGTTCAGGTTCCCTCGACCCTCGACACTTCGTCCCTCGACTTTCCCTTTAGCATCCCCCGTCTTTTCTGTGCCTCTTGTGCCTCTTGTGGCCAATGAATGCCCTCGCCCCTCGTCTCTCGCCCCTTGACATCGGTCCATCTCCCCAATCTGCCAACTACTAGCAACGGGATCAGAGGAGGGCCTGAAAGGGCCCCTTAATGTGACGAACTTGTGACATTAAAGGTCATGACGATTTGGATATCCCAAACGATGATCACCACAGTTCCAAGGACACCAACCCCAATCAATCACCTGCAAACTTTGATTTTATAAGCCTCCGGAGCCCGCAAGGGTGAAGGCGGCACCCGGAAACAAAAAAAGAAAATTTCTCCGAGCAGTCAAAAACCAAACAACGTCAGACAAAAACTCAGTCCAAACTCAGAAAATAAACAAAAACCCAAAAAAACCATGAAACACACCAAATCAATCCTGATGGCGGCGGTAGCCGCTCTCTCGATCGCCTCCGCCTCCGCGCAGAGTGTGATCTACGTCACAGGTGCCACGGCATTCCGTAAAGCCGCAAACAAAAACCTCTACGCTCTCTATGGTGACAAGCTGTTTGCCTCTTCCGGTGCTGCAACCAACACAGACAGCGCCGTCGGTCTCTACTTCACCAACTGCGTTCTGAGCAACAATGCCGTTGTTGACATTGCCGTGACCTGGACCGGTTCTGAGGGTGGAATCCAGCAGGTGGCATCGGGTACCAACAACAAGCGTGTTCCTTATTTCGACAAGGCTAAGATTGAGACGGTTCTGGGTACAAACACCACCATGGCCCAGCGCCTTGGCCTGACTGCACCGGATACTACCTCATTCGCCATCGGAACCTACACGACCCTTCAAAAGGGACTTGTCGGATTCATGGATACCTTCCCAGGTTCATCCCGCTTCAAGCCAAATGTAAAAGCCAGTGACGGATTGGTTTACAAATCCTTGACTGCAACTGCTATTGGAGTGGTGCCTTACACCTACATCGCCAGCAAGGGATTTGACACGGCATTTCCTGAGAGAAATATCTCTACGGGTAATGCCCAACAGGCCCTGGAATCAGGTTTAATCAAAGGGCAGCTTCTCACGGGTGCTGATGCCGATGCAGACATCACGATATGGACCATGGGGCGCAATATCGACTCTGGATCTCGCGTGATCAACCATGCGGTAAATAAGTACGGGACACTGACTCCCGTGGTTCAGTGGAAAGTCACGGCATCTGGTGGTAATGTGACCAAGATTGAGAAACACCCGACAAATACACTGCTAGGCATCGGAGTGGCGCTTGGAAACAATGGTGAGTCGTCCGGAAGTGCGATGGCTGGGTTCATGACGAACTCCATCCCAAGTGGGTTCTCAAATATAGTTTCTGATACGGGCGAAACAGCTGGGGCTACGGCTAATTACCTGATCGGCTATTCCTCTGTCGCCGATACACTTCCCTTAGTTGGAAGCGGACTGGTTCCCTTGAAGTACAATGGGGTGGAGGGGCGTTGCTACAGTCAGACCAATGCTACCACCCTTGATGCTGGATACACAAACATCACTACCGGGAGGTATCCTTACTGGGGATATGAGTTCATTGGATATGACAGCACGTTGAGTGGAAACGCCAACGTTCCTGTTCTTGTGAACCAGCTCGCAACAAGAATCAAATCCCTTGCATCAACCAACGGTGATTTGGCCCCCAACATAGCTCTCGGAGACATGAAGGTCGATCGCAGTGAGGATGGAGGTAAGCAGGATTGGAACCAATAATCCATCGCCATTTACACCAAATATAAATTCAGATTATGAAAAAAACACTTCTATCATTAACCTTTGCTCTAAGTGTAGCGGCCTCCCAGGCCGCTACCTACAACATCGGCGATAGCAATAACATTTATCTTGGATTTTACTCAGCGGATGCGGTCTCGACGAAGAGCCTGCTGATCAATCTGGGTACCCGGCAGAATGTCATATCCGGTTTCAATCTCGACTTCAGCAGTGCCAGTTCCATCATAGCTCAGACTTACGGATCAAGTTGGTTTTCTAGTTCCGATGTCTACTGGAGCGTGATTGGTTACAGTGCCAATGCGAATGTCTGGGCGGGTAAAGCAGATGCTGCAGGAGATCTCCAGAGCACTGCAGGCGGTGCCACGACATTGAGCAGCAGCAAGTACTCGTCAATTGCTACAGCAATTAACAACCTGATGACAGAGAGTGTCAATGGAACTGCTACATTCGGTACCATTACAAGCGGGGGTAACACCTATCAGGCTTCCGTGGTGGATAATTCTCCCTCCTCGTTCAGCGGATATGCCGGCAAGCCATCTCCTTGGAATACCTTCACCCAGTCGGTCATCACGCCGCTGGGAGTGGGAGGGCTGGATATTCAGGAATGGACCAAGTCCGGAACATCCTATATCAACCAGAGCACTATTGGTGTGATCACCCAGAGCGGTGGGGTGATCTCGGTGGTTCCTGAACCGAGCACTTATGCCCTGATGGGGGTAGGTGCACTGCTTCTGATCGTGGCCTACCGGCGTAAAACCGCAGCCTGATCTTAATCCGTAGTTTATCGCACGAAGGTGGAGGCCGAACGGCTTCCACCTTTCTGTGTGTAAGGTTCACAGTTCAACATCCATCCGAAAATGACCTCATCAGCTCCAGTGAACAAAAAAACGGACAGCTTCTCCCTTTCGAAGAAGTTCCGTTTTTCGGTTCTGCTCCCCTGCTTGCTGTGGACTGGATGGATGATGAACGGATCTCCCCTCAGAGCTGACACCTACAACATCGGCGATAGCAACAACCTCTATCTTGGTTTCTATTCTGCGGATTCGGTCTCTACCAAAAGTCTGCTGATCAACCTGGGAACCCGGGCAAACGTAATATCCGGTTTCAATCTCAATTTCAGCAGTGCCAGTTCCATTATAGCTCAGACCTATGGGTCAAGTTGGTTCTCCAGTGCCGATGTCTACTGGAGTGTGATCGGTTACAGCGCAAATGCAAATGTCTGGACAGGTAAAGCAGATGCTGCAGGAGATCTCCAGAGTACTGCAGGCGGTGCAACGACTTTAAGCAGTAGCAAATACTCGTCGATTGTTACCGCAGTCAACAACTTGATGGTAACGTCCACTGAAGGTGGAGCAACAAGAACGTCTGCCACGAGTGGAACAAACACCTATGGAATTTCGATTGTTGACAACTCTGCATCCTCTTTCGGCGGATATGCCGGCAAGGCATCTCCGTGGAACGCCTTTACCCAGTCGGTCATCACGCCACTTGCGACGGGAGGTCTTGATATCCAAGAGTGGACCAAGTCGGGATCATCTTACATCAATCAGACTGCCATCGGCATGGTGATGCAATCGGGAGGGATCATTTCAATCTCAGGTATTTTATCAAACACGCCCGGATCCTACCCCGGACCCTGGAACTGGACGGCAGGTTCGGGCAACTGGGATGTCACCAATAACTGGACGAGCAATCAGGTTGCATCAAACAGCTATGCCGTCGGGATTACGGGCTCGGGCGGCACGATCACCAACAACGCTGTCACAAACCTCTCCAGCATTACCTTCAGCAACTCGGCCGGCTCCTACACTCTTGCCGGTACGCAGACCCTTACAATCACTGGAGGCATCACCAACAACTCGGCGGCGACGCAGACGATCGATTTCTCGATAGCCGGAGCAGGGGGTGGTGTTACCCAATCTGGCTCAGGCACCACGGTACTGGCCAGGAGCAACTCCTATGGTGGAGGCACGACCCTGAGTAGTGGAGCGGTGGTGATCGGCAATAATAACGCTTTCGGTTCTGGCGCGGTGACTGTCTCTGGTGCCTCCTCCCTGATCGCCGGCGTCGCCAATCTCTCCACGACCAATGCCATGGCCTTCAATGCTGCGACCACCATTAATACGGCGGCGAACCGCTGGACTAATGCGGGGACGCTCTCCGGGAGCGGTTCACTGACCAAGGTCGGATCGGGCACCCTCACGATTGCCGGAATGGGATCAACGTTCAGCGGGAACACTGCCCTCAACGCAGGTGCTCTGCAGGTCGCCTCCGGATACAGCCTTGGATCGGGGACGGTCACTATTGCTTCCGGATCCTCCCTTTCCGGATCCGGTACGGTGGGAGGAGTTTCCTTGTCATCGGGAGGCATTCTCACCGGTGGCGTGGATGGTGCCGTTGGCAAGCTCACGGTCAGCGGCGATGTGACGTTCTCCGCAGGTGGGATTCTAAACTGGAAGTTGGGTAATGCCTCGGGACTTCCCGGGACAGGATTTGATTCCTTTGATGTGCGTGGCACGCTGGACCTGACGGGCCTAACCACGGGTTCTACCCTCCAATTCAACATTCTCAATGCTGTTGGTGGAACGACGAGCTTCCTCAATAATCAGAACAGCCAATGGTTGGTTGCCGCGGCCAATTCGATCACGGGATTCTCCACCAATGATTTCACAATCAGTACCGCTGGGTTCACCAATGCGCTCGAGGGAGGGGCTTTCGGTTTCATCACCAATGCCACGGGTCTCTACCTGAAGTTTACCGCCCTAGGGGTGGATCCCTGGACGGGAAACATAGCGGCCGGATCCAATAGCATTAACGGTCAGACCATCACGAGCACCAACAGTGCTGTGATAGGGGCTAATAGCAGCCGAAGTGGGTCCGTGGCCGTTACCAATAACGGAGTTTGGAATGTTCAGGGGAAACTCCAAGTCGGCGGCTCCACAAACGGTAGCGGCACCCTCACGATCGGATCCGGGGGACGCATTACGGCAAATGGGGTGACCATCTCCGACCAGAGGGGATCTAGAGGGTTGGTGCTAATCACCAACGGGGTTTTCCAGAATGCCATCTCCCTAGGGGCTGGAACGGTCAGCTTTGGCGCTGGTAACGGCACCCTGCAGTTCGCCCAGAGCAATGCTGTGACTATCTCCAACGCTATTGCCGGCAGGGGAACAATTTCCTCCACGGGCACGGGAACCACCACGCTCTCCGGAAATCAGTCTGGCTTTACCGGAACGAACTCTCTCTCCTCAGGGAGAGTCGTTCTTGCCTCAGGAGTGACTAACGGGGGTATCGTCACCATCGCTGGGAAAAATGCCAGCTTCAATCTGAATACCAACGCCGTCCTCTCCTCGACTGGAACTCATGCTGTCGCGGGTCTTCTGCTCGACAACTCGGGTCTGTCCTTCAAGGACTCGATCAAGGGATCCGTAGCCCTTTCTTCATCCGGTGTATTGCAAAAAACCTACACAAATGGCCAGTCAGTTGCTGATTTTGGTGCTGGTATCGGTACTGGCAAATCCTTCTCGATCCTTGCAGGCACTGCCGCATCCAACGGGACGAATATTCCGACACTCCAGGCCAAAATTATCAATGGTCAGTTGGATTTCCACGGCACCACCACTAATCCCATCGTGATGTCAATGAAGGATCCCTCCTACAGCACTATCAGGAACCAGATCCAGTGGTATGACCCTGTCTCCAGAACATGGAAGAATACGGTGGCCGGCAATATCGCAGGGAGTAACAAAACTGCGGCAATCAGCGGGATGAATGGAAGGAGCTTTGAGGGAAGCTTTGATACGTTTCTGCTCACTGCCGCGCAAGCCGGCATCCTCTCTGCGGCTGAGGACACTCTTGCGGAACTTAATTTCCTTGCTGCAGCACAACTCAATGTGGCATTAGCCAAGATCATGGGGGCCTTCGGATATGATAATAGCACCAAAACCTCCTGGGCGGTCATCAATCACAACAGTATCTTCGGTGACGGATCGGCCACCTTCACAAGTACGGACCTTCTGAACGAACCTGTCGTAGCCGATCTCTCGGTTTTCAATCCCGCTCCGGTCGATGTGCAGGCCGTGCCTGAACCGGAAACCTGGACCCTGATGGTGTTTGGGGTGACGGCCCTGTATTTGATGTATGGGTTACGCCGACGGACACCTGATCACTATTAGCTTTTGATGGATTAAGGCATCCTGCAAGAGGACTTGATTGTGTCTCCACTCGTCAGAAATCAAAAACTGGTTTTTATTCTAAGTGGAACGGGGTGTTTTTTGACCTTGGCACTTTTGCTTTTATGCTGGGATGTCCTGAGGTCTGATGAGACAAGCTCTGGTTCAATCGTTCCTTCCAGGAAGACTCACGAAAACAATGTGTCAGCGGTGTCCACACAAGTAAATCGTGCAGAGAGGACGGCTGACAGTGGTGAATTCCATGTTGCTATACTCCCAGATGGACTTGGTAATTCCAATCCAGAGAAAAGTGTAGGGGTTGTCAATTCTGCTGGAAACATGGTCGATATTCAGACTCCTTCCGTGGCCCAATCATCTCCTCTTTCCAGGATGGACCAAAACCTTGTGTCGGGAAATGAGCGAAGCAGCCAATCACCACAATCTGGTGAAGTATCAAGATCTACAAAAAACATATCGTCCTCATCCGATGGTACCGCTCAATCCAATTCCAATGATACATCGAATGAGGACGCCTCTTCGGGCCGGGTTATACTTGAAGAGCCGCTTTTTTATAAAGTGGACCAAGCCGAATTGTCCAAGCTGCCTCCAGAAGCTCAGCAGGCGGTTGCAGGGATGCAACAGAGCTATGTCGATTTTTACGACGAGTGGAGGAATAATTTCCCCAACAACCCGCGGACATGGAATGAGCAAATGAAGAAATTTCACCGGGAAATGATCCTGAAATTGGGGGCACGACAAGTAGATAGTATCCTAAGATAAAGGGCAACGTCCTCCCTTTACCTATGATCCGATGCGTTGTTGAACGAACATGACATTCGCCAGTCCTTAAATGGGTCTTTGCCGATCTAGCCCCGGTTAACCAATCGGTGGTGTGATAAAAATCTACAGATTGCATCCTCCGTCTCTGATGAAGAGTCGATTTTTGTCGGAATTGTAACGCGCCGACAGAGGGTTTCTGTTCTAGTATCAGAAACTCTGATGACGCGCCTTTTTCCCAATTTGAAGCATCTCTCCCGTCTCTGTAGAGAGAGGTTGAGAGTTGTGAGTTTGAAGTTGGAAGCAAGGGCTATCGGGACCTCCTTCAGTTCCTACTACAAAGAGGGTACCCCCCCCTCGACTCTCGACTCTCGACTCTCGACTTTGCCTCACCCCATCCAGCCCTCGACCCTCGACCCTCAACGCTCGACGATTCACTCCTCTCTCCCACGCCTACCCCTAGGCTATCGCATCACGGCAAGCGCTCTCTCCGCCCTCCTCTTCCTTACCTCTTCGCCTCCTCTTCTGGCCATCACGATGGGTACGACAGGGGGGGCGGCCACAGGAACTGCCGGTCGCGGCTCGGCCTCCAATCTCCAGAATGCCGGAGCGGCTTCTGCCGCCATGACGGCCGCACTGGCACGTCAGTCTATTGAGCGGTCCGACACGGCCGTCGGTGCCATGCGGGCTATGCAACAAAATGCCGCAGCTACTGCCAGGGCCGCCGCCCGATCCGGTAATCCTACCCTTCCCAACGGGCAAACAGTCAACGGGTCGGCTGTGATCCCGAATGGTCTGTCTGCAAACTGGCTTCACCCGCACGATGGTTTTGATGGTGCCGGAAAGCCCCTGACCACCTCATGGAAGGGCGCTTCCATCAATGCGGACAAGACCGGTCTTCAGTCCTCGGGAGACCACAACGTCGAGATCACCCAGACGGAACAGAATGCCTATCTCTACTGGAAGAACTTCAACGTCGGTCCCAGGACCACGGTGAACTTCGACCAGAGCAGGGGCGGTGCGGATGCAGGCAAGTGGATCGCCTTCAACAAGATCACGGGCACGGCTTCCCCCTCGAGCATCTACGGGAGGATAACCTCAGGGGGCAGAACTCCGGGAACCGAGAACATGAGGGGACAGGTCTATATTCTCAACCAGGACGGGATCATGTTCCACAACGGCTCCGAGGTGAATATCCACTCTTTGGTTGCCTCCACCCTCCCCATCAACCCCTATTTTGCAGGCGATCCCATGAATGGGATCGAGGGGCGTGGCCTGCTCAACAACACCGATTACCAGTTCCTCTTCTCAGCTCTGAAACTTTCCTCATCGCAGAATTATCCTGAATCCTGGGATCCGGGAAACGGCACTACGATTACCGCCTCTGCGATCGGTGGTCTGAAGGTGGAAAAGGGCGCCTCGATCTCCACCGCAAATCCCAATGGAACTGGAGGGCGCGTGATGCTGGTGGGACCGAGTGTGCAAAATGATGGCACGATCTCCACGCCCGATGGACAGACCATTCTTGCGGCGGGCCTTCAGGTGGGGGTGAATGCCCACCCCTCATCGGATCCGAGTCTTCGCGGGTTGGATGTCCATGTAGGTCGTGTTGTGGATGATGCGGACAGGACCGCGGCCAAAACCTTTTCCACCGACCAATCGGGAACCCGGGTCGGTACGGTTGTGAATAACGGCCTGATCGAGATGCCCCGAGGCCATGCCGCGATGGTCGGACGGGATCTCACGCAGAACGGCGTTATCGAGAGTTCCACCTCAGTAACACTCAATGGCAGGGTGGATCTGCAGGCGGTCTACAACGCCGTGGTGCCCACTTATACCCGATTCAGTCCCTACTGGTATGACCAGACCCTGCCGGGTGGCACCACGGGAAGTATTCTACTGGGTTCTGCGGGCGTGATCAGGATCCTTCCCGAGGCATTGAGTGCCGCAACCTTGCCGGGTACCAAGGTCTCACTTTCCTCCGTGATTGCAATGATGGGAAACTCGGTGAGGGCCGAAGGGGGTTCCATCGTACTGGCTCCCGGTGCCAAACCGGTAACCGGTGAGGCAAACGAAAATATCTATTATGACATGACGCGTCCGTCTCGTCTCTCCACGGGTGATTCATCGAGTGTGCCGGCACGACTCGACTCGGGGATCAGCATTACTGCCGGAAACTGGTATCGCCCCGCTACCCAGCAATTCGGGATGTTTGTCACCGGTGCGGTGGGCACCTCTGCCGAAGGGAAAATCACGCTGGATCCGGGAAGCCTGATCAGTGTCGCGGGTTCCACAGGAACCGAGATCGACGGGGCCAGGAATTTCCAGACGATCGAGTTGCGCGGGCCGGAATTGGCCGACTTCCCCTTGCAGAGGGAGAGTGTTTTCCGCGGGAAGAAAATCACGATCGATACTAGAATTACTGGAACCTACGAAGGGAGGGATTGGGTGGGAACTCCGTTGGGCAACGCAGCAGGCTACGTGAGCCTCATCGGCAAGACTGCAGGGGAGTTGACGGCGGATGGAGGAAGCATCGCCCTGCGGGCTGGTGATCGCGTGGATGTAGGAAGGGGTGCCGTTCTGGATGTCTCGGGAGGCTGGGTCAGGTTTAGCGAAACCACATACGCCACCACGAAATTGCTCTTCAATGGATTGCCCATCGATATCTCCAAGGCCACGCCGGACATGGTTTACGAAAGGGTTGTTGAAAATGCGGGAAGCATGACGGAAATCCCCTACTATGAGGGGGGAAGTGGAGGAAGTCTCACGATCCAAGCACCGAGGATGAGTCTGGAGGGAACGATGAGGGGTGGAGTCGTGACCGGTGCCCGCCAACTCCGTTCTGTCTCCGGGGATATGCATCTTCCCGATCCCGCTTCCCTGAATCTCGCGATCCTTCAAAGCAGGATTTACTCAGGTGCATCGCTTGTTCCCGACTCCCCCTATGCACCGCAGTTGGTCATTGGATCAGCCGGGTCATCCGCTTCCGGCGTCATCAATCAGATCAGGCTCGATTCCGGAATCTTCGGGAGTGGTGGATTCGGCCACCTCTCGATTCTCAATCACGACGGATCCATCCTGCTGCCCCGGGGTGTCAGCCTCGATCTTGGACCTGCGGGATCCGTGAATCTGTTAGCTTCCTCCCTTGCCATCGATGGCACGGTATCGGCTCCCGGCGGCAGGATCTCCCTGAGCGCCTACAATGTCAGTTATGACGATCTGATCCTCTTGGACGGGGCCAACTCGTCCCGCTTTAAGGCATATGACTCAACGGGAATCATTAGAATTGGCAGTTCCTCGATTCTCAGCACTAGGGGGTTGGTGGCCAATGATTTCACGGATCGATCGCTGGCCGGTACGGTGATGCTGGACGGTGGAAGTGTCTCCATCTCCGCGCTTGATGTCGGTATCGAGAGGGGGAGCCTGATCGATGTCTCGGCGGGTGCATGGGTTGGGTCGGATGCCTCGGTTAAGGTCGGTTCAGGGGGAAGTATCTTGATCGAGGGTGGTCAGGATCTTGAAGTCAAGACCATCCGCGATGGCTCCCTCATGCTGGCCGGGCAACTTCGCGGTTTTGGCGGGGTTGGCTCCCGATCAGGAGAACTCTCCATCAAGGCACCGGCCATCCAGATCGGTGGTATTACGGGTGACGGTCGAATCCTGATGCTAAACCCCTCCTTTTTCAGCGCCGGTGGGTTCTCTCTTTTCAACCTCAAGGGTATCGGCTTTGAGGCGGGATCGGGAAGTGCCGATGAGGAGATCCCCGGTATCCGCGTCGCTTCCGGAGCGGTGGTGAATCCGGTGGTAAGAAACGTTCTCTACCGCTCCACCACCGGCTTCAGCGAGATGCAGATGCCCTCCGGGATATCACCCGCTGTTAACCTGAAGCTTATCGCCCAAGGTTTGGTGGATCCCAAGGCGACCGTTTCTCCCGGATATGTGGTGAGGGGTAAGGTCGCCATCGACGAGGGTGCTGTCATCAATCTCTCCCCATCGATTGCTCTCCCTGCAAGGACATCGACAACGCCGGTCGCCACCACAGGTTCGCTTTCTGTGGAAGGGAAATTGATCAATCTGGCAGGAACCCTTTCCGTCCCGGGTGGGGCGATCTCAATCAAGGGTGACGTACGCTTCCCGGAGAATCTCAGCTCTGATCCCGACATGGCCTACGCGACGGTGCAGATCGGAAGTGGGGCGCGAATCAGTGCCGCAGGAACCGCACTCTTCATGCCCGACCCGCTCGGACTGGGGCGTAGGCTGGGAGCGGTCCTCGAAGGCGGGGATGTTTACTTGGAGGGAAATCTCCAACTCAAGAATGGATCAGTGCTTGATGTCTCGGGTACGTCGGCTAACCGATTTGTCGCCTCGGGGTTGTCCCGTGCCCGTGGCGGAGACCTGACGGTTCAGAGTTCCGGTGGCAGCATCACTCTCACCGGCGGCCAGTTGTTGGAGAGTCAGGGAACCTTGCTCGGGAGGGCGGGTGGCGCATCAGCCCTCGGAGGGACTCTCTCGGTCAGTTCCGGGAGATTCTATAACCTCAACAACCCCGCCGAGCAGATTGCCGACCCCCGGGATGTGAACCTGATCATCACCCAAGGCCTCCAGGGTCTTGGCGCAAGGATCGTAGCCGATCGGAATGCGAAGATCTCGTCCAAGGGATACTTGGCCGCTGATTCAGCAAATACCGGAGGATTCGAGAACCTGACACTCGGCGGTAATGTGGAATTCTCAGGTCCCGTCTCGATCACTCTTCCCGGGAGTCTCCGAGTGGCTTCAGGGGGAACAATAAGCGCCGATTCGCCCGTGACGTTCAAAGCCGGCCATGCGGCGCTGGGAAGTTCCATGGTTGGAGCCAGAACACCGGGTGACACAAAGCTGAGCAAGGCCTTCGGTGGTGATAGTGACCCGTATGTAGGCCCTTCCGGTGGAAATGGCTCCCTGCAAATCGAGGCCCGCCTGATCGAGATCGGCAATTTGCTCCTGGCAAATCTCTCCTCGGCTTCCTTCCTTGCACCTGGAGGAATCATCCGTGGAGATGGCGCGGTCAACATCGCAGGAAGCCTGATTCTTCGTGCCGCCCAGATCCACCCGGTGACTGCATCACGCATGACCTTCGCCGCCTATAATCCTACCGGAGGAAAGGGATCTATCCTTGTGGAGCAGTCAGGAGGGCTTCTCCCCCTGCCCCTCTCGGCAAGAGGAGAGTTGAATCTGTACGCCTCCACGATCACCCAGAACGGCACACTGCAAGCTCCGTTCGGAACCATCAATCTCGGTTGGGACGGGACGGGTGCCTCACCAAGGGATCCTGTCAGCGGAGCAGGAATCGTTGTCGGTATTTCTGTTCCGGTCACGGAAACCCTCACGCTCGGTTCTTCGGGCAAAGTGAGCATCTCCGCTATCGATCCTCTCAGTGGTGAAGGCGTCACCATACCGTATGGCATTATCATCAACGGGACACAGTGGATCGACCCATCCGGTGTGGATATTGCCTCTGCGGGATTGCCTTCCAAAGGGGTGAATCTCTCCGCCCTCTCGGTCAACACGCTCGCTGGTTCCTCAATCGATCTGCGCGGAGGTGGGGAGCTTGCGGCTTTCCAGTGGATCAGTGGCCTTAAGGGAACGCGGGATATCGCGGCGCCCTCCTCGGGAAGCTACGCGATTCTTCCTTCGTTCGGATCGGAATTCATACCCGTCGCGAACTTTGCGGACCGCTCGCGCACGGGTGGCGATCCCGGATATCTCTCGACTTCGCTTGCAATAGGGGACCGGATCACCCTTGCAGGGGGATCAGGCCTCGCTCCCGGCACCTACACGCTCCTGCCGGCGCGTTATGCGCTTTTCCCCGGAGGCTTCCTGATCACACCGACCGGCATGGCCCAAGAGAGGAATCCTTCAAGTCTGCAGATGCCGAACGGTACCGCCATGGTGGCTGGTATCCGTTATAATGACATGCGGGGTGGACGCCTTGTCCAGGATGTGACAGAGCTTTACGAGATCACTTCCCCTGCGCTCCTGGCTCAGAGCGCGGAATACCGACTGCTGAAAGCCTCGGAGTCACTCCCTAAGACGGCCTCGGCAAATCCGGTGCAAGATGCCGGGCGCCTCGAGATCAAATCTACGGGGGCGATGAATCTCCTCGGCGGCGTTCAAGGAGCGGGGTGGGCGGGAGCTCGGGGATCCTCCATCGATATCGGCAGTTCAAGGGATTTCCAGATCGGGGGGGCTGCCTCTGTCGGAACAATCGCCCTGAATGCGGCGGCCTTGAGTTCCTGGAATGCGGGGAGTCTGCTGATAGGAGGATTCAGGAATATTTCCTCGACTGGAGTCTCTGTCACCGCGGCATCCGCCAAGGTCATTTTGGACAATGCAGGAACGCCCCTCACGGCGGCTGACCTTATCCTGGTCGCGAAGGATGGAATTATTCTTAAGGAGAATGCTTCCATTTCTGCAATGGGCTCCGGTGCAGCTTCCGCAATCAACCTCGAAGGTAATGGTGCGGTGGTAAGGACCAGTTCCGATTCCTCGGCTACGGTGACCAGAAGGGAATCCGACAAGGAGGCACCCATTACCGGTTACGAGATTGGCAATGGGGTACGCATCAACGGTGGATCCATCAACCTTGATTCCTCAGGGCGCGGATTCATCTCCCAGAGTGCCGAGCTCTCCGCAGATGCCTATGGCATAGCAGCGGGAAGTATTGCGATGGGCTTTGACGGGACCATGAGCGACGGTGTTCTGAACCTTCTGGGAAATCCGCTCGACAATTTATCCGGGGCGAGGAAAGTCAATCTTACAAGTTACGGATCCATTGAATTCAGGGGGCAGGGTGTCTTCGGATTTGCTGGCACCGAATCAATTGCACTGAATGCCGCGACCATTTTGGGCACGGGAATTGGAGATGGCATCCTTTCCCTGAATGCCGGGACCATTCTTCTTGGGAACAGTGCGGGTGTTTCGGGTGCACCCTTGCGGGCTAAAACCGAGGATGGATCGCCACGCACGCCTTCAGGAACCCTTGAACTGAACGCCCGGACGATTCTGGTCGGGGAAAACGATCTTTCCCTGGATGGTTTTTCCTACGTTTCGTTGAACGCTTCCGGCGTTCTGGCGGGAAGCGGAAAAGGGGAACTCCATGCCGGCACAAAGCCGATGACTTACACCACGATAGCCGGGGATAGTCTGGAAACACTTGCGCAAACCTACGGGGTGGCGTCTGAGGCGATTGCAGATCTGAATCGGGATGTTCTTTCGGAACAAGATCTCCAAGCCTTGTCGGGAGGTCTCCCTATCCTGATATCCCAAACGACCGACCTCTTTGTCACCACTCCCTTTGTCACGGGTGTCCAGGGTGCCAAGACAACGATCACCTCGTCGGGTGGCATGCGTTTGCTGGCACCGGATCCCGAATATGTGACCCAGTCATCCGTGACCCCGGGGCTGGGGTCCAAGTTGACACTTGAGGGATCGACTCTCTCCATCAATACATCGATCATGCTGCCGAGCGGCGAACTCGCTGCGCGGGCAACAGCAGGTGACCTCATCATCGGAACCGGAGGAGTGGCCTCACTCAATGTCGGCGGCACCTCCAGGACGATCAACTCCGTCACACAGTTCACGGATGCCGGGAGCATGGAATTCTCATCTGCTGGCGGAGATGTCATCATAGGACAGAAGGGGAAACTCCTGCTCAATGCCGCGGCGAAAGGTTCGGCCGGGTCATTGGCGATTCTTGCACCTTCGCTTGCCGATACCGTATCAGGCAGGAAGGCGGGGCGTCTTTCTTTGGAGAATGGAGCCGTGATTCAAGCTCTTGCCGGCTCTGGCGGTGAAGGAGGATCGCTGCTGCTGGATCTTGGTGAACTTGCATCAATCTCGCAGCTTGGTTTTGGAAGGACTGGGGAGGGCGAAGTGATTGGTATTTCCGACGCGGGATTTACCAAGTCGTTTGACCTGAGGGTTCGCACCGGTGATTTGGCGATCGACAACTCTCTTGTGAACCGCAATGTCACCATGACTACCGACAACGGTAGTATCACCGTGACCCCGGATGGTGTGATCGATGCGTCCGGAAAGACGGGTGGAAACATTGCCCTCCAAGCATCAGGCAGCGTGATCCTGATGCCAAACTCAGCCCTGACGGTTCATGGCGACACTTATGATAATGCCGGTAAGGGAGGATCGGTCTTCCTTAGTGCGGGAGCCGCGGTGGAGCGGAGTGCGGAGGATGGGACCACCTACCTTGATATCAACAGGGATGCGGTTCTGGATCTCCAGACGGCTTCTTCAATCGATCTAGGAGTGACGGCCGCCGCGACGCGCCTGGATCAGTTCGGGGGAACCCTTCACCTGAGAGCCCCGATCACTGCCGATCTCTCAGACATTCAGATCGGTTCCTTCGATGCCACCATCGTGGGGGCATCCAGCATCGCGGTGGAAGGGTATCAGCTATATGAGATAAGTGGAGCAACTGCCGACATGATTCAGTCCATCCCAGTCAATGTCCAAGGACTGCCCTATACCGGCACTCAGAATGTTCAGCAACTCGCACTTGACAATGCCCAGGGTTTCTTCGGGGCCGCTGGCTACAATTCAGATACAGCGAATGCCATCCGCTCGCGCCTGACAGCCAATCAACAATCAACAATCAACAATATCCTGAACCTCGCTCCCGGCGTCGAAATCATTAACCGGACAGGAAATCTAACGCTTAATACTGATTGGGATCTTTCTACCTCCAGGGTCGGTGAGAATGGTGCGCCGGGATTCCTGACTCTCAGAACGTCCGGGGATATTCGTTTTGAGGGAGCGCTCAGTGATGGATTCCAAAACGCCACCTACACGGCCAACCTTATCGCACTCAATAATGCCCTTCCACAGAACTTCCAATCATGGTCCTATGGGATCGGCGCTGGGGCAGATCTTGCGTCGGCATCTTCTGAAACCTCACTGAGGGAGGGGGCTGGAAGCGTCTGGATAGGAAAGACATCACTGACTGGGAATGTGGTCATTCCAGCAAATGAGCAGGGAAGAGCCCAAACTGCTGGAGCGATCCAGGGGTTCTTCCAAGTTATTAGGACCGGCACTGGAGACATTAGGGTAAGTTCGGCGGACAGCATTCGTCTGATGAATCAGTTTTCTACGATTTATACTGCTGGCGCTCCTGATGCCGATCAGAATTTGAATGGTTCCTTTGACGCTCCCCGTTTGGCTAATTCTTCAGGCCGACTCAATGCAAATAGCACGGTTCTCGGCAGTTCCCAACAGAGTCAGTTCGTGCCTCTTTACTCCTATGGAGGAGGTAATATCTCCTTAAAGGCAGGGGCGAACGTTGAGCACCTTCAACCTGATCCCGACTCTCCCGGTAGATTTGCGGCCGATTCTTCGCGTCAATTGCCAGTGAATTGGCTCTCCAGAAGATCCGAAATCGCTCCGGAAGGGACATGGAACTCAATCAATCTGAGAGGAGATACTGAGGCATTGTCTACAACTTGGTGGGTGAATTTTCCAAGTTTCTTCCAAGGAATCGGCACTCTTGGAGGTGGGAACATCACGATGTTGGCAGGAGGGAATATCAGCAATGTTGATGCATCACTCCCGACCCAAGGGCGCATGGCCGGAAGGGATGGAGCAAGACGTCTGACTCCGGGGGAAAGCACCCTCGTTGAAACCGGCGGCGGTGATCTGATTCTCCGTGCCGTAGGAAATCTGGATGCGGGCATCTACTACACGGAGCGGGGGGACGGTTTGATCATGGCCTCCGGCGATATTGTATCCAACCCGACAAGGGATGTGTACGGGGATTACCTTCACTCCATTGTCAAAAAGGACCCCTCATTCCGTTCACCCGAACGCCAAGAATCCCTCAAGGATGCCATCCTCCCCACCTCATTCTTCCTTGGCAAAGGATCCCTCTCGGTTACTGCTGGCGGTGACGCTCTACTTGGGCCGGTCGGCAATGTCTTTCTACTACCCCCGGGCATCAATAACGACCTGCGCTATAAAACGTATTTCTCCACTTATGGGCAGGATGCCTCCTTCGCTGCCACCGCTTTGGCGGGCAATCTGACCCTGCGAACAAAGATCCTGAACGATTCGGCCTACTCAACTTGGCTCTATCATAGCGGCATGGGAAACGCGGAAACCGCTCATCCCAAACCCGGTGTCTATCAACCCTGGTTGCTAATAGCCGAAAAAGATCCTTTGGATGCTCAATTTCGAATACTGCCTCAGATGGCCTCCCTGCTTCCGGGCACGATGAATCTTGCGTCGCTATCAGGCGATATCAATCTCCAAGGCGATTTGACCCTCTCGCCTGCGCCTCAAGGCACCCTGAACATGCTTGCCGCCGCTTCCATCAGAGGTGTTTTCCGTCAGATTCCCGGAACTGTGTGGTCCGGTTCAGTTATCAATGTCTCCGATGCATCGCCTGAATCAATCCCGTCGCTCATGGCACCACGATCTCAGCCGGTACTACCCAGCGGACTTGCCAATCTCCAAACGGATACTACCTACCTCGGGGCTGTCGGGGCCGCGCTGACCGAGACCGCATCCTATACTGGCATCAATGCAATCCTTCAAGGGAAGGTGGCACGGCATGACCAGACACTGCTCCATCGCAACAATCCCGAGCCAATCCGCATCACTGCCGGCACTGGAAGCCTCTCGGGTGTGGAACTCTTTGCCCCGAAAAAGACGGAGATCAAGGTGGGTGGGGATCTCTACGATGTGGCCATCGCTATCCAGCATCTTTTGCGATCCGATGTGAGCATTATCTCGGCAGGCGGGGAGATGCGTCTCTACGATGCCAATAATCCCGATCTGCTTGCTGCAATTCTGGATCTAAAAAGCCTTCCGCCTGAGTATGCCCGCCCACAGCCACGCAGTGGAGATATCCAAATCAGTGGTCCGGGAATGCTCCAAGTGATCGCAGGAGGAAATATCGATCTCGGCACGGGGGATGTCAGAAGCGACGGTACGGGTGTCGGTATCACCAGCATAGGCAATGCTAGAAATCCCGCACTCCCCTTTGAGGGAGCATCATTGATCACTGTCGCAGGAGCCTCATTGCCGGGTTCCCTTGCTGGTGCCGGTCTCAACGCCAGTGGACTCTTTGAAAAGGTTTCTGCGATGCCCGGTGCGGGTGACTATTTCAAGGATTTGAAGAATGTGGCTCTCGGGAACTGGGAAAGTTCGATCTCCTCCAAGCTCTCCAGCCTTCAGTCCGTGCAGGAACTGAAAGATGATCTCTGGCTGACTGCGGATGAGAAGAGCCGGCTTGCACTCTCCCTATTCTATATCGTGCTTCGCGAATCAGGGCGTGATTTCAATGATGTCGATTCCCCCACATACCGTACCTACAAGAATGGTCAGGATGCCATCGCATCCTACCTGCCTGCGGGACAGGAGGGATCCATCGTGCTCAATTCACGCGATATCAGGACGAAAAGCGGCGGGGCAATCAGTATGCTGGCTCCGGGTGGAGGAATCATACTCTCTCCCTTTGCCGTCAGCCAGAGCCTTACTCCGCCCGGCATCGTGACGGAAAGCGGCGGCACGGTGAACATCTATACGAAGGAGAATGTGGATATCGGCATTGGCCGTATCTTCACGCTCCGTGGAGGTGATATCATGATCTGGTCGAATCTCGGAAATATCGCAGCCGGCTCGTCCGCCAAAACCGTGGCCACCGCACCACCAACCAGAGTTCTTTTGGATCCCCAAAGCGGTGATGTGCAGACCGACCTCGCAGGATTGGCGACCGGCGGTGGAATCGGTGTACTTGCGGCGGTGGCCGGAGTGCGTGCGGGTGATGTCGATCTGATCGCTCCGACTGGATACATCGACGCCGGTGATGCCGGCATCCGCTCGCTTGGAAATCTGAACCTCGCCGCGGAGAAGATCCTCAATGCAGATAACATCCTTGCTGGAGGTGTGACCGTTGGGGCTCCTCCACCGGCCGCTCCCTCCGCACCTCCACCGGCCGCTCCGCCGCCGGCCGCTCCGCCTGCAGGATCTACTGCCGCTGCTGCTGCGGGCAACAGTGCTGCTGAAAATTCCGCATCAAGAAACGATCGCAATGATCAGGGTGATCAACAGCCATCGATCTTTTCCATCGATATTCTTGGTTATGGCGGCGGTGATGATGACGAAAAAAGGGCCGCTAATGCCTCAGTTGCCCCTGTGCAGGCATCGCTTTAAAAAAGCTGACAATCTGAAAAGACGAAAATCTAACAGAATGCGGTGATGGTCCGAAGAGGGGGTAAAAGTTTCCGAACTGGAGAAGTTGGTAGTTGGCAGATAGGAGTGGGGACAAGGCTAGAAAATAGGATTCCTGAGACTCGGGAGAAGCGGGCCTTTGGGCGCTAGGCTTATTCTTGGCTCGTTCTTGTAAGTCTCCTCTATCCCTTTAGCAGTTATCGCCATGTTCTGGGTGATATCATCATCCCATTTTGACAGAATCAATCTGATGAGTTAGCATCTAATGCATGAGAACCACGCTTGATATCGAAGAGGATGTGCTCTTGGCGGCCAAGGAACTTGCCGAGCGGGAAGGGAGCACGGCGGGTCGCATCATCTCGCTGCTTGCGCGCCGGGGACTGAGCAATCCGAAGTCAAAACTCAAAAAAACCCCGGTGATCCGGGGGGGGGTCCCACTTGTACGATCGAGAGGGGAAGTGGTGACGACTGACCGGATCCGCAAAATCATGGATCAGGAAGGGATTTGAGCCCATGAGGTCCCTGCTTGATATCAATGTCATCATTGCGCTCCTGGATCCCGACCATACGTTTCACGAAAGAGCGCACTCATGGTGGTCCGAGCATCACGACGAGGGTTGGGCAAGTTGTCCACTCACGGAAAACGGTGTGGTTCGTATCATGAGCAATTCCAGTTACAGCCGAGAGATGCAGTTTACGCCGCATGAGCTGATCAATCAGTTAAGGCTTTTTGGCGAGCAGACGGATCATGAATTCTGGGGGGATTCGATTTCTCTTAGGGATGAGGAGATTTTCTCGAGTGATCTCATTCTCAATTCACGGCAACTGACGGATCTGTATTTGTTGGCTTTGGCAGTTAAGCACAAGGGAAGGCTGGCGACGTTTGATGGGAAAATCCCGCTCTCCGCCGTGCGGCATGCCAAAGAAAAAAACCTTTATCGTATCTGAGGTCCTTGTCTTGATTCCTCACCACTACGGCAAGCGGCCTGTAAGCTCGAAACAAACTACCCAACTTTCAGGATCTCAGGATGTCAGCGTGTCAGTTTTTCCTATTTTACTCGTCCAACACCGCAAGATCGCTGGCAGTAACTCGAAGGACTTCCTCGACGGAGGTGAGGCCCATGGAGGCCTTCCGCCAGCCGTCGCGTCGTAGAGGGATCATTCCGTTGCGGGCGGCCTGTTCCGCGAGTTCCGTGCCGGTGGCCCTCCGCTGGATCAGGTCCTGAAGGGTCGGGGTCATGAGACAGATCTCCATGATGGCGAGTCGTCCTGAGTAGCCGCTTTGGCGGCAGTGCTGGCAGCCAACGGGTTGACGAAGGCCGTCGCCAAGTTCCATCGGGAAGCCGATGCCCTCTAACTCCTGACGGGTCATCTCGGTGGGTTTGGAGCAGTAAGGGCAGAGTTTGCGCACAAGCCGCTGAGCCAGGAAGGCGCGGACGGAGGAACCCACCAGGAAAGGTTCTACTCCCATGTCGAGCAGTCGTGTGATACCGCCCACGGCGTCATTGGTATGAAGCGTGCTGAAGACAAGGTGGCCCGTCTGGGCTGCCCGGATCGCGATCTCGACCGTCTCGCGATCACGCATCTCACCGATCATGACAACATTGGGATCGCCGCGCAGGATGCTGCGCAGGGCGTTGGCGAAGGTCAGGTCGATCTCCGGCTTTACTGCGATCTGGATCACGCCGTCGATTTTGTGTTCCACGGGATCCTCGATCGTGACGATGCGCCGCTCGGTGACATTCAGCGAACTAAGGAAGGTGTAAAGTGAGGTGCTCTTGCCGCAGCCGGTTGGTCCGGTGACCAGAACGATACCATTGGGCATGGAGATCAGGGAGCGGATGGTCTTTTCGACGGCAGGTTCCAGTCCCAGTCGGGCAAAGTCGAAACGCTCTGCTCCGAGAAGACGGAGGCTGACATTCTCTCCGTGGACGCACGGAATCGTGGCGACACGCACGTCGATGGGGCGACCCTTGTGCTCCAGGGCGATGCGTCCGTCCTGAGGGAGGCGCCGCTCGGCGATATCGAGCGAGGCCATAATCTTGAGACGGGATGTGACCGAGTCCTGCAGGAGCTTGATTCTGGGGGGGACCGGAGCTTCGTGCAGAACCCCGTCGATGCGGTAGCGGATGCGGAGGTCATGTCCGAGAGGTTCGAAGTGAATGTCGGTCGCCCCCTGTTGGAGACCCTCGCGGAGGATCTGGTTCACGAACTTCATGACTGAGGCTTCGGGATCCTCGTCATCGAGGACATTCACTTCCTCGCGCTGGATCTGGATCTCCTCATCACGCCCCTCAAGCAGTTCTTCAAAGGTCTCTGCTCCGACTCCGTAGGCAGACTTCACGGCCTCGATGAGTCGCCTCCGCGTGGTCATGACGAGTTCCACGGACCCCTCATGATGATGGGCCAAGGCCTGCCAGGCGGCATGGTCGAACGGATCCCAGATCAGGATGCGGAGTTTATCCGTTTGATCATCGTCCGAGGGAAAAGCTTCCGGGAGGATTTGAAAACCGAGTGCCAGTCGCGCAGGAAACAGTTGGCGTAGGTTCTCAGGAGTACTGATTTCCTCTTCATTGCGCCAAGGGAGGTCAAGGAGGCGGGCTAGCGTGGAGAGAAAATCATTTTCGGGCACGAGACCCGTGCTGAGGATCGCCCCGACCAGCGATTGCTGGGCGAAGGCCGCCCTGGACATGGCCTCCCGCAGGGGTGTCTCGTCGTGGCATCCCGCCTGGGATGCAGCACGCAGGAGCAGCGGTACGAGGCCGCTTTCCGTCCCCGCACTCATGGGATCTGGATCGCTCATCTTGAGGACGCTGGGACTTAGAAGTTCTCCAGTTTCTTGGGTTCGAACATCTTCTTGAACCAAGGTTTCTTCTGGACCGGTGTCGGTGTCGGCGTGAGCTTGTTCTTGAGTCCTTCGGCACGGCGCCCTAGGTCGGATTCCCCTCCCTCGGCGCGGCTTGCCTTTTCCATGACCTCGTTGGAATCGACCACGATCGGCTGAATCATGATCACGAGTTCACTGCGCTTTCTGACCTTGTTGGAGCGGCCTCCTGCGAGAGCGCCAATAACCGGAATCCGATTCAGGAAGGGGATGCCCTGCTCGTCGACTGTCTTGTCATCCGTGATGAGTCCTCCCAGAACAATGGTTGATCCGTTAGGAACTCGGACCGTCGTGGTGAGTTCCTGGGTCAGGATGTTTGGCACCTGATTGCCTCCCACATTCACATAATCCCCGAGTTTGTCGTTGTGCTGGGCAATGATGAGGTTGACCTCCTTGTCGGAGTTGATGAGCGGAATGATCTCCAACTTTAAGACGACGGGTTGGTACTGGACCGTGGAGGTGACATTGTTGAGGGAATTGGTTCCGACAGCACCCACCGTGTTGTAGGTGCTGGTACCCGGGATCGGGACATTCTGGCCATTGAAGATGGTGGCCTTCTTGTTGTTGCTTGTGTAGACGACCGGTCGCGAGAGGGTTCGGAACTTTCCGGTGGTCTCAAGGAAGCGGGCATACGTGCTAATGCCCTGAGCCACGGTTCCGTAGACAGTGAGGCCAGTCAGGGATGATGGAAAACTACTGATCGCATTGGAGACGCCATTGGCCACTAGGCTGTTGAGCGAGTTGGCGATCGAGCTGCTGACGGCTGCCCCAAGCAGGTTATTGCTGCCGCCGGTGGTGTTGATCTTGGCAAACCAGGTGGCGCCGTAGTCGATTCCCTCAGTGAGCTGGAGTTGGCCGATGACGGCTGCCAGATAGACCTGCTTCGGTCGCTGATCCAGAAGGTCGATGATCTGCCCGGCCTTGGTCTTTGTCTCGGGGGGGCCGTAGATGATGATGCTGTTGGCTCCGGGGTCGGCCACAATGCTGGTGGAGCCGATGCGTGCGGACTGCGGCGGATTCTCCTTGGCTACCTCGGAGAGTTTGTCGGGGGAATTCGCGATGGCTCCCGTTTGGGACTGGGTTGTTGTGGATCCTGACTGATTCTGGTTCTGCTGCTGGGTTTGCTGGGTCGTTTGAGTGGTAGCGGTGGAATTGGTCGAGTCATCCTTCCCCTTGAGGAGATCCACCAGCACCGGGAAGACATCGGAGACGGGGAGGTAGTTCAGGGGGCGGACCAGCGGTTGGTCAGACTCCACCGGTTGGTCCAGTTTCGCGATGAGTTCGCGGAGGTATTTGTAGTTTTCAGCCCTGACCACAACCAGGAGCCGATTCGTCCTCTTGTCAGCAATGAATTGAGCCTTGCCGCTCAGGAGGTGTGCCTCGCCCCCGCCGGAAACGACTGCTCCCTGTTGCCCCTGCGGGGGAGGTGCTCCACCTCCGGACCCACCGCTTCCGAACATCTGGCCCAAGGTTTCCACGACTTTTTCCGCATTGGCTCTCTGTAGGGGAATGAATTCGGTGATGATCTGGTTCGGTTCATGGTCGACGACCTCCAGCAGGGCAAGAGCCTTGCGGATAATCGGAGTCTTATCGGTGATCACCAGTGCGGAGGTGTTGGGGATGGCAACAAGCGATCCGTAGGCATTGAGCTGCACCACGCCTTGCAGAATCGAGATGGCTTCCTGAGGGGAGAGGAACTTCAGCGGTTTGTAGAAGCTCACGATCTTGTCGCCATTTGCAGGCAATTCAGATTCCTCGCGGTAGAGGGGCAGGCCTTCGCTACGTGGAGGACGGCTAGGACCCAAGATCTTGACGGTCTTTGTGTCAACCGGGACGAAGGTGTATCCGTTGAGCAGGAGGGAGCTTTCGATGAGCGAGACAGCCTCACCGCGAGGGATCTGATCGCTCACCATGATGGAGATCTCGGGTCCCTGAAGGTTGGAGTCCCGGATGATCCGTTTGCCGGTTAATTTTTCGTAGAAGGAAAGGATGTCCAGAACCGATGCGTGAGGGAACTGCATCGAGACATTCTCGGAGGCTGGAGTTGCAGTCTGCTGGGCCGGTGTCACTGAGGGATCTTGAGCCCTAGACGGGCTCACGAGTGCCGCGATGAGAAGAACGGCTAGTGGGAACGCTGAGGGAAAGGTGGGGAGCTTCATGGTGTGGGCTGAGCCTGCTGGGGCGGAGCGACGACAGGACGACGAATGATCCTGCGGCCGGGGGCTCCGGGGCCAGCAGGAAGTTGCGGCAGCGGGGGGAGGGACGGAAGTTTTACGGTCTGCTGGTTGCCAGTGGCGTTTGCCGCAGCTGGTGATCCCGGGGCTGGCGGGCCCTGGGGCTGGGCAGGTTGCTGGGATGCTTCGAGGAATCCGATGGTGCCGGTTTCATTGCCGACACGGATGCTAGCTTTGAGAGGGGAGTTATCCTGACGGACGACAGAGACGAGGGACATGTTCTTCTCATTCGGCTTGGCGGTGAGAAGAAATCGACTTTGGTCGGTGCGGTCGAAGACAAAGACCTGATCTTCTCCCGCAATGCTCGCGATCCCCGTCATGGCAAACCGCTCCGACAGGGGGGAGCTCTCCTCGGCGGTCGGCAGGGTGAAGGGAGAGCGCTTCAGCAGGGATTCAAAGGAGGAAAGGTTCCTAGGGATCTCCCAAGGGGCTTGTTCCGCCGCGATGCCGAACGATGGCAGAAGGAATGCGGCAACCAAAGCAGTGAACCAGACTGTGTGACGAGATGGTCTCATGGCTGGGAGGGATTTGACGATTGGAAATCCTGCCGGAGTTCGAGTTCGGCGAGAACATTCGGAGGCTGGGCGTCACTCCGTAATGTCAATTTCTCAACCCGCCTCCAGGCATCGGGGGACTGGATGGCGAAGAGAAACTTCACCATCGACTGGAAGGGTCCTGAAAGCTTGGCGGAGACGCTAACCGAGGATCCGTAGGGATTACCCTGAGGGGGAAGGAGGTTTTCCTCCTCGATTTTCAGTCCTGCTTTCTCGGCCTCTTCGCGCTCCGATTTCAGGAGCGCCGCACTGGCCTGATCGGCGGCTAGCGCTGGCATCGGATGAGCGGAGATCCACCGGTCGGCGGGCGCGAGGGTATCGGCAAGGGAGACCCAGCTCTTGTCCTCGGAGAGTTCGGCCCGCGCGGTGACGATTGACTGCCGGAGCTTCGTCCTGGTCTGCAGGAAGGAGCGCAGGCCGAGCATGTTCAGCGCGAGGAAGAGCGCGCCGCACAGGATCAGCAGAAGCCGTTTCTCACTTGGGGCCAGTGTTCGCATCGGATCGCGATCCCTCCATGTCAAAGCGGACGCTGTTTTTACCCGCCAGTTGAGGCTGTCCCACCGTCCATTCGTAGGCCTGGAGGGCGGGGTTTTTCTTGAGCTGTTCCTCGAAGGCGTAAGCCTGCGTCACGTCGGTTGCCTCACCGGAGACCTGGAGCTTTCCGGACTCCATCGTGAAGCGGGTGAGACGGACCTTTCCTCCCTCAGTGGGAGTGGCGACGGCCGCCAGCAGATCAAGTGCATAGAACGAGGGATCAACCGCTCCTCTCAGCGCCTTCCAACGGTCGGAGTCGGCCTTGGCCTCCGAGGCAGGTTGAGCCACGGCGGCGATCGCTTTCCTGATTCGGGATAGTTCCATTCGGTGGATCATCAGGTCACCGCTTCCCCAGAGCAGAAGTAGGGTGTAAATGATGGCGCCGACCATGGCGTAGGAGAGCAGACGATTCTTTTTCTCCTCGGCAATCCGTTGCTCCCGTACCGCCGCCGGAGGAAGATCCAGAGAATCCAAGGGAACTCGGGGTGGAGGTAGATTTTCGCTCAGGGTTAGGCGCGCCGAGGGAAAAACCGTGGCTAGGCGGATTCGGATTGATTCGCGGCTTGCTGCGGACATCCCTGCCAGCAGGATGGTTCTGGGGATCTGACGAATAATTCCCTCCGCCTGAAGTCTGAGGGCAGTTCTGAGCAGGAGTCCCCCAAGATTTTTCTCGTCCATGGGGCAGAACCAGACGGGCTTCCCGTCGATCAGGAAACAGGCATGAATCCGCCCCCATTCGGCCCAGACAAGCAGGTCTGTTTTCTCGTCGCTGAGAGTCCGGACGGGGAGATCGAAGGATCCTGCCTCTTTCCAGTCTGACGGCAGTGACTCCTCTGAAAAGGGTTCCTCAGGACAGATCGCCAGCACGAGTTGGCGGTCCTTGTCCGCACTCACTGGAAACAGACCGAGTGACTGCTCCATGCCTCGCTTGATCAGGTGACGTCCCGAAAGCTCCAACCTGGCAAGGGCCAGCTTGTCGCCATTCCCAGCAATCCAGAGCGGCCAATCATGAAGGGCCTGAGACGGCAAGCAGACGATTCTTTTGAGTTTTTTGTTTTGCCGTGCTGACAGGGGCAAGGGCTCTCTCAAAAGACGCACCGGACGGTCCGATTCGATGAGCCATTGCTCCCAGGATCCCTTCTCAGCACCGGGGCGTTCCACCAGAAAGCCGCCGCGGGATGACTTCTCCCTGGCTCCGGAAGGTTTGTCCGGAGCGGAGGATTCCGCGGGATGTTCGTCGACTATCGGGCTCATCGCTCGCTCCACCCTAGCACACTGACCGCGGATTGGGGATTTTCCTGAGTTCCGGTCGCCGCGATGACGGTAATGACGCGTTTGACCCCGTTGCAGAAGCCGGTGCTCTCGATCCTCCGGACGCTTCCGGTCACGTCGCTGGTCGCTTTCAGAACAGTTTTCTGACCTCCGGACGCACCGATCAGCGAGGCGGCCTGATCCAGATCCTTCACCTTCAGGTCATCGGTCGTTCCCTCGATGCCGTCCTTCCCGTTCCTGAGCGTGATCCAGGCATCGGACTGAGAGGGTGTGAGGCCGACAAAATCGATCAGCACCTGCTTGGGGGCATGGAGGAGATTCACCTTTCCCTGCCAAGAGGTCGTGAAGAAGTGTTGCCAGTTCGGCTTGGCCTCCGCAACCGGATCAAAACCGAGCACCAGAGTCATCTCCTCGGGGGAGGTGAAGGGAGCTCCGGGCGGAAGCCCTGCCCGCCCCACGGCTTCGTAATCCTGGGCCTTGGCGCCGTGAAGTGAGCGGAAGGGGGAGGAATTCTGCCAGTCATAGAGCCCGTCGGCGGCACTGTCAGCTTGCTCTGTTTTAAGACCCCAGATGGTGAAAAGTCGCTTCAGAAGATCTCGTCGCTCGGGACCCTCGCCACCGAGAAACGCATTGGGATTGATGAGGCCTGAGTCATCACCAAGCGTCACCGTGTAGCCCTCCGAGCCATCGGCATTGCTACTCTTGAGAAGGGGATCCCCGGGTGAAACCGCAGGATTCATCGCCACGGCAACGCCCGAGAGGGCCTGCGCGCGCGCCCGCAGGAGCTTTCCCGCCCGTGTTTCCTCGTCCGTCCATCCCGAGATGATTCCGGCAAGGAGGATCGTGATCCCGCCCAGCAGGGCGATGGTCCAAAGCACCATCGGCAGGGCCATGCCCTTCCCTGATTTCCTCCGTGTGATCATCATGCGTCGCGTGATCATGAGGAGGGTGTGGGCTGTGGTGTCGCGCCTTGTGCTGCCCCCAAGGGCGGCAGGTAGAACAGTGTTTCAATCGGGTCAGGAATCTCCCGGAGTTGAACCTTCAGGCGGATTAATTGGGGTCGGGGGCTTCCGGCGGGCCACTCCTCCCTCCACGTGCCGCCGCTAAAAAAAGTCCACTGAGGTGAGATCGCCCCGGGTAAAAGCGGCACGCCGCGTACGGAGAGAGCCTTCTCACGCTGGTCATCCCGGAGGCCTGGTGGAAGTCGCAGCAGGGTGAGGACGCGCGATCCGTCGGCCATCGGTCTTGCGGCAAGGACGAGGGATCCGCCTCCCAGGCTCGGAAGTCCAAAAAGATTGCGTGCCTTCGAGAGAAGAAGTCTTTGCTCCGGACTTCCTGAAGCACTTTTACCGATTTCGAGTGAGACCGATCCCTCCGCGGGGAGATTGAGCAGGGCATCTCGGACGACCGTGATGAAGGCATCGGCGCGACGAAGGACGAGTTGCTGATCCATGGCGGCACGCGAGGCTCCAATGGCCGAGGAGGTGACCGCGTAGACGGCCGTGGCGAGAAGCGCGAGAATCCCCATGGCGAGCACCACCTCGACGAGGGTGAATGCCCGCGATGCATGCAGCCTTTCTTTCGCCAGGGGATTCATGGGCGGTAGAGCAGGATCTCGGCTTTTTCCGCCGAGGCGCCTGCGCCGGTAAGGATGGTCAGTTTCTTCATTCCGGCGACTTCCTTTCCCGTCCCGTCTTTCATAGGCCATGAAACAAGGGTCTCCTCGACCCTGACCCCATGGTTCTGCTCTGGCGTTAGAACCCGTTTTGCAGGTCCGGGAGGATCGGCCAGGCAGTAGGCGAGGCGCGATTCGAGTTCCCGGCGCGCCATCGAGCGTTCCCTCACCGTCAACGCGGCCCGCAATGCCGTATCGATGGCAACCACCAAGCCCACCGCAGCCAAGGCAAAGACGCCCAGCGCCAGCAGAACTTCCAGCAGGGTGAAGCCCTCCTGTCTTCCCGTGGTGCATCTCTTAGTCATGATCGTCGGGGAGAACTTGGCCCGTGAGCGGATCAAAGGAGAGCACCAGCTGCCGTGTGCCGTTTCCAAGGCGGAGGGTCAACGGCTCGCAGATTCCGGCGGCATTGATCGTCCATGTCCGGTCGCGTTCCGGATCACGCAAGGCGCTGTCATTGAGTCCGCGAACCTGGAGCGTCCATCCCGGTGGGAGGGGAATGCCGGCAAAGGAATTCGTCCGAAGGGCCAGGCGGGAACCCTCGCCGCTCCGCATGGCACGGGTGCGCTCGGCGGCCACCCGTTCCGTAATCGAGGAGGCGACCCTTTCTCCTTCTCCCAGACTGAAGGAATCCATCAAATAAGGCAGGGCGGCGGCGGTAAGGATGGCTACCAACCCCAGAACGATGATGATCTCCAGAAGGGTGAATCCTTCTTGGGAAAGGGAAGGCCTACCTGCCGATATTTTCAGGATCTCCATCCTTGCCATTGCGCCCCAGTGAATAGAGATCGAAGCCATCCGTTTTGTATTTGCCTGGATTGCGATAGACATACTCGTTGTCCCACGGATCCCTCGGCACACTCTCGTCCTTCCAGAGTTTTCTCCAATGCTGGGGCTTTGGTTCGGAGGTTGGCATCTGGACAAGCGCCTTGAGTCCCTGTTCGGTTGTGGGCTTGCGGAAGTTGAGCAGTTCGTAGGTCTGCAGTTGGATGGAAATGGCTTGCAGATCAGATTTCGCCCGCTGTTCCTTGGCGATGTCGAGGTTGCCCGAGAGCATGTAGATCGCCGAACCGACAAGCACGGCGATGATGCCGAGCACCAGCATGATCTCAAAGAGGGTATAACCGGAAAGCGAGGAACGCCGGCGGCGACGGGAAAATCCGGAGGAAAAGTCAGGTGTGAGGTGATGCATCGCGATTCAGAAGATGTCCTCCAAGTTAGATCCGAGGTCAAGGGCCGAAGGATGTCGCCGGATCGGCTGGGGCGGGCGGAGTCGGAAGCGTGGCATGGAACAGCGAGGGGGAAGGATTCCCGTAGACGCTCCCGTTGGAAAGCGGTTCCGGGGTAGCCGAGGCATTGGTGGAGCTGTTTCCCGTGAGGGACGCTGGATTCGTCGGAGCGAAGAGGATTTCCGCCACGGCGTTGCGCAGGCGCACGGGAGCCCAGGCTTCGCCTCCTGCTTTGATCAGAGAAAAGACGACGGAGTTATCGCCCTGCTTCCAGAGTCCTGCGGGGACAAAGAGTGAACCCGCCCTCCATCCCGCCCTTAGAAGGCGTCCGGCGGGGGACCTTAGAGTGCCGGGATCATCCAGGGGGAAAGCCTCCAGGCCGAGGGGTCCCAGCGGGATTCCATTGACCGCAAGCTCGATCCGCGAGGCAGGATCAAGGCCCGAGACTTCCGCTTTGATGAAGGATTCCGCTGCTCCAGCCGCCATTGGTACGACGATTTCCACTGAGGTGCTTTCCCCGATCGGAAGGGGTGCAGCCGCCAATTCGGCGCGGACAATGTTTCCCTTGGTGGCATCCCCTCGGAGCAGGGGAGCATCCCCTCCGGAGGCTTCCTGCTCGGAGAGGGTATGGCCCGTTCCGGTCAGCAGGACGGGATGCTCGATGCCGAACGGGGCGGCGATGGACAGTTCCGCACAGGGGCGCAATTCGATCACCCGGAGTCTGGAAAAGCGTCCGGTGAAGGAGACTCTGACGGTTCCTCCAGGAAGCGTCAGGTTTTGAGGCAGGAGGAGTGTGCGCAATTCGATGCCGCTGCCCGTGCCCACGGTTCCTAGGCCGGCACTCAGGAGCGTGCGCTCGCCCGATCCGGCGATCCACTCGACGACCGGTCCCCCATCACCATTGTCATCGAAGACCACGGTGAGTGCGTGGCAGGAGGTCTCCGCATCAGGAGAGACCGAGGCCACGGGAATCTCGATGGCATCCGAGGCAGTAATGATGCGGAATCCGGAGGTTGTCGCCGCATTGGTCGATATCGCCTGCAGGTCGATTCTGAGCGGTGACGTGGCTTGAGAGAGGGCTGAAGAAGGGGTGGGGAAGGGAACCGGAACAGGCTGGGACGACTGGGCCCCCATCGACTCAACCGCAGCGCTCAGCAGCAGGGCGGTGAGAAGAAATAGATTCACGTTACATCCTCTAGACGTCCCGGAGCCCAGCGGCAACGGGTTTGTGAGCGAAACACACACTTTCCCTCACTTTCATTTTGACACGGCATGGTGACTCGGGATCGATGTCCTGACGCATGACCTCTTATTCCTACCAAGCCAACGATCATGCGGGGAAAACCCAGCGCGGGACGATCGAGGCGCTCTCCGAGGCCGACGCTTACCGCAAGCTTCGGGAGCAAGGGTTGCAGCCGGTCTCGCTGATCATTTCGGGATCTGAAACCAAGGTCGCCAGGGCGCGTCAAGGGGAGAAAACCACCACCCATCAGGAGAGCAACGCCGCTGGCCCTCTTCCCCGGTTCAGCAGGCAGCAGCTTCTTTTCTTCACCGAGGAGCTTTCGGAGCTTCTGGAGGCGGGCCTCCAGCTGGAGGCGGCCCTGCGGGTGCTTGCCGAGCGACAGGAGAAGTCCCCGATCGGTCCGGTCTCGGCCCGTCTCCGCTCGCAGGTGCGCGAGGGTGTCTCCTTCTCGGCCGCCCTCAGGGGCTGCGGGGGGACCTTTGATCCGCTCTACTGCAATCTGGTCGCTGCTGGGGAGGCGGCCGGTGTCTTGCCGAAAATCCTCAAGCGTCAGTGCGAGCACCTCGAGATGGTCGGGGAACTGGCCAAGAAGGTCTCCTCAGCCCTGGTCTATCCCTCGATTGTCTTCTCCTCGGCGATCCTGCTGATGTTCATCTTTCTGACATTCCTAGTTCCCCAGCTCTCGGTGCTGCTTGGGAAGTCAGGCCAGAAGCTGCCGCTCATGACGCGGATCCTGATCGATGTGAGCCTCTTCTGCGGCCATTACTGGTGGGCCCTGCTCCTCGGAGCCCTGCTGGTCGCAGCCGGGGTGAAGGCGGGGTTGCAGACGCCGGGAGGAAGAGCCTGGTGGGATCAGGCTCAACTCGACCTGCCCGTGGTCGGCCCCGTGCTCCGCGCGCGCTTCCTGGCCGAGACGACGCAGAATCTCTCCACGCTTGTCTCCAACGGCGTTTCCATGATGGCTTCCATGGGATTACTCCGTGGATCGACGACCAATGTCTACCTCGGGGGATTGCTGGAAAAAATCACTCTCCTGATCAGTGAGGGAGCCTCTCTTTCAGGGGCGATGAGAAGAACGGGATTCTTCCCTCCCGTCCTTCTCGATATCCTGGGAGTGGGGGAGCAGACCGGGGATCTGTCCGGTTCCCTGCAGCGCGCCGCAAAGCGCTATGACCGGGAACTCTCAACCCGGATCCAGGTCATGACATCCCTGATCCAACCCGCGGTGATCCTGATCGTGGCGCTCTTCGTCGGCATCGTGGCCTACTCGATGATCTCGGGCATCCTGACCAGCGTGAATGCTCTCAAAGTGCGCTGAGGAGACTCCCGTGATCATGCCTGAGTTTATGATTTTGTGGTGAGAATGAACCCCTGAATAAACGACTGATTATATAGTTGATTTATCATGGGTTCTCGCATAATTGTTAGTGGCCAATATGCACCCAAAAAGGATAACTCAAAAAGCAAAGACGACCACATCGATCGTCTTTGCTTTTTGGGTGCTTGTGCTATTGCCCTGGGCAGGAAAGCCTCTCCTGGCCATCACGCTGGGAACGACAGGTGGATCGGCCACAGGAACTGCCGGTCGCGGCGCGGCCTCCAATCTTCAGAATGCCGGTGCGGCCTCTGCCGCGATGACAGCGGCCCTCGCCCGCAAGTCGATCGAGCGGTCGGATACGGCTGTCGGTGCCATGAGGGCCATGCAGCAGAACGCCGCCGCCGCAGCCAAGGCAGCGGCGCGCTCAGGTACCCCTCTACTCCCAAATGGGCAACCAATCCCCAATGGCCTCGCGGTCAACTGGCTTCACCCGCACGATGGTTTTGATGGTGCCGGAAAGCCCCTGACCACCTCATGGAAGGGCGCATCCATCAATGCGGACAAGACCGGTCTTCAGTCCTCGGGAGACCACAACGTCGAGATCACCCAGACGGAGCAGAATGCCTATCTCTACTGGAAGAATTTCAATGTGGGTCCGAGAACCACGGTGAATTTCGACCAGAGCAGGGGCGGTGCGGATGCCGGCAAGTGGATTGCCTTCAACAAGATCACGGGCACGGCTTCCCCCTCGAGCATCTACGGAAGGATAACCTCAGGGGGCAGAACTCCGGGAACCGAGAACATGAGGGGGCAGGTCTATATTCTCAACCAGGACGGGATCATGTTCCACAACGGCTCCGAGGTGAATGTCCACTCTTTGGTTGCCTCCACCCTCCCCATCAACCCCTACTTCGCAGGTGATCCCATGAAGGGGATCGAGGGGGTCGGATTATTGAACAATCCGGGATACCAGTTCCTTTTCAGTGCCTTGCCATCGGGTGCCTCGCGGGCGGGTTCCGACTCATTCGATCCCCTTTCGACGACGCTCGCTTCCCGCGCGGTAACAGGGGACAGATCGATCACGGTTGCTCCGGCCAGTTCTTACAGGCCTGGGGATTCCGTCACGGGATCCGGAATCGAAACCGGAACCAAAGTGGTTTCCGTATCCGCAAACAATGACGGCTCCGTAATGATCAACCTCTCGAAGCCGCTCTCTGCAGATATGTCTTCTGGATCCGATATCTCCGGATCGATTGCAGCTGCCAATGTCGGAGCAGTAATTGCGGAGCGGGGGGCATTGATTTACTCCCCATCCTCGTCTTCAAAGATCGGAGGTCGTGTGGCGCTCGTAGGGGCCAGCGTTGCCAATTCAGGAACGATTGCGACGCCCGACGGGCAGACGATCCTCGCAGCAGGACTCCAGGTGGGATTGGCCGCGCACCCATCCGATGATCCGAGTCTGCGCGGTCTGGATGTCTACATCGGGAGGATCTCCGATTCTTCCGGGGGAAGCATCGACAATGGTCCGAAACTGGGCGCTGACGGACTGATCGATTTCAATGCGCCCCGAGGAAACAATGCCGGCACCGTCTTCAATGCCGGATTGATCGAGATTCCCAGGGGACACACCGCTCTTGCCGGGTCATCCATTACTCATTCCGGTGTGATCGACGGAACGACCTCGGTCTCCCTCAACGGGAGGGTGGATATCGTCTCATCCTATAACGCGGCGGTTTCGGCAAATTCCTTGGGGAGCCCCTATTACTACGACCACTCCGTTTCGGACGGCACTTCCGGATCGTTTAGGATGATGGGAACCGGAGTCATCAGGCTGTTGCCGGAATGGGACAGCCTGGAAACAGCACCCGGAACTTCGCTGGCACTGCCCTCGCTGATCAGCATTCTGGGAAACCGGGTGAGCCTCGACGCAGGTTCCGTGTTGGTCGCGCCGGGAGCGAAGGTCGGTTCTGGCACCGCTTTTCTCGACATGACATCGGTTGCCCGCGGGTCCGCCGCGGCAACGATTCAGGCGGGGGTCAGCATCCTGAGCGGCAACTGGTACCGTGATTCGTCTTCCGTTGACAAAAGCCAATTTTTATCTGGTTCTTACGGAGGAGGTAACGGGGGAAGCATCACCCTGGGCGAGGGTAGCGTGATTGATGTCTCAGGCTCGACCTCGGTGCGCGTTGAAAGTTCAAAAAACTTCATCACACTCCAGTTGCGCGGACCGGAGTTGGCCAACTCGCCCCTTCAGCGCGAGAGCATTGTCCGGGCAAAGAACATCACGGTCGATGCGCGGATCAGCGGCGTGTATGACGGGCAGTATTGGATCGGCACACCCTTGGGCGATGCCACGGGTTACGCATCGCTGATCCAGAGGACGGTCGGCGAGTTGACCGTTGAGGGTGGGAATATCTCCTTGGGATCCGGCGACAGGCTCAGTCTGGCCCGGGATTCCCTGCTGAACGTCTCGGGCGGATGGATCCAGTACTCGGGCGGGGAATTCACCACAACAAAACTACTCACAAGCCAGGGAACGGTCGTGGATATCTCCAAGGCGACGCCCGACCGCTTTTATGCCGGATTCGTGCAAAATCCCAAGCCTGTACGCGAGTCCCCCTATATCAGCGGGGGCGCCGGGGGATCGGTATTGCTCAGGTCCCCCTCCATGGAGCTTGCTGGAACGATGACGGGCCTCGTTGTTTCGGGGGCAAGGCAGACACGCTCCACACCCGAAACCAGTGCTTTGCCGGGACAATCGAGCCTGACGCTACGTGTTTTCAGCCTAAGGCCTGACGGTGGTTTCGAGTCGCCGCAGCCACAGCAGTTGGTCTTTTCCAAGGATCCCGGGGCCGCTTCCGACAACGGCAGGATCATTCTTTCCACCTCGTATTTTTCGAAAGGAGGGATCGGTTCGCTCAACATCGACAACCATGACGGCTCGATCCTGCTGCCTGTGGGGACGGATCTCTCCATGGCACCGGGAGGTCGCTTTGAACTCTCTGCCGGCAACATTGACATCTTTGGAAGGGTGTCGGTGCCAGGCGGTACGATATCGCTGTCGGCGAATAGTTTTGGCTACGACGAGATCCGTTCGTACGAGGATGCGGGTTCCTTCCCATCGCTGGGCAACGCATCGAGAGGAGGGGTTCTAATCGGACCTTCCGCTGTCTTGTCCACGGCAGGAATACCGTCCAGCAACTGGGGCGACCCCTATTCCTCTCCTGTTGCATCGGATGGAGGTAGAGTGTCCGTGGAGGGCTTCCGTGTATCGCTGGATGAGGGAAGTCTTGTCGATGTTTCCGGCGCCTATCTGCTCACGACAGCAGGACAAGTCGTTTACGGGGATGCCGGTAAGATAAAGATATCGGGAGGAGTCGATGCACAATACGGAACCCTCGGTGGAGGGGTACTCAATCTCAACTCCACGCTGCAGGGATATGCTGGCCTGAACGCGAATGCCGGCTCCTTGTCACTGACTGCTCCATCCATACGTATCGGAAATGAAGGTTATGTAGCGGGTATTCTTGGCCTCCGTCCCGAATTTTTTAACAACGGAGGTTTTGCGGAATTCAGCCTCTCGGGCATCGGTGTCGCAGTTGCGGAAGGATCGTCGGACGATGAGATGCCGGGCATGCTTGTCACGGCAGGAACTATGATTCACCCGGCCGTGATTAACCGCATCCTGAAACCGAACGGAGACTACTCAATGGTTCTGCTGCCTGAAGGAATGCGACCGGCAGTCAGCGTATCATTAGGTGCGCTGGGTATTTCAAGCGGTGGATTGATTTCGGTGAGGGGTAGGACCCTCATCCAAAGCGGAGCATCAATCAGGCTTGATCCTCAACTTTCGCTCACAGAAATGGGTTCCGTCACCCCTTTGGTAAAGACCTCAAGACTTGCCGTCACAGGAAAGATCACGAGTGTTGATGGAATGCTCGATGTGCCAGGCGGCAGCATCACCCTATCTGCAGCGAGTTCCTATCCCGACAACTATGATCCGGTGCGCGGTGCGCCGTTTGCCAAGCCGACCCTAGAACTGGGCGCGACCGCAAGGGTCTCCGCCGCCGGAGCCACTTTTTCGATCGGCGATCCCGGGATGATCGGGCGCGCGGTGGCCTCGGTGGCCTCGGTGCTTCGCGGCGGCGAAGTTTCCATGACAGGTAACATCCGCCTTTCTCAAGGATCGGTCGTCGATGTGTCGGGTTCCTCCGGAAGCGTGTCCGTTCGATCCGGGGGGGCGTTCCCCTACCAAACCAGAAACATCGCCTCAGATGGAGGAGCGATCACACTTTTGGGGAATCAGTACCTTGTTGCCAAGGGTGATCTTCTTGCCCTAGCCGGAGGGTCATCCGCCTCCGGTGGCCAGCTAACGGTATCCTCCGGTACGTTCTACCCGTTGGATTTTGCCTCTCCCCCTTCCGTGATCTTTGGGACAAGTCTTTTCATCTCGCAAAACCAAGAGGGGCTTGCTGGAGTCATGGCCAGTGATTTGACAGGACGGATCAGCCGAGGGTACCTGTCGGCTGACATCGTTGACCGGGGGCAATTTGACCGCCTTGTTCTTTCAGGAAATCTCGGTTTTCTAGGACCAGTTTCGCTTGCCGCTGACAAGAGCATCTCGGTTGCCTCGGGAGGAGTGATCTCGGGGGATGCCGCGGTGCAACTTTTGTCTCCCTATGTCTCCGTGGGAAATTTCTTTGAGGCTCCGCTTGCCCCCGGGGACGGCCGGTCCAGACTTGCCCTGGGGGGATATGACTCCCCCTCAGGCGGTACCGGATCCCTCGTGATCCGGGCTCGTGTTGCGGATCTTGGCAACACGCTGGTCAAGGGAATGGGTAGCGTGACCGTTGATGCGGGTCCGGGTGAAATTCGCGGTAACGGGACCTTTTCCATGGCCGGTCAGCTCAAGCTTATTGCCGGTATGATTTATCCCATGACCAAAGCCTCCTTCAACCTGGTTTCCTATGACCGCGGGGAGACCAAAGGATCGGTCCTCGTGGAGCAGGCCGGTGTTCCCGGATCCTTGCCTCTTACGGCGGGAGGGAACATCTCGGTTTACGCCCACTCGATCAGTCAGGGTGGAACGATGGTCGCCCCCTTCGGTATGATCAAGCTGGGATGGGATGGTTCGGGATCATCGCCCGAGGATCCGCTAACGGGTGCAGGTATTGTACGCCTTTATGACACCGATCCAATTCCTGTGGAGACCACCGTCCCGGTGTCATCCGTAGTGCGTCTTGAGGACGGCGGAACGACATCGGTCTCGGGAATCGATGTCGTGACAGGCAGGGGAGTCACGATGCCCTACGGAGTGATCCTCAACGGTTCCCAGTGGATCGATCCTGCTGGCAATGACATCAGCGTTTCAGGGCTCCCTGCCAGGGGAGTCACGCTTTCTGCCGGGCAGGTCATCACGGGGACAACATCAAGGGTCCTTCTTTCCGGTGGAGGGGACCTGATGGCATACGATTGGATTGGTGGTCTTCGCGGCACAATCGACCCTGCCGGACAGTCCAGAGGTGATTGGAGCAGTTCCACGGCCTACTTTAAGGGAGACCGTGTGGTTTTCGACGGGGATATTTACTCGGCGAGGCAGGACAACAGTGGGGAAACACCTGCTGTGGGTTCTTACTGGAGCCGGGTTCGGGAGAGTTACGCGGTCATTCCCGGCTTTAACCCCTTGGCGCAGCCATTTGCCCCCTTCGGTGATGTCAACAAGACGGCGGGTGATCCGGGATATGTCTCCAGATCGCTTGGCGTTGGAGATCGGATTACGCTCGCTGCCGGCGGTGGTCTCGCTGCCGGGATCTATACCCTGCTCCCGTCACGTTACGCCATCATGCCCGGTGCCTACCTGATCACTCCCATGGGTCTCATGCAGGATCTTGCCCCCGACAGTCTTCAGCGACCCGATGGTTCGGCGATGGTCGCCGGGAGCAGATCCAGTTCGCTGGACGGCAAAGGAGAACAGCTTTCCTCTCTCTATGAAGTGGCGTCTCCATCCCTTGTTTCCCGCCGTGCCGAGTATCAGATTTCCTTAGCTTCGACCTTTCTTCCGCGAACCTCCGACACGGCACCGGTTGAGGATGCCGCCCGATTGATCATCCGGGCTACGGACTCCATGAACCTGCGCGGCAAGGTGGAGGGCGCCGGTTCAAACGGCGGAAGGGGTGCGATGATCGATCTCGCCAGCACCGCGAATTTCAGGATCGGACGAACACCGGATCCCGCCGCGATCCTGCTTGATCATTCGGTCCTGAGTTCCTGGAATGCGGGCAGTCTGCTTATCGGGGGAGTGCGCCAAGTCACCGGCTCTGGTTTTAGTGTCGCTCCCATGACCTCCTTGGTCACCGTGGAGAACTCGGTGTCACCTCTGGCGGCATCCGATCTGATCCTTGCTTCGGGTGGAGGGGTCGTCCTTGAGGATGGTTCTGCGATTGAATCCCGCGGCACCATGAAAGCCGAGGATCTCGAGGTTTCGGGAAACGGCGCGCTGATTCGCGTGAGTTCCGATCCACTGGCCATCGTGACCCGCTCGGGGACTGGCACGGCGCCTGTGCGCGGCTACGACCTCGGCGAGCAAGTCTCGGTTTCCGGGGGTTCCGTGACCCTTGATTCCTCCGGAGGAGGTGACGTTGCTGAGAGTGTGAGGTTTGATGCACAGGGATTGAATCTCAACGCCGGAAAAATTGTCCTCTCCTTCGGCGATGCATCTAAGGCCGCTGATACCATGCAGATCGGCGGCGATTTTCTACGGACTCTCACCCGTGTGGCATCGATTTCCCTGAACGGGCGCGATGGAATATTCTTTAAGGGTTCGGGCACGATCGGTTCGTCGTCACTACGTTCGCTTGCTCTTCATACGAGCATGCTGCGGGGTGATGATGTGTCATCGGTCACGATCGACTCGGGAAGCGTTCTTATGGACAATCCCTACACAGCCTCGGGTTCGTTAGCCGCAAACGGGGGAAGCCTGATCATCAACACGGGAACGTTGATCCGGGGTCGTGGCGAGATCAAGCTATCGGGTTTCCAGAACGTCACGCTCAACGCCTTTGCCGGTATTGTGGGCAGGGGCACGGGCGCCCTCAGTGTTGCCGGAAGTCTTTTCCTGAACGCTCCGTCTCTCACCGGAGAAGGTGCATCCTCGTCAGTGTTTTCCGCCCAAGGGAATCTGACGACGAGTCTTTTAGGCACAATGCCCACAATATTGGATCCGGGCCTCGGGGCCTCGTTGACACTCCGAGGCAACGCAGTCGCGTTGAATGCACCGGTTCTTTTGCCCGGGGGATCCTTTGTTGCCGAGTCCACGGGAAGTGACCGTGATCTGGTGATTTCCTCGCGTGTCGATGTCGGCGGAACGGTCCAGCGCTTCGATGACCTAGCCAAATACGTTGATGCCGGGAATATAACCCTTTCCTCCGGACGAGATGTCCGCCTAGGGGATGGTGCCATTCTACGATTGGATGCCCTTGCGAATGGCGGATCGGCCGGAACACTTGCAGTAAATGCCGTCAACGGCACGCTAGATATCGGTTTGGGAGTTATTTCTGCGCACTCGGGAAGCTCTGGTCTGAGCGGGAATCTGGTTCTGGATCTTGGAACATACGGGACAGGTGATCTCAGCGAACTCGAATCCCTCCTGACACAGTCGGGCTTCACGGAGTCGCAGGGCATTCGCATCCGCAACGGGGATGTCACGCTCGCCGGTGCCAAGGCCCATTCCTATTCGCTCTCTGCAGATTCGGGCAGCATCACCGTAACAGGTTCCATCGATGCCTCTGGAGTGACGGGTGGAAATATCAGCCTCTATGCTGGGAAGAGCGTCTTGTTCAAGTCAGGTGCGACATTGGATGCCAGCGGGGATGAATTCGACTCAGCCGGGAAGGGGGGATATGTCACACTGGAAGCGGGAAACAACCCATCGCTCGGTTCAGCGGGAGTTGCCGCAATGGGTGTTTCCGGATCCTTTGCCTCTGATGCATGGGTCATTGATCTCGGGGGAGGGGTGATCGACCTCTCCGTGGATGAGGTTTCAGGTCTGGGTCAGTCCTCAGGCCGTCTGCACCTCAGAGCGCCTCAGACTGCTGATAACAAAGATGTTCAGGTGAACCCAATCGCAACAACGATTGAGGGGGCTTCGGCTATCGTGGTCGAGGGGGTCTTCCGCCAGGACGCGGCAACGACCGGCACCGCCTCGATCGATACCCAGGCGGCAGTTTGGGACAGCACCACAAGCTACACGACCGGCACCAAAGTCCTCTACAATGGCCAACTCTACACCGCCAAGAGAACGGGAAGAAACTTCACCCCGCCTAATGGTACATACTGGACCGCGACGCCAGACACCAGCTTCAAGCAGAAGGCTCTCGACAACGCCACCTCCTTCATGGCCTATGCGGACGCCGTTCGATCACGGATTCTCCCCGCCGATCCCTCGTCGAAAGCCGCCTTGGCCGGCATACTGGAAATCAATCCGGGGGAGGAAATCGTGAATTCAAGGGGCTCGCTGGTCCTGAACAACGACTGGGATCTCTCCCTCGCACGGTACGGAAGGCAGGTCAGCATCCTGGATGCATCCGGGAATGTCACCGGCAGGACGATCGGGCGGAGTTCGGGATTCCTATCACTGAGGGCTCTCGGAGACCTCACGTTCAACGGCAGTCTTTCCGACGGCTTCGGAGACAGTGTGAACAGGGCCGCGAATGCCGGTGGCAATAACTACGGTCTCTACTTCGCCCCCCTGCTTCCTGTGGTATCGAGCGATCTAGGCGATCCATCCAAGACATTCGGCCAGAGTTCCTGGAGCTACTCCATCGCCGCCGGCAAGGATTTTTCATCCGCCGATCCACTCGCGGTCTCATCCGAGGGTTCCATCAACCTCGGCAAACCTACGAAAACCTCCAGCGCGCTTGCTTCAAGCGTGGGCCAGAATGCCTCGACCGCCACTATCATCAGCGGCAACTATCAGGTGATCCGGACCGGAACAGGCGATATCTCGATCGCCGCCGGGAAGGACATCCGTCTGCTCAACCAGTTCGCGACGATTTACACCGCGGGGGCGCAGGTGGCGGACCCGACCCTCGGGGGAGCCTTTGATCCCCACACGATGCCGGTCATTTTCAGAAACTCGCAGCGTGTGAATTTCGGAACCCTACAGCAACCCGCCCTTTATCCCGCTCAATATTCCGTTCGGGGAGGAGACGTACAGCTCCGTGCGGCCGGAAACATCCGTCACCTGCAACTTTCCAGCGACGGTTTGTCGTACATCGCCGATTCCTCCAGGCAACTTCCCGGAAACTGGCTGATGCGCCGTGGTCAGACCGATGCGACGGGCGGGTGGCTCACCCTTCCCAACGGAGAGATCACCTCCACGAGCTGGTGGATCGATTTCAGCAATTTTTTCCAGAATGTCGGCGCGCTCGGTGGCGGCAACGTCTCCATGCGGGCGGGTGGGGATATCAGCAATGTGGATGCGGTTGTCCCCACGCAGGGGCGGCTCACGGCTCGTGATCCCGCGGGAATCCAACTCGTCCCCCAGCAGGGCAGTCTGATCGAGACGGGCGGAGGGGATGTCACGGTCCAGGCCGGGGGCAACATCGATGCGGGCATCTATTACGTGGAACGGGGGAACGCCTCGATCCGCGCCGGCGGAGCGATTGTCAGCAACAAAACACGCGACGTGGCCGGGGCCTATCTCTATTCCCTTGTAAGCCGCCGCTCCGAATACGCCAATCCCTCCGAGGAAACATGGCTTCCCACCTCTTTCCTCTTGGGAAGGGGGGCGATTTCGGTGAAGGCGGGCGGCGACATGCTTTTGGGACCCGTTGGAAATGTTTTTCTTCTCCCCCAAGGATTCATTAACGGCGTCCAGTACAAGAACTACTTCTCAACGTACGGGTCGGAGAGCGCTTTTTCCGCGATCTCCCTCGGAGGTTCCGTAACGCTCAGGAACCAGATCCTGGGGCTTCCTGCATTTCAGAAATGGCTGCAGTCCTCAGTGATGGGGAATCAGGCCCCACCGCAGAGTGCCGGATATTATCAGCCATGGCTCAGGCTTGCCGAGTTGCAACCCGCTGACCCGATCCTTGGAGCCGGGGCGCGGTTGATGCCCGGCAACGTGTCGCTCACCGCCCTGGCCGGCAGTGTCCTGATCCAAGGTGATGCAACCCTCGCTCCCTCCGCACGGGGAAACCTTTCCATCTATGCGATGGATGGAATCAATGGTTTGAACCGACAGCAAAAGGGGGTCAGGTGGTCCTATTCGACACTGAATGTCTCCGATGCCGACCCGAGGACAATCCCATCGCCTCTCTCCCCCCTCTCTCAGTCTCAACTTAATTTCTGGCCTGCACTGGATACCACGTATCTGAATGCGAATTCGAGTTACTCCACACTGCCGTTCTACCTCGAGAATTTCTCGACCTCTCTGAACGAGACACTCTCGACGGAAGGCGATGACGCCTCGTTGCAGGGAAAAGTCCTAAGGCACGACCAGTCCCTGCTGCATCTGGGCGATTCCGATCCCGTGAGGGTTTATTCCCCCGGTGGAGACATTTCAGGAATCCGGCTGTTCTCCCCCAAGTTGGCCCGTATTGTGGCCACCGGCAATATCAGGGACGTGTCATTAGCCCTGCAACATGTGTCATCATCTGATGTCAGCTCGGTGATCTCAGGGGGGGGGATGACGCTTTTTGATGCCAACACGGCATCCCGCAACGAGGCCAGAAAGGATCTTGGCGCCAACGTGGCCTTCCTGCCCGAACCGCTCTCCGGCGACGTTCAGATCAGCGGTCCGGGCACCCTCCAGGTTTTTGCGGGGGAAAACCTTGATCTCGGGACGGGTGACGCCCGACCCGACGGAAGCGGCGCCGGGATCACCAGCATCGGCAACGCGCGCAATCCGTCACTTCCCTTCGAAGGGGCCTCGCTCATCGTGGGGGCCGGACTCGCGTCGGCGCGGCAGCTTGGGCTCGGGGCATCGGATACGGAGGGGCTGCTTCGCAGGGCGGCGGGGATGGATTCGGCGCAGGCTTACTTCGCGGAACTCATGAGGGTTGTGTCGGCGCAGGGAGACAAATCATTGTCCGAGGAACTCGACAGGGCGGGATCGATCGCGGGGATCATCACCTCGCCGATCGAAGAGGACGCGAAGTCAAGGATCGCCCTCTCCCTTTTCTATGTCATCCTGCGCGATTCTGGGAGAAACCACGGTGATCCCCGCTCCAAGGACTTCGGGACATACAGGCAGGGGAGAGTTGCCATCGAATCCCTGTTCCCCGGAGTCGCATCGGGAGGGGGTGTCATTCTCAACTCAAGGAACATCCGGACCAAGAGCGGCGGGGATATCAGTGTCTTGGCGCCCCGAGGGGGCGTTGCGCTCGCTGAATATTCAGTGGGAAGCAGCCTTGCTCCTCCGGGAATCGTGAGTGAAGGAGGAGGAAGCGTGAACATGTTCAGCCGTGACAGCGTGACGCTGGGAATCGGCCGTATCTTCACGCTCCGGGGGGGGGACATCATGATCTGGTCCGACAAGGGGGACATCGCCGCCGGCTCGTCGTCCAAGACGATCAAGTCCGCACCGCCGACCCGTGTCCTGCTCGATCCCCAGAGCGCGGCCGTGAGGACCGATCTTGCGGGTCTGGCCACCGGTGGCGGCATCGGCGTGCTGGCGGCCGTTGCAGGGATTCCCCCCGGCAACGTGGATCTCATCGCCCCGAGCGGTTTCATCGATGCGGGCGACGCAGGAATCAGGTCGACCGGCAATCTGAACCTCTCTGCACGCGAAATCCGCAATGCCGATAACATCCTTGTCGGAGGGGTGACGGTCGGAGCGCCTCCTGTGGCTCCTTCTGCAGGGCCGATCACCGCGCCACCACCCGCCGCACCGCCCGCGGGTGCGACGGCAGCCACCGCGGCCGCCAACAGCGCGTCGGCAAACACTGCCCGGAACACATCTCCTGCCCAGGCCGATCCCCCTCCCTCCGTCTTCTCGATCGACATCCTTGGTTATGGAGGAGATGAGGAGGAAGAGGAAAGGAAGTCAGCTAATGCCAGCCAGCCTCCGGTTCAGGCTTCCCTCTAGAAAAAGAGGCTCGTAGTGGCATTGAGCGGGTAGAGGTTGGAGTCCGAGAATACAATCCACTCAAGGAATCTGCATCAATGCCTGATGGGTACACCACCGTCCCTATCCCATTCTCGGGAGACGGGAATCGGTGCTGAGGATCTGCCGAAACCCGCTCCAAATATCGGGAAGACTGAAACACGTAGTTACAGAGAATGCGTTTACCGATCCCTTAAGGAAGGAACCGAAGAAGTCGACGGAAAACGGCGCCGAGGTGGCCCCTTGGTTCGTTAACCCAGAGAACGAACGTAGCATCTATGATCAATCAAATCTGCCCGCTCAAACATTCCAGTCCGATTCGCTAGGGGGATCCGGAGGTTGTGCCATTGGCCGCACGCTGTGCCTCTTCAAATACCCGCCATCCCCATTTTGCTTTGAAAAGTTCCGCCGGATCCGGTGTGGCCCGTACCCTTGGAGCGGAGGTGCTTGCACTGCCGGGTGTTGAAAATGCTTGGATGGATTCGGACCCCGGCACCAAGGATTTCTGTGTCGGGATTTCGGAAGACACCGAGATGGCAAGGTCTTGGGACAAGGGAGTCTTTTGTTGGTAATCAATTCTCACCGAGTGACCCTTCACCAAAAGGCAATTTCCCGGCGCGGTGGGATTTTCGCGAATTAGTCGCGAGGATGATTCGGATGCGGCGGGCGCTTCAGCATTAGGGCTCGGAATTGACCGGCTCACCCCTGGGTTGAGGTATTCCTGCGACGAGGCCGGCATGATTGGGCCTGAGGATGGGGTAGCCTCGGAGGTTGCGTGAGCAATCTCCGAAGGAGTCATCGGATGCGGTGTGATGGACGGCTTATCATGATGAACAAACAGTCCCTGAGACCTGACGGTGCTTGAAGAGGAATGCGCTACAACTGCCGATTCGTCATCAGTTGCAGGTGGGGAGGGATCACCCGCAAGGATGACATACCATGCCATTCCCATGAGAAGCAGAAGGAAGGAGGCTGCCAACGCGATGGTTTTTTCAGAAATTTTGCTCATGCGTTTTTTCGGAAGATCCCATCCAAAGGAAGAAGCCCGGGGTTATCCCGGGCTTCCCTGAGTCTGTGTGCCGGGAACAGGAATTTCCCGGTCTTTTCGGTCAGTTGGGGGTGACCACCCCTCCGTCAGCAGTGCGTCCCACCTTGAGATCTCCGATGAGGATACCTCCGTTGACGCCTCCGGTCGTCGTGGTGATGGTGTTCACAAGATCATCCTTGAAGGATGCGATCGTCGGGTTGGCCAGTGTGCCTCCGGGCAGCCTCGCATCGGAACGCTCCAGGACCCGGTTATAGACCCATGACGTGTAGGCGCCGTTGATCACGTTGTTGGAGGAGTATGGAACGCCATTGTAGCTCAGCAGGGTGGCCAGTGGAGTTCCGCCGGGCCCGTTCGTGGCAATGGTTGTGTTGTAATCCCCCGTGGTGATGTAACCGATATAATATGCGGCAGTTGCCCCGGGAATTGCGTAGCCGAACGTATCCTTGATCGCGTTGGTTGCGATGTTTGTCACGGTCAGGGCGGAGGCAAGCAATGCCCCGGTGGAGTAACCGCTATTCCCAGCCGAGACGCTGTCGTTTCCGCTGATCGTCTCGCGGGGCCAGAGGATCTGGTTGGTTACTCTGCCTCCGATCACGATGTTTGCGGCATTGGTAGTCGTGCCCGTGATGGACGGTTGCCAATGATTGACACTGCTCGCTGTCCCGGTGCCGGTCTCGGCAAGAACCGCAAACCGCTGTCCCGCGTCGTAGTTGCGGCCCAAAGCGAAAATGATCTTGTTGGTGTCGGCGGCATTTCCCGAAAATTGGGCTGCTGTGAGAAACCCGTTCTGGTAGAGATTTTGGGCCAACTGGGTCGTGATATTGGTCAGTCCTGATCCTGGGCTTGCAACAAAAACGATGGGAGAAACGCCCACCGAGGACTCTGTCAAGGTGTCATAACCTGCGCCGGTGTAGGGTGTCGTTCCCTGGAACACGGTGGAGAGGGCTATGTTGGGAAGGTTAGTTGTGTAACCGTTGGTGCTATTACCATTCAGCACTGCATTGGTGTTGAGGTAGATATCAAAGGTTGCATTCGTACCGCTGCCATTGGCCACCACATAACGCTCCGGTTGGAGCCCTGCCAGCGAACGCACTGCTCCGACTGCCCCGATGAAGGAGGTGCGGATGATGACGTTGGTTCCCTTGTATCTTCCGTTCCAAGCACCGAAATTCGAATTCAATGCATTGTTTGGAGATGAGTTGGTTGCAGTTCCCCTGTTTCCTTGGAAGGACCACCCTCCGCTTGCTTCAAGCAAGGTCTGAATGGCCTTCTGGGTTGGTGTGCGATCTCCATTGGAACCGACAATATAGATATTGAGCTGGGCTGATGCATTGGTAGCGCCTGCCAAAGCGAGTAGAACGATGGCGATCGTCTTAAAGAGAAGTTTTGTGATTTTCACGGGTATTGAGCGTTGTTGGTTTTGAAAAGTTGCAGTTGGTGCGTTGGTGTTTTTATGCCGATTTCCGACGGTAAGCAGTGATCAGCAGGAGGGATCCCAAGCCAATCAATGCGTAGGTAGAGGGCTCCGGAATGACAGTGATGGTTCCGGTGCTGTTGATCGAGAGGGCAAGTCCCGAGGGGTTGAGCAACTGAACGGCATTTGGCGTGAAATAGTAGAGATCCAGCAGCTTTCCAACGGCTCCTTCAATGCTCGATCCGGCCGCCCACGCCGCAGAAGTGAAGTCAGGGTTTGCATTCACAGCGGCGTAATAAGTGCCGTTGGCCGTTCCGGTCTGATAGGCTGAGTTCGCAGTGTAGGTGGCCGCGGTCGATGTGACGAAACCGCTCTGCACCGTATTGATGCCCGTAATAAGGGCTCCTGTCTTGGTGTTGTTCAGGGCTGTTGGGGTCGTGGACAGGGTTCCATTCACCGGCTGCACTTTTGATGCCAAGGCATATTGTCCCGTAACAGCGGAGAAGACACCCCAGGTGACCGTCGGGTCGGTGTACCACCCCGAGCCGAACTGATATGCCAAGTCGGCCCCCGTCGTGCTGGCGCCTCCAAAACTGAAATTGGAGAAGCTCGACGCGTTTGTGAACTGGCTGATATCTCCGATATCGATGATCAGGCCGTTGTTGGGACTGGTCGTGGAACGGAAGCCGACGAAGACGTCGCCAGTCGTGTAAGTCTGAGCTGCGCTTGCAGGCATGAGGGACAAAGCCGTTCCCGCTATGGCCGCAAGGGCAGTCAGTAATCTGGTGTAAATTGTTTTCATTGGTTTTGGTTGGTCAAGTGTTTGATATGTTGGGTCTTTTTTCCTTCGGGTTGGATCAAGGAGTTGGGTTGTTGGTTGTCGTCTTGGTTGGATTTTGGATGAGCTCCTTGGAATGAGGTTGCTGATCCGAAGATGGTCGATAGTGCTTGATGAATGCTCCCGGAGTATAGGGTGGCCGCGCATCAATATGCGATCACAATGGTCGACATAATAATTCCGGTCAAGCGTTTTTGGAGAAATTTTCTTTGCTGCATCACGGACCGATCAAAAAAATCACTTGGGGATACAGAAAAAATCTTGCTGAACTTTTAATACACGACCATAAAGGACGTCTTTAAGATGCTTGATCCATTCATGACTGCAATTGCCCACTCTCAACAGACGCTCTCCGGCCAACCATCCCTAGCGGCCGAAGTGAAGCTTTCCTCCCCTGGTTGGATCGGTATTGTCGAGGAACACGTGCAGAGGCTTCGATTCGGAACCATCGGAATCACCGTGCATGAGGGCCTGGTGGTCCAGATTGAGACGAGTACAAGAATTCGTCTTGAGAGCAAGGATCGTGAGAGTTCATAGAGGATCTCTACTTCTTGCACATAAAAACGAGCTTGGGCGTTACGATTTTGTCACAATTTTAAGTTCCCTTCCTGAAGGAGAAAACGCTTAAATAATCAACTCGCTTCGTTCGTGCTAAGCGTCTAGCGGATAGATTCCATGCCTCACCTCAAATACAGAGTTCAGCGCCGAGCCATCTCCTTTGCAGGGGTTGGTCTTGCAGCATGCTTGATTCTGTCCAGCGGGCTTGCCGCCACGTGGGAGACCCTAGGCGATGAGCCTCCTGCTGTTCCCAAGGTGGCGGATTCCCCGACCGGGATGCCGACCAATGCGGTCGACCGCAACCAGATGCTCTACATCCGGGAGTTCCGCGTGCTGGGCAATCACCAACTGAGCCGCACCGAGGTCGAGAAGGCTGTCTATCCCTTTATGGGTCCTGAAAGGACTCCCGATGATGTCGAGCATGCCCGTGCTGCACTGGAAAAGGCCTTTCAGGAAAAGGGTTTCCAGACTGTGAATGTTCAGATTCCCCAGCAGACGGGCAAAAGGGGCATCGTCTTCCTTCAGGTCGAAGAGGCCAAAGTAGGGCGCCTCAACGTGGAGGGTTCCCGTTACTTCACGATCAACTCCATCAAGAAGCAGGTGCCCTCACTGCAGCCAGGGTCAGTTCCTGATTTTAACAAGGTCTCCAAGGAAATCCTGGCGCTCAATCAATGGAGTGACCGACAGGTGATTCCGACCCTGACGCCTGGTTTTGAACCCGGAACGGTCGACGTGAATCTTAAGGTCAAGGATACCCTGCCATTGCACGGCAGCACTGAGTTGAACAACCGCTGGAACAATGGTTCTCCCCCGTTGCGACTCAACTTTGCGGGGAGTTACGACAATCTATGGCAGGCAGGTCACTCGATCGGGGGATCTTATCAGATGTCCCCCCAGGATCCCTCCTCGGTGCAGAACTGGAATACTTTCTATACCGCCAGGATTCCTTCTGTGGACTGGCTGAAGCTGAATGTTTCCTACGGGAAACAGAACAGTCTTTCAACGCTCGGCGGTGGGTCTGTTGCCGGCAATGGCAGCACTGCAGGCTTCCGGTTTCTTTTCAGCCTGCCATCGGAAAAGGATTTCAATCACTCGATTTCCGCCGGGATGGACTTCAAGCAGGTTCTCAATGTGAATAACGACGTCACGACGGGAGCAAATGTGCCCCTCAACGACTACAATTATTCCCCGGTGCGTTTTAACTACACCGCGGTCTGGGCGCCTTCAAATTCGGTCACCATTTTTGACGGAGGATTCTCCTTCGGTATCCGTGGACAGACCATCCCGGTGTATGGGCTCGGTTCTTACAATGCCAACGAGGGCCAGTTCGACGATGAGACTGTTGGGGGAGGTTTCTTTGCCGTCCGGGGTGATTTGTCGCATACGCACGATTTGCCCGGCGGGTTCCAGATCTTCGGTAAGTTCCAGGGACAGTGGTCGCCGACCCCTCTCATCTTCACGGAGCAGTTCGTGGCGGGAGGTCTGGACAGCTGCCGAGGCTACACTGAGGCGACTGCACTGGGTGACAGCGCCGCGTTCGGAAGCATCGAACTGCGTTCACCGGAGATTCTCAAGGGGCACTGTGGGATCACGGGATGGAGGTTCTACGCATTCCTGGATTTCGGCACCTTGCTGGACGGCACTCCGGGAACCACGAGTTCCAACGACGGCAATCTCCTCACTTCGGACACACAATATACTATGGCGAGCTATGGCGGGGGCACGCGACTCCGCATCACAGACTATCTCAACGCCTCCATCGATGCTGGCATTCCGATGATCAGTCTGAATCCTGTCAACTCACCGGATCCCAATGCAGGTGCCTGGGGATATCCGAGGTCAAGCTACTTTAATATGGCCAACTCGCTTCTCATCACTTTCCGCCTCTTCGGTGAATTTTAACAAACCGCTCATCTCCTCATGAAATTACGATCCCTGCTCTCTCTGCTCTCCCTGATGCTTGTGGCATCTGGTTCGCTCCACGCGCGCACCTGGTGGAACGAGGCCTGGGCGGCCCGCGAGAAATTCACTGTTGATACGACCGACAACGGGGTCCCTCTCCCTGATGCTGCCGGAACGGCCACCGTCTTGGTCCGTCTTCACGACGGGGTCCTCGATTTCTCCCAGTGCAAGGAGGACGGTACGGATCTCCGGTTCGTCGACTCCGATGACAAGACGCTTCTTGCCTCCCAGATTGAGAAATTTGATCCGGTCATGAACGAGGGCTTCGTCTGGGTCAAGATCCCCGACATCAAGCCCGGCCAGTCCCGCGACATCTACCTTTACTACGGCCGTAACGAGAAGAAAAAACCAGCCAAGGGAGAGAAGACCGACCTCCCCAAGACGGCCTATGATGCCGACACAGTCTCGGTCTATCATTTCAACGAGCACGGCACTCCTCCGGGCGATTCCTCCGGAAACGGTGTCCGCGCCGAGACGCCCGGCATCCCTGTCGAGGGATCGATGATCGGGGGCGGCATCAAACTCGATGGAAAGAAGCCGATCAGCATCCCGGCAAACCCCAACTCGGCCGTTCTTGAGTCGGCTCCCTACACCTGGATGAGCTTTGTGAAGCCGACCTCACTCGATCCCAATGCGATCATCTACAGCCGCAAGGACGGGGCCAATGGGCTTAAAATCGGCCTCGATAGCGGCGCTCCCTTCTTCGAGATCACGAATGCCGCCGGCAACCAGCGCTCGACCCCGGCAGCCCCGCTGGCGGCCGGTTCCTGGAAGCATCTTGCCTTGGTTTCGGACGGCACCCGCACGACGCTTTATGTCGACGGCAATGCGGTCGCCAATCTGCCGGTTGCCATTCCGGCTCTGAATAGTGCAGCCTTCATCGGAGGGGAGGAGGGGAAAGCCTCCTTCAAGGGGGAAGTCGACGAGATGGAAATTTCCAAGTCCGCCCGCTCCGCGGGTTTCATCAAGCTAGCCGCCCTCGGTCAGGGCCAACAGAACGCGAAGCTTCTCGTCCCAGGAAAGCCGGAGGCCGCCAAGGTAAGTTTCCTCGATAGCCTCGGACTCTTTGGCTATCTGATCAAATCGGTCACCTTCGACGCATGGGTGGTGATCGGGATCCTCGGCATCATGTCGGCCATCAGCTGGATCGTGATGGTGGCCAAGAACCAGTACATCTCCTCGATGGCCAAGGGGTCCAAGGAGTTCATGAACCAGTGGCATCACCTGCGGGGGGAGCTCCTTTCGCTCGACACCGAGGATGACGAGCACGTGGCCACCCTGGGTGGAAAAGCCGAGGCGGCTCATATCAAGTTCATCCACTCCACCCCTATCTACAGGGTCTATCATCTTGGCTGTCAGGAAATCCGCCTTAGGGTTGCTGAAGGCAAGGGGCTTGCCCACCGTTCCGTCAAGGCCATCGAGGCCAGCATGAGTGCCCAGATCACACGTGAGAACGCAAGGCTCCAGAGCATGATGGTCCTTCTCACGATCTGTATCGCCGGCGGTCCCTATGTCGGCCTGCTGGGAACCATCATCGGCGTCATGATTACTTTCGGCGAGATTGCCATGCTCGGAGAGGTGGACATCAACGCCATCGCTCCAGGTATCGCGGCCGCGCTTCTGGCGACTGTCTGCGGTCTGGTCGTCGCGATCCCTGCGCTCTTCGGCTACAACTATCTGAGCGTCCAGGTTAAGGACATCACGACGGACCTCCACCTCTTCCTTGAGGAGTTTCTGACCAAGATGGCCGAATGCTATCCTGAGAAATCGGAAGGCTCGGCGCATTGAGTTACAAAATCCCTGCAACCTAACCACCCACGACCATGCAAGCCGATTCCGGAGGAGAAGCCATCGCCGACATCAATGTCACGCCGATGGTTGACCTGTATCTCGTGCTCTTGCTGATCTTCATCATCATGACGACGGCCGGCATTCAGGGGGTGAAGGTCAATCTTCCGAAGGGAAGCTCCGCGCCCAGCATGGGTGGTCCCAAGACGCAGGCCGTCACCGTGAATAGCGAGGGGGCTGTCTTCCTGAATACTCTCCCGGTCACCCTGCCCGAGTTGGAGCAGAAACTGACCGAGGCCAAGTCGGCCAATGCCGACACGCCGGTCGTGGTCCGAGGAGACAGCGCCACACAGTATCAGGGGGTCATGGATGTCCTGGATGTGATCGGCCGGATCGGGATGGAGAAGGTCGGTCTTGCCACGCAGAAGCGCCAGTAAACGGCCATCGAAAAAACAAATCCGACAATGCCCGTCACGCAGACATCACCTGAGAAGAAAAAGCTGCCACTGCCGCTGATCATCGGCGGCGTTGTGGTGTTGGGTGGTGTCGTGGCGTTTTTCATCTTCCACCACGGTGACGATGACGGCGGGGCACCCGCTTCGAAGAGTGAGATCAAGATGATCTCGCTTCCCCCTCCGCCGCCTCCGCCGCCTCCGCCGCCGCCCCCCAAGCAGGAACCCCCGCCTCCGGATGCACCCAAATTCCAGAAAGAAGAGGCTCCGACGGACGAAAAGCCGCCCGACAAGGCTCCCGAGCCTGCACCGCTTGCCACCAGTATCCAGGGTAACGACGCCTCGGGTCTTGCCGCCGGCAACGGAGGGGGTGGCGGATTCGGGGGCGGGGGCATGGGCGGGGGACGCGGTTCCAAGTTCGGCTACTACGCCGGACAGGTGAAGAACCGCATGGTCAATTGCCTACTGGGCAATAAAAAGACCCGCAGCGCCGTCATGGATGTGCAGGTGAGGGTCTGGCTGGATGAGACCGGCCACGTCTCCAAGGTCAGCCTAGCCAAGTCGACGGGCAATCCCGATGTGGATAACGCGATCCGCAGCGAGGCCTTCGCCGAACTTTCGATGCCTGAGCCCCCGCCCGCGGGAATGCCAATGCCGATCGTCATGCACTTCAGCGCCAAGCGCCCTAACTAAAGGTCATCAAGCACTTTCTATAAATTCTCAACAACGCATGAAATCTTATCCGATCTCAAAGCTGGCAAAGGGTTTCCTTTGGCTTTTCCTGATGGTGATGGCGGTTGGCCTCACCAAGGCGGCTGACTCGCTGTTTGGCACGCAGTCTTCGCAGCAATCGACGGCCTCCTCGTTGGCCTCGGACACTGCCGCCATGGCGGATGCCGCCGCCTCAGTTTCCAGTGCTCCCCCAATCAGTCTCACGCCTACGACTTCCTCCTCGGATCCTGGAGCATCGAATGCGGCACTTACAGCGGGTTCAGCGACCCTTCCGGTGCCCTCAACCGATTCGCAACAAGTGCCAGCTCCAGCATCGCCGAGTGATTCCACGAACGCGACTCCTGCTGCTCCTTCTACGAACACAGCGTTATCCGTTGATACCTCCGAGCCAAAACCCGATGCAGTAAAGTCTTCTGCCACGCCGTCTCCTCTGGAGGCTACTAACACCACTTCTTCTCTTTCCACGGTTGCTCCCACGATCAAGCCGCTTCCTGTGGATCAGCCCCCCAATATGGATCAACCGCCTGATAAGATGGCGGCCACGGCGCCAGCTCCTCCTTCCGAGAACGTGACGCTCAATTTGATCAACCGACTCGTCCAGCGCGGTATCCTGACCAAAGAGGATGCAGGTGACCTGATCCGTCAGGCCCAGGACGATGCAAAGAATGCCGCCCAACAGGCGCAGACAGCCCAACAAGCCGCGACTCAGGCTGCCGCCGCCCAGCAGATGGCGGTCGAGGCCGCGGCTCCGCCTCAATCGGATGATCAGGTCAGCGTTTCCTACGTTCCAGAGATCGTGAAGGCGGAGATGAAGGATGAGATCAAGCGAGATGTCATGGCTGCTGCCCAAGCCGAGGGGTGGAACCAACCCAATATTCCCGAGTGGCTGAGTAAGTTCCGGCCTTTCATGGATTTGAGAACACGCTTCCAAGCCAACGAGTATCCTTCCGGCAATAGCACGGATCTCTTTGAGACCATGAACTACAACGCCATCAACACGGGGTGGCCGGTCAACCTGATGGCGATTCCTGGTGCGACACAATATTATAATTACTTTGGTTATTATCAGGCCCAGAATCCCGTGGGACCGCCCACCTACAACACGACCCAGCAACGCGATCTGGCGCGTGTCAGGTTCAGGTTCGGCGCGGATATGAATCTGGGTGAAAACTTCACCTCCGGATTCCGGATCGGAACGGGTCAGAACGGAAGCCCTGTTTCTGAAAATCAGACCTTCGGATTTGTTGGCAACCAAGGAATGGCCCAGGGTGGCAACTTCAGTTCCTACGCGATCTGGCTGGACCGTGCTTTCCTCAAGTATGAGATCGGAGATGACCCTGACCGGATGGCGGCGATTTCCCTGGGCCGGTTTGACAATCCCTTCTTCACACCGACCACCATCATGTGGGCGAATGACATCGGCTTTGACGGCGTTGCAGCCCAAGCCCGATATAAAATCCTCAAAGGATTCACTCCTTTCATCAGTGGTGGAATCTTTCCTGTCTACAATACCGATTTGAATTTCCCTGCAACCCAACAACCCAAGATTTCCAGTAACGACAAGTACCTCTATGCCGGACAAGTGGGTATCGACTGGAAAATCACAAGGGACCTCAACTTCAAGAGCGCTGCGGGTTATTATTACTTTCAGAATGTGCAGGGTAAAGTATCGGCCCCTGGGGTTACGCCTAATCAAGAGGCTCAGTTGAATACCGACGACACGAGGCCTACCTTTGCTCAGCGCGGCAACACATATGTCGCGCTCAGAAATATCCAGAAAGTCGACGCTTACGATGCCAACGGAATCCCCACGGGAAATCCCCAAGCCAACTACATCAATGATCCTACGCAGGGAGTAGACCCCTACTACATCAACCAGTGGCAATACTTTGGACTGGCGACGCCGTACAATATCCTCTCTGCGAATGCCCGTCTTGAATACAAGCACTGGGAACCTTTCCTAGTTTCTCTATCGGGTGAATGGGATCGTAACGTTGCTTGGAATTCTCAGAATATCCTTAATAACGGCCCGCTACCCGGCCCCGACAACAACTACAATCAGGCCCTTCCGCGTGGTCCGGTGAACAACTTGGCAAATGGAAACTACACTTCCTACAACGGTGGAAACACAGCTTGGATTGTTCAGGCCAAGATTGGACACGGAGCCCTTCAGAAACGCTGGGATTGGGATTTCGGCGTCGCTTACCGCTATGTCGAGTCCGATGCAGTGATCGACGGCTTCTGCGATTCGGACTTTGGCGGAGGTGGAACCAACCTCAAGGGATTCTCCGTGGGAGGCAATCTTGCCTTGAGCAAAAACGTCTTTATCGGGGCACGGTGGCTTAGTGCCACCGGCATCGCCGGCCCCACGTACAAGTCCGATATTCTGCAACTGGACGTCAATGCCAGATTCTAACAATTCCCGAACATGAGCATGAAATTATACCCCGTGATCGTGGTGGCCCTTCTACTTGCCTCCATTCCATTGAAGGCCGCCGAGAAGGCCGATCCCGCCATGCAGAAGATGCGTGAGGCGGTGAAGAACTCCATGATCCAACTCCGCGATGCAAACGCAAAACTTGCCACCGCCCAGGCTGTGCAGGCCGAGGCGGAGGACAAGGTCAAGGAGCTGCAGGGTAAACTTGAGGAACTCACCAAGAAGTCTGCGGCCGAGCGGAAGACAGCCAACGAGACGATCGATGATCTGCGCACCAAGTTGGCCAACAGCGAGATGATCGGGAATCACCTCACCGAGTCGCTCTCCAAGTGGAAGCAGGGCTACGCCAAGTTGGCCGACTACGCCAAGGCTACCGAGGGAAAGCGTGCCGAATTTGCCTCCAAGTGCATTCTGCTCGAGCGACGCATTGCCGATCAGCAGGTGCGCAACGCCGAGATGTACCGCCTTGCCAACGAGGTGCTCGACCGCTACGCCCAGTTCGGTCTGGGAACGGCCATTGCGGCCAGAGAGCCTTTCGTCGGAGTGACCAAGGTGAAATTCCAGAACCTGGTGCAGGATTATCAGAACAAGCTCTCTGACCAGACCATCCGCCCGGAGAAGCAAGAGGTCTCTCCTGCTGCGGGCTCAAGCGCTCAGGCAAAGAAAGTCGACTAACAGGATCCTATCCCTCAACATTCCCGAAAAATCTCCGCAAAACACTTTATGAAAACCCAAGCAACCCTCCTTCTTTCCTTCATCGCCCTCACGCTCTCCGTGACGGCCGCTGATTCCACCGTCATTGCCAAGGTCGGCGGGAGCGAGGTGCGCTCCGACGACATCAAGCCGTTTATCGAGAAACTCTCGGTGCGGGATCAGCTCGCCCTTTCCAAGAATCCCGCCGCCCTGAACGAATATGTTCGCGGACTGATTATCCAGCAGTTGGTGTACAAAGAGGCGCTCTCCAGGAAATGGGACCAGCAGGCCCAAGTCGTCGCGGCGTTGGAGAAGATGCGCCAGCAAGCGATCACCCAGTCCTATTTGCAATCCGTTGCAGCCCCACCGCAGGAGTTCCCCTCTGCCTCCGAACTGCAGGAAGCCTATGACCAGTTGAAGAAGGCGAATGCCCTGCAGGTTCCCAAACAGTATCATCTCTCCCAGATCTACATCGCCTGCCCCAAGGGAGCTGATAAGGCCGTTGAGGAAAAGGCCCAGTCGCGGCTTGATGTCGCCGTGAAAGCGGCAAAGGCCGGTGATTTTGCTTCGGTGGCCAAGACCCAGAGCGATGATGCCGCGAGTGCCCAGCGGGGAGGGGATCTTGGCTTCCTTGCGGAATCACAGATCCAGCCTGAGATCCGCTCGGCCGTCGCCGCCCTCTCCAAGAACGGCACAACCGAACCGATCCGCCTGAATGACGGATGGCATATCGTGCGACTCACGGAGGTCAAGGATCCCTACACGGCTTCCTTGGACGAGGTGAAGGCTTCGCTGACCAACGAATTGCGCAACCAGAAGGCCCAGGTGCTCGGCAAGGCCTACTTGGCCAAGCTACTGCAGGACAATCCGGTGACCCTGAACGAGATCGCCGTTTCCAAGCTGGTTGACTCCAAAGGGAACTGATCCTGCCGGGTTTTCCAATAAAACCCTTGTTCGGGGGAGCTATTTTCTCCTACACTCACCTTTCGCTAAATAAAAACATGACAGAGACCACAGAAATCGCAGCAATCCGGCTGCATGACAACGACACCGGCAGCGCCGATGTCCAGATCGCCAGCCTCACCCAGAGGATCGGCTCCCTGACCGACCATCTCAAGACCAACGCCAAGGATCATTCCTCGCGTCGCGGTCTTCTCAGGATGGTCGCCCAGCGCCGCCGTCTTCTTGATTATCTCAAGGAGACTGCTTCCGAGCGCTATCAGAAGCTCATCGAGAAGCTCGATCTCCGCAAGTAATCCGGATCCTCGGAATTTCCGCAGCCACGAGACTTGCCCGATGAGGGTGGGTATGGGCTTTGGAACATTCCACGACCCGACCGCATAATCCCTGCCTTCCGTCGAAGGCAGGATCGACCCACACAAGAACCACCACGAGGCCGGTGCTCCCGCATGGAGCATCCTCCGCATCCACCCCGCCCTTGATCTCCAAGGAGCGAGCATCTGGAGAGCCTCACCCACCCCAACACCACTGATTCCCATGTCCCATACCATCACCACGGCCAACGTTGGCCAGAATCCCATCACCTTCGAGACCGGCAAGATCGCCAAACTCGCCGACGGCGCCGTCGTCGTCACCTCGGGCGAGACCATCGTCCTCGTTTCCGCCGTCTCCGCCACCACCGTCAAGGAGGGGCAGGACTTCTTCCCCCTCACCGTTGACTACAAGGAGAAAGCCGCCGCTGTCGGCAAGTTCCCCGGAGGATACTTCAAGCGCGAGGGCCGTCCCAGCGAGAAGGAGATTCTTACCGCACGCATGACCGATCGCCCCCTGCGACCGCTCTTCCCCAAGAACTACTTCTACGACACGCAGATCATCAGCATCCTGCTCTCCGCGGATGGAGAGATCGATCCCGACATCCTCTCCATTAATGGCGCCTCCGCTGCCCTCTGTGTCTCGGACATTCCGTTCGAAAAGCCGATCGCGGCAGTCCGTGTCGGCCGCATCAACGGCCAGTTCGTCGTGAACCCCACCCACGCCCAGCGCGAAGAGAGTGATCTCGATCTCGTGTACGTCGGAGACGGCGAGCAGGTGATCATGATCGAGGGTGCCGCCAATGAGCTTCCCGAGGAGGACTTCAAGAAGGCCCTTGATTTTGCCCGCGAGCAGACCCGTCCGCTAATCGCCGCTCAGAACGAGCTCATCGCCAAGGCCGGCAAGCCCAAGCGCGAGTTCACCCTCCTCAACGTCGACGAGGCGATGCTTGAAATCGCCTACCAGGTTGCGGGCGACCGCATCGAGGCGGCCCTCTACACCCCCAGCAAGGTTGCCCGTGGCAAGGCCGTCGGAGCCTTGCGCGAGGAAGTAAGCGCGAAGATCCTCGAGAAATTCCCCGCCGCTTCGAAGTTCGAAATCTCCCAGGCTTTCGATTACCTTCAGAAGAAGGCCTTCCGCGTCAGCATTCTCGACAAGCAGAAGCGCTGCGACGGACGCGGCCTCGCCGAGCTCCGTCAGCTTTCCAGCGAGACCTCCGTTCTCCCGCGCGCCCACGGATCGGCTCTGTTTGCCCGTGGCGAGACCCAGGCGATGGCCTTGGCCACGCTCGGCACCACCGACGAGGCCCAGATGATCGACGGGTACGGCGGCGGCGAGACCACCAAGAGCTTCCTGCTGCACTACAACTTCCCTCCCTTCAGTGTCGGCGAGACCGGCCGTTTCGGAGGACAGAACCGCCGCGAGATCGGTCACGGAGCCCTCGCCGAGCGCTCCATCTTCCCGGTCATCCCGAGCCAGAAAGACTTCCCTTACGCCCTCCGCGTCACCAGCGAGGTGATGGAGTCCAACGGCTCCACCTCGATGGCCTCCGTCTGCGCAGGCGTGCTCGCCCTCATGGATGCGGGTGTTCCCATCAAGCGCCCCGTCGCCGGTATCTCCGTCGGCCTCGTGACCGAGAATGACGATCAGGGTAAGCTCACCCGCCACACCTTGCTGACCGACATCATCGGCAGCGAGGATCACTTCGGCGACATGGACTTCAAGCTCTGCGGAACCGAACAGGGAGTCACCGGCTTCCAGCTCGACCTCAAGCTCAAGGGCATCAGCCACGAGCTCATGGCCGCCGCCATCGACGACGCCCGCAAGAACCGCGGACTCATCCTCTCGCACATGACGCAGACACTCCCCGCACCACGCGGAGAGATGAGCAAGTATGCTCCCCGCATCGAGACCGTCGTCATCCCCAAGGACAAGATCGGCCTCATCATCGGCCCCGGTGGCAAGACCATCAAGGGGATCGTCGCGGAGACCGGTGCGGAGATCAACGTGGAGGAAGAGGGCGCCCACGGCCTCGTCCACATCTACTCCAACAACGCCGAGAGCCTCCAACGTGCCAAGGAAATCGTCCAGGGCATGACCAAGGATATTGTCGTCGACGAGGCCTACGAGGGAACCGTCGTTTCCATCAAGGATTTCGGCGCCTTTGTCGAGGTGATGCCCGGCAAGGATGGCCTCGTGCACATCTCGGAGCTTGCGGACACCCGCGTGAACAAGGTTGAGGACGTCGTGAAGGTCGGTGACCGCATCTGGGTCAAGTGCATCGGCGTCGATGACAAGGGCAAGGTCAAGCTCAGCCGCAGGGCCGCGATGAAAGACCGCGACATCATTGCCTCCGGTGGAACGGTTGCCCCTACGCCTGATGTGAAGGTGAATGTCGGCGAAACCTACGAAGGAACCGTTGTTTCGCTTAAAGACTTCGGCGCTTTTGTCGAGATCCTGCCCGGTAAGGATGGTCTCGTACACATTTCCGAACTCGCCGATGTCCGCGTCAACAGGGTCGAGGATGTCGTCCGGGTCGGCGATGTCATCTCGGTCAAGTGCATCGGCATCGATGACAAGGGTAAGGTGAAGCTCAGCCGCAAGGCCGCCATGAAGGAGCGCGACAAGGCTGCTTCTGATGGGGCCGCTTCCGAAGGCGCTGCTTAATCTTTCGCCACATCAATCAAGGAAAGCCCCGGGTGCGAACCCGGGGCTTTTTGCTTCAACCCAAAATTTGCATTAGGAACTGGGATCCGAGCAGGAAAAATTGGTTAAAAGGGTTATAATCGATGCAAGGTTACAACGTGGAGATGGGTATCGAACAGGCCAGCGGATGCAGATGGCCACAAGATGCACATAAGGCACAAGAGGGGCATTCCAATTTCACGCCGATTGGATTCAGCCCCATTTTAACTTTGACGCCACTTCCCTCCAGGGAAGCCGTGGCGCCCTCCGGGCTTCGACTTCGTCGTAGTCTGCCGCACCGGTACCCACCGGCTTGGCTCTAACGCTTTCACGTTTTAACTCCGCATGGACTCACCATCTGGGTGAAGCGTCAAAACCTGAAAAACAAGTCCTATCGCGAAATCTGGGTTCAACTGCCGGAGTCTTCTGCGGAAGGAGATTTCAGCTTTTCAGCTTTCAGCTTTCGCCCTTTCCTTCTCTCCATGCACGAGTTCCTGCAGCAGGTGATCAACGGACTTTCGCTCGGGGCGATCTACGCCCTGATCGCGCTCGGTTATAGCATGGTCTACGGGGTTCTGAAGTTCATCAACTTCGCCCACGGTGATGTGCTGATGATCGGGGCCTTTGCCGGATTCTACGCCGTGCCTATGATCCATGGAATCTTTCCCGATCCCTGGACGACAACGGCCGCGGTGCTGATCTGGTCGATGGCCGTCTGTGCCGTGTTAGGTGTCGTCATCGAGCGCCTGGCTTACCGGCCGCTGCGTAACCAGCCAAAGCTGGCCGTGCTCATCACCTCGATCGGAGTCTCGCTCCTGCTCTCCTACGGGGGGCAGATCCTCTTTGGGGTCAACCAGAAGGCATTCCCCGATCTCCTGCCTCCGATCAGGGTCTCGCTCGGCTCGAGCGTGACCATATCAGGCAACCATTTGCTGGTCATGGCGGTGACACTTTTACTTCTGGTCGCCCTCAGGGAAACCATCCAGCGGACCCGTTTCGGCCTGGCCCTTCGCGCTCTCTCTCAGAATCGCGACGCCGCCGCACTCATGGGGGTCAACAGCAACGCCGTGATTTCGCTGACCTTTGCCGTCGGCTCCGCGCTCGCCGGAGCAGCAGGCGTCCTGTACGCAATGAACATTCACTCCATTGAGCCCTTGATGGGAACGCTTCCGGGCATCAAGGCCTTTGTGGCCGCAGTCCTTGGTGGGATCGGGAGTATGCCCGGTGCTGCCGTGGGCGGCCTGCTGCTGGGTCTCACGGAATGCCTTCTGGGGGGATCGGATCTCTCCTCCTACCGTGATGCCATCGCTTTCGGCATTCTGATCCTGATTCTCCTGGTGCGTCCCTCGGGACTCTTCGGAAGTTCTGCGGCGGAAAAAGTCTAGAGATCCATTGTTTTCCCGCAGAGGCGCAGAGGCACGGCGTCTCCGCGGGAAATTTTACTCTTTTCCTAAAACCTCAAGGTAGACCCTTGAGATCGGGGAAGAGTTTCCGGGAGTGAAGCTCTCGATGCGCATCTGCCGCAGCATCCAAAGGCCGTCGAGTTTCTGGGCCGAGACGATTTCGAACCGGCGCAGGAGCACTCCCTTTTTGTCATACCCCTCGATGCGGAGGATGGCGCCGCTCTCCTTGTCGATCCAGACGCGGGCCACGCCGTAGAGTGGTTCATCGGAGGGAGCCTGCAGGTCGATCTTCCAGCAGGAGCGGGTCTTCACGGTTTCCTCTCCTTGGAGGACAGGACGGGGCCAGTAGAGAAATCCGAGCGAGAGATCCTGATAGGAGACGCCGGTGTCACGGACTTGGTCATGGAGATGGGACGGAGCGACAGGCAGCGTCTTTCCATCCTTCTTTTCCATCAGTCGTGTGTTCTCAGAGTTGAGTTTCAGGAGAATGAGCTGCGCGGGGTCGGAGAACTCGTAGCTGATCACGTGATCCTTCAGGCTGAGTTTGAGCGGAGAGCTCTTCTCCTCCGAACGGATCCGAGCGTTCAAGACGGCTGGTCGGAGAGTCGGCGTGAGTCGCGCGGCCTGAAGAATCTCCTCGGCGTTCTGCGCACGGAGGATCATGCCTCCTGACAGGAGAAGCATCACGGAGAGAAAAACGGATCGAATCATCACCGAGGCACGGTATGCCCACGAATGATGGCGGGCAACGGTCGAGTGCATCGTGGAAGTCTTTGGGAAAGAAGCTATCCTAGAGGGAAATGACAAACGTTTCGCCTGCCAAGCCGATCCTTTTTTACGACGGGGAGTGCCGTTTTTGCACGGCAGGTGTGGCCCGATGGAAGAATCAGTCAGCCGTGGAAGTTCTTCCGGTGCAGGGGGGAGCTGGGATCCCGTTCGCGCTGGCCCCTGACAAGCCGATGGGGGCGATCCATCTGGTGAATGATCATGGGGTAATTCACAAAGGGGCCGCCGCCGTATTCCGAATGATGGCGCTCTGTGGAGACTTGGGTGGCGGACTGCTCTGGAACCTCTATTGCGGCTCGGGATGGTTCCGTGCCTTGAATGACTGGGGTTATGCCTGGGTGGCTGCTCGCCGGGCTAAGCTCTCCGCAGTCTGCAGTACGGGACGATGCTCCGTCGGGGAATCGTGACCCGATCAGTTGCCTAGGAGTGTTTCGGCGGAGTCGGTGCTGCGGCGGGCTTTGACTCCGGCGCTTTGGCTGCGGGTGCAGGCTGCTTGCTCTCCATGGCCAGAAGTTCGGAAACGGTCACGAATTTGTATCCCTTCGCCAGAAGGGCATCGAACGTGGCTGGCATCGCCTCGATCGTGCCAGGGTGGATGTCGTGGGAGAGAATGATGGCGCCGGGTTGGGTTTCCTTGAGGATGCGCTGGGAGACGACCTGGGGCCCCGGTCGTTTCCAGTCGAGGGGATCGACCGACCAGAGGATCACCTTCATGCCGTATTCCTTCTCGATGGCACGATTCAGTCGTGGATTGGTCGCCCCGTAGGGCGGGCGCATCATCGTGACGGGCTTTCCGGTGGCCTTGGTGATTTCCGCGGAAGTATCGGCCAACTCATGACGCAGTCCACCCTCTGCCAACTTGTTCAGGGCCTTGTGGTCCCAGCTGTGGTTGGCGATCTCATGACCCTCGGCCACGGCGCGTTGGAGAATCTCGGGATGCTCCTGCGCAAGCTGCCCGAGGACGAAGAAGGTGACCTTGATGTTGCGTTGCTTGAGGATGTCGAGAAGACGGGGCGTGAGGACCGCGCTCGGACCGTCGTCGAAGGTCATTGCGATCACGGGTTGGTCGACATGCAGCGAGTTGATCGAAGTGCGTTCGGCGGTTTGCACCGGCAGTTGTTCCGGGGTCTGCATGGCCATCGCCGGAGGCGCCGTTTCGGCCGAGGAGAGATGCGGGGCGATCGTCAGGAGAAACGTCGCGGGCAGGGCGAGGAGTCTGGAAACGCTGGTCATGGTGAACCATGAACCTGACACAAAACGCGGAAGTTGCACGCCCTGATCGCCTGAAACAGCGCCGGGGCGTTTTTCAGGATCGGGAGAGGAGGGCCTTGGCGCGTGGCGTCAGCAGGGAAAGGAACTCCAGCAGGGCAGCCTGTGCCGGGATCGGGCGGCGCGTCACCGCACCCATGGGGCGCCAGAGTCGTTCCGCATCGATCGGTCGTGTCACGAGGATTCCCTGGCGGGTTTCCTGACGGACCGACGTTTCCGGAATGATCGAGACGGCCTGCTCCGCCTCGACGGCCGCCTTCACGGTCTCGATGTTCTCCACCTCCGCAACGAGGGAGACCTTTACTCCGGCCTGGCGCAGGATTTTGTCGAGATATTGGCGTGTCGGGATATCCGGGCTCAGCCCGACAAAGCGCATCCCGTCGAGTTGGGAAAGAGCAACGGGTTTTTTCCCCTTGAGGGGATGACCCGGAGGCATCACGAGAACCATCCGCTCCTGCCAGCAGGTCATGGCCCGCAGGCCGGGCCTGGCCTTGGGATAGGCGACGAGTCCCAGGTCCGCGCGCCCGTCCTCGACGGCATCGTAGATTTCCTCGGCCTTGCGGTAGTCGACCGTCACCTCCACGGCGGGGTGTTGTTTGCGAAATTGTCGAAGCAGCGGCGGGAGGTCGTGGAGCGCGATGCTGATGACGCTGGCGACACGGAGTTTCCCGCCGAGCTTTCCGCGGGCCATGCGGAATCGGGAATCAAGGCTGTCCCACCGGGCCAGGATATCGCGCGAGACCTCGAGGTAGACGCGTCCCTCGGGGGTGAGGCTGAATCCGTTCCTACTACGGTCCAGGAGTGGGACACCGAAGCGTCTCTCGACAGCACGGATCTGCTGACTGACCGCGCTCTGGGTGATTCCGCTCGCTTCCGCTGCCCGGGAAAAACTTCCCGTGTCGCAGAGATCGCAGAAGACCTTGAAGCCATCGAGGTTCATGACGCAGAGTCTGTCTTGCCCCGTCACGAAACCCCAAGCACGAAAACATCACCCCGTCACACAGCCATGTCCTCACTTCTGGAAAACCTGGAATCGGTGCGGGAAAAGATCGCCGCGGCTGCCGATCGGGCCGGCCGCAATGTCTCTGAGATCGAGTTGGTCGCCGTTTCCAAGACCCATCCTGCCGAGGTCATCCGCGAAGCGGTGGATGCCGGGCAGGAACTCTTCGGGGAGAACCGGGTGCAGGAGGCTTTGGCGAAGATCCCGATGCTGCCCGGAAAGCTCCGCTGGCATTTGATCGGCCACCTTCAGTCCAACAAGATCCGCAAGGCGCTGCCCCATTTCGAGTTGATCCACGGGGTTGATTCACTCGATCTGGCGCGCGACATCGACCGGATCGCCGCGGAGGAAGGGGTCTTCCCCCGGATCCTTCTGGAGGTGAATGTTTCGGGGGAGGGGAGCAAGCACGGGTTTGAGTCCGCGGTGTTGGAGCGTCATCTGGAGGAGTTGCTGGCCATGCCGCGACTCCAGATCGAGGGTTTCATGACGATGGCTCCGCTGGCTCCTGAGGCAGAGGCCTCCAGGCCTCATTTCCGGTCGCTCCGGGAATTGCGCGATCGCCTTGCCCAACGGGCGGGAATTTCCTTCCCGACCCTTTCCATGGGGATGAGCGGCGATTACGCGGTGGGAGTCGAGGAGGGAGCCACCCTGGTCCGGGTCGGTTCAGCCATTTTTGGCAGTCGTTGACAGGGGCCTAATTCAGGTCGGGACCCCCAGTCATCTCCTAGTTAGCCCCATGGGCTAAAAAAATCCCGCTAATGGAAGATTTTTGAAGTCAAAAGGCATTAACTACGCTACGGGTAGTGTTCATGTCAGACTTTCAAGAAGACCACGATGAACTGCTCGATCTCGAGCAAGCCGCCTCTGCTGAGGAGCTTCAGGACCAAGTCAAGCGCGCCCAGGCCGAGTTGCTGCAGCTGCGCCAGAAACAGGACCAGATCGAGAAGGAGAAGCAGCGGCTCGAGGATCTGACCCGCCGCCAGGAAGAGCTGGAGCGCGGACGCAATGAGATCGCCGACAAACTTTCCCGCGCCCTGATTCTAGTGCAGCGCGAAACCGAGGAGTCGCAGCGCCGTCTCGAGCAGTTGAACGGGATTCAGGATTCCTTTGCCGAGCATCTCCGCAATCTCGAGGAGATCGATCCCAAGTCGTGGCCCGGACGCGACCTGCCGCGCGAGTTGACGCGTGCACTCGGAACGGTCGACGAGGCCCGCAGTGCCTATGCCCGGTCGCATGCGAAGATCGCTCCCACGGCAGACCCGGAGGGAGGATTCCCCGGCGACAGCGCCTCCTCCTTTGCGCCCGATTTTGGCGACCAGGGATTCGCTTACTGGCTCCGTAGCGGGGTGGCGTTCACTCTTCCGCTTCTCATTCTCGGCACGATCGCGCTCATCGCCTGGATCTGGCACCTGATGACCGCGGCGCGCTGAACTTCGTCCCGTCATGGCGTTCACTTCCCCCTCCGGACGGCGCGGTTCGAAACCCTCCTCCGCGCCCAAGACGCGCGTCTCCTCCTCCCTGAATGAGGATCGTCTGCGGATCGAGAGGGACCTTCAGGAACTGCGCAGGAAGGAGGCCGAACTCCGCAGGCTTGAGGAGCTCAAGAAAAAGGAGATGGCGGAACTCCCCAGAAAGATCGCCGAACGCGAGAAAAAGCAGCGCGAGATGATCCGTGAGCGGGCACTGAGCACGGCCACCGACGATGTGTTCGGAAAACGCCGCGACAAGCGTCATGTGGCGCTCAAGGCCAGCGTGGCCGGGCGCCGGATGACCCTGCCCGAGCAGCGTGCCGCGCGGGTTCAGTTTTTGCTGCTTTGCGGTGTCCTGACCTTCATCCTGATCCTTCTTTGGAAATCGATCCGCTGAGCAGAAGATTCCGAGGACCGGTCACCGAACGGGGTTTGCAAGCACGCTTCACCTCTCCTATCCTCATGCCATGAGTAAGGGTAGTGTCACCAGTCCGCGCAAGGCGAAGGAGTCACCCAAGACAGGAATTTCCCCTGCCTCCAAGACCCCCGGCAAGTCCTCATCCAAAAGCACCGGGGACACCGGCACCGGCGCCGGCGTGACCCGCGAACTTGCCCGCAAGGGATACCGCACGATGCTTGAGGCGCGCCTCCTGGAGGAGAAACTCGCGGCGCTTTACCGCTCCGGAAAAATCGTCGGCGGCGTCTTTCTCGGTCGTGGTCAGGAGGCGCTCAGCGTGGCGCTCGGCCTTCACCTGCGTCGGGGTGACATCTATGCGCCTCTGATCCGTGATCAGGCTGGCCGCCTCGCGTTTGGGGACACGATTCTCGACACGCTGCGCACCTATCTCGGCTCCATTCTGGGGTCGATGCGAGGTCGCGACGGGAACATCCACCGGGGTCGTCCCTCCGAGGGATATCACGCGATGATCAGCCATCTCGGGGCCATGGTCTCCACGGTCTGCGGCGGTCTTGTGGCGAGGCGTTTCCGCGGTGAGAGCGGTGTGGTTGGCGCCACCTGCATCGGCGAGGGGGGAACCTCGACCGGGAGTTTCCACGAGGGCCTCAACATGGCTGCCGTGGAGAAACTCCCGTTGGTCGTCGTGGTCGCCAACAACCAGTTTTCCTACTCCACCCCCAATGACCGGCAGTTCGCCTGCCCGGATCTCACGGCACGCGCCGCGGGATACGGGATTGTCGGACGCCGCGCGGTGGGCAACGACCTGATCGACTGCCTCCGGGTGATCGGCGAGGCCGTGGCCGCGGCGCGCTCCGGGGAGGGGCCCCAGCTCGTGGTTGCGGATCTACTCCGACTTGTCGGCCATGGGGAGCATGACGACGCCTCCTACATCCCCGAGAGCCTTAAGAAATCCGAACTCGGACGGGATTGTCTCCTGCTGGCCCGCGAGTCTCTGATCGAAAAAGGATGGATGACCGAGGAAGAAGCCGTGGCTTGGCGCGATGCCGTGGCGCTCGAGGTCGAGGAAACCGCCTCAAAGGTTCTTCGCGAACCTGCTCCCGATCCCGTGGATGAGGATTGGAATGCCTTCGCCTCACTCGGCAGGGAGGGTGAGCAATGAGCAGCATCACCTACCTGGAGGCGATCCGTCTCGCCCAGCGCAAGGCGCTTGCCGACGATCCCAGGGTCTTCCTTTACGGTCAGGATATCGGCACGTTCGGCGGTGCCTTCAAGGCGACCAAGAGTCTTGCCAAGGAATTCCCGGGACGCGTCCTCGATTCCCCGATCAGTGAGGATGCCATGGTGGGGTTGGCAATCGGAGCCGCCGTCGAGGGAATGAGGCCGATCGTGGAGATGCAATTCGCCGATTTCTCCACCTGCGGCTTCAACCAGATCGTCAATCAGGCGGCGACGCTTCACTACCGTACCGGCACGGCCTGCCCCATCGTGGTGCGCCTTCCCAGCGGCGGAACTCCGGGCAGCGGACCCTTCCATAGCCAGAGCATGGAGGCGATCTACGCCCACTATCCCGGACTTGTGGTGATGACGCCCGCCACGGTCGACGATGCCTACTCGATGCTGCTTGAGGCGGTGGCCCTCGATGATCCTGTCATCTTCTGCGAGCACAAGTTCCTCTACTACCATCTCAAGGCGGAGCAACTTCCCGATCAGGCCCTTCCTTTTGGCAAGGCGCGCATCGCGCGTCCCGGCAGGGATGTCACCGTCGTGACCCACGGAGCCATGCTCCATGAGTCGCTGGCTGCCGCCGAGGAACTTTCCTCCGACGGCTATGATATCGAGGTGGTCGATCTGCGCACCGTCCGTCCGCTAGACACCGATACAATCCTAGCCTCTGTGGCCCGGACCGGCCGACTGCTGGCTGTCGGCGAGGCATGGCCCTGGGGAGGCGTGACCGCCGAGGTGGTCGCACGCGTGGCGTCCGAGGGATTCGGATTGCTTGATGCACCGCCTCAGCGACTCAACGCCAAGGAGACCCCCGTCCCCTATCATCCCGCCCTCTGGGGAACGCATCGTCCCACCGCCGGCACGATCGCCTCCTCCCTGCGACATCTTCTCGAACTCTGACCAACCGAGCCACCGCCATGTTCCCGTCACCCGAATCGGCCAACCTTCTTCCCATCATCATGCCCCAGCTCGGCGAGTCGATCGCCGAAGCCACCATCATCCGGGCGGCCTTCGCGGTCGGTGACCGGGTGGAGGCCGACACCGATCTGCTGGAGGTCGAGACCAACAAGGCGGTCATGGGAGTCACTGTTCCCTGCGGCGGAATCCTCCGCGAAATCTCCGCCGTCGTCGGCGAGAGTTACGCTGTCGGTGCCACGCTTGGTTATCTGGAAGTCAGCGACGAGGATGCCGAGCGACTCGGTCTCCATGACGCGCCGCCCCCGCCTCCGGAGAAGAAGCCCAAGAAGGGAAAATCCTCCGGCAAGGAGGAGGCTACTTCGGCAAAGAAAGAAGTGGCTCCCACCGTGAGTGGTCTGCCCGTTCCTGCCCACGCGGGCGGAGCCAGTTTCCTCTCTCCCCGCATGAAGGCCCGCATGGCCGAACTCGGTCTCCACGCCGCCGATCTCGCCGGTGTGGCAGGCAGTGGTGCGGGTGGGCGCGTCACGATCGACGATCTCGAACGCTTCCTCCAGGATCTGGAGCGCAATACCATTTCCCCGGCCTCCTCGATGCGTGTTGCCGTGGCCGACGCCATGCGTCGTAGTTGGACTCGCCCTCTGGCTACCGTCGTTCTTCCGGTCACCCTAGACATCCTGCTTGCCCACCGCAAGAAGCAGACGGTGAAGGCCGGTCCCGCCCTCTATGCGCTGCGAGCCCTCGCCATTGCCCTGTCCGAGATGCCCGCCACTGCGGGACGTCTGATCGGAGACCGGGTCATCCATCCTCGCTCCGTCGATATCGGTTTTGCCGTCGAGGCCGAGGACGGGGTGTTGGTCCCGGTGATTCGTCATGCGGAGCAGTTCCCGCTGGTTGATCTGGTGGAGCGCTACAACCGGCTTGTGGAACTCGCCCGCGCCCGCCGTCTGCCTGGTTCCGATACCGGAGGATCCATCGCCACGATCACCAACTACGGGGTCTTCGGACTCACCATGGCCACCCCGATTCCACTTCCCGAGCAGACGCTTCTACTCGGCATGGGAGCCGGTCGGATCACCCCCTCGTGGGATCCGGAGAAAAAAGCTTTTGTCCCCGTCACGGAGGCCCAGTTCACGCTGAGCTTTGATCACCGGGTGCTCGATGGAGGTGCTGCCGGAAGGCTTCTGCAGCGTGTGGCCGAGTTGCTCTCCAACCCCGAGAGTCTGTAGTCCTGGATCCTGTTGGGATGGTCATCGTGATCATCATCGAAAAAAATCCGAAACCTTTTCGGTGTTGAGGTGTTATTCCTGGTGATGAAAACACAAATCACCACCCCCACCATCGTTTCACTCCTGGCGCTTGCCTTGTTTGGAGGTATTCCTCTCAAGGCCCAAAATTCTACTCCTCAGAGTTCTCAGCCTTCGGCCGCATCGCCCGCTTCCTTAGCCAAACACGGGAAGGGTCATGGTAAGGAAATGCTCTTCGTCCTGAATGATCAGGAACGCGCCCAACTCAAGGCGGCCATGAAACAGGTCAAGAACGACCCGCAGCTTGTCGCGGCCCATGAGGCGGTGAAGGAAGCGCAGACCAAGGAAGCCAAGACGGCCGCGCACCAGTCGCTTCGACAGACCCGTCATGACCTCTTGCTGAAGGCCGATCCATCGCTCGCCCCCGTGCTCGAAAAAATCAAGGAGGCAAAGCATGCCAATCCTGCTGTCTCCTGACGCCACCACCTAAATTCACACACCATGAAAACGATTCGCATCCCTCTCTTCTCCGTAGCCGTTCTGGCGTTCTCTCTCCCCTTAGCGCTCCGGGCGCAGGAGATGCCTCAGGGAAATACTGCCTCAAGCAATCAGGAGGCACCACCACCTCCGCCATCGCCATCTGGACCTGGGCCCCGAGGCCCGATGGCCAACCTGACAGAGCAGGAGCGCGCCCAACTCAAGGCGGCTCATGACAAGGCGACCCAGCAGAATCCGGCACTTGAAGAGGCGATGAAGACCGCCCATCAGAGCATGGAAAAGGCCCGCAAGGAGATGCACGACGCCATGATCGCGATCGATCCTGCCGTTGCGCCCATTCTGGCGAAAATCGAACCCCCGAAATGGGGTGGGCAAGGCAAGGGACAGCGCGGAGGTCCCGGCAAGGGAGGAGATGGATATGGCGGTCAGCGTCATGCCCCGCCGCCGGGTATGGCCAACCTGACCGAGTCGGAACGCACCCAACTCAAGTCAGCTCACGAGCAGATCAAGAGCGACCCCTCGGTTGTTGCGGCACACCAAGCCTTGAAATCAGCAACGACGCCCGAGGCACGTCATGCAGCTCATGAGACGCTGCGTCAGGCGGCCGATGCCGCGCTGCTCAAGGTCGATTCCACGCTCGGCCCGATCCTGGAAAAGCTGCATCAGGCGGGACCACCGTCGGCCTCCTCCGCTGCCTCCTCCAATAGCACCAAGGACGAGACCATGGCTCCGGCTCAGTAGTTGCAACGTTCACGAGGGGTTCCGGAGAACCCGGAATCCCTCGGGCGGTCTTTTTTGAAAACGACTCAGCCGTGAGATCAACCCCGAGGCTTGATCACATTTTTTCCGCTGCCCGAACTTTTGGGTAACTTTGCGGGTGTCGGAGAAGGGGCTGAGAGACGGTGATGGAGCATCCGGGTGTAGGGACCCTGAACCGTTTGGGGGAAGTAGAGGTCGCGCCGGTTCTGGATCGTGGTGCATCCGTTCAGGATGATCATCGCAACGCAGCAAAACAGGGCGGCAGGGAGGTGGGGGAAACGTCTCATCGTTGGTGAGAGGATCATTCCAAGAGCTTCGGACTGTCAAAGAAATTGCCCCGCGTAAATTTCTCCGCGACGATCCGTGCCGATGCTTCTCGCCTACTATGTCCATGACCTGAGCCCGTTTCTCCTGAAAATCGGTGGATTCGGCCTCCGCTGGTACGGGTTGGCCTATCTGGCCGGATTCGTGATCGGCACCCTGCTCTACCGGAGACTGGCTCAGCGGGGATATTCGGACCTGCGGCCCGACCAGGTGGCGGATTTCATCACGATGGGAGCCCTCTTCGGAGTGCTTCTTGGCGGGCGGCTCGGATACATGCTCTTCTACGATCCGGTCGGATTTCTTCACGATCCTCTTCTCATCATCCGGGTCTGGGAGGGAGGGATGGCCAGTCATGGCGGCATCCTTGGGCTTGCTCTCTACACCTTTTGGTACGCCCGGAAGCATGGACTCTCCTGGCGCAATCTCTGCGACAATCTCGTCGTCGTGGCTCCGGTCGGCCTATTTCTGGGACGCTGCGCCAACTTCATCAACGGGGAACTCTACGGCCGCGCGGCAACGGTCCCCTGGGCGGTGCAGTTTCCCAAGGAAATCCTCTTCTGGTCTCCCGGCCGTCAGGAGGAGTTGATCACGAGGGCCTCCGCGATCGATTCCGCCTTTGCATCCCCCGATGTGCTGATTTCAGGAGTCGCTGCATCACCCGCGCTCCACGGATTACTCGGCTCGTATCTCACCCCACGTTACCCTTCCCAGATCGTTGAGGCGCTCCTCGAGGGGGCGTTTCTCTTTGTGTTACTCTGGATTCTTAGGACCAGGTGCAGGCTCTCCGACGGAGTGCTCTCGGGAATCTTCCTGATAGCCTACGCCTTGGTGCGGATCGCCGGGGAGTGCTTCCGTGAGCCTGATGCGCCGCTCACCGCTGGGATGACGCGAGGACAATTCCTTTCGCTCTTCATGATCGTGAGCGGTATCCTTTTCTTGGTTTCGGCAAGGCTGCGCCCCCGCTACCCGAAAGCCCTCTCGAGGCCGTGAGTCATAGGTCGGCCTAGGGGTTCAACCCAGAGGTCTAGCCGCGATTATTGGCGCGATTACCGGCGCGTTTGAGGAGTTTTTCCACGCGGGCGACATCCCCGGGGGTGTCGACGCCGATTCCCCGGTGAGGGGTCTTCACGACGCGGATCGGGATCCCGTGTTCGAGGGCGCGGAGTTGTTCCAGTTTCTCGCACTGCTCCAGGGGGGAGGGGGCGAGACGGACGAGTTTCCTGAGAATGTCGCGTCGGTAGCCGTAGAGGCCGAGATGGAGCAGAGGGGTGACGGCGCTTTTACGATCAGCCGCATCGCGGTGGAACGGGATCCTGCTCCGCGAAAAGTAAAGGGCGTCACCCTTGGCCGAGACGACGACCTTCACGCAGTTGGGATCATCGGATTCCTTTGCGTCGGTAAAAGGGGTCGCGGCAGTGATCATCTCCACCGAGGGATCACGGCGCAGAGCGGTGGCAAGCGATCCGATGAGCTTCGGATCGATGAGCGGTTCGTCCCCCTGGACGTTGATGACGTGGGTGATGCCGCGGAGTTTCGCGGTGGCCTCGGCGATTCTGTCGGTGCCGCTCGGATGATTTGGAGAGGTCATCACCACGTCGGCCCCGAATCCCTCGGCTGCTTCCGCGATCCTGCGGTCGTCGGTCGCGATGAGCACGCGGGTGATTCCTTTGGCAAGAAGGCAACGGTCCCAGACATGGCGCAGGAGCGGCTTGCCGGCGATCGGATGAAGCATCTTTCCGGGGAAACGGGTCGATCCCCAGCGGGCGGGGATGACCAGAGCAATGGAGGCAGCGGCTTTCGGCATGGGAGTTAGGCTCGGGGTGTGTCGTCCAGGACGAGGCGGATCGCCTCGACGACGGTCGGCACACGGTGGTCCGGAGAGCAGTCGATGACTTTGCGGCCGTAGCCGGTCTCCACGAGGATGGTACGCACGCCGGCATTTTTGCCCGCCTCGATGTCGAGGGCCTTGTCTCCGATCATCCAGGAGCGGGAGAGGTCGAGGCCATGCTCGGCGGCCGCTTCCAGGATCATGCCGGGTGCCGGTTTCCTGCGTGGGGAGGGATTGTCGGGGTGATCGGGTGCCATGTAGGAGGCGTCGATGAGGCCGTCGAGTTGACGGATCAACTCCCGCTGCACCGACTCGAACTGCTCCTCGGTGAAGTAGCCCCTGCCGATGCCGCTCTGGTTGGTCACGATGATGGAGGCCCATCCGAGGGCTCGCGCCCTGGCCAGTTCCGTCACGGCGCCCTCGATGGCGCGCACGTCCTTCGGGTCACGGCAATGATCGACTTCCTCCATGAGTGTCCCGTCCCGGTCGAGGAAGAGGGCGGGACGGCGTGCTCTGCCGTCTGTCATGACTGCGCGTGAACGGAAAAGCTGCGCTCGAGTTCCTCCCTCGTGCAGGTCGCGGTGCCGAGTTTTCCGACGACCACACCGGCGGCGTGGTTCGCCAGTTCCGCCGCCTCCTCGGGGGTGGCTCCCGCCGCGATGCCGAGCGTGTAGAGCGAGATGGAGGTGTCGCCGGCTCCGGAGACGTCGTAGATCTCGCGGGCCTTTGTCGGCGTGTGATAGGGGGCGGCCCCCTTGCGGAAGAGCATCATGCCCTGTTCGCTCAAGGTGATGAGCAGGGCTCCGGCCTTCCATCGGTCGAGTAGGATCTCGCCGACTTTCATGAGGGCGGTATCGTTCTCCACGGGATGGACAGGAGCGGAGAGGGGAACGCCTGCCGCGGCAAAGGCCTCGCTACGGTTCGGTTTGATCGTCGCGATCCCGGGCCACTCCAGAGGATTCTTGGGGTTGGGGTCGCAGGTGACGAGAATCCCCGCCTTGGAGGCCGTCTCGAGCAACGCATCGACGAAGTGCTGGTCCAGCAATCCCTTGCCGTAATCCTCGATCAGCACGGCATCGGATTCCGAAACAAGACGCGCTGCCTTTTCAAGGATGTCCTTCCGGGAGGAACCGGCGGCGCCTCCCCGTTCCCGGTCGACGCGCACGACCTGCTGGCGCTGGGCGATGATCCTGGTCTTCACGATGGTGGGATGGCGGGAATCGGTGAAGAGACCCGCGACGGAAATTCCTTCACTTTCCAGGAGCCCGGTGAGTTTCCGCCCGGCCTCGTCCTCCCCGATTATGCCGAGCATGGTGACGGACGGGGTGAACTCCCTCAGGTTGCGCGCCACGTTGGCGGCACCGCCGGGATAGCTCGATTCACTCTGGACCTCGACGACCGGTACCGGGGCCTCGGGAGAGATCCGGCCGACATTGCCCCAGACGAATTCGTCCAGCATCAGGTCGCCGACCACCAGGAGGCGCTTGGAGGAGGCCGTATCAAGAATGTGTTGTAATCTTCGTGGGTCCATTACAGATTGACGGGACTAAAGCGGTGAACGACGTGACCTCCATGCTCCACGGCAAGGCCCTTCCCTGCGAGGGGAATTTTCAATTCCCAGCCAAGGGATTTTTTACGGTTCTTCTGGCCCTTCTGGCCGGCCTTGCGCCACTTCGTGCGGATAACCCCCCGAAGAAAATAGCCCTCTCGGATTTTCCCGCGGCCGCCGTTCAGGAAGTGGTCGTCCCGGTGCCCAGTGAAATCTTCGCCGTCCTCGACAAGCTGGGGAACCCCAACTGGAAGACCGAGCTTCGCGAGGGCAAGGTCCGCACCCCGGAAGATCGCGTCCGCACGGCCCTGCTTCTCGGCAACGTGATCGCCGAGGGCTTCGTGGCCGTCGAGGCCGAGGATGCCGAGCGCGTGAAGGAACTCGGGCGTCAGGTCCTCACCCTTGCCGAGGCGATCAATGTCCGCAAATCGGTCATCGCCCGCAGCAAGAGCATCACCGACAAGGCCGAGCAGCGCGACTGGCGCGGAGTCCGGGCCGAATTCGACGGGGCGCTCCAGGACGTGCGCGGCGCCATGGACGAGCTGAACGACCACGATCTTTCCCAGCTCGTGAGTTTGGGCGGTTGGCTCCGCGGCACCGAGGTCCTCACCGACATCGTTGGCAAGGGATTCTCCAAGGACGGCGCGGAGCTGCTGCACCAGCCAGAGCTCGTCGACTATTTTGACCGCTGCATCGGGTCGATGCCCAGCCGCCTCCGCCGCAACCCGCTCGTGACCGAGATCCGCGACCTGCTCCGCAAGATCGGACCCATCGTCAGCGATAGTGGAGACCACATCACCCCTGATAAGATCGCGACGATCCATGAGCTCACCAAGGCGGTCGACCGCCGCATCGTCAGCGGGGGTGACGGAACATGATCGCCTCATCGAGCCATTCCTGTCGCCGGGGCCTTACCGGCCTTACCGGCTTTACGGCCTTTGTGGTCCTTGCAGCTGTCGTTGCCCTTTCCCCGCTCCTCCACGCGACCGTCGACGACGCCCTTTCTTTTGCCTATGAGGCGGCCCTTCCCTACTACAAGCAGGGCTATTCCGTCCGCAAGGATGCCTGGGGCGGCGATCTGGCCGTGCACCAGAAGAAGGCCGTCAGCTCCCAGCTGTTCAAGGGGAACGACTACTGGTTCCTCATGGGCTCGGACCTCAAGGGGGCCTCGCTTTCCGTGCACATCTACGACGACAAGGGCAACCTCGTCGACGCCGAGAGCTGGCAGCGCGGCCGCTTCGCGGGAGTCCGCGTGAGCCCCAAGGCCACCGGCACCTATTTCGCCATCGTCCAGATCCTCAAGTCCCCCGAGGAGCGCACCCCATGGGCGTTGGTTTACGGCTACAAGTAGCCGTTGCTTGTTGAAGACCACCGACAGGAAAGCAGCGGATCCTCTTCCGTTCGTGATGGCGCCCTCACGGGACGGACGAAGCGCCACGCTTGAGTTTGCCGACGCCCGATCGCTGAGGGCCATCCATGCCGGTGATGACACCCTGCTGCGGCGGATGGAAACCTCTCTTGGAATCCGGATCACGAGCCGCGACGGCTGGATGCGCCTCGAGGGCGAGCCCGCCTCGATCACCGCCGCCCTCGGTATCCTCACCCAACTCGGCCGCATCATCGCATCCGGCGCCGAGATAGGTCGCGACGGATTCCTCTTTGCCCTGGGACACCCGACCGAGGCTCACAAGGAATCCTCCGCCTCTCCTGTGGAGGAACTTTACGGGGAGAAGGTCCAGTGCTCGTCGCGCAAACCCGCCGTTGTCCCCAAGACCACGTCCCAGCGCGACTACCTGCGCGCGATCGACGCCCACGACATCACCTTCGGCATCGGACCCGCCGGCACCGGCAAGACCTACCTCGCCGTGGCCAAGGCCGTCTCCGCGCTCAAGCTTGAGAAAGTCAGCCGCATCATCCTGACCCGTCCCGCAGTCGAGGCCGGAGAGGCTCTTGGTTTTCTTCCCGGGGAGCTGGAGGAGAAGATCCTCCCCTACCTGCGCCCCCTCTACGACGCGCTCCACGACATGCTCGAGCCCGACGAAATCCAGCGTGCCATCGAGCGAGGCGTCATCGAGATCGCACCCTTGGCCTACATGCGCGGTCGGACGCTCAACAAGGCCTTCATCATCCTCGACGAGGCTCAGAACACCACGGCCGAGCAGATGTTCATGTTCCTGACCCGCATCGGGATGGGCTCTAAATGCGTGATCACCGGAGACCGGACCCAAATCGATCTCCCGAAAAACAAACTCAGCGGTCTGATCGAGGCCTCCTCAGCCCTGTTCGCGACTCCCGGCATCGCCTTCCATTACTTCGGCGACCGGGATGTTGTCCGGCATCCGCTGATCCAGGCGATCGTCGCCGCCTACAAGGAACACCGTGGCGCCGGTGAAACCCGCCTCTGATCCACGTTTATTCTCAAGAGGTTCAGAAATGCTTTTTCAAAGGATCTAAGCCTCAGGACCTAACAGACTTCAGCCTAAACTCCTTCAGCCTTTCCACTCCATGTCCCCTCTCGGTTTCTTCAAAAAGCAACGCCTCGCCGCCAAGGGTCTCAGCTGCGGCAAGACCCGCCGCAGTGCCGGTGAGCGGGAGTTGGCCCTCGAGTTGGAGGGGAGTCCCTGGATCCGTGCGGCGATCATCCTCGCCGCAGCGGGTCTCCTCACCTGGCTCTCCTTCGAGGGAAATCCCGTGGAGCCCCTTAAAAATCTCCTCTACGCCCTCCTAATCCTCGCGGTGGTCGTGGTGCACCCGCTCATCGCCCGAGGAGGTGCCCTTGCCGAGAATTCCAAGCTGGCCCTGTTCCTTGCGGTCATCTTCATCCAGCTCGGGGCCGGTGCTCTCCTCCTGGGAGTGACCGAGTCCGACGCCTCCGGGCGTGGGATGATGCCGCTCGCGGTTCCCTACGCCCTGGCCCCGCTGACGATTTCCGTGTTGCTCGGATCCCAGAACGGTTTCTGGTCAGCCCTCGCCGCCTCGCTCTGGTGGACCATCCTCCGTGGTCCCTCCGATGGCACGCCCCTCCTTCTTGCTCTCACCGGCGGAATGACTGCCGTGCTCGCCACCCAGCGTGTGCGTCGCCGCTCGAGGCTTTTGCGTGCGGGATTCTACTCCGGCACCTCCGTGTTTCTGCTTGCGATCCTTGTCGGGAAGACCGGTCCCGTCAGTTGGGATGTCACCGCCCTCGAGGATTGGCGTGGACTCCTTCTTGGTTGCGGAATCCCGCTCGGCACCGGGCTGCTCACCGGAGTGCTCGTCAGTGGTGCCCTGCCGCTCCTGGAGCAGCTCTTCCGGATCACCACCGACATCTCGTGGCTCGAGATGGCCGATCTCAACCATCCCTTGCTCCGACGCCTCAGCCTCGAGGCTCCCGGGACCTATCACCACTCGCTCGCCCTCGCCAACCTTGCCGAGGCCTGCGCCGAGAAGGTCGGCGCCAATCCCACACTTTGCCGTGTCGGTGCCTACTTCCACGACATCGGCAAGCTCGCCAAGCCCGAGTATTTCACGGAGAACGCCCCCCCTGATGAGAATCCTCACGATGAGCTGACCCCGACCATGAGCGCCCTCGTGATCCTCTCCCATGTGAAGGAGGGAGTGGATCTCGCGGTCCGCAGCCGGATCAACCGGCATGTCATCGACCTGATCCGGCAGCACCACGGCACCACCCTTGTGGAATATTTCTACCGCCGTGCCTGCCAGCAGGAGGAGGACGCTCGCGCCGGGGGGACTCTTCTCCAGATACGGCCTGAGGATATCCCCAAGGTCAACGAGGAGAGCTTCCGCTATCCGGGCCCCAAGCCGCAGACACTCGAGGCCGTGATCCTTGGCATCGCCGACGCGGCCGAGAGCGCCTCACGCAGCCTAGAGAGGCCCACACCCCAGCGCATCGACGACCTCGTGCACGACCTCCTGCAGTATCGCATCGAGGACGGTCAGTACGACGAGGCTCCGGTAACCCTCTGCCAGCTCCACACGATCGCCGAAAGCCTGGTCACCTCGCTCGGCAGCATGCATCACTCCCGCGTGGCCTACCGCCGCCGCAAGTCTGACAATCCGGCCGAGGGCAAGGACTGACCCGGAGGAGTGGTTATTTCGCCTCGCGCTTGATCCCGAGGGTCAGCAGCGCCCCGAGGATCAGGAGGATGCCGGCCACCGTGAAGCTCGAGTTGTAGGAGCCGCTGGAGGCCTTGAGCATTTGGGTGACGCGTGAAAGGACGAATCCCCCCACGCCCCAGGCCGTGAAGAGGATCCCGTAGTTCACTCCGAAATTCCGGATGCCCCACAGGTCCTTCGTGATCGAGGGGAAGAGGGAGAGGTTGGCTCCGTAGTTGGCCCCGATGAGAGCGGCGACCAGGACTAGGAGGAGCGGTGTGGATTCACCGCCCGTCACAGGGATGGCCACGAACATCAGGACCGCCTGGACCAGAAAGACGATGAGCAGGGTCATCCTACGTCCGATCCGGTCCGACAGGGATCCTGCCACGACGCGTCCCAGGGCATTGCCGATCGCCAGGACCGCCACCGCGATGAAGGCCGAGGTCCCCATCGATTTCTTGGCCATGCTGCTGATACTGCCGATGACCATGAGTCCCGCGCCCGCCCCGATGAAGTAGAGCAGCCAGAGCAGCCAGAACGATCCCTTGGAGAGGATCTGTGCGGGCGTGAGGTCGATCGCGGCCGGCAGGGATGCCGCCATGATGCTTCCCGATGTCGGGGCCTCCGCCACGTAGCCTTCGGGAGGATTTTTGAGCAGTTGGGAGAGACTGATCACGATCACCGCAAAGAGCACCCCGAGGATGAGCATGGCCTTAAGCAGTCCGAATTCTTTGAGCAGCGTTTCGGAAAGCGGGGCCAGGTAGACCGGGGCGAGACCGAACCCCGCGACGACCAGTCCGGCGATCAGCCCTGTCTTGGCCTTGGGAAACCACTTCAGGGCCGCGGGCGTGGTGCAGGCGTAGCCGAATCCGATGCCGGTGCCCACCAGCACGCCGAATCCCACCACCCAGAGGGTGTAGTTGTTGGTCGTGGAGATGAGCAGCATCCCGGCGGCTACGAGCACGCCTCCGATCGTTGCGGTGATCCTGGGGCCGATCATGTCCTGCAGTCGTCCTGCCAGGATCATCGCAAAGGCAAAGACCAGGCAGCAGAGCGCGTAGGGATCGTTGAGTTGGTCACCCTTCCATCCGAAGTCCTTCTCGATGGCTCCCTTGAAGAGGCTCCACGTGTAGAGGACGCCCAGGGCGAGATTGATGCCGAGTCCTGCCAGCGCGACGCGCCAGCCCGAGTGGGAGGGTGAGGGGGAAGTCACCCCGCCTGCCTAGGGTGTCGGGCTGGGCAGGAAAAGCAAAAAGGGAGGGAAACGATCAGACCCTGACCCCGAAACGCTCACCCTTGCCGCAGTCCAGGGCAAAGGCGGCGAGCAGTTCCGCCGTCTGCTCCAGATCGGAATACTGGATCATCTCCACGGGGGAGTGCATGTAGCGGTTGGGCACGCCGATCGAGGTGGTCGGGATGCCACCCTTGGTCTTGAAGATCGCGTCTGCATCGGTTCCCGACCAGCGGGGATTGACCTCCGCCTGGAGCGGGATGACGGCCTTCTTGCCGACCTTGCGCAGACGCGCGTTGACGACGGGATGGTTCACGCTCCCGATGCTGATGACGGGGCCCTTGCCCATCTTCACGTCGCCGTGCTTGATCTTGGAGCAGTTGGGGATGTCGGTCGCGTGAGTGACGTCGACCACCAGCGCCACGTCGGGGTGGACCCGGTATCCGGCCATCGAGGCCCCGTAGAGTCCGTTCTCCTCCTGGATCGTGGAGACGGCGACCAGACGTGCCTTGAGTTTTCCTTTTTTGAGCGAGGCAAGACGCAGTCCCTCGGCCGCCGCCCAGGCGCCGATACGGTTGTCGCATCCTCGGGCCGCGAAGCGACCTCCCTCGAGTTCCTGGAATTCCGCCGAGTAGGTGACGGCGTCACCGACAGACACGAGCTTCTCGGCCTCCTTGCGCGAGGAGACCCCGATGTCGATGTGCATCGTGTGGAGATCGGGCACCTTCTTGCGGTCGTCGGGCTCCTGCAGGTGGATGGCCAGCAGACCGGTGACCCCGGGAACGGGACCGTTCTCACCGTGCACGGTGACGCGTTGACCGCGCACCAGGGTGTTGTCGACGCCTCCGATTCCCTTGATCGAGAGATATCCCTCGTCGGAGATGTGGGAAACCATGAAGCCGAGCTCGTCCACGTGCCCGCTGATCAGCACACACGGGTCGCCCTCTCCCTCGGTTGGATGGAGCGTCGCAAAGGCGTTGCCGTACGAATCGGTCTCCACGGAATCGGCAAAGCGCGAGACATAGTCGACCCAGACCTTCTGACCACGGGTCTCAAAGCCGGAGGGGGAGGGGGTGTTGAGGAGTGTCTTGAGGAACTCGTACGGTTTCATGAGGGAGAGGATGGCTGAAAAAACCCTTGCGGGGCACTCGTTTTTCAGATACCGAACAAATGTACGGCATATGACTCTCACGGCCCGACAGAACGAAATCCTCTCTTTCATCCGCTCCCACGCGGAGGATCGCGGTAGCATTCCCTCGGTCCGGGAGATCATGACCCGCTTTGGATTCCGGTCCCCGGCGACCGTCGCGAGCCACCTCGACCTGATGGAGAAAAAAGGGGTCATCCGCCGCGAGTCGGGCCGCTCCCGGAACATCGTGCTGCGCGATTTCAGGCCGAGACCGGAATTTCTGGAGATCCCCCTCTACGGCATGATCCCCGCCGGAATCCCCGAGGGACAGGAGCAGGATTCCGAGAGAACACTCCAGGTTGTTCCCTCGATGGTCCGCTTGCCCGGGAACTCACGGACCTTCGCCCTCGAGGTGAGGGGGGACTCCATGATCGGGGCCGGCATCCTTAACCGCGACACCGTCATCCTCGAGATCGCGGAGCCACGCCACCGCGACATCGTCGCCGCGCTGATCGACGGCGCCGTCACGCTCAAGCGCTACCTCGTCGAGGCCGGCCGGCCCTTCCTGCGTGCCGAGAATCCCGATTACCCAGACCTGATCCCAGCGCACGAACTCGTGATCCAGGGAGTCTTCCGCGCACTCATCCGCACGGCCACTCCGTGACCTTCATTTTTCCAACCCAAGACACACCATGAAAACCGCCACCAAACGCATCCACCTCCCCGAGGGAAACCTTTGGCAATGGGCCGATGAGAAACGCTCCACACGGATCCGGCAGGAGGCCCTCCCCGAGAGCGCCACACGACGGATGGCCCGAGGCATCCTCAAAAGGTTCTTCTCGATCGTGGGGGCATAGCCTCTATGACACACAGGGCATGGCTTGCCGACTTGCAAGCCCGGTCGCCCTCTGCTATACAAGTATCAGCATCAGGAATGCCTTTGGGTGATACCAAAGGATGCCAACCGGGGACGGAGAAATCCCACGGTGGCTGATCGGTGAAAGCCGGTCGATGTGCGGAGGGAGAAATCCTCCGAACAAAAATCTCTCCAGGCTTCTCGAAAGCGCCTTTCCTGATCATCCGATCAAGGAGGCGCTTTTTTGTTGCCCGGGTTCCTGGTGTTTCAACCAACTGAAACACCGACATGAGCGCATCGAATACAATCCACCCGAGCACAGCAACCATCGACAGGCCGGTCCTCTCCATCAGGACCACAGCTAACCCATTTCACCATTTTTGGAATAATAATGGCACTTGGTGGGTCCACTACACCGAGCACTTGCCCGACCACACCAAGCGCCGGGTGCGCCGCAGCCTCCACACCAGCGACTCGGGCATTGCCCGGGTCTTGAGGGATAGCCTCCTGTGCGAGGCCGTCCACTACGAGGACTAAGGAGGTGTGAGTCTCACGATCTTGGCGAATAGCCGCGTTGGTCTGTGTTCGGCGTAGGACTACTACGCCTTCACTTGACCGCCTAGCTCTCCATCCAAGCTTGCGAGCCTCAAATTGCAGATCCCGATAATGAAAACCTCCACTCACAAGAGCCGGGCGAGAACTTCTGACTCATTCCCCTAAGGGTAGAGGTGTGTGTTTTTCACGCGCCCCCATTACCCAGCTCCCCTTCAGCTCCTCCTAACAGTCTTCAGTCTAAGAGCTTTCAGCCTAAGAGCCTATTTTCACCATGCCCATACCCCAAAAAGCCAAAACAACCACCCCAACCCATAACTTCTTCGCCCTCATCAGTGACATCCATGCCAACCTCGACGCCCTCGAGGCGGTCCTGGCGGATCTCCGTGACTTTCCGGTCAGGGGGATCCTCTGTCTGGGCGACATCGTCGGATACGGACCGGAGCCCGGAGCATGCGTGAGGAAAGTAATGGACCTCTGTGCAGTCACCGTTCTGGGTAACCACGAGGCCATGCTGCTGCTGGCGGACAAGATCCTCGAGGAGGACTGGGATGTGCCTGTCCGCAAACCGCTGCAGATCGCCAAGGAGCAGGTCAGCAAAGCCGAGCTTGGCTGGCTCAGGGATCTCCCCATCACCGTGAATCTCGATCCCATCACCCTGTCCCACGCTTCGCTGAACGAGCCACCGGAGTTTCACTACATCCATGAGACCACGGAGGCCGAGGCCCACTTCGCCGCCCAGAGCACTTTCATCAGCTTCAACGGACATACTCATGTTCCCGGCATCTGGGAGGAGAACCCGGAGACCTTCGGCGTCCGATGCCTCACCCCCGGAGAGAAGCCCATCCTCCTGGATCCCTCCAAACGCTACACCGTCAATGTTGGCTCGGTGGGACAGTCTCGCGATGGCGACCCACGCGCCTCCTACGCACTCTACGATTACGAGCAGCGGCTCCTGCTCATGCGCCGTGTGAGCTACGACATCGGCAAAGCCCGGGCCCGGTTCAAGAAAGCCGGCCTTCCGGCGCACAACGCTGCGCGACTCGCCAAGGGAGAGTAATGAGCGCGTCGACGACCTGCTCAGCGTTGTTCACTCAGACTTCTTCTGATCCAGGAGGGATTCCTGCGGGCATCGAGCACCCGGAACACCGTCGCCACCTCATCCGAGATGCGATAGTAGATGCAGTAGGGGAATCTCTGCACCACCATCCGGTGGTATCCGAATCTGAGCGGATGGATCCCTGCGTACAAAGTCAGGGAATCAATCTCGGAGAAAAGAGAATCGAAAAAATAGTCTCCAATCCCATCGGATTGGCTGTCGTAGAACTCCCTTGCTGTGGCCAGATCCTCAAGGGCTGACCTCAGAATCTTGATCCTCATTCAAATCTGGCCCGAAGCTCCTTCTTGGCAGCCTGCCAATCCAAGACCTCAACTGTGCCTGACGTCAGTGCGACCTCCGTCTTGAGGAGTTCCTCACCATGCCAGGAGGGGCTTTCAAAGGAGTCGCTATCCGCAGCCAGATCACCCCAGAGGGCTTCAATGATCTTCAGCTTTTCAGCCGATGGCAGCAGGCGGAGCTCAGCGACAGTCATCTTTCACCCCTACTACTACATCCAGCCCCCGTCAACTTCGGCACGCTCGACCTCAACTCCTAGTTGCCATCTCCCCTTCAGTTTCTCCTAACAGCCTTCAGCCTTCAGCCTTCAGCCAAAGAGCCTTCAGCCTAACAGCCTTCCCCAACAGCCTTCCCCAACAGCCTCCCTCAATGATCCTTTCAGATCTCTCAGAACGACTAGGCCGCCCCGTACTCTCTATTTCCCGGAGATTAGGCGGTCGTAGTCGGCGTGGTGACCGATCCAGAACCATTGCAGACCATCTGGGTGATCCGAGGCCAGTGCACGGTAGTGAAGTCCCACCCGCACCGAATGGAGCGGCCCGATCCTCTTCAGTCGAAGGGAGGGATGCGAGGGATCGGACTTCAGTAGGGCAAAGTTCTTATCAGCAAGTTCGCGAACAACGTCGGGAAGCCTGTTATAGGCTTCCCAGAAATCCGGGTCGGCGTAGTGGTTCAAAGCTGGATACAGCGACCCGCTTCCCGATGTTGTTTGGCCTGTTCCAGTACTTCATTCAGGCGCCCGGCCGCCGCATCACGCTCGATCTGACGGTCCCACTGGTCCGCGACGAACTCCTCAAACCATCCGGAGAAGACGGAAAGCTCCTCAGGCGAGAGATTCGCCACAGCGGTTTCGATTTCCTGAATACTCATTGTGCGACATTACGATTAGATGACACTGAAATCAAGGTGAACAGGGTATTTCAGCCCCACCTTGTAACCTTCCAGCGCTTCCCTAGGACACTTGGTGACCCAGGTGAGGTTGTAGGATTCCAAACTCACGGATCTGGTTCTTACCTTGTAACCTTCCAACGTTTCACTTTTTAACCGCGCTGCCAGCGCCTCCCTCAATGACCCTATCTGAACTGTCAGAAAAGCTCGGCCGCCCCGTCCTCTGGATCAGCAGGATGCGTAAAAGGTTCGGTCTCCCTGTTCTTGAGCAGTACCCCGAGTGCTACGAGGCCTTCCTGAGGAAGATTCGTGATCTACGGAATCTCGGCGTCTCTGAGGAGAAGCTCGGTGATCTTTGGGATCTGGAGCGGAAGATGATTTCCATCCTCCATCTCGACCTAGGGGGAGGGGAGTTATCCCTGATAGAGGGGTGCTCTGTGGAGGTAGATCTGGATCGCAGATTACTCCTCTCTAATGCTGACCTGGGAGTCCCCCTGATGTCTCGGGACGTGCAGGCCGGATTGGATTTCCAGTCAAGACCCCGGGAGCTCTTTGAGGGAAGGGCGATGGGCGAGGATGCGCTGAGGATTCTTGGAGAATACAGAGGGCTTCTTCAGGAGATCAGGGGGACCGTGAATAGAGAGGGGAAGGTGGTGAAAAGCTCCCTCCAATGGGCCAAATCAGTTAGACTCGGGATATCGGCGGATAGCTGTGTTGTCGTTCGCTCGCAGTAGTTCACTACAGCTTCGCTCTCACGCCTTGCTCTCCATCCGATCTCCCGAGTCTCGTAATAAAAACACACATGCAAGATAAGTGTTCTTGGACAACCAAATTACTGCAAAGAATGTACTAATGAATGCAAATCAGCAGCTATGGTTAGGGCGTCTACAAAAGCTTCGCCCTAACGTTAGTAATTCCAGGGGCAACGGGAATGCTCGATTTGCCCCTCACAAACCCCTCCTTTTGCTATGCATTCTGGATTTGGCAGATAGTTCTGAGTTAGCAAATCAAAATCTGGGAAAATCTCCTGAGCTTCGTCTAAGGTTTGACTCGTATTGGTCCCTTGTGCAATCGCGGTGGGGTGGACGGCCTGGCTTAGATCTTCCTTTTCATCATCTAGGAAGTCAGGGCTTCTGGGATCCTCTCCGGCTGGATAGAAAAGTGAGTAACTCCGCAGATACTACAACATCAGTTCGTTTCAACAGGGATTTCTTTGAGATCCTCCAAGATGCTTCGTTTAGGCGTCTTGCTAGGTTTATACTTATTCGTAGCTGGTTTCCTGATCATGAGCAGCAGGGATTACTTGCAGCCATGGGCATTGGCAAGGCCGAGGCCCAGAAGGCTGCGTTTAAATTGCGGGAAGATTCCCAAGAGTATCAGTCTAAAGGCAGAGATGCACGGTTCCGGATCGTCGTGGTCACGCAATATAGATTTTCATGCGCTCTCACTGGTTATGGATGCCATACCTCCAAAGGGGCGACTCTTGTGGAGGCTGCACATGTCCACGCATTCTCAAAGAGCCGGAATGACAATCCCGATAACGGGCTTGCTCTAACCCGTGATGCGCATTGGATGTTTGATGAAGGACTATGGACAGTTGATGAGAGTAAGCGTGTCTGTGTCGCACCTACGGTTTTCACAGAGTGGGGTCCTGAGGCGTCTTGGCTGAAGTCTCGGAACGGTGCGCCATTACACTTTCTAGATGGGGTGATGCTCCGTCCGTCCGAAGAACATCTCGGATGGCACAGAAGAAATGTCTTCTGTGGATAATAGCTTTTTAGCCATGGACGTACGGCTGGGGAACGGCATCCACCTTCCCGGATGCGATCTGAGGCTGGATCCCAGGCGCAAGGTGCCGCTTGCCGTGGTCTCCCATGCTCACAGTGATCATGCGGGGTGGCACACGGTCACGATCGCGAGCTTTGCCACGATTGATCTCATGAAGGCCAGGAAGCCTGTTCCATCGGGATGCACCCTGATCGAATTGGATTACGGGGAAACCTACTGCACGGATAGGGCGAGGATCACCCTCCTTCCGGCGGGTCACATCCTCGGCTCGGCGCAGGTGCTCGTGGAAACGGAGGAGGGGAGGCTGCTCTACACGGGGGACTTCAAGCGTCGGGAGAGCCTGACCTGCGAGGAGGCAGCCTCGGCAAAGGCCGGGACGCTCGTGATGGAATGCACCTTCGGCCACCTTCGCTACGCCTTTCCTCCCGTGGAGCGGGTTAGGGAGGAGATCCTGAATTTTTGCAGGCAGTCCCTCTCGGAGGGGGTGACACCAATCCTGCTCGCCTATTCTCTGGGGAAATCCCAGGAACTCCTCGCTATCCTCGCCGGATCAGCGATGGAGGTGGCGGTTCATCGTTCCGTGGGCGTGATGAGTGCTGTCTACGGGAAGCACGGAGTCGATCTCGGTAAGTACACCCTCTGGGACGGCAAGAACCATACAGGGAAGGTGCTGATCATTCCGCCGAACACCCGGCTCTCTGGCCAGAAGGTTGAGAAGAGCCGCAGTGCCGTGATCAGTGGCTGGGCCATGGACTCAAGCGCCATCTATCGCAACCGGTGTGATGCGGCTTTCCCCCTGTCAGATCATGCGGATCACGGGGAACTCATCGAGCATGTGGAGGAGACAGGTGCCAAGAAGGTCTTCACGGTGCACGGCTTCACCGAGGAGTTTGCCGGCGACCTTCGTGCCCTGGGAATCGATGCCCTCGCCCTGGGGGGAGGAAACCAGCTGGAGTTGTTTCGGTAGGCCCCGACGGGTTCTCAAAACAACTCCGGATCGAGGCTTCATCCTCCCGAAGGTAGTCCGAGCTCGACTCGGATGCAGCGTAACCACTAGGGGCAGTAACCACTGAGGTGACGGTCGCCTGAGATCAACCCCCTTGCGGAATTAGGGTGCCGTCAGTATGCTGACCTTATGTCTGTGATGATCGAGATGCCTGATGAGATTGAGAGGGCATTGAAGCTGCCGGAGCCCGAGCTTCGCGGCAGGGTGATGTTGGAGCTTGCCTCGACGCTGTATCAGAGGGAGTTGCTTGCGTTCGGCAAGGCCGCCGAACTTGCCGGAATGAGTCAGGATCGGTTCGGTTTGGCTCTCTCCGAGCGGGGGATTCCCCGTCACTACGGCTCTGCCGAGGTGAATGAGGATCTCGCTTATGCCGGCGGTCAGTGACACCTCGCCGATATCGGCTCTCGCCATCATCGGGCGACTGGATCTGCTAAAACAACAGTTTGGGGATGTGTCGATCCCCGAGGGGGTTCATGGGGAACTTGAGCGGATCGAAGACCCCGCCGCAAAAAAGTCCATTGATGAGGCAACACGGGATGGATGGCTTAGAATCGTGCGGTGTAAAGACAAAGGCTTGGCCGCCACCTTATCGCTTACTCTGGATGTGGGTGAGGCTGAGGCAATTGCTCTCTCGCTCGAATGTTCTCCAAGCCGTCTAATCATAGATGAACTCGAGGGAAGAAGAGTCGCAAGAAATCTGAATGTTCCCGTTGTGGGAACTTTGGGCATTCTTTTAAAAGCAAGGAGAGAGGGTGTGATTGCCAACTTAGGCGAGGAAGTGATGTCCTTGCGATCGAAAGCAGGCTTCTTCATCTCGCCTCTGCTTGAACGTGAATTTCTTAGGGAGGCTGGCGAAATCTGATCAGAGCCATGAAACCCAAGATCATCAAGAACAGGAAGGAACTCGCCGGTGCGCTCACCCGTATCGAGAAGCTAGTGGATGCCGCTCCCGGTTCGCCAGAGGAGGAGGAGCTGGAGCTGTGGGCGCTGCTCGTGGAGCGCTATGAGGAGGAAAACTTCCCCATGGACATTCCTGATCCCGTGGAGGCGATCAAATTCCGGATGGAGCAAGGAGGGTGACTCGGATGCCTGTGTAGGCGGCTGCTTCCCTGATGCGCTCCGCTTGGACAGAGTCATCGTGAAAGACCAATCCATCGGGCTCAACATCCAGATCACAAAGTTCTCCAAAGATCCGTTCAAGGGCGGGTTCGTCATCATCGCCGTGGCCGAGCAGGTCAACGTCGCGGGTAGGACGGTGCATCTCCTCAAACCAAAGCGAGAAAAGCATCGCGCCCTTGAGAAAAAACCGGTCTCGATAGCTGGAACGGCTGAGACGGTAGAGGAGCCGCTCAACGGCATAGCGGGAGAGAATGCGGTCAAAGGGTTCTTTCTTGGTGCGGCTGAGGTTGAGGAGTCGTTGGCGTACCGAGGCCGCAAGATTGGCGATGGAATGATCGCTCATGCAACGCTCTCCAGATAGGGCTTCATGACGTTGGAGACCCGACAGATCCGAGCATAGTGCATCAGCTCGGACATGGTGCAGAGGCGTTTGTTCCAGACTTCCCGGAGGGCTTCCAGTGCCACCTCGACCCCGATCTTGTTGCGGTACTTGAAGCAGTCGGCAACGGTCTTGGCGGGGTTGGTCACAAGGACCGGCACTCCTTCGATGAGATGCCGGTCATGGCCTTTGTGGAGTGAAGCTCCGGAAAAGCGGACGATCCGCAGATCGAGATGATCCATCCTGGGAGTCCAAGCAGAGCGTTCCAGAGCCACCCAGACCTCGTGGGGGGATTGGGTGGTAAGGTCGTGGAAGCGCAGGGCGGAGAGGAGGCAGATGATCCCGTGGGGGATCCGTTTGGAAACCTCCGCAAGGGCCCGATGCTCGCTGGCACCGGAATCCGTGAGCACGTAGAGACCCCGACTCGCCTTCTCTAGGAGTCCCTGCTTCACCAGAAGTTTGAGACGGGGACGCGAGAGCCCAAGGGACTCCAGTTCGCTCGTTCGGTGGATCGGCGATTTCTTGAGTAGCTTGGAAAGGACCAAGGGCATGATTGCAAAACCTATTCAAATATTTATAAATGTCTAGGAAATGTAAATTATGAAAGAGATTGGAAGGTGGCTCATGGAGTCAAATGAGGAGAGAGTTTCCAAACAACTCCGATCCACTAGGAGGACATGGGAAACAACTCCTGAGCCGTCGGTTGTGGCTCCACCCGTTCAATCAATCCCTGAGTGTCGTTCCTGATGCTCCCCACAGCTCTGCTCACAGGCCAACGAGTCAGGGTGCCATCCGGTGACGGGCACAGGAGACTCTGTGACTCAGCTGATGACAGGGGATCCGGATTGAGCCAATTGCTCCACCTGTCCGAAGAGAGGATCACCGGCATCCTGTCGTGGATGGCAGACATGTCGCGGTTGGGAGTGGTGGTGATGACCGTGGCCTCGAGGTGATCGCCGACTCGTTTCCAGATCCCGGCAAAGGCCAGAGGAAGCCCATCCACCCTCTCGAAGTAGAAGGGCTGACGATCACTGGGTCTCCACTCGTAAAAGCCACTGGCGGGGACCAGGCATCGGTTCACTCGTAGGTGGTCGCGGAAGCTGGGAAGGCTATCAACGGTCTCAGCTCTGGCATTGAACAGAGGACCCCTGCCCGAAGATGTGAATCCCCAGACGGCGGGGGCCATATGCCGGCCAGTAGGGTCATCCCTGACGATCGGAACAGTGGATCCGGGAGCCACGTTGTAGCTTTCCGTCCAGTTCTCCTCGCCGTCTTGGACCCCTAAGGCCTCAGCAACCTTCTTCGATTCACCTTTCCGGACAAAACGGCCGCACATGAGATCACGGTATCCGATACCAATGAGTTGAAAAAGTCCTGCCTTACTACGCCGTTCTCCCGACAAGGGTCAATCCGGAGCCTCCTCAAGGGTTTTTTTTGGGCTTTTTTTGAAGTTGGGCAGAAAAAACCGGGTGACCCCATCGAAGGAATCACCCGGCATGGATTTCAGGGGTTACTGCTTGGACTGATCCTTGGCCTCTTCCTCGGCCATGATCTCCTGCAACGATGGTTTAGACCATTGTGGCCTGGGTGCCCGCTTGCTGTATTGGACCGAGGCACTCATGGCGCGGAGTACTTTCCTGGCGCTGCCGTCCTGTTGGAAGTAGTTCACTCCACTATCGCGATCAATGCTGATCCGCGAGGCCGTCGCAATCGCATCCTGGTTGGCTCCCATGAAGAGGAACTCCCACTTGTAGACCTCACTCTGGTGCTTGATCTTGTCACTGACCTGAGTCCAGGTGAACTGTCTGGAGGAGTTCTCCTCGCCATCGGTCATGATGGCCACAATGACCTTCGCGGGGCGATCGGGTTCAGGTGTCTCTGCCAGGCGCTTGCCGAGGCTGTCGATGGTGAGTCCGATGGCATCGAGAAGGGCCGTTCCACCCGAAGGTCTGTAGTTGTGGGAGTCCAGAGTAGAGACCTTCGCCACCGGTTCCGAAGTGATGACTTCGTTGATGCCGGCATTGAAAAGGGTAAGCGAAAAGAGGGCCGGATACTTGTCATTCTCCTCCTGTTGCTGGGAGAGGAACGCATTAAAACCCTCAATGGTACCCTGTTTGATGGATTCCATGGAACCCGACTGGTCGAGGATGAAGGCGATTTCAGTGAGTTTGTTTGTGGCGGGATTGTGTTCGGTCATGGGGATGAGGTGGTGGTGTGTCGGAAACTCGGTGTCCCCGTTGCCCACAATGATACCGACCGGCTAGGTCGCTGAGTGTCCCATGGGTACCAAAATAGGCTTTTAGACTGAAGGCTGTTAGGGGGGAGCTAGGAGATGGGAGATGGATTGAATCTCTCCTCGATCAACGCGTGACATTGGGCTGAACGGGAGTCGAGGGACCAGTGTCAATGAGGGCAGTTCGCGCGCATCTCCCTTGTTTTGTGCATGTTGACTGCCGGTAGTCCCGGGGGTATTGGTGAGCCATGTCATTCAAGGATTACATTGTTTCCGACAAGTTGATCTGCGGGGGACAACCCGTGATCCGGGGAACCAGGGTGACTCTGCGTACCGTTCTGGCATCGCTTGCAGAGGGAGACTCCATCGAGGAGATCCTCAAGGCATTTCCGACCCTTTCCTATGAGGCTATTCGGGCTGTGATTGCCTATGCTGCTTCCTCAGCCGAGGAGGATCTTCCCTTGCCACCCGTCCCGGTAGCGGCGTGAGGATCAAGCTGGATGAAACGAGGCCAAGGTAGGCTGAGTTGTAGCTGGCGAAGCCAGACCCGAAGGGTGCTTCTCTCGGGGGAGAGCAGCATACAAAACTTGCCTGCCACCCTGGTGGGGATTCTGTCGCGGCTTGGCCATGAAACCGACACAGTTGAGGATGAAGGGGTCAATGGCAAACCCGATGCGATCGTCTGGGAAAGAGCCCAAATGGATGGACGCTTCCTGATCACCCAAGATCTGGATTTCTCCGATATCCGTAAATTCGCTCCCGGAACGCATCATGGGATCCTGCTGATCAGGATGCGCGACCCTTCAAGGCGTGCCCTTGAGGAGAGGATATCTGCACTCTTCGCCATGGAGGAGGCGCGCTCATGGACCAAGGGCTTCATTGTCGCAACGGATCTGAAAATCCGCGCTACTTTAGCTCCTGCCTGAGCTTTGTTGGCGAAGCCAATGTGGTCCGGTCTGTCTTTTATTCCTCAGCGATCTCTGCCCCTCCGCGCGAGACATTCGGCTGTACGGGAGTCGAGGGGGATAGGAACTTTCTCAGTACTGCATCGCGGCCTTCTGAAGGGATGCTGCAATCCGGTTGCGGAGGGCGACAGGCGCGAGCACCTTGGCTCTGGGGCCCCATCCCATGATCCAAGCCTCCAGGTCGGGGGCGAGGCCGACCTTCATGGTCAACTCAGCGGAGCCATCCTTGTCCTGATGTGACGGGATTAGCTTGAATGTGGCATGGTTTTGGAGGATTGGGTAGGCATGAAGATTAATCCGTCCAAGATTTCAGCCAGCCCTAGCTGGAGGAAGTCGGTTGTCCTGACGAAAGGAAGGCGTCTGGGTAGTCGCTGGGAGGCATTGGTCGGAAAGCTGGAAAGGGATCCCTCGGTGACTCCGAGATTGCTGGATCAAGCTTTGGCCTGCCTTTGTGCCTACAAGGGGCTGGATTATGAGCGTGAGCGAACCGTGGCACAGGGCAAGGTGGTTTCCTGAACTCGACTGGAGCACTCCGGGTGCTCAACTGTTGAGGCAGGCTGCGGGTGTGCTCTCCAAGGAGCCTGGGTTTAAACATCTTCAGGTTGTCGTCTTTGGTTCTTCCCCACTTCAGATGGGTATTTCCAACGCTATCATGAGCGGAGATTTGGACATTGCGTCCGATGAGAGCATCGAGGCATTTTTAAAGGAGGCTGGTCTTACCAAGGGCTTGAGTTCGCCGTATGTGGAAGTTTGTCCGCTAGGGACATTCCGTACAGCCCTCGACTGGCGGATGCGCGCTCATGTCGAGCGTCTTGAGGCTCTGGATGTACTTTTCCCACATCCGATCGATATCCTTGTTTCCAAGATCAGCCGTGGTGAGGAGAAGGACTTTGAGGCATTCGAGGAGGTGATTTCACGAACTGGCCATCCCACCGAGGACGAGTTGGTGGATTCGCTGATCCGTGCAGTGCATCTCTATAAGCCGGCTTATGACGAGTCGGCTCCCGGTGATCCGATCACGAACACCCGGTTGCTGTGGCAGCGTCTTTTCGGACGGGACATCGATGTGAGGAGGGAAATCATTGCCGCCTCACGGTGAGAAAGCTCCCAGCTTTGACTTAAAGTTCAGCAAATGGAGGAACTCATGGACAGACAGACTCATTCCCTGCAGCAATTCATTGAGCTCGGTATCGAATCCGCTTGGAAGGACGTGGTTGCCGAGCGTGTCGCCGAGATTCGATCGGATGCTGTCGAGGGGATCCCGGGGAGCGAGATTTCAGCGAGGATTGCAAAAATTGTTGGGCGTTGAAGACGCCTCTCAATACTGCATCGCGGCCTTCTGAAGGGATGCTGCAATCCGGTTGCGTAGGGCGACAGGCGCGAGCACCTTGGCTCTGGGGCCCCATCCCATGATCCAAGCCTCCAGGTCGGGGGCGAGGCCGACCTTCATGGTCAACTCAGCAGAGCCATCCTTCCGGAAGGTGATCTTCTGGGAGGGGTGCCATTTGCGCTCCGAGGTCAGTGACGCGGCGAGCGGGTCCAGGAAGATGCGGACCTGCTGGGCGTTCCTTGTCTCGAAGGCCGAGAAGCTGTCGCTGAGCATGTCGTCGAGTGAAAAGTCCTTCGGACGGGTGAAGCGGCGGTTGAGGTTGGCGGGTGCTGCGATGCGTGCGAGGGCGAAGGTGCGCAGGGCATTGCGTCCGAGATCGAGACCGATGAGGTACCAGATCCCGCCGATGCAGCCGAGGTGGTAGGGCTGAACCCGGCGGATGGCTCCTGTGCCGTCACCGGGCTTGCGGTAGCGGAACTCGATCTCCTGAGACTTCAGGAGGGCGTTGGAGAGGGTCTGGAAACACTCCAGATCCTCGGCGGGAGGTCCTGGCGGGCGGAAGGAGACGGCCTCGCTGAGGTCCTTGAGGGAGATTTCAGACTTGGAGGGGAGACTCTCGATGAGCCTGGTGAAGGCGTTGCGGAGCGATTTCTCAAAGGGTGTGCCGCGGTACTGCTCGGCGGCACGCTGGGCGACCAGCAGGGCGATGACTTCCCCCTCCTGAAGCGCCATGGCGGGGAGGTTCTTCACCTCGCGTGTGTAGAGGAACCCGTGGCGGACGCTGTCGTATTCGATCGGCAGCTGGAGCTGGTCGCGCATGAAGTCGATGTCGCGCTGGACTGTCTTGTAGGAGACCTCGAGATCGTCGGAGAGGGCCTGACAATTGGGGAATCCCCCCTCCTTGAGGCGCTCGTGGATCTGCATGATCCGGAACATGGGGAGTCGTGCCGAGCGGCCGTGGCCGCCTTTTGAGGACTTGGAAGGGCGGACGGACCGCTTGGAGGAAACGCGAGGCATGGACCCGTTATGTCCTGCTTCCGGTGCGTACTCAAGAAGGTTCGAAAGGGGTGGGACGCTCTGTGTCCTCCCTGCCGTGTCACGATCCCCGACATGGACCCAATCACCAAAATCTCGTTCCCCTCGGAAACCCTCGAACTCCTGGAGGCCACGGCCCTCGCGAATCAATGCACCCCGGAGGAAATCATCCGCGCCGCCATCGAGGCTTTCCTTGATAGCGACAAGGAACCGGAAGCCGGGTCTTTCGAATCTTGAGGAATTACTAAGGCTCAGTGTGCAACGCCCCGGCAAAACTGGGATGACATTCAGCCAGTTGAAAGCAATGGCTGGTAAAAAAGCCTGCCAGGGTGGCTTTCCGAGACAAATTGCCGGTTGAATCCCAATCTTTAAGGGCTTATTAATCAGGCAATGAAAGCGACTGGGTTCACTTACTGGAAGTCAGACGATCATTGGGTTGGTTTCCTTGAGGAATACCCGGATTATGTGACCCAAGGTGAGAGTCTTGAGGATCTCAAGGAGCATCTTGCAGATCTCTATAAGGACCTCACTTCGGGGGTGATACCAAACGTTCGGCATCACGCAGAGCTAGAACTTGCGTGAAGCGTCGGGATCTCGTCCGTGCCGTGGAAAAGGCGGGCGCGGTATTTATCAGACATGGGGGAAAACACGATTGGTATCAGAACCCTGAAACAGGGATCAGTCAGCCGATACCCCGCCATACCGAGATCAATGAATTCCTAGCTCGCAGCATCCTTCGCAAACTATCGCGAGATAGTAACAAATAGGGGCAGGTGCTCGAAGTCGTGGACGTCGCTTCTCTGTTTGCAGCCTAACCGTCTAAAAGCCTACAGCCTAAAATCCTAGAGTCTCGACAGGGGTAGGACGCTCTAGGACCAGGTTGCCCTGTTAGGGTCGGGAACCTAGTCTTTATTCCCCATGGCCAACCCCAAAGTCATCTTCCTGGACCAACCCGGTTCCCTCTCGGAACAGGTGGCCGAGGTGCTCTTGGACGGGGTGGAAGGCAATCCCTACGACCTGACGGCGATGGAGGTCTGGGTGCCCACATCCGGAGCCGCCCGCAGGATCAGGCACAGGCTTGCGAAACTTTCCGCCAAACGAGGGAGCGGCGTTCTTTCCCCGAAGTTCTCCTCGCCGATGAAGGCCCTGCTTCCGAAGGGGCCTCTCGCCTCACGTGCTGACCGGGAGGCGGCTTGGGGCCTGGTGCTTCAGAAGACGCCGCGCTCGAGGATGGAGCATCTCTTCCCGAAGGGTGAGGTGCTTGAGGGTGAACAGGCGATCCTCTCGACGGCCGGCATGATGTGCGAACTCTGTGATTTGCTGGCGGAGGGAGGGACCACTCCAGCGGATCGCACGATCGCGGAAGTCTGTTCGGAGGATGAGGATCGGTGGCACGAGATCGCCCCGCTCTACCGCGGCTACCTTGATGAACTCAAGCGTCACGGGCTCTGGGATCCCAACGAGGCACGGATCAAGGCTTGGGAGGAGCCTGTCGGTCCGATCAGCTCGCTCACGATTGTTTGCCTCCCGGATCTCACCAAGGCTGCTCAACTCAAGGCGGAGAGTGTGCTCAAGGCTGGCATCCCCGTGAGGGTGCTGGTGTGGAAGCCCATGGGAGATTGGGAAGATTGGGGAGGAGGATTCGACGCCTGGGGCAGGCCTGATGCCAAGGAATGGCTCGCCGCGGAAATCCCACTCGCTGCGGATCAGATCGTGATGGCGAAGGATCCCGCTGAGGAGGCGTCTCTTGTCCTCGAGTTTCTGGCAAAGGCCGGAGGTGATCATTCCTTGGTCCTGGGGGACGCGGAGCTGGCACCGGCCTTTCAGGCTGAGGTGCTCCGACGCGGAGGAAGTCCCTACCTTCCAGAGGGGGAGCCCCTTGCGCGCACGGAGCCTGCCGTGGTCGCGGCGGAATGGATCGCGCTGAGGCGCGACCGATCACTGCGCACGCTGCGCCGGTTGCTCGAGACCCCGCGCTTTGCGGCGTGGGTTGGGGAAAAGTCTGCCCTGACTCATGAGCGACTGCTTACGGCCTGCGATGCGATGAGCTTGGAGCTGCTTGCGGAAACACTCTCCGATAGGCCTATTCCCCCGAGGGGCATCCGCAACAAGGAGACCCACGGCGATGCGGCCAAGCTGCAGAAGGTGATACTGGCGGAGCTCTCCAAGGGTCCCGCCGCGCTGCTGGAGGAGATCTGGAAGAAGGATGCCACGGGTCCCGCGGAAGAGGTTCTCGGGGCTTGTGAAGCATCCTCTTCGGTCCTGGGCTCGTGGCCCGATCCCGAAAAAGCGCAAGAGGCGGCTCTGGTGAGGGCGCTTGCACGGGAGAAGAGCTTCGGAGCCTCCCAATCCGGTGACCTTGATCTCTCGGGATGGCTCGAGGCCCCCTGGGCCGAAGGGAAGCATCTGGCTCTCTGCGGATGCGTGGAGGGGAGTCTGCCGGACTCGATGGAGGGGCACCCCTTCCTTCCCGACCACAAGCGCCGTGCGCTCGGTGTGCCCGACAACGCGACCCGAGGCGCCCGCGATGCTTACCTGCTCGGCTGTCTGGTCCATGCCAGGGGGCGTGATCAGTTCCGATGCAGCTTCTCCAAGTTCGGTCCGGACGGAAGTCCGAGCATCCCCTCGGCGCTCCTGATGAGGTGCCCGGAAAACGAGCTCCCGGAGCGGGTGACCTCGCTCTTTCGCAAGGCGAAGGAGGCATCGGCTCCCACGATCCGCGAGCACGACTGGAAGTGGAAGCTGCCGCTAGTCGCTACAAAGCTCGAAAAAATCAATGTCACCGACTTTGCCGGATACCTGAGCTGCCCGTTCCGGTTCTATCTCAAGAAGTGGCTCGGGCTCGAGGCACACGATCCCGAGCAGAGGGAAATGGATGCTCTCCAGTTCGGCATCCTCGTGCACAAGGTGCTGGAGCGTTACGGACGGGAAACCCCGCTTCTTTCCGAGCAGGATGAAATCGCCGTAGCCGTGCTCTCCAGTCTCGAGCAGGAGGTCGCAAACCGTTTCGGAAGCGATCCCTCGCCGGCGGTACGGGTGCAGGTGGAGGCTGCTCGTGTGAGGCTGCTTTCCTTTGCCTCGGTGCAGGCGCAGCAGGTGGCGGAGGGATGGAGGATCAAGGAAGTGGAGTACAAGTCCTCCGGGGACCTAATCTTTGCGGGACTGCCCCTCTCGGCGAAAGTCGACCGGATCGAAGAGAACGGTGACCGCGTCAGGATCCTCGACTACAAGACGTACACGACGGTGAAGCCGCCCTCTGAGGTTCATCTGCAGCCTGCCTCGAGGGCCTTTCTTCCGGAGGCTAGGACACACTTGAAGGACAAGCCCAAGGCGTGGGTCGATCTGCAGCTGCCGCTCTACCGTGCGATCGCGGAGAAGCTTTTCCCTGGAAAATCGATCGAGGCCGGATACCTGGTGCTGGCGGCAGATCCGGAGGAGAGCGATGTGATGGCCTTTGACCTCACGAAGGAGCTCCTGGAGTCCGCTCTCTCCTGTGCCGAGGCGACTGCCTCCGCCATGAAGAGCGGCATCTATTGGCCTCCGCGTCAGCTGCCCCCGTCCTGGGAGGATCCTCTCGGGGTGTTCCTGGAGGGTGGCAAGCCCGAGGAGTGCCTCGATGAGGAGACGATCAGCTTTCTGAAGGGCTCCCAACAAGAGGAGGCGACCGCATGAGTGCACCGATCCGCAACACGATGCTCGTCGCCAATGCGGGGAGTGGAAAGACCTACGCGCTCACGACGCGCATGGTGAAGTTGCTGGCGCTCGGGGTGGAGCCCCGCAAGATCGCGTCGCTGACCTTCACGAAGAAGGCTGCCGGTGAATTTCTCGACGCGGTCTTCCTGAGGCTGGCCGAGGCGACGCTCGATCCCAAGAAGCTCCAGGATCTCAATCGTGACCTCAATTCGGACGCGGACGAGGGAGCGATTCCTCCTCTGGATGAGATCCGATGCCGGGAGCTGCTTGCCAAGCTGGTCTCCGACTCGGGAGGTCTGACCATGGGGACAATCGACAGCCTCTTTGCGCGGATCGCCCGGTCATTCCCGCTGGAATCTGGACTGCCGGGAGAGTTCTCCATGATCGGGGATTCGGAGCTGGAGCGCGCCCGCACGGAGGTGCTGGCGGCCATCTTTCGGGAATCGGTCGAATCGTCGGGAGGAGAGCAGTTCCTCGATCTGGTGCGGAAGATCTCCCGCAGGAGAGGGGAGAGGAAGGTCTTCCTCACGATGCTGGAATCGGTGAAGGACTTTCATGCGAAGTATCTGGAGGATGTTTCCCTTCCCTGGGGTGATCCCGATCTCATCTGGGGATCGAAGGGGAGCGAGATTCTCAAGGCGGGAGATGTGAAGCCGGCCGCGGATGCATTCCTTAAGGAAATCGAAGCTAGCCATCCCGAACTTGGGGATGCGGCGACTGCAAAGATTAAAGAGTTGGTGGCTCAGGCGATCGAGCACCGCCCCGGATCCGCTTGGAACAAGCCCTTGAAGGGATTCATTCATGAGAAACTCTGCGGGGAGCTCAAAAAGAATGACGACGGGATTCCCTACTTCGGCCTGATCAATGGTTCATCCAAGAACCGCATTCTCCTCCGTCCGAAACTGGACGACTTGCGGGGGCAGCTTCGCAACGCTTTGCTCAAGCCTGTCTATGAGTCGCTGCTGGAGAAGAGCAGGGCGCTTCATCGTTTCATGGAGTCGTTCGAGGACTCCTACCACGCGCTCACCCGCAGTCGCGGGAAGATGACCTTCTCGGATGTGACCGATCTTCTCTCCGAGCAGGTCGGCAGTCTCGACTGGATGACGAGTGCGGGATACCGGCTTGATGCGAAGCTCGATCACTGGCTGCTCGATGAGTTCCAGGACACAAGCCGCATCCAGTGGAAGGTAATCGGCTCCTTCATCGACGAGGTGATCCAGGACAGCGGAGGGGATCGCTCGCTCTTCTACGTGGGTGACACCAAGCAGGCGATCTACTCGTGGCGCGGAGGTGACCCGAAGCTCTTCTTTGAAATCTTCGACCGCTACAATCTGGGATCCGACAGGAGGGTCTTCGAGAGGGAGCTCAAGGTCTCCTACCGCTCGGCCGATGAGATCGTGAAATTTGTGAACACTCTCTTTGGATCGATCGGCACTCATGCCGGAACGCTATCGATTCCCGACAAGACGGTGGCGGCGTGGGAGAATGCCTGGAGGGAGCACGAGATCGCCGAGAAAAACAAGGACCTCGAAGGGTATGTCCGTTGGGAACAGGTCCCCTCGGATGAGGATGACGAGAACCCGATTCATGAGCGGGTTGCCCGCATTCTGGAGGAGGTGGAGCCGTGGAAGAGGAACCTCAGCTGCGGGGTGCTCACACGCAAGAACGAGGATGCCTCCTCGATCGCCGCGCTCCTGCAGGCGCGCGGCATTCCCGTCTCAGTGGAGGGAAAGTCCAATCCCTGCAACGACAACCCATTAGGATTGGCTCTGCTGGCTGCGTTCCGTGTCGTCGGATTTCCGGAGGATCAACTCTCGCTCGCACTGGTGAGGTCGTCTCCCTTGGGAGTTCTCCTGAAGGATGGAGTGGAATCGTTCCGGGCCTCCGCCCTAGAGCTGATCGCAAGCCAAGGGTACGAGTCTGCGGTCCGCTCCTGGACCAGGGAACTTCCGTTAAATCCTTTCCTCTCACGGAGAGCCGCTGACTTCCTCGCGGCTGCGGCCGAATATGACGAATCCAACAAGGGATCGATTTCCGATTTTGTCTCCTTCTTGGAGAGTCATGTGGTGCAGGAGGCCGAGGCCTCCGGTGTGGTGCGTGTTATGACGTTGCACCAGTCGAAGGGTCTCACCTTCGACATGAGCATCGTGATTGGGCTCGATGGCAAGGGAGGCAATCATGTCGACACGCTCCATCTGGGGGGAGGAGCTCCGCCGACTTGGGGATGTCTGCTTCCTTCCAAGGATGAGGCATCCGCCGATCCTGTCATGAGCAATGCCCGCGAGGAGATCCGGGCCGAGGAGGAGTACGGCAAACTCTGCGCGGCCTATGTCGCGATGACCCGCTCAAAGCAGGCGCTCTACGTGCTGACCAAGAAGCTGGGAGCAAACACTACGTCTAGGAACTTCGCGCGTCTGCTGATGCTCACGCTCGCTCCCAGCAGCGATGAAGTCCCATTCGGCAACGAGAAGTGGTACGAGACGCACCTGCCCACCAAAGAGTCAACATCGGGTGAGAAGCATCGGGAGATTCTCACGCCGGTTATCCCCTGTACCTCTGGGATTCCTCACCCGCTCTCACCCTCCTCTCTTGCTATCCATAAAACCCATCCCGGCATCAACGAGGGCAGAAGCAGTTTCTCGCCCGATGCCGCCGATCTCGGCACGGAAATCCACGAGGTTCTCTCTAGGATCGAATGGGACATTACTGCTGCCGATCTTTCAGCGTGCTCTGAGAAAGCGCGTGAACTTTTGGAACCGTTCCTCCGATCGCAGAGTGCCAAGGATGTTTTTGGGAAGCCCCCGGGTGACTGGGATCTCTGGAACGAGAAGCCGTTCGACCTCCTGATCGACGGGAACTGGGTGAGCGGTTGCTTTGACCGGGTCCATGTTCGACGGGAGGGGGGAAAGGCCGTTGAGGCGAGGATCTACGATTACAAGACGAACCGCTCCTCGCCCGAGGAGATCGCCCGGGAATACCAATCCCAGATGGAGCAGTACTGCAAAGCCGCGTCTCTCCTGCTGGGACTTGCCCCCGCTCAGGTGACCGCAATCACAATCCCCGTCAGGGTTGCGGGAAAATCTCCCCTTGACCCTCAACTATCACTTTTGTAGGGTTCGGAATCGCTAAGCGATGCGGGCGTAACTCAGTTGGTAGAGTGCAACCTTGCCAAGGTTGATGTCGAGGGTTCGAATCCCTTCGCCCGCTCCAAATCCATTGGATTTGGATTTTTTTTCGAAGGGATCTGAACTCGAGCATTGGTTCGAAACGAGGCCT